>NZ_OZ372436.1:0-4325 GCF_977089955.1 Nocardia sp. X0981 | reverse complement strand
GCGGCATCGAGCAACAGCTCGGCCCGTTTTTCCACCCATTCGGCCAGCTCTGGCGGTGTCTCATTCCTGGTCATCTCGGTATCTCCTTGACGGGGTTCTCTCTACGCTCTAAAGTCTAGACATCGGCTCTCGACTCTAGACCCTAGAGTTGCCGAGTCGGAATCGGAACCCCACTGAAAGGATCGGCACCATGCCTCAGACGTTCGTCATCGACCAGGCCGCCAGCTTCACCGGAGTGGCCTTCCTGGAAGCCAAGCCCAAGACCGTGTTCGGCAAGCCTGATGAGCAGGACCGGACCCCGGATGGCCGACTGAAGTGGGATGTCCAGTTGGTTGCGGGCTTTCGTGACCAGTTCGGGGCTTCTCAGCACGAGGTCATCAAGGTCAACGTTGCCTCCAACACCGATCCCGGTCAGGGCGTCAGCGCCTACACCCCGGTCCAGCTCGTTAACTTCGTCGTCGGAGTCGTTCCCCCCGAAGTCCGCAAGGACAACCGCGGCCAGGAGAAGCTCGTCGGTGGCACCGTCTGGTACCGAGCTGACGAGATCCGGCCCACCAACGGCAAAACCACCCGCGCGGCCGCCGACAGCTGACAACACACCCGTTGGCAAGCATCTCCCGCAGAGGGAGATGCGCGGCAGCACCCAAAAACCCGGCCCGGTCGACAACTCCAACTAGTCGACCGGGCCGACCCCTCTCCCACTGAAAAAACAGGAGTACCAGCGAAAATGGACATCCTCACCACATTCGAGATCCTCGGCGCCACCACCGGCACCGGCCTCGCTTACATGGGCGTTCACAGCCTCGGCTACGGAGTCCCGTACTGGCGCATCAAGGACCGCGACGCCCGCCGCAGCTACCGCGATGCCGCCAAGATCCGACGCACCTGGCGACGCCTCGCCCGGCACACCGGCCTCTACCTCAAGGACGACGTCGTTACCACGGCACAGGCCATGTTCAGCAACAACACCCGGCGCCCGGAACCGAAGATCCGTACTCCGCGACTGCTCGACGTGAAGATCGATGCTCGCGGCGCCACCATCGACTTCCGCCCGGTCCCCTCGGTCGGCCTCGAAGAGTTCAAACGCCAGCTCCCGCACCTGGTGAACTTCTGGGGCATGGAACGCGCCAAGGTTGACCAGATCGATCCCCGGGTTATCCGGGTACGCGCCGTCCGGACAGATCCACTGCTCGAACGTCTGGAACTCAACGTCCCGATTCGGATGCCCTCACACCTCGCGTTCTGCCCGATCGGGATCAGCGAATTCGGTGAGACCGTCACCGCGCAGATCGAAAGCTCAACCGGCATCGGCATCTACGGCGCACCGCGCTGGGGAAAGACTTCGCTCATCCTCGGCATGATGTCGGCGATGTCGAAATACGAGGAGATCGCTTTCGTCCTGGCCGACGGCAAGACCTCGACCGGCTGGGAAGGCGACTACTTCGACATGGGCCACCGCTGCCTCGCCGTCATCGGAGACAGCGTGGAGGACTACAACCGGCTCATCAAGGCCGTCGAGGCCGAACGCATCGGCCGGCAAACTCGAATCCGCCAGGAACTCAAGGTCCCCAACCTCTGGGACGTCGGCCCCTCGCCGTCCTGGCCGATCCTCGTGGTCGTCATCGACGAGGCACACAGCTACTTCGAGCAGATCAGCCCAGCCACGTCCAAGGAGCTCAAGGAGCGAAACGCCCTGGCGGCCGAGAACGCCTACATCACGGCGAACACCGTGAAGAAATGCGGCTCGGTCGGGATCTTCTTCATCATCGGCACCCAGAAGCCGACCGCCGAAGCGATTCCAACCAGCATCCGCGCCAACCTCACTCAGCGGCTCTGCCTCGGCGTGCAGGAAGAATCCGTTGCGGTCGCAGCCCTCGGCGAAGGCATCAAGGACTACCGCGAGTCGATGCCCACCCAGTTCATGAACCAGCGCTACAAGGGTTGCGCGACAACGACTTCCGAGCATGAGCCCGGATTCACGCGCTTCCGCACACCGTTCTGCTCGCCCCGGATCGCCGCTCACGCATCGCAGATGACTCAACACCTCGTCGCCGGGCAGCTCAACCGATTCGCACTCCCCGTGGGGCAGGACCATTTGCAGCTGGCTCCGGCCACACCGGCCGCGCTCCTCGAAAAGGCCCAGGACGAGAACTAGTCTCACACCGATGTAATTCGGGCTCCCCCGAAACAAAGTCGAGGGCGGACCACTCCAACTGGTCCGCCCTCTGGCTTTCACCCGGCGCAGAACCTCTCACAGCACGCTGCCGGGCGGGGTTGCTCCCACTGAAGGAGACCGATCGATGGTATCAGCGCAATCCGTCCCGGAGACGACGGACAACCCGAGCTGTGTCGTGTGCGGCCGGCCTTTTCCCCCGCAGAAAACGGGTCGACCCCGGCGGTACTGCGATCGCGTATGTGCCAAAGCCGCCCGCACTGTGGCCGCCCTCCCCCAGTCCTCCCAAGGCCCCTCCCATACGCCCGCCCCCGGCCGTCGCGGAGCAGAGGCAAGGGGGCAGGGGCGTCGGATAGAACAGGCCTCCAGTGAGGTTCTGGACCCCCCTGCGGACGCCTCGGGCGACTTTCGTACTTGGTACTACGCAAACTTTGCGTCCACCCCAGGTCAGGACCCAATTCGGGCGCGGAGAAAACTCCGATACCGCCTCCGGCACCTGCTCCGGGAAGTCACGACGATCAACCGGTGCAAGGGCTGCGGCTGGGAACCGATCGCCAATGGGATCGCCGTCAAAGTGGGCAGCAAAGACGGACACACCTCGGCAGGATTCGGTGGTCTGGAAACCTGCGGCCGGATCTGGCTCTGCCCAGTGTGCGCCGCCAAGATCCGAGTACGGCGCGGTGATCAGATCGCGGAAGGGGTCGCCCGCCACATGGACAACGGCGGTGCCGCCTGGTTCCTCACTATCACCCTGCCGCACGAGAAAGGCGACGCCCTCAAGGACAGCTTCGACGCGCTTACTCAGGCCTGGCGCTACGTGAAGACCGGACGGGCCTATCAGACCGAAAAGAAGTGGTTCGGGATCCTCGGCGAAATCAAGGCCGTCGAGGTCACCCACGGCGAGAACGGATGGCACCCGCACGCGCATATCCTCGTGCTGACCACCCGGAGCCTGGAATTTGATGAGTTCTGCGCCTGGGCCGCACGGCTCGATGCACGCTGGGCAAAAGGACTCGCCAAGGTCGGTTGGCCCACCGGCAAACCCGGCGTCCGGCTCAAGCTCGTCCCTGTCGAGAAGGGCAAAGGCATCGCGGCCTACGTCGCCAAAGTCCAGGAAAAGGGCCTAGGCAACGAGATCGCCCGGGCCGACATGAAGGACGCTCGGGATACCAATCGCACCCCGTTCGGAATTCTCGCCGATTTCGGGAACCACGCCCTGGCCGATGACGTCGAACTCTGGTGGGAGTACGAACAGGCAACCGCCGGCCGATCCGCAATCCGCTGGAGTCCGGGCCTCTGGGCCAAGCTCATGCCGGACACCGAAGAGAAGTCCGACGAAGAGATCGCAGCGGAGGACGAAGGCAGCGCGGCCGTCGCGTATCTCGCCCCATGGACCTGGCGCCGGATCCGCGCCATCCCCGGAGCCGATACCGCCATCCTCGAGGCCGTGGAGAACGACGGATGGGAAGGGCTACTCCGGTGCCTCATCCGGTACCGAATCGGTGCCCAGGGCGTCTACACACCGGAGGAATGGTCGACCCCGAACGAGGTCGAGTTGGAACCGCTCTAGAGCAAGATCAACAACGGTCCGGATTCCGGCACACCTCTTGCACCCTCGTGCCGGAACCGGACTTTCCTCGCAAAACAGACAGCCGGACCAGCCTCCACCCTTCCCCGATACAGGCCGAATCCAAAGCCATGGAGAGGCAGTCAAGGGCGCTCTTTCCCTTGACTTCCTCGGAAGGGCTGGACAATCGAGGCCAGGGGAAGACGGGCGAGATCCATCAAGATGATGCGGACCCTTCCGGCCCTATCAAGATGATGGGATGGCACGCAAAAGGGCCGGTCGGCAACGCACCAACCGGCCCTCGGCGAACCCCCACCCGGTTACTTCGATTCGGGCCACACCTCCGCCCAGGTCTCCCGCGCGATCTTCGACGCGCCCCGGTTCGTCGCGGCCGTGATCGTCACATCGGTAGCTCGGGCAACCTCGGTCGCCGAAGCAGCACCGGCCCGCAGCGCGTACGCGGTCAGCAGATGAATCGAGCGCTTCGACAGGGTTTCGGCTGTCGTCAGATCCTGCAGCAGCGGCAGCAACCACTCGCCGGCCGATTGACCCTGGCGGGTATCGCTGGCCGCCCGGATCCGGCGC
>NZ_OZ372435.1:4800000-6369194 GCF_977089955.1 Nocardia sp. X0981 | reverse complement strand
GATATCGAGAAGACCGCCGCGATTATCGAGCGGGAGATCGGGGAGGAGAACTGAGGGATGAGTGATACGCCCTCGGGCGGGTTGCCGATCGTCGCTCCCGGTCTCGGCTTGCATCCTGATGTAGGCGCAGGTGCCGGCCTCGGCTGACCGCGGATCGTTGCCTCCCGATTGCGTTGCAGTACCAGCTCAACGCGGATGCGGACGCCCTGACACCCGGTAACGAGTTCCTGGTGCACACGCTCGATACGAGTCACGCCGGGTTCATCCACCACAGCGCCGGGCTCGCGCGGCTGCTGATCGAGGCCGGCTGATCCTGGAGGCGTGCGGTGCGGTCGCGAACCGCACCGCATGCCGAGGCCGGTGAACAGCATGGAGGAGACCGTGGCACGGGGGTGCGTCAGGAGACCACCCGACACTCATGTGGGGCCGGCCGATATCGGCCACCGCTCTTCCGAACTCGGAACAACGGCTGCCGAGTCCGGCTTCGCGACGTATCCGATGGGCAGCTCCCGCCCCTGCTGGTCGGCTCGCGGCATCCGACAGGCGGCGATGCGATCCGCGAGCTGATGGGCGGTCCTGCTTACCGGCGCCTATGGGAGCGGGCAATGGAAGAGCGGGTACGAGCAGGTGATCCCGCGTGCCGAGGAGCTCCGGCTGTCGGTGGGGTGATGGCGCGTCGGTCCGGATCAGCGGAACCGGAAGGTGTGTGAGAGCGTCCGATACAGTGGGCACGATGTGACGGAGGGCGGGAACGCGGGTGGATATCGGGCAGGGGCAGGCTGCCGCGCTGTGGGAGCAGGCGGGGGCGGGGACGTTCCGGATGGAGGCGGGGGCGGCGCAGCGGTGCGCGGACGTCTTCGTGCAGTTCTCAGAAAGTTTGGACGATGAGCTGACAACGGTGCAGCAGAGCTTGCGCGCCGAAGGATTCGGCGGATTCGAATCCGCGACCCAGTTGCAGAGTGGATTCACTGAGAAGAGCGCGAAACTGGCCGAAGCTTTGGTCAGCTTGAAGGAGGCCGCGTTGCGGATGGCAGCGGCTTATCTGCGTGCGGGGCAGTTGTTCGAGGAGGCCGATGATATGAACCGCCAGGCGATGTTGGTGGCTGGGGATGGGATTCCGGGATGACACGGATGATAAGGGTGGGCGCCGCGGCTCTACTCCTGTTTGTGGTGGCTGCCTGCTCGGATGGATCCGATGTGGCCGGCGCTGGGGAACCGTCCGCTTCGGTAGCCGAGAGTCCGACTTCGGTGGCGGCGCGGTCGACCCTGACCGCGCCGCGTCTGCAGCCTCCGGCCCAAGAAGGCAAGTACGTCAACAAGGATCGTCCGGACGTGGTGTTCGACCCGTGCACGTGGATCAGCGACGACGCGATTCGTGAGGCGGGGTTCGACCCCGCGACCCGAAAGCGGGGAAAAGACTTCCTGGCAGAGTGGACTTTTCTCGTGTGCGGTTTCGAATCGGAGGTCATCGTTCTTTCCGTGATGTCGGGGAATGTGACGCTGGAGGAGGAGACGGAAAAGAACGGTTCGTGGCAGCAACCGATCACGGTGAATGGGCGCGAAGCGACTATGGGGCGGGAGCCGGAGCGCCGCGATTCCTGCACGGTGAATATCAGGACGAAGGTGGGTGCTGTGTTCGTCGATCAACTGTTGAGTCACGAAGGCCGCATTCAGGGCACCGACCCGTGCGTAGATATCGAGAAGACCGCCGCGATTATCGAGCGGGAGATCGGGGAGGAGAACTGAGGGATGAGTGATACGCCCTCGGGCGGGTTGCCGATCGTCGCTCCCGGTCTCGGCTTGCATCCTGATGCTGTGCAGGCGCAGGTGCTGGCCCGGCAGGGCCGGGACGGCGCCGCGAGTTCGCAGGAGTACATCACCCACGATGCGCAGGACCCGCCGTATATCACCGCGATGGAGCATTTCGAGGGGCTGTCCCACGAGGAGATCTACGAGCACGTCCAGGCCATGAACATCGGTTTCGTTACCGCGTTGGGGCAGGCGTGGCGTGATATCGCGAATGGGTTGTCGGCAAAGGTGCTCGGTTCCCGGCTGGCGCTGGGCCGGGCGCTCTCGGAAGGGTTCACCGGTGAATTCGCCGCCGCCGCGAACACCGCGGCGGACACCTTCTTCGATGGCGCCGACAATCTGCAACGCGCCGTTTCCGCGGTCGGATACCGGATCGGTTCGGTGGCCGGCGCGGCCGAGGCGGTCAAGCTTTCGGTCCCGGCGCCGCCCGTGCGGGCGGTTTCGACCGAGGGGGTGTCGGACGAGGCCGAGCAGGTGGTGACCGTGGTCCTCGGCGCGGCCTCGCCGTCGTCCGATGCCGATTTCCAGCGGCGGAAAGAAGAGCAGCGTCAGGTCGCGATCGGTGTGATGAACTCGGTGTACAAGCCGAACTATCAGCCGGCGGGTGACGGTGTACCGGCCTTCGTGCCCGTGTATACGCCGGGGGACGGCCCGGCCGGTACGACACCGGGCGGCACCACGCCGAGCACTGCCGGTCCGAGTTCGCCCGCACCCGGCTCCGCTACCACCGCGCCCGGGACCGAGACGACCGGTGAACAGCCTCCCGGCGGACCACAGACCGCCGGCGAGCCACAGACCACCGCCGCGAGTACGGAGCCGGCCGCCACGAATCCGGCCGCCACCCAGCCGCAGGCGACCGCTCCCGGCACCACCCAGGGCGACGATCCGCGCGGTGCGCCCCCCGGCAACACCACGACATCCCCTGGAACACCTTCTCGCCCAACGGCTCCCGGTTTGCCCCGCACTCCCGGCAGCCCGGGGACACCACACCTGCCGGGGCAGAACGTTTCCGGCGCACCGGGGAGCCGGCCCGCTCCCGGCGCTACCACCTCTGCTGCTGCCACGGCAGCGCGCGGTGGGCGCCCCATGTCCGGGATGCCGGGGATGATGTCGCCGGGTGCGGCTGCCCGGCGCGGTGAGGACGATGCGGAGCACAAGACCCCCGACTATCTGATCACCGATCGGAGCGAGGAACTGCTCGGCCCGGACCGGCCGGTGGTCCCGCCGGCCATCGGTGCCGATGCGGTCGCGGCGGAACCGGCAGCGGTGGATCGATCTGCGCGAGATCCGGGTGGTCATCGGTGAGATGGGAGTTCACCCCCGATGAGTTCATGTATCTCTGGCAGGTCACCGGGCGGGACCGGTACCCGTTCCCGCTGAGCCCGGTCTCCGCGGTGCGCCGGGAATCCGAGTACGCCGCCCTCGCCGCCGGACTGACGCGGCGTTATCCGGCCGGTGCGGATCCCGATCTGGATGCGGCGCTGCGGGTGGCCGCCGACCCGGCGATCACCCTGGCCGCTTTCGGCACGCGCAACGGCCCGATTCGTGCCTACGGTGCCGTCGACACCACGGTGGGTGTGGTGCTGGCGCAGCGGCCCGAGCCGGGTGGGAACGTGGTGGTGTGCGCGGGGACGCCCGCGGTGGTGGCGTCGATGTTCTGCGCGGTGCTCGGCGAAGTCCCGAAAGGTTCGGCGGCGCCGCTGGTCGGCGATCTGGAACGTATGCGCGAAACCGACGAGGTGTGGACCGGTTCCGCACCGAAGACCGCGGACCGGATGCGCCGGTTGCTGCGGGCACCCCGAGACGGCTCCGGTCATCTCGAGGCCCGGCACGGGGTACGTGACGCGCGTCCGCTCCCGCCGCGCTACCTCAGCTGGTTCGACGTCCGCGGCGACGGCCGCTACACGTATCGGCAGGAGTACAGCGATTTCCGCATCGACCCGATATCGCATGGGGACCTCAAACGTGAACTCACGCAACTGATCACTCCACTCTGAGCGGCGGCCGGCCGATATCGGTCCCGGCCGGAGCGGCGGGTGACGGCATCAGCGTGCCGGAAATCCGGAAGTTCAGCGGTGCTCTCGGTGCAGACCGATCGCGCATCATCTTTCACTCCTGGGGTTAGTCTTGGCGTGCGCCCGGTGCGGGTCCGGCGGGGGCATATGGACGGTGCCGGACCCTCCCGCAGCAGATTCGGTGAACTGCGAGTGGCGATGTTCCCCGAAGGCGAGTCGAGGAACATCCTGCGCGGGGCGCTTCCCCAGTGAACAGGACCGGTATCGATTCCGGGCTCCGGCGACCGGGGAAATACCGTGGTGTGCGCGACTTTCCACCACGGAGCCTTCCATATCGAAACAATCCAGTTAGCGAGGGTAACTATCGTGGGTAGTGGGTCCATGCTTCCCCGCCGCGCCTTGGGGCGCCAGCTGCGCAAGATGCGGTTGCGGGAGGGATTAACTCAGTCCGCCGCCGCACGCGCCGCGGAGACTTCGCCGCAGACCTACGGCCGCTTGGAGGACGGCCTCAAGACCAAGGTCACCGATATGGCCATGAACGCGCTGTGCAATGCGTTCTCCAGCACGGACGAGGAGCGGCGGACGATTCTCGACCTGGCACGGGAGATACGGCAGTCGCAGGGGACCGACGGTGGGTGGTGGCAGGCGTATGCCGAGGCGGTACCGAAGAGCTTCAATCACTTCATCGGGTTGGAAGAATCCGCGACACGCATTGTGTCCTGGGAAATCGCAGTAATGCCAGGGTTATTGCAGACCAGAGAGTATCGCCGCGCACTGATATGGGCGGAGTTTCCGGATATGTCGCCGGAAAAGGTGGAGTTGACTCTCGATCTGGTCACCCGGCGGCAAGAGTTGCTGAACAAGAGTGAGTTCCACTTCGAGGCGATGATTGCCGAACCCGCGCTGCATGCGGAGATCGGCGGCCCGGCGGTCTCCGCGGACCAACTCTCTCATCTGCTGGCCGTATCGGAGTTGCCGAGTGTGACGATGCGGATCGTGAGGCGCAATACCAGGGATCCGCTCGGGTTGATCACGGGCTCGTTCGTAGTTTTCGACCTGCCGCCGTTGCCGTCCTCACGCATGTGCCAGCCTTCGGTGGCCTACGCTGAAGGCTACTTCGGCAGGATCTATGTCGAAGGGGCATCCGAAGTCGCCATGTATACGCGGGCCGTGGAACGGCTACGGCGAGTAGCGTGTTCGCCGGACGAGTCCAGAGACCTGGTGCTCGAGGCACGCAAGGAGTGGGAACGATGACCGACCTATCCAACGCTCGGTGGTTCAAGAGCAGTCGGAGCTCCGGCCAGCAGAATTGCGTGGAGGTCGCCTTCCTGAGCGGCGGGCTGGTCGGCGTGCGTGATTCGAAGAACCCGGCCGGCCCGGCCCTGGCCTTCGGCCCGGCCGAATGGGACAGCTTCGTCGGCAGCCTGACGGCCGATCGGTAGATCGATGACGGTGTGATCGCAGTGGGTCCGAGTGCGGTGATTCCCCGGTCGCCGCACTCGCCTGTTCGAGACGATGTCAGCCCTGTCGGCCACGTTCGGGTCCAGCGCCAGGACTGCGGTCGACTACGCCATGCTCGCCCGGCCTCTCATGGAGCGTCCGGTGGAGGCAGCTGACCGCCGTAGTGTGACCGGAACCAGGTCACCTGCTCGGCGCTCATCGATGACGAGACAGCGGATACGTCACCGATATGCGCACCGCCACGACGACGGTTTCCCTTCTCGGAAGGCCGGCACACCCTGACGGTTGGTAGCAAGTGGCGACCGTGTTTTTCTCATATCGCAGGGCAGTTGCCGCCGGTGATCGGGCAGATTTCGAGGGTGTACTCGCGTGGTGCGAACATGCGCGTGAGCGCAGGTCGCAGTCTGTCTGCGTGGTAACTGGGGTCTATGCGGCGAGCGAGAACGACGATAGTGATGTCCGCTGCGCCCGCACACAGCAGCGTTGCCGCGGCAGACTGGGCGTGCCCACCCTGCACCCAGGTGTCGTCGAAGACGACGATATGCCGCCCGGCTACCTCACGTGGATCGGCCACACTGAAATGATCCGGCCGGGTCTCCCGGCGTTCCATGCGCGAAACGTGTGCTTTCGGGACCAGATCGACCCGCTTCCAGCGGTTCGGGAGGAACCTCGCCAGGTCCGTCAACGGGTGTGGTCCCGTGCGGCCGCTCAGCGACGGGACCGTGGCCATTCGTGTAGCCGGAAGAGTTGCGACGGAATCGACGCATTCCGCGTGACCGGCGACGAAGCCCGCGACCAGTACCAGCAGTCGCTGGTACGACGGATTCCCGCGGCGCTGCTGCGGCGGCATCTGGTCCTTGTACCGGTACATGTCGTTGTCCGCTTGCCTGCCGACACAGGCATACGTCAGGGGAACGACACGGGAGGCGACCCGAATATCCGATCGAGCGGCGTCTCGGTTGCAGCGGTAGCAGCGGCGATAACCTTCGACAGGTCCGGTGCAGACCTCGCAGGTGACGCGTGTTTCCCGGAGCGGATTCTGCATGACCGCACCCAGCATCGACCGGCTGAGGTCGCGGAGATCGTGCGGAACTTGTTGCACAGCGTGGTTATCCGAGGGTCGACAGCAGATCCTCGAGCTGTCGAGGCCGGTCCAGCAGCCCATCGATGACGGACAAGGCCTCATCGGTGCTCGAGACCACATGAACGTCGGGTTTGGCCGCCATTTGGCGGCCCCAGGAAGTACCGTCGGCAACAGCTCGCATCAGTACTACGGGCCGGCCGTGCTCAACGGCTTTACGAGCCTGGATCCGAGTGCCGCTGCGTTCGCCGGCCTCGACGATGATCGTGGCCAGACTGTAGCCCGACATGGTGCCGTTGCGCTGCGGGAAGGTTGTCTTGTCGTGGGTTTGCTCCGGCCAGAACTGGGAGAATACGGCTCCGTGCGCGGCGACCTGCCGGTGCAGGTCCAGGTTCTGTGGCGGGAAGTGCTTGCGGATTCCGGTGCCGATGAAGGCGACGGTCCGGCCGCCGGCCCGGATGGCGGCTCGGTGGGCCGCGGTGTCGACACCGACGGCCAGGCCCGAAACGACGGTGAGATCGCGTTCGACCAAACCGAGCGCCAACTTCGATGCAGTCTCGCGGCCTGTCGGGCTGACATTGCGGGACCCGACGACAGCCACCCCGAGATCATCCGCGGCAACGGTGCCGCGCGCGAACAGCAGAGCCGGGCGGTCGAAAACATCCTTTAACCGGTGCGGATAGCGTTCATCCCCTAATGGGATAACTTGAATGCCCTCGCGCTCCCAGGCCTCGATTTCGTGCTGCGCCTGGTGGAGCGCTGCCTCCACGGGGTCGGAGAGCAAGTCGGGCGGCCCGAGCCGATCGCGCAGTACAGACAAGGCCGAGTTCCCCTGCATGGTGGCCAGGACCAACTCACGTCCGGCCTTTTCGGCGTGGCCACGCCGCAGCAGCGCGATTACCGCCGAGGCTTCGGTTCCGTCCTGACCAACCATGCTCTCAGCGTAATCTCTGAGCCGGGCAGCTCATAGCCTCGGAGCGGCGGCCATGTTGATCCGGCAAGTTGCCGGTATGCGGCGTGACCGGGCGCCGTAGTGATCCAAGGGTCGTCAGCGCGTGATCTCCGTGATCCGCGTCTTCTCGCTGAGGACCGTGTGGCTTCCGGGGACGTCGGATATGCGAGCGGCAAGTGTCGCGTGGGCGAGATGCGCGGGTAGCGCCGCGGAGAATTTCGAACCGCGCAGCGCGTTGGTAGCGACTTGGAAAGGTATCAGGTCGGTGGCCCAGGCGGCGAGGGTCCGGTTGACCTTGGTTCCTGCCCAGGTCCGCCAGCGCCAGTCTCCTCAGCCGTAACCGCCGCGGCCGGCTTTGAACAGGGACCCACCGGCCGCGACAGCGTCCAGGTCGTCGTCGACGGTGGGCGCGAACCGGTCGATTCCGACGGCGAGCACATCGAGGCTCCCGGCCGGGAGGGTGGTCTGCCGGTCCGGCACCGGCGTACTACGTCAGCGTTTTCTGGTGCTCCTGCCGGTAGGCGATGTGTTCGTCGCTGCGCCCTTCGCGCAGCTTCCGGACCCATTCGGGGTCGGCGAGCAGGGCGCGGCCGAGAGCGACGATATCGAATTCGCCGGCGGCGTGCTGCTTCAAGAGCCGGTCGATGCCGGTGACGTTCGAATCTCCCTTACCGGTGAAGGTGGTGGTGAACACCTTGTCGAGACCGACGGAGCCGACGGTGATCGTGGGCAGTCCCGTGATCTTCTTGGTCCAGCCCGCCAGCCCCAGCTCACCGTCCACACCCGGCAATTCGGGGAAGGCCGGTTCCCAGTGCCTGCGGGTGGACGGGTGCAGGACATCGACACCTGCGTGGACGAGCGGGGTGAGCACGCGAGCGAGTTCGTCGGGGTTCGCCGCGATACGCGCGGTGTAGTCACTGGATTTCCACTGCGAGTACCGATACACGATCGCCAGGTCGGGGCCGACGGCTTCGCGGATCGCCGCGACGACTTCGGCGGGAAAACGGACGCGGGCCTCGAGCGTGCCGCCGTAGCCGTCGGAGCGGAGATTGGTTCGTTCCCAGAGGAATTGGTCGAGCAGATAGCCGTGTGCACCGTGCAGTTCGATACCGTCGAACCCGGTGGCCTTCGCGTTGACGGCGGCGCCGACCCAGGCTTCACGCAATGTGTCCAGGTCGGATGTGGTCAGTGCGCGCCCGGCTGCGATACCGTCGAGGCCGAGTCCGGAGGGGCTGACGGATTCGACGTGGGGATTGAGTTCGGGCTCGTCACCGCGGGCGACGCCGAGATGCCACAGTTGCGGGATGATCTGCCCGCCTTCGCTGTGCACGGCGTCGACCACCGCTTTCCAGCCGGCGAGGCTCTGCTCCCCGTAGTGGCGCGGCACCGTGGTGGCCGGCCCTGCGGCCGGGTCGGGAATGTAGGTGCCCTCGGTGATGATCAGTCCGACACCGCCCGCGGCGCGCCGCCGATAGTATTCGGCCACCTCCCCGGTGGGGATTCCGTCCGGGGAGAACATGCGAGTCATCGGCGCCATCGCGAATCGATTGCGCAGGTGCAGCGATTTCACATCGAATGGCTCGAACAGGGCGTCCACGGATTGCGATGTATCGGTCACAAGGGGGTGCAACGTCGAGCGGTTCGGTGGCTGTTCCATCGTGTGATGGAGGGCACCGGCCTCCGGATCGATTCGGCGGTCGCGCCGTGGGCTCGGTCCGGGCGGCCGGGCGCTGCTCGGCAAGGCCCGGCACGGGATCACTCGCTCGCGGAGTGAGCGGTGGCGGCCGAGGCCTCGCGCAGCGGAGCGATCTCGCGCTCGATGCGTTCGGTCGTCACGGCGCGACGTTCCAGCGCGTCCCGCCCTACAGGCAGGTGGAGCGGGAGCCGCTCGCCCGACGCGACCCGGTAGATGAAAGCCGCGCCCTTGACAGGGTCGCCCAACTGGGTGTGGTTGGCCTCCTCCGCCCAGTCCAGCGTGGCGTGCGCCGGAGTTCCGTCGTACCCGGCGATGCGGGCCTCGGGCAGTTGCATCGAGGAGGTATCGAGGAAGTCGGTGCGGAAGACACCGGGTTCGACGACCATGCTCTGGATGCCGAACGGTTCGAGCTCGGCCGCTAGGGCCTCGCTGATCCCCGCGACGGCGGATTTGGAGGCGCAGTACATGCTCACCCCCGGCTCGCCCTCGAATCCGGAGCGCGACCCGATGTGGACGAGTTTGCCCTTGCCCGCTCGGCGCATGATCGGCAGGACCGCGCGAGTGGTGTTGATCAGGCCGAATACATTCACGTCGAACAGGGAGCGGGCCTCGGCGTCGGTGATCTCCTCGAGCGCGCCGAGCAGGCCCCGGCCGGCATTGTTGACGAGCACGTCGATCGCCCCGAACCGGTCGACGACCTCGGCCACCGCCGAAGCGATCTGCGTTCGATCGGTCACGTCGAGCCGCACCGGCAACACGTCCGGGTGGTCGCGGACGTCCTCTGGCAGGTGCTCGGGGCGGCGAGCCGCCAGGGCGATCTGCTCGCCCTCCGCCAGGGCGGCGCGGGCGATCTCGAGGCCGAGGCCGCGTCCGGCACCGGTGATCATCCAAACAGACATGAAGCGGATTCCTTCCGGAAGGTTGTGCGAGGTTGTTGCCGCGGAAGTGCGACTCGTCCATCGTCAGCGGGCGCAAGAACCTGGTGAAGGCCCACGCTTTCCTGGGACGAATTGGGCCCCCTTCGGCCCTGCCCCGGGGCGGCCGTGAGCGGGATACTGGCCTCATGCCCGATCAACTGGAGCCCCGCCTGGCCGATTTCCTTCGTGCGGCGCGCGCCCGGCTCACACCGGACCGGGCCGGCATCGCCGAGGCCGGCCGGCGGCGCGTGTCGGGGTTACGGCGCGAAGAACTCGCGATGCTGGCCGGCGTGAGCGTCGACTACTACACCCGCCTCGAGCAGGGGCGCAGCAAAAGCGCATCCCCCGAGGTGCTCGAGGCCATCGCCGACGCGCTCCGGCTCGACGACGCCGAGCGCGCGCACCTGCATACGATCGCGAGACCCGCCCCGGCCCGCCGTCGGCGGGCGGCCAAGCCGCAGCGGCTGCACCCGGCGACGCGGTCCCTGCTCGACGTGCTCGAGACGGCGTTCCGCCCTGCCTTCGTGCTCGGACGCCGACTCGACGTCCTGGGCCAGAACCGCCTCGCCGCGCTCCTGGTCGCCGACTTCGACACCATGCCTTCGACCGAGCGCAACCAGGCCCGGTTCGTCTTTCTCGACCCGCACGCCCGCGAGCTCTACGTGGAGTGGGAACAGGTCGCGGCCGATACCGCCGCCATGCTCCGCATGGACGCCGGCCGGTACCCGGAAGATCCCGAGCTGGGGCGGCTCGTCGGCGATCTGTCCATCCGGAGCTCCGAGTTCCGCCGGCTCTGGGCCCGCAACCGGGTGCACGAGCGCGGCGTCGGTACGAAGCGGTACCACCACCCTTTGGTCGGTGATGTCACGATCACCTACCAGGCGCTCTCGCCCGGTGACGACCCCGACCAGACCCTGTTCGTATACGACACGGAACCGGGCTCGAGCTCGGCCCACGCCCTGCAGCTCCTCGCTTCCGAGAGCCCGGACCGGATGCCGCGGAGCCGCCCGCGATCGGTCTCGGGTGGAGCCGAGCGCGGACCGGGCTGATGTCCCACAGCACCGTATCGACGTCGCTCGTGCCCGGATCGGGGCCGCTCACCTCCACAGCACGAGACGGTTGCCGAGGCGGCGGGCTACGCGGGCAGGCCCGATACTCGTTCCACCACCACGAGCGGAATCTCCCGTTCGGTTTGCCGCTGATGGGCGGCCATATGCGGGAACCGGTTCTCCAGTATCGCGAACAGCCGTTCGCGTTCGGCCCCGGTGGCGGTATGCGCGGTACCGGTGAACAGGTCGATCCCCGCCGGGGTGGGCCGCTCGACGATGACCTGCGGCTCGGCGACGAGATTCCGGTACCACACCGGGTGTTCGGCCGCGGCCATATTGGACGCCCACAACACGATGCGGTCGTCACCGTCGGCCAGGTACGCGAGCGGCACGATATGCTGCTGCCCGCTACGCCTGCCGACGGTGGTCAATAGAACGAGATCGGCCCCCTTCAGCATTCCGTCCATCGTGATCTTCCCGCCGCCCGCGCGGAAATTCTCGACCACGGACCGGTTGAACGCACGCATATCACTCGGCAACGACACCTGCGCAATATTAGCCGTCCGGCCGGTAATGGTTCGGGCCGCTGTCTTTTCGATCCGCGCACGGAGGGAGTCCGGGGGATCAGTGGCCGAGCCACCCGGCGAAGCGCCGAGACAGGAACGACATGATCACCCACCCCATGGCTGCCACCGCCACGGGCATGACGCAGGCCGGCCGCAGCGGAGACCGCGCGCCTGTGACATCGGATGTCTTTCCCGGGCTACTCGAACGGGTGTACCGCGGCGAGGCGAGCGATTCCGATCAGGCCATTTCCGGAACCCGGAGATGGGCGAGCGCCAGTTCGAACTCCCGCACGTCGAGAGCTTCGACGCCGGTCCGCCGGGCGGCGTCTACCCGCAGCGAGGCCGACTGCTCACGGCCGGCTCGCATCGCCGCGGCGCTGTCGTAGCTGACACACGATACGGCGCGGCCGGACTTCCTGTTGATCATCAGGCTCGCACTGCAGAACCCCTCCAGCTCCTCGATGGCGGGCAGGATGCCGGCTTTGTAGATCTCGACGGCCGAATCGAGACGGCTCGGATCGGTCTTGAGCCAGGTCGCGCGCACGCACGCCTCATCACCCGCGTGATGAGCCCGATGCAGACCCGCGATCTCCCATTCCTCGATCTGCGCGCTCCCGCCGAATATCGTGAGCGCGCGGTCGCGAATCGGGCCGATCCGCTCCCTGCTGTCGTGCATGGCGTCCTCGGATTCCCAGGCGCTGGTGGCGATACAGTGCCCGTTGTCCCGGTCGACCAGCAGCGACAGTCCGGTACACCCGGGGATTTCCCGTAACGCGGGCAGAACGGCATCTCGCATATGCGCAATCCCGGCGTCGAGAGCCGAGGGCTGCGCCTGAATAGTGGTAGATCGCGCGAACACGATCCACCCCCTCTCCGCTCGAGGTAGCGCCCCGGTGGCGCCACCGGTGCCTTTCACACTGCTCCCTCGCCGTGGCAGTGGCAAGAGGGCCGACGACACGGTCCCGCGGAAGGTGAGGCGAGGTGCCGGCCTCACATTCGGTGGGGCTGCCTCGTCGCCGAGAACATCGGGCAGGAGATCTACGTCCGCTGGTATGCCCTGTTCCGGGCGCAGCAGAAGGTGATCGAAAATCCCGGGGTCCGGCCGACGTGCCTTCCCCGGACCTCAGCCGGCGAGATAGCGCAGCAGCACCGCGGTGTCGAAGTGCCTCGTCTCGGCCGATCGGAGCTGGAGGCGCTCGGCCAGGGCGGGGAAGAACGGAGTACCGCCGCCGAGCACCACGGGCACGAGGAACAGCTGATACTCGTCGATGAGCCCGTGGGGTATCAGTGAGGCCGCGAGGTTCGCGCCACCGACCTCCATGACGCCGTCTCCTTCTTCCTTGAGCCTGCGGACCTCCTCGACCGCGTTCTCGCTGATCAGTCTGCTGTTCCAGTGGACCTCGGTGAGTGTCCGGGAGAAGACGACCTTCGGCTTCTCCGTCCAGAGCGTGGCGAACTCACGTTCGATGCGCGGCGCGTTCTCGGGTACATGCGGCCAGTACTCGGCCATCAGCTCGTACATGCGACGGCCGTGCAGCGAGACCTCGATCTCGCGGTAGCGGTCGTTGTGGAACTGGTGCAGCTCGTCGTCCGGGGAGGTCCAGTCGATGCCGCCGGCGCGGTCGTTGATGTAGCCGTCCACAGACACGCTGAACCCGTAGATCAGTCTCCTCATAGCCGTGTAGACCTGCTGAGGGCTCGAAACTCATCGGCGCTCGCATGTGCCGATCGTCTCGGACCCGCTGCCGTAGGCGACGACCCGGACGTCTCGTATGTGGGCGATCCACGCCGGCGCGCGGCCCGGACCGGAGGAGGCAGCACACCGGATGGGATCCGTATCACACCGTTGCCCGCGGAGATTGACCTCAATATTTATTGAGGTTTCAGGATGGTCTCATCCGAGCTTCACAGCTTCACCTCAGGAGATCATCATGAGCACCGCCACCACTACCACCACCGCCACCGGCCGGATCCCCGCGCTGCATCGTCCCGTCGCCCTCTTCGGCGCGATCGGCGCCGCTCTCCTGGCCAACCTCGTCGTCTGGCTGATCGGCGCGGCCGCCGGTGGCACGTTCGAAACGACCGACGCGGGCCGGGGGCAGAGTGTCGCCCCCGGTGGGATCGTCATGATGACCGTGGTCCCGATGCTGATCGGTCTCGGCGCGGCCGTGCTGCTGTCCTACAAGTGGGTCGGAGTGCTGCGCCTCGCCGCGGTGATCGGCTCGACGCTCGCTGTCGCCACCATCGCCATGACCGTGGCCGCCGACTTCGACACCGCGTCCACGATCGCGCTCTCGATCACGCACCTGACGCTGGTTCCCGCCATGGTTGTCGCGATGGAGGGTTTGCGTCGCAAGCTGCTCGAAGGGTGACATACACGGACGCCGAGGGCCCGCATCCGAGGGATGCGGGCCCTCGGCGAGTACGCGCCCGATATCCCGGGGCAGTCCACCGGTCAGGTTGTCCGAGCCGGCGCGGCAGGGGTGGCCGGGGCACTGTGCAGTGGAGCGATCTCCCGGTCCCAGTCGACGGCGGCGGCGTCGTAGGTGGATCGGAGGAACTCCAGCACGGTGGCTTCGGGCTCCGCGGCGGTGCGCACGGCCTCATAGGGAAGGAGGAACTCGTGGACGGAGGCATCGTAGTAGCCGGTCTGCGGCCGGATCGGTGTCTGCGCGTATCCCTCGGGCTCGGGATAGGCGTAGGCGTAGAAACTGCCCTCGGCCGAGCCGCCGGGCCAGAAGCCGGAACTGGCCAGCTCATGTGAGTACCCCTCGACCATGACCCAGTCGGCGCAGTTCGGAGCGCCACCCGGATGTCGTGGGGCGGTACGCCCGGAGAAGCGGGTACAAGCCAGGTCCATCGCGCCCCAGAAGAAGTGCACCGGGCTGGTCTTGCCGGCGAACTCCCCACGAAACCGGTTCAGGACGCGATCGGCGGCCACCAGCTGGCGCCAGAAGGTATGGGCGTGATCCCGGTCGTAGGTGGCATGCGTGGTGTCCTCGGCGAACGGAATCGCGTGTTCCACCTCGACCGGCCGGGCCAGGATCGTGATGTCGATACCCAGCGCGCGCAGGGCGGCCATCACCTCCTCGTAGAACGTGGCCACGGTTTTGGGTTCCAGATTGATCCGGTGCCGCGCGCCGGTGCAGGACCGGATGTGTAGCTGGTGGTCGATGAAGTCGAATTCGATATCGAACGTTCCGCGGTCGTAGGGGATCGCCGAGGTGGTCAGCCCACGTGCGGAGACATAAAGGGTCACCTGCCACCAGTGATTGACCATCGGGGCGCGGGCCAGGCGGAGTTTGCCGACGATCTGCGTCCACATGTGCAGTGTGTCGCGGGTATCGGCCCAGTCGTCCACCCGCAGGGCCGGCCAGACTTCGTTCGATGTGGTGCGCATATCCGTCCCTTCGGCACGGTGGACCCCGGGCACGGGGCGGGGCGGCGGTGTGTCAGGCTTCGGCCATCTGCCTCTCCCCGCGCAGCACGGCGCCGAGGCGATCCGGGAACACGGCGAACACGTGGTTCAGCTGGCCGGGCGACATCATCCGGTCCAGCGCGGAGGTGACACAACCGGCGGTGAACGCGACATCGCCCGCCGGGATTCCGGCGCGTTCGGCGAACTCGTCGACGAACTCCGTTATGCCGTGGTTTCCCGGTACGCGGCTCGGTACCCATCCCTCGTACCAGATGCCACGCAGGAAATCGGGTAGTTGGGCGGTGAGATGGGCGGAATTGGACACACCCATCCTGTCCCGGACGGTGTGCATCCATGCGCGCAGTGCACGCAGCGTGAACGTGAGATCTTCGGTACCCAGGTCGTCGGCGACGGCCCGTAACCAGGTGTGTGCGGTGTGCATGCCGGCGGCAAGGGGATCATGGTGATGCGTCATTGGTGCGCCTGCCTTCCAGGTGGCCGGTCCGATGCGCGGTTCGATACCGTAATTCTACGGCGTGACCGGCGAGAACAGCAGGTTCGATTCCTGGCTCCACGGCCGCCCGGAAATTGATACGCGCTCGATTCCGAGACCGGGCGAAATGTAATGGATACGAAGCGGCGCGCGATCATCGGTGCATGACGATCGCACGGAAATTGGTCACGACAGCCGCTACCGGACTCGTCGGTGCGGCGATGGCCGTGACAGCGCCGGGTACCGCCGGCGCCGCCGATCCCTGCCAGCTCGGGGTGTCGAATGTCGGACCCCGGACCTGCGCCACGACAGAGGTCCGGACGGCCCCGGCATGGACGCTGGGCAACGGGGTCTGTGTCGGTATGCTGAGTGCCGCGGGTGTCGCCTACGACGGCCCCCTGTCCCAGTACCACGTTTTTCCGGGGACTGCCCATTCCATAGAACTGCGGATCACGCAGGGCTTCTCCCCGCTGGGTAATTTCGCGCCGACCGTCCTGGCCTGTGACGTCACGGCGATCGTCGACTGGCGCAACCTCGACACCGGCCGCAGCGGCTCGGTGAGCCATTTCATCCCCGCGGGCCACACGAGTTCCCGGCCGTTCTACGTGCACGTGGACTCGGGTCCGGGACGGGTCGCGCTCACCGTGCGCACCGACCGGCCGGGCATTCCGGCAACGGCCGAAGTGTTCGTCCCCTGACCGCACCCACCGAGCGTGACCCCGCGTGGGTGACAGGCCGTCCCTTTGCCGAAACCGGTTGGGCATCATGGACACCGGCGGCGCTATAGCCGGTTGCGCACCGGTTTCGGAAGGGCCGCCGGGTGTCCGATCAGATCTCCGCGCGGCGATCGATGCCGAGCGTTGCGAGAAGGTCTTCGTGGAGTTCGAACCACACTCGGTGGCGGGAGTCGACGTCGGTGCGGTCCATCCAGTCGTGCTCCCCACCTCTTGCTCGGCGCAGCGCCTGATCGCCTTCGCCACCACGCCCGACCCCGCCGAGCACGCGGGGGAGATCCATGAACTCCTCATCACGCACGCGTACCCGATCGCATGGCTGGTGAGAGACGCGCTCGACGCGCTCCCGCCCGATGGCTCGGCCTCGGCAGCGCGAACGCCGCTCTCACCGTGATCGAGTACCGCCCCGGTCTCCGTCCGAGCCTCGTCATGTTCGACGAAATGAGCCACCTTCCCCTGGATTGCAATGGACCGGGTTCCCGAATCCATCCGTCCCTGATCGGCATTTCCGTCCAGCCGACTGTCGATCGCAGGGGCACCGGATCGGCTCCCTCGGCCTCGGCCCGGATCCGTCACTGTGACATAGATGCTGGATGGGGGTGGGGCCGGGGCAAGGTTCGCGGATTCGCGCTCTTCCGAAGAGCGCATAGGTGAATTCAGGTCACGTTCTCACATCAGCGGGTGATCCGGTCGCAGTTTTCGCTACGGCCTTGTCCTCGGCGTGTAACATCCCCGCCGAGCGTTCGTCCTCCCCTCGGAAGAGGGTGTGATTCACCGCGAACTTGTGCTAACGGATCTGCAATCACTTCGCCGAGAGGGAGCATGGGCTAGGAACTCACCCAATATCGTGCCTGTGGCCGGTAGCGCGGGTCGGAGCCGATCAACAAGCCATGCCGAGAGCCTGCTGCGCCCAACCTCTTTCCTGCGACCTGCGAAACCACGAGACACGCTCTCTCGACGTGTCCCGCGTCGGCCGGTCGTGTGCCCGGCCGACGACCTCGTCTCGTCATATTCCGTTCGTAACTGTCGAATCGTCTGGAGTTTCTCTGTGTCTGTGCCTCAGCCGTTGGATACACCGCAGCCTTCATATGATGGTTGCCCGATCGCGCCCAGCTCGGTGATCGACGGGGATGGACCGCGAGTAGCTCTATACACCAAAGAATTCGCCGCGGACCCCCATCGCGTCTACCGGGAGCTGAGAGCCCGCTACGGATCGCTGGCTCCCGTGGAGATCGCGCCGGGCGTTCCGGCCACCCTCGTGCTCACCTACGACACCGCGAAGCGAATCATGCACGACCCCGAGCACTTTCCGGCCGACCCTCGGACCTGGCAGGAGCACGTACCGCTCGACTGTCCTGTCCGGCCGATGCTGCAGTGGCGGCCGAATGCGCTGCGTAATACCGGAGCTGCACATGCTCGGCTGCGGTCGGCCAACATTTTCGCTATCAACGGAATCGACCTGCACGCCGTACAATCGTTGGTCGAAAAAATCGCAGTGCCGCTGATCAACAGCTTCTGCGCCGCCGGACACGCCGATCTGCTCGCACAATTCGTGCACCCCCTTGTCTTCGAAACCCTGAACACCCTGGTCGGCTGCTCGCCCGATATAGGGGCGCGTGTCGCGCAGGGCATGGCCGCCGTATTCGATACCTCCGCCGATGCCGAAGAAGGCAACGTGATCTTGGAATCGGCGCTGTACGAGCAAACCCGGCGCAGGATCGCCGAGCCCGGCAACGACATCACCACCCGCATGATCGCGCACAGCGCGGAACTGACCGAAGAGGAGGTGATTCACCAACTGGTCGTCATATACGGAGCGGGGATCGAACCGACAGTCAACCTCATATTGAATACGTTGCGATTGATGCTGACCGACGATCGCTTCGGCGGGGGGATGGTCAGCGGTAGTCTCTCGACCATGGACGCGCTGGAAGAGCTGCTGTTCACCGATCCACCCCTGGCGAACTTCTGCTTCAGTTATCCGCGACAACCACTCCTCATCGATGGCGTGTGGTTACCTGCCCACCAGCCTGTGCTGATCAGCATGTCCGCGTGTAACAACGACCCCGCAGTACATTTCGGAGATTTCATTGCCAACCGGTCCCACCTCGCCTGGGGTGCCGGCCCGCATGCCTGTCCGGCGAAGGATCTGTCCTCTACCATCGCTCGTGCGGCGATAGATCAACTGCTCGATGCGCTACCCGAGATGGAGTTGGCTGTCCCCATCGAGGACCTGCAGTGGCGGTCCGGGCCCTACCATCGCTCCTTGGCGTGCTTGCCGGTTGCTTTCGCGCCGGCTCCGCCGATGACCACATGAAGTAAGCCGGCAAGTGGAGAGATCGGTTCGGAATGGTCTGTCCCCGCGCATGCGCCGTCTCGGCCGGCCCGCGGTAGCGCGGCACCGGCCGAGATATCGGCATCCTCACCCGGCCGGTTTCTTCCGCGCCGCGGTGCGGCGGCCGGAGAATCGGCGCATCAGGGGGTCGTCGATCCAGTGATAGATCGCCGCCGCCACCACCGTGGACACGACCAGGCTCAGTCCGGCGAACCCCAGCCAGCCCAGCGGCCCGAACTGCTTTCCGCCGATGAGGAAGCGGGTGATCAACACCATCACCGGGAACTGGATCAGATAGAAGGCGAAGGAGATATTGCCCAGCCAGACCATCCGCGGCGAGGCGGTGAACCCCCGGATCCCCGCCAGGTCGCGCGCGGCCAGCGTGGCCACCACGGCCGTCATCGGCGCGAGCAGCAGCGCCGACATCTTGTAGTTCGGCGGCACCACCCAGGTCGCCGCATAGGCGATCAGCAGCGCGATCACCGGCGGCGCCAGCCGGGTGTTGCGCCAGCGGCCCTCCAGCACCAGCCGGGCCGCGAGTACCCCGAGGAAGAACTCGGGCAGCCGCGAGAGCGGGAAGTTGTAGCTGAGCCAATACGACAGAGCGACAGGGATATCGGACTGTTCGAACCAGATGGGCGCGGCATGGAGTTCGAAATACGGCGATACCTCACCCGGTATCAGCCGGGGCGCGAAGGTGTTCGCGATCCCCTTGGGCCCGGGTACCCACAGGTAGTACGCGGTGTGCAACAGCAGGATCGCCACCAGCAACCCGGCCAGCGCCCACGGAACCCGGCGACTGCTGATCCGGCGCACCAGCGGCAGCGCGAGGGGAAAGCTGAGGTAGAACAGGATTTCCGCGGCCAGCGACCAGGACGGCACATTGAGCCCGCCGACCGTCGTCCACTTCGGCACCCAGGTGTGGACCAGCGCGAGGTTCGGTGCCCACACCACCGGCCGGGTCAAGGGGACGCTCGCCACCAGGATGAACGCGGCGGCCGCGACCAGGTGGGTCGGGTAGATTTTCAATACCCGGCGCCAGTAGAACCGCGGCACCGAGTTCCCCGGCCGGAACGACCAATAAATGATGAACCCGGACAGGACGAAGAAGAAGGTCACCCCCGCGGCGCCCAGCTGCATCGGCATCAGCTGATGGATCTGCCGGAACAACTCCGATTTCTGGAACGGATACACCGGGAGGAACACCAGGGCGTGCAACAGGAACACGGCGAACGCCGCCCACCAGCGTGCCCCTGTCAGCGACGGCAGCGCCGGCCGCGCCGCCGTCGTATCGAGGAAATCCGGTCCGGAATCGACCCGGGCCGGCGCCATGCTCACCGGCGGATCCGCTCGTACACCGCCTCCGCGGCCACCGCATCACCGTGGGCCGACGGATGGAACGGCATACCGGCCATATCGGCCGCGGGATCGAAGAAACCGTTCAGCCACGGATCGTCCGAGCACAGCCCGTGGCCCGCGGTCACCGAGCGAATATCGACGAACTCGAGTCCCAGCAGCTCCGCGGCCTCCCGTTGCGCGGTATCGAGGCGGTCCAGGTATTCGGTCACCGCGCGACCCCTCGGCTGCACGACCTGCCCGGCGCCGAGTACGTTCACGCATACGTGCTCCTGCCCCGCGGGGAACAGTTCCGGGTATCCGACCAGCATGATCCGTGCGTTCGGCGCGTAGTAGCGCATATAGGTGATCACCTCGCGGATGAGGTCGGCGTAGAGCCGGCCCGTGACGTTCCGGTATTCGGTGAACCGTCCCTGTTCGGCCGCCTCCAGCCCGCACCCATCGGTGAAGTTGAAAACGCAGGACTGGAACGACGTGATCATCGACGCCGTATTCGTCCGGGACCAGGCATCGTTCATCCCGGTCTGAATAGCGATGATCTCGGTCTTCGGCCCGAAGGCCTGCTGCTTGGCCGCCGCGGCCACCTCGTGCACCAGCCGCCAGCCGTTGCCCGAAGCGAGCGTGGACCCGCTACAGGAGGCGTCCAGGAAGTCCGGCGTGCCCGCAAGTCCCATTCGCTCGCTCAGCCGGGTCGGCCACGAGGTGGGCGCGTGCAGGCACTCCTTGGTCCCGGAGAACACCTTCGGGTAGTTCGCGGTGTAGGAATCACCGAGCACCACCAGAGCTCTGCCCTCGGGCCGGTCGTTTTCGACCGGCGCCGCCGCGGCCGGTGCGTACATGGCGGTCACGGCGAGCGCGGCCGCCACCACAGCGCCGGCCACCCCCCCTCGATACCGAAACAACTTGCGGATCATGTCTTTCCCGAGGGTCAGTAGCCGGCCTGCGGATCGAAATCGGGCAGGGTGAGTGTCGGCTCGGGTTGAGCGGGTTCGGGCTGCACGGGCGCCTGCTGGGTGGGGGGCTGCGGTGCCGGCTCCTCCGCCGGGGGGGCCGCGGGAAGCGGAGGTTCGGCGGCGGGAGGGGGAACCGGTGCCGGGCTCTGCGGCGACGGCGTGGTCGAGGCAACGCCCGAGGGTGCCTCCGTACTGGTCGCGACCGTACTGGAGGTCGTCTCGTGGTTCTCGTGCGATTCGGAGTCGTCACCGCACGCGCTTGCGCCGAGGACCACTGCGGCGCATGCGAACACGGTAACCAGACGACGTTTCATGAAGCTTCCCCATCCTGCTGGCTTTTCGGTATCCTTGAACCCCACCCGTCCGGGTCGCGGAGTTGTCAGGCCCAGTATCGCGAAATCCACTGGCCTCGTTACAGCCCGGATTTCTTTGGGCAGGGCAGGAGGATGCCGCCTTTCGCACAAGCCGAAAGCGGGTGGCACCCGGGCCCTGGCGAGGACGCTGTGGTTCTCGGCCGGCGATTCTCAGTGGTAGGCCGTCATCAGGAGAATGCCGAGACCCAGCACGATCAGCGCTACGCCGGATATGCGTTCGAGCGCCGGAAGTGCTCGAGCGAATCCGGTCATGACGACGCGGTTGCCTACGAGAACGGAAACGAGCAGATCCCAGCCCAGGACGACAGCGAACATCCACAGGCCGTAGGCGACGAGCTGTCCCGTGCTCGCGTCGACGGTCGCAACGCCGGCGAGACCGGCGTAGAAGAAGGCGTTCTTGGGGTTGAGAGCGGCCGAGGCGAACCCCGTCGCGGCAAGTTTCCACCAGGCTCTCGCGGTGCGAACGCTTTCCCCGGCCGGTGCCGATTCGATCGAGGTGGCGCCGGCCGCGCGCAGGATGCCGGTTCCGAGGTAGATGAGGAATCCGGCGCCCGCGATCTGGACAGCGGTGAACGCGAGGGCGCCCGGCCGCAGGATCGACAGGCCCGCGAAAGCGATGACGATGAAGACGGCGTTGGCGGCGGCGATGCCCGCGCACGCTCCTGTCGCGCGCCGCCATCCGGTAGTCATCGACGAATGCGCGATGAGGAGGAAGTCGGGCCCCGGGGACAGCAGGGCAAGGAAGTGGGCACCGGCCACAGCAGCGAATTGATTCATTCTTCCTCTGTGCTCGACGTGTCACGGACCGAGCCACTGTGCCGCCGTCGCCGCAGACGCGTCTTGAACGAAATTGCGGGGCCGGTGTGTCCGTTTCAGCGAGTGACGCCGGCGCGGTACTCGCCGGGCGTGACCCCCGTGCGCGCTTTGAAGGTCCGGTGGAAGTGGCTCTGGTCGGCGAAGCCGAGGTCGTTGGCGACCTCGGCCAGGTCGCAGCCCGCGCGGAGCCGGGAACGCGCCCTGAGGATGCGCTCGTTGGTCTGCCAGGCTATGGGAGGCAGGCCGGTGGTGGCACGGAACCGCCGAACCAACTGGAACCGGCTCAGCCCGGTGTCCCGGACCAGATCGCCGAGGGAGACCTGCATATTCGAGGTGCGGAGGTGTTCGAGGATCGGGGCGACGACAGCCAGGTCCGGCCCACCGGCTGTGGTGCCGGCGACGAGATGAGCGGGCGCGGTCAGTACTGCGTCGAGAACAGTGACGAGCAGTTCTTCTTTCTCGCGCGGGTCGACGTCGGAGAACAGCACCTCGTTGAGGTGGCAGAACGCCGCGTAGCGTCCGGGCTCGTCGATGATGCGTACGGGCGGGGCGGTTCCCTCGGCCCCCGTACCGAGTTCGGGTAGGGATTCGGCGAGCCACGCCTCGTCCACGTGGAGCATCTGATAGCTCCACCGGCCATCGACAGGGTTACAGGCATGGACTCGGCGGGCGGGGATCACCACGAGGCTCTGCGCCGTGAGCTGCACGGGGCCGTCGGGGGCGCCGGTGAACACGCTGCGCCCTTCGTCGACCGCGCCGATCGACACCGCATCGTGGAAATGCGGCTTGTAGCAGGACACGGTGCGGCAGGCTCGCCTGCTCTCGAGAAAGGGAAGCGCATCGCTGCGCCAGAACTCTGCCTGCACCACAGGCACAAGCCTAGAAGCGGACGTATCGCTCGCGCAGTACTCACCGCAGCCGAACTCGCCGGCCCTTTCGATGCCGCGGCCTGGCCTCATATCGACCGAGCCGATATCGATTACTGGAAACCGGAAACCCTCGGCGAAGCGCTTTTCAACTACTGGGACTGAACGGGCCGTCACGCCGGTATGTCCTGGCCGCCGTGCGCTATGCGTCGGCGCATTGCCGGGGGCCTGCGCAACGGCCCGAATTACTGTGGTGCGCATGCCGTTGCGATATGAGCCCGATATTTCGGTGGCGGAGTGGTTCGCGGACCGCGATGAGCCGTGGACGCAGGTGGCGGCGCTGGGGCCGGGCGGGTTTGCGCGATATGCCCGGTTGTTCCACCCGCCGCGGCCCGGTGACGATCCCGGCGATCGGGATCTCAGCGACCAGCGCGAGGGCGATCTCGATCCCGGTGTTCTCCAGCGGCTCATCCGCATCCTCGCCGATCGGACCGCGACCCCCGACGATTGTTTCTTCGCGCTGTGGGAGGGGTTCGGTGATCTCTACGGCGGGGGCGTGTTCACGTTCGCGGCGGCAGATACCACCGAGACTGCCCCGCCACCGGCCATACCACCGGCGTTTCCGGCCGAAGTACTGGCGGGCCCACGTCTGAACCTCTCCGCACGGAGCTACCTACTGTTCCGCGGGCCGCTCGAGGTGGCCGGTCAGTGGGGTGCGGCCCCTGTGCTGCCCGGTCGGCCGCGGACGATCAACAGCCCGAACCTCATGTGGCCCGCGGACCGGGCCTGGTTCGTGGCCACCGAGATCGATCTGCCCTGGACCGGCGTAGGCGGTAGCGCGGAGCTCATCACCGCGCTGTGCGCCGCTCCCGGACTGGATGCCGAGGAAACCGAGCTGTCGGCGAACCCGCCGTACCGGCGTGACCAGTGACCTCCCCGGGCACCGGGATGTGGAATGTTGTCCCGACCGTGGCCCCGAACCGGTCACGCCGCCGGACAGGTCAGGTGCCTGCTCAGCGGAACGGCCACCACCAGCGCCGGCGGCGGGGGTGACGAACAGTGATTCCGGCGTGCTCGACGCGGCCGCCGATCCGGAGCCGGGGCATTCCGGGTACCGGCGGGACCACCTCGTTCTTGATGCGGCCCCATTCGGTGACCATATTGTCGAGGTCGATGAACCAGCCCTGGGGTACGACGAACTCGATGCCGCCGTGTTCGATATCCACCTCGACCAGGATCTCCTGGGCTCGCAGTACGGCAGAGCCGAAATCGAGGACCACTCTGCCGTGTTCGGAGCGCACGACGATCTGTGGTGGCACCAGCCAGGTGCCGTGCCGCACCAGTTTGCTGCCCTTGGCGCGCAGTACCAGGCGGTCTTCCGTACCTCCGTGGGCGACGGGCGACAGGTCGGCGGTGACCGCCTCCAGTTCCGGTCTGGTCCGGCTGGAGTACACGGCGGCGAGGCGCTCATCCAATTCGGTGAGGTCCAGCCGGCCGTCGGCGTGCGCCTGCTGGATGAGCGCGGCGGCGCTGTGGCGTTCGTTGTCGGTGGCGCGCACCGCCGGGAGGTTCTCGGGTGGTGGCTCGACCGTCATATTCGTCACGATAGCGTGGCGGCGGATGTACCGGTCACCGCTTCGCGACGAGTGGTGCGCCGGGCAGTTCGAAGCGGCTCGCCGTGGCGGTCGGCCACGAAACCGCACCCGCCCGCCGGCCACTACGGTGTGCGGGAGTCCGGCGCCAGGCCCAGGGCGTTGAGCCACAAAGAGATGAGGGTCGCCGCGGTGTCGTCGAGCGAGGCTCCGGTCTTCGAGGCTCGATAGAACGTGCGTTCGGTCATCCAGACGAGGGCGGTTGTCACGGCATGCGCGCCGGTCGGGCCGGTGTCGCCGGGGAGGCCGGCGCGTTCGGCGATGGACCGGGTCGTATCGCGGATGGCGGTGACCGCGGCGTACCAGTTCTCGTCGACCTCGGGGATGGTGGGGGCGAGTTCGACGGCGGCGCGCATGACATTGCCGTGGTCGCGCCACATATCGCGGGTCCGGTCGATACTGCGGCGCAGGGCGAGCGCCGGTTCGCCGGAGGTGTCGGCGGCTCCGATCTCCGCGCGTAGCGTGGCCACGGTTCGCTCGACGAGGGCGGCCAGCGCCGCGTTCTTGGACGCGAAGTAGAAGTAGAACGCTCCCCGGGTGATGCCCACCGCCTTGGTGATGGTCTCGATCGTCATCCGGTCGAACCCGATCGTGTCCAGCTGCTTCTCGGCGGCGTCGAGGATGGATTGCTCGCGCTGATCACCCTTGGTGGGCGTGGTGCGGCGGCGGCCGCGGGTGGTTCCGGTTTCGGGCAGGCGATCGCACGAAGGGCCATCCGGGACGGTCACGTCGTGGTGGGCACGGTACGGCGCGAAACCGATGCCGAGGAGTTCCGGGCACTGCATACCGGCCGTGCCATCGCGCGCATTCTCGATGTCACCGACGACGAGGCGGTCTTCGCCACGGTGAACGACATCGAAGCCACGGTCGGTCCGATCGATATCGTCATCGCCAACGCCGGATACGGCCACGAAGGGGTGTTCGAAGAAGCGCCGTTGACCGAACTGCGCAACCAGTTCGCTGTCAACGTTTTCGGCGCGGTAGCCACCACCCAGATCCATGTCACGGCCGTGGCACCCGGATCGTTCCGCACCGACTGGGCGGGGCGCTCCATGGTCCGCACCGAACGCTCCATCCCGGACTACGACGAGCTGATGGATCCGGTGCGCGCACGCCGCCGGGCAGCCGACGGCAACCAGCTCGGCGACCCCGAAAAGGCAGCGGCTGCGATCCTTTCGGTGATAGAGGAACCGGACCCGCCGGCGCATCTGATACTCGGCTCCGATGCCCTGCGGCTGGTGCGGGCCGGCCGGGCGGCCGTGGACGCCGAGATCGAGAAGTGGGCCGACCTCTCGGCTACGACCGACTTCGCGGAGGGTGCTCAGCTGCCGGGCTGACCGGGCCGACGTCCCATGCCTGTTCCCCCTTCCGCTCGCTCGGGGGCCGGAGCGCTCCGTCTTCGTGAAAACGCCCGATGTGCTGGTATGTAGCCTCATGCGTCACATTGCGGCGCCCGATGTGCTGGTATCCCCCCGTCGGCTCAGCGTAGCTGTAGTATGTCTCGGAAATAGCTGAAAAATAGCAGAAGTTTTCTCGTTGGCAGCTCACTCGACAGCGATTGTGAAAGGTCCAGGAGACTTATGTGCACTCGCGTGATCTGGCCGGACGCGAACGGGTCCGTTCTGGTGGGCCGGAATATGGACTTCCATGAGGACTTGATGACCAATTTGTGGAAACAGCCTCGTGGAGTCACCCGCGACGACGGCGTCGAAGGGAAGTTGAAGTGGACTTCCCGTTACGGAAGTATCATCGCCGCCGCCTTCGACATCATTTCGGTGGACGGCCTGAACGAGGCGGGATTGGGTGGGCATATCCTGTGGCTCGCCGAATCCACCTACGGAGAACTCGACACTTCCCGGCCCGCGTTGAGCCAGGCTGTCTGGTTGCAGTATTTCCTCGATAATTTCGCCACCGTGGCAGAGGCCGTGGACTGGGTCGAGAAAACCGACGTTCAAGTTGTTCGGATGCCGGACCCGACGGGCGGCGAACCACCGGCGATTCACCTCGCTCTCGACGACGCGAACGGTGATTCGGCGATCATCGAATACATCGATGGTCATCCGAAGGTGTACCACGGTCGCGACTACCGCGTGATGACGAACTCTCCCACCTACGACCGGCAGCTCGCACTGCTCACGCGCTGGGAAGGTCTCGGGGGAGACGATCCGTTACCCGGCGATACGGTGGCCGAACATCGTTTCGCGCGCGCGGAGTACTACGCGAAGCGTCTGCCCGAGCCGAACAGCCGGCTGGAGGCCATCGCGAGCATGTTCAGCGTCATCCGCAATGTGGCGCAGCCGTTCCGTATCCCGGACCCCGGAAAACCCGATGCGTCGCAAACCATATGGCAGGTTGTGCTGGACTTGACGAACAAACGCTACGTATACGAGTCCACAACGCGGCCCAATATCGTCTGGGTGGATCTGGCGGATCTCGACTTCGCCGAGGGCTCTCCGCAACTCAAACTGGACCTGGTCGGGAAACTCGCATTGGAAGGTGGTATCGCCGGCAATGTGAGCAGTCGGTTCGAGGACGTCGGCCCCATGGTGTTCTTCTCGTTTCAGGCTCTGGAGCAGCTCGAAGCGGCGCGCAATACTGCCGGGCCATCAGCACAAGGAATTCGCCGATCCGCAGGCAGCGGTGCGTCGGCGTCTTCGTGAGCGAGGGGCCGGGCGGCATCGGCATTCGGCGGAGTTCGATACAGCACGCTCTTGTGCCCGGCGAGCACGGCCGGGAAGCCGCCGGCGGCCAGTGCCGAAATGGCGAGAAGTGCCCAGATCAGGATGCGCAGCGCTGTCCACGGACCGGCCAGGACGAGTACGGCGATCAGCAGCAGCGCGCTCACCGAGAGCAAGGCCCTGACGATCTTTCGCATAATTCAACGGTATCGGCGAAACAGATTGGCATACATGAATTTTCGACTGCGATCGGGTAGCCGGAAAATGTGTGTACCGTAGCGCGATTCCTGCGATGAACCCATAAGGCAGGGCCCGGCCGTGGTCTCGCTCTCGGCTACCTCGTCGCACCTTCGACATATACGCGGAAGCAGGCGAGGTGGTGATCCGCGATAAGCCCCTACCGGTGGGATCGCATATTCGACTGCCGCGTGTTGGCTCGTTTCGCTCTGGAAATTGCTACGGATCGTGACGCCTGGCAGGCGCGCGGCTGATGTCGGAGGGATCCGGTTGGATGAGCCCGTGACCGTCTATGACGTAGCCCGCCGGCTTCCGGCCATCGCCGACCTGCGGAACCTGTGCCGCTCGCTGGCGATGCTCGACGCGATCCTGAGCCCGGACCGGGAAAGCCGGTACTACTCCTTCAGCACTGCTTGGGCCGAAGGTGAGGAGACAGCCTCGATGAGCAACGGCTCCGGAGACGAGTACTCCATCGTGTTCTCGGTGGCCGGAGCCTATGTCCGCGGCTTCAGCCACGAATCGCTGATGAGCCCGTATGCCAATGACTGCGAGCCCTGGCCGGGAGTGGAAGACGGCGTGCCCGTCGTGACGGCCTGCTTGTAGCGGGAGGCGACGGATGATCACTGGCGTCACGGCACGATCGATTTCCCCTCGGGCCGTGCCGACCCTGATGGGGCGACAGGTCTGTTTCACCTACTGGTCGACCGCTTACCCGAAGCGTTCCAGCGCTTCGCCGAGGACTATTACGAGGTCTCTATCGACCTGGAAGCGGTGCGTGACGTGTATGGGTTGCGGCCGCTGGACCAGGAACTCGTGTCCTCGTTGAACGTAGAGATCACCCTGGCGGACCTGGCCCGAGACATCGCCGGAATCGGTTGTCCGCAGGCCCGCTGAGAGCCGATCCGGCTGCCCACCGGTGCGCGTTTTCGCTGGTGGGCCGGCGTGAGCTCGCTACGTGGTTCCGGCCACCTGGTCGCCGGCCACCATCGAAGTGGATACCGGCGCCGGGCGCGGGCCGTCGCTCTCGGTGAGGGTGTTTTTGAACTGGGGGCACTCGACGAGGGGCTGGTGGGCGCAGGTCGCCGCGTGGCGCAGGCTGTCGCGCATCCGGGTCAGCCGCGCGATGTCGTGGTCCAGTTGTGTCGCCTTGGCCGCGAGGTGGTCGCGTAGTTCGGTGTCGTCGGGGGTCGCGGTGAGGAACCGCTGGATCTGGGCAAGGGTGAAACCCGCTCCCCGCGCACAATCGATGAGCGTCAGCCGGTCCAGTACGTCCGGTTCGAAGGTGCGGCGCAGTCCGTTGCGTCCGGCCGAGTGGATGAGGCCGCGTCGTTCGTAGAACCGTAGGGCAGAGGGGGCCAATCCGGACCGGTCGGCCACCTCGGCGATATCGAGTAGCTCCATATCTGTTCTCCTTGACTTGAACCGTGCTTCAAGTCGCAGGATAGCGGCATGAGCACATCGAACACACCCACCTCGGGATTGCCTCCGCAGGTGCAGACATATTTGGAGCGGATCTCGCGGGCAGGCTTCGCGGAACTGCACACCTTCACTCCCGCGCAGGCGCGCGAGGGATTCCGGCGCCAGATCCCGATGCTCGCCGAGCCGGAATCGGTGGCCGCGATCGAGGATCGGGTCATCACACTGGCGGGCCATCGGACTCCGATACGGATCTACACGCCGGCCGGTACGGCGCCGATGCCTGTGGTGCTGTTCTTCCACGGTGGCGGATTCGTCCTCGGCGATCTCGATACCCACGACGGTCTGTGCCGCAGCCTCGCCAACGGCGCCACCGCCATCGTCGTCTCGATCGACTATCCGCGGGCCCCCGAACACAAGTTCCCCACCGCGCCGGAGGTGTGTTTCGCCGCTACCCGATGGGCCGCGGCCAACGCCGAGAGCTTCGGCGCCGACGCGACCAGGATCGCGGTCGCCGGTGACAGCGCCGGCGGTAACCTTGCCGCGGTCGTCACCCATATGGCCCGCGATCTGGGCGGACCGGCGCTGGCCTTCCAATTGCTCATCTACCCCGATGTGGATTTCCGTCGCACCAACGCCAGCATCCGGGAGTTCGCGGGGAGATACGGGAATATCACTCGTGCGGGCCAGCACTGGTTCATGGACCACTACCTGACCAGCGAGGAAGAAAAACTCGACCCGCGTGTCTCGCCTCTCCTGGCGACCGACCATCGCGGTCTACCGCCGGCCCTGGTCGTCACCGCCGAATACGACGCCCTCCGCGACGAAGGTGAAGAGTACGCCGCTGTGCTGGCCCGCGCCGGTGTGCCGGTCGAAGTCCGCCGCTACCCGGGAATGATCCACGAGTTCCTCCGCCACCCCTTCGACGACAGCGGCACAGCGCGATCCGAAGTCGCCGCCGCACTACGCCATGCGCTCACCGCCGTTTCGGCGGCACGGTAGAAAGTCCGCCTCCGACCCGGAGGCGTGCCGGCCGGGTCGGCCGTCGCCGCCGGCCCGGCCGGTGCCGCTATCCGTAAGGCGACCGCCAGCGGTGACACCCGATATCATTTCCACCCGGCCGCACCCCCCATCGACTACCTCGCGATGCGCCACCTGGTGATCCGGCTCCGATTCTGTGGACAAAGTGGCGACACCACGAAAAGCGTGGGGTGCCCCGGGCGAGGGCAGTCTTGCGTCCCTGGGCTACGACCTGCACAGTCCTCGGACAACCCGGCCCCCGCAGCCCGTCGATCACCCATAGCGCGTCTATCCCGTACTCCAGCGAGTGGACCGGAGTTCGGAGTGGCCCGACCGATGATTTCCTCGAGCCGTGCTGGTCTGTACATCCAGTACCAGCCGACGAGAGGCTGACACTGTGCGCAAACTGATGTTCGGCATGAACGTGAGCCTGGACGGCTATATCACCGCGCCCGGCGACGATCTCGGTTGGAGTGTGCCGAGCGACGAGCTGTTCCAGTGGTGGTCCGATCGGGTAGGAGCGACGGGCACGGCGCTGTACGGGCGAAAACTGTGGGAGACGATGAGCTCCCACTGGCCGACCGCCGACCAGCAGCCGGGTGCCACACCGGCGCAGGCCGAGTTCGCCCGCCGCTGGCGGGCGATGCCGAAAGTGGTGTTCTCCGCTGACCTGGGTCGGGCGGGCAAAACTGGTGGGTGACCGTGAACTGGCGCGCCGGGAGCTGGACCGATGGATGGCCGGTTGTCGGCGGGACAAGGCCACCTTGGGCCTGCTCCGCTACCACTTGGCCGATCTGGAGGACTACGCCGAAGCGGCTCGGGTGCAGCGCGAGAGCCTGGTGTACGCCGGCACCGCTCGGGACTCGGCGTCGGCTCGGCAGACCCTGGCCGGACTCGAACGCCGGGCCGGCGACCATCGTGCCGCCTGGGACGCGCTACGCGAGTGCCGCCGAGCTCTCGACGGCGTGGCCGGATGGGCGGAGATGGGTCTGGGCCGGTCATATGTGGAGGAACTGTTCCTGCTGGTCGGCTCCGCGGAGGATGGTTTGGCCGAGACGGTGTTCGCCGAGGCGGATCGTCAGGCGCGCGAGGTACCCGGCTTACCTCTTGTGGTGTTGCGTGCCGCTGCCGACGCGGCCGGCAAGGTCGGTGACCGGACCGGAGCCGAGCACTATCGGAAGCTCTGTGATGCCGAGCAACGCCGAATCGACACCGATATGGCCGGGCTCCCCGATGGCTAGAGCTCGTGTGCGGGACAAAAGAGGCCGAGCGCAGCTCTCGGACGTTCGCCGGGAAACCGCGAACGCCCCGTGCCCACCGACCCGGCGGCGTCGGCCGGCAGTACTGCTCAGAAGTCGCTCGAGTAGTCCTGGCCGACCCAGCGGTCGGGGCGGATGGTGAACAGAACGGATTGGGCGCCGTCCATCTGATCGGCGAACTCGCGTCCGCCTTCGGGACCGAGATAGCGGACGGCGATGGCTTCCCGCGCTGCACGAGGGGACGGGGTCTCGGCATCGACGACGGTGCCCTCGACGATGACGTACTGATACGGCAGCTCTTCGCGCTGGACTACCAAGGTCACCACACCGGCTTCCTGGATGAGCCTGGCCTTGCGCAGGTTCGCGCCGGTGTTGACCCTGATATCACCGCCCGGGACGTAGTCGTACCAGATCGGGACCGAGGCGGGCGGCCGTCCATCGGTCGCAGCGACCGACAGCACCGCAATATGCTTGCCCGCGAGGAATTCCTGGCGTTCGGCTTCGGTGAAGGGTTTCGGCATACAGCATGTAACCGGCCGGTCGATGTTTCTCTTCCCATACGGCCCTTCGGCGCGGCCCACGGCGTTGCCGGCTCGATCGTCGTATTCGTCACGATGGCGCCGGTCGGCGCCTCGGACAGGTCACCGATCACGGATCCGGCGTGGGCCATCCGCGGGCGTGGGTTCCGGAGACGAGGAAGCGCGGGCCGCGTAACCGAACAGGCGTCACGATCGAGAAGTGTGATTTACGGCAGTTCATGACAGAAGGTGTGTGTTGGTCGAGTGTCCGAAATCGCTTGTCAGCGTGGGTGGGAGCCCCTGAGCATGCTTCGGTAAAACAGACCAAAAGTCTGTTTTACGCCGCTAACCAGACTTTTTGCTTTCCTTCCAGTAGGAAGAATCCCGTACCATCGGCAAGGACAACACACGGGTTCCGTGCAATATGTGCGGTGTCCGTTTGTTGACATATAACGAAGAAGCCTCCGCACCCAGCGGGTACGAAGGCCTCCTTCGAGCAGGTGGTCCCTGTCAGTTTTCCAGGCCGAGCAGGGTCTTCACCAGGTTGATGATCGCCGTCAGCACGGTATGCGCCGAGCTGGCGGCATCGTCGTTTCCGACGAGGTTCACCAGCCCCAACACCAGGCCCGCGGCACGCAGGCACTGCATGAGCGCCGGCACACCCTTACGGACGATCATCTGGGCGACCTTGCGGTCTCCCGGGGGTTCACTCGACGGAGGCAGGCCCAAGGACCTCACCACCTTTCGCTTTCGGGCTCGACGTCCCTGTGGAGTCCGTGCGGTTGCGACGGACGGAGACGCACCGACCGGTGTTCGGTACATCTCCGCCCGCCACACTTCCCACGGATGCCAGGGGCATCGGAAAGCGAACGAGCAAGTGCGAGAGCGCGTCTTACCTCCGAACAGGAGGTGACCGTCCCGCTGCGGAGAAGTCTACTGCCCCGACGCTCACGAGGTCGCCTACCGCCGAGTGCGCATTCGGCGCATACCGCAGGAAGCCGAGGCCGCGGGCCCCAGGACCACAACGGAAGTCGGCCCGCGACACCTGGAGAAGTGCGCCCTGAACCCGGTATCTGCCCGCAGGCGCTCCGGGGACCAGCGAAAGTAGCGGGAGCGATGAGGTTTTCGGAGTCAGTGCCAGTGTGATCACCGGCACATGTGGAGAAAACGTGTGCAACGCATAGGGCGGCGGCCGTATTCATGCCCCCTGAGGGCGGCGAGTCGGCTCCGATCGGCTTGCCGGGGCACGCAGACCAGCGCCGGTGTCAACCGCCGCGGGCAGGGTCGCGATGAATTCCCACGCACTGTCGAACTCGCGACCGAGTACTCCACCTCCCACACCTCTTTCCGGCTTCGGCCGGCGAACCGCTGCCCGCGCAAGGCTTCGGCCGAGCCTACTTCGCCGAATGTAAGCGCAAGCGTGAGTATCGAGGCACCTGCACAAGCGATTCTCGCGGATCACCGGCAGATCAGCCGACCGAAGGATCGAAGCCGAATTCTGTTGCAGACCAAGAAGTCGACTAGCCTTTTCTGTCGGAGCGCCGTGCAACACTGCGTGGCCATGACGACTCGTGTACGCGCACACCTTCGAAACGGCCGGCCTGTCCGCGCCCATACCCGCCGTTCCCGTGGCGGCACTTCATTCCAATCTCTGGTAGTTCCGGAGAATCGTCGGGGATGACGAGGCGCTTGCGCAGAGGATCGGGGCAGCCTGGCTTCTGACGCAACGGGCATTCCGCCTCTATACAGAACATTCGAGCGCACCAGCCAACTGACATGTTCATCAACCGATGCGTTCATGGACACTGATGCGTCAGGTTATCGCTGGTCAACCGCGGCGACGATGGCCGCAGCGAAATCGTCGACAGTGTGCAGGGGAGCATGCGGGAGAAAAGTCACGCTGAGCCCGACGAGGAGCCCGGGGGCACATTCCACGCCCACGTGGTGTTCTTGTATATACCGGGTCCATACCGCGTGAGGAGCTTCCGGACGCTGTGATCAGCTCGGCACGGCTCGGCGGGCTCTCGCGAAACGGCGCTGCCACCACAGCAGCACAGCGGTAGACGCGAACGGGACGGCGACGAAAGCCACCGCGGTGACGGTCAGATCTGGATCGCGCAACGCCATCTCGGTCCAGGATTCGCTGAAAAACTGGGCCGTCACCTGGAATGCCGTATGGAAGCCCATGCAGGACCAGAGGCTGCCGGTCACCACGCGAAGCGCGCCCAGCACAGTGGCGAACAGCGCGAACAGAACCGTGCGATCGACCGAGACCTGGCCCCCGTTCAGCGCGCCCCAGGCGGTGAACAGCGCCGCCTGTCCCAGTGCCGCCCAGACGGGTGCGAAACGGCCCGCCAGGACGGCGAAGAAGTATCCGCGGAACACCATCTCCTCGGGTATCGCCTCGTAGAGCAGTACGAGCACGGTGAGCCCGAGTAGTGCGCCGGCGATCTCGACCACCGGCGCCTGTACGGACAACTCGGCCCATCCTGCCCCAACCAGCACAGCGAGCGTGAGCAACGCCGGGACCGCCCAGCAGACGGCACCGGATACAAACTGTTTTCCCCCGAGCCGCCACCCGGTGAGCCCCAGATCGGACCAGCGGAGCCGAACGGGGAACCGCAGCATCAGCGCGATCATGGGAACCACGAACAGCGTCGCCCCCACGGCTCGCACGATATGCGCGCCACGGGTGTACTCGGGGCCGGTGACTGCGCCCACCCCGTCGATGAGCAGCATCCACCAACCGGTGACAGCCGCGAATACCACGAGAATTCCAGCGGATACGGCGGCGCGGGCAGGACGGTCGGCGGTCGGCGGCTCCATATGCCAACCGTATAGTCGGCATCGGCGAATGCGCGTCCTCCGATGGAAGGACTCCACGCCATCCCTGCTACCGCAAATAGTTTCCCGAGTCGTCCCCGCTCGAACGGGGCATCACGGTAGGGCAACTCGCCAGATACCGCAGATAGTATGTCACTATCTGCGCTCTAGCCCGTATTTCATCTGATGAATTATTCCGCGAGTCAGTGGTTTTGTGGTTCTGAGCTGCGGTTATTCGGCGTTTGTCGACCTGCGGCGGTGGTTGGACTTGCCCTGCAGCCAGGGCCGTGGTCAGCTCGACCGGATGGGCACGGCCGAGGAGCGTCAGGCGCTGGCCACGCTTCCGATTCATATCGGCGGTTCGAGCCGGGCGGCCGCACGGCGCACCGGATTGCGTGGCGACGGATATTTCGCCGGCGGTGCGCTGCTCCCCGACGAGCGCATGTCCCAGTGGGAACTGGCGCGCACGACAGTCCATGGCGCCTTCGGCTTGTTCATCAATTGATGTTCTCTTGGACGCCAACGGGTACATTCATCGCTGGTCGACGATATTGATCGACCTGAGGTTGTTCGTTTTGCCCTTTGTGGACAGGGGCAGTGCGGCCGTTGGCCGGGGGCGTGTAAGCGGCGGCCACGCGGTGCGGCGGTCTGTACTAATGCACAGCGTGGTGGTTGTGTTGTGCGGGAGAGTCTTTGGGGTGCCGGTTTCTACGGTGTTCTCATGAGGTATCTGGAAGGTTGTTTCGCGCCGGTAGAGGTGGAGGTCACGGCCTACGATCTGCCGGTGACCGGGCGTATCCCGGCCGAACTCGGTGGTCGGTACGTGCGCAACGGTCCCAACCCGGTGGGCGTGGAGGACCCTGGCAGGCATGTCTGGGGGATGGGGCAGGGGATGGTGCACGGGGTGCGGCTGCGCGACGGGCGGGCGGAGTGGTATCGCAACCGTTTCGTGCGTGTCCCGGGATTCGCGCCCATGGTGCATGTGATCGAGCATGCGGGGCAGACATTCGCTATGGCGGAGGGTGGACTGCCGCCGGCGCTGCTGGACGACGAGCTGAACACCGTGGGATTCTGCCAGTTGGGAGCTACGGCGGAGGGGTTCACCGCGGGGGCGCATTCCAAGCACGACCCGCGGAACGGTGAGTTGCATTCCCTGTCTTATATGCCCGGCCGTGAGTTCGTGCAGTACATCGTGACCGATACCGCGGGTGCGGTGGTTCGCGCCGTACCGATCGCGATGCCGCGGACCCCCGTTTCTGCACGACTTCGCGCTTACCGGCAACCATGTGGTGCTCTGGGATACTCCGTTGGGTTTCGACGGATTCGACTGCCGATGGCTGCCGGAGCACCCACACGTGTGGGCGTGATGCCGCGGACGGGCGGTGCGGTGCGGTGGCACCGACGACCGGTGACGGGACCAGTGCGGTCCCTGATGCCACGCCACGAAACCGACTTCCCGCACCAACCAATAGCGTTGGGAGTCGAGCCGACCAGCAACCGGCCATCACCGCAGGCCGGACCAGGACTCACCAGCGGCCGTCCATCTCCAGCAGTTCGGTGACCCGCGGCTCTGCGAGTATGCCGGTCGGTTGGTGCCTGATCGAGTTCGGCTCTCAGGGCACGGGCACGAGCTGGGAGAGGCCGGTCGAGGCTCGGTGTCAGTAGGATCCTCGGCAACGATGGGAGTTGCATACCGGAGGTCTCGCAGCTGACGGCGATTGATTCTGCGGGCGCGCTCTGGCCGGTCCTGCTTCGTCCGGGTGAGCGATCGGTGAGCCGAGTCGAATTGGTGGGTCAGGGCGTGTTCGGAACGTGGTGGAGCAGGACAAGGCCGTCTTCGCGTTCTATGGCTTGCGTTGGCGGGGAGAATAGCTGCTCGTCCGGACTGCCATGCGCTACCCGCTCCCATTGCCCGCTACCGATGTCCGGATCTGCGATCGCAAGAATCGCTCGCTCGTCAGCGCGTGTGTTCTCGTTACCCCACGGCGCGGCCGATGAGTTCGTGGCTCCCGTCGGGTCGAAGCTCGTGACACCTCAGGAAAGGACACCGCCATGCCGGAGCTTCTCGTCGACTTCATCACCTCTCTCGACGGCTACGCGTCAGGAGTGGGGTGGCCCGGGTTCTGGGGTCTGGAGGGCCCGGAGTACCTCGCGTGGCTCGGTGAGCAGCCCGAGGTCACCTACCTGATGGGAGCGAACACCTACCGCCTGATGTCGGGCTTCGCCGCCGGCGAGGTCCCGGATGGCCAGGACGAGTTCCGGCCCGAAGAAGAGGCGTCGGTCGATGAGCTCACGCGAGCGTCCAAGGTGGTGTTCTCCTCCTCGCTCGAGGAGCCACTGACGTGGGCCAACTCCACGCTGGTCCGTGACGATGCCGTCGAGGCGGTCCGCGCCATGAAGTCGAGTGGCTCGGGGCTCCTCAGCACGATCGGCAGCCTCAGCCTGTGCCGGTCCCTGCTGCGGGCCGGACTCGTCGACCGCTTCCGGGTGGTGATGTTCCCGGTGATCACCGGGGCGACGGGCGAAGAACGCATCTACGACGGCTATCCGGACGTGGCTCTCGAGATGCTCGACCACCGCACTTTCGACGGCCGCATCCAGCTGGTCGAGTACAAGCCCCGCGTGCTCGAGCACCCGCCGCTCGGCGCCCCTGCGTGACGTCGCCCCGTCCGTCGGTCCGGCCCGCCGCCGGGTCGGCGGGCATCGATACTCATCCGCTGGGCTGCCACGGTGGGACGATGATCCATGTGCTGTTCGGTGGCAGCTTCCCGCTCGATCGAACGCACCAGCGCCTACCGCTCCGCATCACCGAGGAAGCGAACGACGTCGTCCACGAAACGTGGATGCGAGACCGTGCCGAGGTGGCCGGTGCGCGGGTACAGGATCAGGCGTCCGGCCGGGATGCAGTCGGCGGTGCACCGGAAGATATCGGTGGTGTAGCAGCCATCGCGGTCGCCGGCGATGACCAAGGTGGGGGCCGCGATCTCGCCGAGTCTCGCGGTGAGATCGAAGCTGTCCTCGGCCAGCAAGAAGCGGTGGGTGTCGGCCGGTACCTTCGGCCGCACCAGCGGATCGGCCAACCACATCGCCGCCGCCACCAGACGCGCACCCATCGGATTGCCGACGGTGGACGACGCCATGTGATGCAGCGCACGCCTACCCGACAGAATCGCTTCCGCATAGCGACGCTGACCGATCCGCAGGGACGCACCCAACTGGCACGCCGCCGACACCACTACGAGTTTGCGTACTACCTCGGGATGATCGGCGGCCAGCTGCAGGGCGATCGAACCCCCGGAAGACACACCGAGGACATCCACCGGTTCGCCGAATTCGGTGCGTATGGCGTCGGCATGTTCCCAGCACACCGACCCAATTACCGCTGGAGTCGAGTAGGCAGCTCTCCTGTGCGCGTCCGGAACAGATCGCCTCGACCACTTCGAGTGCGGGAGCCGGACGAGTCTCGTCATCGAAGACATAGTCGACCACCAGGTTGAAACACCAGCCTGTCTCCACTCTCGCCGACTCATCGTCGAACCGGCTGACCCGGATGCTTCCCCCTCGGTCATCGGGAATCTCCACGCGCGAAGAAAGTACTACCAGGTTCTCGTACAGATAGGTCCCGTCACTGCCCGAATTCGCCGACCAACGACGCCCGAATTCACTGGCATAACCACCGGTCTTTGTGCGTAGCGCGCTGGTGGCGAAATCGATCAACGGTCGCTGTTACCCCAGCCGCGTGACTTCAGGGTCGCGTGTACCAGGACGAGGTCGCGCTACGCAGCTTCATAGGGCGTGCCACGGCGGCAGGATCCCGGGAGTTTCGGAGGTGAACTGGTCAGCGCGGCGTGACGAGCTTCGCGCTGCGGAGGAGCCAGACCGCCGGGACCAGGCAGCACAGCAGCGCGAAGAGGCTCGCTTCCGGACCGAACGTCCCCCCGGTGAGTACCTCCGGTCCGGAAAGGACGGTGCGCAGCAGGCCGGGTTCGCCGTCGGCGCCGGATACCGCGGTGCCGAACACGCCGGACTCGGTGAAGTTCCAGGCGAAATGCAGGCCGATCGGCAGCCACAGCGATCGCGTGGCGGTGTAGGCAATGGCCAGCAGCGCGCCGCCTTCGACCGCGATGGCCAGGGCGCCCCATAGCGTGGCGTTGCTGTTGATCGAGTGTGTCAGACCGAAGATCAGTGACGAGACCGTGATCGCGACGATGCTGCCGGTGCGCTCCTCCAGGATGCGGTGCACCACGCCACGGAACAGCAGTTCCTCGGTGACCGCCACCGAGGCCATCGAGCCGGCCACGCCCAGGCAGGCCCCGAACGAGCCACCGGTGACGTCGGCGTCGGTGAACAGGGCGGCGAGCAGCATCGTCGCGAGGAAAGCCCCGGCGCCGATGAGTACGCCGTGCCCGAGCCCGCGCCACCGCCCCGCGGCGGCCAGTTCGGTGACCGCCGGCCGGTTCTCGACACGGCGGGACAGCCACGTGTAGGCGAAGATCGCTCCGGCGGCCGCGCCGATCCCGAGGGAGAAACGCAGCACAGGCACACCCGAAACGAGCGCGTCCAGCCCCCGGGCGGCGATCAGCAACACGATCGTTCCGACGAGCAGAACCGGCACCCGGAACCGCTGTATCGGCGGTTTTCGCTCGGTGGGGATGGCCATTGAAAATCCTCTCGCCGTTGTGCAGTACGGCGAGGCTACGAACGAGCAGAGCCGCGTCGCATCACTCCACGGGAGACTTCCCGGTAGTACTCGAGGGGGACACCGTACTGTCCGCTCGCTCTTCGGTCAGGCCCTCGAGGCGCGGCTTCGCGAGGCGTGCGAGTCCGGCGTCGGCGACATCGGTGAGAACGCGACGACCGCGTGCTGCCAGTTACCCGTACCCGAGGTCGTCACTATCGTGAACGAGAGAGTCACCATTCAGCCACTCGGAATAGTGGCCTCGCGAATCGGAAAGACGGCATCGGATCATGGCAGAAGACCTGACCGTGACTCGGACGCTGGTGATACCCGCATCCGAGTTACGCGAGCGGTTCTCACGCTCGTCCGGCCCGGGTGGGCAGCACGTCAATACCACCGACAGCCGGGTCGAGCTGTCGTTCGACCTCGCCAACTCGCCCTCCGTGCCGGAGTCGCTGCGCACCCGGATGCTCGACCGCCTGGCAACCCGCCTGGTCGATGGGGTGCTGACGATCGCCGCTTCGGAGCACCGCGCACAGCTGCAGAACCGCGCAGCCGCCCGCGAACGCCTGGCCGCGTTACTGCGCGACGCCGCTGCCCCTCCGCCGCCCGTTCGCCGCGCCACCAAGCCCTCGCGCGGCGCGAAGGAACGTCGCATCGCCGCGAAGAAACGACGCGGCATCACCAAGCGAAACCGCCGCGCCTTTCCCGACGATTAGCCAGATCGGTGTGAGTACCCGATACACCACTGACAATGGAAGGCGGGCGATGGCCTCTCCAGGGGCGATCATCTCTACCGCCTCGTCGAGTGACACCCATCGGATCCTCGACGGCCGTTTCGGCAGCACCCACCGTCTCGACGGCAATTCGGTCACAATCGTCCATCGGCCAGCCGAAGATGCCGGTGGAGACCGCAGAGAAAGCGACAGCCTCGGCGCCCAATTATGGTGCCACGCGCCGGGATCCGCTGTAGCACAAGGCGAGCAACGCCGAGCGGTCCTCGGTGGCCGACCATACCGGGCCCCACGGTGTGGATCACCCAGCGCCCGGGCAGTCGTCCCGCGGTCGTCGCCACCGCCTGTCCGGTCGGCAGCCTCTTGCCGAGGTGCCCGGCGCGCAGGGCTCGGCACTCCGACAGGATCTCGGGTCCGCCCTTGCGGTGGGTGGCGCCGTCGACGCCCTCTACCGGGACACTTTCGCTGACGAGTCGTGATCGACTCTGTCCAGTAGATCTCCGGGTCGCATTGTGGCCTTGGCTGAGCGATGGGTGGTTCGACCGCCCACCAGTTCTGCCGGTTCACTGGAGTGTGAGTTGTTTCGAGATTCGCTGTGCAAGCTTTGGATTGAGCTGGCATGCTCGAAATGCGAACTGTAGCAAGGGGGATCATGAGCAGGGTGCCACCGGATTGGTATCCAGACCCGCAGAATGAGGGTTTCCTGCGATACTGGGATGGGCAGGCGTGGACGGCGGATCGGCGAGCCATGTCCGCGGACCATGCCCTATCCGGCGCTATGGACCAGTCGAAGGTCCCGCTGTTCGGAGCTCGCGCATATGCGAAGAGACAGGCGGATGCGCTGGCCGACGCACTCTTCGAAAACCGGCGGTTACGTGAACAGCTGGAGCAGATCGGCGGCCTCGGGATCGGCGACCTGCAGCGGTTGCAGGCTCAGCTCGAGGCAGAGATCGCTGAGCAGCAGGCAGTGCGGGACGACCTGGTGGAGCAGGTGGTCGATATGCGAGAGCAGCACGTCCTTCAGGAAATCGGGATCTACGAATACCGGCATCCTCTGTCGGACTCCGTCGCCTACCGTGACGAGTTGAGGCGTCTGCAGGGCGAGATAAAAGCGCTAGCTCGTCGGGACGGCGGCGCGATAGAGGCACCAAAGACGTGGGTGGTCGAAGGATCGGTCACCGATGGCCGCAGAATGATCCGCGAGTACTCGAAGCTGATGCTGCGCGCCTACAATGCAGAAGCCGAGAACCTGGTGCGTGGCCTGAAACCGTACAGGCTACGCAAGACGCTCGACCGTTTGGACCGGCTCGCTGACACTCTCGAGCGGTTCGGCGCGACCATGCAACTACGGATCGCTCCTGACTATCACCGGCTTCGTCGTCGCGAGTTGGAGCTGACCGCCGATCATCTCGAACTGCTGGCACGTCAGAAAGAGGCGGAGCGCGACGAACGCGATCGGCTACGCGAGGAACGCCGGGCGCAGGAGGAACTGGCTCGAGAGCAATCGAAACTCGAGCAGCAACAGGAAAGAGACCGCCAGGCTCTTTCTGGCCTCGAAGCTGCGGGGAATGCAGAAACGGATGCCGCGAACGAGCTACGCGAACGGCTGGCGGACCGGGATCGGGCCATCGCCTCTATCCAGGCCCGAGTGGACGATGTCCGTGCCGGATACGTGTACGTCATCTCCAATATCGGCGCGTTCGGCCCAGACGTGGTACAGATCGGGTTGACCCGACGGTTCCATCCGTACGAGCGGATCAGCGAACTCAGCAATGCGTCTGTGCCGTTCAAGTACGACGTTCACGCGTTGTTCTTCGACAAGGATGCTGCCGGTATCGAAGCCGAGCTCCACCGTCGGCTGGAGGACAAGCGCATAAACAAGGTCAATCGGCGCCGTGAATTCTTCCGTGTGACGCCCGCCGAGGTGCGAGAACACCTCCGGGAGGTGACCGATGGACTGCTCGAGTTCACCGAGACGCCGGAGGCCGATCAATACCGCCAGAGCCGCAATGCCCAGCAGGGCCCTGGTCGGCCGTAATACGGGCCGAACTACAACCCAACCGCTCATCGTCTCGACATGAAGGACGGAAGGTATGACGCAATCTGTGGACCAGGTAACCATCGAGACGGACGGCAGCGCCGACGATCTCTTCCAGCTCCTCGAATGGTTCAACGACAACGATGAACTGCGCGGCAGAGTGAATCTGCCCTCGAAACAAATTCGACCCGGGCAGATGGGTGGACTGACCGATGTACTGATCGTCGCGGCCGGAGCCGGTGGGGTCGCCACCGCGCTCGCCAGGTCGCTGACCACGTGGTTCACTGTCCGTAGGTCCAAGATCGCCGTAACTATCAAGGCCGGCGCGGGCCCCGAGATCACGCTCGATGCCGAACGAGTCAAGATGCCGGAAGTCGCGCAAGCACTGCGGTCCATGCTGGAGCAGCTCGACAACCGATAGAGGAGCGATGCGGAATCGAAACGGTTGGCGTGCCGCACTCATCGGGGTGAGCCGGTACTCCGATCCTCAGTTCCCGGACATTCCGGCTGCCGGCAACAATGTCCGAGACCTCGCCCGAAGCTTGACCGCTCCCGGGGCAGCATTCGACGAGGAGCACTGCACTGTGCTCAGCGATCCCGGGCAGAGCACCGAGGTCGGAAAGGCTGTCGCTGCCGCTGCGCGTGACGCCGAGGAGGTCCTTCTCGTCTACTACACCGGTCATGGTGTAGTAGACCGCCGCGGACGCCTGTACCTGGCACTTCCCGACACCGACCATGAACAGCCCGAATGGAGTTCGGTGGCATTCACGGTGCTTCGAGATGAGCTCATGGAAAGTCGGGCCCGCGCCCGAATCCTGATCCTCGACTGTTGCTTCTCGGGACGTGCGTTCGAAGCGATGAGTTCACCCGGTGCCGTGATCGGCGGACAGATCGATATCAGGGGGACCTATACCATCACGTCCTCTGCGCGGGACGAGACGTCACTCGCGCCGGAAGGTCATCGCTACACGGCTTTCACCGGTGCGCTGTTGAGCGCCGCGGCAGACACCGGACTGACCCTCGATCAGCTCTATCACAGGGTCGATCGGATGCTGTATCAGAACAGCCAGCCTCGCCCGCAGCGACGAAGCGTCAACATCGCCGGCGAGCTACGCCTGTTCACCGCGCCTGACCCCCAGCCGAACACGACCGCAGCTGTTGTGACCGTCCCGGCGACCGACGCGAATAGCGAGTCTCTGTTCGACAGCGCGCAGCACTCGGCCGACCAGGGAGACACGGTCGGAGCGGAAGCCCTGTGGCGGCGTGCCGCGGCGCAGGGGCACCTCGGTGCAATGAACAACCTCGCCAATTTGCTCATCGTGCGTAAACAGGCCACTGAATCCCATGACTGGTACCGCAAGGCTGCTGAGGCGGGGAGCCCCGAGGCCATGGGGAATCTGGCAAACCTGCTGTGCGAAGAGCAATTTCCAGAGGAGGCAGAGCGTTGGTGGCAGCGGGCGGGAGAAGCCGGGAACATTGACGCCATGTACAACCTGGCCGTCATGCTCGACCGGACTCTCCGGTTCGACGATGCCATCACCTGGTATCAGCGGGCGGCCGAATCCGGCCACACCGATGCGATGCACAACCTGGCGATTCGCCTCCGTCTCCGGGGACAGAGCGACGAAGCTGCAGCCTGGTGGCGCAGGGCCGGGCACAAGCGTGTGCAGCGCGCCAACGACAAACCACGTGGCCCGGTCTCCTGGACGCAGGCTCGGTGATAATCACCGAGATCGATGTGGACGGTGCTGTGCACCGGCTGATCGGCCTTGCCTCGACCACGCTCGCCTACGGCTCGCGCGGACGCTATGACCGGGCCAAGGCAGCTGAGGTGTTCGGTTCGCTGGTCCGCCTCCTCGGCCATGGAAGCCGCTGGTGGAGTAACACCGACGGCGCCGGTGGGTGGAACCCGGTGACACGGCACGTGTTCGACGCGGTGGTGATCGGTGTAGGCAGCGGGATCGTCGTCACGATCCTCGTTTTCGACGAAGACTGATCCGCCCTATCGCGGAACCGTCATCACGCGAGGCCGAGTCACAGTGTCCGGCAGATAGTGGGTCACTGTCTGCCTTGAATCACTACCGCCGGATTTCTGGCGGATGAGCCTCTACCCCCGGTCAGGTCAAGGGCATTCTGGCAGACTCGACCCGGCCCTACGAGGTGTCGGCGGCCGATTCGAGAATCGGACGGCAACTCCTTCGAGCCGACGACATGGGGGAGGATGGAAACCGGGTCTACCTGCGCAGGACGGGCAGGCGGGCCAGGCCGGATCATCGGCGAGCGCGGTTTCTGGCTCGCTCCGACCGAGATATCGAAAGCGAGCATTACACCGGCCGATGCGACATTATGGTCGCAGATCTGACTACTCAGGTCGCACACTGCGTTTTTCGACTGATCAGGGATCTGCGTGCATATGTTGAAGATATCGACCCGCACCATGCTCGGCAGCGTCATTGCCGTGCAACTCATTGTCGGTTCAGTGGGCGTCGCGGCGGCCGAGCCGGCCCCGGCGCCCGCGCCGGTCGCGCCGGTGCAAGCACCCGATGCCCCGGGGCCCGGGGCGGTGGCGCCCATCGCGGCGTGCATGGCGCCCGGCGACTCCATCGAACTCCGGGCCGGTCTGGGCGCCCTGCTCGGGACCGGGAGCGGCGCGATCGCAGGGCTGCCCCTCGCCTTTGTTGGGGCCATCCCGCTCGGGATCATCGGTGGCGTGATCGGCGCCATGGTCGGCTCGACCACCTACGCGCAGGACGCCTGGCGGGCTCCGCAGGGCTGCTGATCGGACGGGGCCGCGGGGCCAGCCCTTGACGGGGTAGGTGGCGTCGAGCCATTCGGTGAACGAAGGTCCGCCGATTCGGGCGTGCGGCCGGCCACCGACCCGCGGTCCTCCAGCAGCGCCCGATACACATCGACTACGGTCGCGGCGCAGCCGTACCTCCACGGCCATCCCTTGTGACCACTGGTCCAAATCACGGTGCAGCAGTGCGTTGGCGATCAGCTCGCGGAATGCGACCAGCGGATAGGGCGGTACGTCGATTTTACGGTGCCGTCGGGCCTGCTCACGATGGCGGTATCGAAGGTCTGTCCGGCCCACTCCAGAGCCGCGTCCAGCATGCGGGGGATCGGTCCGGTCAACGTGACCTGGTTGCGTGCCCGGGCGCCCGGTGGGTCGGTGGGCCCGGCCTCTGCGGCGGCGCGGATGCCGTACTGGGGAAACCACTGCTGGGGATAAGTGCCGAGCGCCAGAAGTCCGGCCAAGGTGGGGACGCCGTGGGTGAGGTTTCCCCGCTTCCTCGGAGGGCTCTGAGCATGGTCCGATAGGGCCAGGAAGGAGCCCCGCGTGGCAGCACCGAAGAAGTATCCGGACGAGTTGAAGGCTCGAGCGGTCCGCTTGTATCTGGAGTCGGACCCGAAGCCGACGATCCGCAAGCTCGCCCAGCAGCTGGGGGTCCATCACGAGGCATTGCGGAACTGGATCCGCCAAGCCGACGCCGGTCAACGGCCCGAGCCGGAGGCGTCCGATCTGGCCGAGGAGAACAAGCGGCTGCGTAAACAGGTCGCCGAGCTGGAGCGGGTCAACGACATCCTTCGCTCTGCGAGTGCGTATTTCGCCTCGGAGCTCGGCCAGACCCGGAGGTGATCGTGCGGTTCGTCAAGGACAGCCGGCACCCGGTCGAGCTCGTATTGCGGGTCCTCGGCATCGCCTCGTCGACCTATTACTGGTGGTGCAAACGCCTGGAACAGCCCTCGGCGCGCCAGGTCGCCGACGAAGCATTGCTGGCCGAGATCGCCGATATCCATACCAGCTCCGGCGGCACCTACGGGTCTCCACGCGTGCACGCGATGCTGGCCCGCCGCGGCATCTCCGTCGGCCGCAAACGAGTGGAACGGGTGATGCGGGGTGCCGGATTGCAGTGCGCGTTCCTGCGGAAACGGTGGCGCATCGCCTCGACACGAACCGATCCACGAGCAACGCCGGCACCGGATCTGGTCGAACGGGTCTTCACCGCGGACCGGCCGAACCGGTTGTGGGTGGCTGATGCGACCAGGATCCCGTGCGGGCAGGGCGCGTTCTGGCCGGCGGCAGTGCGGGATGCGTTCTCCACCGGATCGTGGGCTGGAAAACCTCGGACCGCTGCGACACCGAACTGGTGTTGGGCGCACTCGAGTTCGCGGTCTGGAGCCGCGACATCCGCGACGGCGAACGGGGCTGATGCACGGTCAGGTGACACTGTCACCTGACCGTGCATCAGCCCCAGTTTGCTCGCCGCGCACTATCAGGGTAAGCGGATGATCCTGCTGGAGAAGTTCGCGGTCAGCCGTGGGTCCGGGCTGTGAAACCTACCGGATCCGGCGGACCGGAGTGCAGCCGACCATCCTGCGCATGCTGCTCGACGCCGACGTGGCATCGGAGGACCTCTCCTCGCTGGAATACCTGCCCGGCGGGTCGAGTCCGCTGGACCCGGACCTACGCGCGGAGTTCGAACGCCGATTCGGCGTGGTCCTGCTGTGGGGTTACGGGGCAGCGGAATTCGCCGGTTCGGTCTGTGCGTGGACCGCCGACCTGTGCTGGGAATTCGGTGCCGGAAGGCGGGCGGCGTGGGCCGACCGCTGCCGGGTGAGGTCGGCTATGCCGACGGATCGCATCCGCACCGTCGAGCCGAGGCGATGACCGATCCGACTCCGGGCGTCGTCGCGCAAGCGCCGTGGCCGGCGATCGACGACGTCGCGTGACCGGCAGCCTGATCCCACGAATCCGGGACGCGCGCTCGGCGATTCAGCCCCAGGTGGCCTGGTCGGGCACGGTCGAGGTGACCACCTCATAGAAGAAGTGGCCGGGCCTCAGTTCGTTCATTCTGTGCCAGCCGCCCCATGGATCACGCTGATAGAAGCTGAACCCTCCCATGTCGGCGTCGAAGCAGACGATATCGGCGGTGCCGAACGGGCTCCAATAGACCTCGGTGCCGGGGCGCGGTGCCTCGAGTGGGGTGCGGAACAGGTGGCTGCACGGCGTGATCACCGGGTTGTACATGGAGGGCTGGGCGGCGGCGGACGGGGTGAGCGCGGTGAGTCCCGCCGCGGTGATCGCGGCGGCGACAAGCCCGTTGCGGACCGTAGAACGCATCTATTCTGCTCCATCTACTGGGTGGAAATGGTTCGCTCTCGCGTATCGGCAAATGCGCAGCTACTGTTACGTGCTGACGGCCGACGTGTAGGTAGCATCCTGCAGCATCGCCGCCGGAACGCAAGCGTAATCGAATTCACCCGGCACGGCGGCACTTCCAGGCAGCGCGAATCTCTCGCCGTACAGCCCGATAGCCTGATATCGACCGGCGGCGTGCCTGCGCCGAGCCCCACGGCCACCACTGTCGCACCCGTCGTGAGAGCGGCGACAGCATCGCCGAGGACCCTCGCGACGCCGGTGGTGTCGAGTACGTGGGTCACGCCGCCCATGCCGGTTCGGAATCCGCATCCGAATGGGGCCGCCGCGCATTTCCTCCAGCACTGTATGCGCGACCGGATGGCCAGCGGTGAAGCGCGTGCGGAACGTATTCACAGCGGCCTTCAGCGCGTAGACGAGTTCTTAATCGTATCGGGGCACGAATTGCGGCGGGAGGTGGCCATCGAGCCACGCTGTCGAGAGCTACTCATCGCTCTTCCTTCTCCTCTGCCTATTGGCCGACATCGGCGGGCATCTGCTGAAGATGCCGACCGACCCCGCGGCGTGAGGTGAGTGTTCCCGAATGCGGGCTGCACCGTTGTACCCGAGTGCTACTGCCGGTGGCCCATTCACAATGCGACGATCAGGACCACCAGATCGTCGCCGCGATCACCAGCAGCGGTAGTCCGATCGCGATGGCGAAGCCAACTGCCACCGGGGCGCTCATGGGCCCACCTTCGCGAAAGCCCAGCGGGCGAAGCTGAACTGCTACACCGCATCATTTACGGAGGTTGTCCAGGATCTTCCCGATCTGATACCGGCAGATCCGGTCGGCCTCGGCCTGGTCGAAAGCCTTGTCCGAGATGACTTCCACGTCGACGTCGACCAGGACATTGCTGTCCTTGATCGCCATTGTGTAGCCCAGATACCGGTCCGAGTCCGGAGGATTCCGGACTCCGTAGTACCCGCCCTCCCCAAGCCCGGTCACCGAACCGAACACGTAGTCATCGGGCAGTATTTCGGTATCCGACCTCTTGGCGCGATCGAGCTCCAACCCATACAGATCGGTCTCGAACGCCACATTGATCTTGAAGGTGACGTAGGCACTGTTCGGTCCGGAGTTCGTTGTACGACAGTCGATCGACGGACCGCCGTATTGCCCGGCGATATCTTCGTGGTGCACGAGTTCCGTCTGGTCCGGCGCCCATGGATCGAAGACCGTGGTATCGACCAGATGACAAGTATTCGTGACCCCTTCCGGCGAGTAGTCCCCGGCCCACGGGTCGGCTTCGTCATCGCCACCCGATCTCGATGCGACGACCCCGATGCCGACCACCGTGAGCACCAGAACCACCACCATGGCCACCACGAGCCCGATGATCAGGCCGACATTGCTACGGGAGCCCGGTGGACCGGGCATACCTGGATAGGGCGCAGGCGCGAATCCCATTGGCGACGACGGTCCTCCGTGTTGCCACAGCTGCGGCGGCGCTCCTCCCATCGGGTGTGGCTGTGGTTGCCCCGTCATGCCTGGACCGGGCGCCTGCATGTTCGGGTGGAACTGCGGACCGCCGGGAAACGGCTGCTGCCCACCGGGATACTGCTGCTGGACAGCGGGGCCATTCGGAGGCGTGGCCGCTCCGTGCGCTCCCCATGCGAAATCCTCGGCGCGGTTCTGCCCCCGCTGTCTTTCGTCGACCATCAGTACACCCTCTTTTGCAGCGCGGGGCTCCCCCGACCAGGATGGATAGTACCCATGCCGACCGGCGTTCGTGCTCGTTGGTTCCGGAGGCCGACGTGCGGAATCACCGGTATCCGGCAGGCTCGGCTGAGCGAGTCGACCGTTCACCGCCGACCACGAGGGCTTCAGTGCGCTGGGGCAGGCCGTCGCTTCGAGTAGCACCCGCCGCCGGGCCGCAGCAGGGCGCGAGCGACCGACGACACCGCGTGCGGCCGAGAAATGATCAAGACCTGTGGATGACGGGAAGGACGCACCTTCCCGGATGATCTATCAGTCCGAAGTCTTGATCATGCCGGCGCGCCAACGCCGGTCGGGAAGGTACGTCCGTGCTCACGGTAGTTCAGAACGTCGCCACTGGCGGCGAGGAGGCCGGTTCGACCCGGTCGTTTCGAGGAACATGGTCTGGCGCAGCGGTATCTGATCCAGGCACTTCGGACGACACGAGCAGCCGGTGACGCCGCGCTGGGCGCGGAGATCCTGGCGGCGATGAGTCACCAGGCGACCTACGTGGGTCGGCCCGGCGATGCGGTGGACCTCGCACGCGCAGCGCAGATCGCGGCCCGCTCGGCCGGCCTACCCGCGCTGGAAGCCGGATGCCACATGGTAGAAGCCCACGGCCACGCCGCTCGCTCCGATGCACGATCCTGCGAGGGCTCGTTGAACGCGGCCGAAGGCGCATTCGACCGGGACAGTCCCGTGTCTATGCAGGAGGCTTTCTGGTCGAGTCGCTGGACTTCGTGAACGTCGTCCGCGCCAATGCGGGTGCTGGTGTACGAGTTCGGATCCTGCTGGGCGAAAGTGACGCACCGGAGGTCGTAGCACGGGGCGTGAAGAAGGCTTGCCCTCGCTGGCGAAGCGGTGTGAGTCGATGCTGGAGTATCTTCGGGAAACGATGGACCTGCCGATGGTAGATATCCGGACGCATCGCACCCCGCTGTACAACAGCATCTACCGATTCGGCGACTCGCTGCTGGTCAACACCCACAGCTACGGTGCGTACGCGTCGAAATCTCCGGTTCAGCACCTCCAGAAGGTCCCCGGCGGACGACTCTTCGCCTACTACATGGGATTCGTTCGAGGCTGTTTGGAAGACAGGCCGCACCGCAACCTGACCTCATGGGACGGCGAATCGACTACTATCAGGACCCCCATGCACCGGCCGCGAACAGTGTCCGGCCGAGCGCAGCCGCATTCGTCCGAAGTGGCGGGGAAGTCCTGCTGATTTGCCGGTCCGCCAACGGCAACTGGTCCATGCCGGGAGGCGCGCACGACCCGGGTGAACTCCTCAGTCGCACCGCTGTTCGCGAGACTCGGGAAGAGACGGGAGTGGATATCCAACTAACCGGCATTGTCGGCATCTTCACCGATCCGACCCACGTCATCTATTACACGAGCAACTACGAGGTCCGTCAGGAATTCACCGTTGTGTATCGCGGCGAGCCGATTGGTGGCCACCCCACGACGAGCAGCGAGAGCACGCACGTCGAGTGGGTGCCAGTCGAGCAGATACCCGACTTACCGATGGACCGCAGCCAGCGCAAGCGCATCGACTGGGCAGAGCGAACCTCATATCGACCCCGATACGCGCTGAACGGCTGCACGTAGTCGCGGTTCCGCCTTCGTAATCGCGGTGTGAACGGCACTGCCGGGTTCGTAGCGCCGCAAGATTTCAGCGAGCCGCTCATCCACCGTGAAATCCTCTCCGTTCGGGCCCGTCGACAGGTCGGACCACCACAGGAAATCTGCGGCCTTGTCGAGCCCGGTCGCATTCGGGAGCCGGAACTCCTCGAATATGTCCGGGCTCAGGTCTCTCACTCCCGCCTCGACCTCCGCTGCCGTATGGAACGCGACCATATGGCACACGACCGGCGAGTACCCGAGTGACCGCAGCAACCGGGCACCGTCTATCGGGTGAAACCCGAGGTCAGGATGCCCGTAGCCGACGTCATGCAGGTAGGCGGCTGTCACCGCGTCCCCACGAAGGTCGACCGGCAGTAACTCCGCTAGGGACTCCATCCGCTGCCCCACCGCGACCGAGTGAGCCCGACGCGATTCGGTCTGCGGCGCCAGCAGGGCAGCCACAACCCGATTCACGGCCGAGATGGTACGCCCGGCATCACGGAAGCAAGCATGGCTTCCTTTCCTCGTGCTCGGGTGCCCTATTCGGACATCTCGAGCAGCGCAGGGTATCCATCGGCGGTGATTCGAACGCTGCTGGAGTACTCACCGGGCTGAAGGAGATCGGGGATGACGTAGGTCGCCCGAACGACCTCGCCGTTCTCGAGGAAGACGAGGATATTGCCCTGTTGCATGAACGTCTCGTCCATGTCGATCTTCCCCCCGACCTGGCGCTCGACGTAGTCGCGCGAGACCGGCTGGTGCGACACATAAACGGAATCCCAGTCGCCGCCGGTCAGCTCGCGAAGGCTGACCGACCCACCGTTCTGGCGGAGGTCGGCCAGTTGAGTCGACAGTGTTCGGTCTTCTTCCAAAGCAACCCCTTCATCATCGGAACACGCAGTCAGGGTCAGCACAGCGCATACGAACAACGTGAGCAGTACCGTCTTAGCCTCCCCTGTTCACGCCAATTCCGGCACGAAGTGCCGGAATTGGCGAAAGGGTGCTCTGACCTGCGATAGTTCGATTTGTTGAGGATCGAAGATCGAGGTTGTGGAGCACCCTTTCGGTGAGTGAGTCTATGTCGTGGTATCCGTCGCTGAAAATCGAGGACGGTGGACCGAGTGTCGTGTCGCAGGCCGGGGCAGGTGTGCTGCTGCGGACTGCGGAGAAGACCGGCCTGACCGGGGAGTTATCGGATGCCTTCGCGTCGTGGCGTAGACCCGGCGCTGTGCACGATCCCGGTAAGATCGTGCTCGATCTGGCGGTGATGCTCGCGGTCGGTGGTGATTGTGTCTCGGACCTGGCGGTGCTGCGGGGCGAGCCCGGTGTATTCGGTGCGGTGGCCTCGGATCCGACGGTGTCACGACTGATCGCGACCTTGACCGAGGACACTCCGAAAGTGCTGGCGGCCATAGCGTCTGCTCGCGCGCAAGCGCGAGCGCGAGCGTGGGAATCTGCGGGAGCCGCCGCCCCCGATCACGGGATCGATGCCTACGCGCCATTGACGATCGATCTCGATGCCACCTTGACCGAGGCGTACTCGGAGAAAGAACACGCGGCGCCGACATTCAAGCGAGGCTATGGTTTCCACCCGCTCTGGGCGTTCATCGACCACGGCCGCAGCGGCACCGGGGAACCGGCGGCGGTGATGCTGCGCCCAGGCAACGCCGGTTCCAACACCGCCCACGACCACAAACAAGTCCTCGCCGATGCGCTGGCGCAGCTGCCGCAGGTCACCGAGTGGCGAGCGGGGCACAAAGTGCTGGTCCGCGCCGATTCCGGAGGCGGCACCCACGATTTCCTCGACTACTGCCACCGCCGCCGAGTCCAATACTCGATCGGATTCACCCTCACCGACGATATCGTCGCGGCCATGCAGGCCGGCCTCACCGCCGCCGAGTGGATCCCGGCCTGCGAGCCGATGGTGTGCTGCGGCTCGGTGCCTGGGTAGCCGAAGTCACCGGGATCGTCGGTCTGGCGGGCTGGCCACCGGGCATGCGGTTGATCGTCCGGAAAGAACGCCCGCACCCTGGTGCGCAACTGCGGTTCACCGACCACGACGGGCACCGGCTCACAGCGTTCGTCACCAATACCCGAGGCGGGCACCTGCCGGACCTGGAACTACGACACCGGCGCCGAGCACGCTGCGAAGACCGTATCCGCGCGGCGAAGGACACCGGCGGACGCAACCTCCCGTTCCGCGGGTTCGCCGCCAACCGTATTTGGCTGGCCGTGGTCACCCTCGCTATGGACCTGATCGCCTGGACACAAATCCTGGCCCTCGCTGACCACCCCGCTCGCCGATGGGAACCCAAAACACTGCGGCTGCGGCTGTTCTCGATCCCCGCTCGCCTCGTCCGCCACGCCCGCCGCGTCCACCTGCGACTGTCGGCCCACCACCCGTGGGCCGGTCTCGCCTTCACCACCTTCGGACGCCTGTCAGCCCCCTGACCAGCATCAACTTCCCCTGCAACCAGGAAAGGCGAATCACTCCGGGCCCGTGGAACCCGGCAGTCAACCCGCTGTTCGGGGCAGCTGACGCTGCCCCGAACAGCGAAAACAACCACCCGAACCCGATCAGACCACCTGACACCCCTCACGAAAAATCGAGGCTAACGCCGATCACGACAAACCGACTCTGAAACCGGGTGGTCGCGTTATCGGGGACTGGTCAGGCGGGTTCGGGCGGTCACCACTCCGGATGGGCTCGGGAAAGTAATACGTGAATTCCTGTCCGCACGGTCTCTGGTCGGCCCGGTCGTTTCGCATCGGTCGCGCCGGTACATGTTTCTGACCGGGTATTCGCCCGAGGTCGAGGAGAGCTCGCTCTACGCACGCGCCCTGCTACGTACGAACTCGCAGATCGTTCCACCGCTCGCGATAGTCGCGTTGCCGGGTCCGGTCGCCGACGCCTATCGGCGGTGGGTGGTGTCGGCGCGTGATGTCTACCGACCGAGTTTGAAGACCGTCGTGGACGCGCTGGTGGACTGCGCCGGATGAGCGGGCAGGGAACGCCGCGGCCGGGGGAGCCGGATCTGTGCCTGAGTATCTTCCTGCACGGGATCAGGCTCGAATACCTGGCGTGCCGGTCGGCGGCGTTGTTGTTCATGGCTGAATGGCGCTACCGGCACGCGGCTGGTTCGGTCGCCGTTATTCCTGTGTCCGCGGCTGATCTGCCGCGGCTGCCGTGCGAACGGCTCTACGTGGGAGGGCGAGAGCGTACGCGGCCAGATCCTTTGGCGATCAGTCGTTCTCGGGCCGTGATCACAGATTAGAATCGTGGTCATCTGTCGCTCGGCTGATCTGGAGGGGAATTGTCGTCGAGTCTCGCGGAACCCGCACCGCTGGTCGATCGTATCGACGAGCTCTCCCAACTGCTCGAAGGCGTCGGTCACGCTGTCGAATCCGGGGCGAGTACCGTGTTCGTTCTTCGTGGGGAAGCCGGTGTCGGGAAGACCAGTTTGCTCGCGACCTTGGCGCATCGGGCGGTGCAGCGGCACGGATCCTCTGGTCTGTTGTCCGGCTACGGGCAGGCGATGCTGAATTCTCTTGCCTCCGATTCGTTCCAGGCCATCCGCGAATGCTTGCGCTCGCTCACCTCGTCTGCAGATCGATCGGGACCGAAGTCGAGGCTCGAGCGCTTGGCCTCCTCGTTCGGTGAGCATGCTCCCGACTGGATCGAATCTGTCCCTGTCGTAGGGCAGCTGCTCGCCGCGGGGGTGCGGACCGGACAGACGTATGCGGCGTCCGGGCGGAATCAGTCCGAGATCGACAGCCGGCTCGATCAGCTGCTCCGGTTCATCGAAGCGTTGCTCGCCGACGGGCCGGTGCTGATGGTTCTGGATGACCTGCACTGGGCCGATACCGCCACCATCGACCTGTTGACCACGATCGCGCTGCGCGTGGAGGGTCCGCTCGTCATGGTGCTGGCTTATCGGCCCGACCAGCTTCTTTCGGCCGATCAGACTCATCCGCTGCAGCGGGCGGTGTTCCGGTTGTGCCGGTACCGGCCCGAAACGGTTGTCATGGACCTGCCGCGGTTGTCGAGTGCTGATACCGAGCAGCTTGTCCGGCAGGCGGCGGACGGTAGTCCTGTTTCGCCGCGAGTGGTGTCGCGGATCGTCCGGTTGAGTGCCGGGAACCCGCTGTTCGCGGAGTCGCTCATGCGGCTCGGTGGTCAGGGTGACGGTGTGGCGCCACGGCAAATCGCCGCGGTGCTGGAAGAACGGTTGTCGTTCCTGCGGCCGGAGGATCAGCGGCTGCTCGAGACCGCCGCGTTGATCGGCTACAGCTTCGAAGTCGACTACCTCGCCGTCCTGGCGCGAATGGATGTCGACGATGTGTACGAGCGGCTGCATGTGCTGTTCGATGAGCACGGTCTGGTGCGGCCGGCGGAACCACGCGGGAAGTACGACCGGTACCTGATCCACCATCCGCTGTTTGCGGAAATTCTCCGGGAACGGGGAGCGTCGAACTCGCCGCGTTGGCGTCGCCATCACATTCGGTTCCTGGAGGTTCTGGAATCCGAGCCGGACTGGGACGACGAGATGCAGGTCCGGGTGGCGGCGGTCGCTGTTGCTGCGGGGGATCGCGAGAAGGCTGGTGCGTTGTCGCTGGCGGCAGCGCGCCGACAGTTTGCGCTCGGCGCGGTGTCGAAGGCGCGGGAACTCGCGCAAATAGCAGTGGACCATGCTCCCTCCTTCGATGCCTGGTCACTGCTGGCCGAGTCGCTTTCGGCACGCGGGGATCATCTCGAGGCCACTCGGGCCTGCGCGGAAGCATTGACATGCACGGTCGACGAGACGGTCGATCCCGGGCGGGAAGCGGATGTCCGGCTGCTCTGGGCTCGGAACCTTCGCATGACCTGCCGTTGGGACGAGGTCGACCGGGCGCTCGACGAGTTGCTCGCCGAGCATTCCGGGCCTGGCGAAATCCACGCTGAAGCGCTGATGCTCAAAGCAGAGATCGCCTTGTGCGGACCGAGTCAGGACGCCAGGCGCTGTATCGAACTATGTGACTCCGTCGCCGCGATGAGTAATCGTCCCGATATCCGGTCTCGCGCGCACGGGCATCGCGGCCTCGCGCATCTTGCCGCATATGAGCCGGCCGACGCCGAGCATTGGCTTGGGCGGTCGATCGACGTCGCGAGCTCTACCGGCCATCCCTACGCCGGTTACGAGGCACTGCACTGGCTGAGCAAGAAAACGATGGCCTGCCTGGAACTCGATCGGTCCTGGCAATTGCTCGAGGAGCTGGGCCGGATGTCACGAACCTCCGGTGTCGCGAGCGAGAATCCGCCCCATCTGCGCGACTCGAGTCGCGTGCTGGGCTTACAGCGGCGGTACCCCGAAGCGGCGGAAGCGTTCGCGCGGTACCTCGATATCAGTCTCCCGCTGGCGCTTCCGCGAGCGGCGGCAACTCTGGCCTGCCAAATCCATGAGGTGGAGAATCTCCACGGGCGGATGGCGAGCGAGATACTGCTGGCTCAGCTGCGCCGGGTCTCCCGAGATGCCGTCATCGCCACTGAGCGTGGTGAGCGGCTCGTGGAGGTTCTGGACGCGATCGACCTGCGTGCGCCGGGATGGAACCCAGTCGAATTCTCGATCGCCGGCCTCGGCGTGCCCCCCGATGACGCGCTGGCTGCGGATGCGATCTTCCGTTTCGACGTGCCGAGTCTGCCGCATCTGCGTTCGATACTCGGCAACGGTGCCGGATCGTGAAAAGGTCCGCCTACGTCGACTTTGCGCTCGAAGCTGGATTGGTTCAGCTGAACCACCCGTCGTACGGCCTGACCTCCCGTCACGTGCTGAATGCGGCCGAATCCGAGCGCTACAGAATAGAATCCGATCCGACAATCCATCTCGGCAGTGAGCTCACAGACGGGTTGCGCTCCCGAACATTCCGCACAGCGGAGATGCTCGGCCTCGATGCGAGTCGAACTACCTTTTGTATGAACGCTACCTCCGGCGCCGCCGCACTGATCGGCTCGCTTCCCCTCGCCGCGGGTGACACCGTTGTGATCCTCGACGCCGAGTACTCGTCGATCATCAGAGCCTGGGCAACCGCCTGCCAGCGCGCCTCGGCGCATCTGGTCGAGGTGCCGGTGCCGCTCCCGCTCCAGAGCTCGGATCAGTTGCTCACGGCTCTGAATTCTGCAGTCCCCGGCTCCGTGACCTATATGCAGCTGAGCGTCATCTCGTCTTCGGCTGCCCTACGACTCCCGATCGAGGACATTGCCCGGTGGGTGCGTGAGCGTGGGGGCCGGTTGATCCTCGATGTGGCACATGCTCCGGGGCATATCCCGGTCGCGCCCGATGCCTGGGGTGCCGCCGCCATGTTCGGCACACTGCACAAATGGCTGCCCACTCTCCGTCCGGTCGGGTTGCTCTGGCTCACCGGAGATCTCGTCGACCGTATCCGGCCAGCCGAGGTGTCGCTTACCTGGGACTCGCCCGATCTGGTCGAACGCTTCTCCTGGCCAGGCACCTTCGACCCGGTGCCCCGACTGACCGCCACCTCGGCGATCGACCAGTGGGAGCAATGGCAGGACGCCGGTCTGCTCGCCGAATGTGGACGCCTGGCCGATCTGGGGTCGGAGCTGCTGACAGAAGTAGGAGCCCAGCCCACCGCTTCCACCGAACTTTCCGCGCCGCGAATGCGCGCATTCGTTCTGAGAGGCGTTACCGTGGCCGAGATCAAGGCCGTCCTGAGAGAAGCCGGCATTCGTGCTTGGGTTGGTCCTGGCCCGCAGGGGGAATGCCTGCTTCGATTCGCGACCCACATCTACAATGACCAGCACGACCTCGAAGCCCTCGCCGGCCGCATCAAGGAGGCTCTCTCACGATGACAGTGCCTCTCGTTCCCGAACGGCTCGAAAGGGCGATCATCTTTCTCCGAGGTGAAGACGACGGCCGGTTGTGGCTCGACGCGTTGCCCGAACGGATCGCGGGCTATGCCGACAGGTGGGGTCTGCGGTTGGAGAGTATCGCCGATAGCGGGGCCATGTCGTGCTGCGTGTATTCGAGCACCGGAGACGGAACGGCTACGGTACTGAAAATTCCCGTGGACCAAGAATCCGGGGCCACCGAGACGGCGATGCTCGATCGCTGGTCGGCTTCGGGTGCGACACCGGAAGTTCTGCACTTCGACCAAGAGTCGGGCGTCTTCCTGATGTCTCGCATCGTGCCGGGTGAGATTGCCTGGCCCGTGCACGGCGCCGGTGATTCGGCGCAGTTCGGTGAGCTGCTGAGCAGGCTCAACGCTCCCGGGTTGCCCGAATCGCCGAAGCTCAAGGACCTAGCCGATATAGCGTGGATGCGGATCGGTTGGGCGCGCGAGCGTTTCGCGGACGAGCGCTATGCCGACGCCATGGAACGTTTCGGTGCTGCAACTAATCTTGCAAAGGCAGAGAAGCTGCTGGAGGTACTGCTCAGCACTACTACTGAGCGTCATGTGCTCCATGCGGACCTGCAGGCGAAGAACATCCTGCAAGGCCCGGGTAGGTGGTACACGATCGATCCACTCGGCGCGGTCGGGGATATCAATGCCGAGGCGGGCTTATGGGTTGCGATCCAAGACGGACCGGAGTCGATTCCGGAGCGGCTGAGCGAGCTTTGCGCGCATCCCATGCTCGATGAAAACAGGCTCTACGCCTGGACATACGTGCTGGCTGTCGCTGAGTATCGCTCCTACCTCCCGGTGTCCGGCGATCGGATCGAGGCATTCGTCCAGGCGGTGGATCCCGCGGAGCTGACAAATCGTGTACAGCCGGCTCGGTGAAGCCCGCGGTTTCGGTGCCGGCGAGCCGACTCACCTATGTGAATTCTGATCGACTGGTGGTCTGGGGTTCGTCGAGGAATCGTTTCAGATCGCGGATCGCTTCGTGGAAGGTCTTGCGGCTACCCGCAGTTCAGTTCAGGCCGCGATTGCTGCAGTGTGCGATGCTGCGGCCGGGGGAAGGCGCAACGCCGAACGCCCCACAGCGCAGGTGGTTCGCAATGTGCTGAACTCGTCGAGGCCGCTGTTCCGGGAAGCGCGGTTCCTGCTGGCGGAAGAGCCCGAACTACGGGAAAGCGCGCTCTATCACGGTGTTCTCGCGGCGATTGCCGAGGGTAACAACACCCGGGGCGGCATTGCGAGCTTCCTCGGCCGCAAGTCCACCGACCTCGGGCACCCGCTTACCGTCCTGGAAGGCGTCGGCATGGTCGCCTGCGAACAGGACGCCTTCCACGCCCGCCGGTCCACTTACCGGATCACCGAGCCGCTGCTGACGTTCTATTACGCGATCATGCGCTCGGAATGGAGCGACCTCGAACGCCCGGGGCACGCCACTGAGGTATGGGAACGCTCGGGGCCACCTTCACAAGTCGAGTACTCGGTCCGCATTTCGAGCAGTTGTCGCGCGCATGGTGCCGGTGGTACGCAGCACCGGGCACCGTGGGAGGCAGGCGCACGCATGTGCTTTCCGGAGTTCTGCCCGACCCCGCGGGTAAGACCGGCCATCAGTTGGACGTCGTAGTGTTCGGGCGGGACGCCGGTGGTGCGGAACGGATCCTCGCGATCGGTGAGGCGAAGAACCATGCGGTCGTCGGGGAGAAACAGGTCAACCGGCTCGACCGGATCCGGGATCTGCTGGTTCAACGCGATCCCCGCGTGTCGCGGCAGACCAAACTGCTGCTCTTCACCGGATACGACTTCACCCCCGAATTGCGCGCCGTGGCCGATTCCCGCGACGATGTGGAACTGGTCGACCTCGAGCGGCTGTATCGGGGCGACTGACACCTGACGACTACAGCAATCGGGCCAGAACCGCCCGGGCGAACGGTTCGGTGGCCAGGCTCGCGTCGGGGGAGCGCAGGCCGGTCGGTTCCAGGACATATCTGATATCGCGTAGGAGTTCGATCACTGAATGCGCCGTTACCGGGGAACCGTCGCTGTGGCACCAGCCCATATTGTCGAGGATCTCGGCGACGGCGGACTCGGCGTCGCCGGCCGCGAGCGCCAGGAAGTAGAGAAGGCCGGCGTCGTGGCGGGCCTTTCCCTTCAGCATCGCCGGGATCCGTTCCGCGAGAAACATCCACAGCTGGATCGGGTCGCCATCGATCGCGCGCGCTTTGGCGGTCAGGTTGAGCCGCCCGCGATACTTGCGCAGCAAGCCGGCCTGTTGCGCCGTCTGCCGCAGGTTCGCGATCGGCGGGGTGAGATCCTCGCGATTCCCCTTCCCGATCCACCGTTCGCCCAGATCGAGGTCGGTAAAGACCGCGGCCACCGTTGTGGGTGGCAGGTAGCCGGCCGAGGTGAGGGCGACGCCGTCGGGCCCGATCCGGTCCAGCAGACATGTGTAAGGCCGGACGGCTCGAGCTGCGGTGCCGGCATCGACGGTGGCGGGCCGGTCCAGCGCGGCGTCGGTGATCAGCGCCCGCAGCTGCCGCCTGCCGCGGACCGTTCCGTTTGCCCGGAGTATCTCGGCGAGTGCGGGCGGGATCGCCTGCGCCTCATCGGCACCGGCGCTACGGGTGCGCGAGCCGGTGCCGAGTTCTGCCAGCGCCGCGTTGATCTCATCGAGATCGAATGGCACCGGGGCATAGGAGTCGAGGTCGAAATCCTCGCCGTACCACTCACGCACTTCGGCCAGGGCCTGCTGGTGTCGGCGATGGCCGGGATCGCAGGCCGCGGTGAACAACTCGTATCCCGGAATTCCGCCGCAGTCCTCTGCCGGCGACGGCTGCCGTCCGGCCGTGCAGCGGGCCCGCGGCGCATCATCCGCCCGCGGCAGCACCGCCTCCAGCTTCAGCACGTGCATCCAGTCGTCGCCGAAGTCGTACCAGTACGACATCGCGTCACCGGCATCGACGAGCACCTCGTCGAGCCGCACCTGCTCCTCCGGTACGCCGGGATCGCCCTCTTCCACCTGGTATGGGCACAGATACAGTTCGGCCTCGTCCGCGAAATGATCGCCGGAACTCGCAAACTGATGCAGGTGGCAGTCGTACCAATCGAAGCTTGCCTGGATCACCTCGTGCAACTCGTCGAGGAACATCTCCGAGGCCACCTCCACCCGCCGCCACACGGGCGGCTTCGCATGCAGCAGGTCGATACGAATCCGGTAAGTCACCGGCGTCGAGCGCCGAAGCCGCCGTGCACTCGGCACGTCGCGGGGTGCCGCCGGTCCCGGCGCCCCGAGCTGCCCGGCGATATCGGCGACCAGTTCACCGAACAACCTGGTGACTGCCGCCGGCGGCATCGCGGCCAAGATCTTGTCGAGGTCGGGGGCGGGGTCGTTGTCGGTCATGGCCGACACCGTACGGAACTCCTGCGAAGCAGGTGCATCGGAGATCGGTATCCGGCACGTTGACAAGGCGGGAAACCAGAACAGTGAAGTAGCTCCGTTACCGGCTGACGAACGCCGAGACAGCAACGAATGACGTGCGTATCGGGCTACTCCGGCTGGACCAGTCGGTCGAGTAGGCCGCGCAGAGGCCTGTTGTCGCCGACCAGCGAGAGTCTCGACGCTGTGGCGTTCTCCACCGGATCGAGTAGGGACCAATCGATCGGGTGGCCTGCCTGGCGGGCGAGTTGGCCAAAGAATGCACGCTGAGCGCGGCCGTTGCCTTCGCGGAACGGGTGGATCGCGTTGACTTCGGCGAGGAAATGGGTGAGGCGGTCGACGAATACTTGCCGGGTTGCTCCGCCGAGGAAATTCTCGGCCGCAAGCTGTCCGAATACCTGCGCGGCATAGGAGTCGATATGGGATGGCAGGCAGAAGGGTTCTGTGCGTGCGATGCCGAGCCGGTTTCTCAATACACCTGATTCGGGATCGAGATAGGGGTCTATTGTCACGTCGCGCCGTGCAGTTCGCGAACCATTTGACGCATCTGCTCGGTGCTGATCTCGCCCCGCGACCATCGGGCCGTGATGTCGTCGGCTTCAGGACTGGGGGTCAGACCTTCGGCGCGTACCGACGCCCTGGCCTCCGCGGTCGCGCGAGTACGCTCGGCGGTCAACTCCTCGAAGACTTCGACAGGGATCATCACGGCTTCGGTCTTGCGTCGTGAATCGACTCCGACCGGTGTTCGGTCGCCGTGGCGGAATCGATCGAGCATTCGCGGTAGCCGCTCGCGGGCTTCCCTAACTGACCACGTCTCGATCAACATGCTTAATGTGTACCCGAACGTGTACACATTCTGGATGGTAGAGGCCTTCTGCTGTTCAAGTCCTTCAGGCCGCGCCGTTGTCGCCGATCAGCTGGAACTCATTGTGTTGTCCGGATGTCTTGCAGGTGCTCGCGCAGCGCTCGTCGGCGGATCTTGCCGGTTTGTGTTTTGGGTAGGTCGGCGAGTATTCCCACGGACCTGGGCCGCTTGTAGGGCGCGAGGCGTTCCCGGGCGAACGCGATCAGCGCGTCGGCGTCGGCGGTGTGGCCGTCTTTCAGAGAGACGTAGGCGGCTACCGACTCGCCTCGGTATTCGTCAGCAACGCCCACGACAGCAGCTTCGAGTACGGCCGGGTGTTCGTAGAGAACATCCTCGACCTCGCGCGGCCACACCTTGTACCCGGAGACGTTGATCTGGTCTTTGATCCGGTCGACCAGGTACACCCAGCCCTGTTGGTCGACGATCGCGCTGTCGCCGGTTCGGAGGCGGCCTTCGGGTAGGGCGGCTTCGGATTCTTCTGGTTTGCGCCAGTATCCACGGATCACCTGGGGGCCGGTGACGACGAGTTCGCCTTGGCTGCCGGGTGGGAGAGGGTGACCTTCGGGGTCGACCACCTCGACGTTCACTCCCGGGAGCGGTAGTCCGATGGAGAGAGTGCCGCTGTCCGGGTCGACCGGGGCGCTCGTTCCGGGCGGGACTGCGGTGACTGCTGAGGAGGTTTCGGTCATGCCGTAGGCGTTGTGGATGTAGTGGCCGAAGCGTTCCTGGAACCGCTCGACCGTACTCGGTGGCACCGGCGCACCCCCGCTGTACAGCGTCTTGATCGACCTCAAGTGTTCCGCCGAAGCGTATTCCGAGTTCATCATCGCGTTGAAGGCGGTGATGGAACCGATCGTGTACGTGACCCCGTGCTCGCGGATCGCATCGACCGCGACCTCGGTGTGGAAGCGGCCCGTGAAGACCAGGGCGGTGCGTTCGGTGAGAGCGAGGGAGCCGATGACTACCGCGCCCGTGATGTGGAAGAGCGGGGCGAGGGCGTAGACGACGTCGCCGGTGGTGATGCCGGCCAGTTCGGCGAAGCTGGTGGTTACCGCGCGGACGTTGGCGTGCGAGTTCATCGCGCCCTTGGGTGGGCCGGTGGTGCCGGAGGTGTAAGCGAGAAAGGCCAGGTCTTCGCCGTGTACCTGGGTTTGCGGGGGGTGTTTGCCGAGGTATCGGTGTGCCAAGCCGAGTAGGTCGGGCTCGGCGGGTGTGGCGGGGGCGGGTTCGCCGTTGAAGATGCGGCGGTCGTTGCGGCACTGGAGTTCTGATTCGGCGGTGCCGAGTACCCAGCGGACCGTGCTGTCGGCGACGTCCTCGCGGACCTGCGGTACATCGCGGTCGGTGGTGATGATCCCGACCGGTTCGGCGTCGGTGACCAGTTCGCGGAGTTCGCGGCCGCGATACATCGGGTTGAGCAGGAGGGCGATCGCGCCGAGTTTCCAGAGGGCGAGCAGGACCAGCGCGTATTGCGGGATGTTCTGGAGGTGGATGCCCACCCGTTCACCGTGGCTCACACCGCGGTCGGCGAAGGCGGCCGCGAGGGCGGTGGCGAGGTCGTCGGCCTCGCGGACGGTGAGGGTGGTGTCGAAGTAGACGAGGGCGGGGGCGTCGGGTTCGTGCCGGACCCGGTCGTGCCAGGCCGCCACCAGAGTGCCGAGCTCTTCTTGGGAGCGGGACGCCCCGCCCGCCGCACCCTCATCACATGCGGCGGACGGGGCATTCCCGGTGTTACCGGTGGTCATGCCGGGAGTTCCTTGCGGCTGGTTTCGCGGATGGTGGCGACTGTGAGGAGGCCGATGGCGCAGACGCCCATCACCCAGTAGGCGGGCGACATCGCGTTGCCGGTCGATTCGACGAGCTGGGCGGCGACATAGGGGGCGGTGCCGCCGGCGGCGATGGTGCCGATATTGAAGCCCAGGGAGACGCCGGTGTAGCGGACGGTGCGGGGGAAGAGTTCGGTGAACAGCGGGAAGGCGGGGACCTGGACCACGCCGTTCAGCACCATGTAGAGGAAGTAGACGATGCCGATGACGAGGATGCTCTCGGTGGCGCCCATGATCATGAAGGCGGGCAGGGCGATCACGACGTAGGCGAGGTAGCCGCCGATGAGGACCGGTTTGCGGCCCCAGCGGTCGGTGGCCATACCGCTGAGCGGGAAGGTGGCGCAGGCCAGGGCGATGGCGATGGCGGAGGTCCAGTAGACGGCGTCTTTGGAGAAGCCGAGATCGTTGATCAGGTAGACGCTGAAGTAGGTGAGGCCGATATAGCCGGAGCCGTTCATGGCGATGGCGACACCGACGACGCGGGCGACGGACCACGGGTTCTTGGTGACGGTGTCGACCAGCGGACTCTTGGTGACCTGCTGTTTCTCGGCCATCTCCTCGAATTCGGGGGTGTCCTCGAGCTTCATCCGGACGCGCAGGCACACCCAGGCGAGGGGGAGGGCGAGCAGGAACGGGATACGCCAGCCCCATGATTCCATCTGCTCATCCGTGGTGGCGAGGGCGACCACGCCGACGACGGCGGCGGCGACAGCGAAGCCGAGGGTGGAGCCGACGGGGGTGAAGGAGCCGAAGAAACCGCGGCGCTTGGGCGGGGCGGATTCGGCGATATAGGTGGCGGCACCGCCTACTTCGCCACCGGCGGAGAAGCCCTGGGCGAGACGGACGAGGACCAGCAGGATGGGGGCGAGGATGCCGACGGCGGAACTGGTGGGCAGCAGGCCGAGGATGCCGCAGGCCACGCCCATGCTCACGACGGTGATGACGAGGGCGTGGCGGCGGCCGCGACGGTCGCCGAGGCGGCCGAAGAAGATGCCGCCGAGGGGGCGGGCCACATAGGCGACGCCGAAGACGGCGAGGGTCGACAGGATCGATACCGCGGAATTGTCGGAGGGGAAGAACAGGGGTGCGATGGTGACGGCGAGGAAGCCGTAGACCGCGAAGTCGTAGTACTCGATGAGGGTGCCGACGCCGCCGGCGATGGCGGCGCGGCGGGCCACGGAGGTCGACTTCTTCGCTGCTGTCGCCGGCAGCGGTCCGGAGGGGTGGGGGTCCGTGGACCCGACGCGAGGTTCGAGGTTCGTCATTGAGCTTCTTGTCTTTCGCGTGCGTGCTCGGCGAGCAGGAGTTCATACGAACCACCGGCCTCGATGACCTTGACGGTCCGCAGGCTCGGTGGGGTTCCGACCAGGTCGGTTCCCTCGGGCAGGCGCAGGGTGGCGGTGCGCCAGTCGAGGGCCACGGCGTCGCCGACCCGCACTACGGTCGAGACGCCGGGGATCGTGATCAACGGCATGCCGTTGAAGGTCTCGCCGCGCCAGAAACCGGGCGAGAAGGATTCCGCGACGATGGCCGAGATTCCCGCGTTGCGCAGGGCGACCATGGGCGGATAGTGGGGATGGCCGTAGCCGAAGTTGCGGCCGCCGACGATGATATCGCCGGGGCGGACGCGGTCGGTGAAGGTGGGGTCGTAGGCCTGCATGCACACCGAACGCAAGTGGTCGGGGTCGTAGGACTTGATATTGGCGACGCCGACCACGAGGTCGATATCGAAATCGTCGCCGAAGATCCAGGCGACCTTGCCTTCGATGATGTCCGGCGGTGGGGGATAGGCGCTCACTGGACCGACTCCTGGATCGTGCCGGTCAGCGCGCTGGCGGCGACGGTGTAGGGGGAGCCCATGTAGATATTGGCGTCGGGGCTGCCCATGCGGCCGGAGATGTTCAGGACGCCGGTGGATATGCAGTTCTCGCCGGGTTGCAGGGGTTTCTGGTAGCCGAAGCAGAAATCGCAGCTCGATATATTGATATGCGCACCTGCGGCACGGAGCACGTCGAGGATGCCTTCTCGCTCGGCCTGCTCGTACACCTTCTGCGAGGTGGGGACGACATTGAGTTCGACGCCGGGGGCCACCTTGCGACCGTCCAAGACCAGGGCGGCGGCGCGCAGGTCTTCGATACGGCCGCTGGCGCAGGAGCCGATGAATGCCTTGGTGATGGGGGTGCCGGCGAGTTCCCGGGCGGTTTTGGTGTTGACGGCCCGGGCCGAGCCGGGCAGCACCACCCGGGGAGTCAGGGTGGAGAGGTCGATGGTGTGGCGGGCGGCGTAGGTGGCGTCGGGGTCGGGGTACACCGGGTCGAAGGCGCGGCGGGCGACCTTGTTCGCGTAGGCCAGTGATGTCTCGTCGGGTTCGAAGAGAGCGGAGACGGCGCCGGTGAACATGGCCATTCCGCACAGGCCCTGGCGGTGGTCGATGGCCATCGAGCGGGCGCCGGGGCCGCCGAATTCCATCACCTGATGGGCGCAGCCGTCGGCGCCGACCATATCGATGATGGTGTGCACGAGATCGCGGCTGTCGACGCCGGGTGGGAACTCGCCGACCAGGTCGAAGCGGGTGGTGGCGGGGATATCGACGAAAACCCGGCCGGTGACCCAGGCTTCGATGAGGTCGCGCCGGATACCCCAGCCCAGAGCGCCGAAGGCGCCGATACCGCTGATGTGGCCGTCGAAATGGACGAGGAATTCGCCGGGGATCGCCAGGCCGAGTTCGGCGGTGAGCTGGTGGCCGATACCGCGACCCTCGTGCAGCTCGATGCCGTAGAACTCGCACCAGTCGCGGGTCACCTGGTGGACTTCGGCTTCCTTGTCGTTGCGCTTGGTGAGCATGTGATCGATGAAGACGATGTAGCGGCTCGGGTCGGCGAGCTCGGTGATCCCGAAGTCCTCGCGCATCTGGCGGAACATCACATCGGTGTAGCCGGGGAAGTCGTAGGCGATCATGCGCGCCGGGTGCACGGCGTGGTTCTCGCCGGCGTGGACCGTCTGCTGATCCGAGGCGCGGCTCAGGATCTTCTCCGTCATCGTGTAACCCACGGCGGTCACTGCTCCTTCGCGGGTAGGTATTTGTTCTGCATGGCCTCGACCTCGGGGAAGCCGATCAGGTCCACGAATTCGTGGTGCTGGAGGGTGCTGGCGCTGACCTGGGCGGGGGCTTCGCCGGCGGCCAGGCGTTTCAGTGTCTCGCGGGCGGCTCCGGCCACGGCCATCAGCACCTGGGTGGGCAGCAGGGCCAACCGGACGCCGATCTGATCCAGGATCTCGGGGGTGAACTCGCGTTCGGTCCAGGTGGAGGCAGTGAGGGTGGCCATCAACGGGACGCCGACCTCTTCGTGGCAGCGCTGCCACTGTTCGACGGTGTCGAAGGTCTTGGTGACCGGCATGATCATGTCGGCACCGGCCTCGACGTAGGCGCGGGCGCGGCGGATGGCTTCGTCGCCGCGGGCGTCGGTGCGGGCGATCAGCAGGACGTCGTCGGGGATGGAGTCGCGGACGGCGCGGATCTTGCCGGTGGCCTCGGGGACGGGGATCAGGTCTACGGGGTCGCCCACGCAGATGGGGCAGGACTTGGGGGAGACCTGGTCTTCCATGAACATCCCGCCGACGCCGGCGTCGGCGAATTTGGTGGCGGTGCGGGCGGCGTTGACGGCATTGCCGTAGCCGGTGTCGATATCGGCGACCAGGGGCAGCTTGGAGGATTCGCGGATCGTGCGGACCGCCTGCAGGTTCTCGGTCTGGGTGTAGAGCTCGGCGTCGGGCAGGCCCAGGGCCGCCGAGACGGCGAAGCCCGAGGCGCACAGGGCGCTGAAACCGGCTTGTTCGGCGAGGCGGGCGGTCAGGCCGTCCCATACGCCGGGGGCGTAGACGAGGCCGCGTTCCGTGAGGTCTTTCAGGGTCGGGCTGCGCACAGTCCACTCTCCGTTTCGCAATGCGGAATGTGTTTCACATTTCGATAAGGCACGGTAGGGTGGTGCGGGTCACAAAGTCAACCCCGATCGGTGAATGTGTTCGTAAGGTGACGACATCGATCGCCCGACCGACGAAAGCGAGTGAGTACCAGTGGCTGTGCCCGTAGAGTCCGAGGCGCCGGGGGGCCGCGATGTCGTGGGCGCTGTCCTCAAGGCGTGCACGCTGCTCGGTCATTTCAGTGCGGACCGTCCTGTCTGGGGATTGAACGACCTCACCACCGCGAGTGGGATGAACAAGACGACCGTGTACCGCCTGATGGCCACGCTGATCCAGGCGGGCTGGGTGGATCGCACCGAAGAAGGTGCCTACCGCGTCGCGATGCCGGTGTTCGAAATCGGATCCGCCGCACTGGCCAAGCTCGATATCCGTTCCGCGGCAAAACCGTTCATGTCCGAATTGGCAACCACATTCGGTAACACGGCCTATCTGATGGTGCCCGCCGAACAGGGTGCGGTCTGCATCGACCTGCTGGAGGGTCACAACTCTCTCGTCGTCGCGGGTATCAACGTTGGATCCGTGATGCCCTATCACGCGGCGGCGGGCCCGACCGTTATGCTCGCTCATTCGAAAGCGTTGCGGGACAGATGGGTCGATGCCGGACTGCCCGCGATCACCGAGCGGACCGTCACCGATGTGGAGCTGCTCGTCGAGCATCTGGACAAGATCAGGGAAGCCGGCTATTCGCTGAGCAACTCCGACTATCTGCCCGGGGTCGCGGCGGTCGGGGCGCCGATATTCGGGCGGGACGGATCGGTTGTCGCGTCCATCAGTGTGGGCGGCCGGGCCGAGGAGTTCGAAGGCGAGGAGCTCGCCGCGAAGATCGAGAAGGTGCGTGAGGCCGGCGCGCGGATCACGAGGATCGTGCAGGCATTACCGCGAGGCTGAGATCATCGGCCGCCCGGGAGCGGTTCCGGCCTGCCGCGACGCACACGGAACAGTATGCGGAGAACGGCTTTCCGTATGAGCCGGGATCTCGGTTGCCGGGATCGCCGAACGGTTCACCAGGGTCCGCGGCCGAAGTGGATCTCGAAAGGGATCGCTCTGTCGTAAACGAGCGTGCCGTCCACGAGTCGCATCTCGTACATGGCCTCCGTCAGCTCGTGCACCGTGGTCACCTGCACCGCATCTGTCACGCTCGAATATTCGGTGGCCTCGTCCCAATCCAGCGGATACTTCGGCGCGTGCCAGAACGAGTACAACTCGGGCGAGCCGTCCGCTCCCGTCCGCCCCGTGGCCATCGTGACGTGCAGGCCGCACGATATCGCCGCGTTCCGGTCGCGGGCTGCCCGGTTCGCCGGTGTAGATACGGCTTCCTCCGGGTAGTCGCTTGCGCTCCATACGCTCGATGAACGAGTCGATATCACCCTCTTGCCATACGCCGTTCGCGTCCCGTGGTGGCAGGAACAGGTCTCGAAGTTGGTGTTTGTTCAACACACCGGCTCTCGCCGCCGCGTAACCGATCATTTCCCAGCAGTTGAGGCCGTAGTGCTCGGTGAGGGGCGCGAGCGGGCCTTCGGTCCGCAGCCAGTGCTCGAACGCACGAAGGTCTTGGTTCAACAATTTGATGTCGTAGTTCGTCCAGCGTGCCTTCTCGCCCGCCCGGTACAGTCGCTCCAGCTCGTCCGCGATCAGTAAGGCCGGATCTCTCCTGTGGCGCAGGGGAGGTCCGATCCGATTCGGCGGATTCAGCGCGAGATCCGCCGCGGGATCGAAACGACCGGCCGCGCCGCGGCGGGCGCCGGGCAGATCGATATCGGCGCTGTTCTGCAGCGTATCCGCACCGCTGCGACCGGTCCGGGCTATTGCCTCGGTATCGCGATAGAGCACACCGGCCACTCCGGTGAACGACGTTTCGAGACGGCGCAGTGTAGTGGTGATGACCGCGCCCAGCTCGCATCCGACCACCGGAAGAGAATACGGACCGGAGTCCGAGGAGTATTCCCGCCCGCGAGTGCTCCGACCTGCGGCCATGGTCGCGGAGACCGAGCGGGCGCGCGGATCGCGAGGACCTACAGGCGCTACCGCGGAGCCGAGGTGGCTGCCGAGTTCGGCCACCTCGCCGAGCGTCGTGTCTACGGCCCGGCCGATGCGGTGGGCCCTCCGGAAGCGCCGGCCGGACCGGCCGCCGCGTACCGATACCGGAACCGTCCGTCGATGAGGGGCGAACCGGGATACCGCATCGGTGCGACGAGTTACCGGCCGTGCCGGGGCGCGGCCGGTAACTCCGCCGGGTGCCGGTTACCGGAGGGCGTCGACCCGCAACCACGGGCGCAGCAGGTTCTCCTCGGTGGACGGGCCCATCTGCCATTCGGCGATCCACGGACCGGTGCCCTCGCTCGGGTCGAGTACGCCTTCCTCCAGCCAGCGGTAGCGGCCGTCGAGCATATTGCGGGCCACGCGCGCGTCCTCGTCGTCGGTGTTCTCCCACAGGGAGTCGAACAGCTGCCGTACGCGGATCCGCGCCTGCCGGCAGAACACGTCGGCCAGTTCCTCGGCGGTCTCCGCTTCCGCTGTGCCGTCGACGCATTCGGCCCGGGCCCGCACACAGGCCGCCGATATCGCGAACAGTTCCGCGCCGATATCGACGAGGCGGCCCAGGAAAACCTGCCGGTATTCGAGTTTGGCCTGCCAGCGCGCCATACCGTACATCAGCGCGCGGGCCTGTTTGCGCGCCATCCGCTCGACGAAACGCATATGCCGTGCCAGCGGTCCGAAATCGCCGAACGCGCCCGGTGCCGTGCCGGGGCCGACGGTCAGCTGGGGGAACCATTTCGCGTAGAAGCCGCCGGCGCCCGCCGCCGCCTTGGCCTTCTCCTTGAACTCCGCGTGCTTGTCGACGAGTGCTCCGGCGGCGGTCATATGCGCATCGGCCATCTCCCGGGCGATGAGCAGACGCATGATCTCGCTGGAGCCTTCGAAGATCCGGTTGATCCGTAGATCCCGGAACAGCTGTTCGGTTCCCACCGCGCGTTCACCCCGGGCCCGCAGCGATGCCGCCGTCTCGTAGCCGCGACCGCCCCGGATCTGCACGAGTTCGTCGGCGATCCGGCAGCTCATCTCCGAGACCCACAGTTTGGCCAGTGCCGCCTCGATCCGGATATCGTTGCGGTTCTCGTCGTACATGGTCGCGGAGAGGTCGACTACCGCCTCCAGGGCGAAGGTCGTCGCGGCGATATAGGACAACTTGGCGCCCACCGCGGCGTGTTCGCCGACCGGCCGCCCCCACTGCACCCGGGTGGCGCTCCATTCGCGGGCGATCTTCAGCGACCATTTGGCCGCCGCGGTGCACAGCGCCGGAATCGCGAGCCGGCCCGCGTTGAGCGTGGTGAGGGCGATCTTGAGCCCGTCACCTTCGCGGCCGATAAGGTTCTCTTTGGGCACCCGGACGTTGTAGAGGCGGGTGACACCGTTCTCGAGACCCCGCAGACCCATGAACGCGTTGCGCCGCTCCACGGTGATGCCCTCGCTGTCGGCTTCGACGACGAAGGCGGAGATACCGCCGCGGTGTCCGTCGCTCTTCGGTACCCGTGCCATCACCACCAGCAGTTCGGCGACCACGCCGTTGGTGGTCCAGAGCTTGACGCCGTTGATCTCGTAGGCTTCGCCGTCGGCCGTGGGTTTCGCGATACTGGCCATCCGGGCCGGATCGGAGCCGACATCGGGTTCGGTGAGCAGGAAAGCGCTGATCGCGCCGCGCGCGCATCGTGGCAGGAAGCGCTGCTTCTGCTCCGGTGTGCCCGCCAGCTTCAGCGGTTCGGGAACGCCGATCGACTGGTGCGCGGACAGCAGCGCGCCCACGCTGGGGTGCACCGAACCGGCCAGCATCAGCGCCTTGTTGTAGCCGACCTGGGAAAGGCCCCGGCCGCCGTATTCCTCGGGAATCTTCAAGCCGAAGCAGCCGAGGCGGGCCAGGCCGTGCACATACTCCTCGGGGATCCGGCCCTGCTCCTCGATCACACTGCCGTCGAGGGTCTCGCAGTAGGCCCGGAGCCGCGCCAGATACTCCTCGGTCCTGGCGGTGTCTTCCGCGCCGGGGCGCGGGAACGGATGGATCAGGTCGACTCGGTAGCGGCCGAGGAACAGCTCCTTGGCGAAGGACGGTTTGGACCAGGTGCTCTCGCGGGATTCCTCGACCAGGTTGCGGGCCTGCTCTTCGGTGGCGTCGACTTTCGCGGCAGTGGGCATGGCACCCTCCTCGGAAGTGATGACGGTCACAGTCGAGTGTAGGAGTGTTTGTTACCCGCCGGTAGATCCATCGGGTGATTGCTATCCGACTGTGGTGCGCGTCCACGTACTCCGCGGCCGATGCGATCCCATGAGGCTGCCGCGCTCACCCCGCGGCGCGCGCGGCAGCGCCGGCGGAGGAGCGCCGGAACTCGGAGACGAAGGCGTTACGCCACACCTGGTGAACGGTCAGCGACCAGAGAGCCTGGGCGCCGGTACGGGTCGGTCGTGCCCGGAATTCGGTCAGCAGCCGCGCACAGGCCGTGGGATCCAAGAACCCCTGCTGTTTCGTCGCCGGGTCGGTCACCACCGCGGCCACGAACTCGAACAGCGCGGGCACATGCCACAGCATTTCCGCGATCGGTAGCGTGAACGGCTGCTTCTGCCGGTCGAGCACCGCCCGCGGCAACCGGCTCCGGGCGATATCGTAGAGCGGCAGCTTCCCCCGGTCGGGACCGAGTTTCGCCGACATCGGCAGCTCTCGCGCGAAGTCGATGACCGCCCGCTGGCAGAACGGTAACCGGACCTCCACCGAATGCGCCATGGACAGATGATCGACGCGCATCAGGTGGTAGTAGGGGAATTTGGTAGCGAGTTCGAACTCGGTGAGACCGTCGAAGATCTCCTCCCCCGTATCGGGCCGCGCCCGGGTCAGCCACGACTCCACCGACCGTGGTCCCGCCGTGCTCGCGCGGTAATCGCTCGAGTACAGCGACATCCGGAAGCGGTGAGGGATCGATATCAGGCTCTCGGCGTAGGTGGGCCACCATTGCGTACGGCCCGCCGCGACGGCTTCGCGCGCATGCCAGTAACCGCCGAAGATCTCATCGGCCCCGTCGCCGGTGAGCGCGACCCGGAAACCGGCCGCCGAGATCTGTTCGAAGAGTTTGTAGGTGCTGACCGCGATCGGGGCGCCGTTCGGCTGGCCGGTGGCCAGCGCCATCTCGTGGGTCAGCCGAGGGATATCGGCGGGGTCGAGCAATACCTGGTGGTGCTGGGTGCCCACGAGATCGGCCACCTCTGCGGCGTAGCCACGCTCGTCGCCCTGCCAGTCACCGACATACCCGATATTGAACGTGTGCAGCTCGCTGGCGCGCTCGGCGGCCAGCGAAGTGATCAAACTGGAGTCCAGTCCGCCGCTGGTCACCGCGCAGACGGGCACATCCGCAGCGAGCAGATCGTCCACGGCATCGGTGAGTACCGAGTCCAGGTCCTGCCGGCCGGTCCGTACCGGACCGGGCTCCCGGTGCCGAGTGCTGATCTCACCGTCACGGACGACCAGCGTCTGCCCGGGTTGTAAGGCGGAGACTCCCCGGAACATCGTTGCCGGGCCCGGCCGATACTTCAGCGCCAGAAACCGATCGAGACCTTCGTCGTCGAAAACAACCGGGACATCGGAGAACGAGAACAGGCCCCGCGGCTCGGAAGCGAAATACACCACCCGATCGTCGGCCGACCACGACCAGTACAGGGGCTTCATCCCGGCGTGGTCGGTGGCCAGGATCAACTGGGGACGCGTCCGCTCGTCGACCACCGCGATCGAATACATCCCGTCCAGCCGGTCGAGAAAATCTACGCCGTATTCGGCGTAGAGCGCGGGCAGGACGGCGCCGTCACAGCGATCGGGAACCGTGTGACCGCGTTTCGCCAGGTCACGCCGCAAGTCGTGGTGATTGTAGATCTCGCCGTTGTAGACAGCGGTGATCCGGCCCAGCCGGAAGGGCTGACCGCCACCGGCCGGGTTCACGATCGCCAGCCGGTTGATACCGAGAGACCACTCGGCGCCGGAGACGAACCGCTGGGTATCCGGCCCACCGGTGATCTGCCTGCCGGAGGCCGCCATGAGTTCGGCAGGGGTGGCGTGTTTCCCGAAGCAGCCGAAGATCCTGCACACGGTCAATCCTTCCGGGATGTCTCGGGCCCCGCGCCGCGGATCGCGTACAGGGTGGGTAGGTGTACGAGAGCCAGGTGCCAGAACGAAATACGCAAGGTCGCGAAGGTGGCGGTATGAAAGAGCAGGCCGAGCAGCGAGACCGCCCGCAGCCCACGAAGTCCGGAAAGAGCGACCGGTAGCGCCATCGCCTCGAATACCAGTACGGCGCGAGCTGTCACGGCCGGGTCGATGCGATCGGCCCAGCGCGATACTCGTGTCCAGCCGTAAAGGTCCAGGGCGTTGGCGACGACCTCCCCGTTGCCGGTCCACGACGCACGGCCGTTGTTCAGCTTCGCGACCGCGGAAGCGAAATAGACCACCGCCGGTAGATGGACGATCGGCGCGGGCCGAGAACGATCCCGCGCGCCGCGGCCACCCGGCCGCTGGGCAAACGAGAGGTAGCTCGCGAAAACGTACAGGTGGTCGGTGTACGGAGCGAACCCCGCCAGCCGTGTGGCGGTGAGCCGCTCGGCGGCGAGCACCAGAAGAGTAGTTCGTATACTCACCCGCCGCGCCATCACCAGATCGAACAGCGCCGAGCCCGCCCCCACCCGGGTGAGACACCGGAAAGCGTTCGCCGGGAGCGGAATACGGCTGCGCTCGGGTGCCCGGCGAAGGGCCGGTTGCTCGAAAACCCAGGGCGGTGGCAGCGTGGACGCGCGCAGCCACAGGGCTGCCGCCCCCACCGCCGCCGCGGCGCGCATATAGCGCTCGTGGTCGTATTTCAGGCGCCGCACGGTGCTTCTCTCCTTTCCAGCCGAACCCGGCAGTTGTCGTGGGATATCGCTGCCACCGTGGGCAGATCGGCCGCGGGCAGTATGTGAACGCAGGCCGCGGTAGCATCGCGGAGATCCTCCGGACCCGGGCCGCGTACCTGGTCGAAGCCCGGCCATCCCCGTCGCCGTGCTTCGATCACCGCCTCCAGCAGGGCACGCACGTTCGCCGATGCCGCGTTCTTCCAGGGATTTGGCGTAGGCGAAATGTGACAGCGGCTTGGTGGCCACGATGACGGCGTCGGCGCCGCGGGCGACCAACTCCGAGACCACACGCCGGGCGGCAGCCTCGGTCTGCCCACCGGGAAGGCTGCGGGGCACGACGATTTCGGCGACTCCGTTGCCGTAGGCCGCCACTTCGGCCCGGCGCCTGTCGAGAACATCGGCGAAATCGGCCGCCCGCGCGATCGGCGCGGACCGCGTACGGCATCGAGGGTGCGGGTGCTGCCGTGTATCCGTGACAACATCCGGAGGAGTATCGGGCGCACACTGGGCGGGGCTCACGGCGCCGCGGTGTTCTGTCGCCTCGGGAGACACCGATGCGGTGATCCGATCACCTGTCGGATCACCGCATCGGGTTGTGTACCCACCACCGATCCTGCGGGGCGGGTGTGTCGCGAAGGGTTGTGCGGGAGCTATCCCGCGGGCCGGGTGGCCCGCCGTGCCCGGCGGCGCCCCTGTATCGGGTCGGCGTGTCCGGCGGCTCCGGAACCACCGGGGCCGGTACCCGTCGTCGGCGCCTGCTTCCGGGTCGCGGCCGCGGGTCGGTGTACTTCGTGCCCGGCCGCCGTGTGGTTCCCGGACCGGCCGGATGAGTTCCCCCGCCGGCCGACCGTGCCCCGCGCGCCCGCGTGCTCGGCCGCGCCGGAACGCCGGTTCTGCTCCGCGGGCTTCCCGGCGCCGTCCCGTCGCTCCCGGCTTCCCCCTCGGGTGGATCGCTCGGCCGTGGCCGGATCGGCCGCCCGTGCATGGCCGGTGCCGCGTGTTCTCCCGGCCGGCCGGCGGCCACGCCGGTTCTTCCCGGGCTTTTCGCTTGCCTTCGACTCCGGGCCCTCCTGCGGACCGGGCTCCGTGGCGCGCTCGGCGGGGACGGCGGGCACCGGGCCACCGGTCAGAGTGGTGACGATCGGGGAGTGGGCGGTCACCGAGCGGGGGCGGGCATCGATACCCGCCTTGCGCAGCAGTGCCGCCACATCCTTGCGCTGCTCGGGCAGCACCAGGGTTACCACGGTCCCCTCGGTGCCGGCGCGGGCCGTACGACCGGAGCGGTGCAGATAGGCCTTGTGCTCGGCGGGCGGGTCGACATGCACCACCAGCTCGAGATCGTCGATGTGGATACCCCGTGCGGCGATATCCGTGGCGACCATGACGCGCGCGGTGCCGGCGGCGAACGCGGCGAGATTGCGGTCCCGTGCCGGCTGGGAGAGATTACCGTGCAGGTCCACGGCGGGGATACCCGATTTGGTGAGCTGGGTCGCGAGCCGGCGGGCGTGATGTTTGGTGCGCATGAAGAGGATGCGGCGCCCGGCGCCCGCCGCCAGGGCGTGGACGAGTTCCTTCTTCGCTTCGGCGCCGGCGATCTCGAAAACGTGATGCCGCATCGTCGGCACCGGGGCGGCCGCCTCGTCGACCGAATGCGAGACCGGTGTGCGCAGGAACCGGTCGACCAATTTCCCGACCCCGTTGTCCAAGGTGGCCGAGAACAGCAGCCGTTGGCCGCCGGGAGGGGTGGCCGCGAGGATCCGGGTCACGCCGGGCAGGAATCCGAGGTCGGCCATATGGTCGGCCTCGTCCAGGACGGTGATCCGCACACCATCCAGCGAAAGGGCTCGCTGCTGCATCAGGTCCTCGAGGCGGCCCGGGCAGGCGACGACGATATCGACGCCCTGCTTCAGGGCTTTGATCTGGCGGTTCGCCGATACGCCGCCGAAAACGGTGGTCACCCGCAGGCCACAGACCTCGGCCAGCGGTGTGACGGTGGCGGCGATCTGGGTCGCCAGTTCCCGGGTGGGCGCCAGGATCAGCCCCGTGGGCCGGCCGGGGGTGCGGGCCGCGTCCGCGAGCAGTGCGACGGTCGGGAGGCCGAAGGCGAGGGTTTTCCCGCTGCCGGTCTTACCGCGGCCGAGTACATCGCGACCGGCGAGCGAATCGGGCAGCGTGGCGGCCTGGATGGGAAACGGCTCGGTGATTCCGGCCGCCGCGAGTTCGGCAACGAGATCGGCGCGCACGCCGAGGTCGGCAAAAGAACGCGCGGCAGCAGCGTTGGCAGGCATGAAGGTATCGGCGCCTTTCGGCTTCGGAGGTGACCGCGACGTCCGGTCGGGCCGTGCGCCTGTCGAGGCGGCGTTGCGGTTCCCGGCGCGAAAGCTGGGATCCGCGCCGGAGGTTACTTACCCGGACAACTGGTCCAGGCATTACCGGACACTCTACCGTACGGCCGCGAACCGCCCCGTCGCCGCGCGAGCGCGCTCCGCGTGGTCGTCGTGGTGGAACGCCGGTGCTCCGCCGGGGTCCGGCCGCGTATGCGGTCGGCGGGCCCGGCCGGTTCCGCTCGGCCCGTTGCCTCCGGTGTGATCGATGTCCGGCGATGGCCGCGCGGGTGAGATCTTCCCGCTGCCGGACAGGATGCCGTATCCGGCGCGGGAGAAAGGCCGGTCGAGTGAGTCGTTCCGTCCCGCCCTGCGCCCGTCTTCGGTACAGACCATATTCGCGACTTCCGAATTTCGCGCTGCCGGAGCGCTCCTCCACGGGTGTGGTCAGGGGTGATACGAGCGGCGTATGAAACGTGGCGCGGCCGGTCGGCGGGCGTGCGGAGGTATTTCCCGGAATCGGCTTCTGCCGCACCTCCGGGCGCGTCGCTTGCGAATTCCTGTCCGCTGTGGCCCGGTGCGTGGACCATTGGTACAGTGCAGCTGAATTATGAACGTACGCAGCTTATTCCGGTCGTCGAGCGGCAGTCGTGAATCCCTGGTAGCGTTTTCGGATCGCCGTGCCGGCCGGGTGGAGCGGTTCAATTCCATGGTCTCATCCGGCATGGTATATCTCTGCTGCGGTGCCCGACCGGTCCCCGTCGAGTTTCTTTGAAGAAGAGTGTGCGCGTGTCCAATCCAATCGATCCCAATCGCGGGCCGCGCCCGCGCCCACAGTCGTCGGCCGCCGGCGTCGCGCCGGGTTCGCGGGTCAGCGGTGCCGAGCGCCGGATATTGCTCGTATCCTGCATGGGTGTCGTGGCGGCGATGGTCGGTTTGACCGTCAGCATCCTGGCCGGCTCGGGCTCGGAAGACGCGGATGCCGATATCGCGACCGCGCTCACGACGACCGCGGAAAGCGGAGCGTCCCCGGTCGCGGCGGCACCGTCGGCGCCTGTGACCACGACTCCGGCCGCGCCGCAGTATCTGGCGGATATGACACCGACCAGTGGCCCGGCATATACGGGTTCGATCATTGTGAACGGCACTACCTATCCCCACGCGATCTATCAGCAGTTCAACGGTTGCAATACCGAGGTGAGCCACACGTACAACCTGAATCGCGAGTGGTCCCGCTTCTCTTCGGTGGTCGGTATCGCGGACGGTGGTAATACGAGTTCGGTGCTGCGATTCGAGGTGAGCGCCGACGGGAGCGAAATCTATTCGTCCGAAAATGTGCGGGCGGGTGAATCGCCGACGGTGAATGTGCCGGTGACCGGTGTACAAGCGTTGACCATCTCGTTCACGTTCGTGGACGGGAATATGGCCAGCTGTGGTCAGGTGGGCAACGGTGTATGGGCAGACGCGGCGCTCACGAAGTGAAGTCACGGCCGGTCCGCCGTCTTCGGTGATGGCCGCGGCCGGATGCCCGGCCGCCTCTGTCGAGGCGATTCCGCTGCGGTCGGCCTCGCTACCGGGCGTTCCCCCTGTCCGAGTGAAGCGGGGTGTCGTCGCGCGCGCCGGGTCGGCCGGTGATCGGTGCGGCAGCGCGCCGGCGGTGGTGCCGGGCGTCGCGGCGGGATCGTAGGGGGCGCGAACGCGAGTTCGCTGTCGGCGGCGTGGCCGGCGTTGCGATCTCCGCGGCGTGGCCACCGGTGCCGTGGAGCGTGGATATATCGATATGCGCATTTCCGGGCTCGGCGGTGCCGCCGGAGAACGGATCCGCCGGATAGGCCATGGATCCGGCTCGGGCCGGGGTGGTGGCCGGGTGGGTGGCGGGCGCACCGCCGGTTGCGCCCGCGGGTGCCCGTTTCCTCCTGTGCGGGTGCTATGGCCTACGGGCGCGGGGATCTTCGGCCGATGACCGATCGCTCATGGTCATGGGGGAGGTGCGCCAGTTCCGGATCTCATGGGCCCATGCCCGGAGTCCGGCCCGGAACCCGGCGCGTTCTTCGGGGGTGAGGGTGGACATGGCGACCAGGAGGGGTGTGGACAGGGCGAGACCCATCCGGGCGGCCAGTTCGGCGATATCGGCCGGGCGGGCGATTTCGAGGAACTCTTCCTGCGGCAGCTGGCCGATCAGGGGTGGCAGGAGGTGCTGGTGCGCTGGTGGCCGCGGCTGCTGCCGGGACCGATGACCGGTCTCACCCACGGTCTCATCCGGACCGCGCATGCGGTGCGCGGGCTGGCGGCCACCCCGCGGCCGACCCGGTTGCAGCTGGGAGAGCTGGCGCGGGCGCTCGGGTACTGGGCGGCGCGGTTCATCGACGCTCAGGGACCGGGGCGTCTGGTCGGTGGGGGACTTCCCGATTCCGCTGGTGCACGGGGTGACGGCACCCGCGGCGGCGCGGCTGGTGCTACCTCATCTGCCCGAGACGCTCTACGCCGCGACTCTGGCAGCCCTGTGGCAGGCGCAGGTGACGCTGTTGATGGTGGCCACCACCGATACGTCCGGTGAACAGGAAGCTCGACGCCGCGCCGAGGATGCCGACCCACCGTCCTGGGACGAATTGATCGGCCGCCCCGTCGAGCACGGCGACGAGCACGTCATCAAATTCACCGAGGCGTGCCAGCGGGAGAACGCCCTGGTGCCCGATGCTCGCTACACGTGGGCGGTCGATACGGCGCAGCGGCTCATCGAGCGCCCCGGTGGTCCGGGCGGGTCCGCGGTGATGGTCCGGTTCGGCCGCGGAGCGCCGGACGGGGTGGCGCGTTGACCGCTGTGGTCCGGGGTGGGCCGGTGGCGCCCGGAGAAACGGCCGGGCCCTGCGGGCGCCGGCCGTGGTGCCTCGTGAGCTGTCTCCGGTAACGTACCGGTCCTCGGCGGGGGCTGTACCGGCGAGGAAGGTGATCGGCACCGTGGGCTGATCCGGTGCCGGATTTCGTCAGCTCGGGTTGTAGGTCAGGCAGCGTGCGGTGTGGTCCGCGCTGCCCGGGCCGACCCGGATCTCGCTGGCCGTGCATTCGAGGTCGGTGTTGTGGGTGCAGTCGGCGCGCTGGCAGGCCCCCACCATGCTGGTCACGGTGTCGAGGCCGCCCTTGGTCGCCAGCGGGATGAACGTGGCGCATTCGGCGCTGCCGTTCTGGCCCGAGACATTGATGGCGTAGGCGTGGCAGCCGTGGTGGTTGTAGGAACAGTCGTTGACTGTGCATTCGCTGACGTGCGGCATTTCCATGGTGGTCATGTGCGTTGTCCTCCGAATGTGTCGGCAGTCTTGCTCATGCGGATACCACCGTAGACCGCTGTCACCGTTATCGGCAGTGGCCGGTACGTATTCGGGGTTTCGTGTCCGGAGGTGGCCGTGCGCGACGTGAGCGGTGATTGCTGATTGTTCGCCAGTGGCGGGACGGGTTGCCGGTGACGCTCGGAGTGGGGCGTTCGGTGTGGGGTCCGGCGGTGGGGTGAGCGGCGTCCGGCGGGGCGGCAAGAGGGGGATCGCAAAAAGTGAACAGGATTTACTAAAAGGCGTTCACAAATGCGGTGTGGTGTGGTTCACTCCAGGGACCACCGTTCCCCGAGGAGGCATCGTGACCACCCCGTCCCTCTCCCATGATTTCGACTTCACCGATCCCGATCTCCTGGCCACGCGGCTGCCCATCGAGGAATGGGCCGAACTACGCCGCACGGCCCCCGTATGGTGGGTCGACCAGCCCGACGGGGTGAGCGGATTCGACGACGGCGGCTACTGGGTGGTCAGCAAACTGGAGCACATCAAGGAGATCTCGAAGAACTCCGAGGTCTTCTCCACCAACGCCAACACCGCGGTGATCCGGTTCAACGGGGATATCGCCCGCGAGGAGATCGATATCCAGCGCGCCATGCTGGTGAACACCGATCCGCCGGAACACGACAAACTGCGGCGCATCATCTCCCGCGGGTTCACCCCGCGCGCCGTGCAGAGCCTGCGCGACGCCCTGCACGAGCGGGCCGAGCGGATCGTGCACGAGGCCAAGAAGACCGGCGGCGGCGACTTCGTCCAGCAGGTCGCCTGCGAGCTGCCGCTGCAGGCCATCGCCGAACTGCTCGGGGTGCCGCAATCCGATCGCGGCAAACTGTTCGACTGGTCCAACCAGATGATGGGCTACGACGATCCGGAATTCGACGGCAACCACAAGATGGCCACCGCCGAGATCATGGGCTACTCGTGGAACCTCGCCGAGGAACGGCGCAAATGCCCGGCCGACGATATCGTCAGCCAGCTCGTCAGCGCCGATATCGACGGTGAGGCCCTCGGCTCGGACGAATTCGCCTGGTTCGTGATCCTGCTGGCGGTGGCCGGTAACGAGACCACCCGTAACGCCACGACCCACGGGATGAAGGCCTTCATCGATTTCCCCGACCAGTGGGAGCTGTACAAGGCCGAGCGTCCGCGCACCGCACCGGACGAGATCGTGCGCTGGTCCACCCCGGTCATCGCCTTCCAGCGCACTACCCTGCAGGACACCGAGATCGGTGGCCAGGCGATAAAGAAGGGCCAACGGGTGGGGTTGTTCTACGCGTCGGCCAATTTCGACGAGGAACATTTCGCCGATCCGTTCCGCCTCGACGTCACCCGTAACCCGAACCCGCACGTGGGTTTCGGCGGTACCGGCACCCATTACTGCGTCGGCGCCAACCTGGCGCGGCTGCAACTCGACCTGATCTTCAACGCCATCGCCGATGTGATGCCGAACCTGCGTCAGGTCGCCGAACCCGTTCGGCTACGGTCGGGTTGGCTGAACGGAATCAAGAACTGGCAGGTCGCATACGAATGACGCAACCCGCACGGCGGGGCCGGATGCCCGCGGTCAGTGATGCGGACATCCGGCGTGCGGCCGGGGCGCTCCTGGTCGAACAGGGCGCGGAAGCGCTGACGCTGCGGGCCATCGCGCGTGAACTCGGCATCACCGCACCCGCCCTGTACCGGTACTACTCCTCCCGGGAGGAACTGCTGGTCGCGGTGCGCCGCGATATCTGTATCCAGCTGGCCGAGGACCTCGGCGCGCAGGTGGCCGGTCTACCCGAAGACGGTGTGCTCCGGCTGTTCGCCATCTGCCGGGCCTTCCGCTGCTGGGCACTGGCGCATCGCAACGAATTCACCCTGGTGTTCGCTTCGCCGGCGGCCGGCCCTGCCGGTCTGCGCCGGTTCGACGAATCGTTCGGCCTGGTTTTCCTGGAGGCCGCGGGACGGCTGCTGGCGACCTACGAACCGGCTACCCCGCCGACCGATCTGATCCCCGACGCGCTGCGCGAGGATCTGATCGGGTTCCAGGACGAACTGCTCGCGGTACTGGCGGAATCGGGCCAGAAGTTCCCGGCCGAGAAGCTCGATCTGGGCGTGGCGTACCTGATGATGACCCTCTGGGCACGCCTCTACGGCCATGTCACCCTGGAGGTCTTCGGTAACTATCCGATGACCGTGAGCGACCCCGAGGCCCTGTTCGACGCGGTGCTGGCCGACCTCGCCGCCGGGATAGGCCTGACGCCGCCGTGAACCCGGCCGGTGCCGGCCCGTCCGTCCACCGGAATATCCGGGTGCGGTGAAGCGGGACCGCACCTCCGCGCGCCGCTAGAATTACCAGCCGTATCGCCTGTGTGGCGTCCGGGACCCGGCGCCCATCTGCTCGAGTTCGTGAAAAACCGATCGAGACCGGACAGGGGAACCATGACCACCATCCGCATGTTGCGCACCGCTCTGCTGACCTTGATCATGGCTCTTGCCGCAGCGCCGGCCATGGCTCCCGCATCGGCGGCGCCGCGGCCGGCCGTCGTCCTGGTGCACGGCGCCTTCGCCGACTCCACCAGCTGGGACGGTGTCGCCGCCCGGCTGCGGGATCAGGGATACCGGGTGCTGACGCCGGAGAACCCGCTGCGCGGGCCGGCCCACGACGCCGCCGCCGTCCAAGGCGTACTGGACACGGTCGACGGGCCCATCGTGCTGGCCGGGCACTCCTACGGCGGCTTCGTGATCAGCAATGTGCGCGATCCGGATATCGTCTCGATGGTCTACGTCGCGGCCTTCGCGCCCGCGCAGGGCGAAATCGCCCAGTCGGCACTGGACCCGATCCGGTTCCCGGGCAGTCGGCTGCTGCCGCCGGCGCTACAGGTCGAACTCGTCGCCGACGAGACGGGTATCGCGGGCCGTAATCTCGACGCTTCCGTGGCGCCGGACCGGTTCCACGAGGTCTTCGCCCAGGATGTGGATGCCGCCACCGCCGCCGATATGCTCGCCCATCAGCGCTCGATCGCGGTGGCCGCCAATCTGGAACCGTCCGGTCCGCCGTCGTGGGTGGGGATGCCGAGCTGGTATCTGGTCTCCGCGCAGGACCGCGTCATCCCGCCGGCCTCACAACGTTTCATGGCCGAGCGGATGGGCGCGCGGACCAGCGAACTCGATGCCTCCCACGCCTCGCTGGTCTCCCGAGCCGATGCTGTCGCCGCGGCGATCGTCATCGCCGCGGGCTGACCGGCGCGGCCGGTGACGAAAGTGCCTCGGCCACCTCGCGGAACCGGGTCACATCGGCGTGCCGGCCGTCTTCGACCGACCAGGCGATCTCTTCCACCGCCCGCAGCAACGCCCAGCCGCGGGCGCGTTCCCGGTCCACCCCGAGCTCGTCGGCGGTCGCCGCGACGCGAGTTCCGGTGCGGCCGGGGTCCGGGCTGGTCTCCACCTGTTTCATGATGAGGAATCCGGCGTCGAAGGCCGCTTCGCCCAGACAGGGCTGCGGATCGATCAACAGCCACGGTTCCCTTTCCGCGGCCACGATATTGCCCGGATGCGTATCCCGGTTCACGATCAGCAGCGGCCCGTCCGGTACGGCCTGCGCCGCGCACCAGTCCCGCGCCTGCGCGGTGAGATCCGCCGTCAGCCGTCCGGTCAGCGCGGGATCCGACAGCCGCCGCGACCATTCCGCCACGGTATCCGCGACCAATGGCAGCGGGGGGTACCCGGCCGGAACGTCCGTCGCGGGGCGGCGTAACCGCCGGTAGAGCGCGCAGGCGAGCCGCACCTTGTCGGCGTTCTCCGGTCTGCCCTCCAGCGGGTGCGGTGGCTGGGCGACCCGCCGGTGTTTCGCGGCGGGCGGGGCGGACCGGAGCCGCGGCACATCGCCTCGGTTTGCCGGCTCGTGAAGGGGGTAGTGCCGCTGAGAATTCGTCCGGTGGCAGGTGGCGGCAGTGCTGCCGTATCCGCTGTGCCGGTCGGTCCGAACCGCGAGAGACCTAATGGGTGGTGCGTTCTGTCCAGCAACAATGATTCCCCCCGGCTCACCGGCTATGCCGCGACGCTGCTCGCCTACGTAACGGTCGTCGGCATCGTCGCGCTGCTGGGCGGCCTCACCGGCCGCCGGCTCCCTCACGCCATGAGTACCCGCGACCTGGTCGTCACGGCCCTCGCCGCGCAGAAGCTCTCCCGCCTGGTGACCAAGAGCACCGTCGCCACGCCGGTGCGTGCCCCGTTCACCCGGCCAACCGGCGACGGCGGCCCCGGCGAAGTGATGGAGCAACCCAAATCCGACGACGGGGTCGGGCACAGTATCGGTGAACTGCTCAGCTGCCCCTTCTGCTTCGACGTCTGGATGATCACCGTGCTGACCATCGGAGAAGTCTTCGCCCCACGGGCAACCCGGATGATCACCGAGGCGACCGCGGCGCTGGCCGGCGCCGACTTCCTCCATCTCGCCTACGCCACCGCCCAGCAGATCGCCGAAGGCGAGCGCGCCTGATATCCCGTCCCCGGGTAGCGCGACGGTTACCCGGGACTTCCCGAGGGAAAGCCGCGATCGCGCCCGCGGGCGGGCACGGGGACCGTACGATGCGGTGGATCGGGCCGGAAAAGGGCCGGTACGAGGAGAGTGTGGTGCGCGGTGCCGGAAGCCGTTTTCCATCCCGAATTGCCCCGGGCACGGTTTCTGCCCCGCACCGTCGTGACACCGCGCACGCTCGGCGTCGTCCGCGCGCTCGCCGGGCTGCCGGGCCGGGGGCGACCGGCGGGCGGCACGCTCGAGCGGGTCGATGCCGGAGTCACGGTGCGGGTGTTCCGTCCCGCGCCGGTGCGCGGCGCCGCACCCGCACTGCTGTTCCTCCACGGGGGCGGCTACGTGATGGGCACCGCCGCGATGGGCGATCACTTCTGCCGGACCGTAGCCGAGCGCCTGGGCGCCCTCGCGGTGTCGGTGGAGTACCGGCTGGCTCCGGAGTATCCGTTCCCGGCGCCGCTCGAGGACTGTTACGCGGCGCTGCGCTGGCTTGCGCAGCGACCGGAGGTCGACCGGGACCGGATCGCGATAGCGGGTGAGAGCGCGGGCGGTGGGCTCGCCGCGGCGCTGGCGTTGCTGGCCCGGCAGCGCGCCGAGATACAGCCGGTGCTGCAACTGCTCTCATATCCCATGCTGGACGACCGGACATCGGAGCGCACCGATATCGATCCGCGTCGCCTGCGGATGTGGAGCCGGCGCAGCAATCGCTTCGGGTGGGGCTGCTACCTGGGTGGGCCGGTATCCGGGGAGGTGCCGGAACTGGCCGCGCCCGCCCGGTGCGACGACCTCACCGGCCTCCCGCCGGCCTGGATCGGGGTGGGTACGAACGATCTGTTCTACGACGAGGACATCGCGTACGCCGATCGGCTCCGGCGCGCCGGTGTCCCGTGCACGGTGCACGAGGTGCCCGGGGCGTACCACGGCTTCGACCTGGTGGAACGCGCGGCCGGTATCTCGCGCGCCTACCGGCGGGCGCGGTTCACCGCGCTCGGGGCCGCGCTCGCCGGCGACCATCCGCGCTGAGCACCCCTGTCACAGGGCGTGCCCACCGGCGACCTGCAGTACCTGACCGGTGATCCAGCGGGCCTGCCGGGAAGCGAGGAAGATCACCGCGTCGGCGATATCCGCGGGCTCACCCACGGTGCGCAGCGGGATCTCCGCGCGCACCCGCCCCACCAGCTCCTCGGTCATCCAGCCCGTCTGCACCGGACCGGGCGCCACCGCGTTGACCCGGATCCCGGCGGGGCCCAGATCCAGCGCGGCGGCCCGGGTGAGCGCCTCCAGTGCCGCCTTGGATGTGCCGTAACCGATCTGGCCCGGGAAGGCCCGCGCGGCATCGGTCGAAATGTTCACCACGCAGCGCGGGCTGGTACCGCCGCGCCGGCTCAGTTCGCCGATCAGCAGTGTGGGCGCGATGGCGTTGACGCGGTAGTGCCGTTGCAGACCGGCGAAAGTGGCGTCGCCGAGTCCGTCCGGGTTCTCGCAATGCGCGGCATTGTTGATCAGCACATCGATCGGCCCCACCCGGTGCTCGACCGCATCGAACAAGGCCGCCGCCGCGTCGGGTTCGGCGAGATCGGCGGCGACGGCGACTCCGTTCACCTCCCGGGCCAGTTCTTCGACCTGCGCTGCCGGTGGCGCGGAATACTCCCATTGCGCATCGGCCGGTGCCGGTGGGGAGGCCGGGAGATAGTGCAGCGCCACACGCGCGCCCTCGGCGGCGAATGCCCGTGCGATCGCCGCTCCGATCCCCGCACCGGCGCCGGTCACCAGTACTACTCGGTCTTCGAGTCCGGTATCGATCACCGGTACAGCATCGCGAGACCCTGCGATCGGTGCAAACGAAATGCCGGACGGCGCGTCGGCGGCTCGTTCTCCGGCGGGCCGATCGGTGCCCGGTGCCGCCGCGCGGGTCCGTCCACCCGGCGGAAACGGTGGCAGACTGCGGATATGAGTACACCCGACTGGGCGGATGTGGACCGGTACGTCGTCGACAATCTCGTACGGGACGAGGAGACGAGCGCGACCCTGCGCGCCAATGCGGCGGCGGGACTGCCGTCCATCGATGTCTCCGAGGCGCAGGGCAAGTTCCTGCATCTGCTCGCCAGATCCTGCGGCGCGCGGCGGGTACTGGAAATCGGCACCCTGGGCGGGTTCAGCACCCTGTGGCTGGCCCGGGCGGTCGGAGACGGAGGGCAGGTGCTCACCCTGGAATACGAACCCCGCCACGCCGAGGTGGCGCGGGCGAACCTGGACCGGGCCGGGGTCGGGACACGGGTCGATATCCGGGTAGGCGCGGCCATGGACACCCTGCCGGTACTCGCCGCGGAACAGCCGGACCCGTTCGACTTCGTGTTCATCGACGCCGACAAGGTCAACAACGCGAACTACGTCCGCTGGGCGCTGCGGCTGACCCGGCCCGGCGCCGCGGTGGTCGTCGACAACGTGGTGCGCGGCGGAGGTCTGGTCGACGAGGACTCCACGGACCCCGCGGTGCGGGCGGGCCGGGAACTGGTGCGGTTGCTCGCCGAAGAACCGCGGCTGGACGCCACCGTGGTCCAGACGGTGGGCGCGAAAGGCTGGGACGGGTTCGCGTTCGCCGTGGTGAACTGAGCCCCGCGGCCGGGCGTCCGATCCCTATATCGGTGGCGCGCGCCCGGAAAACATACGGTCACCGGCCCGCCGGCACCGGCCGGCGAGCGAGGTCATCCCGACCGGCGCAGCGGTGCGGCGGCGCCCTCGGGGACCGGCAGTTCGTCGCCGTATCCGCGGACCCATGTGGCCAGCGCCGTGAGCGGGCCCTCCACGAAGGTGGTGCCCAGCGGGGTCAGCGCGTACTCCACCCGTGGCGGCGCCCCCGGGCGGGGGTCCCGGGTGACGAGACCGCGGCCGAGCAGCCGCCGCAGGGCCTCGGTGAGCGCCTTGTCGCTGATACCGCCGATCCCGGCGCGTAGATCGGCGCGTCGTCGCGGCCCGTCACGCAGTGCGGCGAGCACCACCGCGTCCCAGGTGTGGGTGAACAGATCGAGTGCCCCGCGGAGCCGGCAGTCGGCGATCGCGTCGGTGTGGCGGTCGTTGTGGATCATCGTCTACCAGCATCGTCGATCGTTTCGCACCGATCGGTGCGTATCGCGCTGTCTACCGTAACCGCCGAATGGATCACCCGAGACGAAGGAGTGCGGCAGTGCGGATCGGAATTCTGGGTACGGGAAATCTCGCCGCGGCGCTCGGCGGCCGCTGGGCACGGGCGGGGCATCGGGTCACGGTGGCGGGACGGTCGGCGGAGAAGGCGGCCGCTCTGGCCGCCCGATTCGGCGGGACGGCCCGGGGCGCGACGTTGCGGGAGGCGGTGCGCGATGCGGAAGCGGTACTGCTCGCCGTGAGCTGGGACGGTATCGACGATGTGCTGCGGGAAGTGGGTGCGGCGGACGGCTCCCTGGCGGGTATCGCGGTGATCGACCCGACCAACGCGGTCGAGCACGGTGTGGGCGTATTACGGACCGCGCCGGGCGAATCCACGGCCGGGCGTATCGCCGCCGCCGCGCCGGGCAGCCGGGTGGTGAAGGGGTTCCATCTCGTGCCGTCCACCCACTGGAGTGTGCCGCCCGGCCTCGGCGTGGCCACGACCGTGGTCCTCTGCGGGGACGATCCGGCGGCGCTGCGCACGGTGGAGACGCTGGTGCGCGATGCCGGTGCCGAACCCGCCGTGGTGGGCGGGCTGGCCCGGGCCCGTCAGCTCGAAGAAGCGGCGGGACTGTTCATTTCGCTGGCGTTCTCGGGTGTCGACCCGCGCTCCGTGGCGCCCGCGTTACCGCCGGTACACCGGTGATCGGGTGCGACGGACGGCTCGACGCCACCGCCGGGCGCCGTTCAGCGGACGGCCCGGGCCGGTAGATCCGATGCGGTATCGCCCGCCCGGGAGTTCAGTGCCGCCGTCAGTACTTCGGCGACGTGCCGGGGATGGGTGAGATGCGGGTAGTGCCCGGCGCCGTCGATCACCGTGGTGGGGGCGGTGGCCGGCGCCTCCAGGGGATCGGCGGAGCCGACGACGAGCCGCACCGGGACGGTGATTTCGGTGAGCAGGCGGCGGGCCTGCGCCCGGCGTCCGGGCCGGCTCGCGGTGCGCAGGGCCCGCGCGGTCCGTCGTGCTACACCGCTGCGGCGCAGATTCGCGCTCGCGCTCGCGATCGCCGGGCCTTCCGGTACGCCCAGGAGCGCGGCCAGCCGGGCGGGCGGGAGGTGGCGCAGCAGGGTGGCGGTGAGCGGGGTGCGGGTGCGCCAGGAACCCCGGGGCTGCAGGAATGCGGGCGCTACCAGGACGATACCGCCGACCCGGTCGGGATGGGCGGCGGCGTAACGCAGTACCGGCAGACAGCCCAGCGAATGCCCGACGAGGACGGGGCGGCTGCTCACCGGGTCGAGGAGGGCGTCCAACGCGGACTCGGGTGCCTTCCCGGAGCGCCCCAGACCCGGTAGATCGGCGGTGAGTGTGGGGGCGCCCGTTCGCCGGCGAACCTCCGCCCAGGCTTCGCTGTCGGTCGGAAGACCGTGCAGGAGAACGAAATCAGGTGTCTCGCGGTCACCGGAAACCCAGAGGGGGCCGTGGAAACCGGCGGTGGGATCCGCCTCGGTGGCGCCGAATCGGCTGCTCACCAGATGATCCGCCCAGGTGCGCAGTACCTCTGGGGCGGCCGGCATGGTGAGTCCGGCCGCCGCGGCCACGGTATCGGCTGCCGAGGTGTCGTAGCGATCGTCGGAGAGGAAGGCCAGGCGTTCCCGGTCCACCCCGGTCACCCGGCGCGGTAGCCTGCGCACCACGGCCGGCGGGACGGTGAGACGTGGGGCGCGCACGTGCAGATGGCGGGCGAGCAGCCGGAGCAGTTCCGGCAGTGGCGGACTGGCCGGATCCAGCACCGTATAGGACGCACCGGCGGTATCGGGTTGCTGCGGAAGCGCCGCCAGGAACGCGGTGAAATAATCGAGATCCAGGATGGGCAGCAGAGTCGCGCCGGTTCCGGGCAGCGCCGGCAGTTCGCCGGACCACAGATCGCGGACGAGTTCGGCCAGGCCGATGTACTGCCCCGGCCCGATGACCGTGCTCGGGTTCGCGATCGTCAGCGGTACCCCGGCGGTCGCGGCGGTTTCGCGCAGCACCCGGTCCGCCTCGAACTTGGAAGCTCCGTAGGCGCCGATCCGGTAGTCGTGTTCGGCGGAATCGGGCACGGTGACCCGGTAGCCGGTGATGTGGACGAACCGGCGCAGTCCGGGACATTGTCCGGCCCAGAGCAGGACACGGACGGCTCCGTCGATGTTCACCGCGCGGGCGGCTGCCGGGTCGAGACCGAACTCGAACCGCGCGGCACAGTTGTACACATCGCGGATACCGTCCGGCCGCATCGCTCCTACGGCACCGAGTTCCGGGTCGGTGATATCGCAGTCGAGCACGGTGAGCCGGTCGCGGGCGGTTCCGCGGTCGTCGAGCCAGGAAGTGAGCCGGTCGCCGGTTCCAGGGCGTATCGCCGCGGCGACGTGATGCCCGTTCTCCAGCAGCCGGGCCACCAGTGCGCGTCCGATGAATCCGGCCGCTCCGAAGACGAGGGTGTCGGGGGTGCTCATGAGAACTCCTAACTAGACTGGTCTACATATTTTATGACCGAGGAAAATTCCGGGTGGCGAAGGCGGAGATCAGAGCAGGGCGCGTGCGGTGCGGGCGGCGCGCTCCAGCGGTTCACGGCTGCGCTGGGTGCGGGCGAGCAGCAATGCTCCCTCCACCAGGGCCAGTAGCGAGACCGCCAGGTCGTCGGCGTCACGATGGCCGGCGGTGTGCAGACCGATACGCAATGCCTCGGCCCATCGGTCGTAGACCTGCGCGCAGGCCCGCTGCACCGTTTCGTTGGTGCCGGCGATCTCGAGTGCGACGGTGGCCACCGGGCAGCCGCTCTCCCAGCCGGATGCCTCGAGCCGATCGCCGAGCAGGGTGATCAGATCGGTGATCGCGGTGGCCGGGTCGGTGAGATCGGCATTCGCCATTGCCGCGTCGACCAGGCCCGCGGCCTGGCCGATCGCCGTGGCGACGAGCTCGTCCTTACCGCCCGGGAAATGGAAGTACAGCGAACCCCGGGGGGTATCGCTTTCGGTGAGGATCTGATTGAGCCCCGTGCCGAAATAGCCGCGGCGCTCGATCGATGATTTGGTCGCCTCGATCATGCGCTGCCGGGTTTCGGCTCCTTTGGTGCCCATGCCATTAAAGTAGACCGGTCTGCATAAAACTGTCAATCGGTCCGGGCGGCCGTCGCCGTATCGCCCTCCGTTCACGCGCCGAGCGGCCAGGTGAACCGGGCCGGCGCGAACCCGGGTGTGGCCGGACCGTTCGCCGACGCCGCTGTGCACGATCAGCGGTCCCGCGTCCGGGGCGCGGCGCACACCGGGCCGCCGATGCGTTCCCGGCGGACCCGCGTCTCGGGGCGGAATCGCAGAGGTGCCGCGGTGTGCGGCGCGCATTCACACCGCTGATTCGGAAGCGAGGTCCTCTCGCCCCGGAGAGGTTTCGGGGACCCTACCGCGCGGCGGGACGAGCGGCGGCGGTCCGCGCGGATTCGCCGGCGCGCCACGCCGAGTCCCTCATCACGCCGAGGTCTCGGTCACATCCGCGTATCTCGCCGCCCGTAACCGCAGGCAGGCGTAGGTGGTGAGGGACGGCACCCCCGGTCGCGCCGTACGATACCGGATCGTTGCTCGATGAGGTTGTGTACCGGTGGTTCTCACGGCCGCCGCGACCCGGCGATACCCGATCGGGGGCGGCTCGGCGAGCCGTCGCGCATGCGGAAAAGGCTCTGGTGAAGCCGTTCCGTTTCCGTCGGCATGTGTCACCTGCCGGTCACAACGCGGTAATATTGAGAGGCTCGCCGTCGGCGTGACCACGGTGAGTCCACCCGATCGAAGGTTGGTGACTCCGCTCATGACGGTATCGATGTTCGACGAGACCCTGCCGCGTGGTGAGCGGGACGGGGTGGGGTTACGGGTCGGCGCGATCATCGACCGGGGCGGGGAGATCCTGCTGCTGGAGTTGCCGAGTTCCGGCCCCATTCGTCCCACTCGCAAACTGCCCGGCGCGACCGTGGAACCGGGGGAATCGGTCACCGGGGCGCTCGTGCGCGGAGTGCTCGAGGAGACCGGACTCGCGGTCACCGATATCCGGCATCACATCGGCGATTTCGACTATCTGTCTCCGTCGGGTAAGCCGGTGCGGCGATTGCATTTCGCGGTGGAGGTCGCCACCACCGGGCCGGTGGTGCTGAGCGCGCACGAAGAGTATCTCTGGGCGCCCCTGGACGGTGAACTGTCCGTTACGCCCTCCATTCGGAAGATCCTGGACACCTACCGCGAACTCTTCTACCCCTGACCGCCGCCGCGCTCGCGCGGTGGCCGGCGCGGCGACGACGGAGTCGATCGTGTAGAGGGCGGCCGATCACCCGCCGCCCCGAACGACCCTGGCGTGCAGAGGAATCGGAGAATCCCGCCGAGGTCGGTCCCGGGCGGCTCTGTGGAGCTCGGCCGGGGTGTCGAATCCTCTTGTCGCTGTAGATCATCCGTCCCCGCAGGGCGGAGTGGGATGGGCCGCGCGCCGCAAACCGGCCGCACCGGATCCGGGGCCGCCGCCGACCTTCCCATCCGGGTTCGTACCGCGCTGCCCGCGCAGCCGATCACCGCGAAGGCTCCCAGGATCATGGGCCAGGTGAGCGTTTCACCCAGCAGGAGCGCGGCCCAGCCGAGGGTGAGAACGGGCTGTAGCAGCTGGATCTGGCTGACCCGGGCCATCGGCCCGTGCGCCAGACCGCGGTACCAGGCCAGGAATCCGAGGAACATACTCACTATGCCGAGGTAGGCGAACGCCGCCCACTGCGCTGGTGTCGCCGACGGCGGATGCCGGAGCGCCGAGAACGCGGTGAGCGCGAGCATGACCGGTGCGGCCAGGACCAGCGCCCAGGAAATGGTCTGCCAGGAGCGGAGTTCCCGGGACAGGAGACCGCCTTCGGCATAGCCGGACGCGGCGGCGAGAACCGCGCCCATTGACGGCCGCGTGGCAGGCGCTGCCGGGTGAAGACGAGAGCCGTCGCCGCGAGCAGCGCCGCGACCACGGCGCGGGCCGCGGCGACGAACAGTGGTGACAACCCGCCTTCGGCAACCGCGATACCGGTGCACGGAACGGTCAACGAGAAGGCCGCGACGCCCAGCAACCCCCAGGCCGGACCGGCCGTCGCGGATACGACCCCGGTGGGCGTGATGCCGCCCGCATCGAGTGACGTGATCATCTTCCCGGGCAGCCAGAGCGGGCTCAATACCACCTTCCGGGCCCTGGTCGGACCGGGGCGTCCACTGCTGGTGGAATCGCCGACCTACTGGGGTGCTCTGCTCGCCGCCATCCAGGCCGGGGTGCAGGTGGTGCCGGTGCCGAGCGGCCCCGACGGGCCGCGGCCGCAGGAGCTGGCCCGCGCGGGCCAGGAGGCCGGGGTCGTTACGGCTCGCCCTCCGGCTCCGGGGACTCGTCTTCACCGGGGTGCTCCCCGGCCAGTACCGCCCCCAGACGGGCTCTCGTCGGTGAGTTCCGTACGGCTTCTTCGAGGATGGTACGAATTTCCGCTTCGGTGCTGTGTCCGTGGTTCTTCGCGCGGGCTCGCAGGGCGCGATACACCGCGTCCGGTACATGTCGAACAGACAACGTCACCATGGAAGGCGTCTTTCGTCGACAGTGGTCGGTCTCCTGATTATATTTCCGCCCCCGGCGAACATCCGGCGCCGGTAGGGTTTCGTTCTGATATCGGACGCCGGGCGTATCCGCGGCCCGCAGCGGGTCCGTGAGCGGCGAACGAACGGTCTCCGTAAGGTATTCCGGCGAAAGTCATTACGGCACTGAGGATATGAAGCAGGATCGGAACTCTTCGGTGCGAAGCAGGAAATCCGGACCGACCGGTTCGGTGCGGTGCGCGGCAGATCGCGCGCATCCGGGAAGTGAGGCGGGAAATGAATCACAAGCTCTGGTTGCTCGGTCGGCTCGCCGCCGTAGGCGGGCATATCATCAGAGAGAAGATCACCGGGCACCGGGCGCGCACGATCGACGATGTGCCCGCGTCGGGGGCCGCGCTCACCGCTGAATGGCTCACCGCGGTGCTGTGCCGGGATACTCCCGGCGCCGAAGTCGTCTCGTTCGAGACCACCGGAGGTAGCAGCGGCACCTCCACCCGCGTGGCGATCCGGGTGGAATACAACGAGGCGGGGCAGGCGGCGGGGCTGCCGGAAGCCTTGTTCGCCAAGACCACCAGCTCGCTGAGTCAACGCATCCTGCTGGGCGGCGGCAAGATGATCGACGGGGAGACCCGTTTCTTCCGCGATTTCCGGCCGAAACTCGATATCCAGGCGCCGCTCGGCTACTGGGGTGTCTCCGACGCCGCCTCCTGGCGTTCGATCGCGCTCATGGAGGATATCGCCGCCACCCGGGGCGCGGTGTTCAGCGAGCCCACCGCTCCGATCGGCCGTACGGAAATGGAGGACCTGGTCCGCAACCTGGCCCGGCTGCACGGGACGTTCTGGGAGGATCCGGCGATCGAGCCGTTGAAGACCACCAACGAGGCGCTCGCCGCCTACCTCGCGGCGATCGATATGAAAACCCGGTGCGAAGTCGGCCTGCAGCGGGCGGCCGAGGTGGTGCCCGAGACCCTGCAGGGGCAGGCCGACCGGTTGTGGGCCGGGGTGGAGCGCGCGGTGGACCTGGCGACCACCGAGCTCCCGCATACCCTGCTGCACGGTGATCCGCATATCGGGCAGACCTACCGGACCGAGGACGGGCGGATGGGGTACGTCGACTGGCAGGTGGTCATGCGCGGCGGCTGGGGGCACGATTTCGCGTATACGGTCAATTCGGGGTGTGAACCCGAGGATCGGCGGGCCTGGGCCGAGGATCTGTTGCGGGCCTACCTGGACGAACTCGCCCGGGCCGGTGGCGCGGCGCCGTCGTTCGACGAGGCCTGGCTGATCTACCGGCAGCAGTCGATGTTCGCGTACGCGGCGTGGGCCTTCACGATCGGCCGGGCGGCGTATCAGCCCGAAATGCAATCGCGTGAAACATGTCTCACTCTGGTGCGGCGTATCACCTCGGCGATCGACGACAACGAATCCCTGGCCGCTCTCGGCGTCTGATCGCGACGGCCGTGACCGGGGCCGCCTCTGCCCGGTCACGGCCGGAAAATCCTTCCCCGCGGTCGGCGCGGGACCGGGGAAATACGCGGTCCGGTCCAATGAATTATCTGCGGACTAGTCCTATTGTTTTTCGAAAAGTTCGGTCGTCCAACATATTTCGAAATCGGGCAGCGGCAATGGAGGTGTCGTACCATCGCCTGGTTCCGGGTCGAGTGAAGGGATCGCAGGAGGAGACTCGAACCGGGATCGGCCGGTGGAAAACCACCGGTCCCGACCGAGACGGTATGGAGTTTCACTCTTGATTACCTCGGACCGCCGAAGACAGGACCAGGCCTGGGCGCACGGGTCGCCGACCGATTCCGACGACCCGCGGGTGCCGTTGTATCTGCCGGAGTTCGCTGCCGATCCGCACCGCGTCTACCAGGAGATGCGCCGGCGCTACGGTTCGCTGGCGCCGGTGGAACTGGCGCCCGGAGTGCCGGCCACCCTGGTGCTCGGTTACTCCACCGCGTTACGAGTTCTCAACGATCCGGATCGTTTCCCCGCCGACCCGCGTACCTGGCAGAAGGATATTCCGGCGGACTGCCCGATCCTGCCGCTGCTGGAGTGGCGGCCGATGGCCAGCCGTTGCGCCGGGGAAGAATTCGTGCGTTACCGCCAGGCGATCACGGCGAGTATCGACGAGGTGGACATGTACGCGATCCACTCCGTTGTGGAGAACATCGCGGGCCCGCTGATCAATTCGTTCTGCGAGGACGGGTCCGCCGATCTGATCCAGCAGTACGTGTTCCCGCTCGTCTTCCAGGTGATCAACTACCTGCTCGGCTGCCCTCCGGAGATCGGTCAGCAGGTCGCCGCCGGGACCGCGGCGCTGCTGGAAGGGGTCGATGCCGAGGCGGGCAACCGGATGCTGGGCGAAGCCTTGACGAACCTGGTGCGGCTCAAACAGCAGGAGCCCGGCTCCGATATCACCTCGGTGCTGCTGCAGCATCCGGTGCAGCTCACCGAGGAGGAGGTCTCCCATCACGTTTCGCAGGTGTACGGCACGGGGATCGAGTTCGAGCTGAACCTGATCGTCAACACCCTGCTGCTGATCCTCACCGACGAGCGTTTCGGCGGCAATGTCCTGGGCGGTAACCTCACTTCGCGCGACGCCTTGGACGAGGTGCTGTTCAACGATCCACCGCTGGCGAATCTGCTGATCACCTATCCGCGGATGCCGATCCTGCTCGACGATGTCTGGCTGCCCGCGCATCAGCCCGTGGTGATCAGCATGGCGGCCTGCAACAACGACCCCGCCATCCGGTCGACCGAGCTCACCGGTAATCGCGCGCATCTGGCCTGGGGACTGGGCCCGCATGCCTGCCCGGCGCAATCGCTGGCCTATATCGTGGCCGAGGGGGCCATCGATCAGCTGTTGGACGCGCTACCGGAGATGCGCGCGGATTTCCCGGACGATACGCCGAGCTGGCGGCCGGGCCCGTTCCACCGCTCGTTGTCGGCGCTACCGGTCACTTTCCCCCCGGGTGCGCCGCTGCTGGGGTTCACCGACACCGCGGTTCGCCCGGCCGTGCGCAGCTGAGCGGGCCGGGGGCGGCCGCCGCGGGAAAAAGTTGAATCCGGATTCAACTTGGTTTACCGTCGGCATCGAACGGCCGCCCCCGGCGCAGCGAGCCGCGCCTCGACGATCGGAGCTCTCGTGGAACTGTTCACCTCGACCGAGCGTGCGCGCGAATACCGGCGCACCCTGCTCACGTTCATGGACGAATGCGTCTACCCGGCCGAGCCGGTGTACGCCGAGCAGATGGCCGCGGCGGGCGATCCGCACCATCATCCGCAGATCCTCGAGGATCTGAAAGCCGAGGCCAGATCGCGGGGGCTGTGGAATCTGTTCCATCCGCACCCGGAGTGGGGTCCGGGCCTGACCAACCTGGAATACGCGCCGCTGGCCGAGATCATGGGCCGCAGCCCCGCCCTGGCCCCCGAGGCGTGCAACTGTTCGGCCCCCGACACCGGCAATATGGAGGTGTTCACCCTCTTCGGCACCCAGGAGCACAAGGAACGCTGGCTGCGGCCCCTGCTCGACGGGACCATCCGCTCCGCCTTCGCCATGACCGAGCCCGGGGTCGCCAGTTCCGATGCCACCAACGTGGAGATGCGGATGGAACGCGACGGCGACCACTATGTGCTCAACGGCCGTAAATGGTTCGCCTCCAATGCCATGCACCGCAACTGCAAGGTGCTGATCGTGATGGGCAAAACCGATCCCGATGCCCCCACACACCGGCAGCAATCGATGATGGTGGTGCCGATCGACGCGCCGGGCGTCACCGTGGTGCGCAACCTGCCGGTATTCGGTTATATCGACCGGGAGGGGCACGCCGAGATCGATTTCCGGGATGTGCGGGTGCCGGTGACCGATGTGCTGAAGGGCGAGGGCGAGGGTTTCGCGATCAGTCAGGCCCGGCTGGGGCCGGGCCGGATCCACCACGCGATGCGTGCCATCGGTATGGCCGAACGCGCCCTGGAACTCATGTGTGCCCGGGCCGATTCGCGCACCACATTCGGGCGCAAGGTCAGTGAGCGCGCCAATATCCGGGACTGGATCGCCGAAGCCCGCATCGATATCGAACAGGCCCGGCTGCTCACGCTGAAAACCGCCTGGCTGATGGACACCGTCGGCAACAAGGAAGCGCGCACCGAGATCGCGGCGATCAAGATCGCGGCGCCGGTTATGGCGCTGCGGATCGTGGATCGCGCCATCCAGGTCTACGGCGCGGCGGGCGTGACCGAGGATTTCCCGCTGGCGAGCATGTACGCGCATCTGCGCACCCTGCGAATCGCCGACGGCCCCGACGAAGTGCACAAAATGACCATTGCCCGGGTCGAGCTGGGCAAGGCTCGGGCCGCCGCCGAGGCCGCGGGTAACTAGGCCGGTTCCCGCGGCGTTGCTCTCCGGCCATCGCGGGCAGGGCCGGAACCGGCCGCCCGGATCCCAGCGGACCCGGCCGGGAGGGCGAGCAGGACGGACCGGTGTTCGTCGCGGAGGTCGAATGGACCTGCGACGGCGAACCCTTCGCCTACGGTGGTGGCTCGTTCATGGTGTCGCCGGACGCGAAACTGCGGTTGCCCGAAGGACTCGGCCCGGATATGCCGGTTTCCGACCGGCTGCTCGCCGTTCCCCTCGCCGAACGAGCCGGCTGCGAGCGCCGCGCCCCGGACACCGCGGTACTGCCGCGAACCGACGACGGGCTCAACGCCGCACGCACCGTCAACGGCGGCCTGATCGCGCTGGCGCGGAGGAAGCCGTGCTCTCGCTGGCCCCGGGCGCCACATTGAGCACCCTCGCCCTGCGTTATCTCCAGCCCGCCCGGGTGGGCCCGGTGGTCGCCGAAGCGGCCCTGCACGCGGATGTGAGCCGGGTGACCCTGCGCGATTCCGGTAACGACGACCGGATCACCACACTGGCCACGGGCCGGCTGTTCCCCATCTGACCCACCCGGTCCGAACCGCCGGGCGCGGGCGGACTGTTACGATCCACCGCATCCCAGATATGCCCCCGACGACAGCGAGTGAGCCGTGAACGCCCAGGTGGACAGCTCTTCTGCGGGCGGGGCGGCACCGGAGGGCCGGACGGCGCGCCCGGCGCCGAAGAGCCGGCGCGGTATCCGCACCCGGGCCGCCCTGATCGCCGCGGCTCGGCAGGTCTTCGAGAACGACGGTTTCGTGGACGCCCGTATCAGCGATATCACCCGGACCGCGGGGGTGGCGTCGGGTTCCTTCTACACCTACTTCGACGGTAAAGAGGAGATCTTCGCCGAGGTCGTCGCGCAGGTGCGCGAGGAGATGCTGCATCCGCACATCCGTGCCCGCGGTGGTAGCGACGACCCCCGCGAGTGGATCGCCGCCGCGAATCGGGAGTATCTGCGGTCCTATCGGCGCAATGCGCGGCTGATGGCAGTGCTGGAACAGGTCGCCCGGGTGGACCCGCAGTTCGCGGCCCTGCGCGCCGAGCGGGCATCCGCGTTCATCGATCGCAATGCCGCCCTCATCCGGGATCTGCAGGCGCGCGGACTGGTCCCGGCGGGCTTGGACGCGCGGGTGACGGCGCTGGCGCTGTCCAGCATGGTCAGCAAGATGGCGTATCTGGTGTTCGTGGAGGGAGAGGAGATCGGGTTCGATGTCCTGCTCGGCACCCTCGACCGGATCTGGATCAACGCCCTGGGGCTTCCCGGACCCGGCCGCCGATAGTCGCGGCCGGAACCGGATGCGCGTGTCCCACCGGTTCCGGCCGGGATCTCATGTCCCGGGCCGGCTTGCGGCGAAGCCCCGGAACCGGCGCAGGTAACCCACGATCCGGCGGAGCGGGACCGCCCGTGGCCAATCGTCGGGCCGGAAGTAGGCGTCCGTGCCACCGTCGACGAATAACACGCTGCCGCAGAGGAACTCGGCCGACGGGGAGAGCATCATGAGTACCCAGTCGGCGATGTGTTCCGGTTTTCCGAAACCTCCGGTGGGCACCGGGAACGATTCGACGGCGCGGGCTTCGGTGGGGGAGGCGAGCTGACGTTCGAGCAGCGGAGTCAGGATCGCGCCGGGGGCGATGACGTTGAGCCGGATACCTTCTCCGGCCCATTCCGGGCGCACCGCGTGCCGCCGTATCCAGCGGCTCACCGCGATCTTGGACGCCGCGTAGAGGAAGGGGCCGGCGTGCTTGCCGAATACGCGCACCGTCCGGACGGCGCGGCCGGTATCGCCGGCCAGGAAAGCCCGGATCGCCCGCTTCGGTACCACGGGTACGGTCGTGGACGAATTGCTACCGAACGCGACCACCCGTGCGGCGCCGGTCGCCGCGAGCGCCGGGCGCCAGCCTTGGAGCAGGTCGACCACGCCGAGATAGTTCACGGCCGCGATGAGGGGCAGGCGTGCGGGGTCGGGGGCCGGTCCCAGGCCGGCGGCGAGTACGGCGCCGTCGAGCCGGCCGTCCGCGGCGGCCAGTACCCCGTCGATCGCGGCACGCCGGCCCTCGGCGGTCGAGAGGTCGGCGACGATATCGGCTTCCTGGATATCCACACCGATCACCCGGTGTCCCTCCGCCGCGAGTTTCTCGGCGACCGCTCTGCCCATACCCGACGCCGCCCCCGTCACCGCGTAGACACCCATATGGAACCTTCCTCCGATCCGGTGCACAGCACTGTGCGCCGCGGGTATTTTCGTCGGAGTCTGTCAAAAATATGGGATCTGTCAAGGGTGCCCGATCCGGAACCGGTTCGCGCCACAGGTGTTCGTCCCGCCGGCCGGCTCACCGCGGCGGACTCGGGGGCGTGGGCAGGGCGGCGCAGACGAGGCCGAGGTCGTAACCCACCACGACATTCACCGCCGTGGAGGCGCCCATCCCGGCGGACAGCACATGCCTGCCGGTGACGAGGGGAGTCCAGTCGGCGGCGAACACGCCCGGTTCCACCTCCTCGACCGGGCCGAAGGCACCACCGGTGTCGTAACCGTCGACCGCATCGGTCAGGGTGATACCGTCGGCGCCCGGAGCTCCGATCGCGGTGACCGTATAGGTACAGCCCGTGCCGTACTGGAGGAAACCCAGTCCGAAGCCGCCGGATACGGCCACCTCGCCGCTGCGGGCCGCGGCGGTGGGGGCTGTCGCGAGCACGGCCGTGGCCGCGAGCGCGAGGGCTCCCGACGCGATACCGGTGATGTGTGCGCTGCTCATGGGCGTACTCCGGTGGTCTCGGCGCCTACGGGTGAACGTCGTGTAAGTAGTGGAGCATCCGCCGGCCCGTGGGCACAGGCCGAAGAGATCACGAAATATGTCCCGGGGTCACGAATCGGCACCGGGTCACGTGTGCTGCCGCCGGGTCCGGTGCGACGTCCGGCTTCCGCCGGGTCGTGCCCGAGCGGTATCCGGCCGGCCGAACGGTCTTCCCAGCTGTGGGCGGAACATTCGAGCCCGTATGTAACACCTGCCAGCGTATCGGGGAATAACGGTGCGTAAATGTTATCGGAGGACTCGATTGCCGGTCGAATGCTGACGGGGCCGGTGAGCGTGCCGCGCGGATATCGCAGAATCCTATAACCGTTGCACCGGATATGGATCGGCGCTCCACTCCGGGAGTCGGCAGTTATTGCTCCGCAATTTAAATGATGATATTTCCTTTTAATTTACGATATGCATTCGAACTCGGAACCTCGGTATGGTCCTGTGCGCGAAGTGAATCGCATCCGCCCGGCCTCCGGGACGGAACACGTGAGAAGGAATTGAGCGTAATGAAGTTCGGCACTTTCGCCGCTACCGCAGTTATGGCTGTCGCCGCTGTAGGGATTTCCGCCGGGACCGTGCACGCCGAACCCGCGGCGCCGGCTCCGGAGATCGAGAGCGAGGGCGTCGATCAGGGCGTCGCCTACGAAACCAGCGTCGATCAGAAGACGCAGACGATCACCACCGAGGTGCAGGACGGTCGCTTCGAGCTCACCCCCGACGGCACCAAGGCGATCCTGAAAGCCGTCAGCGGCGCGGTGGTGGCCGAAGTGCCGCTGCAGTACGAGATCTCCGGCAGCGAAATGGCCGTGGCCCACGAGATCAGCGCGGACGGCACCACACTCGAACTCACCCCGACCGTCACCGCCGAGAACATCGGCGAGATGCGGCCGGTCAGCTCGATGGCCCGGCTCACCAGTGAACTGGAGAAGAACGTTGCCGGTGTCGCCGTCGGCGCGGTGCTGGGTGGTTTGCTCGGCGCGCTCGTCGGCCTGGGCTTCTTCAGCATCATCACCGGACCGATCGGCCTGGTCGTCGGCGCGGTCGCCGGTGGATACATCACCGGTGGGCAGTCGTTCGGCGATGCCGTGACGGCGGTCCTGCGCGGCGAGCCGTGACCGAGCCGGTTCCGGACGAGGACGGCGCACAGCCGCTCTCCCCACAGGACAAGCGTGCCCGGGTGGGCGCCACCGCGGCCGCGATCGGTATCGCGGCCGTGGTGACCTCGATCGTGCTGGGTATCGGGGTGGCCGCGCTGCTGGCCACCGCCGGCGGCGAAGAGAATACCGAGGAGCTGGCCGCGCCCTCCTCCACCGTCACCACCGCTACCGGGTCCTCCACCACAGCGGTGCCCGTGGCACCGGCCGGGCCCTCGTCGGCTCCGGCGCCGTCCAGCGCGCCGACCACCACACCCTCGGCTCTCGGTACCGCGGGCCAGGCCAACAAGGAGGCCAAAGAGGCCCCGCCCAAGGTCGAGGTGGTGGCCGGGGATTGCGTCAGTGGTTTCGGGGAAAAGGAAGTCACCGAGGCGCCCTGCGGTAGCGACGAATCCCGCTACAAGGTGGCCAGTGCGGGCCCGGCCGGTACCGCGTGTCCCACCGACGCCGATACCAGCCACACCATCGCCGATACGACTCTGTGCCTCGATATCGACTGGGTGATCGGCAGCTGTGTCGATGTTTCGGGCGAGCAGCCGCAGCGCACCGAATGCGGCCCCGGCGGAGTGCGGGTGATCAGCATTCTGCCGGAGACCAACAGTGTGAACGCATGCCCGTCCGCCGACCGCGGATTCGTCTACGACGAACGGCGTTTCGTGGTCTGCTTCGCCGATATCTAGCTCGGCGTCCGGCCGGCCGGACCGCCACGGGATCCGGCCGGCCGCCCGGCCCACCCCGGCGCCTTCCGGGTGGCAGAGGGCTCCTGCGGGCGATAATCGGATCATGGCTCTCTCCCGCCGACGGTTGCTGCGCACAGGTGCCGCCGGGGCGACCGCGCTACTGGCCGGAGCCGGTCTGGTGAGCAGCGCCCCGTTCCGCGCGCCCCGCCTCCTGGGCGACCCGTTCACACTGGGCGTGGCCTCCGGCGATCCGAGCCCCGACGGGGTGGTGCTGTGGACCCGGCTGGCGCCCGATCCCTTCGCCCCGGACGGGCTGGGCGGAACCGCCCATGCGCCGGTTACCGTCGAATACGAGGTCGCCGAGGACGAACATTTCCGCCGGATGGCGGCCCGGGGCAGCGCGGTGGCCACCCGGGAACTGGCCCACAGTGTGCACCCGGAGGTTCGGGGGCTCGCCCCGGACCGCTGGTACTTCTACCGGTTTCGCGCGGGTACGGCGGTATCGCCGGTGGGCCGCACCCGTACGGCTCCGGCGACGGGTGCGCCCGTCGACCGGTTGCGGTTCGCCTTCGTCTCCTGCCAGCACTGGAGCTCCGGCTACTACACCGCCTACCGGCATCTCTGCGCCGAGGACCTCGATTTCGTGGTGCACCTGGGCGATTACATCTACGAGAAGGAATGGGCGCGGGGGCGGTCCGGGCTCGTGATCCCGGAGACGCTGCGGGCGGAGGCCACCGATCTCACCGGCTACCGGCTGCGGTACGCCCAGTACAAGGCGGAGCCCGAACTACGCGCGGCCCACGCCGCCTTCCCCTGGCTGTGCACCTTCGACGATCACGAAATCGATAACAACTGGGCGGGTTTCCAACCGGGTGCCGGTATCGATATCCACCTGCTGCCCGCCCTGTTCCGGCGCCGGCGCGCGGCCGCTTTCCGGGCCATGTACGAACATCTGCCGTTGCGTATCGCCCAGTTGCCCTCCGGCCCGTACACCCGGATGCACCGCCGCTATTCGTTCGGCGCCCTCGCCGACCTCACCATGCTCGACACCCGGCAGTACCGGTCGCCGCTGGTATGCGGTGACGGGGCGAACCTGGTCGTGGACTGCCCGGACCGTTTCGCCGCCGATCGTACGATCCTGGGTGCCGAGCAGCGCGAATGGTTGATCGACGGGCTCACCCGCTCCACCGCGCGCTGGCAGATCCTGGGTAATCAGGTCGCCATGGCGCAATCGGACCACGACCCGGGGCCGGCGGTCGCGGTGGGTACCGACGCCTGGGACGGTTATGTCGCCGATCGCGACGCGGTCCTGGCCGCGGCCGCCGCGCGCGGGCGCGGTGATCTGGTGGTGCTCACCGGTGACCGGCACGAGAACTATGTGGCCGATATCCGGGGCGACTACCGGGATCCGGCGTCCCCGGTGGTGGCCACGGAGTTCACCGGTACCTCCGTCACCACCGGCCGGGACGGCGCCGATCTGCCCCCGCGCGGGCGGACCCTGCTCGATGCCAATCCGGATATGAAGTTCTTCAACGGTCAGCGCGGCTACGTCCGGGTGGAGGTGGACGAAGAGCTGTGGCGGGGTGATTTCCGCGTGGTGCCCTATGTGCACCGGCCCGGGGCCCCGGTCACCACCCGGGCCGCTTTCGTGGTGGAGCACGGGAGGCCGGGGGCCCGAGCGGCGTGGGATCCGGGGCCCGCAACCGTGACCACGGAGGTCGAGGCGTCCGGCCGCCGGCCCGCGGTCGAGGCCGACCGGCCGGGTGGATAGGGGCCGCGACCGGTAAGGAGGGGACAGCTTCCGTAAGTTGGCCGAAAGTGCCGATTTCCTGACCGCTGGTATGTCCCCGCCGGGGTGATCCAGGCCATAGTCTCGGAAAGATGTCCAGTTCCGCAACGAGCCCCGGCACCGGCGCCGGGCCCGGCCAGACCTTCGACTACGACGTGCTCGTCATCGGCTCCGGTTTCGGGGGCAGTGTGAGCGCCCTGCGGTTGACCGAGAAGGGGTACCGGGTCGGTGTCCTCGAGGCCGGGCGTCGCTTCACCGACGACGAATTCGCGAAAACCTCCTGGCGCGCCAGGCAGTACCTGTGGGCGCCCTATCTGGGCTGCTTCGGCATCCAGCGGCTCACCATGATGAAGAACACCCTCATCATGGCCGGCGCCGGAGTGGGCGGCGGCTCGCTGGTCTATGCGAACACACTGTACGAACCCCCGGACAAATTCTTCCGGGACGGTCAGTGGGCGCATATCACCGACTGGAAGGACGAACTCTCCCCGTACTACGACCAGGCCAAACGTATGCTGGGCGTGACCACCAATCCGGCCACCACCCCCAGCGACCGGGTGCTGAAGGAGGTCGCCGAGGAACTCGGAGTGGCCGATTCCTATCAGCGGACGCCGGTGGGAGTGTTCTTCGGCGGACCCGGCACCCGTCCAGGGGAAGATGTCGAGGACCCGTACTTCGGTGGCGCCGGCCCGGCGCGGCGCACCTGCACCCACTGCGGTGAATGTATGACCGGGTGCCGGCACAATGCGAAGAACACCCTGGTCAAGAACTATCTGTACCTCGCCGAGCAGGCCGGTGCGACGGTCCACCCGCTGCGCACCGTCACGGATGTCAAACCGCTGCCCGACGGTGGCTACGCGGTGGAAACCGTCGCGACGGGGCGCTGGCTGCGTAAACGGCGCACCACCTACACCGCCGAACAGGTGATCTTCTCCGCGGCCTCCCTGGGCACCCAGCGGCTGCTGCACAAGCTCCGCGACAGCGGATCGCTACCGAACATCTCCGCTCGCCTCGGATTTCTCTCCCGGACCAACTCCGAGGAACTGCTCTCGATCCGCAGCCGCGACAAGAGCAAGGATTTCACCAAGGGGGTGGCCATCACCTCCTCGATCCACCCCGATCCGGACACCCATATCGAACCCGTGCGTTACGGCAAGGGCAGCAATGTGATCTCGCTGATGGGCAGCGTGATGGTGGACGAGGAACCCGGTGTGTCCAAACGCCGGCTCTGGTTGCGTGAAATGTGGCGCTACCGCCGGGACCTTCCGCATCTGCACAATCCGCGGGGCTGGTCGGAACAGATGATCGGCCTGCTGGTGATGCAATCGGTGGACAACTCGATCACCACCTACACCAAGCGGGGGCTGTTCGGCCGCAGGATGACCACCCGTCAGGGCGAGGGCGCACCCAACCCCACCTGGATCCCGGCCGGGCACGAGGTGGGCCGCCGGGTCGCCGACAAGATCAACGGTATCCCCGGCGGGGCCAGCAGCAGTGTTTTCAACATCCCGATGACCGGTCATTTCATCGGCGGATGCGTGATCGGCGACAGTCCCGAGACCGGCGTGGTCGACCCCTACCATCGCCTCTACGGATATCCGGGTCTGCACGTGATCGATGGTTCCACCATTTCGGGCAATCTCGGCGTCAACCCCTCGCTCACCATCACCGCCCAATCCGAGCGGGCGGTCGCCCTCTGGCCGAACAAGGGCGAGCAGGATCCGCGGCCGGCCCCCGGGGCGCCGTACCGGCGGATCGCCGCGGTGGCCCCGGTCGCTCCGGTGGTGCCCGCGTCGGCGCCGGCGGCTCTGCGGCTGCCGGTGGTGGAGGTCACCCATCGGCCGCGACCCGATATCGCCGTGGGCGAGTAGACGCCCTGCTCGGGGCGGGACGCGCCGGATACCGGGCCGCCGCGGCGGCGGCTCGGCGGCCCCCTTTCCAGCGGCTGTGAGCCCCTTCACATAAGCTGACGAATAGCTGATCGGAGGGGCCGGCTCGCCCGCCCCGGCTCGTGCCCGCGTTTACCTCCGGTGCCTCCGGGGTAACGGATTGAGGTCGATACTCGCCGGAACCCGGTCGCCGGCGGGCGCGACGCGACGAGTCGGCCGGGCCGACTTGGCCGCGCGCGCCGGAGAGGACTGACCGTGACGGACAAGCAGCCGCCGCAATCACCGCAACTCAAGAGATCGGTCGCGGCCTCGGCCATGGGCAATGCGACCGAATGGTTCGACTACGGCGTCTACGCCGCGACCGCCACCTATCTGACGGATGCCTTCTTCCCCGGTGAGCTGGGCACGCTCGGCACCATGCTGGGCTTCGCGATCTCCTTCGTCCTGCGCCCGCTCGGGGGCCTGGTCTGGGGGCCGCTGGGTGACCGCGTCGGCCGCAAGGTCGTCCTGGCGACCACGATCCTGTTGATGGCGGCGGCCACCGGGCTGATCGGCCTGTTACCGACGCACAGCCAGGTCGGCGTGCTGGCCCCGATCCTGCTGATCCTGCTGCGGGTGGTGCAGGGCTTCTCCACCGGCGGAGAATACGGTGGTGCGGCCACCTACCTGGCCGAATGCGCCAGCGATCGGAAACGCGGATTCTTCGGCAGCTTCCTGGAGTTCGGTACCCTCGGCGGGTTCGTCGGCGGTTCCGCGGTGGTCCTGCTGTGCCAGTTGATCCTCGGTTCCGACGCCATGCACGACTGGGGCTGGCGGATCCCCTTCCTGATCGCCGTCCCGCTGGGCGCCATCGGCTGGTATCTGCGGACCCGGCTCGACGAATCACCGGTTTTCACCGAGGTCAACGAGCAGGAGCATCCCGAGGGCGGGCTCCGTGTACTGATCACCACCTACAAGCGCGAACTGCTGACCCTGTCGGGTCTGGTCATCGCCCTGAACGTGGCCAACTACACGCTGCTCACCTACCAGCCGACCTATCTGCAGAACACCATCGGCCTGGGCGAGTCCACCACCACCGCCATGATGCTCGTCGGCCAGGTCGTCATGATGCTGTGCGTGCCTTTCTTCGGGCGGCTCTCCGACCGGGTCGGCCGCCGGCCGCTGTGGCTCTTCTCGCTGGTCGGTCTGGCCGTGTTCGCGGTGCCGATGTACTGGCTGATGGGTGTGGGTACCGGCTGGGCGATCGTGGGCTTCGTTGTCCTGGGCCTGCTGTACGTACCGCAGTTGTCCACCATCAGCGCCACCTTCCCCGCCATCTTCCCGACTCATGTGCGGTACGCCGGGTTCGCCCTGAGCTACAACGTGGCCACGGCCGCCTTCGGCGGTACCGCGCCGCTGGTGAACGAAGCGGTGATCGAGACCACCGGCTGGAGTCTGTTCCCCGCTGTCTATATGGTGGGCGCCGCGCTGATCGGCCTGGTGGCCTGGGCGTTCCTGCGGGAAACCGCGGGCACCTCGTTGCGCGGGACCGAAGTACCCGATGCCGCGTCCGGCCCCGAGCCGCCCCCGGCCACCGAAAAACAATCCGTTGCCTGACCCAGGGAAAGGCCCTGCCCCGTTATGAGTGAAACCCGCAATCCGCCCATCGCCGAGGTAGTGAACTCGGCCCTGGAACACACCATTCCGGTCGCCCACCGGATGGGGGTGCACGCGGAGGAGGTACGCCGGGGTTATGCCGCGGCGACCGTGCCCGCCGAGGGAAACGGCAACCATTTCGGTGTCATGTACGCGGGCGTGCTGTTCACGGTGGGGGAGATCCTCGGTGGCGCCATCGCCGTGGCGAGTTTCGACACCGCGAAGTTCTATCCGCTGGTGAAGGATCTGCGCATCACGTTCCGTAAACCCGCCACCACGGCGGTGCGCGCGCAGGCCACTCTGGACGAAATCGAGATCGAGCGGATCGCCGCGGCCGCCGCGGCGGACGGTAAGGCCGATTTCACCCTACGGGCGGTGCTCACCGATACCGACGGGGTGGTGGTCGCGGAGACCGAGGGGCTGTATCAGCTCCGCGCCCATTCGTAGGCTCCGTTCGTGACCTCCGGACAGTGACCGGCCCGGCACCCGGATCGGGGTGCCGGGCCGGTCCGGTCGGTGGATTCAGAAACCGGCCGAACCCGAGGGCGCGGGCGGCACCATCCGCCAGGAACCACAATTGCGGGTGATGAACCCGGCATCGGTGGGTTTGATGGTCACCCGGTTGGGGCCCAGCCTCGTGTAGTTGTTCTCGATGATGTACTTCATATTCGTGTTGTCGCCCTCGAGGCGCCACAGCCGTCGCCAGTCGCAGGCCCCGGCGGGATCGGCCGGTCCGGTAGATTCGTAGACGCCGGGCCGGATATCCACGCCGACCCGATAGACGCCGTCGTGCGGGATGAAATCGGCCGGTTGGGCCGCTGCCGTACCGCCGCCCAGCACGGTCGCCACCGCCAGCATCGCTCCAGCGATCAGAAACGTGCCTGCGCGCATTCGATACTCCTCGATATTCCGCTGCTGTAGAAACGAGATTCCCCACCATCTCCCCGGCACGTTTACCAGAATCGGTGTACGTATTCCGGAGATTCGGAATATCGGTGGTGCTGCCGGGAAATGTTCGCGAGCCGTTGCCGGATTTCCGCACGATATGCGATGTGAAATACGATCGATTCGGCGCACGGCACCGCCACGAGCCGCGGGAACTCCGGGCGGGCTCCGATAGGGGCGGGAGGGCACTCAGTAGGGTGGTCGGGTGGCTGAGCGCATACCCGTGATGATCGTGGCCGGATTCCTCGGAGCCGGTAAAACCACCCTGCTCAACGATCTGCTGCGCAACACCCGCGGCACCCGGATCGGAGTGGTGGTCAATGATTTCGGCGCCGTGAACATCGACGCGATGCTGGTGGCGGGCCAGGTCGACGCCATGGTGTCGCTGGGCAACGGCTGTGTGTGCTGCGCGGTGGACGTCTCCGAACTCGACGAGTTGTTCACCCGGCTGACCGATCCCCGCACCGGTATCGATATGATCATCGTGGAGGCCAGCGGGCTGGCCGAACCGCGCAATCTGGTGCGCATGGTGGTGGGTAGCGAGAACCCCCGGATTCGGTACGGCGGGCTGCTCGAAGTGGTGGACGCGGGCGAGTTCACCGGGAGCCGGGCGCGACATCCGGAACTGGCGAGCCGTCTGCGTCTGGCCGACCTGGTCGTAGTGAACAAGGCCGACCGGATCGAGGCGGCGCAACTGAACGAGCTACGGGCCGAGATCACGGAACTGACCGAGGGCGCCCCGGTATACGTGACCACACACGGGCGAATCGACCCCGGGCTGCTGGTCGATCCGCGCCGCCGCGGTGAACCGCGCGTCGGCGAGCAACTGAGTCTCGACGAACTACTGCGCGACGAATACGCGCACGACGAGTCCGGCGGTGACCACCGGCATCTGCATGACGAGTACACCAGTGTGGTGTTCACCGAGACCGTGGCGTTGCATCGGCGCCGGCTCGTCGACTTCCTGGAGAAACCGCCCGCCGGGCTCTTCCGAGCGAAAGGTTTCGTCACCTTCGCCGCGCCGAGGCCCGGCCGTTTCCTCCTGCACCTGGTCGGCCGCGCGATCACCCTGGAGCAGGCCGACCGGTCCATCCGCGGCGCCGGGACGGAATTGGTGCTCATCGGGACCGGTCTGGATACCGACGCGGTGCTGGAACAGTTGCGCGCGACCGTGCACCGCGAACCGGGCGGGGGTCGCCCGGCTGGTGAGGTCTCGTATTGAACTGTCGCGGGTACTCGACGGCGTCCAGCCGCCGGGTGAACGGAACCCGGGGGCGGTGACGTAACGGCTCCAGGTGGTGGCTGCGAGCTCGGCGCGGGTGATCCGGCCGGGCCCGGTGGCGGTGGTGGAGCGAGTGGCACACGCCCGCCACCAGGCCCGAGCGGAGACCTTTCCGGCGCGAGGAACGACCCGCGACTGCGGTAGGTTGCGCGATCATGCGCTGAGCGTTGGGTTCGGGGCCGTTGCGCTCTGCTGTGCGCTGACCGCGCGCGAATGCCCGATCGCCCTGAGGACCTTCCGTGCCCGGGCGCGGCGGGCCCAGGCCGAAACGGGCGTTGTGGGATACCACGCTCACCGCGGACCGGACGGGCTGGTGCAACCGGTCCCGGATCATGCATCGACTCGGTCGCCGATCACCGGCCGAACGCGGGGTGCGTCGATGATCTCACGGCCTCGAGGTGGAGGCGTGCCGACAATCAGTGTTCCTCGGCGATTCGACCATCTTTACGTCCGTAATCATCTTCCACCCGGACATTGTCGGTGCCGTCGTCGGCGGTCGACGCCTCGACGAGAACAATGTCCGTCACCGCGGCGACTCGATGCACGGCGCCCGCATCCACATGTGCCACCGAGCCTGCCGGAAAAGGGATCAGCTCATTCGGCGCGTCCAGCGCGGCGCGATAATGCAAAACGGCCTCCCCGTCCAGAATAAAGTACGTCTCCCGTTTGTGTTCGTGGTATTGCAGGCTGGTCCGGTGCCCCGCCCGGATGCGGACCACCTTGAAACCGAACGGACTGTCCGGCTCGTGCAACCAACGTTCCTGGCCCCACTGTTTGACGACGTTCTTGACGCCAGGGAACGTGAGCATCCTGATCCCCGGTGCCACGACCTGCGGTGTCTCGGCCTCATGCGGAACATCCGCGGGAATCGGTTCCGCGATCCCCGGCGCCCGGTCGATCGAATCGGAACCCGTGCCGGTTCCTGTTTCCTGCGAAATTTCTTCCACGCTGCTGCACCTACCCATTCGATATCAATGTCATCAGCTCGTGTGCATTCTCAAATGCATATGACATCTGAACTACGTACATTTCGGTCCGTCTCATTCCGCTATAGCATCGCAGATATAGAGAGTGTCCGCTACCTGTATGACCCTATGAGGCCGCGCAATTGAGGCCTGGTCATGCATTGTTTTGTCGACCTTCGTATTGTCAGCACGCCTCCACGGTCAAGGCCGCGAGATCATTCACGCACCAATCACATTCCAGTCGCTCGCGTTCGACCGTCGTGGTGACGCCGATGACGCGCATGCCGGCCGCTCGCGCCGCCGCGATCCCGGCCGGGGCGTCTTCCACCACCACGCACCCGGCCGGCGCGACGCCCAGCCTGGCCGCGGCACGGAGGTATCCATCCGGATCCGGTTTGCCCCGCTCGATATCGTCGGCGGTGACCAGGACTTCAGGTACCTCCAGACCGGCGCAGCCGAGCCGGATCTCGGCCAGCCGGCGCCAAGCCGAGGTCACCACGGCCCAGCGTTGCGGGTCGAGCCGGCTCAGCAGCCGGCGCGCACCCTGGATCGCCGTGATACCGTCCCGGCAGTTCTCGCCCGCCTCGGTCAAATAGGCGAGCTCATCGGCGAGGTTCAGATGCGGGGCCATGATCCGCACGGTTTCGTCGTTGCGACGTCCATGCGACACCCGCAGCAGTTCGCCGATGTCCAACCCGTGCCGCGCACCCCAATCCCGCCACACCTGCTCGATGCAAGCCTGCGAGTCGATCAGGGTGCCATCCATGTCGAACAGAAGTGCTTCGCAGGTAAGGGAACAACGGCGTGCCGGGGTGAGTATTTCGAGCTCTAGCATGGTGTACCCATCAGCCAAGCGTGCCTGCCCGCATAGGCTCGGATGATCGACGGCCGGTCGCCGGCACCGACGAGCCTTCGGGCGCACGACAGAACCGTCGCGGCGGGATCGGCACAGACGGTCACCTGATGCGTACCGCTCCTTCGCTCGATGGCGACGCGGACAGCGGCGGCGAAGTCCGCGGAGCCGGTGACGAGACCTCCCGCGAGCACAGTGCCGTCCGTTGCGGACAGGCGCAGCGACTCGCGTATCCGTGCCGCCCCCGCGGCCAGCGCCTCGACCGCGGTGGCGATAACGGTTCCCGCGACATCGTCGCCGTAGCGCCAGCACTGGATCACCGTCGGTGCCAGACGCGCTACCTCTTGTTTGGGAAACGGGAGCGTCGCGAGTCGCCTGGCCTCGGCGGCGATGTCCCGGTTCGCGAACTGGGACATCGCCTCGGGCAGAGCCGAGCCGGGACCGATGCCGTCGCGGGCCGATAATGCCGCCCGCAGGCCCCGCATACCGATATCGAAGGCGCTGCCCTGGTCCGCGCCCAGGTACTCGTGACCGCCCAACTGCACGACCGTTTCCCCGTCGCCACCGAGGAACCCACTTCCGGTACCGGCGATGACGACGGCCCCCCGGTCGGTCAACGGCGGTGCGAAGAGAAGGGGTACAGCGTCGTTGGAGGCCACCAGCAGCCCGGACCCCTCGGGGAGCAATCCGCGTATCACGGAGAGTTCACCAGCCGCGGTTTCCGCGACGATGCCTGCCGTGGCGAGCCAGCCGACCGACACCTGTCCGGCGGTGGCGTCCCTGACGATGTCGAACGCTTCGCGCAGCCGATCTCGCGCGGCGGTCTCGCCGACCGCCGCGCGATTGATCGAACCGATCTCCCGCCGAATATCGGGCCTGCCGGGCGTTTGAACGGAAATCCGCGTCCGTGTCCCGCCCGCGTCGATACCGTAGACAGCAGTCAGCGGCCACTCTCCTTATGGAGTGCGGTTTCGCGCAGTTCGCCGTCGACCACCCGGACAAGCGTCGGCTCGGGCAGCGGGAAGATCATGCCGCCACCGGAGTCGAGATAGTCTCGCTCGCGCGCCAGAAAAGCGTCCCGGAAATGCCAGGGCAGCACGAAATAGTAGTCCGGATCGGCGCGCCGGGACTCTTCCTCGGACACCATAGGGATCTCGGTGGCCACGGTCCGCAAGCCCCACTTGTCCTGGTTGCGCTCCGCCGCAAGCGGGAAATGACGATGATCCAGCCCGAAGTACTGGAGGATCGTATTGCCTTTGGTCGACGCGCCGTAGATGTGCATGACCTTACCGTCGGCGAGTTCGCTCTCTACGAAGTTCCGGACCTCCTCCCGGATTTCGGCTATCCGGCCGGCGAACTTCCGGTAGGTATCGGTCTCGGCCAATGCCAGCGCACGCTCCGTGGCGGCCAGTTCCTCGACCCGGTCCCTACCGCCGCCCGACTGCCACCGTTCATCGGTGTGTGTGCCGTGCTGGATGTAGAGGCGGAAACTTCCGCCGTTGACATCGTTCAGCTCGACGTCCCTGATTTCGAGCCCGTGCGCCCGGACCAGCCGGTCCATCACATCGAGCGAGTAATAGCCGACGTGCTCGTGGCAGATGTTGTCGAAGTTGTTGCCGGACAACATCGTGGGCAGATAAGCCATCTGTACCACCCAGAGCCCGTCCGGGGCCAGGATGCGGGCGATATCGGCAACGAAATCATGGGGCCGCTCGAGGTCGTAGAACATCGCGATCGATGTGATCACCCGCGCGCGCGCCGCAGAACCGAGAGCGCGGCTGAATGCGTCCGCGTTGAAGAATTCCGGCACTATCAGGTCGGTGCCGGCGGAAGCCTCGGGTTGCAGGTTCTCGGCGGGCTCGAATCCCACCAATTTCAGATCATCACGCTGGTAGCTCCGCAGCAAGGTGCCATCGTTCGCGCCGATATCGACGACGATGTCCCCGGCCTCGAGTGGTACCGCTGCCTGTGCGGCGGCGGTGATGTCGGCCAGCGCCGTTCGCATGGCCTCATTGGTGCCGGACCGGTACCAGTACTGCGTATACAACAGCGACGAGTCGACGGCCTGGTGTTTGAGCTGGAGGAACGCGCAGCCGCCCTTGTCCGGGTCGCAGAGCGCCAGAACCAATGGCGCGAAGAGGGGTTCGGCGCCGTCCGCGAAATCCGCTACCGCAAGGTTCCCCAGGTCGAGCACCTCGTGAAGGGCGGGGGAGCCACAGATCCGGCAAGTGTCCCGTTCGTCGGTCATCACGCCACCAGCCTGACCGCGGTCGCCAATTCGGCAAGACCGGTCTCGAAGTCGATTTCCGTTGAGAAGCCCTTCGCGCGGATCTTCTCGTATGACACCTCGTAGTCGCGCTGATCGGGATCGGCGGCGAATTCGGCGAAGTGCACATAACAGTTGATGCGTTCACGGATCCTGGTCACGATGTCAGCCTTCGATAGGTTCAATGTCTCATCCCCCACGTTGTAGACGTCGTCGGCGACGGCGTCCCAGTTCCGAAGCGCGAAGGCGATCGACCTCGCCATGTCCCGCACATGAATCAGCGTGCGCCGGGAATCGGCCTGATAGACAACAAGGTTTCCGCGGTGGACGGCTTGGTGCACGAAGTCGTTGACGAGTAGGTCGACGCGCATGGACGGGCTCACCCCGAACGCCGTCGCGTAGCGGTAGACGACGCTGTTCCCGCCCTCCAGCACCAGTTGCTCGGCCTCCGCCTTCGATTGCCCGTACAGAGTGAGCGGGTTGAGTTCGGTTTGCTCCGTGCAGACGGTGTCACGGACCTTTCCGTAGACACTTCCAGTGGAGGCGAAGAGAATTCGCTGATCGCGCTCCCGAAGTTCGACCAGGCGGCGGGTGGCGTCCACGTTCAGCGCCCGGGCATACGCCGGCTCACGTTGACAGGCCGGGTAACCCACGATCGCCGCGAGGTGGACTATGGCATCGACGCCTTCCAGCGCGGACGCCAGCGCCTCATCATCCAACATGTCCCGATGGACCAACTCGAAATGGGGATGCGCACAACAGGAAAGGAGTCCTCTGCCGCCGGTCCTCATATAGTCGAGCACCCTGACTCGATGTCCCTCCGCGAGAAGGAGGGGCACCAGCGTTGAGCCAACATAACCGGCACCGCCAGTAACAAGAATACGCATGGCGTACCGCTTTCTCTCATCCAATCTGCGACAAGGGCAATGATCGGATTGTTATAGATCATGTACCGGATCGTTACGATCGTGGCCCTCGTCACAGTGAGGCTAAGGTATCCGAGAAGTTGCTGCACCCCCCATCAGCGGGAAGTCGACACCGGCCTTTTCCGAACTTCTGGCAACGCTCGCTCCCCGACGTGCCTCGTGGCTCGCTTACTCGGCGGGTGTGGTCGAGTTCGATAGCGACCTGCCGGGCCCGGCCGTCAGCAGGTTTGCCAGGTCCTGCGCGCAGCCGTCGACTTATTGGTATTCAGGAACCGCATATCGGTGTATAACTGTGGAGTTCGATCACGCTGGAGGGTCTGCCATGGAAGCGAGCCGCATGAACGGTGCCTACCAAGGCGCCCGATCCCGCGTGCTGTTCGTATCACCGGAAATGCCGTGGCCGACGGTGGGCGGTCTGCGAATCCGCTGCGGAATGCTGCTGCGTCGTGCCTTGGAAGAAGCGAAAGTCGATCTCGTCGTGGTCGCCCCCGAGGCGGATATCGCCCGCGACACGGCCGCGGTGCCCGAGCTTCCTGGCCTGAGTACTCATATCTTCGCCGACGAGTCGGTTCCCGGACCCGCTCCGGACCGCGCGTCGCGATCGGCCACCGAACTCATGCGCCGCCTCGTCGCCGAAACCGGAGGCTACGACGTCGTCCATTTGGAACGGCACTTCTTGTTGCCCCTGGTCCCGCCGGAGCTGCGGTCCCGCACCGTCGTGGTCGACTACAACATCGAGTCGCAGCTCCTGGCGCAGCGGGCGGAGACCGGCCACCCGGTGTCGACTGCCGAAATCGACGAACTGCGTCGGCGCGAGCTGGCGGCGTGGCGTGGCGCGGGAGCGGTCGTGGCGCTCAGTCCCGAAGACGCTGAGGAAATGCACCACCGGGATCCGGCGGTGCATCCGCATCTGATCCCGAACGGCTGGGATCACCTGCCGCAGTCTCCATCACGGCCGCCCGACCACGGTCGGCTGACCTCGCCGCGGCTGTTCTTCGTTGCCGACTACGACTATCCACCCAACCGAGACGCATTCGTCTGGCTGATAGCCGAGGTATTTCCGCGCATCCGCGATCGGATTCCGCAGGCCCGGCTGCTGCTCGCCGGAAAGAACCTCACCCCGGAGCTGACCCGGCTGGGCGAGGAATGCGCGGGCGCGGAGCTGCTCGGTTACGTCGACGATCTTCCGGCAGAGCTGGATAGGTCCGATATCGTGCTGTGCCCGCTGCGGATCGGCGGCGGCGTGAAGGTCAAGATGATCGAGGCGATCCGGCGCTCCTGCCTGCTGGTGTCCACGACCGTCGGCGGAATTCAAGGCATACCCGAACCGCTACGATCGGCCGTCTGCTTCGCCGATGACGCGGACACTTTCGCCGGCCACGTGATCCGGCTGTGCGCGGACCCGCAGGAAAGAAATCGCCGGCGCGCCGAACTGAGGGCGGGTCAGTGGGCCGCGCCGACGTGGGAAGACACATCGGTCCGGATGCTGCGACTGTGGTCGCAACTTTCAGCGGAGGTCGACAGCTTGTCCGGTCAGGCCTGATGGGTGGCCGGACCACACACGACGATGAGGCATGGACGCCGGTTACGGGCCCGAGAGGCCGGGCCCCGTTCTCGGCGACCTCACCGGTCGGCGGATCCGGTACGCGAGCTCCGCTGAGACACACGAAGCCGAAAGGCTGGAATCTGTCCGGGCACCCTTCCCGTTGCCTGATATAGGGAAGCGGCGATTTCGGGTTTCGCCAATGTCGGACAATGTCTGGCGGGGACAATCCGCGGGGGTCGGACGATACCCGGACGCCGTTTACCTATCGAAGGCAGTTCTACCGGCTGTACGCCCTGGGGAAGTTATCTCGGTAAAACTCGGACCGGAACAGTAAGCAGGATTATCCTCCCACTGCTGAGAAGTGAGGTGTCCGGAGTGTATCGCTTGACCATGAGCAGCTCCGTACCCGCCCACGCTCCGCACGCACAATCCACGGCTGCTGATCCGACCGATGATTTATCGATGCTTCCGCGCAAGGATTGGCATATTCCCGCCATATTGGCGTTGACACTCGGCGGGTTCGGTATCGGTACCACCGAATTCATCGCCATGGGTTTGCTGCCGGATGTCGCACATGCCATGACGGTGTCCGAACCCACTGCCGGGCATGCCGTTTCGGCCTACGCACTCGGAGTGGTGGTCGGTGCTCCCGTGATCGCGGCGCTGTGCGCGAGGATGCCCCGCAAGCGGCTGCTCATCGCGTTGATGATCGGATTCACGGTGGGCAATGCGGCGTCGGTGGTGGCGCCCTCGTTGGAAACGCTCGTTCTCGCCCGGTTCGTCTCCGGATTGCCGCACGGCGCCTATTTCGGGGTGGCATCGCTGGCCGCCGCCACCTTGGTTCCGGTAGGACAGCGTGCCAAAGCGGTATCAGTCGTCATTTCGGGATTGTGTGCCGCCAACGTGGTCGGCGTGCCGGCCGCCACGTGGCTCGGTCAGCACTTCGGTTGGCGTGCCGGATACGCGGTGGTCGCGGTCATCGGAGCAGCCACCGTCGTCGCCATCGCGCGATCGGTTCCCGGGCTGAGCGGAATCCGGCCGACCGATCCGCGCACCGAACTCGGTGCGCTCCGGCGCCCCCAGGTGCTGCTCACCTTGGCGGTGGGCGCCATCGGTTTCGGTGGCATGTTCGCCGTTTTCACCTACATCGCCACGACGCTCACCGAGGTGGCCGGTATGAGGCAGGATCTGGTGCCGATCGTGCTGATGCTGTTCGGGGCGGGCATGGTCACCGGCAATATGCTCGGCGGTGCGCTGGCCGATCGCGAGGTGGACCGCGCGGTGTTCGTGTCATTGGTCTCGATGGTTGTCATCCTTGCCGGATTCATTGTCGCCGCGCATAATCCGTACACCGCCGGCGTCGGCGCCTTCCTGGTCGGAGCATCGAGCGCCGCGCTTGCGCCGGGATTGCAGACCCGGCTGATGGACGTGGCCCACGATGCGCAAACCCTGGCCGCCGCGCTCAATCACGCCGCACTGAATATTGCCAATGCTTCGGGCGCTTGGTTGGGCGGGCTGGTTATCGCTGCCGGGTACGGCTACACCGCACCGGCGGCGGTCGGTACCGGACTCGCCGTCGGGGGAGTGGCGCTGTTCACGGTTACCGTGTGGCTCGCACGCGGCGCCTCGGCGACCGGACTCCCCCGGCCGATCGGACAGCCGGCGGAGCATGAAGGCTCCATCTCGTACCGCAGCGGTGCCGATCGGGGAGGCACTGAAGGCCGTGCACCAACGTGTATCGCGAACTCGACCGCCGCCGCGCGGGGATCCAGGCCGACGACGACTACCCGCAGGCGTTGACCCATTCGGAGAGCCCGTCGGCGAACAGCTGACGTTTCCAGATCGGCACCTCGTGTTTGATCCGGTCCACGAGTGTGGAGCAGGCCGTGAAGGCCTCGGCGCGATGCGGTGCCGCCACCGCCGTGACGATCGCCAGATCCCCTACCCGCAGATCCCCGACGCGGTGTACGGCCGCCACCGGCAATCCGCTCGATTCGGCCACGGCGGCACAGCATTCCCGCAGGAAGCGGGTCGCCTGCGGATGCGCCGAGTACTCGAGGGCCGAGACATCCTGCCCGCCGTCGTGATTGCGGACGACCCCGCTGAACACCACCACGGCGCCGAAACGGGGTCCACGGACCGCCGCGTCCACCACGGCCGGATCCAGGGGCCGATCGGTGATCTCGGCGAGCCGGACGCCGGCGATTCCGTCCGGCGGAGGGGCAGCGATATCAGGCATGTGCGCTCTCGTTCCCGATGCCGGTACTCGCCGCGTCTCCCGCGTTCCCTTCGGCGTGCGCGCCGCCGCCCGCTACCTGCGCGAGCAGATGCGTGAGCAGAGGTTCGAGCACCGCGATACCGTCTTTCACCCCACCCGGGGAGCCGGGCAGGTTCACCACCACCGTCCGTCCGGCCAGCCCCGCGACGCCCCGGCTGAGGGCGGCCAGCGGGAATTTCGCCGTCCCGCGCTGCCGGATGGCCTCGGCCACGCCGGGTAGTTCCCGGTCCAGCAGCGCCGCGGTCGCCTCCGGGGTGCGGTCGGTGGGGGAGGCGCCGGTGCCGCCGGTGGTCACCACCAGGTCGGGGGTGGTCCGCAGCGCCTCGGCGAGTCCGTCGGCGATATCGGCGTCCGCGTAGACCAGTGGTCCGCGCACGGTGTAACCGAGGCCGCGCAGCCAGGACACCAGATACGGGCCGGTGGTGTCGGTCCGGGTTCCGGCGGCCGCTCCGGTCGAGGCCACCAGCACCGCCGCGGTCCCGCGCACCGCGCCGGCCGCGACGTGCGCGGGCGTCGCGGACTCGGCGTGCCGCTCCGTACCTGTCGCCCCGACGGCCGGCACGCTCGTCGCGGGCACAGCCTCGAAGCGCACCCAGCGCCCGTGTTTCCCGCCCTCCTTGGTGAGCAGCCGGACCCCGTTCAACACCGCCGCCGGATCGACCGCCTTCACCATGTCGTGCAGGGTGAGACCGGCGACGGCCACCGCCGTCAGGGCCTCCATCTCCACCCCCGTGGGGCCGGTGGTCTTCGCCGTCGCCTCGATGGTGATGGTTGTCTCGGTGAAGCCGAAGTCGACCTTCACCGAGGACAGTGCGAGCTGATGACACAGCGGTATGAGTTCGGAGGTCTTCTTGGCGCCGGCGATACCGGCCAGCCGGGCGGTCGTCAGCACATCGGCCTTCGGCATATCGTCGGCGCGCACCAGGGCCACCACTTCGGCGGTGGTGTGCAATTCGCCGCCCGCCACGGCGATCCGGGGGGTCGCGGCCTTGGCACTGACATCGACCATGCGGGCGCGGCCCGCGGAATCCACATGGGACAACTCGCTCATAACACCAACACCCGTACAGTCGTTCCGTCCGCCACCTCGGTTACCGCGGCGGGTACATCGATCAGCACATCGGCCGCGGCCATACTCGCGACCAGATGTGAACCGGGACCCGACACCACTTCCACCGCGTGCGGGTGCGCACCCTCGGAAACCAGCCTGCCCCGGAGGAATTGGCGGCGGCCGCGCGGGGATCGCTCGATGGCGCCCCGCAACGGCAGTTCGTACTCCGGTACCGGGCCCAGCCCGGACAGCCGGCGCAGCATCGGCCGGGCGAGCACCTCGAACGAGACCACCGCGCTCACCGGGTTACCCGGAAAACTCAGCACGGGTACCCCGTCGACCACGGTGAGACCCTGGGGTCCACCCGGCTGCATCGCCACCGAACCGAATTCCCCGCCCAGCGGGACGAGAACCTCCCGCACCACCTCGAAATCTCCGCGGGAGACGCCCCCGGTGGTGATCACCAGATCCGCGGCGGCGGTCGCGGAGCGCAACAGACGCTCGAATCCCCCGGGATCGTCCCCGCTGCGCTCGACCCCGGCCACCGTGACCCCGTTGGCGGCCAGCGCCGCGGCCAGCGCGATCCCGTTGGAGTTGTAGATCTGCCCCGGCCGCAGGTCGCCGCCCGGAGGCACCAATTCGCTGCCCGTACTGATGACCACCGCGCGCACCGGTTCGAATACCGGAATCCGCGCGATACCGGCGGCGGCCAGCGCCGCGATATGCCGCGGCGCCAGCATGGTCCCGGCCGATACGAGCCGGGTTCCGGCAGCGACGTCGCTCCCGGCTTCCCGGACGAATTCGCCGGCCGAGCGCCCGCGGAGGATACGAACCGTATCGGCCGCACCGGCTGTCGTGTCCTCCACCGGAATCACGCATTCGGCGCCCGCGGGCAGCGGGGCTCCGGTCATCACCTTGCGCGCGGTACCGGGTCGCAGGGGTTCGTGGCCCGGATCACCCGCGGCCACCACGCCGGTCAGCGGCAGGGTCGCCGGGGTGGCCGCCACATCCGCGGCGTACACCGCGTATCCGTCCATGGCCGAGTTCCGGAACACCGGCAGGTCGATCGGTGCGTGCAGATCCTCGGCCAGTTGCCGGCCGTGTGCCTCGGCCACCGATATCGATTCCACCGGCCGGGCGGCGAGCGGGCGCAACACCTGCTCGATGGCATCGCGGTACTCGTCCGCCGACCGGACCGAAGAGCTGGCGGGCCGAGAGATCATGGGTCCAGCCTAACGGCGCCGGCCGGGCGGGCGCTGCCCTGTGGTGGTTCGTACCGGGCGTGCGTACACCCCAACCGTCATAATGGAGGCGTGACGCTGGTCGAAATGGGGATACCCACTGTGCGGTCCGGGCGCCCCTCGTTCGACGGCCGCCCGGAAACTCCGCTGCTGGTGGACCGATTCGGCCGCACCGCACGTGACCTGCGGGTCTCCATTACCGAGAAATGTTCGCTGCGCTGTACCTACTGCATGCCCGAGGAGGGTCTGCCCGCGATCCCGCCCGAGGAACTGCTCACCGCGGCCGAGATCGTGCGGCTGGTCACTCTGGCCGTCCGTGATCTGGGTATCCGTGAGGTGCGGTTCACCGGGGGCGAACCGTTGATGCGCCGCGATCTGGAGGAGATCGTGGCCGGCTGCCATGCCGCGACACCGGAGATACCGCTGGCCATGACCTCGAACGGAATCGGTTTGCGGCATCGCGCGGCCGGGCTGGCGGCGGCGGGGCTGAGCCGGGTGAACATTTCGCTGGACACCGTGGACCGGGCCGGTTTCGCCCGTCTGACCCGCCGCGATCGGCTGGAATCGGTGCTCTCGGGTATCCGCGCAGCCAATGCGGCCGGGTTGGCTCCGGTGAAGGTGAACGCGGTACTCATGCGGGAGACCCTCGCCGGTGCCCCCGATCTGTTGCACTGGTGCCTGGCGGAGGGCTGTGAGCTGCGGTTCATCGAGGAGATGCCGCTCGACGCCGACCATGAATGGGCCCGGGCGAACATGGTGACCGCCGCCGAACTGCTCGAGGTGCTCGGTACCCGCTACCGCCTGACCGCCGTGGGGCGCAGTGACCCGGCCGCCCCCGCGGAGACCTGGCTGGTGGACTCCGGCCCCGCCACCGTCGGCATCATCGCATCGGTGACCCGCAAATTCTGCGATACCTGTGACCGCACCCGCCTGACCGCCGACGGTATGCTGCGGTCCTGCCTCTTCAGTGATCAGGAATTCGATCTGCGGGCAAGTTTGCGGGCCGGGGCGAGCGATGCGGAACTGGCCCGGCTCTGGCGCGGTGCCATGTGGCAGAAATGGGCGGGTCACGGTATCGATGCCGCGGACTTCGTCCCTCCGGAACGCACGATGGGAGCAATAGGTGGTTGAGGTGCGCTATTTCGCCGCCGTCGCCGATGCCGTGGGCAGAGATACCGAAGACCTGGATCTTCCACCCGGCGCCACCATCGCCGATCTGCGGGCCCGGCTGACCGCGACCTACGGCCCCGAGCTGGACAAGATGCTCTCCGTCTGCGCCTATCTGCTCGGTGACGAACTGACCCGGGACACCGCGGCGCCGCTGACCGCCCGCGTCGATGTCATGCCACCTTTCGCCGGTGGCTGACGGCGGGGCGCGGTATCGCCCCGCCACGATCCCGGATCGTGCTCAGCGCCACCAGTTGTCGAGCGGTGTGACCGGGACCGTCCGCTTGTGGCGGGTCCGGGTGAAGATCTCCTCGATACGCTCGGCGACCTCGGCCGATACCTCCTCGCCCTCGAGGTAGTCGTCGATTTCGCTGTATCGCAGGCCCAGTGCTTCCTCGTCCGGCAGCGCGGGACGATCGTCCTCCAGATCGGCGGTCGGCACCTTCGACGACAGCCGCGCCGGAGCGCCGAGCTCCTGGAGCAGGGCCGCGCCCTGCCGTTTGGTGAGACCGGTCAGCGGGGTCACGTCCACGCCGCCGTCACCGTATTTGGTGAAGAAACCGGTTACCGCCTCGGCGGCGTGATCGGTGCCGACCACCAGCAGGTTCTCCTGACCTGCGATCGCGTACTGGATCACCATCCGTTCGCGCGCCTTGATATTGCCGCGGACGAAATCCCGTAATTTGCCGACCTTCAGCGCCGAGGCCACCTCGGCCGCCACCGCGTTCGCACCCGGGCGGACGTTGACCACCACGGATTCGTCGGGGGCCACGAAGGTCATCGCGATCCGGGCGTCGGCCTCATCGGCCTGCACCCCGTAGGGCAGCCGCACCGCGACGAAACGCGCCTCGTGGCCGTCGGCGCGTAGCTCCTCGGTGGCGAGCTGGCACAGCCGCCCGGCGAGCGCGCTGTCCTGGCCACCGCTGATACCCAGTACGAAACCTTTTGCGTGAGCGGCGCGCAGATAGTCCTTCAGGAAATCGACGCGGCGCCGTACCTCGTTCCCGGGATCGATACTCGGCAGCACACCCAGTTCGGCGATGATCTGTTCACGCAGGTTTCCCATGCCGGATCACTCTACTGCGCTCCCGGACCAGCGACGCGGCGAACAAGGGCTTCCCAGTTGTTGCCTATCTGCTCACGGCTGTAGCCGAGTGTCCGGATCTGGTGCAGGACCAACCCGGCCGACAGCGCGGACAGCAGGATATCGGCGAGGAGTCCGCTGTCGCCCGGGGTGCCCGCCTCCCGCAACAGTATCGCCACATGGGTTTTCAGCAGGCGGTACGGCTGACTGTTGTAATGCTGTTCCGGGGCACCCAGTTCGGCCGCGCGATACAGTTCGCCCTCGACCTCGATATCCAGTAGCCGGGCTCGTCCGAAGGCGACCAGCCGATCCACCGGCGGCGCGCCGGGCCCCAGCGGTGGCGGGCCGAAGATGAACGCCTCTTGCGCGAGGGTCTCCGAATGATCCAGCAGCGCGTACATGAGTCCGGTGCGGTTGCCGAAGCGCCGGAACACGGTGCCTTTGCCGACTCCGGCCCGTTTGGCCAGCGCGTCCATGGTCAGGGCGTCCGCCCCGTGCTCGCGGACCAGCTCTTGGGCCGCGTCGAGCAGTCTGCGGCGGTTGCGAGCGGCGTCGGCGCGTTCCGCGGGGCCGGCCGCGCCGGGTAGCTCGGGTCCTACGGGTTCGGGGGGAAGTATCCGCAAGGGAAGGGACCCGAGGGTCTCCGCGTCCGGTACGACGGGCCGTGCCGTCTCACCGGGGCGGGGTGTGTCGTAGTTCACGGCGGTGTGCGCCCCTTCGAGGAATGTAACGGACCGCGGTCCGGTTGATTCGGATCAGTGGGATCGTCACACAACTAGTACCGCAGGAGTGAACATGAGTCAGGCCCATATCGTCGTCCTCGTCGGTAGCCTTCGCGGCGACTCGATCAGCCGGCAGGTGGCCGAGGCCGCCGCCGCCACCGCACCCGCCGGTGCCGAGCTCTCGATCTACGAGGGCCTTGCCGATATTCCGTTCTACAACGAGGACATCGACATCGCGGACGCGGTACCGGCCACCGCCGCGGCTCTGCGCGACGCGGTGGCGGCGAGCGACGGTCTCCTCTTGGTCACTCCGGAATATAACGGGACCCTGCCCGCCGTGCTGAAGAACGCGATCGATTGGCTGTCCCGGCCGTACGGCACAGGTGCGATCAGCGGTAAGCCGGTGGCTGTCGTGAGTGGTTCCATCAGCCCGAACGCCGCCAAGTGGGCGCACGGTGACGCCGTCAAGGCCGTCGGGATCGCGGGCGGCAAGGTCGTGGAGGAGGCGCACCTGCACTTCGCCACCTGGGGTGAGCGTTTCGGCGCGGCCCACCCGCGCGAGCATGCCGAAACGCTGGGCGAGCTCACGGGTGCGGTGCGGGTGCTCGTCGATGCCGCCAGTGGTGAACTCGTCTCCGCCTGAGGGCTGAGGTCGCGGCCGGGGCCGCCTCGTCGTGGTGCGTGGGTTCACGCACGTGGACGGGGCGGCTCTCCTGTTCTCCGGGGCGGCGGTCCCTGGGGCTTGTCCGCGATGCGAGAGGGGCTGCTGTGGTTGCGGCGACGGGTGTGACGGCCGTCGCCTTCTGTGTTTGCTGAAAAGGAACTGGATCCTCGGGATTTGTGATCTGGAACACGGCGGGTGCGGTGTGTCGAGTTGCTGTCCTGCGACTTACATCCCTGAAATCACACTGTTGTGACTCGCAACATCTCGTGTCGTTTCCGTATGTCGGCCACTAGGTGTAGTGTCATCGGTACCTGGAGACGGCGGCGCAACCGGCCCGCCGGCAATGGGTGGAACCGGCCTCGACATGGCGTTTCGGGGCTGGTCCTCGGAGTTTGCGCAGGATCATCCGATCGCGCCGACGACACCGCATCGCATACCGATCCCGGGGATCGACGCGCGCGGTGGGTTCGGCCCGGAGGCCGCCGGCGGCCCGTTGCCACACGGAGCCGCGCACACCGCACATTGGCACAGGAGAGAGGGACTCGAATGATCACCGTGTACACCAAGCCCGCTTGCGTCCAGTGCAATGCCACCTACAAAGCGCTCGACAAGGCCGGGGTGGAATACCGGATCGTCGATATCTCCGAGGACGCCGATGCCCGCGACTACGTGATGGCGCTCGGCTACCTGCAGGCTCCCGTCGTCGTCGCCGGCGACGAGCACTGGTCCGGCTTCCGGCCGGACCGTATCAAGGCGCTGGCCACCGTCGCCGCCTGAGCGCACGCGCGCCCGAGCCGTCGGGCGGCAGGGGAGGTGAGATGTCCGAATCGCCGGCGCTGGTCTACTTCTCCAGCGCTTCGGAGAACACGCACCGATTCGTCGAGAAGCTGAATCTCCCGGCCCTGCGGATCCCCCTGCGCACCGGCGAGACACTGCGCGTCGACGAACCCTACGTGCTGATCGTCCCCACCTACGGGGGTGGTCGGCACGTCTTGGGTTCGGCTCGTTCCGACAAGGAATTCGTACCGCGTCAGGTCGCCAAGTTCCTCAACGATCCGCACAACCGTGCGCTGTTGCGCGGGGTGATCGCGGCGGGGAACACGAATTTCGGCGACACTTTCTGCTTTGCGGGTGAGGTGATCTCGCGTAAATGCGGGGTGCCCTACCTGTACCGCTTCGAACTCATGGGAACCGCCGAGGACGTCGCCCGCGTCCGAGAGGGATTGGGATTGTTTTGGCAGCAACAACGACAGCACCAGCAGGTATGACGGCCCGGCTGGAGCAGCCCCCGCAGCGTGCCGGCGAACCCGGTGAGGTCTTGGACTACCACGCCCTCAACGCGATGCTGAACCTGTACGGACCGAACGGGGAGATCCAGTTCGACAAGGACCGGGAAGCCGCCCGCCAGTACTTCCTGCAGCACGTCAACCAGAACACCGTCTTCTTCCACAACCTCGACGAGAAGCTCGACTACCTCCTCGAGGAGAACTATTACGAGCCCGAGGTGCTGGCGCAGTACAGCCGGGCCTTCGTGAAGAAGCTGTTCCAGCAGGCCTACGCCAAGAAGTTCCGGTTCCCCACCTTCCTCGGCGCGTTCAAGTACTACACCTCCTACACGCTGAAGACCTTCGACGGAAAGCGTTACCTCGAACGGTTCGAGGACCGGGTGTGCATGGTCGCGCTCACGCTGGCCGCCGGGGACGAGGAACTCGCGAGCAAGCTCGTCGACGAGATCATCGACGGCCGCTTCCAGCCGGCCACCCCTACCTTCCTCAATTCGGGTAAGAAACAGCGCGGCGAGCCGGTGTCGTGTTTCCTGCTGCGCATCGAGGACAATATGGAGTCCATCGGCCGCTCCATCAACTCGGCGCTGCAGCTGTCCAAACGCGGTGGCGGTGTGGCCCTGTTGCTCAGCAACATCCGGGAGCACGGCGCACCGATCAAGAAGATCGAGAACCAGTCCTCCGGCGTCATCCCCATCATGAAACTGCTGGAGGATTCGTTCTCCTACGCCAATCAGCTCGGCGCGCGCCAGGGTGCGGGTGCGGTGTACCTGCACGCCCACCACCCCGATATCTACCGCTTCCTGGACACCAAGCGGGAGAACGCGGACGAGAAGATCCGGATCAAAACCCTCTCCCTGGGGGTGGTGATCCCCGATATCACCTTCGAACTGGCCAAGAAGAACGAGGACATGTACCTCTTCTCGCCGTACGACGTGGAACGTATCTACGGTAAGCCGTTCGCCGATATCGACGTCACCGAGAAGTACTACGAGATGGTCGACGACAAGCGGATCCGCAAATCGAAGATCAAGGCGCGCGAGTTCTTCCAGACCATCGCCGAGCTGCAGTTCGAATCCGGTTACCCCTACATCATGTTCGAGGACACGGTGAACCGGGCCAACCCGATCGCCGGCAAGATCACCCATTCGAACCTGTGCTCGGAGATCCTGCAGGTCTCCACCCCGTCGGTCTACAACGACGACCTCAGCTACGCGAAGGTGGGCAAGGACATCTCCTGCAACCTGGGGTCGTTGAACATCGCCAAGGCGATGGATTCCCCGGATTTCGCGCGCACCATCGAGGTGGCGATCCGGGCGCTCACCGCGGTCTCCGATCAGACCCATATCAACTCGGTGCCCTCGATCGAACAGGGCAACAACTCCTCCCACGCCATCGGCCTCGGTCAGATGAATCTGCACGGGTATCTGGCGCGGGAGCGGATCCACTACGGGTCCGAGGAGGGTATCGACTTCACCGACATCTACTTCTACACCGTGGTCTACCACGCGTTGCGGGCCTCGAATCTGCTGGCCCGGGAACGCGGGACCTACTTCGGTGGTTTCCCGGAGTCGAAGTACGCCAGCGGTGAGTACTTCGACAAGTACACCGACCAGGTGTGGGAACCGAAGACCGAACGGGTCGCGCGGTTGTTCGCCGACGCCGGTATCCACATCCCCACCCAGCAGGATTGGCGGGAGCTGAAGGCCGCGGTCATGGAACACGGCCTGTACAACCAGAACCTGCAGGCCGTCCCGCCGACCGGTTCGATCTCCTACATCAACCACTCCACCAGCTCCATCCACCCGGTGGCGTCGAAGATCGAGATCCGCAAGGAAGGCAAGATCGGCCGCGTCTACTATCCGGCCCCGTACATGACCAACGACAATCTGGACTACTACCAGGACGCGTACGAGATCGGCTACGAGAAGATCATCGATACCTACGCCGCGGCCACCCAGCATGTGGACCAGGGCCTGTCGCTGACCCTCTTCTTCAAGGACACGGCCACCACCCGCGACCTGAACAAGGCCCAGATCTACGCCTGGCGCAAGGGCATCAAAACCCTCTACTACATCCGCCTGCGGCAGATGGCGCTGGAGGGCACCGAGGTCGAGGGCTGCGTGAGCTGCATGCTCTGAGTTCCTGGAGTACGCATCCACGACGAAGGTGCCACCGGTATCGGTGGCACCTTCGTGGTTGGTGCGGTATCGGTCGCCGACCTCTCTTCGCACACGGAAGTGCGATAGCATCGCATAGCATCAACCGCTATGCTGGGGTGTATGACCAGGACGATCAGCCAGGCCGAGCTACGCAATGGCAGCGCCGGCGTCATGGATGCCCTGGAAGCGGGCGAGGATTTCGTCATCACCCGCAACGGGCGGCCCGTCGGCGAACTGCGTCCCATCACCCCGCGCCACGGCCTGACGACCGCCGAACTGAAAAAGCGACTCGCCAGGTTCGCGGGTACTATGAATGCCGCGGACGAGCGTGCGGAAATCGACGCCGCTTTCGGAGCGGACAGACTGGATGACTGAACCGGGAGAGAAGTTCCGTCACCCCGTCGGCCTGCTGGATACCTGTGTACTCATCGATGTGAGCACCATCGACGACGTGTACCTGCCGATCCAGCCGAAAATCAGCACGGTGACGCTCGCGGAGCTGGGCCTGGGGGTAGCCCTGGCCTCGGACGCGGCAACGCTTGCGCTTCGTACCGAACGGCTCCTGGAGCTGGAGCATGCTTTCGACGCGCTGCCGTTCTCTTCCACAGCGGCGCGACGATTCACCTCGATGGCGAAATTGGTGCGCGCGTCCGGGCGGAATCCCAAACCGCGCAAGATGGATCTGATGATCGCCGCTATCGCCTCGGCGAACGATCTGCCCTTGTTCACCCGCAACGCAGATGATTTCAAAGGTCTGGATCCGTTGCTGACAGTAGTCGCGCTCTGAAAGTTCGCCGCCCGAGTGCTAAGTCTCGGTTGTCGGTCGGTGGGACTCGAACTAGCCGGTGAGCGCGGGCAGGACCTCCCGTTCGAAGAGTTCGATACCGCTGGTGTCGTAGGCCGCTTCCGGGAAGTTGAAGATGGCGTAGCCCAGCCCGCGATCGCGGACGGCGGTCAGTTTCTCCACGATCTGTTCCGGGGTGCCGACCGCCGCGCCGCCGTTGTTCAGGTTGTCGACGTAGGCGCGGGCCTTCTCCTCGCCCAGGACCGGGGCGATCCGGGCGGCGTGCTCGGATTTGCGCTGTTCGACCTCGGCCTCGGTGGCCCCGATCGCGACATTGAAGTTGGCACTGCGCACGATGGCGTCGAAATCGGTGCCCACCTCGGCGCAATGCGCGCGCAGGATCTCCGATTTGTGGGTGAACTCCTCGGGGCTGTTACCGGCGAAATTGGTGTAGTTCGCGTATTTCGCGGCGATACGCAGGGTTTTCTTCTCGCCTCCGCCCGCGATCCACAGCGGCAGGCCGCCCTCCTGTGCGGGGAGCGGGCGTACGATCGCGCCGTCCACCTGGTAGTAGCGGCCGTCGAGGGTGGCGGTACCGGTCCGCCATGCCTGCCGGAAGATCTGCACACCCTCGTCGAGGCGGCCCAGCCGCTCGCCGGCGGTGGGGAAGCCGTATCCGTAGGCCCGCCATTCGTGTTCGTACCAGCCACCGCCGATACCCATTTCGGCGCGGCCGCCGGAGATCAGGTCCACGGTGGCCGCCACCTTCGCCAGGTAGGCGGGGTTGCGGTAGCTGATCGCGGTACACATCTGCCCCAGGCGCACCCGGGATGTGGTGGCGGCGAAGGCCGACATCAGCGTCCACGCCTCGTGGGTGGCCTCCTCGGTGGGTTCGGGCACGGTGTGGAAGTGGTCGTAGACCCACAATGATTCCCATACCGGGTTCGCGTCGGTGCGTACCGCGAGATCACGCATCGCCGCCCAGTGGGCGCCGGGTTCGATACCCACCAGGTCGAGCCGCCATCCCTGAGGGATGAAGATTCCGAAGCGCACAGCACTCTCCTCCGATATCGGGCCCGCCGGGGCCACAGTGGGACAAACCTCGAGCTCCACTCTGGCGAGAGTCCGTCGCCGCGGCAACGGTTGTGCGCTGTCCGCGCCGAATTCCGAGTCCACACGAGCCCTTGACCATTACGCGGCGTCATAGTCGAAACTGGCCGCATGAAGATCAGCGAGGTCGCCGCCGCGGCCGGGACCACCCCGCGGGCGGTGCGGCACTATCACCGGCTCGGGCTGCTACCGGAGCCCTCCCGGCGGCAGAACGGCTACCGCGCGTACGGAATCGCCGAGCTGGCGCGGCTCATGCGTATCCGCTGGCTGGCCGAGCACGGGCTACCGCTGGGCTCGGTGGCCGCGGTGCTGGCCGAGGAGGCCGGGACATCGGACACCGACGATCTACGGGCCGACCTCATCGCGCTGCACGACGATATCTCCCGCAGTATCGCCGAGCTCACCCGCAAACGGGACCGGCTGGGCCGGATGCTCGCCACCACGGCGACCGGGCGCCCACCGACGGCGCTCCCGGAGAATGTGGCCGCCGCGCTCGACCGGGCCCGGGAACAGGCCGACGACCTGGAACGCGCGGCCCTCGACCAGGAGCGTGACCTCTTGGAGGTCCTGGCCGTCTCCGGGCGCGCACCCGACGAGATGTTCGCCTGGTTCGCCCAGGCCCTCACCGATTCGAGCACCCGCGAGAGCCGACGCCGGATACTGCGCGAGTGGGACCGGCTGAGTGGCCGGCCGGTAGCCGTATGCGGCGAGCGGATCGAGGCGGTGGCCCGGGATATGGCCGTCCTGTTGCGGAGTACCGGCATCGACGCCGTCCTGGCGGCGGCCGGGTCCGTGCCCGATACCGGAACCGGGCGGCTCGCGGTGGATACCCTGCTGCCCGATCCCGCGCAGCGTGCCGTGATACTGCGGACACTGGAACTGCTGGCATCCGGCGCCGAGGGCGACCGGCCGTGACGGGGGCGCCGGTCTCCCGGCCGCCGCGCGACCGGGCCCGCACCGCTCGTGCCCTGTGGTTCTGGGCGCGCCGCACCACCGATATAGCGGAGAGCGGGTATCGGCCGCTGCGGGCCGCCGAGGGAACCCTGGCCCTGCCGCTGGCCTTCGTGGTGGCGACGTTGATCGAAGTCGTGGTCCTGCACCTGCTGGTGCCGTGGGCGTGGGCGAGCGTCGTACTGGGCGTGCTGTCCCTGTGGTCGCTGCTGCTGGTGCTGGGCGCGGTGGCCGGCGATATCGCCTATCCGCACTATCTGACCGACCGGGAACTGGTACTGCGCCGCGCCGGCCGGCGGGTGGCGGTGATCCCGCTCGACCGGATCGCCGCGGTGATCGCGCGCCGCCGCTACGACCACACCGGCACGGTGGTGGACGCGGGCCGGTTGTTCCTGGCCGGTCCCGACGGCACCACGGTGGATCTGGTCCTGCGCGACGAGGTCGATGTGCGGGTCGAATCGCTGCTGCCCGGCAGCCGGTTCTCCGGTGTGGTGCGGTGGATCAGCCTGTATCTGGACGAGCCGTTTCCCGCGGGTGTCGTCCCGAGCCCGCGCGCCGGACGCCGGGTGCCGGGCTCGGCCGCACCTACCGAAACAGGTATGCCCCGGGGCGATCGACCCTCGTGAAGTACCCCGGGTGCCATCACGCTGGAGCAAACCGTCGGCACCATTCCATGAGGGTCTGCATGTATTCACTCGAATCAGAGAGCACCGGTAGCGTCGGCGCGCAGCGCATGGCCGGCACGTTGATGATCCGCAGATGCGCGCGTTGCGACAAACTGTTCGCGCCGCTGACCATCGAATGCTCGTCGTGTGCCTCCGACAGCCTCGACTGGGTCCCGTCGTCCGGTACGGGTTCCATCCTGTCGTGGCGGGTGGTGGATCGGGCCGTCGTCGACCGCTGCGGCGGGCCGCTGCCGGTGACGATCGCCATCGTCGAACTCGACGAAGGTCCGTGGGTCTACACGTCCATCGAGGGGGAGGTGCCCGTGCTCCCGAGCCGCCCGGTGCGGGTGCGGTTCCAGCCGAAGCCCCGGACGGACAGGTTTCCGGTTTTCGCCGTCGGTGCCGAGCCCGAAATGCGCTGAACGTCCCGGCGGCCGAAGTTCAGCGGAGCCGGTAGAAGCGCCAGAACCCGAAGTTCTCGATGGGCAGGACATCGATTGTGTCGAAGCCCGCGCCGAGGGCGTAGCGGCGCAGGGTTTCCGGCCGCATAACGGTGCCCGTTCCGGCGCTCGGCCGGCTCGACATCCCGTCGGGCAAACAAATGAACAGGCTGAACCCGTACATCAGCCGTTCCACCTCGTCACCGTCCGGCGCGAATTCCGCGGCGACCGCTTCATCCGCCACGATCAGTGAGCCGCCGGGCCGCAGTGCCCGCCGAACGGCCGCCAGCACCTCGACCGGGCGCGGCATATCGTGCACGCATTCGAAGGCGAACGCGATATCGAACTCGCCTGCGGTGAAGTCCGCCGCATCCGCGAGCCGGAAGGCGCAGCGGTCCGCCACACCCGCCGTGGCCGCATTGCCGACCGCCATCCGCACCGACGGTGCGTCGATGTCCACCCCCTGTACCCGTGCCGCCGGGTAGGCGCGGGCCAGTGCGATACTCGACCACCCCCCACCGCAGCCGATATCGAGGATCCGGGCGGCGGGTGCGCGCAGCACGGCCTCCACATCGGGCACGGAGGCCAGGGCGTCGGCGAGCCGGTGCTCGTACCAGGGCCGGTTACCGTCGGCCTGGGCTTCGCGCGCGTTGTCGCCGAGTTCGTCCCAGCTCACGCCGCCGCCGGTGCGATAGGCGTCCAGCAGTTTCGGCAGCGCCGGACCGGCCGCGCCGAACAAGCGGCCGTAGGGGGCCAGATAGTTCAGGCTGTGCTCGTCGGCCAGCACCTCGGCGGTGCCCGGCGGGATGGCGAACACCCGCTCGTCGGCATCCCCGTCGCGCTGCACGGTCAGCAGTCCTGTCACTGCCTGCTGTTCCAGCCACTCCCGGGCGTAACGCGGGTGGGTCGCGGTGCGCCCGGCCAGTTCCGCGGCCGTCGCGGGGCCGTGTTCGGCGAGGCTGCGATACCAGCCCAGGCGGTCACCGACGAATACGGCCAGTACGTCCACGGTGCCCAGGACCGCCTGGAAGAGCCGGTCGGCCACGGCCGTGGCGGAATTGGCGTCCATGCGGCAACTATCCTCCGCGAGCAGCGCATTGTCAGCTACCCGCTCCGGCGGGACCGTCGGCCGGGTGCCGCCGGACCCGCCGGGCGCGGTGGGGATCGCTCGCGGCGACCCGTGATTCGCTCCTCCCCGCCGCGGACACGCCCGGGATAAGGAAACGCCGTGTGACCAACGTTGCGATGCGGGATTCTCACGGGTGGGATGTATTCTGCAGAGGGATGCGTTCGTATCCATGAACTTTTCACTTCAGGTAGTGGGCGTGCTCCGGCGCGTGCGGCGACCGGCGACTCAGGAGGAGGTGGTGTTGCGATGCGCAGCGAACCCCCCAGTCGAAGGCCGCGCGGCGCCGTCCGCCCGTAGATCCGCCAGCAGTTCCCGCCGGCGGTAGCGGCCCGGCACGGCGCCTCGCGGTGTGACTCCTCATCGAATCACTCGCTACTCATGCTGTGCCGAGGACTTCTCATGTCGCAGATCGAACTCATCGAAGCGCCGACGACGCTGTCGGAAACCCTCCAGGACGTGGTCGAACGCCATCGCGTCGACGCCGCGCTGCGCTGGCTGGAGAATCATCCCCCGCACGTCATCGCCGACGAACTCGCCCGGATGGACGCCGTCGAGGCCGGGGTGGCGTTCCGTTTGCTGGACAAGGACCTGGCGCTGGCGGTGTTCGAGGAACTCGAACCCGTCGACCAGCAGCAGATCCTGCAGGGCCTGCGCGATCAGAGTTTCCGCGAACTCGTCGAAGGTATGGCCCCCGACGACCGCGCCCGGATGCTGCGCGAAGCCCCCGCGAAGGTGGCCAAGAAGGCGCTGGCCGGGCTGAGCCCGCGGGAGCGCCGGATGACCGCCGCGCTGCTCGGCTACCCCGAGGGGTCGGTGGGGCGGTACATGTCGCCGGAGGTCGTCGCGATCCCGGGAAATCTGACCGTCGCCGATGCGCTGCGCACCGTCCGCGCCAAGGGCGGTAATGCCGAAACCGTGTACACCCTGCCGGTGGTGGACGCCGGCCGCCGGTTGCAGGGCATCGTGGAACTGCGTGAACTGGTGCTGACCGGCCCGGAGACCATGGTCGCGGATCTGGTGGTCACCGAGCCCGCGTTCGTCCGGGCCACCGATTCGGCCGAGAAGGCCGCGCGGCTGATGCGCGAGACCAACGACATCAACCTGCCGGTGGTCGACAGCGAGGACCGGCTGGTGGGGCTGCTCACCATCGACGACGCCGTCGAGGTGATCGAGGCCGCCGACAGCGAGGACGTGGCGAAACAGGCCGGGTCCGCGCCGTGGACCGGCCACTACATGGCGGCCGGGGTCTTCCAGTTGGCCCGTTACCGCGCGCTGTGGCTGATGCTGCTGCTGGTGGCCGCGACCCTCACGGTGAGTGTCACCGGTTTTTTCGAGACCACCCTCGAGCAGGCCGCGCAGTTGGCGCTGTTCATCCCGTTGCTGATCGGCGCGGGCGGTAACGCGGGTGCCCAGGCGGCCACCGCCTGTGTCCGCGCGGTAGCGGTCGGCGAGGTGCGGGGCAGCGATCTGTTCAAGGTCATCTGGCGTGAGTGCCGGGTGGGCCTGGTGCTCGGGTCGATGCTGGCGGCGGTGGGGGTGGTGATCTGCGCGTTGTTCGTGGGCCCGCCGATCGCCGCGGTCGTCGCGATCACGCTGGTCCTCATCTGTGCCTGGGCGGCCACCATCGGCGGTACGATGCCGCTGCTGGCCAAGCGGTTGCGCATCGACCCGGCGGTGGTATCGGCGCCGATGGTCACCACGCTGGTGGACGCGACCGGTCTGATCATCTACTTCACGACCGCGAAACTCGTGCTGGGAATCTGAGCCGAGCCCGCCCGGCGCTCTCGGAGACCGGGCTGCTCACCGTCCTGTTCGCCGCAGAATATGCGGTGAACAGGCATGGCGTCGCCGCCGGTGGAGTGTCCACCGTGCTGATTCGATACCCCGAATCACTGGAGGGGCGGCTCCGGTTTTGCCAGAGTAGCCGCATGCTGTTGTTCACCAGTGAGCCGCCCGCCTCCTTCGAATCCTTCGACGGAACCACTATCCACTACCGGCGGGCCGGGTCGGGCTCGCCGGTGATCATGATCCACGGGTCCGGCGGCGGTCTGCACTCCTGGCAGCCGGTGGCCGAGCACCTACCGGACCGGTTCGATCTGTGGTTGCCCGCCCGCCGCGGATACCCGCCCAGCGGTCCCGGTCACGCGCCGAAACATTTCGCCGACGAGGTGCGCGATCTGTGGGGCATCGTCGAGATGATCGGTCGCCCGGTTCATCTGGTCGGCATGTCCTACGGTGCCAACGTCGCCCTGCACGCGGCGGCTTCCGGTCTGCCGGTCCGGTCCCTGGCGTTATGGGAGCCGCCGTTGTTCGCGGCGGGCGCGGAACTCGCACCGGTGCTGGCCCGGTTCGAGAAGCTCACGGCCGCCGGCGAGCGCCGGCAGGCCACCCGGCTGCTGGCCGAGAAGGTGGCCCGTGTTCCGGCAGCCCTGGTGGAAGGCGCGGACGACGAGGGCGAACCGGACCCGGACGAGCCGGACGACTCCTACGGCTGGAGCCGCGACCTAGAATCGCTGATCGCGGATACCACCTATCTGGATCGCTGGTCGACCGTCACCACCCCGGCCCTGCTCATGCGCGGCGGCGAAACCTGGCAGCCGATGCCGGAGACCATCGAGCGGCTCGCCACGGTCATGCCCCACGCCATCCTCGAGACCTTCCCGGGGCAGATGCATTTCGCACCGTCCACCGTTCCCGAGACCGTGGCCGCCGCTCTCGACGCCTTTCTGACCTGATCGCTTTCCCTCAGCGCTCCCATAGTTTCCACATGGACATCTCTTTGTCGTAGGTACGTACCCGGTCCACCGCGTGGCCCAGATCGTGGCCCGCGGTCAGCTCGTAGCACAACAGGAGAACGGCTACGAACGCGGCGTGCCCGTCCGGTGAACCGGTGGGCGCGAAGTGGGCGCCGGCGCCCGCCTCGAGGAACGACTCCGCCAGGGCCTCGTCGCCGGTTTCGCAGCCGGTGCAGATCACGGTGCTTCCCGGAATTCGCAGGTATTCGCGCACGTGTTCGGGCTCGAGTTCGTCGAGGAACGGCTGGACTTCGGCTACCGGCCCACCGAGCTCCGGGAGCAGGATGCGGCCGTCCGAACCGTGGCAGCTCACGATCACATAGGGGGCGATCGGCCGGTCGCCGCCCAGGGCCGCCAGCACATGACGGCTCTGGCCGATCGGGAAGTAGCCGACGCGGATCCCGAATTCCTCGAGCGAATCCCGCACCAGGCGGGCGGAGGGGTCGTCGATGGCGAGCAGATCTGCTCCGGTCCAGCCGAGTTCGCCGCCGACGACTTCCTCGATCCGCGGAATACTCACCGTCCCAACGTAACAGGATCTGACACGCGGAAGGTGGCCCGGCAGTGGGCACCCACAACGGTCGTTGTGGGTGCCCATTCGTCCGTTCGGGGGATGACTCGCCGTCAGCGACCGCACCGAGCTCCCGGGGACAACGGTCAGGCGACGGTGGCGTCGACGGTGACGGGGATGTTGCCTCGGGTGGCGTTGGAGTAGGGGCACACCGCGTGCGCGGCCGCGACGAGTGAATCGGCGGTGTCCTGGTCGATGTCGCCGAGTTCCACGTGGAGTGCGGCGGAGAGGCTGAAACCGCCCTGCTCGGTGCTGTGTACGCCGATCTCGGCGACGACGGCCGAATCGGTGAGGGTGATCTTCTGGCCGGCGGCCACAGCCTTCAGCGCCGAGTGGAAGCAGGAGGCCCAGCCGGCGGCGAAGAGTTGCTCGGGGTTCGTCGCGCCGCCCGGCCCGCCCATTTCGCGTGGGACGGCGAGGGTGATATCGATCAGGCCGTCGTTGCTGGCCGTGCGTCCTCCGGCGCGGCCGTCGCCGGTCGAGGTGGCGATGGCGGTGTAGAGGGAATCGGACATGGTGGGTTTCTCCTTCTGTGGTGGGTTTTCGGGTGGATGGGGCCGGCGGCCACGTCGGCCGGCTCAGCCGGTGGAATTTGGGTTCGTGTTCGTGGGCTCACCGAGTCTCGGCCGCGCGGCGGTGCAGGCGGATCGCCGAGATCAGGAAGAAGATGCCGCCCAGCGTCGCGTACCCGGCGAGGGTGGTGAGCGAGGCATCCGGTGCACCGGCACTCGCGATGAAACTCGCGCCGGCGAGGGTGGAGATTCCACCGCTGAGGATCATCGCCCACTGGCCGCCGAGCCGATAGCGCCGGATGGCGACGATGAGTTGCACGATGCCCGCGGTAATCGCCCATACGCCCCACACCCGGAGCACATCGGGAATGCCGGAGGCGACAGCCGCGGCCAACCCGAGGGCGGTGAGCAGGCTCAACGCCATATTGATGTAGAGCGGCACCGCCGGTCGCGCGGTACCCGAGGTGCGGAAGTCGATGACGGCAGCGGCCACGTCGAACAGCGGATAGATCAGCAACAGGGTGATGGTGGCCGGGGTGAGTGTCGCGGCGGCCGGGATCAGCAGGGCTGCCCAGACGATGGCGAATCCGAAACGGGCGTAGTACAGGTTCCGCAGCCCCTTGATGCTGCCTGCGGTATCGAGGGCAGGGCCGGCCACGGCGGCGTCGGGCGAGCTGGACATCGGATCTCTCTTTCGATGGACGAGCCGGGGTGTGGCTACTTTGGGGAGATAGAACGATCGGTATACCTGAAGTCTGCGGCGCTCGACTCGAGTTGTCAATACCGATCGTTCTTTCTGCTAGCCTCGAAGGAGAAGCCGGAAGAGGGGAAAGGTCAGATGTCGGAAGCACGCGCGCGACTGCTCGACACGGCGAGTGGACTGTTCTATTCCGAAGGGCTCCACTCGGTGGGCATCGAGCGCATCATCGCCGCCGCCCAGGTGACGCGGGCGACCCTGTACCGGCACTTTCCCGGCAAGGACGACCTCGTCGTCGCCTACCTGACGCAGATCGACGAGGCGATCCGCGCCCAGGTCGACACCGCGCGTAGCGAGAACACATCTGCCGCCGAGGTCGTGCGAGCCGTCGCGCGGACCATCGCCGACAGCATTCAGAGGCCCGGGTTCCGCGGCTGCGCGTTCCTCAACGCGGCGGCCGAATACCCCGACCCCGGCCATCCGGTCCACCGGGCCGTTCTCGCCCACCGGCAGTGGTTCCTGGACACGGTCACCGAAATCCTCGCCGAGACCGGTGACGCCGATCCCGAACCTGCTGCCCGGCACTTCGTCATGCTGCGCGACGGTGCGATGGCGGCCGGTTGCCTGACCGACCCGGCCCCTGTCTGCGAGACGTTCCTGCTCGGGATCGAAGGACTTCTGGACTCTCGCGCACGCACTCGCCGGGAAGCGGGAGAATAGCCTCCCGCGCGCGACCGGCGATCGTCACCGGACGTTTTCCGGACATCTTCCAAACCGTCGTTGCCGATCGGCTTGCGGGTACACACTGAAAACGTGGACATGGACGACCTCGATCTGTTCGCGGAAATCAACACGGTGATCGGGGAACAGTTGTCGCTGGAACGCCGCGCGGCCGGTCTCACCTGCCTGGAGCTCGACAACGCCGCGTTTCTGCTGCCGGGTACGACCATGCATGTGGAGTGGGGCGGGAAGCTGTCGGCGAAGACGCTGGACGCGATCGGCCTGGCGCTGGGGCTCGAGCCGGGAGAGTTCCTGGCCGCGTGCCGGCGGGAGGCCAGGCGCCGGGAGAGCTGAGCCCGCAGCCGCGAGGTCTTTTCCGGAGGGCCCGGGGTCGTGCGCGCCGACGCGGCGTGGCTGCGCGTCCGGTCACCGCGTCGGCCGGAAAGGAGTTCTCTCGTTCAGAGCCGGACGGGTAACCGGGTCGGGCCGTGGATCAGTGTGCTCTCACGGTACGGGCCGGCTTCGCCGTCGAGCGTCATATCGGGGAATCGTTCCAGCAGTGTGCGGAAGGCGACCTCGCCCTCCAGCCGAGCCAGCGGTGCGCCGAGGCAGTGGTGGATGCCGTAGCCGAAGGCGAGGTGGCCCGACGCGTCTCGTGCGACGTCGAGCCGGTCGGCGGCGGCGTAGCGCTCGGGATCGCGGTTGGCGCCGATCAGCGATACGAGGACGAACTGGTCCGCCGGAATCGTCGTGCCGGAGAACTCGATCGGCTCGGTGGTGAACCGGGTGGTCGCCAGGTTGACCGGGCCGTCGTACCGGAGGAACTCTTCCACCGCGTTCGGCACCAGATCCGGATCGCGGTGCAATCTGGAGTGCTGTTCCGGATGGCGCAACAGCGCGAGCATACCGTTGCCGATCAGGTTGACCGTCGTCTCGTGTCCGGCAACGAGCAGGAGAAACGCCATCGCCACCGCCTCGGGGCGGCTGAGCGCATCGCCGTCCGCCGCGGCCCGCACGATCTCGGAGAGTATGTCGTCGCCGGGGTGCGCGGACTTGTCGGCGATCAGATCGGTGAGAAAGGCCGCCATCGCGTCCACGGCGGCGCCGCGCTCGTCGTTCGCGCGGCCGGAGAGCAGCGTGTTCGACCACACCCGGAACTCGTCGCGGCGGTCCTGCGGGACGCCGAGGATTTCGCAGATCACCGTCATCGGTAGGGGGAACGCGAAATGATCGAGTAGGTCGAGCGTGGGCCCCGCGGTGTCCATCTCATCGGCCAATTCGGTGGCGATCTTCTCGATCCGTGGCCGTAACCGGGCGATCGCGCGCATGGTGAAGGCCCGCCCGACCAATTTGCGCAACCGGGTGTGGTCCGGTGGGTCGGCGTTGAGCATATGCCGCACCAGCGATTCGGCGCTCGTCTGCGCCCGGGGCATACCTTCGGTGCGGACGAAGTTCCCGGGGATCCGCCCGGCATCCTTTGTCATCCGCGGGTCGTTGAGGGCGGCGCGGGCGTCGGCGTAGCGGGTGATCATCCAGAACCGCAGGCCGGTCGGTCCGGTCGCGCGGACCACGGGCCGCTCCGCCCGGAGGACACGGTAGAGCGCGTCGGGATCTTCGAAGAACGACCGCTCGAGTTGCAGCGGCGGTGCGTCCTGGCTGGTCGTCATCATCCGGTCCCTGAAGAGTCGGTGGCGTTGTCTGCGCTTCCAGGTTGGCACAGAAGGGCGCGACGAGCCTTGCTGTCACTTCGAGCGCTGCCGCGGGGAGACATCGTCCCGCGTAAGAGCTATCGTTATTCGTAATTACGTAATTACGTATTTTTGGGAGTGGAGATGTTGCGCACGCTCGTGATCGTCGTGGCCGCGGCGCTGCCCGTACTCGCCGGATGCTCGAACGAGGCGGCCGGGGACGGGAAATGCCCACCGATCCCGGCCGGGGACGTGTCCTCGGCCGAGGGATGGCTGGGCCGGATCGACCAGGAGCCGGAGAACATCTCCGTCGCCATCGATGACGGCAGAGGGCATGTGGCAGGACGGCGCGTCGACGACCGGCAGCCCATCGCCTCGGCCGGGAAGATCGTCCCGCTCGCGGCCTACGCCCGCGCGGTCGCGGCGGGAACACTCGACCCGCAAGAACATGTCCCCGTCGCGGAATGGGAGCGCTGGTACTTCCCGGGCACCGACGGGGGAGCGCACGAACGGGCGCGGGCCCGGATCCCCGGTGAGACGGTCACCCTCGACCGGATGGTGAGCGCGATGATCCGCGAAAGCGATAACGCCGTCCCCGATTACCTGCGCAACCGCCTCGGCGACCGCGCACTGGTCGATGCCGCCGAGGCGGGTGGATGGCACGACTATGTGCCGTCAACAAAGCTGGGCGACGTGATCCGCCTGTTCGAACCGGGGATCGTCGACACGTGGTCGGCAGCGCGGCGCTATGCCGCCGACCCGGCGTACCGGGAGGCGCTGCGGTCGAAAACCCCGCCGCCCTATGCCGCGCAAGCGGTGTGGGCCGAGACCACACCGACGGCATCGGCGCGTCAGCTCGCGTCGATGCACCGGGCGATCGCAACCGGCGGCTTCGGGCCGGGCTCGGATATCGCCCGCGCACAACTGGAATGGTTGCCTCCGCCGGCCGGATTCGCGGCGATCGGTTTCAAGGGCGGTTCGTATCCCGGTGTTCTGGCCGACGCATTCTATATGCGTCGATCCGACGGCACGGTCGCGACAGCGGTCCTGCTCGAGCGCCGTATGCCGGAGGCGACGTGGGTGGCCGCGCTGGAGGGCCTGAACGAGCAGGAACTGCTCATCCGGGCCATGGCGGAGCCGCCCACGCTGCGCCGATTAGCGTGTGCGCTATGACCGATGTCGAAACCAAGCTCGCCGAATTGGAGGCACGGATCGAGGCACTGGAAGGACATCACCGGGCCGACGACCCCACCCGGGGGTTCGTCGAATACCACGGTCGTGTCGACTTCGCCGGCGAGGTCGACTGGACCATCCGCTACAGCGCGGCATCGGTACTGCGGCTGCCTGCCAATGACCGGGTGGAAGTGCTTGCCGCGCTGGGGCATCCGATCCGGCTGGCGCTGGCCCAGCTGCTCCTCGACGGCCCGCGTACCGGCACCGAGCTGGCGGAAGCTGTCGGCCTCACCTCCACCGGACAGCTGTATCACCATATACGCGCGCTCTCGTCGGCCGGCATCGTCGAGCAGCACAGCCGTGGCGCTTATCGGATACCCGCACCGAAAGTCGTGCCGGTGCTGGTACTGATGACCGCCGCGGCCGATATCGCCGGCCTGCTCCGCCACTGACCATGCCTTCGGTACCGGCCGTGCCCGGCGCGACATCGGACGCTTCGAACAGCTCCATCGCTTGCCGGACCGGGACGATTCGGTCCTGAAGGGCCGGACCGGAGGACTACACTGCGCGAGGCATCGAACCGGCTGCCGGCTTCCGGCGGCCGCCGAGATTCACCAGGAGGCCGCATGTCGCACGCACCGCAGCCCACGGAAGCCGATCCGGCGCAGCGAATCGCACGGTTGGAGGCGGTGGAGGCGATCAAGGCATTGAAACACCGCTACCTGCGGGCCTGTGATGCCAAGGATCCGAAGACGTTTCGTGACTGCTTCGTCACCGTGGGAGCGACGGTGGACTACGGTGTCCTCGGTTCCTTCGACGCCGACGGTATGGCGGCGGTGTTCGAGAAGATCGCTCTGCAGAAGGTCGACGGGAAGAACGTCGTCCTCGATATGCACCACGGGACGCACCCCGATATCACCGTTCACGACGCCGGACACGCCTCGGGGCGGTGGACGCTGAAGTTCCGCCAGGTGAACCTGCTGGAGAAAACCGAGACGGTGATGACCGGTGAATACGACGACGAATACATCGTCGAGGACGGCCGGTGGAAGATCGCGGCCTGCCGGTTCCGGCAGTACTGGTCGATCACCCGGCCGATCGACGACACCTGCCGGATCGACCGGTAGAAATTCGTGACCCGCGGGTATTCATCCTGCGGATGATGACGCGGTGATCGCCACTACTGTCGAAGGCACGGCCGCGGAGCGGATTTCCGGCGCTTCACCGAGATCGTCGTAACCGGGTCCGTGACGAACTGTGAAGCCCCTGGAACGGCCGGTGCTGTTCGTATTGATCCATACGGTGGCACAACCCTGCTGGGGCCGATGATCTACGTAGGTGGCTATGCGCTCTTCACCCGGGGAGTCGCGGACCGTCGACCGCATCGCGGTCGTGCATCCGGCCTGACCGCTCACGGCATCCAGGAGCCGTCTCCACGGAACGGTATCGCGGGGTCACGGGGAAACGGTGTGGGGGAGGTGGCCGCGGGCGTAGGTGATGGCCGCGCCGGTATCGGTGAACACGTGGTCGGCTCGCTCGGGTAGGGCGTCGAGGGCCGCGAGGCGGCGGTGGTGGTCGTCGCGCAGCCCGGACAGGAGCACGGTGATATTCCGGTGCCGGAGTTTGCTGATGGCGTCTTTGAGTACGAGGGCGCCGGTGGTGTCGAGCGCGGTGATATGGGACATGCGCAGGATGACGACGTGGACATCGGCGACCTCGGCGAGCTCGAGGAGGAAGCGGTGGGCGGCGGCGAAGAACAGCGGGCCGTCGATGCGGTAGGCGACGATATGGTCGCGCAGGAGATCGTGTTCCTCGGTGAGGTGATCGGTCTCGTCGAGGGGGACCTGATGCAGGCGTGCTTCTCTGGCGACGGCCCGCAGCGCCAGCAGGATCGCGATCCCGACACCCACGGCGACGGCGGTGATCAGGTCGAACGCGACAGTGGCGGCGAAAGTGACCGCCATGATCGCGGCATCGCCGCGGGAGGCGCGGGCGATCGCGGCCAGTGAGGCGGTTTCGACCATCCGCACGGTGGTCGCCAGCAGGACGCCGGCCAGGGCTGCCACGGGGATCTCGGCGACCAGTGGTGCGGCGAGGTAGACGATCGCGGTGAGCACGGCGGCGTGGGTGAGCGCGGCGAGGCGGGTGCGGGCGCCGGAGCGGACATTGACGGCGGTGCGGGCGATCGCGCCGGTGGCCGGGACACCGCCGAAAAGCGGTGCGGCGATATTGGCCAGGCCTTGGCCGAACAGTTCGCGGTCGGGGCTGTGGCGGGTGCCGACCGACATCGAGTCGGCGGCGGTCGCCGACAGCAGTGATTCCAGAGCGGCCAGGGCCGCGACGGCGAGAGCGGGAGCAATCAGAGACCCGAGCTGCTCGGGATGCAGGAAACCGAGGGACGGGGCCGGCAGCCCGGCGGGTAGCGCACCGATGCGGGCGAGGTCGAGGCCGAGTGTTTCGGCGACCACGGTGGCGGCGGCGACCGCGACGAGCGCGAACGGCAGTTTCGGCAGATACCTCCCGCCGATGAGGATCGCGGTGGCGACGAGCAGGGCGGTAACCGGTGCGGTGGGGTCGGGATGGTCGAGGTAGCGGCCGATGGCGTCGGAGGCGAGTTGCCACATCTTCTCGCCCTCCGCGTCGGCGACCCCGAGGGCGGAGGGGAACTGCTGCAGCGCGATCACCACGGCGATACCGGCGGTGAACCCTTCGATCACGGGCGCCGGCATATAGCGGACGGCGCGGCCGATACCGGCCATGGCCAGAACGACCAGGATGATGCCGGCCATGAGCCCGACGGCGAGTACGCCGGGGCCGCCGTGCTCGGCCACAATCGGCAGGAGCACCACGGTCATGGCGCCGGTGGGGCCGGACACCTGGAACCGGGAGCCACCGAAGACCGCAGCCACCGCACCGGCGACGATCGCGGTCGCCAGGCCCGCCGCGGCGCCGAGTCCGGAACTGATCCCGAACCCGAGCGCCAGAGGTAGCGCCACGAGCGCGACGATCAACCCGGCGAGTAGGTCCGAGCCGGGGGAGCGCAGGGCCGGGCGCCAATCCGAACCGGTGGGCAGGAGCGCGCGCACGCTCACTGTGCCGCGACCGGGGTTTCGCCGGGGCGGGCCGGGGTGCGAGAGGGGCGGTTCTCCGGCACGGCGAGTCGAGCACACGAAGCGCGTAACAGCACATCGGCGCCGCTCGCCGGATCAGCGGCAAGAAGACGATCGGTCTCCACTGCATCTCCTTCAGGAACAACTAGGTGGCTAGTTAGTAAATATTGCAATCAATGGGTAAGGGGCTGTGGGCAGGTATGTATTCCGTTCGTCAGGTCGGCTGCTGTTCCAGCGCTTCGGCCTGCCCGGCGACCACCCCGGTCAAGATGGCACGCGCGGTGGTCAGCAGCTGCGCGACCTGCGGCGAGGTGAGCTCGTAGGTCACCGACAGGCCTTCGCGGCGGCCGGTGATGAGCCCGGCCCGGCGCAGCACCGCCAGCTGCTGGGACAGGTTGGCGGCCTCGATATCCATATCGCCGAGCATTTCCGATACGGCATGCTCGCGCTGACTGAGCAGTTCGAGAACGCGGATGCGCACCGGGTGCCCCAACGTCTTGAAGAACTCCGCCTTCATTTGATACAGGGGCCTGCTCGATCCCGGCATCTCCACCGCCCTTCGCCGATATGCGCGATATCGGAAGTCTGCTGGTTGCATACTTTAGCAAGCAGAAATGAAGGTGATCCGCCGGGTGTCGACTTACCACTGCCGACGGGAGAATTGGTGTGTCACCAGTGATCGGGGCGGCCGGGGCGACCGTGACGGGCAATGGCAAATTGACTTCGGCTCGGTCGGCGGTCGAGACGATCTTTGCGTCGACCTGTCGGCCTCGCTTTTCGAAATGGTGTGGGATGCGGCGTTTCGTAACGACGGCGACCGGTGGGCCGGCGATGGGCGTCCCCCGCGCCGGATCGTGGACCGGGGGACGTCGCCACCCTCGGCGCAAACGGCCCGGCGGGGGCCGGATCAGGCGGTGGCTCGCTCCAGATTGCCGATGATGCGCCCCATCACGTCCATCATCTGGCCGAATTCTTGCTCAGTGACGCCGTCGGCCGATAGCTCACGAAGGCGCGATACCGTGTCGCGGGCGGTCGTATGCGCGGTGCGTCCGGCGTCTGTGAGTGTGTAGTGCCCGGTGGTGTCCCTGCTGATCCATCCGCGGTCGGTGAGGTCGGTGACGACTTCGCTCAGGTTGCCGCTGTCCGTTTCCCAGAACGGTCGTAGTGCGTCGGTGAGCCCGGCATCGTCGATGGGGCCTCGGGCGATGGTATTCAGGGTCTGCCATTGCCGCCGGGAGAGACCGGCGTCGGCGAGTAGCCGGTCGAAGGTCAGCTCGATGAGCTGGTCGAGTCGTTTCACCTGATATCCGATGAGCCGGTTCTCGCTGTTGGATGCCGTATTCGGGGCGGCCGGCTCCTCGGTCGTCCCGCCGCATGCGGCCAGTGGGATGAGCAGGATGGTGAGGACACCGGCTGCCAGGGTGGATCTTCTCATCGGAACTCCTCGGGGTATTGGTTGCGCATCTACATTTACATGTATTCTGACATGTAAATGTAGGTAATATCATGCCTGCGTGGACGATGTCGAGCGGGTAGAACGGGCAATGGTCGCTATCCGGCGCAGGCAGACCCGCCGTGCCCTCGCAAAGGACGATGTTCTCGCCCGGCCTTCCTTCGACGTGCTGGACGCGATCGAGGGGGCGCCGGAACCGACCGTCTCGGCGATAGCGACCGCGCTCGCCGTGGATCAGCCGCGAGCCAGCAAACTCGTAGCTGCCGCCGTCGCCGAAGGGCTGGTCCGCCGGGTGGCCGATCAGGCCGACGGCCGGCGCTCGCTTCTCGTCCTGACCGAATACGGACAGGACCTCCTGGCCCGAGCCCACCGCAGGAGGCGGGAATCGTTCGATGCCGCCATGTCCGGCTGGACGGCCACGGAGCGCACCGAATTCGCCAGGCTGCTGCACCGCTTCGTCGAAGCGATGCCCTGATACCGCCGAGCGCCTCGCCCCTCGGTGGATGAATGTGCCCCGGCGGATTCAGCGAAGGGTCAGGGTGGTCTCGGATTCGACGCGGGTCAGCTTCTGGGGGTTGCGGACGAAGTAGAGGCCGGTGACGCGATCGTCTTCGACTCGGAACGCCATGACCCCGTCGAGTTCGCTGTCCACACGGAAGACGAGTGCCGGGCTGCCGTTGAGCAGGGTCGGGTCGATGGTGATGGCGGCGTCGGTCCTGCCGATGCCGCCGAAGATGTAGCGGACCACCTTCTCGGCGCCGATGACCGGCCGCAACGCGGTCCGCTTGATACCGCCGCCGTCGCTGAGCAGGACGACCTCCGGGGCGAGTACGTCCAGCAGCTCCTGCGGGTTGCCGGATTCGAGGGCCCGCCGGAACGATTCCAGCGCTGCCCGGGTCTCGCTCGCCGAGACCACTGATCGGGGCCGGCGGGCATCGACGTGACCGCGGGCGCGGTGCGCGATCTGCCGCACGGCGGCGGGAGTCCTGTCGACAGCGGCGGCGATCTCGGCGTAGCCGAAATCGAACACCTCGCGCAGTACGAACACGGCACGTTCGGTCGGTGACAGCGTTTCGAGGACGAGCATGAGGGCCATCGACATGCTCTCGGCGAGCTCGATATCGGCGGCCACGTCCGGTGTGGTGAGCAGGGGCTCGGGCAGCCAGGGCCCGACATAGGATTCCTTGCGGCGGTTCATGGTGCGCAGCCGGTTGAGCGATTGCCGGGTCGTGATGCGGACCAGATAGGCGCGCTCGTCGTGCACCTGTTCCAGATCGACCTCGATCCACCGCAGCCAGGTCTCCTGTAGGACGTCTTCGGCGTCGGCCGCCGAGCCGAGCATCTCGTAGGCAACGGTGAACAGCAGATTGCGCTGGGCCAGGAATGCCGCGGTCGCCGGGTCGGTGGCGTGGTCGCTCACTGTGCTGTCCCCATTTCTCGTCGGTAGCGGTGACCGCATATCGGCGGCCACCGCTCGTACTCGCGGGCGCCGCCGGGTACGTCGGACCCGGCTCGCCCGGCGGCCGGCCCGCTACCGGTAACGTGGCCCGGTCAGCGTGCTCAGCGGATGGTCAGCGTCTCGCCGCGGGAGGCCTCCAGCAGTTGCCGGCGCTCGTCATCGCCGACCCAGGTGAGCGAGCCGGGTTCGCGTGCCTCCTTCGCCAGATGCTCGACGGTGTGCTCGCAGACGAACTCCTTGAGCTTCGCACCGGGCCGGCCACTCACGTAGAACCTGTTCGCGGTGTCGTTCCTGGTGGCGAACTGGAAGATCCCGGCGCGCCGTCCGAGGCTTATGCACTGCCCGAAGAAACCCAGGTCGATGGGCTGTGGTTCGGCACCGGAAATCCGCGCCAGGACCGTATCGGCGGCATGGGCGCCGATCCTCGTGGCGGACTGGCAGCTCATCCGGAACGGCAGATCCGACGGTGCCGCCGAATCCCCGGCCGCGACGATGCGCGTATCGCTCACACTCGTCAGGGTCTCGTCGGTGCGCAGGCGCCCCACGGCGTCGGTACTCAGGCCGCTACGGGTGGCCAGATCCGGTACCCCGAATCCTGCCGTCCAGATCGTCACCGTGCTCGGTATCGAGCGGCCGCCACTGAGGTGCACGGCCTCCGGGGCCACTGCCGTCACTGACGCACCGGCGCCTTCCAGCACGGTCACACCGAGTCCGGCCAGCCGCCGGGCCACCGCACGACGCCCCCGCGGATGGAGGTACGGGCCGAGCACCGAACCGCACACCAGGGTGACCCGGCGTCCTTGCTCGGCCAGCTCGGCGGCGATCTCGATACCGGTCGGACCGGCGCCGACCACCGTCACCGCGGCCGTGGCGGGCGCGGCATCGAGGACCGGCCGCAGCCGCCGCACCTCCTCCAGGGTGGCGATCGGATACGCGAACTCGGACGCTCCCCGCACCCGCGCCTCGGCGCTGCAGCTGCCCACCGCGTAGACCAGGTAGTCGTAGCCGATCGTGTGGCCGCCCGCCGATGCCACGGTACGGGCGGTGGGGTCGATCCGGGTCGCGGTGTCGACCAGCAGCCGGACACGCTCGCTCAGCACTTTGCGGTAATCGACGACCGCCGCATGATTGCCGGCCGCCAGCTGGTGCAGGCGGATCCGTTCGACGAATTCCGGGCGCGGGTTGACCAAAGTCACTGCCACGTCGGCGCGCCGCGTGAGGCGGTTGGCCGCCAGCACGCCGGCGTATCCGCCTCCGATCACGACCACATCGATGTTCTCGGCCATGGTGTCTCCTTCCACAAGGGGTCGGTCACCAGACACCGCGGGCGCGATCGCTGTGACAGGGAGTGAGGTGTATCACTCCATGGGCCAGAAGTTGAGACCGAAATGCGCACCCAGCCGGTTCAGCGCTCGCGGGTCGCCGAACACGGCTTCTCCGCTGATGTCTTTGTCCATCGGCTCGATATCACAGAATTGTTCGACACGGCCCGTGGGAATTCCGGTGAGGTAGGTGGCGAAGGTGAGGGAAGCCTCGAAGTGTTCGTCGTCACCGGGATCGGTCGGCCACGATTCGGTGATCCCGTTGGATTCGAACCGGAGCTCCGATTCCATATCGTTCTCGACCAGCCGCACATCGGTGATGGTCACCATGCCGCGACTGCAATCGGCGATGGCCCGGAGTTCCGACTCGTACCACTGCCGCCGTTCCTCCTCGGCGCATCCGCTGATACCGCGGAATGTCTTGTAATCGAAGGTGTAGCGGATCCCTACCTCGCTGAGGAGCTCGCGTACGGCGCTGTGCTCGGTGTCCCCGTAGTAACTCAGTGGCTCGTCGAGTGATTTCGCCAGAAAAGGTTCGCGGGCGGGGAGCTCCGGATCGATGAGGCCGAGTTCGATCATGAGGTCGACGACCTCGCGGACGGTGCGTTCGGAACTCATCGGGCTCTCCTGTGGTGCTTCGGTCCCGGGGATCGTGGCGATCGAAGGCCTCCGCGGGATGGGGACGCGGCCGAGAGTAAGGGCCACCACCGACACGAGAGCCGGATATCGGGGATATCGTGCGGCAACTGCGGGCGCGATCTCCGGAACCGGTGGTGCCGGGGCCGAGAGCGGCCCCGGCGCCGGAGAGGATCAGCGGGCCGCGCGCCCCGACCAGCCGTGATGCTGCGAAACGGTCTTCGGTGCCACCGACGCCACCGGCTCACCGGTGCAGTCGCTGGAGGCGTACAGCAGGAAAGCGCGGCTGCTGCGGTTCTCGACGCGGATATCGCGCGGGAAACCGCTGGCCCAGCACGAATCCAGATCACTCAGTTCGAGCGTGTTGTCCAGAATCACCACTTCCCGTCCATCCCCCGGAAAGGCGGGCAGGGACGAGCCGGTGGGCAGGGCGGAGGCGGCGGGGGCCGCGACGGCCAGCGCGGCGATGACAGCTCCTACGAAAGCGAGAGATTTGTTCTTCACAAATAGCATGCTACGGGCTATCTGCCAGTCTCCCCGAATCCCCTGCTCTGAGCAGGAGTTTCGCCGACTTCCGGACAGGGCTCGCGCGCCGGGTTACCGATCGGTAGAGAAGCTGCACGCCGTGGTTTCTAAAAGGTTATGGTTTTCACTGCGGTGGTTTCAGATGAGGGAATGGAGGCCACGATGCGTCAGGATGCCGAACCCCGGGAACAGTGGGGTTCACGGGCTGGTTTCATTTTCGCGGCGATCGGATCCGCGGTCGGTCTCGGCAATATTTGGCGATTTCCGTATGTCGCCTATGAGAACGGTGGTGGGGCGTTCCTCGTCCCCTACCTGATCGCGCTGCTCACAGCCGGTATCCCGTTACTGGTGCTCGAATATTCGATCGGCCACAAGTTCCGGGCCTCACCACCCCTGGCCTTTCGCCGGCTGGCCAAACCCGCGGCGGCGATCGGCTGGTGGCAGGTGGTGGTGTGTTTCGTGATCGCCACCTACTACGCGGTGATCATCGCGTGGTCGGCGCGCTACGTGGGCTTCTCGATCGGTCAGCAGTGGGGTGAGGACCCCGACGGGTTCTTCGGCCGGTTCGTGGAGCAGTCCGACGGACCCGAATTCGGCACCTCCTACGTGGCCGGTGTCGCGGTGCCGCTCATCGTGGTGTGGGTACTCACCCTGCTGGTGCTCGCGCTGGGGGTGCGGCGCGGTATCGAACGGGCGAGCAGGTTCTTCATTCCGCTGCTGGCGGTGCTGTTCGGGATCCTCGTGATCCGCGCTCTCTTCCTGCCGGGTGCGGCGGACGGCCTGGACGCGTTCTTCTCCCCGGACTGGTCGGCGATCACCGACGGCAAGGTGTGGGTCGCGGCGTACGGGCAGATCTTCTTCTCCCTGTCCGTCGGCTTCGGCATCATGATTACCTACGCGTCGTATCTGCGGCGTAGAGCGGACCTGACCGGGTCGGCGCTGGTGGCCGGTTTCGCCAACAGCTCCTTCGAGATCCTGGCCGGGATCGGTGTTTTCGCCGCTCTGGGATTCATGGCGACCCAGACCGGCGTGGCGGTCGATGAAGTGGCGACCAACGGTGTCGGTTTGGCTTTCGTCGCCTTCCCCGCGATCATCTCCCAGCTCACGGCGGGCGCCGCCTGGTTCGGCGTCCTGTTCTTCGTCTCGTTGATCATCGCCGGCTGGACCTCGCTGATCAGCATCGTGGAAGTGATCATCGCCGCGGTACAGGACCGCACCGGTATGCGACGTGTTCCGGCGGTCCTGATCGTCGGCGGAACCACCGCCGCGGTATCGATCGCGCTGTTCCCCACCCGTGGTGGCCTGTTCCTGCTCGATACGGCGGACCATTTCATCAACTCGTACGGGATCGCCCTGGCCGGGCTGGTCGCGGTGGTGGTCGTGGTCTGGATCCTGCGCAAACTGCCGATGCTGCAACGTCATGTCGACGCGGTATCGGCGGTGCGGCTCGGCAAGGTGTGGACCGTGACGCTGGGGGTCGTCACACCGCTGGTTCTCGGGTGGATGATGATCGACTCGCTGCGCACCGAGTTCGCCGAGAACTACGGTGACTATCCCGGTGATTATCTGGCGGTCGCCGGTTGGGGCCTGGCCGTCGGTGCCATCGTGGTGGGTGTGGTGCTCGCGCTGATCCCATGGCCGGGCGCTGATGAGACCACCACCCCGGCGGAGCCGGTGGGGACGCGGAAGGAGCGGAACTGATGTCCGCGAGTGCGATCATCATGCTGATCATCTCGGTGGTCGTGGTGTGGGGCGGTCTGGCGGGTGCCCTGCTCCTGCTGCGGCGCTTCCCCGAGGTGCCCGAAGACGAGCCGGACGGGTCCGCGGGCCCGTCCGCCTGAGCCGGGACCGGGCCGGCCGGTGGGGCCGGCCGGCCCGGTGCTCACGATATGCTGCGGCCGGGGCGGGCCGCGGCCTGCCGGAAGGGCCGGCGACGCCGCGGCGCAGGCCGCCCGCGGCCGGGCCGCGTCAGCTGTTTCCGGCCCACGAACGTCCGAGGAACGCGGCCAGTTGTTCGGTGGGGCCCGCCTCCGCCCGCGGCTCGACGACGGCTCCGAACGGTGCTCCGGAACCACGGAACCCGCCGGAGAGCGCCTGTTCGGCTACGGCACGGGCCTTGGCGACCAGCGCCGGGTCGGCCTCGGCCGGCTGTCCGGTGGCCACCGCCAGGTCCCAGCCGTGCGCGACGGTTTCCATCAGGTATCCACCGACGGCGAGCCCGCCGGGAGCCGCGCCCCAGGGCGCGGTGAGCGTGCGGGTCAACAGGGTGTCGTCGGACCACCGGTCGAGGGCGGCGATCGCCCGTTCCAGGTAGTCTTCGCCGGGGCGGTTCTCGTCGATATCGGCGTGGGCGGGCAGCGGCCGGGGGTCCGCGCCGGTGGCGGTGGCCGCGATCTTGGCCGGGTGGCAGGAGAGATGCCGCAGAAGGGCGCGCACGTCGTAGTCCGGGCAGGGCGTCGGAGCGGTCCATCCGTCGGGGCCGACCCCGGTCATGAGGCCGGCCACCCACTCGTGGGCCGCGGCGAGATCAGCTCGGAAATCCGGAATTCGTGTCATGACATCAGTCTGTGGCCCATCAGGTGACATCTGATGTCGCCTTTCCGTGGGAACCTGAAGAAATGCGTGCGGACCGGCTGCTCCAGATCGTCCACTTGTTACGGCGGCACGGCAGGATGAGCTCCGCGGAGCTGGCCCGTCGCCTCGAAGTGACCAAGCGGACCGTATTACGTGATATGGATGCGCTCTCGGCCGCCGGTATCCCGGTGTACGCCGAACGCGGCCGGGGTGGGGGATTCGCCCTGGTGCCGGGCTTCGAACCGGATGTGGAACAGCTCACCGCCGCCGAGACTCGCGCCCTCTTCGTCGCCGGCGGGCGAAACGCGGCCGAGGCGCTCGGTCTGGGCGGCTCGTTCCGCAGCGCGCTCCGCAAGTTGTCCACCGCTCTACCCGATGAGCAGCACCGGTTGGTCACGCACGTACAAGAACGGATCGTGCTCGACGCCGGCGGGTGGCATCGCGACCCCGCCGCGCCGACCGCGCTGGCCGATATCCAGGCCGCGGTGCTGGACGACGAACGAATCCGCATCCGCTACCGGTCGAAAACCGCCGCCGCGCCGGGGGAACGCACCGTCGATCCCTGGGGCCTGCTCCAGGTCGGAACCATCTGGTACCTCGTCGCCGCACACCGGGGGCGCCCCCGCAGCTACCGCATTTCCCGGATCGGTGCGGTGCGCCGCCTGGGCGAACCCAGCCGCCGGCCCCCCGATCTGGATCTCCGGCAGGTGTGGCAGCGGATGCGCGACGATTTCCGCCGAGCCCCCTCGACCGAGATCGTGCTGCGTATCCACGGTCCGCGACTTCCGATGGTGTTACGGTCGCTTTCGGTGACCGCGCTCGACCAGCCACAGCGGACCGTGGACGATCCGGATCTGCACAGCGTCCGGGTGCGCAGCCTCGAGGCGGCGGCCGCCATGCTGGTGGGTTTCGGCAGCGAGGTCGATGTCATCGCGCCGGAGGAGTTGCGTCGCGGAATCGTCGCGATCGCGGAGGAGGCACGCGAGCATCATGGTGAGAGGTCGCCTGTTCCCGAGCGGTGACGGCCGATGCGGAACGGATTCGTGGGCCGGATCCGCTGCTGTCCCGGATCTCCGCTGCCGGTGGCGGAGGTCGCGGTCGGTTCCGGGAGCGCTGTTCGGCGGTATCGAGTGCGGGAACGAGAATTCCGAGCGCATCGCGCGGCGGATCCGGTAGCGCACCGGCGGTGACGGCGAGACCGCTGTGCGCGGCAAGGGGTCGCAGCCATTGTTCGAGGGCGACCCGCACCGCGGCGGTGATACCGGCCGCGAGGACCCGTGCGTCGGGTCACCGCCACGGTTGCAGCAGCCGTTTCGCCTCCGCGGCGAGCGCGTACTGCAGGAACGGCCCGAAACTCACGCGTGCCGCCCCGGCTTCGGCGAAATAGGCCGGACTGCCCTGCTCCGGCAGGGTGACCGCGTTGACCGGCAGCGGCAGCTCGGCGCACAGCCGGCTCAGGATCTCCGGACCGTAGCGACCGACCGGATACAGCACATCGGCGCCCGCCGCGGCGGCCAGCCGCAGCCGCTCGACCGCCGGTTCCACCAGCTCGGCCGGGTCGCCCGAGGCTTTGAGCAGGAGATCGGTGCGGGCATTGACCACGACGTGCACACCGGTACCGTCGGCCGCCTGCCGCAACCGGCCGACGAGATCGGCGTGTTCCTGCGGCTCGCGCATCCGCCCGCCCTCGCTGTGCACGGTGTCCTCGATATTGAATCCGACACCACCGGCCGCCACCAGCCCTTCCACGAGCTCCGTCGGCTCCACGCCGTACCCGGATTCGACATCGACCGATACCGGTATGTCCACGGCCGAGGTGATCTCCCGGACCCGGGCCAGCACCTCGGCGAAGGCCATCCCTTCCTGGTCGGGTTTGCCGACGGAATTGGCCAGTGGATGGCTGCCGACCGTGAGTGCCGGAAAACCGGCCTCTTGGACGAGCTCTGCCGACCAGGCATCCCAGACGGTGGGCAGGATCACCGGATCACCGGGACGGTGGAGTTCGAGGAACGTGGCAGCTTTTTCGTGCAGGGTGGTCACCGCGCCGATCCTGCCGTAACACGGGGCGATTCGCATCGCTCTGCCGCGTGTCGGCAGGTGTGGCAACAAGGCCCGTGGCGGGTGGAAGCGCTCGGCTGTGACGGCCGGGCCGGCGGCCGGAACCACCGCCCGGCCCGAGGCGTATCGCAACGCCACCCGGCGATACCGGTGCCGAACTCAGGATTCGGTGATGACAGGCAGGCCCGCGGCCTTCCATGCCTGGAATCCGCCTACGACATCCGTAGTGCGTCCCGGGCGCGTTCGACCTCGGGCTGGTTCGAGCCGAGAACGGTGACGGTCGGGAGAATTTCGCCCGTGATCGCGGGCCCCGCGACGAAAGGGGCGTTGTCGCTGCGACAACCGGTTGCGGTTCCGGTCCGGCGACTGTTCGCCCGGGTCCGGACCATCGGGCTCACCGGGGCGCCGTGACGTGCTGGTTCCGATTCCCGGCGGACCGACGGGTATTCGCTGCCCCGCAGGGGTCGTAGTGTCGTCGCTCGTGACCGAACTCTCCTCGCCCCCTCGCACCCCGGCGGATGCCTACGATGCCGTTGCCGTCCAGTACGCCGGCCTCGTTCACGATTCGCTTGCCGGCCTTCCGCTGGATCGCGCGGTACTCGCCGCGTTCGCCGATCTCGTACGAACCGCAGGTCCGGGTACGGTGGCCGATCTCGGCTGCGGTCCCGGATATATGACCGCGCATTTGCGAGACCTGGGCCTGGACGTGTTCGGTGTCGACCTGTCCCCCGCGATGATCGATATCGCCCGCGCGACGTACCCGCGGCTGCGGTTCGAGGTCGGTTCCATGGATGATCTGGAGTCGGCCGACGGCGCACTGCGGGGCATCGTGTCCTGGTACTCGATCATCCATACTCCACCACGGGCTCTGCCCGCGTACTTCGCCGAATTCCGGCGGGTGCTCGCGCCCGGTGGTCACCTCGTGCTGGCGTTCTTCGAGTCGGAGAACGGGCCGGTCAGCGTATTCGACCACAAGGTGACGGCGGCCTACCGGTGGCCGATCGACGAGCTGGCGACGCTGGCCGGGGAAGCCGGATTCGTCGAGATCGGCCGGATATTGCGGGAGCCGCTCGAGGGTGAACGGTTCCGCCGGGGCCATCTACTGATGCGGCGGGGCTCGTAGGAGCCGCGTGACCGATCCGGCGCGCCACGCGCCCGGCTGTGGCCGCACGTCACCCTCGCCGAGCTCGACGGGGCCCGCCGGCTCGACCGGGACCGTTGGCATGCCGGGTGGTCCGATGTCTTGGTCCTGCCTCGAACTGTTCGGTCGTTGACGCTATGAAACGAGAATCGTATCCTCGTTGCATGGCGGAGGGTTACGACGAGGTGGACGAGAAGATCATGGACGCCGCGCTGGAGAGGATCCTGCAGGTCGGTATCCGCCGCTCCAGTCTGGAAGACATCGCGCGTCGCGCCGGGATCAACCGGATCACCATCCACCGGCGGTTCTCCGGTAAGGACAATCTCGTCGAGGCGGTGATCGAACGCGAAACCCGGCGCATGCTGGCCGAGGTCACCACGATCGCCGCCACCGCCGAAGAGGTGGACGCCCAGATCGAGGAGACCACACTGCACGTGCTGCTGCAGACCCGCATCCACCGGTTGGTCACCCACCTGCTGCGGGTCGCCCCGGAAGAGGCCCTCGGTTTCTACACGGTGCGGGGCGAGCATCTGGTCGGCCTCGGTATCGACTACATCTCCGGCATGCTCACCCACGCCCAGAACGCCGGCCTGATCGACCACTACGACCCCCGTCCGGTCGCGGAACTGGTCGCCCGCCTCGCCCACTCGCTGATGCTCACCCCCGGCAACAGCGGCGGCACCGATTTCACCGATCCCGAACAAGCCCGTGCTTTCGTCCGCACCACCATCGTGCCGCTGATGAAGCACGGTCTTCCCGCCCCGCCCCAGGGGGATACCGCTGACAATCACCGCCGTTCCCGCACGTCATCCCGACCGGCCCTGTAAAGCCCCGGGCCTGGGCCCTTTCGCCGTACTGCTCGGCATCGGCGGGCCCTCTCCGGGGCGGTCATCGATTCTGGTCTTCGGTTGTCTCGGGCCGGGGTGTCAGCGCAGCGCTGCGGTGACGGCGCCGTACATGGTGGTTTTGATGGCGGCCAGGGTGGCGGGGTTCTTACCGATGATGGGGGTGAGGCGGTCGACGGCGGCGGCTCGGAGTCCGGCTTCGGGGGCGGTGGCGTCGACGAGCCCGGCGGCCAGCGCGTCCGGGCCGCCGAAGCGGTGGCCGGTGGTCATGGCGGTCACCGCGGCCTGCGGGCCGAGCTTGGCCTGGATGAGGGCGGCCATACCGGGGGTGAAGGGGATATCGATATCGACCTCGGGGAAGCAGTAGTAGCCGCGGTCCTCGCGCATGACGCGGAAATCGTGGGCGGTGGCCAGCATGGCGCCGGCGCCGAATGCGTGACCGTTGACAGCGGCCAGGGTGGGGAGCGGGAAGGTGAGGATGCGGGCGAACAGTTCCTGGACGCGGGAAACGTACCATTCGGTGCGGTCGCCGTGGGCCATCAGCCATTCGAGATCCAGGCCGTTGGAGTAGAACTTGCCGCTACCGGTGGTGATGAGGCCCTGGGCGTCTCGTTCGATGGTGTCGAGGTGGGCCTCGATGGTATCGAGCCAGTCCGGTGAGAACCGGTTCTCGTCCTCGCCGAGGGTGAGTACGGCGATCTTGTCCTGGTAGTGCAGGTTCGCGGTCATGGTGTTGCCTTTCGCTTCGTGGTGTCCGGGGTGCCGCCGCGGGGTCGCGGCGGTGGCAGGGGTTGGGCCAGTACGGCGCGGACCGCGGCCGCGAGGCGGCGGCGTACCGCGGGATCGGGGGTTCGCCGGCCTCGCAGCAGCAGTGCGGTGGGTAGTTCCACCACGCACTCCCGGATGACCGCGACGGCTTCGTGATCGGCGCGGTCGAATACGCGGTGGGCCGAATCGACGAACAGTTCGATCAGGAATCGGTCGAGCCGGCGGAGTTCCTCGGCGATATCACCGGGCAGCTCGCCGGCGCCGAGGAGTTCCTCCCGGGACACGGTCAGCAGGAAGCGGCCCGAGAGCGGTTGCCGGAGCAGGAATTCGGCGGGGGCGTCGGCGGCGGCGACAACCGCCTCGACCGCGTGCGCGGGGGTGGCGCCCGCGGACCATTCGCGCTCGACCGCCTGGCGTTGTAGTGCGAGGAAGCGCTGTGCGGCGCGCAGCCAGATGCGGCCCATCAGCCCGGCGCGGGACCCGAAAGCGTGATAGATCGCCCCGTTGGACACCGCGGTCGCCGACGAGAGCGCCCGGACGGTGACCGCGGCCGGTCCGGAGTCCACGGCCATGCGCTCGGCGGTATCCATCAACTGCTCGAGGTCGTGTGTTCGCGGGCGGGGCATGCCCGCAGAATAACAGAGCGACTGCTCTGTTATTTCTGTGGCACGCCTCGGGCAGCGGGCCGGGCTCCGATCGATCCGGCGATGTTGGTGTTGTGCACCGAACCGACCCACCATGTCTCGTCGCGCTCGACCAGTACCCACATCCCCCGGTTGGCGACGGAGAATTCCGCGGTGTGCAGTGTTTGCTCGACATTGACGACCGCATGGTCGGGTGTCAGGAGACGTAGGGCGAGTAGCTCGAAGTGGGCGCGCGCGTCAGGGCTGCCACCGAGGCGTTCGCGATGGTAGGCGTGCAGTTCGTCCCAGCCCCGCAAGATCGCGCCCGCCGGCGTGATGAAAACGACGTCTTCGGTGAACGGCTGGTCGAATGCCGCTGCGGCCTCGGCCTCCAACGCGGCTTCGAGAGTCCGGAACAGGGTTTCGATCTCGGCTTCCGTGGTCGTCTCCGGTTCGACGATTCCAGCCGTGGGACGGGCTCCGGACGGGGCGTGCTCACGAGAATTCACTCGCCGAATGCTATGGCGCCTCATCGAGCAGCGACCGGGCGCCACAGCGGAGGCGCGGGCGGCCCCGGTCCGCGCCGCACGGACTCGGCTGCTCGGGTCGATCGGCTTCGAGGTGCCGGGACGGTGGTCGGCCTCGAACGAGATGTCCGATCACCGCCAGCGGATCGCGTATCGCCGGTGCACGATGTGCTCATGACCATGTCCTCCGCCTCGTCGGCCAGATCGGTACTGGAGCGTATGTACAGAGCGGAGGAGGAATATCTCGCCGCGGGCGGCCCGGGGGCCGCCTCGTTCGCCTCGATGGCGCCGTTCTTCTCGCCGGACGTCGTGCTGTGGCAGGCCGCCGCGCTTCCCTACGGCGGGATCTGGCGCGGTCACGGAGGATTGGAGCGGTTCTTCCTCGCCATGAGCGCGACCTGGGAACGTTTCGAGATGGTCGAACAGAGTTTTCTGTCCGATACCGATCCGCTCGTCGTCCTGACCCATGTGCACGCCCGGTCACGAGCCACGGGCCGGGAACTGGATTTCCCCATCCTGCAGACGATCACCGTGACCGGCGGCCGTATCACCGAGATCCGTCCGTTCTACTGGGACACCGCGGCGATCGCCGCGGCCTGTGCGAATTGACCGCTCGCCGGTATCCCGGGCCATCGGCCTGCCGGCTCGTCGGCCATCGTGGTGATGGCGTGCAGGCCGGCGGCGGCACATGCGGCGATGAGTAGGTCGTAGGAGTCGTTGTTCCCGGGCTTGACGATCCAACATTCGGTGGCCGCGTCGGACAAGCGCACTTCGCTGCGCCGGGTGAGGGGGTGGTTTTCGGGAACGAGGAGATCTTGGGCGTCGTCGAATACCATCTGTTGCTCGTAGCGAGGGTCGTCCACGGGAGGGCCGGCGGCCGGTAGGACCGAAGCGATATCGGCGCGGGCGCGTTCCCATCGGGCACTCGAGTCGTCGGCATGGGCGAGCGATGACCGAGCAGCAGGTGTGAGCTCGGTATTGCGTCCGGAGCGGACCGCATACCCGCCGCCACCGCTGGGATGCTGCTGAGTCCGGCACCTGTGATCGCCGCGATCGCCGGGCTGCTCGTCCTCGGCGAGACGCTGTCGATCCACCGGTGGCTCGGCATCGCCGGTATCCGCACGGCCACAGCGGTGGCAGTGCGGCATATCGCGCCGCGGTGGGAGGGTGGCCGGCGCGATTCGTTCGGCACGGGCCTCCCGGGTGTCAGCGGCAGCAGTTGGGGTCGAGGACGGCGCAGAGCGCGGTGAGGGCGTCGCGGCGGGCCTGGTGGAGCACGCTCATGCCCTGGCGTTCGGAGTCGATGAACCCGGCTTTGCGGAGCTGGGTGAGGTGGTGGCTGACGGTCGATTCCGAGAGCCCGACCGCGGTGGCGAGGCTGGCGCCGGTGCGGCCGGTGCCGGGGTCGGCGAGCAGCAGGGAGATGAGTTTGACCCGCACCGGGTCGGCGAGGGCTTTCAGGCGGAGGGCGACATGGAGGGCGGCTTCGTCGTCGACCGGCCCGGCGGCCACGGGCGCGCAGCAGACGGGGGCGCTGATATCGATGACCGGCAGAGCTTTGGGCACGTGCCCATTCTAGCCGGGGTATCGGCTTATATCGAAAAGGTTGGGTGACCGGTTGTCGTCCGCATCTCGCGCGCACCGTGACCGGACGAACCGGCCTCGTCGATCGTCGAGGCCGGTTATCGCACGGACCTGCGAGTCAGAAATCCCAGTCCTCGTCCTCGGTGTTGACCGCCTTGCCGATGACATAGCTGGAGCCCGAACCGGAGAAGAAGTCGTGGTTCTCGTCGGCGTTGGGGGACAGCGCCGACAGGATCGCGGGGTTGACCTCGGTTTCGTCCTTGGGGAACAGCCCCTCGTAGCCCAGGTTCATCAGCGCCTTGTTGGCGTTGTAGCGGAGGAACTTCTTGACGTCCTCGGTGAGCCCCACCTCGTCGTAGAGGTCCTGTGTGTATTCGACCTCGTTGTCGTACAGCTCGAACAGCAGCTCGAAGGTGTAGTTCTTCAGCTCGTCGCGTTCGGCCTGGGTGACCTGCTCCAGCCCCCGCTGGTACTTGTAGCCGATGTAGTAGCCGTGCACGGCCTCGTCGCGGATGATCAGGCGGATCATATCGGCGGTGTTGGTGAGCTTGGCCCGTGAGGACCAGTGCATCGGCAGGTAGAAACCGGAGTAGAACAGGAAACTCTCCAGCAGGGTGGAGGCGACCTTGCGCTTGAGCGGGTCGTCGCCGCGGTAGTACTCCAGGACGATCTCGGCCTTGCGCTGCAGATTGCGGTTCTCCTCCGACCAGCGGAAGGCGTCGTCGATCTCCCGGGTCGAGCACAGGGTGGAGAAGATCGAACTGTAGCTCTTGGCGTGCACCGACTCCATGAACGCGATATTGGTGAGCACCGCCTCCTCGTGAGGGGTGAGCGCATCGGGGATCAGGCTCACGGCGCCCACGGTGCCCTGAATGGTGTCCAGCAGTGTGAGGCCGGTGAACACCCGCATGGTGAGTTGCTTCTCATCGGGCGTGAGGGTGTTCCACGACGGGATGTCGTTGGATACCGGGACCTTCTCCGGGAGCCAGAAGTTACCGGTGAGCCGATCCCAGACCTCGGCGTCCTTTTCGTCGGGCACCCGATTCCAATTGATGGCCGAAACCCGATCGATGAGCTTCATCCTGCCAACACACCCTTCCCAGTGATTTCGACGGACTCGTAACACTACCCCTTGGGGGCGGGAGCTCAGAGCAGCCCCAGGTGTTGTGTTCTGTGCGTCGAATACCTTGGAGAAATCGGTTTTTCGGCACACCGGGACCGCAGCCGCCGAGCGTACTTCAATCCTTGCCGCGGCGTTCGTGCCGGCCGCCGGAGCCGTCGTCCCCGGACGAGGACGGGGACATGGCGAGACCGAACGCCGAGCCGAAACCGATACCGAGACCGACCCCCACGGCCAGATTGTTCAGAACGACCAGGCCGAGCGGAATCCCGATCGCCAGGCCGATGGCGATCCCGATACTCAGCCGGTACCCGAGCGAGCGATCACTTTCCGTATTGCCGCCCATACTTCGAAGGTACTCCCATCAGGGTGCCTACCTGCGAAAACCGTATCTCGGAATGGGCGAAATCCGGTCGCGGGCCGGTCTTCGGCGGATACGCGGCCGGGGTAGGTCAGTCCGCGACGTAGGCGTTGAGGGTGCCGCGGATATCGTCGAGTACCGCCCGTGCGGCGGTGAGGCCGGTGGTGTGCCACAGGGCGTCGTCGACCACGAAGGAGCGGTTGTCGCCCACCGCGCCCAACTGTTCCCACGCATCCGAGCGCATCACCGACTCACCGTGCTCCTGCCCGTCCGGCCCGGCGAACATCACGTAGATCAGATCGCCCTCGGCCGCGATCGGGTCCGACTCGTCGACCGGGGCCGAGGCGTCGCGCTGAGCGGTGGGCCGGCCGGCACCGGTATCGGCGAGCACCTGAGCGGCGAATGTCTCCGGGCCCAGGGTTTCGGTGCCGGTGGCGGTGAAGCGTACGAGGGAAGCCTGGGTGAGGTGGGCATCGAGGGCTTTCCCGGTATCGGTCGCCTCGGTGCGGTAGGCGTCGAGCGCGGCTTCGCCGGCGCCGGTGCGTCCCAGCGCCCCGGCGAAGGCGAGGAACTGCTCCTCCCAGGTGTCCGCGGCGCCCACCAGCACCGTCGGCGCGATGGCGCTGAGCGCGGCGTAATCGGCCCGGCCCGCCGGGACCTCGCCGATGATCAGATCCGGATCCAGTCGGGCGATGAGGGCCGGATCGGGGTCGCTCGCGAGCCCGACACCGGGTATCTCCACCACCCCGTAACCCAGGTATCCCGGCTGCGGTACGGGCCCCGCAAGGGTGGTCGCGCCCACGACACGCTCCCACAGGCCGACCGCGCAGGTCGCGTCCAGCGCGGAAGTGCCCAGCACCACGATCCGCTGCGGATCGGCCGGCACCCGGGACTCCCCGGCCGGGTGCCGGACAGCGCGGGTATCGCCCTCGGACGGGTCGGCCGGGGTGGGGAGGGGGCATGCCTGCGAGGTATCGCGTTCGAGCCCGACCACCCCGGCCCGGGCGATCTTCGTCGTGGTGCGGATGATCGATGCCGAATCGTCGGGATGGCTCGCGCACGCGGAGACGATCAGCGCGGCGCAGGCGAGCGTGACGCCCACGAACCGGCGGGCGCGGCCGGACCGTCCTCGGACCCGGGATTCACGCGCGGCTGGGGTACGGACAGCGGGGCTCACCGGCATGCCGGGAAGGGTACATGGACACCGCGATTCGATGCGCGCCAGCGGTCGGCAGGAGGCCCGTGCCCGTCCGGATACCGGCGGGACGTTCCGTCCCGGTCCCTCCGAGAGTCCCGGGAAAACCTTTCCCGTCCGATGACGGTACGTGCCCGCCGCGACCCGCAGTACGACAGAGAGTAGGACCCCGTCGGCCCGCTCTCGATCGACCGATTACGATTCGATAAGCGCAAGCTAACCGTTGGCTGCTCCGTGCGGCGGGGCAGCGGGCAAACAGTGGAGCCTGCGGAGCGACCCTAAAGGCACCTTCAGGAGGATCAGTGACTGCCGTAGAGCCCAAGCCAGTCCCGCAGGGGGTGGAAGCGACTAGGCCATTTCCGGCGCGGACAGGGCCGAAGGGGTCGTTCATATACAAGATGGTGACCACCACGGACCCGAAGGTCCTGGGTGTCATGTATCTGACCACCTCGATGGCGTTCTTCCTCATCGGCGGCCTGATGGCCCTGATGATGCGTGGTGAACTCGCGCGCCCGGGTCTGCAGTTCCTCTCGCCCGAGCAGTTCAACCAGCTGTTCACCATGCACGGCACGATCATGCTGCTGTTCTACGCGACGGCCATCGTGTTCGGCTTCGCCAACATCATCCTGCCGCTGCAGATCGGCGCACCCGACGTCGCCTTCCCGCGACTGAACGCCTTCAGCTACTGGCTGTACGCGTTCGGCGCCACCATGGCCACCGCGGGCTTCATCACCCCGGGCGGCGCCGCGGACTTCGGCTGGACGGCCTACGTGCCGCTCACCGATATCCTGCACTCGCCGGGCGTGGGTACCGACCTGTGGATCATGGGCCTGGCCGTCTCCGGCCTGGGCACCATCCTCGGCGGTGTGAACATGCTGACGACCGTGGTCTGCCTGCGCGCTCCGGGTATGACCATGTTCCGGATGCCGATCTTCACCTGGAACATCGCCGTCACCAGCGTCCTGGTACTGCTCGCCTTCCCGCTGCTGACCGCCGCTCTGCTGGGCCTGGCCTACGACCGGCACCTGGGCGGTCACATCTACGACCCGGGCACCGGCGGCATCCTGCTCTACCAGCACCTGTTCTGGTTCTTCGGCCACCCCGAGGTGTACATCATCGCGCTGCCGTTCTTCGGTATCGTCTCCGAGGTCTTCCCGGTGTTCAGCCGTAAACCGATCTTCGGCTACACCACCCTGGTCTACGCGACCCTCGGCATCGCCGCCCTGTCCATCGCCGTATGGGCGCACCACATGTACGCCACCGGCGCGGTGCTGCTGCCGTACTTCTCGTTCATGACCTTCCTGATCGCGGTTCCGACCGGTGTGAAGTTCTTCAACTGGATCGGCACCATGTGGAAGGGGCAGCTGACGTTCGAATCACCGATGCTGTTCTCGGTGGGCTTCCTCGTCACCTTCCTCTTCGGTGGTCTGTCCGGTGTCATCCTGGCGAGCCCGCCGCTGGACTTCCACGTCACCGACTCCTACTTCGTGGTCGCGCACTTCCACTACGTGCTCTTCGGCACCATCGTGTTCGCCACCTACGCCGGCATCTACTTCTGGTTCCCGAAGATGACCGGTCGCATGCTGGACGAACGGCTGGCGAAATGGCACTTCTGGACCACGTTCATCGGTTTCCACCTCACCTTCCTGGTGCAGCACTGGCTGGGCGCCGAAGGTATGCCCCGCCGTTACGCGGACTACCAGGCCGGTGACGGGTTCACCACGCTGAACACCGTCTCCACCATCGGTGCCTTCGTGCTCGGCGCCTCGATGCTGCCGTTCCTGTGGAACGTCTTCAAGAGCTACCGCTACGGCGAGGTGGTCACGGTGGACGATCCGTGGGGCTACGGCAACTCCCTGGAATGGGCCACCACCTGCCCGCCGCCGCGGCACAACTTCTACGAGCTGCCGCGGATCCGTTCCGAACGACCCGCCTTCGAACTGCACTACCCGCATATGGTGGAGCGGATGCGCAAGGAGGCGCACGTCGGCTTCACGGGTGCGGCGAAGCACCACGAGGAAGAAGCGCTGGTCAAGTCCTAGTCCTCGCCTCCAGGACTACGGAACCGTGTGCACCCGTCGGCTCCAGCCGGCGGGTGCACTGTGTTTTCGGCGGCGCCTGCGGCGCCGCGGGCTCGAGCCCCCTTGGCGTCGTGCTTCAGCATTCGAGACTCGCGCCTTCGGCGCATGCGCTTCGAGTGCTGAAGCACGACGCGGTCTCACCCCTTTGGGCCTCGCTGAACTCGGCGCAGGGAGGATGCGACGGGGTCGGGGATAGTGATGTGTGGCTGGGCGGGGGCCGGTTGCCTCGCTGCTCCGGTTCGGGCCGGGGCGGGAGGGGTCCGGAGTGGGATGGGCCACCCGGTGCCGGGACCGTGCGGAGGCGGGGCGGGGCGAACGCCTAGATTGTTGTGGGGTCCGTTGAGGTCTCAGGGGCCTTCCCGGCATCCGCTCCGAATGGTCCACCGTCCCGGTTCGGGGCCCGTCTCGGGTCTGGAGCGACGGAGCGAGGGAGCGCAGCGACCGAGCGCAGGAGTGAAGACCCGAGACACAAGGGGGCCCCGAACCCCGCGGCGCCGCAGGCTCCGCAATTAGACACAGGAGAGGTTTTGGCCGAGACGACCGTTCTCGTCACCGTGACCGGGCCCGACCGCCCCGGTGTGACATCGGTTCTGCTGACGGCGATGTCGCGGCACGGGGTGAGCCTGCTCGATATCGAGCAGGTGGTGATCCGCGGCCGGCTCACCCTGGGCGTGCTGATCAGTTGTCCCTCCGATCCCGAGGCGTTGCAGGACGAGCTCGAGGAGGCGATGAACACCGTCGGTATGCAGGTGGACGTGGATATCGATGCCGATATCGCGCGGGCCCCGGTATCCACGCACGCCGTGGTGGTGCTGGGTGCCCCGGTGACGGCGCGGGCGTTCAGCGCGGTATCGCGGGAGCTGGCGAGACTGGATGTCAATATCGACACGATCCGCGGGATCGCCGATTACCCGGTGACCGGTATGGAGCTGATGGCGACCGCCCCGGATCGCGCCGGTGATACCGATGCCCGGCTGCGTACCGCCCTGGCCGAGGTGGCGGTGGCCGAACGGGTCGATATCGCCGTGGAGCGGGCCGGGCTGGCCCGTCGCGCGAAACGGCTGATCGTCTTCGATGTGGATTCCACGCTGATCCAGGGCGAGGTCATCGAGATGCTGGCCGCGTACGCCGGGGTCGAGGAGCAGGTGCGGCAGGTCACCGAGGCGGCCATGCGCGGGGAGATCGATTTCGCGGAATCGCTGCGGCAGCGGGTGGCGACCCTGGCCGGACTGGACGAGTCGGTCATCGGTGAGGTCGCCGCCACCATCGAACTGACTCCCGGGGCCCGCACGACCATCCGTACGCTGAAGCGCCTCGGTTTCCGGTGCGGCGTGGTCTCCGGCGGTTTCCGGCAGGTGATCGATCCGCTCGCCCGCGAACTGGATCTCGATTTCGTGCGGGCCAATGTGCTGGAAGTGGTCGACGGGAAACTCACCGGCCGGGTGGTCGGGCAGATCGTGGACCGGGCCTACAAGGCGACCGCGTTACGCGCGTTCGCCGCCGATTCCGGGGTGCCGATGGAGCAGACCGTCGCGGTGGGTGACGGCGCGAACGATATCGACATGCTGAACGCGGCGGGCCTGGGCGTGGCGTTCAACGCGAAACCGGCGTTGCGTGAGGTCGCCGATACAGCGCTGTCGCACCCGTACCTGGACGCGGTGTTGTTCATCCTGGGTGTCACCCGGGACGAGGTCGAGGCCGCGGACGCGAGAGACGGGCTGCTGCGCCGGGTACCACTGGGCTGAAGCGGACCGCGTGCCCCTGCCCGTTCCCACCGCCTCCCGGGCTATCGGTAGGCTGGCGCGGCGTGATGGTCGGGTGCTGGGAGGGTGGCTTGTGGTGATGCCGGAAAGCGGCGCAACGGATGTGGTGGCGGCGGACGGCCGTGCACCCGGTGGTGGAACGGGCCATCCGGGGTTCACGGAAGCCGATTTCTGTGCCGAACCCGGGTTCTCGCAACGCCATGCCGAGCTCGCCTCGGGATACGGGCGTGGAGGTGATCCCGCAGACCCCGCACAGGTGCAGGCCATGCAGATGGTGCTGCACCTGCCGAAGAACGATCCGCCCCCGCGTAGCGAGGTGCTGGCCGCGGCCGCGGCCGCCGCGGTCGCCCTCTGCCTGGACCCGCGGGTCGGGCCGGGCGGGGAATGGGAAGCGGGATACCTGCAGTGGAAGCGGTCCCGGATCCGGAAGGTGGCCCGGCGGGCGCGGGGCGCCCAGTGGGAAGCCGCCAACGAGGTGCCGGGGGTGACCGTCGAATGCGGCGGGGCGCAGGCGCGGGCGCTGGTGCCGGGGCCGGTGGGTGCGGTCGACGCCCGGATCCGGCGGCTCCAGATCGGCGGTACCGATCTGGAATCCGATGATCCCGGCGCTGTCCCGTTGGATCTGCCGGTGTTCTGGGTGAACGCCTCGCTGGGGATGACGGTCGGTAAGGCCGCGGCGCAGGTCGGGCACGCGAGCATGCTGTTCGCCGGGGCGCTGCCGGTGGAACAGGCGCGGACGTGGGCGCGGCGCGGGTTCGCCTGCGCGGTACGGGAAGCCGGGCCCGACGAGTGGGCGCTGCTGCGGGGCGCCGTGGCGCGAAGTGCGGCCACGGAGGTACGTGACGCGGGCTTCACCGAAGTGGCACCGGGTTCGGCGACGGTGATCGCCACTCGGCCCGCGCGGCCGGACCGGTGGTAGCGGAACAGACCCGGATCGGTGCCCGCGAGCCGGACGGTCCGGGGAATCGCGGGTGCCCGGTGCCGCCGTCGCGCGCACCTCGAGACAAGATGGAGCGCGTGGCGCACCCCGATCCAGATTTGCTCATCGACTTCAGCAATGTTTCCATCCGCCGCAACGGGCACAACCTCGTAGGGCCGGTGACCTGGCAGGTCGAACTCGACGAACGCTGGGTGATCCTGGGCCCCAACGGCGCCGGCAAAACCTCGCTGCTACAGATCGCGGCCGCCGAAACCCACCCCTCGTACGGCACCGCCTACGTGCTCGGGGAACGGCTCGGCCGGACGAACGTCGGCGAACTGCGGCCCCGGATCGGTTTGTCCTCCGCGGCGTTGGCCGCCCGTATTCCTCGCGAGGAACGGGTGGCCGACCTCGTCGTCTCGGCCGGGTACGCGGTGCTCGGTCGTTGGCGCGAGAAGTACGACGATATGGACACCGACCGGGCCATCGATATGCTGGAAAGCCTGGGGGCCGAACATCTCCTGGACCGCACCTACGGCACGCTGTCCGAAGGCGAACGCAAACGGGTCCTCATCGCCCGTGCGCTCATGACCGACCCCGAACTGCTGCTGCTGGACGAGCCCGCCGCGGGGGTGGACCTGGGTGGCCGGGAGGAACTGGTGGAAAGCCTGGGCGATCTGGCCGCCGATCCCGACGCGCCCGCCCTGGTGCTCGTCACCCACCATGTGGAGGAGATCCCACCCGGTTTCACCCACTGCATGCTGCTGAGCGAGGGGGAGATCGTCACCCAGGGGCTGCTCGGCGACGTGCTCACCGCCGAGAACCTCAGCGAGGCGTTCCGGCAGTCCATCGCCCTGGACCGCATCGAGGGCCGCTACTTCGCCCGCCGGGCCCGCCGCCTGGGCCGCCACCGCAACCGCAGGTGATGAGGGTGTCGGCCCCACGTGCCGACGCTCCGTCGGCACGGCTAGTGTGCCAGGGGTGAGTGAGACGACTGTGCCGGATTCCGTCGACGAGGTGCCGGAAGCCAAGGACGCCTCGACCGTGATGTTGGTGCGGGACGGAGCCGACGGCCCCGAGGTGTTCCTGCAGCGGCGGGCCGGGGCGATGGAGTTCGCGGCCGGGATGACCGCGTTTCCGGGTGGGCGGGTGGATCCCGTGGACGCCGAGGTCGAGATCGAGTGGGCCGGTCCGGCGCCGTCGTGGTGGGGACAGCGGTACAGAGTGTCCGAGGGGCGGGCGAAGGCTCTGGTCTGTGCCGCGGTACGGGAGACGTTCGAAGAGTGCGGTGTGCTGTTGGCCGGCCCCACCCCCGACACCGTCGTCGCCGACACCACCGGGTATCGGGAGCAGCGGGAGCGGATCGAGCGCCGCGAGCTGACCCTGGCCGAATTCCTGGCGCGGGAAGATCTGGTGCTGCGGGCCGATCTGCTGCGGCCGTGGTCGCGCTGGATCACGCCGACCGTGGAACGCCGCCGCTACGACACCCACTTCTTCGTGGCGGTGCTGCCCACCGGGCAGCTCGCCGATGGCGCCACCTCGGAAACCGATCATGTGCAGTGGTCCACACCCGCCGCGGCGCTGGCCACCTGGAAAGCGGGGGAGCATGTGCTGCTGCCGCCGACCTGGTCGCAGCTGACTTCGCTCGGCGGGTACGCGAACACCGCCGAGATCCTGGCCGCGGAACCCCCGATCGAACCGATCCAGCCGGAGTTCGGTGCGGTCGAGGGGCGGAAATTGCTGCGGTTCCCGGACAATGCGCGTTATTTCGCCGATCTGCCGGATCCGTCGCGGCTGATGGGGTCGAAGGGGGTACGCGATACGGATCCGTCGCTGCTGGGCGGCTCCGGGGCCGCGGGCGGCGCTGCGGGCGCCCGGTAGCGTAACCGCCCATGGCGGAATTCGTATCCCTGTCCCGGCTCGGGTCCGGCCGGCCGGACGGACCCGAGCGCGGTGTGGCCGTGCTCCGTATCGCACGGCCCCCGATGAACCTGCTGAACACACAGCTGATCCGGGAGATCGCGGAAACCGCCGCCGCCTGCGGCACGGACCCCGCCATAGCGGCGCTGGTCGTCTACGGTGACGAGCGGGTTTTCTGCGGGGGCGACGATCTCGCCGAGCTCGCGGAACTACCCGCCGAGCAGGCAGCTGCCAGGGCGGCGGATCTGCAGCGCGCGCTGGGCTGTCTGGCCCGGATCCCGCAACCCACGGTCGCCGCGATCAGCGGTTACGCGCTGGGTGCCGGTCTCGAGCTCGCACTGGGCGCCGATCGGCGGATCATCGGGGACAACGTGAAATTGGGGCTGCCCCAGATCCGGGCCGGGCTCATCCCGCTTGCCGGAATCCGGCGGCTGTCGCTGCTGGTGGGCCCCGGTGCCGCCAAGGATCTCGTCTTCACCGGCCGCTTCGTCGAAGCGGAGGAGGCGGCGGGGATCGGCTTGGTGGATCAGGTGGTGGCGCCCGATGATGTCCTCGAGGCGGCGCTCGCCTGGGCGCGGCAGTTCGCCGACGGCCCGGCGCGTGCGCTGGCGGCCGCCAAGGCGGTGTTCGAGGCGGGCACGCACGGTCACGACCGCGCCCGTACCGAGTGGGCGCAGTTGTTCACCACCGCGGATCAGCGGGCCGGAACCCGTTCCTCTCTGCGGGACGGCCCGGGCGCGGCCGAGTTCACCGGTCGCTGAGAGCATCGGGGTCGCCCGAACCTACCCGGCGGTATCGGGCGGCCGGAAGATAAAGGCTAGGCTCTCCGACCATGACGGTACGCCCCGACGACCCCGCACCCCATCCACACGCGACCGCCGCGGAAGTCGAAGCAGCATTCGAGGACACCAAGCTCGCCCAGGTGCTCTATCACGACTGGGAAGCCGAGACCTACGACGACAAATGGTCGATCTCCTATGACGAACGCTGTATCGACTACGCCCGCGGCCGGTTCGACGCCGCGGTCGGCACCGTGGACCTGCCGTACGAGCGGGCGCTGGAGCTGGGTTGCGGGACCGGTTTCTTCCTGCTGAACCTCATGCAGTCCGGTGTCGCGAAGACCGGTTCGGTGACCGATCTGTCGCCCGGCATGGTGAAGGTCGCGCTGCGCAATGCCGAGAACCTGGGCCTGGACGTGGACGGCCGGGTCGCCGACGCGGAAACGATCCCGTACGACGACAACACCTTCGATCTGGTCGTGGGTCACGCGGTCCTGCACCATATTCCCGATGTGGAGCAGTCGCTGCGGGAGTGTCTGCGGGTGCTGAAGCCGGGTGGTCGTTTCGTCTTCGCCGGTGAACCCACCACCATCGGCAATTTCTATGCCCGCAACCTGGGCAACATCACCTGGAAGGCCACCACCGCCATCACCAAGCTCCCGTTCCTGCGGGATTGGCGCCGCCCCCAGGAGGAACTGGACGAATCCTCGCGGGCCGCCGCGCTGGAGGCCGTGGTCGATCTGCACACCTTCGACCCGGGGCGGCTCGAGGAGATGGCTCGTTCCGCGGGTGCGGTGGAGGTCGCCGCGCACACCGAGGAGTTCGCCGCCGCACTGTGGGGCTGGCCGGTACGGACCTTCGAGGCCGCGGTACCCGATGAGAAGCTCACCTGGGGCTATCGGATGGCGATGTACCGGGCGTGGCTCGGGCTGAGCTGGGTGGACGAGAACGTGATGCGCCGGGTGGTGCCGCGGCGGTTCTTCTACAACGCCATGATCACCGGGGTGAAGCCGGCTGCCACCGGCCGGTAGTGGGCTACCGTTTCGGTCCGGCCGAGATCGCCTACCTGGGGTCGGCGGCCGGGACGGCCGCGCTGGCCGAGGCCGCGCGGCTGGAGCTCACCCCCGCGTCGCAGGTGCGTGATGTGGCGACGCTGCGCCGGAGGTACGGCGACCGGGCGGCGGCGCTGATCGAAACTGTGCGCCTGCGCCGCCGCGCGGTGACAAAACTGCCCGCGGCGGGGCAGTGGCTGTTCACCGACGACGCGCTCCAGCAGGCCACCCCGGCCCTGGTGGCCCGGCATCGGGCGCAGCGGTTGGCGGGTCGGGATGTCCACGATGTGACCTGCTCGATCGGTGCGGAACTGGCCGAGCTCGCCCGGGTGTGCCCCCGGGTGCTCGGCTCCGATCTCGACGCCTCCCGGCTGCTCATGGCGCGGCACAATCTGGCGCATACGGCCGCCGCCCCCACGGCGGATATCGGCCGGCCGGCTTCTTCCGTCCCGGAGCCGCTCACCACTGTGCTGCTGGCCCGCGCGGACGCGCTGGCGCCGTGTAGTACCGGCACGGTGATCGTCGCCGACCCCGCCCGCCGGGCCGACGGGCGGCGCACCCATGATCCGGCGAAATTGCAGCCGCCGCTGCCGGCTCTGCTCGATACCTACGCGGATCGCGATCTCGTCGTGAAATGCGCGCCCGGGGTGGATTTCGACCGCCTCGGCTGGGCCGGTGAGGTCGAGGTCGTATCGCTGGACGGGGCGGTCCGTGAGGCCTGTCTGTGGTCGCCGGGCCTGGCGGGGCCCGGAGTCACCCGGCGGGCCACGGTGCTGGCGGCCGAGGGTGAACCGCTCACCTTCACCGACGCCGACCCCGACGAGATCCCGGAACGCGGGCCCGGCGAGTGGATCGTGGACCCGGACGGCGCCGTGGTCCGGGCCGGGCTCGTCCGGCACTATGCCGCGCGCTACGGGTTGTGGCAGCTGGATCCGCGGATCGCCTACCTCACCGGTGACCGCGTGCCGGCCGGTGTGCGCGGTTTCCGAGTCCTCGACCGCCTCGACTTGCGGGAGAAGACGCTGCGAGCGGAACTGCGCCGCCGGGATTGTGGTCCGCTGGAGATATTGGCGCGCGGGGTGGATATCGATCCCGACGCCCTGCGTCGTCGTCTCAAACCCGCCGGCTCGGAGCCTTTTACGCTCGTGATCACTCGAATCGGCCGCACCCCTGTCGTTTTCCTCTGCACCGCGCACCGGCCCGTCACCGCTCCGGAGAACTGAACCGCCGCACTGGTGTTCGCTGTCCGGGGGCGGGGCCGACGGAAGCCGGGCGGCGTGGTGGCCGGATCGTCGGTTGCCTGCGTTACCGTGCGGGGCATGACGATGTATGCCGCGCTGCTGCGGGGGATCATGCCGAGCCATCCGAATATGAGCAACGAGAAGCTGCGGGGGGTGTTCACCGGGCTCGGTTTCGATCCGGTGGCTTCGGTGCTGGCCAGCGGCAATATCGTCTTCGGTGCCGAGAATGCGGAGAGCACCGGGCTCGAGGACCGCGTCCAGCAGGCCCTGAACACCGAACTCGGTATCCCGGGCGGGACGATCATCCGGGAGCACGCCGAATTACGCGCACTGCTCGACCGCGACCCGTTCGCCGGGTACACCCACGGCCGCGAAACCTACCTCACGGCCACGTTCTTCAAGAACCCGGCCGAGGACCCGCTGGAGATCCCGGCCGACCCCGGCCCGGCGGTCCGGATCATCGGCTACGACGCCGGGGCCCGCGCCTTGCTGATGGTCACCGACAACACCGACCCGAAGACGCCGGACATCATGGCCTGGCTGGAGCGCCGCTACGGCCGGGATATCACCACCCGCACCTGGCTCACGGTGCAGCGGGTCGTGAAGAAGATGGAGACGGTGCGCGCATAGGCATTCACACCTGCTGGGCGGCCCCGTTCTTCTTCCGCTCGATATCGGCCAGCGCCGCCTCGCGGGCGGCGCGTTCGGCGGCCCCGGCCTCCCAGGTCGCCTTCCGGTTCTTCACCACCCGGGCCGGGGCGCCGACCGCGATGCTGTAATCCGGGATATCACCCTTGACCACCGCGTGCGCCCCCAGGACACAGCCGCGCCCGACCCGTGTCGCGCGCAGTACCGTGACCTTGGCGGCGATCCAGGTGTCCGGGCCGATCCGGACCGGACTCTTGACGATGCCCTGGTCCTTGATCGGCATGGTGACGTCGTCCATACGGTGATCGAAGTCGGTGATGTAGCACCAATCCGCCACCAGCGTGGATTCACCGATCTCGATATCGAGGTAGGTGTTGACCACGTTGTCCTTGCCGAAGACCACCTTGTCGCCGATACGCAGCGAACCCTCGTGGCAGCGGATGGCGTTACCGTCGCCGATGTGTACCCAGCGTCCGATCTCCAGGCGGCCCAGATCAGGAGTGGCGTGCACTTCCACCCGGCGGCCCAGGAACACCATGCCGCGCAGGATCACGTGCGGGTTGGCGAGCCGGAACTTGAACAGCCGGTAGTAGCGCACCAGGTACCAGGGGGTGTAGGCGCGGTTGGCCAGCACCCAGCGCAGCGAGGCGAGGGTCAGGAAACGGGCCTGCCGCGGATCCCGCCGGCGGGAACCCCGCCATCGTGAGCGCAACGGTGCGCCCCACATGCTCGTCACGAACATCTCTCCTCGTATCCCGTGGCCACTACGTCGGACAGCCTACTTTCGAGGTCCACGGGCCCGACCTATACCCTTCCGTTAATCTCTCACACGCGTGGGGGCCGGGGAGACAGGACGACAGAGGAGACCAGCAGGTGCGTATCGGCAGCGGCGTACGGCCCGTGTCCTGGCTCGCGGCGGCGGTAGCGGCGGTGGCGGTGCTCACGGCGTGCGGGACCGATGTGGACGACATCACCGTCGGACGCGGCCTCGGATGGCCGGCCCCCGGCCACGAGGCCCGCAACAGTGCCACCACACCGGTCACCGGCTCGCGGGCGTTGAGCCTGCAGTGGTCGCGTCCGGTGGGGGGCCCGATCGCCCAGCCGGTGACGGTGGGGTCGGAAGGACAGATCTTCGTCACGACCCGCACCGACGCGAACTGCGATCTCTTCGCCTACCAGATGCCCACGGGTCGTAAACGATTCTGCAATCCGCTGAGCCCGAACTCGGTGTATTCGCCGACCTTGCTCGACGGAGCGAACAATGTGTACGTGGGGCTCGACAGCGGGGTGGAATCGAACAATTTCCTGGGCCAGCCCCGCTGGCGCACGCCGGTGGCGGGGGTGCCCATCGGGATGCAGTTCACCGGCGACGGGCATCTGCTGGTGATCACCCAATCGGGCCAGGTGGACGTACTGGAGCGGCAGACCGGTAAACGGATGGTGCCCACGCAGCAGTTGCTTCCCCGGCCCGATTTCCTGCAGCACCCCAACCAGGAGTGGCCGCCGGCCGGCGCGGGTCTCGAGGATTGCCGTACCGGTGGGCCGGAGTGTGCCGTCGCCACGGTCGCGGCGATGGATATCGATGCGGGGCGTATCTACGCGACCGTACGGGAACCCGGCGCCGCCGCGGCTGCCCTGGTGGCGCTGCGCTATGCCGACGGGAAGGTCGAGCGGGAGTGGAGCAGCGAAATCCTCGTCGGTGGTACCGCCACCGATCCGGCCCTCTCGGCCGATGGCACCACCCTGTACATCGGTGACAACAGCAAACGACTGGTCGCCGTGGACACCGCCGACGGTAAACCGAAGTGGGAGGCACAACTGGACTGGGAGCCGCGCCGCGGGATCTCGGTCTCCGATGAGGGGCTCGTCATCCCGGCCGGTGACGACGGCTATCTGCTGGCACTGCGGGATACCGGTGACAGCTATGAAAGGGTCTGGGAGCGTAAGGATCTCGCCCTGCGCGGCCGCCCGGTGCAGACCGCCGGCGGAACGGGGTACGTCACCGCGGCGATCGGCGCCGGACTGAATCTCATCACCTTCGACACCGAAACCGGGGTGACCCTCGATTCCGATGTCCTGCCGGGCGCGCAGGGCACCACCACCGGCACCGCGGTCGGTGCCGAAGGGGAGGTCGTGGTCGCCACCCGGATCGGCGAGATCTTCGCGTTCCGCGAAAACGAGTGAGTGTTTCCCGGTGCGGTTCCGGCAGCGGCCGGTTCTACTTCGGGTCCCGTTCCGGCAGCGGCCGTTCCACGATCACCGGCCGGCCGAGCGGATTGCGGACGCGGCGTTTGGCCGCCGAATACACCCCGGCGGTTTCCGCGGCCACCACATCCCAGGCGAAATCGGCGGTGAGCCGTTCGCGGGCGGCGAAGGCCCGGTCCTGAGCGGCGGCGGGGTCGTCGAGGACCGAGGTCACCGCTTCCACGAGGCCGTGCACATCGCCGGGTTCGAACGATGCCCCGGTGACCCCGTCGATTACCGCCTCACCGAGCCCGCCCGCCGTCGAGGTGACCAGCGGGGTCCCGGCCGCTGCCGCCTCCAGCGCGACGATGCCGAACGGTTCGTAGCGGCTCGGCAGCACGATGGCGTCCGCGCCGTGCAACCAGCCCAGCAGTTCCGCATGGTCCAGCTGACCCGCGAAATGCACCGCGCGGGCCACCCGGTGCGTCCGTGCCCGTTCCCGCAGGAATTCGAACTGGGTGCCGACCCCGGCGATGGTGAGGGTGGTGCCGGGGTGGGTGCGCCGGATCCGGGGCAGTGCCGCGATGGCGTCCTGGACACCCTTCTCGTACTCGAGCCGGCCCACATACAGCAGCCGGGGTGGACCACTGCGCGGTGACCGGGTGCGGAACGTCCAGGCGCCCACATCGATTCCGTTGCGGATGACCTGTACCGGTACCCGTTCGGGCCGGTAGAGGCGTTCCACTTCGTCCTGCATGGAAGCCGAGCAGGTGATCAACGCGTCCGATTCGTTGGCCAGCCACCATTCCACCGAATGCACCTGCCGGTTCACCCGGCCCGCGACCCAGCCGCTGTGCCGGCCGGCCTCGGTGGCGTGGATGGTCGATACCAGGGGGACGTCGTAGTACTCGGCCAGCGCGATCGCCGGATGAGCCACCAGCCAGTCGTGGGCATGCACCACATCGGGGGTCCAGCCCTCGCCGATACCGGGTTTGTCGAGTGCGATACCGGCGCGGACCATCGCATGCCCCATGGCCAGGGTCCAGGCGAGCATATCCTCGCCGAAATCGAACACCGGGGGGTCTTCGGCCACCGCCACCACGAGGACACCCTCGGCGACGAACGAATGGGTGGGATGGGTGGCCGGGTTCGTACCGGTGGGGCGCCGGGACAGCACCACCACCTCGTGACCGGCGGCGGCGAGCGAGGTAGCCAGGTGGTGGACATGCCTGCCCAGTCCTCCGACCACCACCGGGGGGTACTCCCACGACACCATCAAGATCTTCATCGCGGTCCTTCTGCTGCGGTGACGCGTAGCCTACGCGCGTCCAGGGCGGGAAACACCCGGTCGGCCCCCGCCCAGCCTGCTGCCAGCTCCCGCGCCCTGCCGAGCTGACCGGCTCCGACGGCACCCGCGATCTCCCGGACCGCGTGCGCGTGCTGGTGGGCGCGGTCGCGGGCGTAGCCGGCCGCGGAATCCTTGCTGACCATGAACGCCCAGTCGCTGGATACCGTCAGGATGGCCTCGCGTACCAATTGGTCGGCCACCGGATCCCGGCCCACCGGTGCGGTGGCACGCATCTTGGCGGCCGTGTCCAGGGCGAGGCGGACGATATCGTCGTTCAGTTCTACCAGGTCACGAACTGGATCTCCGGCCCAGACCCGCCAGTCCTTACCCGAGCCCCAGGAGGAATCGGACAGTGGTACGGGGTCGCCGACGAAACCCCGGTCGCGCGCGTCGGCCAGGGTGCCGACGGTGATCCCGGCTTCCGGTAGCGCCCGCAGCACCTGGGCCAGCCATTGCGGCCCCTCGTGCCACCAGTGGCCGTACAGTTCGGTGTCGAAGGCCGCGACCACCAGCGCGGGGCGCCCGATCCGTTCGGATTCGGTGATGAGCCGCTCCCGGACCGTGGCCACGAAATCGTCGACGTCCCGGCCGACCTGGGCCGCGGCGAGGTCGGGGTCGTAGGGTGCCTTGTCCGGCCCGGCCACCGTCTTACCGGTGACCCGGGCGGGTTTGAGCCCGGTCGCGTGGTCGTAGTGGTGGAAATCCCGGTAGGCGCCGTGACCCGGATACCCGGATTTCGGCGACCACACCCGATAGCTGACCGTGAGATCGCGCCCGAACGCCAGCACCGCGGAGTCACGGACCGGGCGGCCCAGGCTCGTATCACCGCGCAGCGCCGGCCCGTCGACCATGAAATGCGTCACACCGGCGTCGGCGTAGCCGTTTTCCATACCGGGGGTGAACCCGCATTCGGGTGCCCAGATCCCCGCCGGGGTGTGCCCCCAGCGCAGCCGGGCGTCGACCAGGCCCTCGCGTAACTGGAAGTCCCGCAGCCGCTCGTCCAGTAGCGGCTGGAACGGATGGGCCAGCGGGCCGCCGAGCAGTTCGATGGCCTCGGCGTCGAGCAGTTCCCGCCATACCGGCGCGGCGCCGTGCCGCCAGTTCTGCTCGAACTCGGCCAGAGCCGCCGCGGCGAGCCGGTGTTCGTGCCGTCCCAGCGTGCGATTTCCGGCCATCGCCGCCTCGTCCGCCCGCAACTGCCAGTTACCCAGCCAGTGATGCATTCCGGCCAGACAGTGCGGATCGTCGAGTTGCGCCGCGAGGACCGGGGTTATCCCGAGGGTCAGCAGATGTGTCCGTCCCTCGGCCGCCAGGGTGCGCAGCACCTCGACCACGGGCAGGTAGGAGGCGGCCCAGGACTGGTAGAGCCATTCCTCTCCGACGGGCCAGCGGCCGTGATGGGCGAGCCAGGGCAGATGCGAGTGCAGGACGAGGGTGAACTGACCGGGTACCGCGGCGCCGATTTTCTTGCCGCTCAAGGTTTCACCGCGATGGCCACGAGATCGAGGCTGGTATCGATGTCTTCGGTTGTCAGGGCGAAATCGTCGACGGTGACCGCGGCGACATCGGCGGTGAGTTCGGGTGGCCACGGCTCACCGGCCAGAGCGCGCTCGATCTGCGCGTCGATGAACGAACCGCCGTGTGCGGCGTCCAGTGCCCGTAGTCCGGGACCATGGTGCACGCCGGTCATGAGATCCACTCGGAAACCGGCTTCTTCGAGGAGTTCGGTCAGTTCGGCCGCGTTCAATTCGCGGGTGTGGAAGGGGTTCAGCGGTGTATCGCGGCCGGGCGAGAAGGTGATCCGGTTCGGGGTGCTGATGAGCAGTTCACCGCCGGGGCGCAGGACGCGCAGACACTCCCGGAGGAATTCGGCCTGATCCCAGAGGTGTTCGATCACTTGGAAATTCACCACGGTGTCCACCGCCTCACCGGGAAGCGGCAGCGCGACGAGGTTGCCGCGGATCATCCGCACTCGCGGATAGCGTGCGCGGACGTGTGCCGCCGCGCCGCGGTCGTAGTCCAATCCGACCACTGCCGCCGCGACGCCGGCGATCATATCGGCGCCGTATCCCTCGCCCGAGCCCGCCTCGAGGACCGTTTTGCCCGAGCAGCGGGGCAGCAGCCGGTCGTAGACGATCTCGTGCCGGCGGAACCAGTAGTTCTCCTCCGCGATGCCCGGCACCGTCCGCTCGCCCGTCAGTGGCAGCGGCTCCGGTGTGTCTTCGATGGCCGGTGCGGCGGGAATCACAGCCTCGCTCATTGCGACGAGGTTACTGGTACGGCGCGGTACAGGGGACGGCCGGTGGCCCCTCCGGGCGGTCCGGCTGGTAAGTTACCCACGGGTAACTTAACGTAGGGTAATGTCTCGGCCTGAGCTACTCATCGGGACGTACGGCCGCTGGAGATCGTGCGACCGCCAATACAGGTAACCAGAACAGGAGGTCGACGAAGACCGATGCCGAATATCGTCGTACTCATCAAGCAGGTGCCCGATACCTGGTCCGAGCGCAAGCTGACCGATGGTGACTTCACCCTCGACCGTGAAGCCGCCGACGCGGTGCTCGACGAGATCAACGAGCGCGCCGTCGAGGAAGCCCTCCTGATCAAGGAGGCGCAGGGCGGTGAGGTCACCGTACTGGCCGCCGGCCCGGATCGCGCCACCGAAGCCATCCGCAAAGCGCTGTCCATGGGCGCCGACAAGGCCATCCACATCAACGATCCGGCCATCCACGGCTCGGACGCGGTGCAGACCGCGTACGTACTGGCCGCGGCGCTCGGCCAGGTCGAGGGCGTGGAGCTGGTCATCGCCGGTAACGAGGCGACCGACGGCCGTGTGGGCGCGGTGCCCGCGATCATCGCCGAGTACCTGGGCCTGCCGCAGCTGACCCACCTGCGCAAGCTCACCGTCGACGGCGACAAGATCACCGGCGAACGGGAGACCGACGAGGGCGTGTTCAAGCTGGAGGCCACCCTGCCCGCCATCGTCAGCGTGAACGAGAAGATCAACGAGCCGCGCTTCCCGTCCTTCAAGGGCATCATGGCCGCCAAGAAGAAGGAAGTGCAGACCCTCACCCTCGCCGACCTGGGCGTGGAAGCGGATACCGTCGGTGTCGAGAACGCGGGCTCCAAGGTCACCGCGGCGACCCCGAAGCCGCCGCGCACGGCGGGCGAGAAGATCGCCGACGAGGGCGACGGCGGCACCAAGATCGCCCAGTACCTGGTCGGCCAGAAGATCATCTGATCCGGGCCCGCCGCACACGGACTTTTTCAGGAGAGAAGAGACATGGCTGAAGTACTCGTGCTGGTCGAGCACGCCGAGGGTGCCCCGAAGAAGGTCACCACCGAACTGATCACCGCCGCCCGCGCGCTGGGCGAGCCCGCCGCCGTCGTGGTCGCCGCTCCCGGCACCGCCGACAAACTGGCCGATTCGCTGACCGCGGCCGGTGCCGAGAAGATCTACGTCGCCGAGTCCGACGACGCGGAAAGCTTCCTCGTCACCCCCAAGGTCGATGTGCTGGCCGCGCTTTCGGAGCAGGCCGCTCCGGCCGCGATCCTCACCGCCGCCAGCGCCGAGGGCAAAGAGGTGTCCGGCCGGCTGGCCGCGCGCATCGGTTCCGGCCTGCTGACCGATGTGGTCGCGATCAACTCCGACGGCTCCGCGGTGCACTCCATCTTCGGTGGCGCCTTCACCGTCGATGCCCAGGCCACCGGTGATGTGCCGGTGATCTCGGTCCGGCCGGGCGCCGTCGAGGCGGCCCCGCAGGCCGGTGCCGGTGAGAAGGTGACCGTCGAGGTGCCCGCGCAGGAAGAGGGCGTCGTCAAGATCACCTCGCGCGAGCCGATCGTGGGCGGTGACCGTCCGGAACTCACCGAGGCGAGCATCGTCGTCTCCGGTGGCCGCGGTGTCGGCTCGGCCGACAACTTCTCCGTGGTGGAGGCGCTGGCCGATTCGCTCGGCGCGGCCGTGGGTGCTTCCCGCGCCGCGGTCGACTCGGGTTACTACCCGGGCCAGTTCCAGGTCGGCCAGACCGGTAAGACCGTATCCCCGCAGCTGTACGTGGCCCTCGGTATCTCGGGCGCCATCCAGCACCGGGCCGGTATGCAGACCTCGAAGACCATCGTCGCGGTCAACAAGGACGAAGAGGCGCCGATCTTCGAGATCGCCGACTACGGCATCGTCGGCGACCTGTTCAATGTCGCCCCGCAGCTGACCGAAGAGGTCAAGAAGCACAAGGGCTGAGCTCCCGCGGTCTCGCCGCGAAAAGCTCAGGAGCGTGCCCGGCCGACCGGCCGGGCACGCTCGCCTACGAGCCCGGGCCGGCCCGCACCCGACGCTCGGCCGGGTCGCCTGCCGGAGCGGGTACGGGCACAGTCAATTCGGTGGGTCCGGAGGCTTATCGGCGTCGGGGCCGGCGGGTTCGTAGCCGTCGCTGCCCGTCGAATCCGGTGGAAGCTCTTTCGGCTTCTCCTCTCGGACGCCCGCTTCCGGGCCCATCACAGACCCGTCGGGGAGGTTCGGAACTCCCGTGTTTCCGTTCTCCACCACCGACGGCCCGTGGGAATCGGCATAGTTCTCGTCCCAATGCGCTTTGTATTCGGACCGGTAATGCGCGTAGGGATCCCTGCTCAGCACATCCGCCAGCCGGTCCCGAGCCTTGTCGTGCGAGAGCTCGCCGGCGAGCTCCAGCTCGTAGATGTCGATGGTTTCATCGCTGATATTCCCGATATCGGGCCCGCCCCGGTCCAGGATTTCCCGCCGGACCTTGGCGGTGACCAGCCCGCTCTCGGCTTCGGCGAGATAAGCCGTACGCATATTCCGTTCGAGCCACGGGCCGTACTTCTCACCCGGTATCGGCGGATCGGTGACCTTCTCGAAGGCGCCCGGATACGCGTGGCCCACCTCGTGAGCCAGCACCGCGGTGGACCACAACGGATCGTCTTTCAGGTCGTTGTCGATGATGATCTTCTTGGTGGTGCCGCCTATGGTCTCCCCGACGTATCGGCTGTCGCCGTATCCGATCCGCCATCCCGTGGCCTGCAATCTATGGAGATGTTCGCGGAGGAAAGGGGACATCTCGGTATATTCCAGCACGGTCGAATCGAGACCGGATTCGATATCCGGGCCGGAGTTGCTGTTCTGGATCTGTACCAGTGCCAGGCCTCCCAGCCCGCCCACCACCACGGACCGCCTCAACAGGCCGTCGGCTCTGCGGCTCGCCGCGTTCAGCCGATTCGCCCCCGCGACCGCCCCCGAGGAGAAGCGGCGGTAGGTGTTCGCGGTCCCCCTCGACGCGGAGCTGAGGAGTATCGACGACCGCGCCGCCGCTTTACGCGCGGCCGCGGTGACGGCCCGGGAAATGGGTGCCTGCATACGCGGCCTCCTCCCCGAGCTTCCATGGCATGCTCAACGATCTCATACTCCACCGAACAGAGTCGGTGATCGAGTGTGTAGCGGACCGGGTGGACCCCGCAGGGGATAGGGTCGAGCTATGCCCCAGCTACACGAGAAGCTGCAAGACATCTACACGGAGGTCTTACAGCGCAATCCCGGCGAAATCGAGTTCCATCAGGCCGTACGCGAGGTCATGGACAGCCTGGGACCGGTGGTGGACAAACATCCGGCCTATGCCGACGCCGCGGTGCTGCGCCGGCTGTGCGAACCGGAACGGCAGATCATCTTCCGGGTGCCGTGGGTCGACGACGCCGGCCGCGTACAGATCAACCGGGGATTCCGGGTGGAGTTCAACTCCGCGCTCGGGCCGTACAAGGGCGGGCTGCGTTTCCACCCCAGCGTGTACCTCGGCATCGTCAAATTCCTGGGTTTCGAGCAAACGTTCAAGAACTCGCTGACCGGTATGCCCATCGGTGGTGGCAAGGGCGGCTCCGATTTCGACCCCAAGGGCCGGTCCGAGGGCGAGGTGATGCGCTTCTGCCAGGCGTTCATGACCGAGCTCTATCGGCATATCGGCGAATACACCGATGTGCCGGCCGGTGACATAGGTGTCGGCGGCCGCGAGATCGGCTACCTGTTCGGCCAGTACAAACGCATCACCAATCGCTTCGAATCCGGTGTGCTCACCGGGAAGGGCCTCGCCTGGGGCGGGTCGCGGGTCCGGACCGAAGCCACCGGGTACGGGGCCGTGTACTTCGTCGACGAAATGCTGCGGGTTCGCGGTGACAGTTTCGAAGGCAAGAAGGTCGTCGTTTCCGGATCCGGAAACGTCGCGATCTACGCGATCGAGAAGGTCGAACAGCTCGGCGGCGCGGTTATCGCCTGCTCCGATTCCGGCGGCTATATCGTCGACGAGAAAGGTATCGACCTCCAGCTGCTCAAGGACATCAAGGAACGGCGCCGCGCCCGGGTTTCCTGTTACGCCGACGAACGCGGGGGTTCCGCCCGTTTCATCGAGACGGGGTCGGTCTGGGATGTGCCCTGCGATATCGCGCTGCCCTGCGCCACCCAGAACGAACTCGATGCCGCCGCTGCCGGCACCTTGGCCGGGAACGGGTGCAGGATAGTCGCCGAAGGTGCGAATATGCCGTGCACGCCCGGAGCCGTGCGGTCGTTCGCCGAGGCCGGTGTCCTCTTCGCGCCGGGTAAGGCGGCCAATGCGGGGGGTGTGGCGACCAGCGCGCTGGAAATGCAGCAGAACGCCTCGCGTGACTCGTGGACATTCGAGCACACCGAGGAACGGCTCGCCGAGATCATGCGCAGCGTGCACGACCGCTGCCTCGAAACCGCCGACGAATACGGATCACCCGGTGACTATGTCACCGGCGCGAATATCGCCGGTTTCATCCAGGTCGCGGACGCGATGCTCGCACTCGGTGTGATCTGACCCCTTCGGCGGATGCTGTCAGACTGGCAGCGTGATGCGATACCGGCTTTTCGGACGGACCGGGTTACGGGTGTCGGAATTCGTACTGGGCACCATGGCTATCGGTGACAAGGACGAGTACCGGCGGATCCTGGAGGTTTTCGCGGCGGCGGGCGGAAACTTCCTCGATACCGCTTCGGCGTACGGGGCGAGTGAGGAAATGCTGGGGGAGGTGCTCGCCGACCGGGACCGGTTCGTGATCGGCACCAAATACACGCTGACCCGCGACCCGGCCGATCCGAATGCCGCGGGTAACCAGCGTAAGAACCTGATCGGCTCACTGGAGCGGAGCCTGCGGCGCCTGCGCACCGACTACATCGATGTGTACTGGGTGCACGTCTGGGACCGCCACACTCCCGTGGAGGAGACGATGCGGGCCCTCGACGATGCGGTCCGGGCGGGGAAGGTGTTGCACATCGGTATATCGGATGCGCCGGCCTGGGTGGTGGCCCAGGCCAATACGCTGGCGCAGCATCGGGGTTGGACACCGTTCTCCGGTCTACAGGTGCCCTACAACCTGCTGCAGCGCGATATCGAGCGGGAACTGTTGCCGATGGCCGAGGCATTCGGGATCAGTGTGACGGTTTGGGCGCCGATGGCCCAGGGCAGGCTCGCCGGGGCCGCGGGCCGGCGCGCGGACCCGACGGCGTTCGATGCCGCCGAACGCGCGGCCGCGACCGCGGTCGCCGAGGTGGCCGGCGAGCTCGGGATCACACCGGCGCAGGTCGCGATCGCGTGGACCCGGCATCGGTCGCGGGCCGTCCTGCCGATCATCGGCGTGAGCAGTACCGAACAACTCCGGGCGAATCTCGCCGCGGCAGCAGTGGTGTTGCCCGCCGAGGCGATTGCCTCGCTCGAGGCCGCGGCTCCGTTCGACCCGGGGTTCCCCGCGGAATTCGTCGCGCAATGCGATACCTCACCGCAGGTGTACGGCGCGGCCGTGGACCGGGTCGACACGTAACCGAACCACGCCCGGTGCGGAGTGGAAATCGGCCCGGAGACCGATGCGGCCGGCGGATCGGCGCCGGGAAGATGGGATTGTCGCCTGCCGCCGGGTGGGTGAGGAGAAAGGGAGGATTCATGAAACCGGAAGCCGGGCAGGTCGCCGTGATCACCGGTGCCGCGAACGGTATCGGTAAGGCCCTCGCGGCGGCACTGATCGAGCGCGGCCTGCGGGTGGCGCTGGCCGATATCGACGCGGACACTCTGGCGGCGACTGCGGCCGAACTCGGCGACCTGGCGATCGCCGTGCCCACCGATGTGGCCGATCTCGATCAGATGCGGGCGCTGGCCGACCGGACCCTGGCCGAATTCGGCCGGGTCGACCTGGTTTTCAACAACGCGGGAATGGGCGCCGGCGGACCGGTGTGGGGTATCGCGCCCGCGGACTGGAATCGTGTCTGGGCGGTGAACGTCGGCGGTGTGGTCAACGGCATCCACGTCTTCACTCCGCATCTCGTCTCCGCCGGCCGCGGCCATATCGTGAACACCGCGTCCCTGGCCGGTTTGACCGCCGGTCCGTTCAACGCGCCCTACGGGGCGAGTAAGAGTGCGATCATCTCGATTTCCGAATCACTGCGTACCGAACTGGATCTGACCGCGCCGGGCGTGGGGGTCACAGTGATATGCCCGGGTCCGGTGGATACCCGGATGCTGAGTGGTTTGGTCGACGCCGCGGCCCGGTTCGACGCGGCGAAGCCGGAATCGGAGGTGTTCCCGCCGGAGATCAGGGCGAAGCTCGCGCCGATGATGGAGGCCATCACCGAGATGGCGCGGGAAACGCTGCCCGCCGAGCGTGCGGCCGAGATCATCATCGCCGCCGTCGAGGCCGGGAAGTTGTACGAAACCACCCATCCGGGTATGGCGGTGGCGGCACGGGACCGGATGAACACCATCCTGGAATCCTTCGGCACTCCCACTTGAACCCCGCGGTCATCCGAAGCCGAGTAGCTCGAACTTCCGGCTATTCGAAGGGATCTTTTCCCCCGCGGAACATCTCGAACGACTCGTAATCTTCGATTCGGGCGAAGTGCCGGGAGTACAGGTCGACTGTGGGGCCGGAATCCAGGGGTTCCAGTGCCTCGTTCACGTCGATCACGGCATGGAGCTCGACGTAGCTGCCGTCCGGGAACTGCGCCACTTCCCGGGCGGCGTGTTCCTCGGCGGAGACCCTCGCCTGCTCCGGATCTGCTGCCCGGATCAGGACGAAATCCTCGCGGTAGTACACACCCAGACCACCCGGTTTCCCTATCTCGTAGACGAGGAGGGCGAGGTAGGGCGTTCCGCCGGCCGCGGATCCGTCGATCGGTGCATCGGTCACGTGATGATTGTCTCCGGCGCCCGGATCGCGGTGACCGCGCAACCCGGTGCGTGAACGGAAGATACTGGGGATATGTCATCTCGCGAAGCACAGCTCGTACCGGAGTGGAAGCAGACCGCAAACCCCCGGTTCCCGCTGGCCGCCGAGATGGAGGGGGCCTGGTGGGTGTTACGGATGAACTCCTTCCCCGATCACTGCATGTGGACCTTGTTCGTGGATGGTGCCGTTCGCTACGACCTCGAGGAAATACCGGCTGCCTGGGGGAGGCCGAGGGTGGGCTCGGCGCCGATGCTGGCTCCCGCGATCGCGGCGGCCGTGCTCGCGCCGATAGCGCATCTGGTGGTCTACGGCAGTGAGGTGGGGCAACCGTGTGACGATCCGTTCTGCTGCGGCTGAGCCGATCCGGTGAGTATCCCTCGCCGTCCCGGGGCGCCGGGCACTAGTTCTCGCGCAGTCCGTCCAAGAGGGTGGTGAGGATCGGGGTGCGCCGGGTATCGGCGCGCAGGACGGCGGAAACCGGGATGCGGAGCCGGTGGTCGGCGAGGGTGAGGGTGGCGATACCCTCCGTCGAACTGTTGGCGTACAGCACCGTCCACGCGTCGGGGTGGTTGATCAGTTCCATGGTGGCCGTGTGATCGGGAGGGATGGGGGGCCCGTAGGTGGGACCGGTGGGGAGATCGGCGAAGGCCGCGCGGATCACGTTGTGGATGAGGACCTGTTCGGACTCCGGGGGCAGTAGCAGCGGATAGGCGCTCAGTTCGGGGAGGGTGACGTCGGTGCGGCCGGCGAGGGGATGCGCGGGGGCGGTGGCGAGGGTGAGGTCTTCCACCCATAGTTGTTCCACGATCAGGCCCGCCTGCTGCACGCTGCCGCGGATCAGGGCGAGATCGCAATCGCCGTCGGACACCGCCGCGACTCGTTGCCGGAAGGGTTTGATCACGAATTCGATCTCCGCACCCGGGTGTGCCTCGCGGGCGCCGGCGATGGCCGACAGCGATCGGGTAGCGAAGGACATATTCGCGGTGAGCCGGATCCGGGGACCGGTGGTGCGAATGGAAGCTCGAATGGCCGATTCCAGACCTAGCATTTGCTTTGCTAGCGGTAGTAACCTTGTGCTCGCGTCGGTGGGGACGACCGATCGAGTGGAGCGTTCGAAGAGCTGGACGCCGAGGTCGTGCTCGAGCCGGGCGATCTGATGACTGATCGCCGATTGTGAGATGAAGCATCGGGCCGCCGCCCGGCTGAAACTGAGCTCCTCGCACACCGCGACGAAGTACGTGAGCTGGCGAAGTTCCATCCCCGCCTCCATTCATGACCAGACCAGATAAGAGTCATCTCAATTATGCGCCCTGAACCTTGAAATATCTTCCTTCCCGATGACGGTTCCTCATGAGTGAAGGAGGATGTCATGCACAACGTCAGTGAGATCGGCGCCGGAGTGGAATACGCGGATGTCGTGATCATCGGTTCGGGGTTCGGCGGTCTCGCCGCGGCCAAGCAGTTGGCCAAGGCGGGTGTCGACTATGTCCTTGTTTCGAGCACGCCGGAACACCTGTTCCAGCCGCTGCTGTACCAGGTCGCCACCGGGGTGTTGGCGTCCGAGGAGATCGCACCCCCGATCGCGAATATCCTGCGACGTCACGAGGAAGCGGACGTCCGGCTCGGGCAGGTGACAGCGATCGAACCCGACGCCGCGATCCTGACCTACGAAACCCCCGAGGGCACCCGGCGGATCCGCTACGGTTCGCTGATCGCGGCGACCGGGGCGAGCCAGTCGTATTTCGGCCGGGACGATTTCGCCGAGAAGACTTATTCACTGAAAACCATCGACGACGCCAAGCTGCTCCGGGCGCAGATCGAACGGGTCTTCCGCGAAGCCTCGGGGGCCGACGAGGAAACCCGCCGGCGGCTGCTGTCGTTCGTGGTGGTCGGCGCCGGCGCGACCGGTGTCGAAGTCGCGGGACAGCTGAAAGAACTGGCCGAGCGTCACTTCCACCAGGAAGTCACGGTGACCCTGGTCGAGGGCGCGGGCGCGGTGTTGCCGCCGTTCGGCGGCGGGCTCTCGGAATACGCGAAGAAATCGCTCACCCGCAGCGGTGTCGAGGTACTGCTGAACACGTTCGTCACCGATATCGAAGACGGGCAGGTCACCGTCAAGGACAAAGACGGACAGCAGCGGCGGATCGAGGCCGAGACCATCGTCTGGTCGGCCGGTGTGCAGGCCGGTGGGTTCGCGAAATTGCTGGCCGAGGCCACCGGTTGCGAAACCGATCGCGCCGGCCGGCTGTTGATCAACCCCGACCTCACCGTCGGCGGCTACGCCGATATCTACGCTGTCGGCGATATGACCTCGCTCAACGGCTACCCGGGGCAGTCGCCGGTCGCCATGCAGGAGGGTCGCCACGCCGCCGATATCATCAGCCGCGCCAAACACCCCGGTACCCCGTTCGTGTACTGGGACAAGGGCAGTATGGCCGTGATCAGCCGGTTCAGCGCGGTCACGAAACTGAACGAGCGCATCACCTTCCGCGGGTTCATCGCCTGGCTCATGTGGCTGGCGGTGCACCTGTTCTATCTGGTGGGCTTCCGGAACCGGTTCGCCGCGGTCCTGTCGTGGCTGGTGGCGTTCATCGGGACCGGCCGTCCCGGATTCCAGGAAGTGGATCAGGAGCGGCGCGACCGGGTCAGGGAACCCGAGCGTTTCGTCGCGTAGCCTCCGGTGGGCGGGACGAATCCGCCTGTCCTCGGCGCACCGTCCGGACGATCGCGCGAATTCGATAACGATTCCGGCCCGACTCCAGGGCCGGAATCGCCGTCCGGGCCAACGGGTGGGAACCCCGGAGTGAACAACCGGTATGACCTACGTCTCGTTAACCGAACCGGCATACCGGCGACACGTCACGGACGCTCCGGCGCAGTGTACGGGTGGCCTCCTTAGCTCTATGGCTACTACGTCCGTGCTGACGGCTCCGGCTCGCCCGGCCGGCGGCGAGGATCACCGGTCCCGTTACACATTGCTCGTCTCCTCCGATACCGACCATCGGCGCGCGGCCCAGCGGTTGCGCTACCACGTTTTCGCCAACGAACCAGGCTTCCGGATCCCCGACGACGGCACGGGTGCGGACGCGGACGATTTCGACGAACACTGCGATCACCTGCTGGTCCGCGACGAACTCTCCGGCGATTTCGTCGGCTGCTACCGGATGCTGGCACCGGACCGGGTATCCGCCGCGGGCGGGTACTACACGGCCACCGAATTCGATCTCACCCCCCTCGATCCCGTGGGTATGCGGATCGTGGAGATGGGCCGGGCGTGCGTGGTCCCCGAGCACCGCAACGGGTCGGTGCTCACTCTCATGTGGGCGGGAATTCTGCACTACATCCAACTCGCCGGTTACGACCGGGTGATGGGCTGTGCCTCGGTACCGATGCGCAGTACTCCCGGCGAACCGGCCGGAGTCAATGTCCGCGGCGTACGCGATTTCCTACTGGGTAAGCACGCCTGCGCACCGGACCGGCGAGTCCGGCCCTATCGTCCCGTGGTGGTCGATGGTGTGCCGCTCGACGATCTGCCCGCCCCCGCCCGGCCCAAGCTGCCGCCGCTGCTGAACGGGTACCTGCGCCTGGGTGCGGAAATCTGCGGGGAACCCGCGCACGACCCGGATTTCGCGGTGGCCGATTTCGTGGTGCTCCTGGGTCTGGACACCGTCAACACCCGGTATCTGGAACGGTTACGCGGCGCTACCGCGAATTTCGACGGTGGGCGGTGAGCTGCGATGGTATTCGCTGTCGATGTGGTGGACCGGGCGCCGGCCCGCACGGTCGCGCACGCCTGGATGCCGGCGAGCCCGTGCGGGACGGGCTGTGTGCGGCAGCGGCCCGAGGCCGGGGTACTGCGGGCGGGGCTGCGTGCCGCGGGCGCGGTCTCGGTACTGCTCGCGTATCCGGTGGCGCATATCGTCACGCCGCCGTCGCGGCGGACCGGTGTGCAGCGGTGTTTCGCGCGGACACTACTGCGCGCCTGCGGTATTCGCCTGCGGGTGGTGGACCGGCGAGCCGGGTCCGGCTCGGCCCGGCCGCGTTACGCCGCACCGGGCACCGGGGTGCTGGTCGCCTGTGGTCATATCGGCTGGGCGGATATCGTCGTCCTCGCTTCGGTCCAGCCGCTCGCGTTCGTGGCGCGAGCGGATCTGGTGGACTGGCCGGTGCTCGGGCGGCTCGCCCGGGTCATGCGGATCGTGCCGATCGAGCGGGAACGGCTGCGCCGGCTGCCCGAGGTGGTGGAGCAGGTGGGGCGGCGGCTCGCCGCGGGCGAGCGGATCGGCTTCTTCCCGGAGGGCACCACCTGGTGCGGTCGTGCGTACGGGCGGCTGCGGCCCGCGCTCTTCCAGGCCGCGGTGGATACGGGAGTCCCTGTGCAACCGGTCCGGCTGCGCTACCTGGACCAGCACGGTAACCGGTCCACGGTTCCAGGGTTCGTGGGTGACGATACGTTGCTGGGCTCGATTACCCGGGTGCTGCGGGCGCGGGGCCTCACCGCCGAGGTGGTCCTCGCGCCGGTCGAGCCGGCCGGTGCGGACCGCGCGGATCTGGCCCGCCGGTGTGAACGTGCGGTCCGTGCGGAGGAATTGTCGGATGCCGCGCATGCGGTGCTCGCGGCGGCCGGTCGGCAGTTGACCGGAGCGGTTGTCGCGGCCCCGGAATCCTGAAGCTGGCGCGAGCCGCAAAGTAGCGGGTGCGGGTTCCTCTCCCGAGGCGGACCGCAGCGCAAGCATCTCCGGACCGGCATCCCGAAGACCCCACTGCACCGCTACCTCACGTCAGCGGCTGAACCAGAACAGTGATCCCGGCGGCTACCTGGCCGAACAGGGCTTCATGTACCTGGCGATATGACTGTTGATCCCGCAGGTTCGGCTGCTCGCTGCCTCTTGGGGCGGCGCTGGACATTCGTGCCGGAAACTGGTTCGGGATGGCACTGGATCAGCCGTGCGGTATGTACTGCGGGATGCTGCGCAGTTCACGCAGGTGCTTGAATCGTTCGACCGCGCCTCGAGTCGCGTTCTCGCTCAAGCCCGCGTCCGAGAGTGCGGAGTGAAGCTGGGCGGCGTCGACTCGATCGAGGGCTGCCAGGATCTCTGGCTGCAAGTCCTCGCCTTTTCCGGCCCACAACTCGAGGAAGTCCGATTTCATCGGCACCTCGAACGGATCGAACGACTCGGGAAAAGCGCGGCCGTGATCGATGGCGAGCAGGTCGAACGTGCCATCGCCGTGGTACACGGTGCGGAAGTTCGCGGGGCGCCGGTCCAAGTTTCCCATGACGTAATCGAGCACGGCAACTTGCTGCTGCTGAAGTTTGCCGTACTCGCGGGCCGCGCGCCCGGGGCCTGATTCGACGAATTGCTGGATCATGCCGGAGCCGGTGTGCTCGCTGTCCGCGCCTGCCACCCCCTCGGTCCGGGCAGTCGGCGGAATCCGGCCGAAGCCGAGTGCCTCGTCGAGGCGATAGGCTGAGACTTCCCGATCTGTCTGCGCACCCCGATACGGCCGGAAATGGAACAAACCCTCGTAATCTTCACCCGCTTCGGGTTTGTAGATGTTCAACTCCCCATCGGTCGAGCGCATCTTCCGAATCGACACGCTGGAGGCTTCGCGGACGTCCTTCAGCATTTCGTCGCTGAACTCGACGTCGGCGTCCAATCGGCGCCCGGCCATGGCCGCTTCGGCTGCACTGGGCCGATGGCGCCGAATACCGGCCCGATCCGGGCGCTCCCACATCTCACCGTCGGGGAGCTGCCACAGAATGTGTGAGCCCCCGTCAGCGCGTTCGATCCGATAAGCGCCCTCACGCATGAGACCGCCCGTGGTTCGATAGAAGTGAACGAGCGCCTGCGTGGCCTGCTCCACCTTCTCGCCCAACCCCATGGCCAAGCGGCGTGTGACAGAGCCGAGAAGACTTCCCTCACCACTCACCGGGAGACTCGGGAAGTTCAGCCCGCGACCCGTTCCTGGGTGAGATCCAGGCGGGTGTTCATGTCGAGCCGGAAGCGGCCGTAGGGGTTGATGTTGGACCAGAACAGCGGGCTCAGCGCGCGGCGCATATGCCGCAACGCGGCCTCGGACTCCGCATGCTCGCCGGTATTGACGATCGCCCGGATTCCCATGTTCGTTCCCAAGGCGAACAGGTCGAGCAGGAGCCGTCTTCGCAGCGTGTCGCGGTCGATCACCTCCCGGGAGGCCATGGAGGTGAACTCGGCGGTGAAGTCGGTGAGAAAGTCGGCGTCTTCGAGTACATCGAGGAGATCGAGGGTGCCCCAACGCCGTGCGACCTCGGCCTTGATCTTCTCCAGATTCTCCAGCTTCGGCACGCTGATCCACTGCTCACCGCGCCACCGGGTCAACCGGATACCGCCGGTGGTGTTCTCAGCCAGGCCCGTATCGAGGCGGGTCAGGGCATCGGTCATGCGCTGGCGGAGCCCGGCGATGAATTCGGTTGGATCCAGGGGCTGGCGGATCGCGGCGTAGTGCACCTCGCGGGCGGTGTCGAAATCGCCGGGTAGATCGTCTTCGCGGTTGCGCCACTGGTTGCCGCCATCGACGTAGATCTCGCGGTGGCGGATCGCATCACGCAACGCGACCAGCACACACAGCTCGTACGGGATCCGCTCGACCCGACCCTTCTCATCAACCACCGCCTTCCGCCACGCCTTGGGCACCACACCATCGAGCGGAGCCAAATCCGAGCCGAACATGCGTGCCGCCCGCGCCCGCCAGGCATCGACCAGCTTGTCACTGGCGTCGGCGAACAAGTCCGTGGGCAATTCGAGGGCTCGCAACGCGGCCAGCTTGTCCACCTCCCGCAACAGCGTATCGAGACTGACCTTACCCGGGTCGGACTCCAACGGCGCAGCACCGACAGCGACCAAGTTGTTCAACCGGTCGACCGACAGCTCGCTCAGCCGTGAAACGGTCCGCTCGAAGAACTGTTTCTCGAAACTCGCCCGCGCCGACCCGATGATCCGCTCAATGTGCCCCGGCGGTTCGATCCGCTCACCGCGGCACCGCACCAGCGGCGCTTCACGCAACTGCTCGTCGCGCAGCTCAACCGGGCACACCTCGGCCGCCAGCTTGTCCTCGTCACCGCGGGAGAGCTCCCGGAACCCGAACGCATCGCGTACCTGCGCCCGGTAGTACTCGATCGTGCGCCCAGACCAGCGATACTCACTCAGCAATCCGCGATCAACTTTCATCTGATCCGCCATATACGCCACCGCGACAGTGGACAGTTCTTCCGGACGGGCAGGAAACCGGGCCTCGGTCTCGGAGAACTTCAGCACCAGACCGAACCTGAGACGCGTCGCACCGGTCTTGTTCCCTACCGGTGCCAGTCATCCCCGACCAGCGTCCACGCCCCGATCGAACCCTCGGTCGACCACTCCTGACGCACGCCCGGAAACAGTAGCCGAGTCAGCCTGAGCACGAAGCTACTTTGCGGCTCGGGGCAGCTTCAGGATTCCGGGGCCGTCGCGGGGTGATGCGCCGGAGCGTGCGGCCGGGTCCGAGAACGGATCCGGCCGCTGCTGTTCATATATGACGACTCGCCGACATATGCGCCGCTATGTAACGGCGCTTTGTTTGGTGATCAGCCGGCGCTGCCGGTGCCCGGCAGCAGGCCCGGGAGGCCGGGCAGGGGCAGGGGTGGCAGCAGGCCGGGCTGGGCGGCGGGGATGTGGGGGTTGGGGACGGGGAAGGCGGGCAGTCCGCCGCGGGGGCCGGGGCGGTCGTGGTTCCAGTGCGCGGGGGCGTCGTAGTCGCGGCCGCGGCCCCGGTCGTGGCGGTCGGGGTACTGGTTGTGGCCGCTGTTGAGGTGGTCGTTCCAGCCGTCGTAGTCCTGGCGGTGGTGGTCGCGGTAGCCGTAGTGGCCGTTGTCGTCCCAGCCGAAGCCGCCGTCGTTCCAGGCGTGGCCCTCGCCGTCGTTCCAGCTGCTGCTATCGCCGAAGCTGTGGCCGGAAGCGTCGGCGAGGGCGGTGCCGGCGGTGAGGGTGAGCGGTGCGAGGGCGAGGACGGTGATCGCGGCGATCCGGGCGGCGAGGCGGCGGGTGCGCTGCTGGGGGTTTCGGTTCATCGTGGGTCCTCACTCGGTCACGCACCCGGGGTGGGCGGGGTGGTCGCACTGCTTCGAGCGCCTATCGGAACACTGACTACCGTACCGCTAAACAACGGCACGTTCAATAGGTGAATAGCGAAAGTTGTGTTCACCGTCTCTGCGGCGCCGCCGGATGAGCGGCTCATGAAGGAGATGAGCCGACTGCGGAGGGAGTGTGGCGACCGACCGGCGGGAGTGAAGACCCGGGACGCGAGGTGGTCCGAACCACCCGACCGCAGACGGGGCCGAAAATCCCAGCCGGGAATATCGAGGTGTGTGGGACGGCTATCCTTTACTGGTCATGAAGTCGGCACAGCGTTTCCTCAGGTGGTCCTGGTCAAGTCCTGTGGCGTGGTGTAGGAGGGGTGGTCACCGCTGATCCGGGTGTTGGTCAGGCGGTGAGTTCTGCGGGGGTGTCCCCCTGTTTATCGGGGCCGGTGGTGGTGATGGCTCGGGTGCGGGCGAGGACGTCGAGTCCGAGGTAGCGACGTCCTTCGATCCATTCGTCGTGTTGCTCGGCCAGGGCGGCGCCGACGAGGCGGATGATCGAACCGCGGTCGGGGAAGATCCCGACCACATCGGTGCGGCGCCGGATCTCCTTGTTCAACCGTTCTTGGGGATTGTTCGACCAGATCTGGCGCCAGATCTGTTTCGGGAACGCGGTGAACGACAGCAGATCCGCCCGTGCCGCATCGAGATGCTCAGCGACTTTCGGCAGTTTCTCCGACAGAGCATCGAGCATCCGATCATATTGGGCGGCAACGGATACCGGATCTGCTTGGTCGAACACCGAATGCAGCAGAGTCCGCACCCAGGGCCACGATGTTTTCGGGCAGACCGGCATCAAGTTGACCGTGTAATGGGTCCTGCATCGCTGCCAGGCCGCGCCGGGCAATGTCGCGCCGATCGCGGCCACCAGGCCGGCATGTGCGTCGGAGGAGACGAGCTGGACCCCGGTCAAGCCACGGGCGACGAGGTCACGGAAGAACGCCAGCCAGCCGGCGCCGTCTTCACCGCTGGTGACCTGCAGGCCGAGGATCTCACGGTAGCCATCGGCATTGACGCCGGTCGCGACCAGACAGTGCACGTTGACCACACGTCCGTTCTCGCGGGCTTTCAGCACCAGCGCATCAGCGGCGACGAACGTGTACGGGCCCTGATCCAGAGGCCGGGTGCGGAACGCTTCGACCTGGGCATCCAGGTCAGCAGCCATGACCGGCACCTGCGACTTCGACAACGAAGTGATCCCCAGGGACTCGACGAGTTTCTCCATCCGCCTTGTCGATACCCCCAGCAGATAGCACGTCGCTACCACCGAAGCCAGGCTCGTTCGGCGCGTTTGCGCCGCTCGAGCAGCCAATCCGGGAAATACGATCCCTGCCGCAGTTTCGGGATCGCTATGTCGATCGTGCCGACCCGGGTATCGAAGTCACGGTGGCGGTAACCGTTACGGGAGTTGACGCGGTCGTCGCTGCGCTGGCCGTACTCGGCACCACAGACGGCGTCGGCTTCGGCGCTCATCATCGTCTGGATGAACGAGGCGAGCATCTGACGGAGCAGATCCGGGCTCGCGGCGGCGAGTTGCTCGGCGAAAGGGATGTTCGAGTCGATACGCTGGACAGAGGTCATCGCGTGGTCTTCTTCCTTCTGAATGACTTGGTAGGTCTTCTGAAGGATCACGCGGTGACCACCCCTTTCCCGGTTACGACACGCTCAGACTCGGTCCGGCGTCCCGGTCGTACACCATCCTGCTGGACTCAACCCGATGGACTGCTCCCAGCGCTGCCCGGCCGCGTTGAACCGGAAACTTTCGGTTCGCCTGCCGGCCCGGTCGGCTTCGCGTGTTTGTCTCCTCTGCCACACGGTTGTTGCAGAGTGGGCACGAACGGGTTCCTCGCAGAACCAGCGTCCACGGCTACTGGGCCCACGAGGCCCGGTAGCGCGGATCACGGCGCCAGGTGGAACAGCAGACCCACCGCCCGGGTTGAACCCACTGTCGACGCTCTGGACAGCCCCGGGCCTCACCCATTTTGTCGCTACGAGCGACCACTCGCCGAGAGGCGCATGTTGGGCGTCGACTCCCCTACCAGAACGTGCCCAGTGTAGCCCTGCTTGGCGGCGTTCATCGTCTACACCACCCCGCCCTTAATGGCCTATCCGGCAGGCGCGTCGGCCAGTTGCAGGTCTCCCGCGCTCCGACAGCCGGTGAGGACGTGAGATGTGCCTTCGCACGCACAGCGGCCTCCGCGGGCGGAATCCCCCGACTGTCTCTGGATGGGAGGAGAACTTGACGCGCACACTGACGATCCCTCGCGGGCGTCTATCCAACCTGCCCACCCGCGACCGCCTGTTGATCGCGCTATGCACCAACGCCGATGATTCAAACCCGATCTGCGCGTGGGCACGTGAACTCGTCCGTTTACATCGTATGTGCACGGACATGCCGGCAGCGGCGGCGCAGTGTGAGGGCCGTCGAATCGAACTCATCACCCAAATCGACGAATTGGCTGCCACCATCGAGCCGTCGCGGATGGTTGCCCATCCGCGGACGATCGGCACATTGATCGACCGGATGGCCGCGGCCGCCGAGCGGGCGATGCGCGAACTGGCCGCCTCGGGGGCTCGTTCGGAGCAGATGCACGAGGCATGGACGCAACTTGCCGAGCTCGATGTCGAATACAGCGACCTGCTCCGCTACACAAGTTCAAAAGGGGAATGCTGCACGATTAGGTCACAATGATGACGTGCCTCACCGATTGGGTTCCAATTCGGGTTGCTGACTGACAGCCTTACCGAAAGGCTGACCCACGTGCCACGCGCTTATCCCACCGAATTCCGGACCCGAGCCATCGCTCTGGTTCAGGCAGGTAAACCCGCCAAGCATACCGCTGCCGAACTGGGCATCCACCCGGTCACGCGGTCGAAATGACTGCGCCAGGACGACATCGATCACGGACTACGTCTGGGCAACCCGTCGGTGGAGTCGGCTGAATTGCGCGCTGCCCGCCGCCGGGGACGAGAACTCGAAACCGAGGTCGCGATCATCCGCCACGCCGCGAAGTTCCTCGGTTAGGATACTTCTGGCTCAAAACAACGATACCCGGTGATCGACAGCCTCGTCGCCGGTCGACCGAGTTGCTTGGCGTAGCACGGCGAGTTGGAATGTGAGCGTATCCCCGCTCTCAGTGCTTGCATAACCGAGGCGGCTCAGTGCGACGGGGACAGGTTGCCATCGTGAGGCCGCTTCCGGTCGAGTTTGGGGACAGCTCGCGAGGGTATGCGTCGCAGGTGAACGCGAACGAGCACGGGGCGGTCGGCCGATCCGGTCCGGCCGGCGAGCAGGTTTCGGTGTTGCTGCTCGCGGATCCGGGCAAGGCTGCGACTGTGGCGGAACACCTCGCGGAGTCTTTGCCGGCGCGCCTGTTGGGCCGTGACCGTCTCGAGCGTCGGTGGACGACATCCGTGCGCCGCGAGCCCTATCTTCCCGACGAGCAAGCAGATTTCGCCGACGTGATCGACACGGTCAATCCGTCCGCCGAAGCGGAAGACCTCGTTGTGTACCTCACCGATCTGCCGCGCCGGGAGGACACCCTGCCGGTGGTAGCCGATGTCAGTGCCCACCACGCCTTCGCGCTCATCTCCCTGCCTGGAGTGGGCGGCATCGATATCGAGCGACGCCTGCGCATTGTCACCGAACTCGCGATCACCCACATACTCGATGACCCGGAACTCACGCCTCCCGGCGCGGCGCGACGGTTCCCGTCGGAGCAGATCGAGGGCGGTATCCGGTACTTCACTTCGCCGGGGTTGCAGCGACTGCGCCTGCTGTCGGGGATGGTGCGGGCCAACCGGCCGTGGCGGCTGGTCACCGGGCTGTCGAAGGTGCTGGCCGGTGCTTTCGCCACCGGAGCGATCGCGCTGGCCACCAGCACGATCTGGATGTTTGCCGACACGATGGGTCCCTGGCGTATGAGCGCGGCGACGGTCCTGTCGATTTTGGCAATGGTTCTGTGGCTGATCCTTGCCCACGAACTCTGGGAGCGGCCGAAAGGGCGGACCGGGCGCAGTCGATCGGTGCTCTTCAACGCCGCGACCGTTGTCACTCTGGTCATCGGCGTCGGCGTCCTGCACGTGGCCCTGTTCTGCCTGCTGCTGTTAACTGTATGCCTGACTCTGCCCCCGGTACTGCTGTCCCGCGTTCTGGAGCACGCGGTGAGCTCCTCCGATTACCTCACCCTTGCTTGGCTGCTGGCGTCTATCGCGACCATCGGTGGGGCGCTCGGGTCCGGTCTCGAGGACGACACCGCGGTCAAGGAGGCGGCGTACGGGGTCCGGCAGCGACAACGCCTCGAGGACCACAGCAATCGGTCGAACGAGGCGTGATGATCATGGCGTGAGAAGCGTGCACTTCCAACTCGATCGCCGACGGCTTTTGCCGTGTTCCGGCGGCCGGTCGATGAGCGGAGTACTCGCTGAGCAATCTCCTCGGCTGGTGCCGGGCGCGCAATACGTCGGAGATTTGGGCCGAACGGCCGCGGGTCGGCGTTCCATCGAACGATCCGGCCGCGGACGTCCTTCTCCGGCGCGGCTGACGCTTTGTGGATCCGTTCTGGGCGAGTTAGGTGCAGGGAAGAAGCGCGGGGTCGCGGTTTCGCAGGGCACATCACCGGGGACTGCCGGCGAGCCCGGGCGGCGCGCTGGCGGTAAAGTGGCGCGCCGCCCACTGCTTCTCGGGACAGCCTCGCGACGCGGTCTGTCAATTGCCGGCCGACCCGCAGCGCGAACTGCCCAAATCGGCGATTGACGGCTGGTCGGCACCGTTCCAGAAGGTCACCGGACACAGGGGACTGCCCCCGGTTTGGTTGACTCCTGACCTGTGAGGATCGCTCCTCGCTGGAAGGATGTCCCTCATGCCGAAGCCATATCCCGAAGAGTTCCGCCGTGACATCGTCGCGGTCGCCCGTAAGGGCGAGATCTCGTTGACCCAGATCGCGAAGGACTTCGGAATATCGCAGAGCTGTGTGAAGAACTGGCTCAAGCAAGCCGATATCGACGACGGCCACCGGCCCGGCGCCACCCGTGACGAGTCGGCCGAGCTGCGCGAAGCGCGTAAACGGATCCGTCAGTTGGAACAAGAAGCCGAGGTCATGCGCCGCGCGGTCGCCTATTTCTCGCGTGACGTCAACCCAAAATGAGTTACCCGCTGGTCCTCGACCTGGCCGCTGACGGTATCCCCGTCGCGGTGACCTGCCGGGTACTCGGCTTCTCCACCCAAGCGTTCTATAAATGGAAACGATGCCCTGTCTCGCAACGCGATTGGGACGACGCCCATCTGATCAACGCCGCTCTCGACATCCATGCCGACGACCCGGCTTTCGGCTACCGATTCATCGCCGACGAGCTGCCTGCCCGCGGTATCCGTGCGGGCGAGAACAGGGTCCACCGGTTGTGTTCAGCCCAGCGGATCTGGAGTGTGTTCGCCAAGAAACGCGGCCTGAACCGCAAGGCCGGCCCGCCGGTCCACGACGACCTCGTCGGACGCCACTTCACTGCCGCCGTTCCGGACGCGGTGTGGTTGACAGACATCACCGAGCACTGCACCGGTGAAGGAAAACTGTATTTATGCGCTGTCAAGGACGTGTTCTCCAACCGGATCGTCGGGTATTCGATCGATTCGCGGATGAAGGCGTCGTTGGCGGTGTCGGCACTGAACCATGCCGTCACTCTCCGAGCGCCTACCGCGACGATCGTCCACTCCGACAGGGGCAGTCAATTTCGCTCTCGGAAGTTCGTGAACGCATTGTCGAGCAATGGATTACGAGGTTCGATGGGCAGAGTCGGGGCGTGTGGTGACAACGCTGCTATGGAGTCGTTCTTCGCGTTGCTGCAGAAGAATGTTCTCGACCGGGAGCGGTGGGCGACCCGCGACGAGCTCCGGATGGCGATCGTGGTCTGGATCGAGAAGACCTACCACCGCACCCGTCGGCAACGCCGACTCGGCCGCCTCACCCCGATCGAGTTTGAGACAATAAACCGGCCCGCACTCGCGGCCTGAAAGACCAAACCCGCGAGTCAACCAAACTCACAGCAGTCCCCAGTGCTGATCGGATACCGGCGCGGTACCGGCTCTCAGCGGAGGCGGCCGAGCCGCTACGACGTCGCCCGTGACCGGCTCACGTCCTGGTGGCAGACCCTCGGCCCCGACCAGCAGCACATACTGATCGCCGGCAGCGACGACTGGTGGCCCGAGGCCCTCGGTGAATCTTCTCCGTCTCGGAGGGTGTACTCACCGAATCACACCATGACGGCGTCTCTGGTGAATGCGAGACCAAGATCTATGTCACGGCGATGACCCGCACTTCTAGGATGGACATCTCACGTCCTTACCCGTACTGCACGCCATCGGTGGGAGCAGCTCGAACCGACCGCCAGCGGTTGAAGCAGAGGCGAGGAGCTCGAGCACACGACAGGCCTCGCCGGACCGGCAGGAGTGTGGCTCGTGCGCCGCGGTTTCCGAGCCGAGTTCGCTGGCGCGACGAACGCAAATCCGGGTGTGTTCTAGGGTATCTCGATAGGGCCGGGGAGTAGCGATAGCTCCACGATCGCAGGTGCCACAGCGGTCGACGGAAATTTCTGTGTCGTCTTGATCGCTCGTTCGGATCTGCCCGGCGCAGAACGCCTCAGTTTATGCAAGTCGCTCCGGCGTCGATCGAGTCATCGAGGAAAAACTTGGTTGCCGGACAACGGATTTTCACGCCGGCCGCCGATAACTGACGACTCGAATCCGACCGAGTCGAAAAAGATTTCCGGCTTGTAGTCACCGCGTCGCACCATGCTGTGGCTGTCGTGATGAGATCGCGGGGGCGTTAAAGGATTCGCTCATGAGCCGCCGATGCACGTTGGCGGCACTCCCTGAAACGATTGTCTTGCGAGCTTATCCGGCATCCATGCGATCGGTTGGCGATGTTTGGGACAGCGATGCCCGAGTGACCGCCGGCCTGAAACCGAATTGGGCCCGCGACCCGGCGGGATGGACACCCTGCCGACGACCTGACTCTCTACCTGAAGCTGAGGCAGTTGTATTTCGTATGGTTCCGGGGGAGGGTTTGTCTAGGCCTAATCGCCTTTGCTTTCGACTCGATCGGAACCTTGTCACAGGATGCGTCGGCTGCAATAATTTTGCGTATCGGGAGTTCTGCTTACGGAAGCACCATGTAGCGGCTAATGCGTTGAGCCCGTAGACACGAGCCGCTTGAACGGTCGGTCTGGAGCCGCGCCGGTGTGGAGTGTGGTCGTAGCCGTCTCCTGTCTCATCGTATGTCCACAGGCGGATGAAGAACTTTATGCGGTTGGACCGTGCGTGAGTTCAACCCTACTGCCCGGACCGCCGAGCCGGTACGCGTGCGCGGTTCGGTGAACCTCGAACCATCGACGCCGAGGGGGCGTGATGTCAGAGTTCAGTGCCGGGACCTCCGCGGCGGTTCCGAGGCGACCAGCATTGTCGGTTGCCGACGTGGACAGCTGTGCCGCCGCCGGAAGCGACATCGATACCTCTCCGGCCGACCTGGCGCGGTGCACGACCGGTGATCGTCGGCCGAGCCGTCGCGGGCCGGTGCGACTACGGATGAGAAGCGCCGCCAGTCGCCGCTGCCGGCGTACCGTTCGGCTGTTCACCCGGGTGAGTCCAGCCGCTGCTCACGAGCCTCACGCTCGCCTTCTTCGGGCTGGTGTTTGGTGTTGTTGTCGGCGCTGTGCTCGGCCCGCTCGTCAGGCGCTGCCGGACGGTCGGCACGACTTGACCTCTATCCAGTCATTACAAATACGTCGCTACGAGGTCCTCGCCGACGTCGCCGCCGCGGACGAAGCCGTCTGCCTGCTCACCGGCCGGACCGATCGAAGGGAATGAGTCATGGCAACTGCAGTAGGTATCGATCTGGGCACCACCAACTCGGTCATCGCGAGCTGGCAAGGCGGCGAGGCGGTGGTGATCTCCAATGTCGAAGGAGCACGGACGACGCCGTCGGTGGTGGCGTTCACCGAGAGCGGCGAGCGCCTGGTGGGTCAGCTCGCCCGTCGGCAGGCGATCTTGAATCCGAAGGGCACGATCTACTCGGCGAAACGCTTCATCGGACGTCATTTCGACGAGATCTCCGAGGAGGCCAAAGCGGTGAGTTTCGACGTCGTGCCGGGGGACAACGGTGAGGCACGATTCGACGTGCGGGGTAAGAAGTACGCGCCGGAGGAGATCAGTGCCCTGGTGCTGCGCAAGCTCGTCGACGACGCGAGCAAATTCCTCGGTGAGAAGGTCAAGGAAGTGGTCATCACCGTTCCTGCCTATTTCAACGACGCCCAGCGTAACGCCACCAAGGACGCCGGTCGTATCGCAGGCCTCGAAGTCCTGCGGATCATCAATGAGCCGACCGCCGCGGCTCTGGCCTACGGCATGGACAAGCAGACCCATGAGACCGTATTGGTCTTCGACCTCGGTGGCGGCACGTTCGATGTGAGTCTGCTCGATGTCGGCGAGGGGGTGGTCGAGGTGCGGTCCACGGCCGGTGACTCCCACCTCGGCGGTGACGACTTCGACAGGCGTCTGGTGGACTACCTCGCCGACGAATTCCAGCGTGCGGAGAATATCGATCTGCGCAAGGACCCGCAGGCGTTGCAGCGCCTGTTCGAGGCGGCCGAGAAGGCCAAGGTCGAGTTGTCCTCGGTGACGCAGGCGCAGGTCAATTTGCCTTTCGTGACCGCTGACGCGAACGGTCCCAAGCATCTCACCACGACGATCATGCGGTCGAAGTTCGAGGATCTGACGGCCGATCTGGTGGAACGCTGCCTCGGTCCGGTGAAGCAGGCGATGAGTGACGCCAAGGTCACCGCCAACGATATCGACGAGGTGATCCTGGTCGGCGGTTCGACACGTATTCCGGCGGTGCAGGCGCTGGTGCGCCGGCTCACCGGCGGCAAGGACCCCAATATGAGCGTCAACCCCGACGAGGTCGTGGCGCTCGGTGCCGCGGTCCAGGCGGGCGTGCTCAAGGGCGAGGTCTCCGATGTGCTGCTGCTCGATGTCACTCCGTTGTCCCTCGGCGTCGAAACCCAGGGCGGGGTGATGACCAAGATCATCGAGCGCAACACCACGATCCCGGCTCGGCGCAGTGAAGTGTTCTCCACCGCGGAAGACAATCAGTCGGCAGTGGATGTCGTGGTGCTGCAGGGCGAACGTGAACGAGCCGCTGACAATCGGGTGCTGGGACGGTTCCGGCTGGAAGACATCCGCCCCGCGCCACGGGGCGAGGCCCAGGTCGAAGTCACTTTCGATATCGACGCCAACGGCATCCTCAATGTCACCGCTCGCGACAAGGACACCGGTAAGGAACAGAGCATCACGATCAGTGAGCAGGGCAATCTGGACCAGGGCGAGGTCGAGCGCATGCTGGCCGAGGCCGAACGGAACCGGAGTGAGGACGAGGCGCTACGGAAAGCGGTCGATGCGCGCAACGCGCTCGATTCGGTGGCCTATCAGGTGGAACGGCGGCTCGCCGAACTCGGTGACAGTGCCCCGCCGCACGACAAGGCACGCGCCGAGATGCTGATCGCCGACGCGAGGAAGGCTGTGAACGAGGGTGCTTCACCGGCGGAGGTGCAGCCACTCACCTCGGAGTTGCAGCAGCTGCTGTACGGGCTCGCACCGGCCCAGGCAGGTAGCGACGGACACCGGGCAGGCAGCGCAGACACCGCGTCGTCGGAGGACGACGACGTGATCGACGCCGAATTCGACCGGAGCTGAGGTACGCGATGGAGAGCTCTGCAGATCGTTCGACGACCGAGCCGGCCACCGAGGGTACCGATCGGGATCAGGCCGCGGCGCCGCCTGATCCCACCGGTGCGGAGACCGCGTCGGCTCAACTCGAGGACCGCTGGCGCCGGGCCCTCGCGGATCTGGACAACCTGCGCAAACGCTATGCCAAGGATCTGGGCCGGGAACGCGCTGCGGAGGTGGCGAAGGTTTCCGCGGCGTGGCTGCCGGTTCTGGACAATCTGGAGCTCGCGCTGGCCCACGCCGGTAGTGATCCGCAAGCTGTCGTCGAGGGTGTGAAGGCGATCCGGGATCAGGCGGTGCAGGTGCTGTCACAGTTCGGTTTCGAGCGCCACGACGAGGTCGGTGTGCCGTTCTCCCCGGAACTGCACGAAGTGGTGGGTGTGGTGGATCGCCCGGACCTCGACTCGGGGACCGTGACCGAGGTCGTGCGCCCCGGCTACGGCGAAAACGGGCGGCAGTTGCGTCCCGCCGCGGTGGTCGTCAGCCGGCCCGAGGGATGAGCAGCGATGGCGCGCGATTACTACGAAGTTCTCGGGGTCCCGCGTGGCGCCGGCGCCGACGAGATCCAGCAGGCGTACCGGAAGCTGGCTCGCAAATATCACCCCGATGTGAACAAGGACCCCACTGCGGAAGACACGTTCAAGGAGGTGAACGAGGCCTACCAGGTGTTGTCCGACCCGGACACCCGCAAACGCTACGACCGATTCGGTGAGGACTTCCGGCGGGTGCCCGAGGACTACGAGGGACGGGTCCGGGCAAGCGCCGGTGGATACGGTGGCAGGGGCTATGGCGGCGGGGGCGCAAGGGTGCACTTCGGTCGTGGTTTCGGTGGCCAAGGCCCCGTCGACTTCGAGGACCTCTTCGGGCAGATGTTCACCGGCGGTGGCGGGTATGGGCCGATTCCCGGGGCGGATCAGGAAGCGGAACTGGAACTGACGCTGGAAGAGGCGTATCGGGGCGGCAAACGCACTCTCGGACTGGACGGACGACAGTACGACGTCGACATTCCGGCCGGTGTCCTGGACGGGCAGCGAATCCGGCTGGCCGGGCAGGGCGGTCGAGGCGGTGGTGACGCGCCGCCCGGGGATCTGTACCTCGTGGTGCGGATCAGGCCGCATCCCCGATTCCGGATACAGGGCCGCGACATCTACGTCGACCTGCCCGTATCACCCTGGGAGGCGGTTCTCGGCGCGACCGTCGTCGTGCCCACCCCGGGCGGGGAGGCGAAAGTCAAAGTGGTGCCGGGCTCCTCGACGGGGCGGAAGCTGCGCTTACGCGGAGAAGGAATGCCCAATCCACGGGGCCCCGCCGGCAACCTCTACGCCGAGATCAAGGTGATGGTGCCGTCGAAACCGACCGCACGCGAACGGGGTCTGTTCGAGCAACTGGCCGCCGAATCGAACTTCGATCCGAGGAAAGTGAAATGAGCACACCACTGCCGGGCGCCCGGTACGTCTTGGTTCGCCGTACCGGATTGTCGCCGGATGCCTTCGCCGCACGAACCGGGCTACACCCCGACCTGGCCCGAAAACTGGTCGCTCTCGGACTGCTCGACGCCCACCGCGATGCCGGCGGCGAGATGTCGTTCGAACCATCCGCAGTGGCCCATGCGGCCCGCATCCAACGGCTGAGAACCGGTCTGGGCCTGAACTACTCGGCAATCGGGCTCGTGCTCGATCTGCTGGATCGAATCGAGAAACTCGAAGCCGCTTCCCGCAGAAGGAGGACGCCCCCATGGACACCGGCAGCCTGACCGAGAAGTCACGAGAAGCCCTGCAGGAAGCGCAGAATGTAGCGACCAGAATGGGGCACACCGAGGTCGACGGTGAGCACCTGCTGTTCGCGCTGGTCGACCAGCAGGAAGGATTGGTGCCCAGACTGCTCGAGCAGGCCGGGGCGAATGTCGATGCCCTGCGATCCGATCTGGAGCGTGAACTGTCGCGCCGGCCGAAGGTCAGCGGACCCGGTGCGACGCCCGGTCAGGTGATGATCACTCAGCGGCTGGCCAAGCTGCTCGATGCCGCGGAGCGGGAGTCGAAGCGGCTCAAGGATTCCTATGTCTCGGTGGAGCATCTCGTGATGGCCCTCTCCGAGGAGGGGTCGGCCAGTGCGGCCGGACGGGTCCTCGCGAGTCATGGGATCACGCGAGAGTCGTTCCTCACTGCCTTGACCGCGGTGCGTGGCAATCAGCGCGTCACCTCGGCGACCCCGGAAGGTGCGTACGAGGCCTTGGAGAAGTATGGACGCGACCTCGTCTCCGAAGGACGGGCAGGCAGACTCGATCCGGTCATCGGCCGGGATGCCGAGATCCGCAGGGTAACGCAGATCCTGAGCCGGAAGACGAAAAACAATCCGGTACTGATCGGCGACCCCGGCGTCGGCAAGACCGCGATCGTCGAGGGTCTGGCCCAGCGCATCGTCCGCGGCGATGTGCCCGAGGGCCTGCGCGATAAGACGATCTTCTCGCTCGATATGGGTTCCCTGGTAGCCGGGGCGAAATACCGCGGCGAGTTCGAAGAGCGACTGCAGGCGGTGCTGTCCGAGGTCAAGGCGGCAGCGGGCCGCATCCTGTTGTTCGTCGACGAATTGCATACCGTTGTCGGCGCCGGATCGGTCGGCGGGGAGGGATCGCTCGACGCGGGCAATATGCTCAAACCGATGCTCGCCCGCGGCGAACTGCACATGATCGGTGCCACCACACTCGACGAGTATCGCAAGCACATCGAATCCGACGCGGCACTGGAGCGCCGCTTCCAGACGGTTCTGGTCGACGAACCCACCGTCGAGGATGCGATCTCGATTCTGCGTGGTCTCCGGGAACGCCTCGAGGTGTTTCACGGCGTGAAGATCCAGGACGGTGCACTGGTGGGCGCGGTGACCCTCTCGCACCGGTACATCACCGACCGCTTCCTTCCGGACAAAGCGATCGATCTGGTGGACGAGGCCTGCGCGCGGCTGCGCACCGAAATCGATTCGATGCCTGCCGAACTCGACGAACTCACCCGTAAAGTCACCCGCCTGGAGATCGAAGAGGCCGCGCTGTCCAAGGAGGCGGACGCGGCCAGCAAGGCGCGCCTCGAAGAGCTGCGCAAGGAACTGGCCGACCTGCGCGCCGAAGCCGACGCCCGGCACGCTCAGTGGGAGGCGGAGCGGCAGGCGATCCGGCGGGTGCAGGAACTGCGCGGAAAGCTGGAACGACTGCGCCACGAAGCCGAGGAAGCGGAGCGCAACTACGACCTCAACCGGGCCGCCGAGCTGCGCTACGGCGAGATCACCGAGCTGGAACGCAGGCTCGAGGCGGCAGAGGAGCAACTGACCACCAGGCAAGGCGGGAATCCGCTACTGCGCGAAGTTGTCACCGAAGACGAGATCGCGGAGATCGTGGCCGCATGGACAGGCATCCCCGTCGCCCGGCTACAGGAAGGTGAGCGCGAGAAGCTGCTCAAGCTCGACGAGATTCTGCACGAACGGGTCGTCGGCCAGGACGAGGCGGTACAACTGGTCGCAGACGCGGTGATCCGGGCGCGGTCCGGGATCCGCGACCCGCGCCGCCCCATCGGCTCGTTCATCTTCCTGGGCCCGACGGGCGTGGGCAAGACCGAGCTCGCGAAAACACTGGCCGGCGCCCTCTTCGACAGCGAAGACAATATGGTGCGCCTGGACATGAGCGAGTACCAGGAGCGGCACACGGTGAGCAGGCTCATCGGCGCGCCCCCCGGGTACGTCGGCTACGACGAGGGTGGCCAGCTCACCGAGGCGGTGCGCCGCAAGCCGTACTCCGTGGTGCTCTTCGACGAGATCGAGAAGGCCCACGCCGACGTCTTCAATACCCTGCTGCAGGTGCTCGATGACGGCCGGATCACCGACTCCCAGGGCAGGCAGGTCGATTTCCGCAACACCGTGATCATCATGACCTCCAATATCGGATCCCATCACCTCCTCGACGGCGTCACAGCCAACGGTGAGATCAAGCCGGACGCACGCGAGCGGGTGCTGGGGGAACTTCGCGGCCACTTCCGTCCCGAGTTCCTCAACCGGGTCGACGACATCGTGTTGTTCACCCCGCTCACCCTGCCCCAGATCGAACACATTGTGGATCTACAACTCATCGACCTCCGGAACAGGTTGGAGCAGCGGCAGATACGCCTGGATATCACCGCGGAAGCACGCCGGCTCATCGCCGAACACGGATTCGACCCGGTCTACGGCGCGCGGCCGCTACGGCGATACATCGCCCACGAGGTCGAGACCAAGATAGGTCGCGCGCTATTGCGTGGCGAGATCGAGCCGGGAGGCGTCATCCGGGTCACGGTGGACGGCGGCGAGCTCGCTGTCGCCTACGCCGAACCCGCTGTGGCGGCGGCCTGAGAAGGGCGCCGTCATGAGATCCGAAACGGTGAAATGCGCGCACTGCGGGAAGATGAACAAGGTCCCCGCAGCGGGAGCAGGCATACCGCGCTGCGGTAACTGCCATGAGCCGCTGCCCTGGATCGCCTCGGCAGCAGATGACGATTTCGCGGAGATCGCCGAGAATTCCTCGGTGCCTGTGCTCGTCGACCTCTGGGCCACCTGGTGCGGCCCGTGCCGCATGGTCAGCCCCGCACTCGAGCAGCTCGCCCGGGAACGCGCGGGTCGGATCAAGCTAGTGAAGACCGACGTGGATGCTGCGCCCGCGACCGCCGAACGATTCACCGTCCGCGCCGTGCCGACTCTGCTCGTGGTGGACCGGGGCCGGGTCCTGGCACGTCAGGCCGGAGCCGCTCCGGTACCACAACTGCGCGCCTGGCTCGATCAGGCACTCTCGGAAAAGGCAGGCCAGGAGACCAAGTCATGACTTCTGTCCCTGTGGACCCACACGTGACCGCCATCCGCCCCGTCGCACCACGGACCCCGCAGGGCTGCGAGGAATGTCTGCGCCTCGGCACCCCGTGGGTACATCTGAGGCTGTGCCTGACGTGCGGACACGTCGGTTGCTGCGACTCCTCACCGGGCAAGCACGCGAGCGCGCACGCTCGCGTCATCGGTCATCCGATCGTGCAGTCGATGGAGCCGGGCGAAGATTGGCGCTGGTGTTATGTCGACCAGAACCTCGTCTGAGGACGCGACTTCCCTCCGCGACATCCCGCAGGTCGACGACGAGACCCCGGATGAGCTGGGAGCATTTCCGCGGCTGACGGACGACCAGGTCGCGACGCTCGAATCCGGTGGCGCGCGTCGGCCGGTACGCGCCGGCGAGGTGCTGGTCCGAGAGGGCGAACCCAGCAAGGACTTCTTCGTGATCCTCTCGGGGAAGGTCGCGATCATCGACGAGGGCGAGGGAAGAAGCGAACGCCGGATACTGCGGGTGCACGGTCCCGGCCGATTCCTGGGCGAGCTCGGGCTGCTGGAAGGCCAGGTGGCGTTCTTTACCGCCGAGGCGATCGAGGACGGTGAGATACTCGTCGTGCCGGCCGCCCGGGTGCGCGAACTGGTGGCTCACGATCTCGTGCTCAGCGATCTGATCCTGCGTGCCTACCTGGTCCGCCGGCACCTGCTCATCGGGCTCGGTTCGGGATTCCGGATAATCGGCTCCTGCTATTCACCCGATACGCTGCGGCTTCGCGAGTTCGCCATGCGAAACCGGTTGCCACACAGGTGGATCGACTTGGAGCAGGACGAAAGGGCCGAGCAGTTGCTGCGCAGCCTCGACGTCGCGCCCGAGGACACTCCCGTCGTGATCTGGCACGGCGAGAAGGTGCTGCGCAATCCGCCGAACGCCGAACTCGCCCGCATCGTCGGGCTTCCGGCTCCGGATCCCGTCCGGGACGCGACCCAGGACGTGTCCGACCTCGTCGTGGTGGGGGCGGGACCGGCCGGTCTCGCCGCTTCGGTGTACGGCGCTTCGGACGGGCTGAACACGGTGACACTGGAATCGATCGCCGCGGGCGGGCAGGCCAGTACCTCCTCCCGGATCGAGAACTACCTCGGCTTCCCGGCCGGTATCTCCGGTGCCGAATTGGCGGAGCGGGCCGTGATCCAGGCCGGGAAGTTCGGTGCCGGGCTGCTGGTGTCGGCGGAGGTGACCGGTTTGGTGCCCGAGGGCGGGCATCACGCGCTCCGGCTCGCGGACGGCGGTGTGGTTCGCGGCCGGGCCGTCGTGCTCGCCACCGGGGCGCGATACCGCAAGCTGACGGTTCCGGGGATCGAGGCGATGGAGGGCACGAGCGTGTACTACGCCGCGACCCATCAGGAAGCGCGGATGTGCGGCACCGACCCAGTGGCCATCGTCGGCGGCGGAAACTCCGCCGGACAGGCCACCGTGTTTCTCGCGGGCAGTGCCTCCCGTGTCCACCTGCTCATCCGCGGCGGTGACCTCGAGAAGAGTATGTCCCGGTATCTGGTCGACCAGATACAGCGCCATCCGCGGGTGACCGTGCACCGCAATACCGAGGTTCGTACGGTCCACGGGGAGAAGTACCTCGCAGAGATCGTGGTCGAGAACAATCACACGGGGGAGCAGGACACTCTCCGGGTGCGCGCCCTGTTCGTCTTCATCGGGGCGATGCCCTACACCGGGTGGCTGGCCGACACGATCGAACTCGACGACCACGGCTTCGTCCTCACAGGCATGGGCGCGGTCCCCGCCCGAGGCGACGGCACACAGCGGACCGGTGCCCGGTCGCCGAGGACGCTCGAAACAAGCCTGCCCGGCCTGTTCGCCGCGGGCGATGTCCGTAGCGGCTCCGTGAAGCGGGTCGCATCCGCTGTCGGCGAAGGCGCGATGGCGGTTCGCCAAATCCATGAATACTTCGACAGGAGCTGACGATATGCCAGTAATGGGTACCGTGAAATTCCAGCAATTCTTCCGGGCAGTGGCCGGCCTGCAAGTCGACCGGAACGATCTCGAGCGGTATACGGATTTCGTCGACGAGAAAATCTACGACCTGATCCTCATCGGTAAGGCCTCGGCGAAGGCGAATCTGAGGGATGTGATCGAACCGGGGGACCTCCCGATCACCAAAGGACTACAGGAGAGCATCCACCGGTTCGAGAAACTGGACCAGGAGATCGAACTACAGCCCATACTCGATCAACTGACGGCCCGGCCACCGTTGGACATGACCCTTTCCGAGGCGACCGAGCAGCGACTGCCGCTGATTGCAGGCGGCTTGAGCGTGGCACTGGCGCACACATTCGTCACGATCGAGCCGGACCGAAAGAACCCCGGGACCGCCGAATGGAAGGTCGCCTTCGACATCTTCCACCTCCTGCTCTGACCACCCACTCCCAGCCCGTCGAGCCAGTAGATCACCGCTTGCCGCGACGGCTAATCTGTTACGCACCACGGGGTGCCCTGGAACGGCCGCTACATCGTGGCCAGCGGCAACCTGCTCGCCGACTTCTACGCCAACGTCACCGCCGAAGCCCAGGGCAGGGTCCAGACCGCGCGGCTCTATCACATGACCGACGACCCAGGTGTCAAAGATATGTTGAAGTTCAACCTCGCCCGCGACACCTACCACCAGAACATGTGGCTGTCCGGTATCGAACAGCTCAAAGCCGACGGGTTGGAAGGCGCCGTCGCCCCCAACGCGCTGTTCGACCAAGAACACTCCGAACACGCCACCAGCCTCTGGCACCTGTCCGATGGAGCCGAAGCCGACCAGGGCAGGTGGGCCTCGGGCACCGCACCCGACGGCGTGCACGAGAACGGTTTCCTCGCCGACCCCCAGCCCCTCGGGGACAAGGCGTCGGCGCCGCCGCCGCCGGACCCGAAGCTGTATGCCACCTACGACGGCTCCCAGGGCAAACCCCGCTCCACCGCCCTGGGCACCCAGGCCGGACTCGTCGGCAAAGTCAAAGACGCACTCGACCCCGACAAGCCCTGACCCGGCATCGACCCGGGAGCAGTAGGGCGGTCTTCGGGCACGGTGAGCAGCAGGTGGCCGAAGCCGGTGCGCAGCCGGACGTCGGCGGCCGAGCCCGGAGGTCGCGGCCGCCGGGCCACCCAGGCGTATCCGAGGCCCAACGGCCTGGTAGTAGGTATCACAGCGGCGAAGCGGAACAGCAGACCCACCATCGGGGTTGAATCCATTGTCGGCGTCCTGGACAGCCCCGGGCCCCACCCCTTTTGTCGCTGCGAGCGACCACTTGCCGAGAGGCGCATGTCGGGCGTCGACTCTTCACCAGAACGCCGCCGGCTCCCCGACCCGGCGGCGTTTCCGTGTCAGCACCATCGGGAACGGGCACACTGTTCAACACCCGACCAACGGTCAAGTATCAGCTGATGACGTTCGGTCAAGCATGTCCTGAGCCCGCACAGCGACACCCCCGGGTATTCCGCGCGGCGTGGCGTGCGGAGTGACAGACGCCGTTTCCCTTCCACCAGCGGGATGGGAAACCCCACTTGGTCAGTCGGCTCCAACCGCGCTGCTCCCGGGGGTGGGCCCATCCGGCCCGACGGCACAGTCTGTGGCGTTCAAGGCCACGGTTATGCCGGCGCCATCTCTGTCATCCGGGCAGGTAAATGGAGGAATGTCGGTGGTGCCTGCACTGTTATGAATCGTGTGGAATTTGTAGAAAAATTGTAGAAGGAGGGGGGAGACCCCAAAGATGACCAGGTCAACGGTGGGATAGGCTTTGTCGGTCATGAAGTCGGCTTTCCCGGGTGCTGTCAGCGGTGTGCCCACGACGGTCTACCTCGATCATGCGGCGACCACACCGATGCTGCCCGCCGCCGTCGAGGCGATGACCGCTGCCTTCGCGCAGGTCGGTAATGCTTCCTCGCTGCACGGATCGGGCCGGGCGGCCCGGCGGCGGCTGGAGGAGGCGCGGGAGTCCATCGCCGCGGATCTGGGGGCGCGGCCATCCGAGGTGATCCTGACCTCGGGGGGCACCGAAAGCGACAATCTCGCGATCAAAGGTATCTACTGGGCCCGCCGCGACGCCGATCCCGCCCGTACCCGGATCCTGGCAGGGGCCACCGAGCACCATGCGGTACTGGATGCCGTCGAATGGCTGGAGCGGCACGAAGGGGCTCGGGTCACCTGGTTGCCGGTCGACGCCGAGGGCATCGTGACTCCCGAAACCCTGCGCGCGGCGCTGGCCGAGTATCCCGACGAGGTGGCGCTGGTCACCGTCATGTGGGCGAACAACGAGGTCGGGACGATCCAGCCGGTACACGAACTGGCGGCGGTGGCACAGGCGGCCGGTGTGCCCATGCACAGCGACGCCGTGCAGGCCGCGGCGCAGCTGCCGATCGATTTCGCGTCCTCCGGGCTGGCGGCGGCCAGTTTCGCCGGCCACAAGCTCGGTGGGCCGCACGGGTCGGGGGTGTTGCTGCTGGGGCGGCAGGTGGGGTGTGTACCGCTGCTACACGGTGGCGGTCACGAACGTGATCTGCGTTCCGGGACCTCCGATGTGGCGTCGGTGGTGGGCTTGGCGGCGGCACTGCGTCAGACGGTGGCGGAAATGGACTTCCGGGCGAAGGAACTGACCGGGCTGCGCGACGAGCTGATCACCCGGATACGGCAGATGATTCCCGACGCCGTACTCAACGGCCCGCACGATGCCCGCCGGCTCCCGGGTAACGTCCATTTCACCTTCCCCGGGTGCGAGGGCGATTCGTTGCTGATGCTGCTGGACGCCGCGGGAATCGAATGCTCGACGGGTTCGGCGTGCACGGCGGGGGTGGCCTCACCCAGCCATGTGCTGATCGCCATGGGCGTCGGGGCCCGGGAGGCGCGGGGTTCGCTGCGGTTCTCCCTGGGGCATACCTCGCGGCGTTCCGATATCGAGGCCCTGCTGGATGTGTTGCCGCAAGTGGTGGAACGAGCCAGGGCCGCGGGCCTGGCCGGTGCGAGAGGAGGTGCGTAGCGCATGCGCGTACTCGCCGCGATGAGTGGTGGGGTCGATTCGGCGGTGGCGGCGGCCCGGGCCGTCGATGCCGGGCACGAGGTGGTCGGGGTGCATCTGGCACTGTCGTCCGCGCCGGGCACCCTGCGCACGGGGTCGCGCGGTTGCTGCTCGAAGGAAGACGCGGGTGACGCCCGCCGGGCCGCCGACGTTCTCGGTATCCCCTTCTACGTCTGGGACTTCGCGGACCGCTTCAAAGAAGACGTGATCGACGATTTCGTCGCGGCCTACGCGGCGGGGGAGACACCGAATCCCTGCCTGCGCTGCAACGAGAAGATCAAGTTCTCCGCACTGGCCGACCGGGCGGTCGCGCTGGGTTTCGACGCCGTGGTCACCGGGCACTACGCCCGGCTCGCCGACGGGGTGCTGCGCCGGGCGGTGGATGCCGACAAGGACCAGTCCTATGTGCTCGCGGTACTGACCGCCGAGCAGCTGTCCCGGGCGATGTTCCCGGTGGGCGACACCCCCAAGCCGCAGATCCGTGCCGAAGCCGCCGAGCGGGGGTTGGCGGTGGCGAACAAACCGGACAGCCACGACATCTGCTTCATCCCCTCCGGTGATACCCGGGCCTTCCTGGGCGCGAAGATCGGTATCCGTCCCGGGGCGATCGTGGATTCCCAGGGCGCCGAACTGGGCCGGCACGACGGTGTGCACGGTTTCACCGTCGGCCAGCGCAAGGGATTGGGCCTGCCCGGTCCCGGCCCGGACGGGAAACCGCGCTACGTCACCGATATCGATCCCGACTCCGGCACCGTGCGGGTGGGGTCGGCCGACGATCTGCAGGTCTGGTCCATCGACGCGGAACGGGCCGTCTGGACGAGCGGTTCGGCACCCGAGGGTCCGGTCGACTGTGTGGTGCAGGTCCGTGCGCACGGCGGCACCGCGCCCGCCACCGCGGAAGCGGTCGGGGCCGGGCTGACGGTGCGGTTGCGCGAACCGCTGAGCGGGGTCGCGCGGGGGCAGGCGGTGGTGCTGTACCGGCCGGATACCGCCGGGGACGCGGTGATCGGCAGCGGAACCATTTCCGCGACCGCGCGGACCGCGCCGGCGGGCGCGTCGCGATGACCGCGGCCGGTTTTCCGGCCGGCGCGTCGACGGGGGTCGGGTCCTGGCCGGGGACCGATCCCCGGGAGGCCGCGGCGGTGATCGTCGGCGAGCTGCCGGAACTCCCGCATCTGGTGGAACTCCCCGCTCGCGGGGTGGGCGCGGATATGATCGGCCGGGCCTCGGCCCTGCTGGTGGATATGCCATTCGACACCACCCCGCGTGGTTACCGGCTGGCCGCCCGGCCGGGTTCGGTATCGCGGCGGGCGCGGGATCTGCTGCGCACCGATCTGGACGCGCTGCAGGAAGCCTGGGAGAACGCCGGGCTGCGGGGTTCGGGACGGCCGGTGAAAGTACAGGCCGCCGGTCCGCTGACACTCGCGGCGCAGGTGGAGTTGCCCGGGGGGCACCGGGTGCTCACCGATCGGGGAGCGGTGCGGGACCTGGCGGATTCGCTGGCCGAGGGACTGGCCGCCCATCTCGCCGAGGTGGGTGCGCGGCTGGAAACCGAGGTCGTGCTGCAGGTGGACGAACCGTCGCTGGGTGAGGTGCTCGCGGGTTCGCTGCGCGGTGCCAGTGTGCTGAACACCGTCCCCGCGATGCCCGAGCCGGAGGCGCTGGCGATTCTCGATACGGTATCGGCCGACCGGTCGGTGCCGGTGCTGGTGCACACCTGTGCGAGTCCGCCGCCGCTGGCCTTCTTGACCCGGTCCGCGGCGGGCGCGCTCGGCTTCGATCTCGCGACCCTCTCCGGGACCGCGGGCCTGGATGCCCTCGGGGCCGCCATCGATCAGGGCAAACACCTGGTGCTGGGCGTTGTTCCCACCGCGCGCCCCGGGGTGCCGGTGACCTGGCGGGAACTCGCCGAACCGGGTGCGCGGCTGATGGACCGCCTCGGTTTCCCGCGGGCCGAACTGGCCCGGCGGGTGTCGGTGAGCCCGGCCTGCGGACTCGCCGGTGCGCCGCTGAGCTGGGCACGCGAGGCATTGCGCCTGGCCGCCGATACCGCGCGGGCCTTCGCGCAGGATCCGGAATCGCTCGCCGCGCGCTGATTCCGTGCCGGGGTCACACACCCTGCCCGCGGGTCGAACGGCCGGCTCGGTGGCCCATCGTCGGGTCGTTGTCTCGAAAGCCCCTCCGGTGCAACGGTTTTCCCCTGTTCCGGCGCCGGCGCGTACCGGGGCCGGATTCGCCGGCCGGCGGGATGCCGGACCGGTGGGCGCGGCCCGCGCCGCCGCTCCGGTCATGGGCGGCGACGTGCGGTTACGGTGCGCGGAAGTGTCGGTGGGCTGGGCTAATCTGCGTGGTGTGAGTGAGATCGGAAGCCCCACCGAACCGGATACCGCCACCGGAGAAGCCGCTCCCGCACCGGCCGCCGGTGCGGAGCGTGCCCGCTGGCAGGAACTCGCCGAAACGGTGCGCGAGCATCAATTCCGATACTACGTACGCGATGCGCCGATCATCTCCGACGGCGAATTCGACGAACTCTTCCGGGAATTGCTGGCGCTGGAGGAGCGGTATCCCGATCTGCGCACCCCCGATTCGCCGACCCAGCTGGTGGGTGGCGGCTTCGCCACCGATTTCACCCCCGTGGACCATCTCGAGCGCATGCTTTCCCTGGACAACGCCTTCTCCGAGGCGGATATGCGGGCCTGGGCGGCCCGGGTGGAGGAGGAGACCGGTCCGGATCTGCACTACCTGTGCGAGGTGAAGATCGACGGGGTGGCGCTGAATCTGGTGTACCGCAACGGCAAACTGGTGCGCGGGGCGACCCGGGGCGACGGACGCACGGGCGAGGACGTCACCCTCAACGCCCGCACCATCGAGGACATACCGAGCGAACTGGTTCGCGATACGGAGTTTCCCATTCCGGAACTGCTCGAGGTCCGGGGGGAGGTGTACCTGCGGCTGGAGGATTTCGAAACGCTGAACGCGGAGATCGTGGCCCAGGGCAAACCCCCGTACGCGAACCCGCGCAACACCGCGGCCGGCTCGCTGCGCCAGAAGGATCCCGCGGTCACCTCCCGGCGGCGGTTGCGCATGATCTGCCACGGCCTGGGTCGCACCGAGGGGTACACACCGCGTTCCCAGCACGAGGCCTACCGGGCGCTGGCGGCCTGGGGGCTGCCGGTTTCCCCGCACACCCGGCTGGTGAGCGGTATCGACGCGGTACTCGAGCGGATCGCGTACTGGGCCGAGCACCGGCACGATATCGAGCACGAGATCGACGGCCTCGTGGTGAAGGTCGACGAACTGCTGTTGCAGCGCCGGCTCGGATCCACCTCCCGGGCGCCGCGCTGGGCGATCGCCTACAAGTACCCGCCCGAGGAGGCCACCACGAAACTCCGCGATATCGCGGTGAACGTCGGGCGTACCGGGCGGGTCACTCCGTTCGCGGTGATGGAGCCGGTGGTGGTCGCCGGTTCCACGGTCGCCATGGCGACTCTTCACAATGCCGCGGAGGTGGTGCGCAAAGGTGTGCTGATCGGGGACACGGTCACCATCCGCAAGGCCGGTGACGTGATTCCCGAGGTGCTCGGTCCGGTGGTCGACGCCCGCACCGGCGAGGAGCGCGCCTTCGTGATGCCGACCCACTGTCCGGAGTGCGGTACCGAACTCGCCTACGAGAAGGAAGGCGATGCCGATATCCGCTGTCCCAATCAGCGCACCTGCCCCGCCCAGCTCCGGGAACGGGTGTTCCATGTGGCCGGGCGCGGCGCCTTCGATATCGAGGCGCTCGGGTACGAGGCGGCCATCGCGCTGCTGAATTCCGGGGCGATCACCGATGAAGGCGATCTGTTCGACCTCGATGCCGACCGGTTACGGCAGGTCACCCTGTTCGTCAACAAGAACGGTAGCCTCTCGGCCAACGGCCACCGGTTGCTGAAGAATCTCGAGGCGGCCAGGGACCGGCCGCTGTGGCGGGTGCTGGTCGGATTGTCCATCCGGCACGTCGGGCCCACCGCCGCGCGGGCGCTGGCGGGAGAGTTCGGCAGTCTGGAACGGATCGAACAGGCTTCGCTGGAAGATCTGGCCGCCACCGAGGGGGTCGGGCCGACCATCGCGACCGCCGTCGCGGAATGGTTCACCGTGGATTGGCATCGCGCCATCGTGGACAAGTGGCGGGCGGCCGGGGTGCGGATGGCCGATGAGCGCGACGAATCGATACCGCGCACGCTCGAGGGCCTCTCCATCGTGGTGACCGGATCGTTGCAGGGTTTCTCCCGCGACGGCGCGAAAGAAGCAATTCTGCAGCGCGGGGGTAAAGCGGCCGGATCGGTATCCAAGAAGACGGCGTTCGTGGTGGTCGGCGATGCCCCCGGCTCCAAGGCGGCCAAGGCCGAAGAGCTCGGGGTTCCGATCCTGGACGAGGACGGTTTCCGGATTCTGCTCGAATCCGGGCCCGAGGCGGTGCGCCCGCCCGCCGAGCCGAAGGCGGACGAGTAGCGGCGGCCATCCCGCGGCGTCTGACACGGGAACCGCTCGTGGTTCTGCGGGATGGCGCCCGGACACGGCAGGATGGCGGCATGCTGCGCAGTTTTCGGGTGTCCAACCACAAATCACTGGCCGATCTTCAGGAACTGCGGTTGACCCGCGGCGTCGCGCCGGTGGCCGTGCCGGTCACCGCCGTCCACGGCGGGCCCGCGGCCGGAAAGTCGAACCTGGTCGACGCACTCGGGCATATGCGCGACGCGGTACTGCGGTCGGTGACCGGATGGGATCCGTACGCGGGGCCGGTGCGCACACCGCATCTCGCCCATACCGGACAGCCCTCGGAATTCGAGGCGGTGTTCATCGCGGAAGGTATCCCGTACACCTACGGATTCCGCCTGGATACCGCCGATGTGGCGGCCGAATGGTTGTACAGCCATCCCCGGTCGCGGAAACGTATCGTCTTCGAACGGGAAGGGGAGGCCGTCCGGGTCGGGCCCATGTTCGAGGCGGCGCGCTTCGGTATCACCGCGCTGGTACCGCTGGTGCGGCCCAACGCGCTGCTGCTCGGCCTGGCGGGGCAGATGTATGCCGAGGCACTGGTCCCAGCGTACCGGTGGTTCGAGACCGTACTGGAGGTACTGCAGGGGCCCGGTGATATCGACTCGACGGAACTGCGGGTCGGTTCGCATCTGTCCCGGTCCACCGAGAACGCGGCCCGGTTGCTGACCCTGCTGCAGACCGCGGATCTCGGGATCACCGATCTGCTCATCGCCCAGAACGATCCCGTCTACGCCGACTATCTGCGTGATCTCGACGCCGATATCGCCGAGTTGAGCGCGCAGACCGATCACGCGGCCCTGTCCGCCGCCCACGCGGCGCAATTGGAACAGGACACCGGGCTCACCTCGGCCCAGCTGGCCCGTGAGCTGACCAATATGCGCAACGCCCGCGACGCCCTGTACGCGCGGATGGTGGCCCGTCGCGGCGTGGGGTTGCGGCTGGTGCACACCGGGGTGGAACCGGTGTTCACCCTCGCCGAGGAATCGTCGGCGACCCTGGCCCTGCTGCGGTTGCTGCCGGTCCTGCTCGACGCTCTCGACGCGGGGAAAGTGCTTGTGGTCGACGATATCGGCGCGGGCCTGACGGCCGAGGAGACCGATCGGCTGATCCAGCTGTTCCAGAACCCGGAAACCAATACGCGCGGTGCGCAATTGGTGTACACCACCGGTGATCGCACACTGGTGGACCGAGGCAACGGACGTTCCTCGCGAACCCGTACGGGGGTGTGGAGCGTCCGCCGCTCCGAGGCCGGCACCAGCACACTGACGGTTTCCTGAGCCGTTCCTCGGGTCCGGCCGCCGTTCGGGCGACCGGACTCCGGGCTATTTACTGGGCTCCGGCAGTGTGCATCCCATCCGCGGATTGAGTCCCACGTAGTTGAGCGGGCCGGCGACCACGGTGACCGCCAGCGTCGCGAGGTGGGAGCATTCCTCTGGTGGTTCGTTGAAATAACCCCGCTGCCATGCGGCGAGAATCCCCGCCACGAACCAGACGAGTACGACAAGGCTGACTACGCGGCTTCCCATGACACCTGCTCGAATCGTAGTTTCCGGCATGTCGATCCGTTCCTTCCACATCCGGTGAATGTGAAATACCCCGTTACGGTCGACTCATGCGCTGCGTGTCCGGCCCCGCGGGTGGGCCGGTTTCCGGGGTGCCGCCCGGTTCCGGCTCGGTCACCCACACGGCCGTGCTCCTCTGGGCCACGGTGGTGTTCCGATTCGGCCGAGCGGAGCGAGGATCCAGCGGGACCCGCCGTGAATGTTCGGCGCGCAGGCTCATGGCGGCCCCGGGGTCCGGCGGCGCCCAGTGGTGGGCTCCGCGGTATCGCGGCGGAGGCCTAGCATGGTGGGGTGTTCGAACTGGCGATGCTGGCGATCATGGTGGCCGCACTGGTGGGAATGCTCGTCCTGGTGTTCCGGGGCCGGCGCGGCGGTACCTTGCCCGCCGAGGCGGAATTCGGGTCGCTGCACCTCACCGGGGTGAGTCCGCGGCCCGAGGCGATGGGCGAACAGTTCGTCACCATCACCGGAAATCTCACCGGTCCGACCGAGCCGGGGCGGGTGGTGTACGGGCGCCTGGTCTGGGATGCCGCCTACTGGCCGGCCGTGGGCGATACCCTGACCGTGGCCTACCCACCGGGTAAACCGGACAGGTGGCGGATCGTGGAGCCCGGGAGCGGGCAGTAGCGTAGGAGCGGCCGGTCAGTTGAGGACGGTGGCGACGATCCCGGCGAGGTAACCCAGCCGCGCGACCTCCGACGGCCGGAACTCGGGTCCGCCGGGCCGGCCCAGCAGCAGGGCCTTGCTCGAGGTGCCCAGAGGGGCGGCGGCGAGCTTGGTATCCATATCGCGCCAGATCTCGGGGACCCATTCGGCGTTGCCGTCCAGCGCGGTCGGCTTCTGCAGTGGCATCCACGGCACCGACGCCGCCTGGGTCTGGGGCGCGCTCTGGCTGCCGACCACCCGGTAGACGCCGTGCTCGCCGATATCGAGCACCGTGCTCCAGCCGACCCGCAGGATGCGCGGCACTCCGTCGACAAGTACCTGTAATCGGTCGTCGCGGGCGCTGGCCACGGTATCGATGAGTTCCAGTTCGCGGTGGGTGTCCAGCACTCCGGAGTAGGGCCGGATGGAATCGACTCGGACATCGCTGAGTGATTCCGCGGCGGTGATGAGCGTATCGGGAAGCGCGTTCGGGGCGATTTCGACCACCAGGTCGTCGACCGCGAATCCGGCGCCGCGCTCCACCACGTCCAGCGAAAGGATATCCGCGCCGACGGTCCCCAGCGCTACCGCTAGCGATCCGAGGCTTCCCGGACGATCCGGAAGTTGCACGCGGAGCAGATATGACACGTGCGTTTCCCTTTCCTTCTGCGACCGAGGCTCTCAACGGATACCCGGTCTGCTCATCCTTACACCCATTTTGGTGGGTTATCGACTCGAATTCTCCTCGCCGACCGGGGTTCACCGGGGCGGATCGTGTGAAATGTACAGCTTTCTGATTACCTTCCGGCAGGCGAGGTAGCACCGGACGGACCGGACGGAACCCTTCCGGGCGCCGGCCCGGCGGTGGGGCCGGGGTTGCGGACCGGTCGTGCGCGGCCTGCCGACCGGCATCGGAGGGCCACACCATTAGGCTGTTCGGTGCTCGTGATCCGTAGTCGAAACTATTGCCGAAAGGGGTTCGCGGTGACCGCCATCTCCCGCGACGAGGTCGCACACCTCGCCCGGCTGTCCAGGCTCGCCCTGTCCGAGGTCGAACTCGATCAGTTCGCCGGACAGCTGGATTCGATCCTCAGCCATGTGCGGACCATCTCCGAGGTCGCCGCCGCCGATGTCGCGGCCACTTCGTCGCCGGACCCGGTGACCAACGTGACCCGGCCCGACGAGGTGCGCCCCGGGCTCACCCCGGAGCAGGCGCTCTCCGGTGCGCCCGCCGCCGAGGACCAGCGTTTCCTGGTCCCGCAGATCCTGGGGGAGGGGGAATGAGCGCGAGCGAACTGACGAGCCTCGGCGCGGCCGAGCTCGCGAGCCGGATCCACGCACGCGAGGTGTCCTCGGTGGAGGTCACCCGGGCGCACCTGGACCGGATCGCCGAAGTCGACGGTGAATATCACGCTTTCCTGCATGTGGCGGGCGAACAGGCGCTGGCGGCCGCGGCCGAGGTCGACGCCGCGCTCGACGCCGGGAACGCGCCGGCCTCCCCGCTGGCCGGGGTTCCGGTGGCGCTCAAGGACGTATTCACCACCACTGATATGCCCACCACCTGCGCGTCGAAGATCCTCGAGGACTGGGTGGCGCCCTATGACGCCACGCTGACCACCCGGTTGCGCGCCGCGGGTATCCCGATTCTCGGCAAGACCAATATGGACGAGTTCGCCATGGGCTCCTCCACCGAGAACTCGGCCTACGGGCCGACCCGCAACCCCTGGGACCCCGCTCGCGTTCCGGGTGGGTCCGGGGGTGGTTCCGCGGCGGCGCTCGCCTCTTATCAGGCGCCGCTGGCCATCGGTACCGATACCGGTGGGTCGATCCGGCAGCCGGCCGCGCTCACCGCGACGGTCGGGACCAAACCGACCTACGGCACGGTATCGCGCTACGGGCTCGTCGCCTGCGCGTCCTCGCTGGACCAGGGCGGCCCCTGCGGGCGGACCGTTCTGGACACCGCGCTGCTGCACGAGGTGATCGCCGGGCACGATCCCCGTGACTCCACCTCCCGCGATGTACCGGTCGCTCCGGTGGTCGCGGCGGCGCGACAGGGCGCGGCGGGCGATCTGAGCGGGTTGAAGATCGGTGTGGTGAAGGAACTGCACTCGAACAGCTACCAGCCCGGCGTACTGGCCTCCTTCGACGCCGCGGTCGGTGTGCTGAAGGATCTGGGCGCCGAGGTGGTCGAGGTGTCCTGCCCGCATTTCGAGTACGCGCTCTCGTCCTATTACCTGGTCATGCCCAGTGAGGTCTCCTCCAACCTGGCCCGCTTCGACGCCATGCGCTACGGCCTGCGGGTCGGCGACGATGGTAACCACAGTGCCGAACAGGTCATGTCCGCCACTCGGGCCGCCGGATTCGGCCCGGAGGTCAAACGCCGCATCATGCTCGGCACCTACGCGCTCTCGGCCGGGTACTACGACGAGTACTACGGTCAGGCGCTGAAGGTGCGCACGCTGATCGCGCGTGATTTCGGGAAGGCCTACGAGCAGGTCGATGTGCTGGTCTCGCCGACCAGCCCGTTCACCCCGTGGAAGCTGGGGGAGAAGGTCGACGATCCGCTGGCGATGTACCTGTCGGACCTGTGCACGTTGCCCACCAACCTCGCGGGTCATCCGGCGATGTCGGTACCGTCCGGGCTGAGCGGTGACGACGGGATGCCGGTGGGCTTGCAGATCATGGCCCCGGCGCTGGCCGACGACCGGCTGTACCGGGTGGGCGCGGCCTACGAGGTGGCCCGCGGCCCGATCGCCTGATCGCGCCGGACCCCGGCCCGTAGACGACCGATGGCGGTGCCCCCGGAAGGGGGCGCCGCCATTGTCGTTTCCGGTTCCGGGGGAGGTCAGTGGGTGTGTAGGCGTTCGGCTTCTCGGCCGAGTGCCGTGGTCATACCGGGAAAGCCGCGACGGAAACCACGGCCGAACAGGAGACCGACCAGTGGTGCCAGCCAGCCGGCGAGTTCGAAATGGGATTCGTAGCGCGTACGTTCGTCCGCCAGCGGGGTGAGGGTGTGCGAACGTTTGCTGCGCAGGGCGCCCAGGGGGAGGGGTTTCATGGAGTAGGTGAACGCTTGCCCAGGGGTGATGTCGCTGATCCATTCGCGCATGTGGATCGGCCGGGGGGTCAGTTGCCGGACCTCCATATCGATCGGTGCGCCGACCGTCAGATCCGCCCGGCAGCGGCCGATGAAGGGATTCCAGTCGGCGTACCGGTCGAAATCGGTGAGGACCGACCACACCACCTCGGTGGGGGCGTCCACTTCGACCACATCGTCCACAACGAGCACGAACCCAAACTAGAACGTGTTACAGCAGGGGTCAACCGGGTCCGGCCAGGGTATCGGCCGTGCGGTGCGCGGTGCCCGGTAGAAGACGCAGGCTCGGCAGCGGAACCGGCTCGGTGAGCCCGGCCGCGAGCGACTTCCCCGAACCCGGATGCGGGACACGCGGCAGAATTCCCGTCGCCGGTACCACCACCGCGCGGCCCCGCAGTGCCGGTATGCCCGGGGCGGCGGTACGCCGCACCCGCCGATGCAGCCGGCGCATACCCAGCACCAGCGCGGCCATCGCCGCCGTCCCCAGCGCGATACCGCGCAGCAACCAGGGCCGGGTCGGCTGGGCGGTGGCGGCCTGCGTCGCCGCCTGGGTGAAGGTTTCGGCCACGGGAACACCGTAGTTCTGGCGGCGGGAATTCAGGTCCACCGCGGTGGCCGCGATCTCGGCGAGGGTTTCGCACCGGGTGCGCACCATCGGCGCGGTATGCGCGTCACAGGCCTGGTGCAGCCGCACCCCCAGGGCCCGGTCCAGCGCCTGGCGGGCCCACGGGCCGAGCGGCGTGCCGGTGCGCTCGGCGTAGCGGAGCAGATCGTAGCCCAGATCGTGGGCCATACAGGCGGTATCGAATTCCCGGGGTAGCTCCACCGGGGAAGAACAGTTACCGTCGGGAGCCACGAGCAGGCCCTGCCGGACGACCGGTTCGTAACCCATCCGCGTTCCGAAATCCCGGGGTATCGCCGCCGCGGCGGCCGCACCCGGATCACCGGAGGTCAGACTCACCACCGCCGAGCCGGCGGGGGCAGCGACCGATCCGTCGAGAGCGACGGCATCGGAGGCAGGCGGCGACACCGCGGTGAACGTCAGGCCGACCAGCGCGGCCCCCACCCATACCGGCCGCGAGACGCGCCGGAACCGGCAGCGCTTCGGGCGGGGGTGGTCGTAACTCGGTGAAGCCATGGTGGGACACCTTAAGGCCAACACGTGTATGCGTTCGCATGGCAGGGCCCGGGAGCGCCGCTCGCCACACCCGCAGCGCTCGCCCGCATCCCGCGGGCAAACGGCCGCTATCCCGAGCGGAGAGCTCACCGCGGGGAGCCGCAGGCGGGTAGGGCCGTGCCCTGATCGATGCCGTACCGATGACCGTGTCCCGGGGGTACCCCCAAGGCCCCGAGCAGGTCGGCGGTGGTTTGCAGAAAGCTGATCACGGGCAGCCAGGGCGGGGTCGGCGCGTCGCGGCGGGCCGACCGCAGATCGGGCGGCCGCCACAGCAGGCGGGGCGACCAGTGCACCACCGGATCGGAGGCATTGGCCAGGAGCGCCGTGCGCGCCCCGGGCTCGGCGCCGCCGCCGCCCGGCCGGCCCGCCCACAGCACCGAACACACCCGGTGGTTCTGCTCGACGGCCCCGGCGAACACCGCGCTACCACCGAGGGCTCCCAGACTCTGCCCGTACAGGTGGAGCCGCGGCGGCCGCGTCAGCGTCGCCGTATGCGCCTCGATGGCGGCCAGCAGCGCCCGCGCCGAAACGGCGGCGGCCTCGCGGCCGAAGAGGAAGGTGGCCCAGCTCGGTGCCTGCGAGTACTGCAGCGCCACCACCGCGACATTCCCACCGAACCGGGTGTCCAAACCGCGCAGCGCGTGCCCGTCCACCCAGCCGGAACCGGTCGGAACCGCCACCACCAGGTGGGCGCGCCGGAAACCGCCCGTACGCTCGAGCTCCCGTACGGCGAGGGCGGCGCGGGCGGCCGGGTCGGACGCGGAGCGGAGCCCCACGTAGACCCGCACCGCACCCGGCGGTCCGGCCGTGACGAAGCGCCGGCCCTCACGCCCCAGAGTGGACCAGCTCACCAGCGATACGGCACTTCCCGCCCGGGTCACCGTCGCGGGCCGTACCGGTTCCGGGCCGGTGGCGCCGTAGAAGGCCTCGCTCCATCCCACTGCCGGGGGCACCCCCGACAGTGCCACCGGTAGACCCGCGACCACGGCCATCACCAGCGCCCGGGACCAGCCGAGGCGGCGCAGCGCCCGGCCGGTGCCGGTGGTGAGGGCCACCAGCCCCACGGCGACCAGTGCGGCACCGGCCGCCCACCCGGCCCAGTACCCGGGTCCGGTCGCAGCGAAGCCCATGGCCGCGCGCAGGGTGTTCTGCCATCCGTCGGCATACCAGGCCGCGCCGAGCACCCCCGCGGTCACGGCGGCGAGCGCGAGCTGCCGGGCCCGGACCGTCGTCTTCCGGCGCCACCTGCCGCGCGTCACGCACCGGACGAGCCGCCCCGCGCCGAGCAGCACTCCGATGAGCAGACCGGTGAGGACGGCCTGCGTGGTGGCGGTCCGGGGTAACAGACCGGGAGCCAGCGAGACGATCGTGGCGGTGCCGGCGAGCAGGGTCGTGCCCACCGGGGGCCACCGGAGCGGGAAGCGGTCACCGGCCGCACGTACGCGCCGGGCGAATGCGCCGACTCCGGCGGCCCGCGGCGACCGGCCCGCGGCGAACTCAGTCATGAGAACCTCCGGCGGCGACGGTGGCCGGGTGGAGCGCGGGCAGGCGGCCGATCCGGTGCGGCGCGTACGGGGACGGCGCCGCGGCACGGGCCGGCAGCAGCACCGTGTAGACGACGAGGAGCAGGGCGGCCGTCCGCGCCGGCCAGGTGGTGGTGAGCCCGGCGAGCGAGAAATGCTCCACGACCGGAACGCCGTAGTGTTGCCGCCGGGAGTTGAGGTCCACGGCGATCGCCGCCACCTCGGCCATGACCTCGCAGCGGAGGCGGGACAGCGGAGCGGTCCGCCGCGCGCACGCCGCGCGCATCCGGCCGGCGAGGGCGCTGTCCAGTTCCCGGCGCGCCCAAGGACCGAGTGGACTCCCGGTGCGGTCGGCGTAGCGGAGCAGGTCGTAGCCGAGATCGTGGGCTTTACAGGCGGTCTCGAATTCGGCCGGCAGCGGTACGGGAGATGAGCACGAACCGTGCGGGGCGATCAGCAGCCCGTCCAGCAGCGCCGGGCGGTATCCCGCCACGGCCCGGAAATCGTCCGGTACGGCGGCGGTGGCGCCGGGGGTGTCGAGGGCCCGTATCGCGGCCGCGGCCGGGGTCGTGGGCGTAGCGGACGCAGCGGCACCGGCGGGCAGTGATACCGCCGCGGCGAGCCCGGCGAGTGCGGCCAGCGCACGTCGGGGGAACCGCGGATGCCGCGACTCCCGGCGGGACGCGACGTCGTTCGAGACAGCCATGGCCGAGGACGTTATGAACCGGCGATGCCCGTGGTCGTCCCGCTCAGGAGGGTTTTCCGACCCCGGCCCGGAGGCGAGACGCGCCCGTCGCTACCTCCGGTGTAGGGGCCGGAATTCACCCCACGGTATGAGGTGCGCGTGGGCGGCGGTTCCTAGTGTCGTGGGTATGGAGGACACGAGCGTCGCGCTACCGGCATCGGACCGAACGGGTATCTGGAAGCGGGCCGCCCGGTGGGGGCTACGCCCGTGGCTCGATGCCGGGACGGCCCTGGTGGCGCTGGTGCTGTTCATCGTGGCGTGGTCGACCCTGCATCTCACCCACGATGTGCCGTTGGCGCTCGCTCCGCTGTTCGCCGCCTTCGCCGGGCTGCCGGTACTGCTGATGCGGGTGAACGCGCCCATGGGGTGGGCCGTATCGGCGGGTTCGGCGTTGCTGATCGCGCTGACGGTGCCCAATATGCCCGGTGAGGCCATGCCGTTCCAGGTGGTGCATATCGTGGCCTTGAACTTTCTGGTGTTCGCGGTGGCCCTGCGGGCGCCGTTGCAGCTGACGATGGTGGTGTGGGCGGCCACATCGCTGCTGTTGGGAGCCGCCATGTCGGCGGAGGAGATCGGCGCCGACCCGTGGGCCTGGCCGCTTTCCCTGGGCGGGCTGGTGTTCGTGGCGATGCTGCTGCGCTCGCTGATCCGGTCTCGCTCCGAACTGAACCGGCAGACCGAGCTCAGCGATCTGGAACGGGCACGGCGCACCATCCTGGAGGAGAAGGCACGGATCGCGCGCGATCTGCACGATGTGGTGGCACACCATATGTCGCTGGTGGTGGTCCAGGCGCAGACCGCTCCCTACCGCGTGGACGGGGTGAACGAGGCGGCGCGAGCGGAATTCGAATCGATCGGCGCCACCGCGCGGGAGGCGCTCAACGAGATCCGCGGCCTACTGGGAGTGCTGCGCAGCGATGGGCAGCTCGCCGAACACGCCCCGCAGCCCACCGCCGCCGATCTGGAAGCGCTGTTCCTCGGCGCCACCCGGGCCGGGGTCGACCTCACCTGGTCGATCGATGGGACCCTCGCGGCGGTGCCGGACACCGTCGGCTCGGCGCTGTACCGGATCGTTCAGGAATCGCTGGCCAACGCCGGGCGGCATGCGCCGGGCGCGCCGGTACGGGTGACGATCGAATGTGTGGCGGGGGTTCGGCTCACGGTGGTCAACGGTCCGGGAACCGGCCCGGTCACCGGTGGATCCGGCGGACACGGCATCCCCGGTATGCAGGCGCGGGCGCTGGCGGTCGGTGGCCGGCTCAGCGCCGAACCGGCCGCGGACGGCGGATTCCGGGTCAGCGCCCATCTTCCGTTCCCCGTCGCCGCCGACCTGCCGCCGCTGCCGGTGGAATCGGTGGGGACCGCGTGAGCCCGGTCCCCCGGCGCGGGCTGCCGCGGTGCGGTTCGCCGTTCGCGCGGTGTTTCCCACCACCGCACGTCATCCGCTGCCCTGCCGCGGCTTTCGGCGGGAGCCGGATCGGCGCCCTCGTATGCGCCTGATTCCGGCGGCCCGGTCCCACCCGGGTTCGCGGCGCACGCCTGCCGCGTCCGGGAATTAAGCTGAGCGCGTGGCTATAACCGTATTGATCGCCGACGATCAAGCGATGGTGCGGCAGGGATTCGGGGCGTTGCTCGCCGCCCAGCCCGATATCAGCGTGGTCGGCGATGCGCCCGACGGGAAGGTGGCGGTCGCCGAAGCGGCGCGGTTGCGGCCCGATGTGGTGCTCATGGATGTACGTATGCCGGAGATGAACGGGCTGGATGCCGCCCGTTCGATTCTCACGGCCGGGTTCGACCCCCCGGTGCGCGTGCTCATGCTCACCACCTTCGATATCGACGACTACGTGTACGAGGCCCTCGGGCTCGGCGCCAGCGGTTTCCTGCTGAAGGACGCTCCCGCCGAGGAACTGGTGCGCGCGGTGCGGGTGGTGGCGGCCGGGGAAGCGTTGCTGGCCCCCACCGTGACCCGGCGGCTGATCGCCGAGGTGACCACCCGCCGGGCCGCGCGTCGCACCCCCGCGCCCGCGCTCGCGTCGCTGACCCCGCGGGAGCGCGAGATCCTGGAACTCCTCGCCCGGGGAATGTCGAATACCGAGATCGCGACGGCGCTGTTCATCGCCGAGCAGACCGTGAAAACCCATGTATCGAAGGTCTTCACCAAATTGGATCTGCGCGACCGCGCGCAGGCCGTGGTGCTGGCCTACGAATCCGGGTTGGTCACCCCCGGCTGATCGGCTCGCCGGATTCGCGATGAACTGCCTCGATTCCCGTTGTCGCGGCGGAACCGGCGCCCCGTGCCCGGTAGGCTCACAGGTCTGTCAGTCACCCGAAGGGGGTCGGTTTGCTCAACAGCGGTGACGTGTTCGCCGGCTTCACCATCGAGCGGCTACTCGGTGAAGGCGGAATGGGAGCCGTCTATCTCGCCCGCCACCCCCGGCTCGGTAAACAGACCGCGCTCAAACTGCTCAAGCCGGAACTCTTCGCCGATGCCGCCATCCGTACCCGGTTCGAGCGGGAAGCCGATCTGGCGGCGGCACTGGACCATCCGGGGATCGTCACGGTCTACGACCGTGGGGCCGAGGGCGACCACCTCTGGATGTGCATGCAGTACATCGACGGCGCCGACGCGGGAACGGTCAACTCGCTCACCCTGCCGCCGGAGAAGGCGGTGCAGATCATCGACGGTGTCGCCGACGCGCTCGACTACGCGCACGGCCGGGGAGTGCTGCACCGGGACGTGAAGCCCTCCAACATCCTGCTCGCCCGCGCCGGCGCCGGCCGGGGCGAACGGGTGTTCCTCACCGATTTCGGCCTGGCCCGGTTACGGGCGGAAACGGTGCGGCTGACGCAGACCGGAATGTTCACCGCCACTCTCGCCTTCGCCTCGCCCGAACAGATGACCGGCGGCGAAATGGACGGGCGCTCGGACCAGTACTCGCTGGCCTGTGCACTGTACTGGCTGCTCACCGGTATGGCGCCCTTCGATTCGCCCAATCCGGCCGATATCATCCACGGCAACCTGCAGCTGGCGCCGCCGCCGCTCGCGGTCAAACGGCGCGGCCTGCCACCGGGGCTCGACGCGGTGCTGGCCAAGGCGATGGCCAAACACCCCGGGCACCGGTACCGTACCTGCCTCGAATTCGCGGAAGCCGCGAAACAGGCACTCACCGGGACCGCGCCCACCCAGAGCTATCCACCGTCCCCCGAGAGCAGCGGGGCGTATCCCGGTGCGACGGTGCGGTATCCCGCGGGGCCGCAGGCCGTACCCGCCGCCCCCGAGACCGGCTACCCGGCCGGCGCGGGAGCGCCGGCGCCGCCGGGTGCCGCGGTACCGCCGTCCGGTCCGCCCCCAGGACCTCCCGGAGTTCCGGCGACGGGGACACCGCCACCCGCAGGGCCGGGCACCGTGGCGGCGAACGCGAGCGGTCGGGCGGGGGAGATCGAGCAGACCGGTGCTCGGCCGGCGGTCACCATGGCCGAGCCGGGGACACCGCCACCCGCCCGGCCCGGTGCCGCCGTCGAACAGACGGGTGGTTTCGCGGCGGTGCCCGGTGTGGAGCACACCGGCGGGTTCGCTCGTCCGGCGGCGCCGTATCCCGCCTACCACCCGGACCGGAACCCCGCTCCGCCGCTCCGGCGGCGCAACCGGGCCCCCCTGGTCGCCGTGGCGATCCTGGTGCCGTTGATCGTGCTCGCCCTGGTGGTGGTCGCGGTGGTGGTGATCCTCGGCGGCGACGATTCCGCGCCGGACGGAGCACCTGCCGCCCCGGAGACCGCGACACTGGAGCGGGAACCGACCGGTGCCCCCGGTCCGGCGGAGACGGCAGAGGAGCCGGACGACCGCACCCGGCGCCTGTTCCCGACCCTGCTGCCGCAGGGGTCGCGGCTGGATGGGTTCGGGTACCAGGACGCCGTATGCAGCTGGTACGAGCCGGACGACCGGATACCGGTACTCGACGATGTACCGGCGTTCGAGGAGACACTGGAAACCCGGCCCTGGCGATCCATCTGGGACTGCCGCCAGCAGTCCCTGGGCGCCGACCGGATGGATTACACGATCATCACCTATCCCACCGCCGCGGACGCGCGCGAGGTGGTCGATTCGCTGCCCCCGAACGACCCGGTGCCGGGAAGGAAGAGCGGTGAGATCCACACCGCGCATTTCTGGGACGAACCCGGCGACCGCGGCCGGTCCACCGCCAATATGGTGGTCGGTTTCGGTACCGGAATCGCTTCGCCGCGCGGCAACTCGCTGCTGTTCGTCCGCTACTGGGGTGCCACGGCTCGGGAGGCTGTCGAGCAGTGGTGGGCCGACGCCCCGCTGTGACGGGGCGCGGGCTCGGGTGCCCGTGGCGCGCGCCGCGCGCGTCCGATCCGATTCGATCCGGCCGTCGCCGAGGAGGATCAACGGATGGTCGTTCCTCCGGAACCGGTTACGCGACCGGAACCCGCGCCTGCGTCCGGGCCTCGAGTACCGCGCGCAGCACGGGCTGTTCGGCCGCCAGCTCGGCGTAGGCCTGCGCCGCGGGGCAGCCGCGGAATCGGGCGAGTTCCAGCTTGGCGTCCAGATGGATGTTCCACCGATAGCGCAGTGCCGCGAGCACTCCTTCCGGACCGCCGAACAGCCGGTGGAGATGCGGGATATCGTCGAAGAGGTCCGGCCGTGCCGGGTCGTGGCCGGCGCGGTCCAGCACGGTGTGCAGGATTTCGGTGCGCAGATGCTGATCTGTCCAGGACATGAGGTGAGTCCTTTCCGGTCGGGTCCCGGTGTGCCGGCCGATCCGGTGTGGCGCCGGCACGATCGACATTACGAATTCCGCGCCGGTGGATCGTCGTGCCGCGGACGTGCGTCGTTGTCCTACCGTGGTCGGAGACCCGCCCCGGCCGCGCGCCGCACAGGCGGCCGCCGCCGAGCGCGGCCGGATCGCCCGCGAGGTGCACGATGTGATCGCGCATTCGCTCACGGTCACCCTCCTGCACGTGACCGCCGCCCGGCACGCTCTCACCACCGACCGGGCCGCGGCCATCGTGTACGCGTTTGACCACGGTGTGGTCTCCCCTGGACAATCCAGGGTTTGACGGGCAGCCGGGTGCGAGAGCGCGCCCGAGGAGACGGTGCCCGCGACGTGGAGAGGATGGACGGGTGGAGGCGCCTGGCTCCGAAGTCGGTAGGCGGTTCGGTCCCTACGAACTGCGTTCGCTGCTGGGTAGAGGCGGGATGGGGGAGGTCTACGAGGCCTACGACACCGTCAAGGATCGGGTGGTCGCACTCAAACTTCTCTCCGACGCGCTCGCCGGCGACCCCGACTACCAGATCCGTTTCCGCCACGAATCGCAGGCCGCCGCCCGCCTCGCCGAACCGCACATCATCCCGATCCACGACTGGGGGGTCATCGAGGGGCGCCTGTTCATCGATATGCGCCTGGTGCCCGGCACGGACCTGCGGACGATCCTGCGGGGCGGCGAGCCGCTGACCGCGCAGCGAGCCGTCTCGGTGATCGAGCAGATCGCCGCCGCGCTGGACGCCGCGCACGAGAACGGGCTGGTCCATCGGGATGTCAAACCGGCGAACATCCTGGTCACCGCCGCCGATTTCGCCTATCTCACCGATTTCGGGATCGCCCGCCACGAAGGCGATCCGGGGATCCCCCAGGCGGGGGTGGCACCGGGCTCCTACACCTACACCGCGCCGGAACGGTTCGACCGGGTACCCGTCACCCCACGCGCAGATATCTACTCCCTCGCCTGTGTCCTGTACGAATGCCTCACCGGCGCACCCCCGTTCCCGGCGACCGATATGGGCGTGCTCATCCGCGCTCATCTCACCGAACCACCGCCGCGGGCAAGCGAACAGCGAACCGGATTACCGGCCGGGCTCGACGATGTGATCGCATACGGTATGGCCAAGGACCCCCACGAGCGTTTCACCACAGCAGGCGAACTCGCGGTAGCGGCCCGTACCGTGCTGAATTCCCCGGCGCGCCCGCCGCATCCCGGTGGGCCATCCCCCGCCCGGCCCGGCGAACCCGCCGCAACTCCCCCGTCGCCCGATCCGCGGTCCGCGCCGCCGACCGGTGGCATTCCCACCCTGGTGGTCCGGATACCGAGCCGTGACGACGACGGCGCCCCCGACCCCACCACCACGCTGCCCGCGATCATTCCCGGCGACCCCACCTCCATCCGCCCGACCGATACCGAACTCATGCCGCTCACCGCGGAGGAGCCGGCCGTTCCGGCAACCGGTATCCGCCCGTTCCCCGACGCCCACCTGTACCAGAACGAGCAGTTGCACCCGGCCGTGGATCCGGCCCTGCACGCCGACTCGGCGCCGGCGACCGGTGGTATGCCGGTGGCCGATTTCTACCCACCCGATCAGGCGACCCGGATCTACAGCGCGACCCCGACACCGGAGGAGGCCACCACGGTCTTCCGGTCCGAGGAGGCCACCACGGTCCTCCCGCCCCTGGACCAGGCCCCGCAGTATCCGGCGGACGATCCCACTCGCGCCTATTCCCACCGATCGGCCGAATACCCGGCCCCCAGCCCCGGCGATCATCCCGCGGCCGATGCGACCAGCCGTTACGACGCCCCCGGTCCGGGCACCTCACCCGGTCTCGGCGGCCTGTACGGCTACCGCGCCGACGACCCCGCACCCGGCGCCACGGGCGCCGCGCCGCACGATCCCTACGCCGCCGCGTACGAAGCGGGGTACCGGGACAGCTACGCCGCGAACGCCGCCGCGCGGCCGGAGCCGCCACGCGGAGAGCCCGGCCGGTCGAAGGCCGTGCCGATCCTGACCGGTATCGGTGTTTTCGCGCTCGTCGTGATCCTCGCGGTGCTGGGCATCCAGTTCCTCGGTTCCGGTGACCAGCCGGCGCCGAGCGCGGCCGATACCCCCGGCGCCGCCACGACCACCCCCGCGCGCAGTACGGCCGCGCCCATCCCGACCCGTTCCGGCACCACGACGGCCACCGCCACGACCACTACGCGCGCCGAGCTACCGGCCGGCGCGCAAACCTGTTCGGCCGCTGCGGCCGGCGGTTCGCGTTACGGTGCGGCGGCGGCCGGCACCACGGTGACCAGTTGTGAATTCGCCGAAGCGGTGCGGCAGGCCTACCTGGACCTCACGGTGGTCTCCGCCGAGGGGGATCCGGTTTCGATCGAGGCGACCAGCCCGGTCACCGGCCGGTCCTACACACTCGAATGCGTCGCCGAGGCCGGCCTGGTCACCTGCCGTGGCGGGAACAACGCGGTGGTCTACATCTACTGACCTGCCGACGAGCCCGGAAAGGACCGCCCCACCGTATATTTCGCGGTCCGATCCGGGCCGGGCTAGGGTCGCCGCTAAAGTACGGTTTTTCGACCGGGTACGAATTCATCGGGACTGTGGGAGATCGCAAGAGTCATGCGGAGCGAAGTGTCGACCGAGACGAAACGGGAACTCTCACCGGCCCGGCGGCTGGGCGCGCTCGCCGTATGTTTCGCGATCGCGGTCCTCGTGCCCGCATGCGGCGCCGATACCGAACGGCGCCCGCTGTCCACCTCGATCACCCAGGCGGCGGTAGCGGCCGACGACGCGGTATCGATCACCATTCCCGGTACTCTCGCCGCCGATTTCGCCGCCCTGGAGCAGTCCGAGAAGGGGAAGCTGGGCCTGGCCATCATGCCGGTCGGTGGGGACCAGTTGGTGGATCTGGGCGACTGGACCACCGGGCCGGCCTGGTCGACCATGAAGGTTCCGCTGGTCGTGGCGGCCGAACGCAAGAATCCGGGCGGGCAGGCCTACGCCACTTCGGCTGCCATCACCGCCTCGGACAACGCGGCGGCCGATGCCCTGTGGTCCGCGCTGGGCACCCCGCGGGAGGCGGCCCAGTCGGTGCAGGCCGTCCTTCGTGAGGGCGGGGACATGGTCACCGTGGTCCAGGAGAAGAGCAGCCGATCGGAGTATTCGTCGTTCGGGCAGTCGGAATGGTCGCTCGCCGACCAGGTGCGGTTCGCCGCCGAACTGCCGTGCCTGCCCGGTTCGAAGAAGGTGGTCGAACTGATGGGTTCGGTATCGGTGAACCAGCAGTGGGGTCTGGGATCGGTGTTCAGCACCGCCGAGTTCAAAGGCGGCTGGGGCCCCGACCCGGACGGTGCCTATCTGGTGCGCCAGTTCGGGCTGATCCCGGCCAACGGCGGCTCCATCGCGATCGCCCTTGCCGCACAAGCTGATTCGGGCACTTTCGCCGACGGTATGGATCTTCTCGACGAGATGGCCGGACTCGTCTCGGAGCATTTGAGCGAATTCACCGGTGGTTCCTGCGCGGCCTGATACCGCTCGGGTCACGCGGTTCCCGGCCGTTACCGGACGTTCACGGGGCCGGAGCGGCGCGGGCGGCCGAGAACGGGCAAGATGGGCGCCATGCGCATCGGAATCCTGACCGGAGGTGGGGACTGCCCGGGACTGAACGCGGTGATCCGCGCTGTCGTTCGCACCGCGAACGGCCGCTACGGGGACGCGATCGTCGGCTTCGAAGACGGCTGGCGCGGGTTACTCGAGGATCGCAAGATCCGAATCCACAACGATGACCGCACCGATCGCCTGCTCGCCAAGGGCGGCACGATACTGGGGACCGCCCGGACCAACCCGGATGTACTGCGCGCGGGGCTCGGGCGGATCAAGCAGACCCTCGACGACAACGGCATCGAAGCCCTGATCCCGATCGGCGGCGAGGGCACCCTGACCGCTGCCAGCTGGCTGTCCGAAGAAGGCGTGCCGGTGGTCGGCGTGCCCAAGACCATCGACAACGATATCGATTGCACCGACGTCACCTTCGGTCACGACACCGCCCTGTCCATCGCCACCGAGGCGATCGACCGGCTGCACACCACCGCGGAATCCCATCAGCGGGTGATGCTCGTCGAGGTCATGGGCCGGCACGCCGGCTGGATCGCCGTGCACGCCGGGATGGCCGCGGGCGCGCATCTGACCCTGGTTCCCGAGGAGCCGTTCGACGTGACGGAGGTCTGCGCGCTGATCAAACGCCGCTTCCAGCGCGGGGACAAACACTTCATCTGCGTGGTCGCCGAGGGGGCGCATCCGGCCCCCGACTCCGGGTTCGCCCTGCGCGAGGGCGGTATCGACGAATTCGGGCACGAACGGTTCACCGGCGTCGCCCAGCAGCTGGGTGTGGAGATCGAACGCCGGATCGGTAAAGAGGTCCGCACCACCGTCCTGGGGCATGTGCAGCGCGGCGGTAGCCCCTCCCCGTACGACCGCGTGCTGGCGACCCGGTTCGGCCTGCACGCCGCCGAGGCGGTGCACGCCGGGCACTTCGGGCAGATGGTGGCGCTGCGCGGTACCGAAATCGGGCTGGTCCCCCTGCACGAGGCCACCAAACAGCTGAAGCGGGTGCCGGCCGACCGCTACGAGGAAGCGCAGGCGTTCTTCGGCTGACACCGGCTCCGGGCGAACCGTCCGGCCGCGTGTCCGGTACTCGGCGCCGGTTACGCGGGCTCGCGGGGATACAGTCGGATCATGCGCCGTCGCAGGGGAGCGTTACTGGTTGCGGTTGTCTCGGTGGTCGTCGCTGTCCTCGTCGGCTGCGCCGAACGCGGGGCCGACGAACGGCTGGCCGGGCAGTGGCACGGTGCCATCGAAGTGCCCGGGGCGCCCGTGGCGCCCGTGGCGGTGGCGGTGGATATCACCGGCAACCACAGCGGGGTCATCGATATCCCCGCCCAGGGGATGACCCGCCGCCCGCTCACCGGGGTCGTGGCCGAACCCGGCCGGGTGGAATTCGGCATCCCGGATGCGCCGGGTGATGCGCGTTTCGTCGGCCGGCTCGACGAGTCGGCCGGGGCCATCGTGGGAGATTTCCGGCAGTCCGGGCATACGTTCGGACTCACTTTGAGCCGCGGACCGCTCGGCCCCCCGGCCCGCCCCCAGCGGCCGGTTCCCCCGTACCCCTACATTTCCGAAGAGGTCTCGTATCCGAGCGGGGACATCACCGTGGCGGGCACCCTCACCCGGCCCGCCACCGACTGTCCCGTACCCGCGGTCGTCCTGATCACCGGCAGCGGCCCGCAGGACCGCGACGAGGAGATCGTCGGCCATGAGCCGTTCCTGCTGCTGGCCGATACCCTCACCCGCGCCGGTTACGCGGTGCTGCGCACCGACGACCGCGGAGTCGGTGGCACCGGTGGCAACCTGCACCAGTCCCGTTACTCCGACCTGGCCGCCGATATCGAGGCGGGACTGCGGTTCCTGCGCGACCGCCCCGAGATCGACCCGGCCGCGATCGGCCTGCTCGGGCACAGTGAGGGCGGGTACCTCGCGCCGCTCGTCGCCGCGCGGCCGGACAGCGGTGTCGCGTTCGTGATCCTGCTGGCCGGGCCCGCCGTCCTCGGTGCCGATATCGTTCTCGAGCAGGGCCGCGACAGTTTCACCGCGGCCGGCGCCACCCCGGAGCAGCTCGCCGCTCATCAGGCGTTCCTCACCGACTGGACCGCGGCGCTGCGGGCCGGGCAGCTCACCAAGGCCGCGCGGCTCGCCGAAACCTACAATCGGTCCCTGCCCGCGGACCTGCGCGCCCTCAGCGAAGCCCTCAACCGGCGGAACACCCCGTATACGGCCGCGCTGATGTCCTATGATCCCGCGCCCGCGCTCTCGGCGCTGCGGATGCCCGTGCTCGCGCTCTTCGGGTCGAAGGATGTGCAGGTGTCCCCGGCGCAGAACGCGGCGCCGATGCGCGGGCTGCTCGCGGCGAACCCGGACGCCACGGTCTCCGTACTCGCGGGATTGAATCATCTGATGCAGCCCGCGTACACCGGCCGGCCCACCGAGTACGAGTCGATCGAGATCACCATGGATCCGCTGGCCCTCGATACCGTCACCGGCTGGCTCGGCGAATACGCCCCGGCGGACTGACCGTCCACCGGCGGCTCGTACCTACCCGCATGATAGGTGCGGCGGGGCGGAGCCGGTCCACAGACCCGCGCAGGCCGGAGCGGATATGGGGGTACGCATAGACTGTCGGCCATGAGCGCACCCACCGTCGAACTCATGGATTACGCCGAAGTCGTGAGCCGGTACGAGCCGGTGCTGGGCATGGAGGTCCATGTCGAGCTGAACACCGCGACCAAGATGTTCTGCGGATGCCCCACCACGTTCGGCGCCGAGCCCAATACCCAGGTCTGCCCGGTCTGTCTCGGTCTGCCCGGCGCGCTCCCCGTGGTGAACCAGCAGGCCGTGGAGTCGGCGGTGCGGATCGGCTTGGCACTCAACTGTTCCATCACCCCGTGGGGCCGTTTCGCGCGCAAGAACTACTTCTACCCGGACCAGCCGAAGAACTACCAGATCAGCCAGTACGACGAGCCGATCGCCACCGACGGCTACCTCGATATCCCGCTGGACGACGGCACCACCTTCCGGGTCGAGATCGAACGCGCGCATATGGAAGAGGACACCGGTAAATCGGTGCACGTCGGCGGCGCCACCGGTCGGATCCACGGCGCCAGCCACTCCCTGCTCGACTACAACCGGGCCGGGGTGCCGCTCATCGAGATCGTCACCAAACCCATCACCGGGGCGGGGGAACGGGCCCCCGAGGTGGCGCGCGCGTACGTCACCGCGCTGCGGGACCTGCTGAAATCGCTGAACGTCTCCGATGTGCGGATGGAGCACGGCTCGCTGCGCTGTGACGCCAACGTTTCGCTCATGCCGGTCGGCGCGGATGTCTTCGGTACCCGTACCGAGACCAAGAACGTGAACTCGCTGAAAAGCGTGGAGGTCGCGGTCCGGTTCGAAATGCGTCGTCAAGCCGCGATTCTGGCGACCGGCGGTACGGTGGTCCAGGAGACCCGCCATTTCCACGAGGGCGACGGCTCCACCTCCCCGGGCCGGCGCAAGGAAACCGCCGAGGACTACCGCTACTTCCCCGAACCCGATCTCGAACCGGTCGCCCCCGATGCCGAATGGGTGGAGAGTCTGCGCGGCACCATCGGCGAGTACCCGTGGCTGCGCCGCGCCCGGATCCAGAGCGAGTGGGGTATTTCCGACGAGGTCATGCGCGACCTGGTGAACGCGGGCGCCCTGGACCTCATCATCGCCACCGTCGATGCGGGTGCCCCGGCCAAGGAGGCCCGCTCCTGGTGGGTCGCCTACCTCACCGAGAAGGCCAACGAGCGCGGTGTCACCCTCGAGGAACTGCCGATCACCCCTGCCCAGGTGGCCGAGGTCATCGCGCTGGTGGAGGCCAAGACGGTGAACAACAAGGTCGCCAAACAGGTCGTGGATCTGGTGCTCGACGGTGAAGGTGATCCCGGCGCGATCGTCGAGAGCAAGGGCCTGGGCATGGTCAGCGACGAGGGCGCACTGCAGGCGGAGGTGGACAAGGCGCTGGCGGCCAATCCGGATATCGCCGACAAGATCCGCTCGGGCAAGGTGCAGGCCGCGGGCAAGATCGTGGGGGATGTCATGAAAGCGACCCGCGGGCAGGCCGACGCGGCCCGGGTCCGCGAACTGGTCCTCGCTGCCTGCTCCGCTTGATCACGATCCACCCGCGCGGCCTCCGGCGGCGCGGGTGGATCCCCTGCCGGTCCCCGGTTGCGCGAGGCGCCACACCGCTCTTCGCGTAGAACTGTCACCTGGCAACGAAATCTGTGTCGCTGGACGCTCGCGGCCGTGGGCCTCACCTGGTTCAGCGCCGGTGCGTTCGCCGGCTCCCGACTCGGCGAACGCTGTCGTTTCCTCGTCGGAAATCTCGGCCACAACACCACTTTCGGCCTCGGTGCCCCGCGCCGGGCCCGTTGTATCGCGGTGGTACGGGGTAGAGTCGTGATCGGTCCGCCGCGCTCACTTCCGATGTGATCGCACACTCTCGGTGGCCCGAATCAGGATTCCGGTCGCGAAATACGCGACCACCCCGGCACCGGCTTCTTCCGGTGAGCCGTTCCCCGAACCACCCCAGCAGATCGGTCTGTCCGGCGTGTGGCCGGACCGGCCGAGGAAGGACGAGTCCGCCATGACCGTCGCACCGTATACCGCCGGTACCGAACGTGAGGTGCTCGAGGCCCTGCTCGACCAGGCGCGGGCCGATCTCATCGATACGGTGCGTGGCCTGTCCGAATCCGAGGCCAGGACTCGGCTCGTACCCTCGCTGACCACGCCGATAACTCTGATCAAACATGCCACTTTCGCTGAGCGAATGTGGTTCCAGCGCACGCTCGGACGACTCGCCGACGACGATTGCGACGGTCCGCTGTGGGCACACGGAGGGTTCGAGGTGGGCGATGAGGAGACCGTGGCCGAGGTGATCGCGGAGTTCGAACGCGCTGGCGCCCGAGCCCGGTCCATCGCCGCGGGGCTCTCCCTGGACGAGGCCCGCATCCATCCACACACCGGAGCCCTCGTCGGCCTTCGCTGGATCTATGTGTTCATGACCGCTGAGTTCGCTCGGCATGCCGGCCACGGAGATATCCTGCGCGAGCAGATCGAATCGATGACGGACCCGCACAACCCGTTCGCGGTGTGATTCCCGGATTTCCGCGTCGGGGTGCCTCGTGAACGATCGGGACCGAGATCGATTCGTGAACAACTCCGTGCGGTCGCGGCACCGACCTTGCCGAGGTGGTTCAGGGCCAGCGGAAGTCGTGGGGCCGATCGGTCCAGATCTCCGACCAGTCCCACAGCGGTTGCAGGGCTTCCCCGAGGCGGACCCCGGCGATGGTCAGTTCGTAGGAACCTTTCGGGCCGTGCTTCTCCAGCAGCCCGGCCGCCTGAAGCTGCTGGAGCCGGTTCGACAGCATGCTCGACGAACAGTTGCCCATCCGCCGGCGCAGCTCCAGGAACCCCAGCGGGCCGGGTTCGAGCTCCCACACCACCCGCAGCATCCACCGCTGCCCCAGCAGTTCGATCGCCGCCAGGACCGGTGCGTTGCCGGACTCATCGGCCGGCCCGGCGGACTCGCGATCATTTGCGCTTCTCATTTCGAAGCACCATAGTTGCTTCTGAATCAGAAGCATCCGGGCGAGTGAGGAGAACACCCGATGGACCGACCGGACCCGTCCCCGCGACGAATCGTGCTGGTGACAGGCGCCTCACGCGGTATCGGCGCCGCCACCGCCCAGCGACTGGCCGGCCCGGACACCCATGTTCTGGTGAACTACCGCGAGAAGGTCAAACGAGCGCAGACGGTGGCCGACGCGATCACCGGTGCCGGCGGTAGCGCCTCGACAGTCGGGGCGGACCTGTCCGACGGCACCGCGGTCACCGAGATGATCGACCACATCCGCGACCAGTACGGCCGACTCGATGCGCTCGTGCTGAACGCTTCGGGCGGACTCGAACGCGGCGCCGACCCCGGCTACGCCCTGCGCCTCAACCGCGACGCCCAGGTCCGGCTCGCCACCCTCGCCCTGCCCCTCATACCGCCCGGCGGGCGGATCGTGTTCGTCACCAGCCACCAGGCGCACTTCCACACCCACGGCGGTCCGCTACCCGACGGGTACGAGCCGATCGCGGTGAGCAAACGCGCCGGCGAGGACGCCCTACGCGCCCTCATCCCCGAATTCACCGATCGCGGTGTCGGGTTCGTCGTGGTCTCCGGCGACATGATCGACGGGACGATCATCATCCGGCTGCTGGAACGCCGCGATCCCGACGCGGTCGCCGCCCGCCGGACTCACGGGCCCCTGCCCACTGTCGACGATTTCGCCGCGGCCATCGTCGCCGCGATCGACACCCCCGCCGCCCACGGGTACACCTTCCTCGTCGGCGGGCACGACTATCTCACCACCACCACGATGCGCTGAACCGTCGGTCCGCGCGGTGATGTGCATGAGGGGGTGATGGACGAATGGTCCGGAAGGGAAGCTTTCGCCGCGGCGGAATCACCTGTTTTCGTACTGGTCGACGAGGTGGTGGTAGAAGCTGTTCGCGGGGTCTTCCAGGGAGATCGGGCGCAGGCTCACGATGACCTTTCGGCCGGCTGCCGACGAGTATCCGTCCCGGGACAGGCCGAGATCCTCCACGATCGCCTTCGTGAGGTCGTCCAGTTCTTCGTCGGTCGCATAGACAGCGAGACGGCATTCGACGGGGACGTCTTCCTGGTTGTATGCCTCTCCCCATGCGCGCTGAGCGAACTCGTCGAGCGCGGTAACCCCACCGAACGCGGTGAAACACGGAATGCGGTTCGTTCCGCGGATGCGCTGGGCGCTCTCCTCCAGGAGTAATGCCACGGGATGGATACCTTCGCCGTCGAACGCGCCCGGCCCCGCGGTCTCGGGCGGACCGAGCTCCACCGAGAGCTCCCACACTCCACGTTCGTCGTCGTCCATTCGGGATCTTCCTGTCCTATCGCTTCCGTACTTCCTCGGTGCGGAAAGGCATTGGGCACACCGTGCAGACCGAAACACTCGAGGATCAGCGCGTATTCCCGCCCTGCGGGGCCGTTGTCGTGGCACGTCGCCGTCGCGCCGGTCAAGTCCCGTGTGACCACTCAGTCCTGCGGTGCGGCGTGGGCGGATCCGGTGCCGAGTACCGTGGCGAAACCCGCAACCACGGCGGCGGCAACGATGGCCTGTACGGCGACCGTTGTCGTCCTTCGCATACGAAATCCCCTCTCTCGCTTGCCTACTGTCGTCAGAGCATCGATCGGCTCCGGTGCGCCGTTACGAACTGTGGGGTAACGCATCAGCGACACCCGTCCGCGCATCCGGATCGGTGTCCTGTTCCTCGGTCCGGACGCCGTTCCGCCGGGCATCATCCGGGCCGACCTGTGCTCGGTTGTCGGCGAAGCCCTCGACACCGATGCGCCCGGTTCGGTGGGGCGCCGTGAGTCGAGGGGGCGGTCGACCAGCGGGTGCGTTGGTTACCGTAACGACGCGTCCAGTTCCCGCACCAGCTCACCCGCACGGCCGCGACCACTGGGCGCCTTCGGATAACGCGCGAGGACGTTCGAAACGGTGGGGCAGGCCATATTCCGTGCCTTCTCGATGTAGTCCTTTCCGACGTTACGGTCGCCCCCGGCGTCCAGTTCGAAAGCCAGGGCGGCGTGGGCGGCCGGCCCGAGGATGTGCAGCACCTGAGTGGCCTTCGCCAAAGGGTGGAGGTATGCCGCGCCGGCTGCGGCAACGGCCGCACGCGCGGCCTCACCGGCCGCGACCCGGCCGGTGTCGCGCGCCTCGCGGTACGCTCGGTGCGCCGCCCACGCTGTGTCGCGGATCGTTTTGGTCCGCTCGGCTCCGTTCGCGAAGGCTCGTGCGGTGTCGATCGCGGCTCGGGGGCGCGGATCGTCCGGGCGTTCCTTTTCGAAGATCGCCAGGGCGGGCTCCGCGCATGCCACGGCATAGCCTGTGATCTCGCGCAGTTCGGCCGTAGTCAGTTCGATCGTCAGCTCTTCGGCGCTCGGTGTCATGTCACTCGACCGTATCTTTGAATCGCCGGTTGGGGCTCTAGTCGGCACTTCGCAGGCCGGTGCCACAAAAGCTTCGATCCGGTAGGACGATCGCTACAGGATCGTGGCCGTCGTGCGCACTTCGGTCGGCCGGCGACTGCCGGCTCGTGGACGGTGGCCGGGAGCGGTATCAGGAGGTGCCTGTTCGGACGGCGGTGGTGGCCAAGGTGATGTAGTCCATCGTGAAGGATCCACCCAGTGCGTCGATGGCGTTGCCGACCTCGCCCAGCACCACGGCCAGCTGCTCGGGCCGGAGCCTGGTGAGACCGCCTGTGGTGGGGAGCAGTTCCAGCCATTGGTCGCGCGTATAGGACTGCTGCCAGTCGAATCGCCACTGTTCGGGTTCTGTGAACTGTCCGGTCTCGCGCATCCGGTCGGCGAATTCCGCGTATCCCGCTCGATAGAGCTCGAGGGGGCGCCGAGCCGGTTGGCCGCTGATGGGGGAGTCCGGCGCCACCCGCCGGAGGGTCGCCGCGAGTGGTTCTGCCACCTCGGCGGGGGGTTCGTACACATGACCGAAGATCGCCAGCCGTCCTCCCGGGCGCAGCACGCGGGCCGCTTTCGCGGCGCCGGCCATCGGGTCCACCCAATGCCACGACTGAGCGGCGATGGCGGCGTCGAACTTCCGGTCGCCCGGCTGCCATGTCTCGAAGGTGGCGACCTCGACCCGCAGGCCACGTGCTCGGGCGAAATCGGCCATTCGCGCGTCGGGTTCGACGCCGAGCACCGCGCAGCCTGCGGCTCGGAACTGGCCGGCCGCGATGCCGGTTCCGCAGCCGATGTCGAGCACGTCCGCTCCGGGCGTGCCGGCGATGATCCGCGCTACGAGGGCCTCGGGATAGCGGGGTCGAGCCCGGTCGTAGCGCTGTGCGTCCACACCGAACGACGTGGCCATCTTCTCGGATTCCCGAGGTCCTGAGGGTGGTTCGGGTTGCTCTCCAGGTAATGTGGGCATGTGCCCACTTTAAGTGGGCGCATGCCCACTGAGCAATCGCGTCGGTACTCGACGCGCGAAAGGAACGGAAATGCCGACCGGGGTGCACCTCCGCGACGCTCGGCAGCAACTGTTCGACGCTGCCGAACGCGTCCTGCTGCGCGACGGGCCGAATGGGCTGACCAGCCGGGCGGTCACCGATGAGGCGGGCTGCGCCAAAGGTGTTCTGCACCGGCACTTCGCCGATTTCGACACCTTCCTCGCCGCGCTCGTGCTCGACCGGGCCGCACGGCTCGAAGCGCAGGGGAGTGCGCTGCGCGCGTCCGCCGGAACCGGCGCGGTGGTCTCCATTCTGGCCGGCGCGCTGGCCGCTGTGTTCGGTCCGGTAACGGTGGCGATCCTCCCGCTCATCGCCTTCCGTGACGAGCTGCGCGCGCGACTGCGCCGAGACAGGCCCGGCGGTGGTATGGCGATTCTCGCCGAGGCAACGGCCGCGATCTCCGCGTATCTGATCGACGAGCGGGAATTGGGCCGTATCGCGGCCGATGCCGATATCGATTCACTCGCTCTGTCTCTGGTCGGTGGTGGGCATCTGTTGTTCGCGGACCGCGACACCGGTCCGCCGACCGTATCGGCGCTCGAGACATTCGTGGCAGCGGTCATCTCCGACGCTGTGCGGCAACGACCGGACCGAGCTCGCGGCGTTCACTTCGGCTCAGGGTGACGCCCGCAGCCGCCGCTCCGCCCGGATGGGTGCCCTTCGCGGGTGGTTTGTCCGGAGGGCTCGCCGGGGTACTGATCTGCACGGCGGTCGACGAGGGCGCGGGCAACCCACTCGTATGGATCGCCGGAATCGCCGCCGGGCTCGCGTATTACGCGCTGGTGCGCTGGTCGACCCGAACCGGGCGTGCACGCGGCATCGTTGCCCGTCCACCGGCGGAGCGGCCCTTCGCGCAGTGGAAGCAGAACCTGCTGCTGGTACTCCCGCCGCTACTCCTCGGGGCGGTAGGTGCGAGCATGGACGGATGGCTTCGACTCCTGGCCGGGGCGATCCTGGGCGGATGGATCTGGCTTTCTCTGGCACAGCAACGGACCGCGCAGTGGAAGAGCTGAACGAGCTGTTCGCTTCCCTGCCGCGGCTGAAACTCGTCGCTTCCTCGACGGATGCAGCGAAGCCGAATTCATGGTGATCACCGAACTGTGCGAGCTGAACAAATCCACTCTGTCGAAGGCGATGACAGTGCTGGAGACCGCCGGATACCTCACCGTCACCAAGGGTTACGTGGGCCGCAAACCGAAAACCTGGCTCGCCCTCACCCACCAGGGGCGTATCGCTTATCACTCGCACCTCGCCGCCCTCACCGCGCTCACCCGTAAGGCCGGCGAGACCACACCCCGGCCCTGATCGCGATCGGTGACACCGTGCTCGGCGAGCGCATCGACCGGCCGAGTCCGGGCCCAGGCCGGGCGGCTGCCCGGCCCGCACCTCCCCCGCCGGACACCTAGGCTCCGACCATGACCGTGGTGCGCTCGATCCTGCTGTTCGTCCTGGCCGCCCTCGCCGAAATCGGGGGCGCGTGGCTGGTGTGGCAAGGAGTGCGCGAACACCGCGGCTGGGCCTGGATCGGCGCCGGCGTCCTCGCCCTCGGTATCTACGGGTTCGTCGCCACTGCGCAACCCGACGCCCACTTCGGCCGGATCCTGGCCGCCTACGGCGGTGTTTTCGTCGCCGGATCCCTGCTCTGGGGCATGGCACTGGACGGATTCCGGCCGGATCGCTGGGATGTGATCGGCGCGCTCATCTGCCTGGCCGGCGTCGCGGTCATCATGTACGCCCCGCGAGGCGCCTGATCCCCACTGCGCTGCCGCCACCGGAATGCATCCGGCCGCGCCGGAAACACGGCACTCAGTCCGGTCCGCCGCCTCCGGCCGACGGCGGCGGGATACGGACCACCCGGTCATCGTTGGGGGTGGGTTGTCCGCCGTCGGATTTGTTCGCCGTGGATACCCAGATGGTTCCGTCCATGGCCGGGGAAGCGCCGAGCAGGCGGCCGTACTTGTTCGCGATGAATACGCTCGGTGGGGCGGTGACCGCGTAGCTCTGGGGATCCGGGCTCGCCATGGCGAGCGCCTTCGCCTCGGTCAGGGAGATCGCCACGCCTTCCGGGGTGACCGCGCAGCCGGCCACACCGGGCCGGTCGGGCCAGGTCCATGCGGTGGTGACCGTGCCGTCGGGGGCGATGCGCTGCAACCGGTCCATGGTGGGGGTCCGGTCGGTGATCCAGATCTGGTCGCCGCCCAGGCAGATATCTCCGGCCGAACCGATTCCGGAGACCGCGACCTCGGTGGGCGCGTTGCCATTGCTGGTGGGGTTGGTCACCCGCAGCAATTTGCCCGCGGTGCTGGCCGGGTTCGCCGCCGCGCCGGGGTCGCCGGCGTCGCCGGTGAGTACCAGCATCTGCTCCGGCGACGACCATTCGATCGCGCCGCGGTTACCGGTGGCGCCCTTGGGGATTCCCGTCAAGACGGGTTTCGGCGCGCCGCCCTCCGCGATCCGCACCACCCGGTTGTCGCTGGGGGTGGTGACGTAGGCGTAGATCAGCCCGTCTTCACCGTAGGTGGGGGAGATGGCGATATCGCTGAGTCCGCCGTCGCCCGCCGGGTCGACATCGACGCGAGCCACCTCGACCGGCTGCTGTTCCGGCGCCACCTGCAGGATCCGCCCGGTACGCCGTTCCGCGACCAGCGCGTACCCGCCCAGTTCGATCAATCCGCCGGTGGTGTCCAGACAGCTGACGACGACGGCCGGATCGGGGTCGATACAGGGGCCGCTCGGCCGGGTGGGGGAGCTCTCGGAATGCCGGGGTTTCTTCGGTTCGAGTTCCGCGCCCTCCAGGGTGGGTTCCGGTGTGAACGGACTGGACGCGGAATCGTCGAATCGCGCGCATCCGCCGAGGATCAACGCCCCGAGTACCAGCCCCACCGTCACGCGCCGCGCGCCAACCGACCTCATAAGCACCCAACGTAGTGGAAATGCCTTCCGGCGTGCCGCCATGCCCCTGCCACGAGCGAGCGTTATCGCCGCCGTTGCCGGGTCACGCGCCGTGGCGCGCCGAGATGAGGCGGGGTCCGGCTCTTCCCGGTGCTCGCCCGGACAGGGGCGCCTCCCCGGCGCGACCCGCGGGCCGATAGGCGGCGCCGGCGTCGCGTTGCGCGATCGCGCCGGGAATGTGCGTCAGCGGACACTTCCGCGTCACTCGAAGTGGCTCGGACACGCCGCTGTTTCAGAGCGGACCGCGGCGGCTCGTCGGCTTACTGTTGAGGGGTGAGTGCCAAGGCGAGAAACGGGTCCACGCCCTCCGAATCCGAAGGGTCCGGGAATCTGTCCACCGCAGAGCAGCGCGCGGTTTCGACGACCGCGGGTGGGGTCGGGAGTCCCTACGATTCCCCGACCGGCCAATTCCCCAGGGTGGCCATGACCAAGGACCTGCCGGTGAACGCTTCGTCGGGGGCCGCCGGTGGGACGCCCGGCGATGTCCCACCGCCCGATACTCCCGGCGGAACCGGCGCCGGCGGCACCTACTCCTACGCCAGCATCCCGCCGGCGGGTAACCAGCCCCGGGGTGGACTGCGCCGGCGCAACGGCGACTACCGGCGCGGCACCCTGGATCTCGGGCTGTTCATCCTCCGGCTCGTCGTGGGCGCCACGTTCCTCTATCACGGCCTGCAGAAACTCACCGGCTGGTTCCACGGGCCCGGTCTGGACGGCACCAAGGCCATGATGGAGGAGGGCGGCTGGGACCATCCCGCGGTGGCTGCCGCGCTGGTTACCGCGGGTGAGGTGGCCGGCGGTATTCTGCTGATCCTCGGTCTGGCCACTCCGCTGGCCGCCGGTGCGATACTCGCGGTGATCCTGGACGCCTGGATGTTCAAACAGGGCCTGCACCCGGGTTTCCAGTACAAGGAGGGGCCGGGGGCGGTCGAAATGGACAGCATCCTGGTCGGCGCCACACTCGCCGTTCTCTTCACCGGCCCCGGCCGGTGGTCGCTGGACCGGAGCCGGGGCTGGGCCACCCGGCCCGGGGCGGGCTCCTTCGTGGTTCTGCTGCTGGCCGTCGCGGCCGCCGTGTTCACCTACTGGTACCTGCACGGTGGCAACCCGCTGACCGGTATCGGGCCGTTCGACTGAGCTGTGACACGAAACAGGCCGTCCCCCGGCTTTCGCGGGGGACGGCCTGTTCTTCGTAAAGGATGCGCGCGGATCAGGGCACCCGCCGGACCGCGCCCTTATCGGCCGAAGTGGCCAGCGCGGCGTACGCGCGCAGGGCGGTGGTGACCGGCCGTTCCCGGTTCTGCGGCTGCCAGGGACGTTCCCTCGCCTCCATCTTGGCCCGGCGTTCGGCCAGCACCGCGTCGTCGACCAGTACCTCGAGCGTGCGGGTGGCGACATCGATGCGGATCTGGTCGCCGTTCTCCACCAGCCCGATCGTGCCCCGGCTGGCCGCCTCGGGCGAGATATGTCCGATGGACAGGCCGGAGGTGCCGCCGGAGAACCGGCCGTCGGTGATCAGCGCGCATTTCTTGCCGAGGCCCGCGCCCTTCAGGAAGGCGGTCGGATGCAGCATCTCCTGCATACCCGGGCCGCCCGCCGGACCCTCGTAGCGCACCACCAGCACATCACCCGGCTGGACCTGCTTGCCGAGGATCACCGAGACGGCTTCCTCCTGGGATTCCACCACCCGCGCCGGACCCTGGAAGGTGAACAGTTCCTCGTCGATACCGGCGGTTTTCAGTACCGCGCCGTCCGTCGCGAGGTTGCCGCGCAGCACCACCAGACCGCCCTCTGCGGTGTAGGCGTGTTCGATATCGCGGATGCAGCCGCCGGCGGCGTCGGTGTCCAGCGACGACCACCGGTTCTCGGTGGAGAACGGTTCGGTGGTGCGCACCCCACCCGGCGCCGCATGGAAGAGTTCGAGCGCCTCCGCCGACGCCTTACCCGAGCGGATGTCCCAGGTGTCGAGCCATTCGTCCAGCGTCGGGGAGTGCACGGTGGTCACATCGGTTTCCAGCAGGCCGGCCCGGCGCAGTTCGCCGAGGATGGCCGGGATGCCGCCGGCCCGGTGCACGTCCTCCATGTGGTAGTCGGAGTTCGGTGAGACCTTCGACAGGGTGGGCACCTTGCGGCTGATGGCGTCGATGGTGTGCAGATCGAAATCGATCTCACCCTCCTGGGCCGCGGCCAGGGTGTGCAGCACGGTGTTCGTGGACCCGCCCATCGCCACGTCCAGGGCCATCGCATTGCGGAAGGCCTTCTCGTCGGCGACATTGCGCGGCAGCACCGAGGCGTCGTCGTCGCGGTACCAGCGGGTCGCGATATCGATGACGACGCGCCCGGCCCGCTCGAACAGCGCCCGGCGCGCCGCGTGGGTGGCCAGCGTCGAGCCGTTACCCGGCAGCGCCAGGCCCAGCGCCTCGGTGAGGCAGTTCATGGAGTTGGCGGTGAACATGCCGGAGCAGGAACCGCAGGTCGGGCAGGCGCTGCGCTCGACCTCGGTGAGCCCGTCGTCGGTGACCGCGGTGTTGGCGCTGGCGGAGATGGCGGTGATCAGATCGGTCGGCGCCTGCGCGACCCCGCCCACGACCACGGCCTTACCGGCCTCCATCGGGCCGCCGGAGACGAACACGGTGGGGATGTTCAGCCGCATGGCCGCGTTCAGCATGCCGGGGGTGATCTTGTCGCAGTTGGAGATGCACACCAGCGCGTCGGCGGTGTGCGCGTTCACCATGTATTCCACCGAGTCGGCGATGATCTCGCGGCTGGGCAGCGAGTACAGCATGCCGCCGTGACCCATGGCGATGCCGTCGTCCACGGCGATGGTGTGGAATTCCCGCGGTACCCCGCCCGCTTCGCGCACCGCGTCGGCCACAATTTCCCCGACATCCTTCAGATGCACGTGCCCGGGCACGAACTGGGTGTAGGAGTTGGCGATCGCGACGATCGGCTTACCGAAATCGGAATCGGTCATACCGGTGGCCCGCCACAGGGCGCGGGCGCCGGCGGCATTACGGCCGATGGTGGTTGTTCGGGAACGAAGCGGTGGCATGGTGTCCTCGGTCTGGTCGCGGGGCTGAGAGGAGGCGACATCGCCGTATCGCCCGGTGGCAGCTGCGCGCGTGACCGGTGCGACCGGCGATCGTCCAGGCTACTCCCGTTCGGAGTCGGCCTCGGGGTCGGTATCGGCCGTGGTCGGGCCGGGGGCCGCGGCGGCGGAGTCGCGCTCGGCGGCGGAGTCGTCGGCCGCGTCCGGCTCGGGAAGAGCGAAGGGGTCGGGGATTCGCCCGCCCGCCGCGTCCACCAGATCGCGCAGCCGGTCGTAGCCTACCGCCGGGAGGGGCACCTCGCTGTCATCGTCGAGATGTACCCGCACGTATCCGCGTTTGGGGATGCGGAGCCCTTTCACCTGTTCCCAGTCGATATGGCGGGAGGAGAACAGGGAACGCAGATCCAGGCCCCGGGGCGATACCGTCGTCTGTGTCCGCAGGATCCAGACGAGTACCACGATCGGGATCAGCGCCAGCCAGAAGAGCCCGGCCGGCCATCCGACGATGGGAAAGAACACGCACATCGCCAGGATGAATACCCCGAGGAAGGCCAGTCGTGTCATGCGGATCACACGGGTGGGCCCGGGCGGCGCCGTATCGCCACCCGTTACCTCCGCGGCGGCGGGGTTGTGGGACGATTCAGGAGGTGGCACGGACTGATGCGGTGATGACACACCACCATCCTCGCATCATGGTGGACGGGCGTGAGCACCCGCTACCTTCCCACATAATGGGAAGACAGCGGTCAGCTGTTTGACTCTGCACCACACGCACACATACCGTCATGCGCGTGAATCGAATCGAGTTGCTCGTAATCGGCCGGCGCGTCCAGCGCTGAGCCCGACGATCAGTCGTATACGTCAGCTCGCACTGCGACGCGCCACCCTCGAACAGCCACCGGCTGTCGAGGGATTTTTTATGTCGGGACAAGTGAACGACAAGCAGTAAGGAACCAAGACGGTGAGCGCACCAACTACCCGGCCCGGGCCCGCGGCCCGCAGGCCCGCGCCTTCGAACCCGCCGGCTTCGGCCGGCGCTCCGACCACTCCGGCGAATCGCCGCCAGGTCCCGCCCGAGCGGGTCACCGGCGCGCAGTCCGTCGTCCGCTCGCTCGAGGAGCTCGGTGTCGATACCGTATTCGGCATTCCGGGCGGTGCAGTCCTTCCTGTCTACGATCCGCTGTTCGATTCCACCAAGGTGCGCCATGTGCTCGTGCGCCACGAGCAGGGCGCCGGTCACGCGGCCACCGGTTACGCACAGGCCACCGGCAAGGTCGGTGTCTGTATGGCCACCTCCGGGCCGGGCGCGACCAACCTGGTCACCCCCATCGCGGACGCCCAGATGGACTCGGTGCCCATGGTCGCCATCACCGGGCAGGTCGGCCGCAGCCTGATCGGCACCGACGCCTTCCAGGAAGCCGATATCTCCGGCATCACCATGCCGATCACCAAACACAACTTCCTGATCACCGAGGGCGCCGATATCCCGCGCATCCTGGCCGAGGCGTTCTACCTGGCCTCCAGCGGCCGCCCCGGGGTGGTGCTGGTGGATATCCCGAAGGATGTGCTGCAGGAGCAGACCACCTTCAGCTGGCCGCCGGAGATGCGGCTGCCCGGGTACCGGCCGGTCACCAAACCGCACGGTAAGCAGGTGCGTGAGGCCGCCCGGCTGATCGCCGAGGCCACCGCCCCCGTGCTCTACGTCGGCGGCGGCGTGATCAAATCCGAGGCCTCGGCCGAACTGCTGGAGCTGGCCGAACTCACCGGTATCCCGGTGGTCACCACACTGATGGCCCGCGGCGCGTTCCCGGACAGCCACCGGCTGAACCTGGGTATGCCCGGTATGCACGGCACCGTGGCCGCCGTCGCCGCCCTGCAGAAATCCGATCTGCTCATCACCCTCGGTGCCCGCTTCGACGATCGCGTCACCGGGCAGCTGGACTCCTTCGCTCCCGACGCCAAGGTGATCCACGCCGATATAGACCCCGCCGAGATCGGGAAGAACCGGCACGCCGACGTGCCGATCGTGGGTGACTGCCGCGAGGTGCTCACCGAGCTCATCGAGACCCTGCGCGCCGACCCGGCCGGTATCGAACTGGATCTCACCGCCTGGTGGACCTACCTCGAGGGTGTCCGCGAGGCCTACCCGCTGGGCTGGACCGCGCCGTCGGACGGCGCGCTCTCCCCGGAGTACGTCATCGAGACCCTGGGCCGGTTGGCCGGGCCCGACGCCATCTACTGCGCGGGCGTCGGCCAGCACCAGATGTGGGCCGCCCAGTTCATCAAGTACGAGAAGCCCCGTACCTGGTTGAACTCCGGCGGTGCCGGAACCATGGGCTACGCCGTGCCCGCCGCCATGGGCGCCAAGATGGGACAGCCCGACCGTGAGGTGTGGGCGGTCGACGGTGACGGCTGCTTCCAGATGACCAACCAGGAGCTCGCCACCTGCGCGGTGGAGGGTGTGCCGATCAAGGTCGCGCTGATCAACAACGGCAACCTGGGCATGGTCCGGCAGTGGCAGACCCTGTTCTACGACCAGCGTTACTCCAACACCGACCTGAAAACCCACGGCCTGCGCATCCCCGATTTCGTGAAACTCGCCGAAGCGCTGGGCTGCCACGGTATCCGGGTGGAGAAGGAAGAGGATGTGGAGGCGGCCATCCGCGAGGCCCAGTCGATAAACGACCGGCCCGTGGTGATCGATTTCATCGTCGGCAAGGACGCCCAGGTGTGGCCGATGGTCGCCGCCGGCACCAGTAACGACGAGATCATGGCGGCCCGCGGTATCCGTCCGCTGTTCGACGAGGACGAGCAGGCCGCCGAACCGGCCGTCATCCACGAGGCCATGACCCGCGAGCAGAACGAGACCGAGGGGAATCCGTCATGAGCACCACCCACACCCTCAGCGTGCTGGTCGAGGACAAGCCCGGTGTGCTGGCCCGGGTGGCGAGCCTGTTCTCCCGCCGTGGGTTCAATATCGAATCCCTGGCGGTGGGTGCCACCGAGGTCAAGGACATCTCCCGGATGACCATCGTGGTCACGGTGGAGGAACTGCCGCTGGAGCAGGTGACCAAACAGCTGAACAAGCTGGTGAACGTCATCAAGATCGTGGAGCAGGACCCGGAGGCTTCGGTGGCCCGGGAACTGATCCTGGTGAAGGTCCGCGCCGACGCCAGTGTGCGCACCCAGGTGATCGAATCGGTGAACCTGTTCCGCGCCAAGGTCATCGACGTCTCGCCCGACGCCCTCACCATCGAGGCCACCGGTACCCGTTCCAAGCTCGACGCGCTGCTGCGCATGCTCGAGCCGTACGGGATCCGGGAGATCGTGCAATCCGGGGTGGTGGCCGTGGGCCGCGGCCCGAAGTCCATCACCGCCACCCGCTGAACCCACGGCCGGGCGCACCCCGCGCCCGGCCGTCTTCCGTGCCTCGTTTACCGTTTCCCGCGCCTCGCGGGTTCGAAATAGTCAGAAGGGATACCACCAAGTGGCAGTCGAGATGTTCTACGACGACGACGCCGACCTGTCGATCATCCAGGGCCGTAAGGTCGCGGTGATCGGCTACGGCAGCCAGGGGCACGCGCATTCGCTGAGCCTGCGCGACTCGGGTGTCGAGGTCCGTATCGGCCTCAAGGAAGGCTCCAAGTCGCGGGCCAAGGCCGAAGAGGCCGGCCTCACCGTCGGTACCCCCGCCGAGGTGTCGGAGTGGGCCGATGTGATCATGCTGCTGGCCCCCGACACCGCTCAGGCCTCGATCTTCACCAATGACATCGAGCCCCACCTGAAGGACGGCGACGCCCTGTTCTTCGGCCACGGCCTCAATATCCACTTCGGCCTGATCAAGGCGCCGGCCGACGTCACCGTGGGCATGGTCGCCCCCAAGGGCCCCGGCCACCTGGTGCGCCGCCAGTTCGTCGACGGCAAGGGCGTGCCCGCCCTGATCGCCATCGACCAGGACCCGAAGGGTGAAGGCCAGGCCCTGGCCCTCTCCTACGCCAAGGGCATCGGTGGCACCCGCGCCGGCGTCATCAAGACCACCTTCAAGGAAGAGACCGAAACCGATCTCTTCGGTGAGCAGGCCGTGCTCTGCGGTGGTACCGAGGAACTGGTGAAGACCGGTTTCGAGGTCATGGTCGAGGCGGGCTACGCCCCGGAGATGGCCTACTTCGAGGTGCTGCACGAGCTGAAGCTCATCGTCGACCTGATGTACGAGGGCGGTATCGCCCGGATGAACTACTCGGTCTCCGATACCGCCGAGTTCGGTGGCTACCTGTCGGGCCCGCGGGTCATCGACGCCGACACCAAGAAGCGGATGCAGGAGATCCTGCGCGATATCCAGGACGGCTCGTTCGTCAAGCGCCTGGTCGCCAATGTCGAGGGTGGCAACAAGGAGCTCGAGGGCCTGCGCAAGCAGAACGCCGAGCACCCGATCGAGGTCACCGGCAAGAAGCTGCGCGACCTGATGAGCTGGGTGGACCGGCCGATCACCGAAACCGCCTGAACGGTTCGCTGATCCAGCGCTGAAAGGGGCCCTTCCGCGAATTCGCGGAAGGGCCCCTTTCGCGCTAGGCGGGGGAGAAGTCCGTGCTGTGGTCGTGGACCCAGTGGCGGTAGGTGCGCGGTTGTTCGGTGGGCAGAATCGTCGAGACGGGAGTGGGTTCGATCGGTTGCAGGATGGCGCGGTGGTAGTAGCGCAGCAGCGAGTCCGCAATGTGGGGTGGCATGTTCTGTTCGGTCATCAGCCGGTGACCGGCGGCGGGGGTGACTTCTTCGAACCGGACCGGTATTCCGAGGATTTCGCCGATCAGCTCGGCTTGCCCGACTTGGGTGATCAATTCCGGGCCGGTGAGCACGGGAGCGGTCCCGGTGAGACGGTCCTCGAGCATGGCGGTGGCAGCAGCGGCAGCGAGGTCTTGTTCATGGATGGGTGCGATGCGAGCTTCGGCGTGCGCGGCGCGCACGATGCCGTGCGCGTGGATCTGCGGCGCCCACCACAGAGTATTGGTGGCGAACATGCCGGATCGGAGAAAGACCCATTCCATTCCGGTCTGTTCGATGCGGCGTTCGAAGGTTTCGTGCGCGACACCGGTGTGGTTGTCGGGGTGGTCGTCGAGCACCGATGACGAGGACAGCAGGACGATCCGCCGTACTCCGCATGCCGTGGCTCGGGACAGGAGTTGATCGGCGGTGTCGTGTACGGCGGCGGGGTTGAGGAATATCGTGGTGACCCCGTCGAGTGGGAATCGCCCGTCCCGGAGGGAGACCGTGTCGACGGCAGGAGGCAGGCCGGCGGCAGCGGGGTTGCGGCTCAGGGCTCGGACTTCGGCGCCGGCGGCGAGGAGCCGCTCGATGAGGGCTCGTCCGACGTTACCGGTGGCTCCGGTGATCAGGAACATGGTGTTCTCCTGGCTACTGTGCGAGCGGGTTCAGTGCGTCGCGGCCGCGTGGCGGCCGGAGATCCGGCCCCAGGTGAGAGCGGAAGCGATGGTGAGGCCGCCGGCGATGATGCCGGGGCCGAAGACGGCGGCGGACGCGTTGCCCGCGGCGTAGAGGCCGGGAATCGCTCGGCCGGTCCAGTCGAGAACGCGGGCGTGCCGGTCGATGCGGGCACCGCCCTTGGTGCCGACTGCTCCCGGGTGCACGGGAACGGCGAAGAACGGCGGCTCGGAGATGGTGCCCAGGTTCGGGTGGGCCGCGCCGGGGTCCCCGAAGGCGTGTTCGTAGCGGGTGCGCCCACGGCCGAAGTCGTCGTCATGGCCGGCTGCGGCCATGACATTGAACCGGGTGAGGGTGTCGGTCAGCGAACTCGGGTCGATATCGAGTCGGCCGGCGAGGTCGGCGACGCTATCGGCCTGAATCAACCAGTCCGGGGCCTTCGTTCGGGCGGGGATGCCTGCGACCGAGTACCGGGCGCGGAATTGGGCGTCGCCGATCACCCAGGCCGGTAGGTTGCGGAGCCGATGGGTGTTGGCGTCGAGTTCGGCGAACGCGGCGGCGCAGTTGTGGCCGGCTTCGTTGACGAATCGGCGTCCGGCTGCGTTGACCCACAGTACATGTGGCAGTGAGCGTTCGGACAGTGCCAGCTGTGCCTGTGGTGTCGCTGCGGGGTCGGGCCAGACCCGGCCGGGGACCTGGCAGGCAGGCCAGGACCAGTATTCGCCGGTGTAGGCCAGCGCCGCACCGGCCTGCGCCGCCAGCCGCAGACCGTCACCGTGCTGGACCGGTGGTGTCACCGGATGGGTGAGCGGCCCGGACAGCAGCTGTGACCGCAGGGTTTGGTCGTGCTCGAATCCGCCGCTGGCCAATACGACAGCCCGCCGGGCGGATACGGTGTGAGTGGCGCCGTTCCGTTCGGCGCGGACGCCGGTGATGTGGCCGTCCGCGGCGCGGAGCAGCTCGGTGACTCGGCACTCACGCAGCAGCTCGATCCCGGCGGCGCGGCAGCCGTGCAGCAGCCCGACGACCAAACCCGCGCCCAGAGTCACCACCTTGTCCGAGGTACGTTGCGCGATGAGCTCCAGCGGCGGTGGCCCGCCGGCGAACAGGCGGTGTTCGAAGGCCTCCTGGTTGGTGAGTACCGGCGTGAAAAGCGGTGCCGGCCAGAACAGTTCGTCGAGGTCGCCGAGGTCGCCGAGATCCACCGGCTGGACCTCGACGTGGCGTGCGCCATGTCCGCCGGGCAGTTCGGCGAACGTGTCGGGATAGGCGTCCACGGTCGAGAACCGGATCGGGGTGTGCTGCTCGAGAAACCGCACCACCTCCGGGACCGCGTGCACGAAAGTCCGCACCAGGGCGTCGTCGCGGCCCGGTGCGGCGGCACGGCAGTAGGCCAGTGCGTCTTCGAGGGAATCGGTATAGCCCGCCTCGCGCAGCCGATGGTTGACCGGCGCCCAAACCTGTCCACCGGAGACCGCCGTCGATCCTCCCCACCGCGACGATCCCTCCAGTACGACCACCTCGGCACCTCCGGCCGCGGCGGCGAGCGCCGCCGCGAGTCCGGCCGCGCCCGAACCGATCACCACTACATCGACATCGTCCACGAGTTCCTCCTCAGGTATTTGTTAACACGTTAACAAATACCTGAGGAGGATCAAGACCGTGAAATCACACCCTCGAGTAAGGCGCGGAGTCCGTAGTCGTAGTTCTCCCAGGGATGCGGCCAGCCGGACGCCAACGCCGCGACCGTCGGCGCCTGCTCCGGATCGGCCTCCAGCACCATGCGCGGCCGGTGCGGGTGATCCGGATCCGCGCCGGCGCGACCCGAGCCGGTGCGGATCGTGAGCACACCCACGGTGAACTGCCACACCGCGCGATAGGCCGAGCCCGCCTGGGCATGATCCAGTCCGCATGCCACAAACGACTGCAAGATCTCCTCGATCAACCACAGGATCTCTCGACTGGACAGATCGCCACCGACCAGCACGCCGACCGCCCACGGATGCGTGGCAAGGGTGTCGTACAGCAGCCGCCACAGCACCTCCAGCCGCTGCCGCGGATCGGTCGGTAGCTCCGGCCGCTCGAGCCGGGCCGCGAGGCGGTCCAGTAGCGCCAGCAACATTTCGTCCTTGTCCCGCACATGCCGGTAGATGGCCGTCGGTGAACTCGACAGTCGATCCGCGACCCGGCGCATGGTCAATGCGTCGACACCTTCCGACTCCACGATCTGCTCCGCGATCGCGACAACCGCATCCCGCGACAACCTGGCCGGACGCCCCCGACGCTGTACCGAGTCGTTCATCGGCCCAGTCTGTCATCCATCACACGGCAACCGATTCGGCCGGACCGGCTTCGATGACGCTACCGACTCCGCCGTGGTGTCGCCGACCCTCATATCTCCTCGCCGGAGGCGGCACGCCCTGCTCTACCGAGAATCGGTCATCGGGTCGTCGCGCCGTCCAGCACCATATCGACTGCCGTGGCGAGCTCTGCCGCGTCGAGTGGTTCGGCCCGGAGGAACAGCCGGAACCAGATGGCGCCCGCGACGGCGTCCATGATCAGCCGGGGATCCACGTGCTCCGGGAGTTCACCCCGTTCGACCGCGCGCCGGAAGATCGGATGTTCCCGAGCGGCTCGGTCGGCGAAGAAGTTCCGGCCGATTGCCGCGAGCTGGGGGCGGTGCGGCGCGGCTGCCAGTACCGCGGCCGCGATCGGGGCGGTGGTGTCGCCGGTGAGCAGCCGGTGAATGCCGTGGGCTGTCTCGATCAGGTCGCCGCGCAGACTCCCGGTATCGGGGACGGGGAAGGCGAGGAGGTCCGAGTCGGTCAGGGCGGCGGCGAGCAGATCGTCCTTCGACGCCCACCATCGGTAGAGCGTGGTCTTGTTGACGCCGGACCGTGCGGCGACGGCTTCCATGGTCAGGCCTTCGTATCCCGTGGCGACGAGGAGTTCGAGAACCGCCGCGAAAATATCGTCGGCGCGGCGCGGGCGACCGGTGCGCTGCTCGGGGGATGCCTTCACATCGGAAGAATACAACGCAACGTTGCGTTGCATTTGATGGCCCGATACATTGCAACGCAACGTTGCGTTGCAATTGGAGGTTGTCATGGGAACTCTTCCGGTGGTGCTGGTGCACGGTATCCGGCTCAGCGGCCGATCCTGGGCCTGTGTGCTCGACGAGATCGCGCCCGAACGTCCGGTGACCGCGGTGGATCTCCCGGGCCACGGCACCCGCCGCGGCGAGGCCTTCACCCTGCCCGCCGCCACGGACGCCATAGGCGCGGCCGTCGCGGCGGCCGGAGGCTCTGCCCTGGTCGTGGGTCATTCGCTCGGCGGATATGCCGCAATCGCCGCGGCGGCCCGCTTTCCCGACCGGATCGCCGGCCTGGTGATCGCCGGAAGCACCTGCGTGCCGAGCAGGGGAGCGACGACACCCTTCCGCCTCGCTCATCGCCTGCTGTCCACCCGGCGCGACGGGGGCGAGCGGCTCAGCGCCCGGCTCTTCGCCGCCGTCCTGCCGCGAAGAACAGCAGCCGAAATCGAGCACGGTGGAATAGCTACCGAGGTGATCCCCGATGTCGTCCGCGCCGCCGCTGATTTCGACCCCATAGGCGGCCTCGCGCGCTACCCGGGCCCCGTATGGCTGATCAACGGCAGTCGTGACCACTTCCGCGCCCACGAACAGCGCTTCGCCGCCGCCTCGCCGCGAACCCGGCTGCTGGTGGTGCCGCGCGCCGGCCACTATCTCCCGCTCGCCGAACCGGAGCGTTTCGCCCGGCTGATCCGCGATATCGCCGCTGCCTGCGAGGCCCGGCCCGGAGCTTTCTGATCGATGTGCAGCTCCGCCATGTCCGCGGAGACCTCCGGTTCTCCTCCGAGTGGCTTCGCGGCGATCTCGGGCACATCGACACAACAGCGTTCACCTGTGTGGGCATACGGAACCTCGAACGGTCATGCCGTCGGGTTCATCGAACCGGTGGCCGATTCGGCGCCCACGGCCACCGCGGCGTCGAGGCGACCGTCTTCGGTCAGGTAATCGGCCCAATACGCCAGTGCGTCGGCGAAGTCGGGCAGATAGTGCTCCCGCAGCCGTGATTCCGTGAAGATGCGCCGGCGCAGAGCGCAGGCTCGCGCGCAGTGCCCGAGCGCTCGGTCGTGCTCGCCGGCTTGCCTGAGCTCGCCGGCGATCTGGAGCTGGAGTTCGGCTACCTCGTTGCGGATCTGGTGGAAGATCGGCCGGTAATGCCGCAGGGGGAAAGCAGGAGGCCGGCCAATTCCTCGGCGCGCGCGTAGTCGGGTGGCGGTGCGAAGGCCGCCCGGCCCACGGGCCGTCCCCGTCGGCCGATCGGCCGCTCCCGGGTGGTCCGGAAGGCTTTGTAGTCGGGGACCTCGACGGTTTCCCACACGGTGATCGCCACCACGCCGCCGGCACCTCATACGAAGGGGCCGCCGGACGCGCAGACCGCTTCGGCTCGCCGTTCGCCTCTACCTTTTTCGAAGGTAGGGTTCGAGCAGTTGGTGGGCGAGCCCCCGCACATGCGCTTCCGGTGTACCGCTCTCGATCATGCGGCCGGCTGCCAGAACGATCGACTGGATCAGATCGGATATTCCTTCCGGGTCGGTGGCGCCGTGGTCGGTGAGCGCCGCGGTCAGCGGCACGCGTAGCTGTTCGTGCAGAATTCTGCTGTCCTCGGCCAGCCGTTCGCCGGGGACGACCGCGGCGAGCCCCCGGACGACGGCGTGCTCGCCGGAGGCGACCAGATGCAGGTTCGCGTCGACATAGGCGAGAACCCGCGCGGCGGGATCCGCCAGTCCCGCCATTCTGTCCGTGACCGCGGCGGACCAGCGTGGGAAGCTGTCGGCGATAACTGCCTCCAGCAGATCGTCGCGGGAACGGAAGTAGCGGTAAACGCTGGGGCGCGCCAGACCTGTACGCTCGGCGACAGCGGCCAGGCCCGGCGCTTCGGTCCCGCCTTCGGCCAGTAGCTCGCGGGCCGCGTCCAGGATGGCGCGGCGCTGCGCTGCGCGATGCTCAGCGACAGTGGCCGCCTGGATCTTCGGCATGGGCGAGCACTTCCCTCTTCTCGGCGACGGTGACGCGGCCGGTATCAGTCGATCCGCGTCAGCTTCCCGTCGATCATCTCGTACACGCTGTCGCAATGGCCGAGCACGTCGTGGTCATGGGTGACCATGACGGTTGCCGCGCGGTGTGCGCGGGTCTCCTCGGCGAGCAATTCGACCACTTCCTGACTGCGGGACCGGTCCAGGGCCGCGGTCGGTTCGTCCACCAGTAGCAGCGTCGGGGCGGCGATCAGCGCGCGAGCGATACCGATACGTTGCCGCTCGCCGCCGGAGAGCTGGTGCGGCCGGCGGTGTGCCTTCTGCTCCAAGCCGACTTCGGCCAGCAGCTGGTGCGGGTCGCGGGCGGCGCGCTTGCCGCCGAACGCGGCGGGTAGCCGCAGTTGGTCGACGGCGGTCAGGGCCGGCAGGAGATTACCGGACTGGAAGACGAAACCGACGAGGTCCCGGCGCAGACGGGCACGTTCCTTGCGGCTGGACACCGTCATGTCCTGCCCGGCCACGGTCACCGTGCCCGAGTCGGGCCGGGTCAGCGCACCGGCGACTGCCAGCAGGCTCGATTTGCCCGAACCCGACGGACCGACGATGGCGACGAATTCACCGGGAGCCACTGTCAGCGAAACATCCTCGAGTGCCCGCACGGTTTCGTCACCGTCGCCGAACCGCAGGGTGACCTCGTGCATCACCAGGCCTGTGCCGGTGTCGTGGACAGCTGCGCCGGTCATCGGTGACCTCCCAGGGCGATGAGCGGATCGACGGCCGCGATCCGGATGATGGCCGCGGCCGCGCCCGCCAGGCCGAGGGCGATGAGTAGCGCGGCGGCCGATCCGATGGCCGAAGTGGTCAGTGCGAAGGGAACGGCCGAGCCCATCAGGCTGCCGAGGCCCACCCCCGCACCCACGCCCACGGTCACCGCGAGCAGCAGGATGATCAACGCTTGGGCGAGGCCGTCGCGCAGCAGGTATCCAGTGGGTGCGCCCATCGCCCGCAATACGGCCAGTTCCTGCCGTCGCTGGATGGTCCAGACGGTGAAGAACGCGCCGACGACCAGCGCCGAGATGGCGTACAGGAAGACCTGGATCATGGCCAGGGTCAGCGTCTCCGCGCTGTAACCGGGGGACGCGTCGAAGGATTTCTCCAGCGAGAGGCTCTTCGTACCCGCTGCCGCGTCACCGGCGCCGAAGTCCATATCGGCGTCGGTCGCCTGCACAGCCACGGCGGTGATTTCCCGATGGACGTGCGCGGGTACCGGGCTGCCGGGCGCGACTCCGGCTCGGATCTCCTGCCACAGGGGCAGCGGCACATACGCGACGTCCACGTGGCCGTAGGTGTGCTGGCCGCTGAGTGAGCCCACTACGCGCAGCCGGGTGCCGACGCGATCGACGGTGAGGGTGTCGCCGATCCGCAGCCCCTGTTCGATCGCGGTTTCGCCGACCACGATCCCGTCCGCGGCGGCCAGTCTCTCACCTGCGGCTACGGCCGGGGCGAGGAAGGAATCCGCCTGGACGCCGAACAGCGCCAGGTCGATATCGACTCCGGAATCGCTGCGCGCGTTGATCAGGGTGTTGCCGAATGGTGCGGCATGTTCGACGCCGGGTTGCGCCGCCCACTTGTCCACCGCGTCCAGGTCGATGACGCTGCGAGAGAACGCGGAGTCGGTGTGCACGGTGTCGGCGAAGGCGAAGGATGTGACGGGCAGCTTTTGCAGTCCCGATACGCCGTCGCGGACGAGGCCCTGGGAGAACCCGGACAGCATGACCATCAGGACGGAGATCAGTGCGATCACCGCACCGACCAGGGAGAACCTGACCCAGGCGAAGCGTAGTTCTCGAATGGCTAGGAACATCTGGGCCGTCTTTCGGCGAAAGTTGGAAACATCATGTCCGCATCATAGCGACGCGATGTTTCTAAGTTTTCGCGTGGTGGGCCCGGGGCGCCGACCGGAGCATCGCCGGGTAGGGAATCGGCCGGTCCGCATGCCAACGGGTCGGGTGGGCGGGGCTGCTCGTGCCGCGCGACGCTCACCATCTCCCGCTCACCGCATCGGAGCGTTCGGCCCGGCTGATCCGCGGGATCGCCGCCGCCTGCGATGCCCGGCTCGGAGAGGGCGCCCAGGGAGCTCCGTATCAGAGCACCGAATTCCAGCGATCCAGCGCTTGCGGGGAGCCCAGTTCCGTTCTCGCGGAAGGGTTGCCGGCATAGAAGGCGAGGAACCGATACAGGCGATGCTCGTCGACGGCGAACCGGTCGCCCTCCAGGGCGATGCTTCCACCGATCGCCGGGTTGTCCGACCTCCAGATCCGACGTGCTCCACCGCCCAGGCGCACCGTGGGGGTGCGTGCCCGGTGACTCCACCGCGCGCCGGTCCGGCCGCTGATCAGGATCAGGCCGCGCCGGTCGAACGCGGGAGTCACCCGGGCGATATCCGTCCAGGGCATACGGGTTCGCGAACTCCAGGCGTCGTGGACGATCTCCTCCTCGGTCAGCAGGAGCCGTCCGGGGCGCGATGCGCCGATCAGCGCGAGCGCAGGCGCGGCAGCGCTACCCGATCCGAGTACGGCGAACACCAGGGCCAAGGGCCAGTGAGTGCGCCACGCCGCCGCGGTCTCGATCGCCGCCCCCAGGAAAATACCGGCGAAACCGAGCCAGATGAGGTGGTAGAGGACGAAATACCACCTGGAACCGGCGATCACGGTCGCGGGCCCGCCATCCACCGAGCCGAGGCCGGCTGCACGAGCCCGGCCGATTACCGGGAAGGAAGGCACCGCACCCAGCACTACGACGGTGAGCGTGGTGAGACCGAAAACAGCCACATACTTCGCCGCGATATTCGCGGCCTGGTCATCGCTGCCCCACATCGCCACCGCGCTGCCCGCGCAGAGCACGGCCAGGCAGATGAGGACGAGCATCGACAGCAGGCGTTTGCGCGCGTACCCCGCCGAACCAGGCCACGGGTCCGGGTGATCGGCCGGGTCAGCGGTTCGCATTCCCGGCCTTCGAGAACGGGTACTCACCGGGACTGCTCGGTGCGGGTGGGACGCACCGGGCATGCCGCGCCGGGAAGATCGAGGATTCCACGAGTGAAGTGTCGCAGCGTTCTGTTTCCGTAGCGCGGGATACCCGTTGCCGTTGCTGGCTACCTACTCGATTCTCTTGCCTCCGCCAGCGAATCGAGGAGCCGCGAATCGGTGACCTCGAGATCGGCCCACACCAGGTGGTGGTCGGTTTCGGTGCGCTCGATCCCCTGGTTCACCGTCTGGAATTCCCGGGACGAGTAGATCTGGTCCGGCGCGCCGTCCCAGCCCGGAACCGTCCGGGCCCCCGGCTCCAGCGCCGCGCTCATACCCATGTCCTGGAAAGTGCTCCCGTACACCGCCGCCGGGCGATCGGTATTGAGATCGGCGGCCACCACGGTCGGGCCGTCGACCAGCTCACGCAGTGTGGACCCGATTTCCCGCGCGTGTTCGGCGCCACCGCCTTCCTCGTAACTGTGCCCGAAGAAGCCCAGCGGTGTGGGGTGCAGATTCACCACATTGATCCCCCCTACGGTGACCCGCTGGGCATAGCGGTCGTAGGGTTCGACGCTGCGTCCACCGACCCTGAGGTCGAGCCGGGTGGTCGGTAATCGTTGGGCCCGGGTGTCTTCCAGCGGTATCCTGCTGAGCACGGCGAGGCTCAACGTTCTGTCGTCGCTGATATGGGACGGGCACATCCCGGTTTCGTAGACGTGCCGATAGCCGAGCAGCGCGGCGAGATCGCGGGCCGTCGAACCGTCGGGGCCGATCTCCGATTCCTGCACATTGACCACATCGGGGTCGAGCCGCCGTAGCTGCTCGGCGAAATACGGCAGGTCCATCTCGTCGTAGTCGAATGCCTCCGTCGACAAGGCGCGCCGGCCACCGGCGATATTCCAGGTCACCACGCGGAACGGCCGTCGGGGGTCGGGGCCGCCCTGCACAGGGGAGGGTTGCGCGCCGGGCGCTGCTTCCAGCGGGCTCCGCGCCGGTGGGTCGTGTGTGGTGGTGAGGTCGTGGTGGAATCCCTTGTCGGCTCGGCGGAATATCTCGCCGGCCACTTCGGCGGCACGTCCCGCGGACCGTACGCCGTGCTCGGCGACCTGTGCGCCCTTGGCGATTTCGGCGTTCAGATGACGGGTGAGGCGGTTCACGGCTCGTGCGATGACTTCGGACCGGATCAGCACGCCGACACTTCCGACTCGTCCGGCGCCTGCTGCCGTGGCGCCTCACTACAGTTGTGGGGCGGAGTATAGGCGCGCCGCCGGTGTTGTGTGGGCCGTATGCTCCCGCGGCCGCCGGTTCGGTTATCCGGTAAACGTATGCCGCAGGGAGGATTGCGTGAGTGGTTACGCAGGCGGGATGAGTTCTCCGAAGCGGCTGTAATGAAATAGTTTCCGCGCGGTGCGTAATGGAGTGGTTGACTCGTAGCCGGGGTGTGAGAACTGGAGCGAGGAGCAGGTTGTGACCGACCGTCGGACATCGGTGGATCTCGAGCAGGACCGGGCCCACAGTGCCCGTATCTACGATTATTTCCTCGGCGGCAAGGACAATTACCCCGCCGATCGGGAAGCCGCGGCGAAGATCGAGCAGGCCATCCCCTCGGTCCGCGCGGTGGCCAGGGACAATCGCGCGTTCATGGTGCGTGCGGTGCGTTACGCGAGTGAGCTGGGCGTCCGGCAGTTCCTCGATATCGGCACCGGTATCCCGACGGAACCGAACCTGCACCAGGTGGCCCAGGAATTCACACCCGAGGCGCGCGTGGTGTACGTGGACAACGATCCGATCGTGCTCGCCCACGCGCGGGCGCTGCTGGTCGGGAAGCCCGAGGGCGTAACCCGGTACGTGCAGGCCGATGTGACGGAACCGGATCTGATCCTGGCCGACCCCGAGCTGCAGCGGACCATGAATTTCGATGAGCCGGTGGCGTTGAGCCTCATCGCGCTGTGTCATTTCGTTCCCGGCAGCCGGATCTACGACATAGTCGACACCCTGCTGGCGCCACTGGCTTCCGGTTCGCTGCTGCTGATGACCCATCTGACAACCGATTTCGATCCCGCCATGGTGGAGGGCACCGTGCAGGCGTACCGCCACAGCGGTATCGAGATGGAGGCCCGCACATACGCCGGCGTCGCGCACTTCTTCCGGGATATGGAAGTACTCGACCCCGGTATCGTCGCCATCGAGAACTGGTACCCGGCGGGGACACACCCGGATTCCGGTGTCACCGCATTGCCGACCGGCGCGCCGCGGCCACCCGCCGCCGGTTACGCCGCCGTGGGCCGCAAGCGGTAGCAGGGCCGGCGGGCTCCCCGGCGGCGCGTACCGGACCCGTGACTCGAGATGGACACGAAACAGTGTCGATCCCGGCGCCGCCGCCCGCGGGTGTGCCATCCTTGGAGATCGATATGCCGTGATCAGCACCCGAGAGGCACCCGAAGCCGCACCGCGTTCGCTAGGAGGCGTGATGACCACAGGTGGATTCGACCCGACCTTCAGCCCTACGAGCCCGCCGACCCACACCCAACCCGCCGGCCTGGGCAAACGCGCCGCGGCACGGTTCATCGACTGGATCCTCGCCGGCATCATCGGCGCCGTCTTCTTCTGGCTCCTGGGTTCGATCTTCGACCTGCCCGGATGGGTATCGGTACTCCCGGGCGCGGCCTTCGGCTGGCTGTACTTCCTCTTCTTCGAGGTGGCCTCCGGTTCGACGCCCGGTAAGAAACTGCTCGGGCTGCATGTGAACGGCTCGGGCGGGGCGCCGAAACCCAGTCTGAAGGACTCCGCGGTCCGCAACGCCTACATGCTGCTCAACCTGATCCCCTGGATCGGCGGGCTGCTGTGGTTCGCGGCGGCCATCGCCATCGCGGTGACGGTGAACGGCAGCCCGACGAAGCAGGGCTGGCACGACCAGGCCGCGGGCGGCACCCAGGTCGTCGACGAATAGCCTTTCGCCTCGTGGCGGCGGTGTGCGCGGCAGGCGCGGCCGGTGCCGGGGCGACGACAGGGCGCCGGATTCCTCGGCCACCTCCACCCGGAGGTAGCGCGGATGGTCCGGCGTCCTCGTTGTCTGCGCGCCGGCGTCGCATCGGGCAACGTTCGCTCCAGGGGGTCTGTAACCATGGCTTCATGGACGAGGAAGTCATTCCCATTCTCCGTGTCGAGGACGCCGCGGCGGCGGTCGCGTGGTACGCCCGACTGGGCTTCACCGAGCGGTGGGAGCACCGCTTCGAACCGGGATTCCCCGCCTTCGTCGAGGTAGCCCGGGGTGGGGTGCGGTTGTTCTTATCGGAGCACCAGGGCGACGCTCGCCCCGATACGTTGATCTACCTCCGCGTTCGTGATGTCGAGGCCATCGCTTCCGAGTTCGGTGTGCAGGTGGAGGAGGCTCCGTGGGCGCGTGAGATCGAGCTGCGCGACCCCGACGGCAACCGGCTTCGGATCGGCACGCCGACGGAATGACACTCGCCGACAGCGCGTGGCGGAGGAGGCTGGCGACGGGCGGACGCCGGCCGGTTCATGAGCAATAGAGCCGTTCGCACGGCAGTCTGGGCATATCACCGGGTGGGCCGGGCAGAATCGTCACCGCCTCGGCACAGTGGACGGCGTTCCATTCGGCGCGGAACAGGTGTGCGGCGGAGCTGCGGGCGGCGAAGTCGAAGCGGGCGCCGTGCAGGAACACACTGAGGTGCACGTCGGGATCGCCGGCCGTCATCCGCAATCCAGGGGAGCGTCGAGGACCGGGGTCATGGTGGGGCGGAGGGCGTCATGGCCGGCGAGGTGGGTGTGCAGGCGCGCGCCGAGCAGTGCTGGAGTGGTGAGAGCGTGCATACCGGCGACCACCGGGCGACCGGTTTCGACTATAGGACAAGGTGATCCGCACACGGTGCGATAGGAGTGGCAGCAGGCGAAGACGTCGGTTGCGACCGGTGTGGACATATGACCCCTGATTCGTGGTATCGATGTGTGCGTGCCCGGCCCGAGGGAAAATCGGTGCGGGGTTGCGGAGGGTTGTCGGCGGAGTTGCTTCCCCTACCGGGCACGGGTTCAGGACACCACGTCCACGTCATGCGGGTACGAAACTTCGATTTTCCCAGGGATTTGCAGCGAAACCGCAGGACGGAAACCGCTCGCACGGCACGTCCGGTGGAACAACCGGTGTGCCGACAACCAGAATGGGGGCTCGTCATATGTCAGAACCGGGAAGCACACTGCCGCGTCGCCAACTCGGGCGATACCTGCGGGACCTGCGGCTGCAAGTAGGGATGACCATCCCGGAGGCCGCACGACTGATCGAACGCGGCGCGAGCACGCTGCAGCGGCTCGAAACCGGGCGATCCGAACGGATCCGGCTTCCGGATATCCGGGAGCTGTGCAGTGTGTACAACGCGACCGCCACCGAGACCGAGGGGTTGATGGGGTTAGCGCAGCAGGCGGCGGGGAGGTCGTGGTGGCACGAATACGGGAACCTGATCCCGGACGACTTCGATGTGTACGTGGGTCTGGAATCGGCTTGCCGCCGGGTCACCTCGTACGCGCCCGATGTGGTGTTCGGACTCCTACAGACGCCCGACTACGCTCGCGTACTGGCTCGGGCCAACAATCCGACAGACACGTGCGACGAGATCAACCGGCGTGTGGAGCTGAAAATGAAGCGCCAAGGGCTGGTCGTTCGCAAGCGGCAGCCCGCGGAGCTCGATGTGGTCTTGCTCGAGTGCGCACTCCGGCGACTGGTGGGCAGTCCGAAAGTTATGGCTGCGCAGCTCAGGCATATCGCTGACATGTCCACCCGAGACAACGTGCGGATCCGTGTACTGCCGTTCCGGGCAGGGATCCCACTGGGGGACCCCGTTGGTTCGTTCGTGATCCTGAACTTCGGCGAAGACAAGAAGGGCAAGCCCGTCGAGCCATCTGTCGTCTACCTCGAAAGCTATACCGGAGACTTGTATTTGGAGAAGTTCGAGGACGTCCGCCGCTACTATGAAGTGCACCGCGCGCTCCTCGCCGCGGCGTTGGATGAAAACGCAAGTAGAACTCTGCTCCGACAGACGGCCAGGGAGTATGCCTCATGAGCGATCTGCGCAACATCGACCTATCCGCTGCGAACTGGCGTAAGAGCAGCTTCAGCTCTGGCAGCAAGGAATGCGTGGAGGTCGCGTTCGTCGGTCAGGAGGCGGTAGGCGTGCGTGACTCCAAGAACCCGGCTGGGCCGGCTTTGGTTTTCGCTGCAGACCACTGGGATTCATTTGTCACCGATCTGGCCGCCGGTCGGTTCGCCCAGAGTTGATGGGCGCGTTTGCCCCCTTCACATCAACTCTTTACTGCAGTCGTCAGTGTTGCTGCTGAGCTGGCCGCGTGTCTGACGGTTCGACCCCGGCTGAGATTCTGGCCCTTGACAGTTCGATGCCAGCACAGGAAGGCATGGCGTTGTGTAAGGCATCGCGTCCACTCGACCTGAGAAGATCTCGTCAACAGAGAACAGTTCGGCCGGACCGAATCCGTGGCTCAGGACAGCGGCGTCACCGCCGAGACCGGCTTCGGGGTTCGGTCCGGCAGGCGGCTACGCCGAACCGGTGAACTCCGCGTACCTTTCCGCCAACCTATCTCGTGAGGGCCTGTCAACGGGTCGTTGAGGAATGAAGATTTCTCGGCCGTGCATCTCCTGCAGCCCATGTTTCAACATCGGGCCGTCCTGCTCCTCGAGAAGGTCCTGATTGATTGCCACTCGGTAGTCCGGAGAAATCCCCAAGTAATTGCGATCGTAAGCTGCGTGATGGATCTTGCAGAGGCTCAAACCGTTGTTGACTTCTGCGCTGCCATGCGGCTTTGTGTCGGAAATGATGTGGGCAGCATCGAGCAGAGGGCCGTGTTTCAGGTTGCAGACCGTGCACTGACTGCGGTAAGCATGCAGAACTCTTCCACGGAATTCCGGCTGATGTAGGCGCTGCTTAGTGATTCTTTCCGCGTACTTCTTCTCCAACGGATGAAGATGGAGTGGGTCGTCCACCGAGAGCAGTGTCTCGTCGAGGGCGATGAGAAACCGCCTGTTCGCTGGGTCGTCCGCCACCGCGTAAACGGGAAAGATCGGTACGAACAGCCCCGGCTCGATCTTCCGGAGCAGGATGAACGGCAGTTTGAGCTCGTAGGCTCGTCGCAGCTTCTTGTTGTCTCCGGCGGTGCTGCCCTCTCGATACGCGTACGCGAAGAGAGATTCGGTGACATCTTCGTCCGCATATCTTCCCTTCGGATCGGACAGGATCGACAACGTCCCGTGCATGGTGACGGGGTTGCGGATGCCACGACTGTGATCTATCAGCCGATGCACTTCGCCGTCGACACTGAAGCGGGAAAGCTGCTCCCGGGTGACGACCCCGGTATCGCGAACCATCTCCTCGAGACGATCGAAAATGGCCTGGCGCAGAATGGTTTCAGCACTGATGTCCACCAGTGGATTCTGCCAGGCACGGTCGGTCGGCGTCGGGTATCGGAAGCAGACCTTGTCTAGCCCCAGCCTGCTGAGACCTCGCCGCCATCACAACTGCACGGTGCAGAGTCTGGGCACGCCGGTTTCACCGAAATTCAGCTATCGACTACAGTGACGCGGCTCGTCGGTGCACACAAGATACGGAGACGGCCATCGTGAACCTTGTGTTCGCCGATCGACTCAGCGCGAGTGAAATCCTGGTGCCGGTGCATCCCGGAACTTAGTGTCACGACCATGACCACCGGTACTTCCTCGCTCAACGATATTTCCGCCGCTACCGCGAACGCGGTAGCGCAGGACCCGGCGAACGCCGCAGTGGTTTTCCGGGCATCGGGAACCCCGCAGGGCACCGTGGGCAGCACGATCATCGCGCGCGGGCACTACATTCGGGTGGACGAACCGCTCACCCTGGGCGGTGGAGACACCGCAGCCAACCCGGTGGAGGTCTATCTCGGCGCGCTGATCTCCTGCCAGATCGTCACCTATCGGTTCTGGGCGCAGCGGCTGGGCATCGTTGTCGACGATTTGTCGATCGAAGCCGAAGGCGACCTGGATGTTCGCGGATTCTTCGGAATCGACGAGCAGGTTCGTGCCGGTTTCCAGGCGGTGCGGGTCCGGGTGCGAGTCGCCGGGCCCGAAACACCGGCGCGCTATGCGGAACTACAGGCCGCTGTCGAGGCCCACTGCCCGGTGTTGGATCTCACCACTGGCGCGACACCGGTCGAGACCACGCTCGAAGCCGCGTGACGCGTGCCGCGTTGTCGGCGAGCCGCGGGATAGCCGAGCGAACGCTTGATGAGGACGGTCGCTCGGCAGATGTCGGCCGGGCGGAACTCCGGTCCCGAGGCGCTGCGTCCAATGCTGATCATCTACGCGAAGTAGGGAGATCACGCCGATTCTTGTAATGCAAGCGTGGTCGACAATTCTTCGATTGCAATAGGATTCGCTGTGTACAACCGGGCGGGTGCGAGCATGGCCGTAACCGCGGTAAGGGGGACACAGCATGGCGTTGACCGCGCGCTTCCAGCCGGGCTCCACCCGGCGGCCGTTCGTGGACCGCGAGACCGTATTGGCCGAGTTCGACGAGATGCTCACCGATACCGCGGACCTGCCCCGGGTGTTGCTGCTCAGTGGTATCGGCGGAATCGGCAAGTCACGTCTGCTCACGGAGTTGCGGTCGCGGGTCGGGAAGAAACGCCCGACGGCTCTGCTGGACCTGCAGGTGCCCAGCCAGCGGCAGCCGGCGGAGGCGTTGGTGGCCCTGCGTATTCAGCTCGGCTCACAGAAGGTCAAGTTCCACCGCTTCGATATCGCGTGTGCGGTGCTCTGGCAGCGGTTGCATCCGCATCTCCGGTTCACCGCAGAGTCGCTGGCGTTGGTGGAGCACAGCGAAATCCTGACCGAGGTGCTCAACGACGCGACCGGGGTGCCGGTATTCGGTACCGCGGCGAAACTGCTCGAGTCCGGGGCGCGGCGGGTGGTGCGCAGTCATCGGATCCGCAACGACGCGGTGCTGCGGGAACTGGATCGGATGAGCCTGGGGCAGCTGGAGGCGGCCGTGTCCTATCTGTTCGCCGAGGATTTGAAGGCGGGCACGTCCGATCGCTCCTATGTGATCTTTCTCGACGCCTACGAGGCGATGATGGGTGGGGCGCAGCGTGAGGGCCGGGTGGCCGCCGCCGATCTGTGGCTGCGTGATGTCGTCGCACAGCTGGATACCGGGCTGGTGGTGATCGCCAGCCGGGAACCCCTCGGGTGGGGGCGGCACGACCCGGAATGGGATGAACGAGTGCGCGAACTCCGGGTCGACGATCTGCCGATGGAGGCGCGTTACGCGCTTCTGGATGCCTGCGGGGTGGACAACCCGGCCGAACGTGAAACCATCGCGATTTCCAGCGCCGGAGTTCCGTTCTATCTGCACCTGGCGATCGACGCGCAGGGGCACCTGGGTGTGGTGGGTGCCGACGAGCTGGTGTCGCCGGAGGCAATACTCGATCGTTTTCTGCGTTACGTACCGCAGGACGAGATACGGATACTCGAACTGCTCGGCTTGCCGCGGACCTTCGACCAGGAGATCTTCCGGGCGATCACTGGTCGTTTCGAGCTGCCCGGCCACCCGCTGCTGTGGAACTCGCTGATCGGCTACTCGTTCGTCTACTCCGCCGACGGTGACGGTGACGGTGACGGTGACGGTGACGGTGAACGCTATCAGCTCCACCAGCTGATGGTCGCCGCTTTGCGTCGGAGACTGGACCCCGCGGTGTGCTCGGAGCTGCACGCGGTACTGCACACGCTGTGGCGGGAGCGGGCGCAGGAACCGGGTGGGCGAGTGGCGGCGTGGCGGGAAGCCGGTTATCACGGGCTCTGGTCCGGGGCTCTTACGGCGGTCGATCTGCTCGGCTATGTCGACCGTATCGTGGCTGCGGGCGGTTACCAGGGAATCGGCGGGGTGATCAGCGATCTCGCCCGTTATCTACGCGAGCAGCACGGGAACGGAGCGGCTATGGCGGAACTCTCGGAACTGGCGATATGCCTGGAAGCGGAAGCGGCTCTACTGCTCGGCAACGCGAAGGCCGCCGACCGGCTGACACGGGACGTCGACCTGGAACGCAGCGGGCCGATCGCGGATCGGCTCGCGGTGGCGGCAGCACACGCACGTCGCATACTCGGGGAAACCGACGCGGCGTTGACGCTCTACACCGCCGTCTGGAACACCGGCTCGGGCCGGGCGCGGCTCGAGGCGGGGTTGTGGGCCGCGGATCTGCACATGTGTCAGGGGCGCTTCGCGCAGGCCTTGGCGTTGTGCGACGACCTGGTCGCCGACGCCGGCGATGACCGGGAATTCCTGGGGGATATCGCGCGCCTGCGCCACCTCTCCTATCGGCTCGCTTTCGATACCGAGGCGGCGGCCCGGTATCTGGCCGAGGCCGAGGCGCACTATCTCGCCGCGGGCAGCGTGGTGGGGCAGGCCAACATCGTGACCAACCGTGCCGAACTGCTCGCGTTGACCGACCCGGGTTCCGCCATTGCCGCCGCCGGGGCGGCGATCGATCGGCAACGCGAACTGGGTGCGCTGCACGAGCTCGGAAAGGCCTATACCGCTCTGGGTTTGGCGCGGCTGGCGCTCGCGGACCTCGACGCCGCGGAGGCCGCGCTGACCGATGCCTGCCATGTGCTGGAGGAAGCGGGATACCGATCCGGCCGGGCGCGGGCGGAACTGTTCCGCGCGGGTGTCCACGCCCGGCGCGGCTTGCGGGCGGAGGCGCTGCGCTGCGCCAGGTGGGCGATATCGGAGCTGGAGGCCGCGGAAGTCTATCCCGGGCTGATTCTGGTGGCGCGGGCCGTCCTGGCGCTCTACGGCTGGACCGAACCGGATGTGTCGGCGGCGGCGCTGCGGGCGCTGGACCGGATCCGGCCCCCGGCCCCGGACGCCGATCTGGATCGGGGCGCGCAACGGTTGATGGCCCGCGTGCTGGGGATCGAACCCGACACCTTCTATCACGAAGCCCTCGCCCGCACCGATTCCGCGGCCGGCTACTACAACCACAACATACGGCTCGACGGTGCGCTGGGCGCCGTCAATGTCCGGATCCCGGTTCCCGGCGCCGACATCATGGACCTGCGGCAGTTCCCGGAGGCGGACGTGCTGCGGGCCATCGAGGCCGCGGTGGAATCGGCGCCGCGGCTGCGCTGGGATTCGCGCTCGCCGGTGTATCAGATCCACGACCACATCGAGGGTGAGCTGCTCGATCGGATCGCCCCGCGGGGCATCGCGGTGCCCGCGCACGTGCCCACCGATGTGGCCGCGCTGTTCGGCGCCTTGCGGCAGGTCCCGGCGACGCTGCTGCCCCCGGCGCCCGATGAGCGCCGGGGAGATCCCGTGGCCTTCGCGAACCGGCTGTCCGATGTCTCGCGGCGGGTGTTCCGGGAGGCCGGGGGATCCTTCGGGCGGGTCTACCGTGAACTGGGTGTGCCCACGGACCCCTTCGAAGGCATCGTCGAGGCGTGGAACACGCTGCGAAGCAGACCGTTCCGCCTGATCCACGCGGATGTGCACCGGAAGAACATGATCGTTCGGGCCGGCCGGGTGGTGTTCATCGACTGGGAACTGGCGCTGTACGGGGACCCGCTCTACGACGTGGCCACCCACGTGCACAAGATGGGCTACTTCCCGCACGAGCGCGACGCGCTGCTCGCCGCGTGGGCGAGCGCCGAACCCGACGCCGCGGCCGGTGAATGGGCCACCGACCTGCAGACCTACCTGAACCACGAGCGCGTCAAATCCGTTGTTGTCGATGCTGTTCGCTATGCGAAGGTGCTGGCCGAAGGGAGCCGGGGGCCGGAGGGCGAGCAAGCGCTGGTGGCCAATCTGGCGGCCAAGCTGGAGGCGGGCCGGGCGATCTGGGGCCTGCCCGAACCGGTGGATCCGGCACACGTAGAAGCCGTCTTGCGTTCCTGGCGCTGATTTCGTGATGTGGTGAGGGCTCTGGGCCGAGCATCCCGCCTCATACGCGGGGCCGATGAAGTCGGTCGCGATGAAGGTTGAGGTGCCGGCGATAGTGCCCTGCGCGTGCCGGGTGGGGTCGGGTCGGCCTCAGCCGAGAAGTCTGCCGGTGCCGGGCCGGGTGGGTCGCCCCCGTCGGATGCTGTTCGGTGGAGGCGGAGGTCGGGAGTGAACGCACCAGTTCAGCGGTGGCCGGGGACACGGCGTAAGCCGTTGGGGCGATGGCATTGATCATTACGCGGCAGGCGATGCGTACAGCGGGAAAGTGTCCGTTCCTATGGCGCACCACGTGCCGTCCTGGTCCCCGCCTGCCCACGACCGAAGAGCGGATTGCCGCCGATATCGACATGTACGGGCAAACCTTGCTTCCGACCATGACAACCTACGGATCGGTGGCTGCCGACAGGACCTGCGCAGGCTCTACAGGGACACGGTTCGCTGGGTGCTGGGGGTACTCCGGTGACAAGATTCTTCCGAAGTGTCCTTCGGGTACGCGATCACCTCGGCGCTCGTCAACCGATCGAGAATCACTCGGGCGAAAGTTTGTAAGATAAAAAAGTTTCATAACTAAGCGATTGGGCCAGGGGGCTCCTGACCCAGTCGCTAGGTTGGCGCCCTATCTACTCGGACACGGCGGGGCCGTGCAGCCGATTCTGGTGGCGGGGTCTACTCTTTCGGAGCCTCGGAATAGTAGACAGTGATCGACGGCCATGGGCCATCTGCGGTGATCTCATTGTGCAGGACCAGATCCTGCACCGAAACCTCGCCGAGACTTTCGATCGAATCAGCTATCGTCCGCAACAATGCGACGAGGTCTCCTTGGCTCTCCCCAGCCGGATTCGCCTGTGAGAAGTGGGAGATCGTGTATCGCGGTACTGCCATCATTTCCTCGTTTCCTTCTCTTACTTCTTCTTACCGCGCTTCTGCTTGTTGCGGTCACCGTTGTACTTCTCGGCTTGCTGGATCTTTTTCTGGGCACGGTTGTACGCATCCCTATCGTACGGTCGCCCCGCGTTCTTGTTGTCCACGGCGGCCTGTTCCTCTGCTGACAGCTGAGCCGGCTGCGGCGCCGCATGCATGATGCCGACGCCAGGGGGCAACGCTGCGGCCTGCGGAGTAACAGCAACTCCAAGGCCAAGTCCTGAGAGTATGATCGTGGCTGCGACGATCATCTGCCGACTGTTCTTCATGAAGCAACCTTTCGGTGGTCGTTGCTTGCAGACCGTGCGGTATCACGGCTGCCCGGGGTTGGGGATTGCGCTCCTCAACCCCGTTCTCTGTGCATCAGCTACTCGTACACAGAGCTCGAACGGTCAGATTCGGACGCGTATTGGCCCGAACCTTGTTCCGTTACAAGATCAGACGTTGCTCTCATACGATCGGTTCCACAGACTTAGAAAATTTTTCTTACTACCAAGGGCACGGCCTGTTTTCACGCACAGCGTGCTCGGTGGCCAGCGCTATGTGGGGCATCGTCGGATACCCCGCCTGCTACTTACACAGGCGCCCTACCGGGACGAAGCCGAGTTCGTCGTCCTCACCGTGGTGGTCAGTGGGCCGGGTGTTGTCCGAGTGAACGCAGATAGATGAGTGTCGCTTGAACTCGGCGATCACCGTCGTGGAGCGGGAGTTTCGAAAATATGGCGCCGATGTGCTTGCGCACGGCGGCTTCCGAAACCGTCAGGACCTCCGCTATTCCGGAATTCGTCCGCCCCTCCGCTACCAGCGCGAGCACTTCCCGCTCCCGGGCGGTGAGAGCGGCCAGGGGTGCGCGGTTCCGGCTCGATTTGACGAGTGCCCGGACGACCTCGGGATCGACGATCGTCTCGCCTGCGGAAACCCGGGCTACGGTGTCGAGGAATTGCCGCACATGCCCGACGCGTTCCTTCAGGAGATAGCCCACACCGGCGGTCGAGTCGTCACCGAGGAGATCATCGAGATAGGCGACCGAAACATACTGTGAAAGAACGACTATCGGAAGGTGAGAGTCTCGGCGGCGTAGTTCGGCCGCGGCGCGGAGGCCGTCGTCGGTGCCGTTCGGCGGCATCCGGACATCGGTGATCACCAGGTCCGGCGTGTGGGCCGCGCAGGCGTGGACGAGTCCCGGCGCGTCGCCGACCGCCGCGCTCACCTCGTGTCCGGCCGAGGTGAGCACGCTCTCCAGCCCGGCCCGTAGCAACGGGCTGTCCTCGGCCAGCACGATCCGTAATCGGGAGGGGAGGGCTGTCACACCGCGCACTCCATCCGGATGGTCGTCGGCCCACCGGGTGGGCTGGTCACCGCCAGGTGGCCGTCCAGGGCCTCGAGCCGGCGCCGCAGCCGGTCGAGGCCGTGGCCGTGCACGATATGCGCACCCCCCGGGCCGTCGTCGGTGACGTTCAGCCTCCACCGCGCACCCGTGCGGGCGCCGCGTACGTCGACTCGGACCGCGTCGGTGTGTCGGGCCACATTGGTGAGGCATTCGGCGACGAGTACATAGGACATGTGCTCCACCGCCGGTGGCAGCCGGTGGCCGGGGCCGGCGAGGTCGATACGGATATCCAGCGGCAGGTCCGCCGCGAGGTCGGTCAAGGCCGGTTCGAGTCCACGTTCGGAGAGCACACGAGGCGAGAAACCGCGGAGGACAGCGCGCAGTTCGCTCAAGGTTTCGTCGACCTGCCGGTGGGCTTCGGCGGCGAGGCGGCCAGCGGGGCCGCTCGCGTCCTGCGCTTCGGTCAACCCCAGTGTCATCGACAAGGCGACGAGCCGGTGCTGGACCCGATCGTGCAGCTCGGATTCGAGTAGTTCCCGCTCGAATTCCTCCGCTTCCAGCAGGGCCGAGCGGGAGTTCTCGATCCGTACGGCTTCGTGCCGCCAACGCTCGGAATCGGGGGTCAGCAGGGCCCGCGCGGCCAGCGCCTCGAGTGCCGACCAGGCGCCAGCGAGTGCCAGGAGCAGGAGCGTGGCGAGAGCCCCCGCGAGCGTGACGGTCCAGGCCTCTGCGGTCGCGTCGATCCTCCAGGGTCCGAGACTGAAGTAATCGTCCCGGACGATCAGCGGCGCGGCGAGCAGGATCGCGGCGAGGGAGAATCCGAAGGCGGCCAGGCAGAACATCGAACCGCCGAACACTGTGGCGGCGACGATGTAGGTGATGTGCCGGAGCGTGGGCAATCGGCGCCCGGCGCTCGCCTCTCGCACCCGGGTATCGGCCCGGACGGCGGTATCGGGGTCGATCAGCCGGAGCCGAGCGCAGTGCAGCCGCAGCATCGGTTCCCACAGGGCGGCCCGCAGCGTACGGGTGAGGCCGAGCAGTACCACCGGTACGAAACCGATCACGGTCAGCGCCGACAGAGCGCCCCCGAGGAACACGGAGAGCAGCGCGCGCCACGGCCATCGGGAGATCAGGAAACGCGGGCCTGTCCGGAGTGCAGATCCGACCGCGGTCACCGCCCCGCTCCTGCCGCCGGGCGCGCGTTCCGCGGGCCGCCGAGCCTCGTCGTCACGACGATCCACGTGACCACGGGTAGATACGCTGCGCACATCAGCAGAGTAGTGGTAGCGCCGGAGGGGCCGGCGTTACCGACGAACAGTTCCAGACCCAACGCGACCACGAGATTGCTGCCGCCGTGGAGTAAGGCGGGCGGCCACACCGAACCGCTACGCGCCCACAACCAGCCGATCAGGAACTCCAGCTCGATCGAGAGCGGTAGCCACATCAGCATGGCGACGACCGCATCGGCGGCCGAACCACCCGCGCCCAGATAACCCACCCACGGCAGCGGCCAGTGCCACACACCCCAGATCACGCCGGTCGCGAATGTGGTGGCCACCGGGCGACCGGGGAGGAGACGGTCGCGGAGATAGGTGGTCCAGCCGAACTCCTCGCCGAAGAAGATCGGGGCGGCCACCACCGGGATGATCGGCATGAGCACCAGGAACAACACCGCACCGGAACCGAAGTCTCGCAGCTCGGGACGCCACATTCCCAGCAGTACCGCAAGCGTGAGCGCGGCGGCGAGAACACCGATCGGCAGCAGCGTCGCAATCAGGTACGAGCGCCACTGCTTCCTCATCCGGGGCCGCAGACCGGAATCGGCGAAACCTTCCCGGGTGATCCACCGGCGGGTGATGATCGCGGCCAGCGCGGGCACGAAAGCGCCGGTCAGCAGTTGGACAACGGGATTGTCGAGGGAGTACCCGGCCGCTCCGGCGATCCCCCATGGAATCCATGCTCCCGCGAAGGCGAGGAGCAGGAACCAGCGGATGCCTTTCTGCCGCGTTACGGTGTTGTGCCCGCACGGCTCCCGCTCGGTCAACGCTGTAGTCATACCCCTATTACAGGGCGCCGGCTGCGGGAAGTCGGTGGTGAGCAGGACCATTTCATGGTGGCGTGTGCGCTACCTTTCGGGGTCGCTCCTGACCGTTCGGCCGGGCGGCGGTTCCGTCGCCCTCGGGTCGGCCGATACGATCCCGGTGATCGAGCCGTTGTTGTCGGACCCTTATGAGATTGTCCGGCCTGCCGTGGCGAACCTGCGGGCTCGGACAGGCTCGACCGGTTGAGCGGTCGAGCAGTAACCGGGTGTATCGCTCATACCAGGACCGGTAGTGTCCGGTTGCCGTTGGTGATCAGGCTCGGGGCGTTACCGAGTTCCGCGCTGTCGGCGGCGAGCCGCATCTCGGGGAAGTGGGAGAAGAGGGCCGGCAGGGCGACCGCCGCTTCGAGGCGGGCCAGCGGGGCGCCGAGGCAGTGGTGGACGCCGTGGCCGAAGGACAGGTGGTCCTTGTTCGAGCGGGTCGGGTCGAAGATGTCGGGATTTACGGGGTGGAGCTTCGGGTCGCGGCCCGCGCCGGCGAGAACGGCCAGGATCGCGTCGCCCGCGGCGATACGGTGACCGCCCGGCAGGTCGATGTCCTCGATGGCGAAACGCATCGGCATATGCGCGATCGGGAGTTGCCAGCGCAGGGTTTCCTCGATGATGTCGGACCAAGTGAGGCGTCCGGCCAGTGCGGCGGCGCGGTGCTCGGGGTGGGTGAGCAGAGCGTGGACGGCGTGATCGAGGAGATCAGCGGTGGTTTCGTGGCCGGCGACCACGATGAGCAGCAGGGTGTCGCCGAGTTCCTGCTCGCCGAGTTGCGAGCCGTTCTCGTCGCGGGTCGTCATCAGAAGGGTGGTCAGATCGTCGCCGGGGTTGCGGCGTTTATGGGCCACGAGTTCGTGCAGGGTGCTGTAGAGGCCGGCGAAATCGGCCTGGACCTGCGCCGGGGTTCGGGTGGTGTCGAGGGTGCCGCAGGCGTAGCCGTGCAGGGCCGCGGACAGTTCGGCGGGCATACCCATCAGTTCACCGAGCACCTGGATCGGCAGTGCGCAGGCGAAACGGTCGCGCAGATCGACCGGCTCACCGAGCGGGGTGCCGGCGATATCGTCGAGCAGCTCCGCGGTGATCGCCTCGATGCGGGGGCGCAGGGATTCGGTGCGGCGATGCGTGAAGGCGGGGGCCACCAGTTCGCGCAGCCGGCGGTGGTCGTCGCCGTAGGCGGTGAGCAGGTTCGAAACCGCCACCCACGGCCACAGCGCCCGGTCCGGCGGGATCCCGCCGGTGCGCAGGGCCGGCCGGTGCCGGTTCGCGTCCTTGGAGACCCGGGGGTCGGTGAGCAGCCTCTTCAGCAGGTCCGCGTCGACCACCGACCAGGCGGGCACCCCGCCGGGCAGTTCGATCACGGTGATCGGGCCGCGGGCGCGGATACGGCGGATCTCGGTGTGGAAATCGGCGCCGGCGGGGTCGAGCACCAGCGGTTCGGTCTGCGACTGTTCCTGGGTCATGCGGTGCTCCTGTCGTCGGGGTCGGGGCAGCGGGCGGGAGATACGACGGGCAGCGTGCCGGGTGCGCGGTGGAACAGATGGGGGTGGCGGGCCGGCCGGGTGCTCGATCGTGGGATGAATCGCGGAATCGAGAACGAGCACAACGGATTTCCCCCTCGTTCGATTATGGTGCGCGTGGATTGTAATTCAGGCGTGTTGTTCGGTACCTGCGTAGCTGCCCCATTGGACTTCGGCGATGCCGTTGTCCTCGTCGTTGTAGTTCGCGTCGATCCACTCGATGATTTCGTCCTCTGCCTTGCGCAAGACCGGTTCCGGTACATCAGCAGGGGAGGTCATCTCGACCAGGAAGTACGCTCGATCGCCCGGGTCCTGGCCCGGATGTTCTTCTGCCCAGGTCGAATGCATCTCGTAGTCGGACTCGGACTTCTGCTCCAGGCCGACCCGGGCTCGGGCGAACTCCGGCGACTTCGCCAACTCCTCTGTCAACGCTGTACGTACAGCCTCCGCCTGCGCAGGTGTGCAGTACAGCTGGACAACCAGATAGCTACTCACGCTACCGGTCCCATCCTTTCCTCAGATCACGTGGCAGTGCCGCTTGTCACGGCCCGACGGCATCTGCCGGTCCCTGTCTCATCGACGATCATTCGGAGCTGGAAGCGCCGATCCTGCTGCTACACGGTCGGCAACGGTCTGGAGTACAGCCCGGACGGACAGCAGTAGCGGCTCTTACTCGCCAGGGGGCGCTGAAGTGGCATGTGACCAGCGGCCTCCCACTCCTCGGGGGTGTAGAAAACCTTTCCGGCGGAACGGTCGGGCACGTCTGTACCTCCTGCTACTGCTCGACGAGCCGGATAAAGGTCCGGCCGGGTCGCCCCTACCGGTCGACTACGCCATAACCGCCCGATTTCGGTGAATGCTACGGCGCCCCAGGGCGATATGCGCCGACCGGCGGAGCACGTTCGGACAATACGTGCTCCGCCGGCCGGGGCGGCTCCCGTCGGGGAGGATCGAGAGCCGTGGCCCTCGGGGAGGCCCACCGCGCCCCTCATCGGTACGGTGGGCCCGCCGCTTCGTGCCAACTGCGAAGCGGAGATCGGGAACGGTGTCAGTGCACGGCGTTCAGGTAGTTCCGCCACCCCCCGTGATCGGTGATGTCCTCGGCGTCACGTGATGATTCGTGGTCACAGCCGAAACCCGTCACCCACTGCCCGGAAGACAATTCGACCTTGCCCAATGTCATCGGCGCCGGCAGCTTGCTCAGGAAGGTGCCGAGGGCGGCGGGGGAGAGGCGATACAGTTCGCCGGGCAGACAGCGGCCGGAGCCGGATCCCACCCGGAGCAGCCCCGGTTTGGGCGGGGAGGCCGGTAGCGCGACCATCCGGTACGCGGACGCGGTCGCCACCTCGCCGACGAAACGGGCCCGCGCCTCTTGCAGTTGGTGGTGTAGGGGCAGACCACGCAGATGCGCGCCGACGACGAGCAGATCGATGCCGGTATCGGTGAGCAGCGGAGCCGGCTCCCCGAGCAGCCGGGCGGCAAGGTCGATACCCATCTGGTCGGCGAACGCGGGCGTCACCAGCATCACCCCGAACGGGTCGCCGTCGGCGGTGTCCGCACCCGGCACCGCCACCGCGGCGAGATCCAGCAGATTGCAGAAGTTCGTGAAGGTGCCCATCCGGCTGTTGATCGCGAGCGGATCGGCGGCCACGGCGGCGAGGGTGGGGTGCTCGGTGGTGGTGGGCAGCAGCAGGGCCGGATGGTCGGCGAACAGACGCCGGGCGGCGGCCGCGGCGTGGGCGAGGCGGTCGAGATCGGCGACGTAGGAGTGCGCGGCGGGGCGGGCCGCGCCCGTGACGATCGCCGACACCACCGGATCGGCGCCTTCGGGCTCGCCGCCGAGGAATTCGCCGACCGCGGCATAGCGTTGTGCGACGAGGGCGCCGTCGTAGAGGAGTTTCGCGGCCTCCAGCAGTTCGGTGATATCGACCGGGGCGATCTCGCCCCCGGCGGCGCGCCAGCGGTCGACGGTGGCGTCGAACGCGGCCCGGTAGGCGGGAATCAGGGCCTGCAGATTGTGGTCGGCGGGCACGGCGAGAACAGCGTGGCCGGGGGCGGCGAGCGGGGTGTCGGCCGGCCAGGCACGGGAGCGGGGATCGCCCGGATCGGGACCGGTCATGGCGGCGGTGACCGCGGTGGCCGTGCCGAGATCGCGGGCGAACACGGTGACGGCGTCGTAGTCGGGGCAGGCGGGGACGACGCCGGTGGTGGGGACGAGCCCGAGGGTCGGTTTGATACCCACGATGCCGTTCAGCGCGGCGGGCACCCGGCCGGAGCCGGCGGTATCGGTGCCCAGGGCGGCATCCACCATGCCGAGTGCCACCGCCACCGCCGAACCGGAACTGCTGCCGCCGGATACGCGGTCGGGAAACCGGCTGTTGCGCACCGGGCCGTACGGGCTGCGCGTGCCCACGAGGCCGGTGGCGAACTGGTCCAGGTTCGTTTTGCCGAGGACGATCGCGCCCCGCTCGATCAGCCGGGCCACGGCGGGTGCGGTGCGGGGCGGGATCGTCGCGAATCCGGGGCACGCGCACGTGGTGGGTATGCCCGCGATATCGATATTGTCCTTGACGGCCAGGAGCAGTCCGGCCAGCGGCAGCTCCGCCCCCCGGGCGACGCGGGCGTCGAGTGCGGTGGCCTCGGCCAGCACCTCGGCTTCGTCGCGCAGCGCGATCCAGATCTCCGGCCGGTCGTGGGCCCGGATCGTCCGGTACGCCGCGGTCACTCGGCCGGCCACCGTTTCCGCCGGGGACAGTCGCTTCGTGGTCACAGCTCTCCTCGATTGTCGATGGCCACCAGGGGTGCGCCGGTGGTGACCTGATCGCCCGCCGCGACGGTGATCGCGCGGACGGTACCGGAGACCTCCGCGAGCACTGGCAGCTCCATCTTCATGGCCTCGAGCACGAGCAGGGTGCTGCCGGCCGCCACGTGCTCGCCCTCGGCGACCTCCACCCGCCAGACGTTCGCCATCATGGGTGCCGCGACGATATGGGCGTCCGCGGGCAGGTCGAGATCGTCGGGGGGATCGGGGACGGGTTCGGGTCCGGGCCGGTCGCCGATCTCGCCGCCGGCCTCCCAGCGCTGCCGCTCGGCGGTGAACGCGGCCCGGCGGTGCTCGTCGGTGGCCGCGATATCGGCGGCATTGTCCCGCAGGAATTCCAGATGCTCGGCGAAGGCGAATTCACCCGTGGTGGCGCGCATCTCGAACCGGCCCGCCGACATCTCGGCGCGCAGGTCCAGCAGTTCCCCGGCGGAGACGGGGTACCAGCTGATCCGGTCGAAGTACCGCAGCAGCCACGGTTTGCCGGGCTCGAACGGCGGGCGCCGGCGATAACCGGACCAGATCGGGACGGTGCGGCCGACCAGCTGGTAGCCGCCGGGGGACTCCATGCCGTACACGCACAGGTATTTGCCGCCGATACCCACCGCGTCCGCGGGGGTCCAGGTGCGGGCGGGGTTGTACTTGGTGGTCACCAGGCGGTGCCGGGGGTCGAGCGGGACGGCCAGCGGGGCGCCGAGATAGACGTCGCCGAGGCCGAGGACCATGTACTGGGCCGCGAAAACGGTATCGCGGACCTGCTCGATACTGTCCAGGCCGTTGATCCGCCGGATGAACTCGATATTCGACGGCAGCCACGGCGCGTCCGCGCGGACACCGCGGAGGTAGCGTTCGATCGCCTGCCCGATGGTGGGATCGTCGAAGGAAAGCGGCAGTTCGATATGGCGGCTGGGTACCCGCAGCTCGGCGGTATCGGGGATATCGTCCTCGAGTTCGCCCAGCAGCCGGACCACCGTGCGCTGATCGATCAGATCGGGGTCGAAATGCAGGTGCAGGGAACGGACCCCGGGGGTGATGTCGATCAGGCCGGGCACGGCGGCCTGTTCCAGCCGTTCGCTCAGCGCGTGTACCCGCATCCGCAGGCCGAGATCGAGCTCCATCGGCCCGTACTCGACCAGCACATTGTCGTCGCCGCCGCGCAGATAGGCGACAGCGGGTGTGCGGGGCCCGGCGTCGCGGCGGCCCAGGACGCCGTTGTCCTGCTCTCGGGTACCAAGCAGATCGGGGGCGGCGGAGAGGTTGCGGCCGCGCAGGGCCGGCGACGCACGGAGCGCGGCGGTGCGGTCGTCGGCGACCGGGACGAACCGCACCCGGTCACCCGGGCGCATCTGACCGAGTTTCCAGCGGTGCGCGGCGATCACGGTGAGCGGGCAGGCGAAACCGCCCAGGCTGGGGCCGTCGGGGCCGAGCAGGATGGGGGTGTCGCCGGAGAGGTTCAGGGCGCCCACACTGTACGGGCAGTCGTGCAGATTGGAGGGGTGCAGTCCGGCGTCGCCGCCGTCGGAGCGCGCCCAGACCGGTTTCGGCCCGGCCAGCCGCAGGCCGGTGCGGTTGGCGTGCGCCTGCACCTGCCAGGTGGCCTCGTAGAACTGGGCGATACCGGCCGCGGTGAAGTATTCGGGGGCCGGCTGCGGGCCCTCGCCGACGCCGACGTACCAGGTGTGGGCGAACTCCGGGCGCTCCGCGGCCGGAACCGGTTCGGGGGCGAGCAGACCACCGGCGTCCGGTTTGATGCCGAGAATATCGCCCACCGCGACGGCGCGGCCGGTGATACCGCCGAACCCGCCGAGCGCGAAGGTGGCGGCGCTGCCGTGGTATTCGGGGGCCAGGATGCCGCCGCGGACCGCGAGATAGGTGCGCAGGCCGGTGTCGTACGGAGCGCCGATATCGAGGACCGAGCCGGCCGGTACGGCCACCGGCTCCCACATGGGTACGGGTTCGCCGTCCACGGTGACCGGGGCCGCGGCGCCGGTGACGCAGACGATCGTGGTGTCGGTGCACCGCAGGCGCGGGCCCAGCAGGGTGGCCTCGAGACCGTTCTCGCCCCGCGGATTCCCCACGGCGCGATTGGCGAGCTGGAAGGACAGATCGTCGAAGGCGCCCGAGGGTGGGATACCGACGTTCCACAACCCCAGGCGGCCCGGGAAATCCTGGATGGTGGTGGAGACTCCGGCGCGCAGCACCTCCAGTCGCGGCCGGACGGTGGCCAGGCTCGCCAGGGTCGCGGTGGTGTGCCGGGCGTCCAGCATGGGCGCGCTGGTGGCGGCGGCGCGCAACTGCGGGAGGTTCGTCGTGATACCGAACATCCGGGTTTCGTCGAGTGCCGAGCGGAGCCGGTGCAGGGCCTCGGTGCGGCTCGCGCCGGAGGTGACGATCTTGGCGATCAGCGGGTCGTAGAAGGGGCCGATCTCGGTGCCGGTCTCCACCCAGGTCTCCACCCGCGCGGTCGCCGTGGGCACCCGTACCTCGGTGAGAGTGCCCGCGCCCGGCCGGTAGTCGTTGCCGGGATCCTCGGCGTAGACGCGGGCTTCCACCGCGTGCCCGGTGGCCGGAGGGCCGGCGTCGGGCACCTCGTCGAGGAACGCGGTATCGCCGCCGGCCAGCCGCAGCATCCATTCGACGAGGTCGACGCCCGTCACGGCCTCGGTGACCGGATGCTCCACCTGCAGGCGGGTGTTCACCTCGAGGAACGATGCTTCGCCGCGGTCCACGTCGTAGAGGAACTCCACGGTTCCGGCGGAGCGGTAACCGACCGTGCCGAGCAGAGTGCGGCTCGCGGCGAGCAGGCGTTCGGTGAGTGTGTAGGACAGACCGGGGGCGGGTGCCTCCTCGATGACCTTCTGGTTGCGCCGCTGCAGTGTGCAGTCGCGGGTGCCGAGGGAGATCGCGCGCCCCCGGCCGTCACCGAAGATCTGGACCTCCACATGCCGGGCGCGGGCCACGAAACGTTCCAGATAGACCGCCGAGGAGCCGAAGTTGGCGCGTGCCAACCGGAGGACACGCTGATACGCCTGCGCGAGTTCGTCCGGATCCGCACAGGCGGCCATGCCGATACCGCCGCCGCCCCCGGCGGCTTTGAGCATCACCGGGTAACCGATCCGGTCCGCCGCCGCCCGCGCCTCGTCGAGATCGGTGAGCAGCCCCGATCCCGCGACCAGTGGCACACCGGCCCGTGCCGCCGCTTCGCGAGCGCTGTGCTTATCGCCGAACAATCGCAGGTGCTCGGCCGCCGGGCCGACGAAGGATATTCCGGCGGCCTCGACCTCCGCGGCGAAATCGGCGTTCTCGGAGAGAAATCCGTAACCGGGGTGGATGGCGGTGGCGCCGGTGGACAGGGCGGCCTCGATCACGGCGTCGGCACGGAGATAGGACTCGGCGGCCGGCGCGGGCCCGAGCCGTACCGCGCGGTCGGCCATCCGCACATGCCGGGCGCCCTCGTCGGCGTCGGAATACACCGCGACCGTCTCGATTCCGAGCCGGGCGGCGGTGCGCAGAACGCGGCAGGCGATCTCCCCGCGGTTGGCGATCAGCAGGCATGCGGGCAAGGGCGTATGCGGTTGCGTATACAACCGGGGGGCGGTTTCGGTCACGGTCGATCCTCTCGGCGGACAGAGCGGCTGCCCGGCGCCGGGCGCCGGGTCAGGTCTTGGTCGCGCGGGCCAGGCGGGTCAGCTGCAGCACCTGACCGGCGCGATCGGCCACCACGCGGCGGGATTGGTCGATATGGGCGAGTAACTGCGCACGCGCCTCGGGGAGATCACCCTCGAGGACCGCCTCGCCGATGGCGATATGTTCCTCGATCGTCGCGAGCATGCGGTCGGGCGTGAGGTAGTCGAACATCCGGACCGGCCGGATACGGGCGTTCACCGTGGTCAGCGCCTCGGTGAGGGCATGATTGCCCGAGGCGGCGAGCAGGACGGTGTGGAACTGTTCGTCGGCGTCGACGAACCCGGCGTCCGGCTCCGGGGGCGCGGTACGGAAGGCCCGCCAGCGTTCGATCTCCGGGAGGAGAACGGCGCGATCGTGGCGCAACTCCGGATCCTCGAGAATCCGGGCGATACCCTGCACCTCGAGGGTGATCCGCAACTCGTAGTAGTCACCCAGGGTGTCCAGGCGCGGGCGGTACGGGAACAAACCGGCCTCGTGCCGTTCGACCAGGCCGTCGGCCTGCAGCCGGGCCAGGGCCTCGCGCACCGGAGTCCGGGAGACCCCGTACCGTTCGGCGAGTCGTTCCTCGCCGAGCCGCTCGTCCGGTGCCAGTGCGCCCGACATGAGTTCGTCTCGAAGTGCTTTGTACACAACGCCGGTACGTGATTCGCGTTTACTTCGTTCGGTCACGACGCGCAGCCTAGAGAGTCAGGGCGGCACGAACGGTGTCGACAGCACCGGCACCACCCTCCCCGCTCGAAGTGACCCGGCCACTCTCCAGCACGTAGTAGCGGTTCGCGGCCCGCAGCGCGAAACCGATGTGCTGCTCCACCAGAAGCACGCCGAGTCCACCGCGGTTCACCAGTTCGGTGACGGTCTTCTCGATCTCGGCGACCACCGAGGGCTGTATCCCCTCGGTGGGCTCGTCCAGGATCAGCATGCGGGGTTCGGTGATCAGCGCCCGCGCGATGGCCAGCTGCTGGCGTTGTCCGCCGGAGAGCAACCCGGCGCGACGATCGAGCAGATCCTTCAGCGCGGGAAAGAGGTCCAGCATCTCGTCGACGAGTGCCGTACCCCGCTTCCGCCCGTCGGCCACCACCCGCAGGTTCTCGGCGGTGGTGAGATGACCGAAGCACTGCTGGCCCTGCGGCACATAGGCCAGGCCCCGGCGCACCCGGGCGCTCGGCCGCAGCGCGGTGATATCGGCGCCGTCGAACCGGATCCGGCCGCGCTGGGCGCGGACCAGTCCGACGGCCGCCCGCAACAGGGTGGTCTTTCCGGCGCCGTTGTGCCCCATGACCGCGACGACACCGTCGGCGGGGACCTCGATCCCGACCCCGTGCACGACCTCGGTCCGGCCGTATCCCGCGTGGATATCGACGAGTTCCAGCATCGCGTCACTCTCCTTGTCGATCGAGCCCGGCCGGGGGCCCTGCGTGGTCGCGCCGCGCTGCCGCCTCCGGAACCGGCCCGCTCGGATCGGCGGTGCCCAGATAGGCCTGCTGCACCAGTGGGTCGGCCTGCACCTCGGCGACCGACCCCTCCGCGAGTACCGCGCCCCGGGCCAGCACCGTCACCGAGGTGGCGAAATTCCGCATGAAATCCATATCGTGTTCGACCACCACCACCGTGCGTTCACCGCCGATCCGGCGCAGCAGGTGACCGGTCTCCTCGCGTTCCTCCTGGCTCATCCCGGCGACCGGTTCGTCCAGCAACAGCACCGAGGCGTCCTGGACCAGCAGCATGCCGATCTCGAGCCACTGCTTCTGTCCGTGGGCCAGTACTCCGGCGGGTTCGTTCCGCAGATGGGTGAGCCCGATGGTCTCCAGCGCCTGCTCGATCGATGCGGAGACCTCCACCGGCCGGCGGCGCAGCATGGTCCAGATCGACCGGCCCGCTCCCGCGGCGATATCGAGGTTCTGCAGTACCGACAGCTCTTCGAAAACGCTGGCGGTCTGGAAGGTCCGGCCCACACCCAGCCGGGCGATCCGATGGACCTTCTCACCCAGGAGCTCCACACCGGATTTCCGCACCGACCCCGTCGCCGGTACCAGACCGGTGATGGCGTCGATCATGGTGGTTTTTCCCGCGCCGTTGGGGCCGATGAGGAATCGCAGATCACCCTGGAAGAGGGTCAGGTCCACATTCGAGACCGCGGTGAAGCCGTCGAACTCCACCGTCAATCCGCGGACCTCGAGGTAATCGCTGCGCATTCCGGCGTTACCGCCGGCGACCGGCGCCCCGGCCGTAGCGTTCGATATCCGCTGGGTCATGGCGATACTCCTACCGGGGTAGTGGAGACGGGTTCCGGTGCCGGGCCGGGCGGTGCCGGGTCCTTGCCCCGGGTGCGGTTCCGCCGGCGCAGCAGCGTCCCCACACCCGCCAGGCCCGCCGGGAAGAAACCGACCACGACGATGAAGAGCACACCCTGCGCGTAGACCCAGCCCGACGGGAAACTCTCCGAGAGGCCGGTCTGCGCCCACGCCACCGCGATCGCACCCAGCACCGGGCCCAGCAGGGTGCTGCGGCCACCGATGGCGACACCGGTCAGGAAGGCGATGGAGGGCACGATCCCGATATCGGCCGGGGAGATGATCCCGACGATCGGTACGAACAGCGCACCCGCGATCCCGGCGAACAGCGCCGCCACGGAGTAGGCGATCACTTTCACGGTGGCCGGGTCGTAGCCGAGGAACCGTACGCGCTCCTCCTGATCCCGTACCGCGACCAGCAGTTCGCCGTAGCGGCTGTACATCAACTGCCGGGTCACCGCCACGATCACCAGCAGCGTGCCCGCCGCGATGAAGAACAGCAGCCGCCGATTGACCGGATCGTTGAGCGCGAGGCCGAAGAAACCGCGGAACCGGTTGAGACCGTTACTGCCGCCGGTGGATTGCTGCCCCACCAGCAGGATCGCGAACGCCGCCGCCAACGCCTGGGACAGGATGGCGAAATAGGCGCCTTTGACCTTGCGCTTGAACACGCCGAGCCCGAGCAGCGCCGCCACCAGGGGCGGAACGATCAGGATGCCCAGGATCGTCACCACCGGCGAGGCGAACGGCACCCAGTAGCCGGGCAGTTCACCGATACCGGCGATCTGCATGAAATCCGGGACGTCGTCGCCGCGCAGCCGGGCGTCGGAGATCTTCAGGTGCATGGCCATGATGTAGGCGCCGAGCCCGAAGAACACGCCCTGCCCCAGGGTGAGCATGCCGCCGCGGCCCCAGGCCAAGCCGATGCCCACCGCGACGATGCCGAAGCACAGGAACTTACCGAGCAGCCCGAGCCGGAAATCCGAGAGCACCGCGGGCGCCACCGCGAACAGCAGTACGGCGGCGAACGCGAAACCCGACCAGACCTTCCACCGGGTCGCGAAGAATCCCCTCATACCAGACTCCTCGACCGGACCGTGAACAGTCCCTGCGGGCGGACCTGCAGGAAGATCACGATGACGACGAATACGATCACCTTCGCCACCGAGGCGGTGGTGCTGTATTCGATGAACGAGTTCGACAACCCCAGCGCCACCGCGGCCAGGACCGCGCCGCGGATCTGTCCGAGACCGCCGATGACCACCACCAGGAAGGCGTCCACCAGATAGGCGGCGCCGGTATTGGAACTGGTGGAACCGATCAGCGTCAGCGCCACCCCGGCCACTCCGGCGAGACCGGAACCGATGAAGAAGGTGGTGATATCGGTGCGGCGACTGGAGATCCCGCTGGTTTCCGCGAGATCACGATGCTGCACCACGGCCCGGATACGCCGGCCCATCGCCGTGTACTTCATGGTCGCCGCGACGGCCGTCACGCACAGCACGGCGAGCAGCATGATGAAGATCCGGGTCTTCGGCACCACCGCTCCCAGGATCTCCACCCCACCGCCGAGCCACTCCGGCGACACCACCCGTACGGCCGGCGCGCCGAAGATGTCCCGGGCGGCCTGCTGCAGGATCAGGCCCACACCGAAGGTCACCAGCAGCGTGTCCAACGGCCGGTCGTACATGCGTTTGATCAATGTCACCTCGAGGAGGACGCCCATCAGGCCACCGACCAGGAATCCGATGAGCAGCGATACCAGGAGAGAGACCTCGGCGTCGGAAACCAGGTACTCCTGCACCGTGTAGGCCGTATAGGAACCCGCCATGATGAACGCGCCGTGGGCCATGTTGACGACCCCCATCTGCCCGAAGGTCAGCGATAGCCCCAGGGCCGCGAGCAGCAGGATGGAACCCAGGCTCAGGCCGGTGAACAGCTGGCCGATGACTGCTTCCACGACGGGTCAGCCCCCGAGTCCCTCGGCCCACGAGTAGCCGGACAGGTACGGGTCCGGTTCGACGGGTTGCCCGGAATCCCACACGCTGTAGATCAGGCCGTCCGGGCGGATCTCGCCGATGCGAGCGGTTTTGGTGATGTGGTTGTTCTCGCCGTCGATGGTCACCGTGCCCTCGGGCGCCTCGAAGGTGACACCCCCGGCCGCCGCCTGCACATCCGGCACCGCGAAGGACCGCGCCTTCTCCACGGTGTTCTTCCACAGGTACACCGAGACGTAAGCGGCTTCCATCGGATCCGAGGTCGGCTTGTTCGCCCCGTATTTCGCCTTGTACGCCCGGACGAAGGCATTGTTGCGCGGGCTGTCCACGGTCTGGTAGTAGTTCCAGGCGGTGAGCTGACCGGCGATGTACTGGACGCCGATACCGCCGACCTCCTCCTCGGCGATGGATACCGAGACCACCGGCATCTCCTGCGGGGTCAGGCCGACATTGCGGTACTCCCGGAAGAACGCCACATTGGAGTCACCGTTGAGGGTGTTGAACACCGCGTCGGCGTCGGCCGAACGCACTTTGTTGACGATCGTGGAGAAATCGGTGGAACCCAGCGGGGTGTAGTCCTCGCCCTTGATCTCCATGCCGTTGGCCTCGGCGTAGGCCTTGATGATGCGGTTCGCCGTCTGCGGGAAAACGTAATCGCTGCCCACCAGATAGAGCGATTTCACGCCGCGGCCTTTGAGATAGTCCAGTGCCGGCACGATCTGCTGATTGGTGGTGGCACCGGTGTAGAAGATGTTCTCCGAGGATTCCAGGCCCTCGTACTGCACCGGGTAGTACAGCAGTGCGTTGCGGTCCTCGAATACCGGCAGCATGGCCTTACGGCTGGAGGACGTCCAGCCGCCGAATACCGCGGCCACACAGTCGGCGCTGATCAGTTTCTCCGCTTTCTCGGCGAAGACCGTGGGTTCGGAGGCGCCGTCCTCGCCGACCAGTTCGATCTGCTTACCCAGTACGCCACCGGCGGCATTGATCTCGTCGACCGCGAGCCGGATGGAATCACGGACGGTGACCTCCGAGATCGCCATGGTGCCCGACAGCGAGTTCAGGGAACCGACCTTGATGGTGGGACTCGCGGTATCGACACAGGATTCGGCGCCGGCGCCGGCCTGATCGGAGGCCGGACTCCCGCAGGCGGTGGCCGCCAGCGCGGTTACGCACAGGGCCACCGGCAATGCGAGCAGTTTCCGTGCTCGCCGACCGTTGCGGGCGTGGCGGAACGCCGTAGCTGCCGGGCTTTTTCCGGGTTCGTCGGATCTGGCTGCATTCATGACCGTTCGGCCTCCACTCAGGAAAGGTCAGCCCGCTGACTTGCTGATTCGCTCGTTGTATACAGCGGCGTATACGTGGAAACACGCTAGGGACACTGTGTTTCCGCGACGTATCCCCGCGTGAAACTCGAGTATCGATCGCCGGCCCATCCCGGCCTCGCTGCTGAGAGCGGATCCGCTCACAGCAGCGCGCACTCCCGGATCCCGGCTCACTCGGGCACGGTGAGAACATGGCTCACGACGACAAATCCCCGCTGTTCGGCTGGCGGGCGAGGGAACAACTATTCGCCCGGCGCATCCTCGTACTGGACGGACCCCTCGACGACGACAACGGCACCCTGCTGACCACCCAGCTGCTCACCCTCGCCGCCGAGGACGGCGAAACCGGAATTTCGCTGTGGATCCATTCGCCCGGTGGTTCGGTACCGGCGATGCTCGCCATCCGCGATGTGATGCGGCTGGTGCCCTGCCCGGTATCGACTCTCGCGCTGGGCTTGGCCTGCAGCGCCGGGCAATTCCTGCTCTCGTCCGGCAGCCCCGGTAGACGCTTCGCGCTCCCGCACGCCCGGATCCTGATGCATCAGGGGTCGGCGGGTATCGGCGGTAGTGCCGTGGATGTGGAGGTCCAGGCCGACGATCTGCGCTACACCGTGGAAACCGTGCTCGGCCTGATCGCCGCGGATACCGGGCAGCCGTACGACCGGGTGTACGAGGATTCCCTGCACGATCGCTGGTTCAGCGCCGCCCAGGCCAAGGAATACGGTTTCATCGACCATATCGTCGGTGATTTCGAACAGATCGTCCCGCAGCGGCGCCGAGTGGGGATCTCGGCATGAGCGGGCGGCGGCAGTGTGCGTAACGACGGAGGACGCCGGCCGGTCAGGTCGAAGGAGAACAGCATGAGCGGGCGGCGCCCGGCGGCGGCAGTGTGCGTGACCACGGAGTGCGCTGTGCGGTCGTGCCGAAGGAGGACAGCATGAGCACTTACACGATTCCCAATGTGATCGCCCAGCATCCGCGGGGCGAGCGGATCACCGATATCTATTCCCATCTGCTCGCCGAGCGGATCGTCTATCTGGGCACGCCCATCGATTCCGGTGTCGCCAACGCACTCATCGCACAACTACTGCACCTGGAATCGGAGAGCCCCGGCCAGGAGATCGACTTCTATGTGAACTGTGAAGGAGGTGATCTGCCGTCGATGCTCGCGGTCTACGACACCATCCAGCACATCGGCGCTCCGGTGCACACCACCTGCGTGGGCCAGGCCATCGCGGTCGGCGCGGTGCTGCTCGCCGGTGGCGCCCCCGGGCACCGGTCGATGCTGCCGCACGCCCGGGTGGTGCTGCATCAACCGGCGGCACGCGGTCAGGGCGCCATTCCGGACCTGATACTGCAGGCCGACGAGCTGGTGCGAATGCGCGCGGAGATCGAATCCATCCTGTCCCGGCATACCGGGCAACCCGTGGAACGGTTGCGTCACGATACGGATCGGGACCGGGTGTTCACCGCCGACGCGGCGGTCGAATACGGATTGGTGGACAAGATCCTGCGACCGCGGGGGTGAGCGGGCGGTCAGGCCGCCAGTAGCAGAAGATCCGGTGTGGTGGAGCGCGGTGCCGCGAGGGGGCGGCGCCGAGGGCGTAGCTGATCGGCCACCTGTTCGGTGAGTTCGCCCAGGGAGGTGCCGAGGGCGCCGGCCAGGGCGGCGATCATCTCGCTCGACGGTTCTTTGCGGCCGCGTTCGACCTCGGAAAGGTACTGCGGGGAAATACCGGCGCGCTCAGCGGTTTCCGCGAGCGTCTCACCCTGCTCCCGGCGCAGTGTGCGCAATTGCCCGCCCAGCAGCTCGCGCCACAGCGGTTCGGGTTCGTTCGAGGGTTGCCGGGCCGGCCGATCGGCGCGGCCGCCGGGGATCGCGTGGAGTCTGCGGGGCTCGGTCATGGATAGAGCCTAGGTCCCGGATACCGGGCGGGAGGCGGATTACGCTGTGGGCGTACCCGGACGGGCCCGCATCCACGGATGCGGGCCCGCGCTCGGTCAGCTGCTGCCGAACAGACCCCGGAACTGGTGGCGCCACCAGCGCCCCGGATCGTCCCGGCCGCGGTCCCGGTCCCGGTCCCGATCCCAGTCCCGATCCCGATCCCGGTCCCGGTCTCGATCCCGGTCCCGGTTGTGGACCTGGCTGGGGTCGTGGAACCGGCTGTGGTCGTGGAACCGGCTGTGATCATGGGGCCGGTCGTGGAGCCGGCTGTGGTCGTGGAACCGGCTGTGATCATGGGGCCGGTCGTGGAGCCGGCTGTGGTCGCCCTGGACCGGAGCGGGGGCCGGTGCGGCCGGGTCCGCGGCAGCGGGTGCGGCCATTGCCACCAGGGGGAGCAGGGTGATGGCGCCCGCGACGGCTACCCGAGTACCCGCCCGGCGTTTCGCGAATGCACTTTTCGTGCGTAACACTTCGAATCCTCTCGTGCGTGCCCCGGCGCGGTGGGGACCGCGCCGAAGGCGATAGGGACCCACTCTCGCGCAGTCGGTGGTGAATGTCACCGGGATACCGGAGGTTTCGGGGCAGAATCATCCCTGGGTACTACAGGATTTCCCTGGGTTGCGCCCCCGAATGCGCAATGGGCGGGTCGCTGGTCGTGCGTGTCCGCGACCACGTCCGACGCCTGCCCGGGCCATCATGTCCTGCCTCACAGTGGCGGCTTTTCGATGTGGTGGAACTTTCCGGACCGTGGCATCGTTGTCAGAGAGATCAGGCAGATCGACCGAGATCCGCCTGGCTCGCAACAGAAAGTATGAAGTAAGCAACATGGCTCAAGGCAGTGTGAAGTGGTTCAACAGCGAGAAGGGCTTCGGCTTCATCGCGCAAGACGGGGGCGGTCCTGACGTCTTCGTGCATTACTCGGCAGTCGCCGGCAGTGGTTTCCGCACCCTCGAAGAGGGTCAGCGGGTGGAGTTCGAGATCGGCCAGGGCCAGAAGGGTCCGCAGGCTCAGGATGTTCGCTCCATCTGAGTGATGTGACGAAGTAGCGGGGCCCCGCACCGGATGGTGCGGGGCCCCGCGGCGTATCCGGGCTCTGCCGCGGCCCGGGCGACGGGAGCGGACAGGCATCGTGACCGGTGGAGGGCGAGTCGTACGGCGACATCGGTAATGCCCCTCGAAATTCGGGGCTTTTATTTCGTTTTCTTTTGTGTCGATGGCTGTTTCGTGAGCTCCGGAGCGGAATACTCCTCGAGTATATGTCTGGAGATGCGGCCCCTTTCTCCGGCTTCGGAGTGGGCTCACCTTCGTGTGACGAAGGCCTCCCAGGGGTGTGGACGCGCGCGGATAATCAAGCAAAAGAGCTGGTAGAAGAAGTTTTTATACAGTATTAAGGCTATATATCGTAACTATATACTGTGATGTGGGTCATGATATCGGGGAATTTCGTAATGCGCTTCCGGGTAGTGCCGATGTATCGCGTGACAGTCGATTCCGGCTGGTTTGAGTAGTCGAAAGGACATTCCATGATCCCCGTCATCATCGATACCGGTTCGGCCGCGCTGAACGGCCTGTTCACCACGCTGTGGACTCTGCTGTTCGGCTGATCCGCGCACCGAGAGCCCCGGTCTCCCGCCTACGTGGAGACCGGGGCTCTCCGCGTTCCGTAGGCCCCGCACACGGTGCCGGGTGACCCTCCGGGCGTGATTCCGCCCACCCACGACCCGGCTTCCGCGCCGGTGACGACGCCGGACCGAGAGGGGGCGGCTCGGGACCGGATCCGGCCGAACTAAGCTTGGCCGCGTCAATTGGCCGTCCCCACTCATCCAGGAGTACCCCACCGTGAGCCAAGCAGGCCGTCCTGTAGTTCTGATCGCCGACAAGCTCGCCCAGTCGACCGTCGACGCGCTCGGTGACGGTGTCGAGGTCCGCTGGGTCGACGGCCCCGACCGTCCCGCGCTGCTCGCCGCGGTGCCGGAGGCCGACGCGCTGCTCGTGCGGTCCGCGACCACCGTCGACGCCGAGGTCCTCGAGGCGGGCAAGAACCTCAAGATCGTCGCCCGGGCCGGGGTCGGCCTGGACAATGTCGACGTCCCGGCCGCCACCGAGCGCGGTGTCATGGTCGTCAACGCCCCCACCTCCAATATCCACACCGCCGCCGAGCACGCCGTCACCCTGATGTTGAGCGCGGCCCGTCAGATCCCCGCGGCCGATGCCACCCTCCGCGAGCGCACCTGGAAGCGCAGCAGCTTCAACGGGGTGGAGATCTTCGGCAAAACAGTCGGTGTGATCGGCCTCGGCCGGATCGGTCAGCTGTTCGCCGCGCGGCTCGCGGCGTTCGAAACCGAGGTCATCGCCTACGACCCCTATGTCTCTCCGGCGCGCGCCGCCCAGCTCGGTATCGAACTGCTGTCCCTGGACGAGGTGCTGGAACGGGCCGACCTGATCTCCATCCACCTGCCGAAGACGCCGGAGACGAAGGGCATCCTCGGCAAGGAGGCGATCGCCAAGACCAAACCGGGCGTGATCATCGTGAACGCGGCACGCGGTGGGCTGGTGGACGAAGCGGCACTCGCCGAAGCCATCAAGTCCGGGCATGTACGGGCCGCGGGTATCGACGTCTACGAAACCGAGCCCTGCACCGACAGCCCGCTGTTCGAACTGCCGCAGGTCGTGGTGACTCCGCACCTCGGCGCCTCCACCGGTGAGGCGCAGGACCGCGCGGGCACCGATGTGGCGAAATCGGTGCTGCTGGCCCTGGCCGGTGAATTCGTCCCCGGTGCGGTGAACGTGACCGGCGGCGTGGTCGGCGACGAGGTGGCGCCCTGGCTGGATCTGGTCCGCAAACAGGGCGCGCTGCTCGGCGCGCTCGCCGACGAACTGCCGGTGAGCCTCGAGGTGCAGGTCCGCGGTGAACTGGCCGCCTCCGATGTCGAGGTGCTGCAGCTCGCCGCGTTGCGTGGCGTGTTCTCCGCCCATGTCGACGATCAGGTGACCTTCGTGAACGCCCCCGCCCTGGCCCAGGCCCGCGGGATCACCGCCGAGGTGACCACGGCGACCGAGAGCCCGAGCCACCGCAGCCTGGTGGACCTGCGCGCGGTCTTCGGCGACGGCCACACCCTGAACGTCGCCGGCACGCTGACCGAGCCGCGGCAGGTCGAGAAGATCGTCAACATCAATGGCCGCAACTACGATATGCGCGCCGAAGGTATCAACCTGGCCGTCCTCAACTACGAGGACAAGCCCGGCGCGCTGGGCAAGGTCGGTACCGCGCTGGGTGCCGCCGAGGTCGATATCCTCGCCGCCCAGCTCACCCAGGACGTGAACAAAGAAGGCGCCACCGTGATGTTCCGGGTGAACAAGGAGGTGCCCGAGGCGGTGCGGTCGGAGATCGCCGCCGCGGTGGGTGCCGCCAAGGTCGTGCTGGTCGACCTGTTCTGATTCCTCGTCGTTCGTAGAAAGCGTGGTTGTCATGAAGCTCGCCGTGATCCCCGGTGACGGTATCGGGCCGGAGGTCGTCACCGAGGCGCTCAAGGTGCTCGATGTGGTGCTGCCGGGTGTCGAACGCACCGAATACGACCTAGGTGCCAAGCGCTACCACGCCACCGGCGAGATCCTGCCCGACTCGGTGCTGCCCGAACTGAAGCAGCACGACGCGATCCTGCTGGGCGCCATCGGCGACCCGTCGGTGCCCAGCGGGATCCTCGAGCGCGGGCTGCTGCTGCGCACCCGTTTCGCCCTGGACCACCATGTGAACCTGCGGCCCTCCAAGCTGTACCCCGGGGTGGGCAGCCCGCTGGCCGGGTCGCCGGATATCGATTTCGTGGTGGTCCGGGAAGGTACCGAGGGCCCGTACACCGGAACCGGCGGTGCCATCCGGGTGGATACGCCGCACGAGGTCGCCACCGAGGTGAGCACCAACACCCGGTTCGGGGTCGAGCGGGTGGTCCGGTACGCCTTCGCCAAGGCGCGGACGCGCCGTAAGCATCTCACCCTGGTGCACAAGACCAATGTGCTCGCCTTCGCGGGTTCGCTGTGGCAGCGCACGGTCGACGCCGTGGGCGCCGAATACCCCGATGTCGAGGTGGCCTACCAGCACATCGATGCGGCGACCATCCATATGGTCAACGATCCGGGCCGCTTCGATGTGATCGTCACCGACAACCTGTTCGGCGATATCATCACCGATCTCGCCGCCGCGGTCAGCGGCGGTATCGGCTTGGCCGCCAGCGGCAATATCGACGCCACCGGCACCAACCCGAGCATGTTCGAACCCGTGCACGGCAGCGCCCCCGATATCGCGGGCCAGGCCAAGGCCGATCCGACGGCCGCGATCCTGTCGGTCTCGCTGCTGCTCGAACACAAGGGGGAGACGGAGGCCGCCGCGCGGATCCAGGAGGCCGTGGCCAAGGATCTGTCCGGCCGCACCGGCGCCGCCTCGACCACCGAGATCGGCGACCGTATCGCCGCCGTGGTCTGACCTCGCCACTTCCGGAGTTCTGTGCCGGCCGGGACGGCACAGAACTCCGATACCATCGGGGACTACCGGGGTGGTCCCCGATGGACGGTCCGAGCGCTTGGAGGCAGCATGACCGCGTGGCACGCCACCCGTGACGCCGGCTTCGGCCCGTACACGGTGTTGGATCTCTACGACCTGCCGGAAGACGGTAAGGGTTTCGAACTCGAAGACGGGTGGTTGGTCGAGGTGGCAGCGGGGGCGCGGCACAACTTCATCGGCTGGTCCCTCGCGGGACGGATCCGGGCCGCTGCCGAACACGCGGACGTATTCGTATGCGATGGGGGCGAGTGGGAGGTCAGCACGCCGTCGGGGGTGCGGAAACCCGATGTGTTCGTGGTGCCCAGAGCGATCGCCCGGGCCGCGATCATCGACGAATCGCCCAAGCTCATCCCGGGTATCGACCTGCAGCTGGTTGTCGAGGTCGTATCCCCGGGCAGCGGCAGCGAACGTACCGATCGCGTGCGCAAGGTGCGCGAGTACGCGGCTCTGGGAATTCCGCAGTATTGGATAGTCGAACACCAGCCGAGCGTCCAGGTTCACCAGGGGATCCTGGACGGCCCCACGTATCGCTGGGAGCGCCCGGTGGGCAAGGGCAAGGAATTCACCGCCGAAATCGAAGCGGATACGCCTGTTCGCGTGACATTCGATCCAGCCGTACTGATCGAGATCTGACCGGCTCAGGTCCAGCGGGCCGGCTCATAGCCCGCGGCCACGGACGGTAGGGCGTGGGTTCACTCCAGAGGTTTCTCCGAGTCCACGGGTACCAGCGGGACAGCCAGCGCGGCGAGTGCGGCCGCGACAAGATATGCCGCGGGAAAACCGGTGGCGGTGACGATCGCGCCGAACACCGGCGGCACCGCCGCGCTGGCCAGATTCTGGCCGGTGTTCTGGATTCCCAGTCCGCGACCGCTCCAGAACGGCCCGGCGCGTTCGGCGATGGCGGTGAAGGCCAGGCCGTTGTCGGAGACCGTAACCACCGAGGCGACGACCAGGAGCGGGATAGCCGCCCACCACCAGTGGGTCCAAGCGGTGAGCGCAAGTAGTGCCATGGTGATGCCCGCGGCTGTCGCGACCTGGCGCAGCGGCCCCATCCGGCTGCCCACCCTGTCCGACCAGGCGCCCGCGCCGATCCGGCCGAGCGCACCCAGGATCTGGGTGCCGGTGACCAGGGCGCCGGCCGTGGCCAGCGACCAACCCAGGTCGCGGTGCAGCCAGAGCAGGGCGAAGGTCCAGACGGTGGCCTGCGGGACCACCAGCAGGATCGAGACGCCGTGGATACGCCACAGTGTGCCGCTGCCGCGGTAGGGGCTCGCGCCGGCGGCCTGGGCGCGGGGTGGACGGGGCGGATCGATGATGCCCAGCAGGCAGCCCACCGCCGCCAGACCGGCCAGCGCGGCGGGTACGGCCAGCGCGGGGGCGATACCGGAACCTTCGGCGACCAGCGGAATGGACATGGCGCCGATCCCGACGCCCAGCGGCTGGCCGGTCTGGCGGATTCCCATGGCCAGCCCGCGGCTCTCGGGCGGGAACCAGCCGACGATGACCCGGCCGCTGGCGCCGTTGGTGCTGGCGGCGCCCATACCGCCGAGAAACAGCAGCACCCCGAGCGCGGGATAGCCGGAGGTGAACGCGGCGGCCGTTCCCGCCACGCACATGATCAGGGGCCCGGCGACGAGCGCGATCCGCTCGCCCAGCCGGTCGACCAGATAGCCCCAGGCGATGAGGGTGCAGCACAGGCCGACGGTCGGCATGGCGACGAGCAGGCCGGCGGTGGGCAGCGGCATACCGGCGGCGGTGAGCGCGGGGAGCAGGAACGGCACGCCGTGGACGAAGATCGCGCTCGAGGTCTGGGCGAAAACGCCGAGAGCGAGCATGAGCCAGCGGCGGGCCGGGGAGACCGGGGCTGCCTGTTTGCCGGAAGCGGTGACCGTACCGGCCGTCGAAGAGCTGTGCGCCATTGTTCCCCATCTCGGAGTGCAGCAGCGTTGTCTCGAATATTAGTATCTCAATATTTGAGAAACACTTCTCATTCTTTGAACTGCCACTGCTCACCGTACACCCGTGGGCCGCGGATGCTCCAGGCGGCCCGGTGCTCCCGGCGGCGTACCGGACCCACCGGTCGGGCGCATTCGGGCTGGTGAACCCGGCTGGATAGACTCCGACCATGCGTCTAGGTCGAGTTGCCAGCCCCGATGGGGTCGCTTTCGTCTCCATCGAAGGCGAGACCGCCAGAGAAATAGCCGAGCACCCGTTCGGAACGCCGACGTTCACCGGCCGGAGCTGGCCGCTGGCCGATATCCGCCTGCTCGCTCCCATCCTGGCGAGCAAGGTGGTGTGCGTGGGTAAGAACTACGCCGCGCACGCCGCGGAAATGGGCGGCGAGGCCCCGGCCGAACCCGTCGTCTTCATGAAACCCAACACCTCCATCATCGGACCCCAGGTGCCGATCCTGCTGCCCCCCAACTCCTCCCGCGTCGACTACGAGGGAGAGCTGGCGGTGGTGATCGGCCGCCCGTGCAAGGACGTACCGGTGGGCCGGGTCAAGGACGTCATCCTCGGCTACACCGTCGCCAATGACGTCACCGCCCGGGATCAACAGGCCCAGGACGGGCAGTGGACCCGCGCGAAGGGGTACGACACCTTCTGCCCGCTCGGCCCGTGGATCGAGACCGAGCTCGACCCGGCGGATCTGGAGATCACCACCGAACTCGACGGCGAAGTCCGCCAGCGCAGCACGACATCACTACTGCTGCACGATATTCCGGAACTCGTTTCCTGGGTCACCCGGATCATGACCCTGCTGCCCGGTGATGTCATTCTCACCGGCACACCCGAAGGGGTCGGCCCGATGAAAGACGGGCAGACCGTATCCGTCACCGTCTCCGGTATCGGAACCCTCACCAATCCTGTTGCCGCGAAACGCTGAACGAAAGAGAGACATGACAAACGTACGGGTCCGTTTCTGCCCGTCACCCACGGGGACACCGCATGTCGGGCTCATCCGCACGGCGCTGTTCAACTGGGCCTACGCCAAACATCACGGCGGCGACTTCGTCTTCCGTATCGAAGACACCGATGCCGCACGGGATTCCGAAGATTCCTACCAGGCGCTGTTGGACGCAATGCGCTGGCTCGGTATGGAATGGGACGAAGGTCCGGAAATCGGTGGGCCCTATGCCCCGTACCGGCAGTCGCAGCGGCGTGAAATCCATATGGACGTGGTCCGCAAACTACTGGAAGCCGGAGAAGCGTACGAATCCTTCTCCACCCCAGCGGAAGTCGAGGAAAGGCATCGTGCGGCCGGTCGCGATCCGAAACTCGGATACGATAATTACGACCGCGACCTGACCCCCGAGCAGATCGCCGAATACAAAGCCGCCGGACGGCCCGCGGTGGTCCGGCTGAGGATGCCCGATACCGATCTCACCTGGCGCGATCTGGTGCGAGGGGAAACAACCTTCAAAGCCGGGGTGGTCCCGGACTTCGCACTTACCCGCGGTAACGGCGACCCGCTCTACACGCTGGTCAACCCGGTCGACGACGCCACCATGCGGATTACGCACGTATTGCGGGGTGAGGATCTGCTCTCCTCTACGCCGCGGCAGCTCGCTCTCTATGCCGCGATGCAGCGGATCGGCGTCGCGGATTTCACCCCCGAATTCGGGCATCTGCCGTTCGTCATGGGCCAGGGGAACAAGAAGCTCTCCAAGCGCGACCCCGAGTCCAACCTGTTCCTGCATCGCGACCGGGGATTCATTCCCGAAGGTCTGCTGAACTATCTCGCGCTACTCGGCTGGAGCATCGCCGACGACCACGACGTGTTCTCCATGGACGAGATGATCGCCGCGTTCGATATATCGAAGGTCAATTCGAATCCGGCCCGTTTCGACCAGAAGAAGGCCGACGCCATCAATGCCGAGCACATCCGTTTGCTGGCGCCGGCGGATTTCGCCGGACGGTTGCGCGAATATTTCGACCGGCGCGGGTACGTCAGTGGCGGAATCGACGAAAAAGTATTCGCGGCTGCCGCCGATCTCGTACAGACGAGAATTGTCGTCCTCGACGACGCCTGGGGATTGCTGCGATTCCTTTTGGCTCCCGCCGAAGAGTTCACCGTGGATCCCGCCGCGGGTAAGAAGAATTTGGGCCCGGATGCCGTGCCCGTATTGGACGCGGCAATTACCGCACTCGAACCGCTGACGGCGTGGACCGCCGCCGAGATCGAGGAGGCGCTGAAAATCGCGCTCATCGAGGGTATGGAATTGAAACCACGAAAGGCGTTCGCGCCGGTGCGGGTGGCGGTCACCGGATCGCATATCAGCCCACCGCTCTACGAATCGCTGGAACTGCTGGGCCGCGAGGAAACCATGCGGCGCCTGCGTGCCGGGCGCACATGGGTGGCGCCGAGCGAATGAGCTCGCGCCCGGAGACGGCCCGGCACCCGGGCCGTCTCCGGCGGGGTAGCGGCCGGTAACGCCCGAAACTATCGGTACGCGACGCCATACACCCCATCTGACCTGGCGATTTGTAGTTTCCCCCGAGCGGTTTGGTACTCTCTTTCTCGGCCGGAACGACGGTCCCACCGCAGCCGGCGGTGAGGTCGAAAGCCCAGGTCATTGGGGTATGGTGTAATTGGCAACACAGCTGATTCTGGTTCAGCCATTCTAGGTTCGAGTCCTGGTACCCCAGCGGAGATCGATCTCGACTACATCCTCCAGATGCGGGCGTGAACGAATATCCAGGCGATTTGGTCGCCGCCGCCCGGTCGGTTACGCTGATCGAGCTTCGGATCGAAAGATCCCCGATCAGCTCCCGCAAGGAGTCGATCACAGTCCTGGCCCCGTCGTCTAGCGGCCTAGGACGCCGCCCTCTCAAGGCGGTAGCGCGGGTTCAAATCCCGTCGGGGCTACTCAGAGGGAAGGCCCATGCTCATGGAGAGCATGGGCCTTTTCTGATTCGCGGTGTGTTGTGGGGGTGCAACCCCCCCACACCCCGCCCAGGGGGCTCGGCGCCCCCGGACCCCTCTTCGCGTAATGCCGACCGGTCGGAGGCGGGCCGGGGCACGCACCCTTGGATCCCTTTGCGGATGGGTTGCCCACGAGGCCGGATCCGGCGGGCTCGCGTCGCCGGACACCTGTGCGGTCGGCGGCTGCCCGGACCGGCGGGGCCGGAAGGGTTCGCATGATTGTGATGCCGGGTCGTGTCCCGGGCCTTCTCCTCGTGGGCGGGTTCGGGGAGGTTCTGCTGTATTTCGGTGACCCCGGACCCTTCGGCGGTCGCTCGGCCCCGAGACCGGGGGCGGAACAGGCTCCAGCGGCGCTGGGGGCGGGAATCGGGCCTTCTGGGTGTCCGCTGTGGCCGAACGGCCCGGAGGCGTGCCTGTGGGCTCGGGAATGCGTTCGCACGATTGCCCGGCGGGGAAGGCGGCGCGTATCGGTTGTCGGCGGCTGCACGAGGGTCGTGAATCGGCTGCCGGGCCGAGTGCCCGGCGGGCGGGCCGTTTCTCTGTCGTCTCGGCGTCGGAGACCGGTGGGGCGCCCGGGTGCCGGGGGTGGCACCCGGGGGCGGGTCAGTCGTCCAGGGCGTGGGCGGTGGAACCGCCGAGGGGCATTTCGGGGAGGCCGAGTTTGCGATGGTCCCAGCTGCGGATACGTTCGGGGACGATCCGGACCGCGACGCGCTTGTTCAGCATCCCCTCGACGAACTGGCGCATATCCTCGGTGTAAGGGCCGGTGTAGCGTTCCCAGACGCTGACCCCGACGGCGAAGAGCCGCTCGGGGTCGTCGATGATCTCGGCGCGCCCTTCGATGGAAACTCCGCGCAGGGTGTCGTAGGTCTTTCCGGCCTCGACCATGCAGGTGACGGTGGGATTCCGGCGCAGGTTGACGGCTTTCTGGGATTTGCCCTTCGTCTCGAACCAGAGTTCGGGGATCGAGCCGGGCCGGGCCGGGTCGGTGATGAGGGCATACCACATGGCCGTGAGGTGCGGTTTTCCGTCGGGGCCCAGGGTGGCCAGGGTGGCCACGCGGCTGCGGGTGAGGAAATCGGTGATCTCGGCGTCGGTCATCACGATCTGCGCCCGTTGGTTCACTCCCATGGCGCAACCATAAGTGAAGGCACCCGCCTGCCGCTCAGAGCCGGCGATGCAGGGCCTCCGCCGCCGCCACCAGATCGGCCGCCCAGCGGGCGCCCGGGCGCCGGCCCATCCGGTCGATCGGACCCGATACCGAGATCGCGGCCACCACCGCGCCCTGCTGATCGCGGACCGGCGCCGAAACGCTCGCCACTCCGGCGGCGCGTTCGCCGGCGCTCTGTGCCCAGCCGCGTTTGCGGACCTCGGCGAGGGTGCGTTCGGTGAACACCGCCTCGGCGAGCACGGTGCGCTGCAGATCGGAATCGGACCAGGCGAGCAGCACTTTTGCGGCCGACCCCGCCGTCAGTGGGAGCCGGGAGCCGATCGGGACGGTATCCCGCAGACCGGCCGGGGGCTCCAGAGCCGCGACGCAGATCCGTTCTTTACCGTCGCGGCAGTACAGCTGCACGCTTTCCCCGGTGATCTCGCGGAGGCGGGGCAGGATCGATGCGGCGGCCTCGACCAGCGGGTCGGAGGCCCCGGTGGCGAGTTCGGCGAGAGCGGGCCCGGGACGCCAGGCGCCGGCGCCGTCGCGGGCCAGCAGACGGTGGGTTTCCAGGCCCACGGCGAGGCGGTGGGCGGTCGCGCGAGGGAGGCCGGTGCGATCGCACAACTCGTTGAGACCGCAGGGCCGTTCGGCAACCGCATACAGCACTGCCACTGCTTTGTCCAGAACGCCGATACCGCTATGCTGTCTCATACAACGATATTAGCGTCCTGCATTCTGAGATGCCATCGCAAACAGCCCTGGTGGAGTCGTGGAATGGGGTCGCACTATCCCACAGCTAGTCGTATCCGGCGCCGGGTTCCGAGGCCCGGAACGGATGCCGGACCCGAAAGGTGATCGCCACAATGCCACGTACGCTGGCCGAAAAGGTATGGGAACAGCACGTCGTCGCCCGGGGGGAAGGTGAAGGTGAGGCGCGCGAACCCGATCTGATCTACATCGATCTGCACCTGGTACACGAGGTGACCAGCCCCCAGGCCTTCGACGGTCTGCGCGCGGCCGGTCGCTCGGTACGTCGCCCCGATCTCACCATCGCGACCGAGGACCACAATGTCCCCACGACCGATATCGATAAACCGATCGCCGATCCGATTTCCCGGACCCAGGTCGAGACGCTGCGGCGTAATTGCGCGGAATTCGGGATCCGGCTGCACCCGATGGGCGACCTGGAACAGGGCATCGTCCATGTGGTCGGTCCGCAGCTGGGGTTGACCCAGCCGGGAACGACGGTGGTATGTGGGGATAGTCACACTTCTACCCACGGCGCCTTCGGCGCGCTGGCCATGGGCATCGGCACCAGCGAGGTAGAACATGTGCTGGCCACGCAGACCCTGTCGCTGCGTCCGTTCAAAACGATGGCGATCACCGTGGACGGTGTGCTGCCGCCGGGAGTCACCAGCAAGGACCTCATTCTCGCGGTGATCGCCGAAATCGGCACCGGCGGCGGTCAGGGCTATGTGCTCGAGTATCGCGGAGAGGCCATTCGCAATATGTCGATGGAAGCGCGGATGACGATCTGCAATATGTCCATCGAAGCCGGCGCGCGGGCCGGGATGATCGCCCCGGACGAAACCACCTATGAGTTCTTGAAAGGACGTCCGCACGCACCCCGGGGCGCGGAATGGGACGCCGCCGTCGCCGCGTGGGACGCGCTGAAGACCGACGACGATGCGGTTTTCGACCGGGAGGTGCGTATCGACGCGAGCAAGCTCACCCCGTTCGTCACCTGGGGCACCAATCCCGGCCAGGGCTCGCCCCTCGGTGAGACCGTCCCCGACCCGGCGCGGATCGCGGACGAAAACGCCCGTCAGGCGGCGGAGAAGGCCCTGCGATACATGGATCTGACCCCCGGTACGCCGCTGCGTGAGGTCGCGGTGGACACGGTGTTCGTGGGGTCCTGCACCAACGGCCGGATCGAGGATCTGCGGGCCGTGGCGGATGTACTGAAGGGCCGCAAGATCGCCGACGGTGTCCGGATGCTGGTGGTCCCGGGATCCATGCGGGTCCGCGCCCAGGCGGAGAAGGAGGGCCTCGGGGAGATCTTCACCGCGGCCGGCGCCGAATGGCGCCAGGCGGGCTGCTCGATGTGCCTGGGAATGAACCCGGATCAACTCTCCCCCGGTCAGCGCTGTGCCTCCACCTCCAACCGCAATTTCGAGGGCCGGCAGGGCAAAGGTGGGCGAACCCATCTGGTGTCGCCGCCAGTGGCCGCCGCGACCGCGGTGCGCGGCACTCTCTCGGCGCCCGCGGACCTCGACTGAGCCCGCGACCCGCATTCCGAAACACCCTTATCGCCGAAACAGGAGAAATACGATGGAAGCCTTCACCGTGCACAAGGGGATCGGCGTTCCGCTGCGCCGGTCCAATGTCGACACCGACCAGATCATCCCTGCCGTCTATCTGAAGCGCGTCACTCGAACGGGATTCGAAGACGGGTTGTTCGCCGCCTGGCGGGGCGAAGAGGACTTCATTCTGAACACCGAGCCGTACAAGCACGGCACCGTCCTGGTGGCCGGGCCGGATTTCGGTACCGGATCGTCGCGTGAGCACGCGGTATGGGCGCTCATGGACTATGGCTTTCGAGTAGTTATCTCTTCACGTTTCGCCGACATCTTCCGCGGTAATGCGGGCAAGGGCGGACTGCTGGCCGCGCGAATGTCACAGAATGATGTCGAAATGCTCTGGAAGTTGCTCGAGGAACAGCCCGGACTGGAATTGGTAGTGGACCTCCAGGAGCGTACGGTGACCGCGGGAACCATCGTGTTGCCGTTCGATATTGACGACTACACCAGGTGGCGCCTGTTGGAGGGTTTGGACGACATCGGCCTGACGCTGCGGCGTAGCGATGTGATCGCCGAGTTCGAAAAGACAAGGCCGGCTTGGAAACCAAAGACCCTGCCGGAACCTATTTCGCAGGTGTAATGTTCTCGGCCTCTTAGAGGCCGCTCAGATGTCGTGGTAGCTGTGCGTGTGCTAGACCACATGAATTTTGGCGTGGCACATAGACTCTTGCCCAATGTGGGTTTACCGTGGTACCTAGTCGGTCCGACGACGGGCCATTAGTCTGCGGAGGATTCAATGAACAAGGCGGAACTGATCGACGTTCTGACCGAAAAGTTGGGTACTGACAGGCGCACGGCCACCGCGGCAGTCGAGCATGTGGTCGACACCATCGTGCGCGCGGTACACAAAGGGCAGAGCGTCACCATCACCGGATTCGGTGTGTTCGAACAGCGTAAGCGGGCGGCCCGAGTGGCGCGGAATCCGCGTACCGGGGAAACCGTCAAGGTGAAGCCCACTTCGGTTCCGGCGTTCCGGCCCGGAGCCCAGTTCAAGGCGGTTATCGCCGGTAAGCAGAAGCTCGCGGCGACCGGTCCCGCCGTGAAACGCGGTGTCAATGCTCCTGTGGCCGCCAAGAAATCCACGGCGAAGAAGACCACGGCGAAGAAAACCACCGCCAAGAAGACCGCCACGAAGGCGCCGGCCAAAACAACGGCGCGTAAGACGGCCACCAAGGCGCCCGCCAAGAGCACCGCCGCGAAGAAGGCCGCCACCAAGACCACTGCCCGTAAGACGGCGGCGAAGAGCACCGCCAAGGCCACCAAGAAGGCCACCCCCGCCAAGAAGACGGCGGCGAAGAAGACCGCCACGGCCAAGAAGACCACGGCGAAGAAAACCGCCAAAAAGGCGCGCTGACCTCCCGTCAGGGCGTGCCGGCGGGATCTCGCCCGATCGCAGGCAGGATCGGGTCGTGTGTAACCTGCCCTCGCCCGACGAGGCCGGAATACAACCCCGGCCGGATCCGGGTGCGCGTCGCGACGGCGCGCCACCCCGCGAGCGGTATCCGTCGACGAGCGGGCGAGCCGGACTCGGCGGCTCGCGATTCCCCCACAATCGCAACGCCGGACGGACAGCCCCCGGGCGATCCCCGGGGGCGTGACCGCTTTCCGGCCCGAGGCCGGTGTGGTGTCAGCCGCCGACGGCCGGCGCGGTATCCACCGACAGCGACCTGTCGAGATGATCGGCGGCCACCAGGCGGTCGCCGGAGAACGACAGCACCCAGACCGAACCCTTACGAGTGCGGGCCGGCGACAGCCGCATACCGTCCTTGTCCGCCCACCAGCGGACCAGGTCCGGAATGGTGTCGCCCTGGCTGCACAGCACCGGAACCCGATGCGTCGCCACCAGGGACCGGATCTGTTCTCTGGCCTTGTCCGGATTCTCGGCATAGCCGATATCGCCCAGTAGTGGTTCGACCGTCACCTCCACGCCGAGCTCGGCGGCCAGCGGGGCAACCGTCTGCACACATCGCAGTGGTTCGGCGGAATAGATCTCGCGCGCGCCGAACGCCAGCAGGTTGGGAACCAACGCCAGTGCCTGCCGATGCCCCGCCGGTTCGAGCGGGCGCTCTTTGTCCGGTCCCTTGAACCGCTCGCGCCGCCCGGCCTTGGCATGCCGGACCAGCAGCGCGGTGTGGGTATCGGCGGGTAGCCGGGTGAATGCCCGTACTATCTGGCGGTCCATCGGATACGACAGGGCCGACATCACCGTCTCCAAGGGGCACCAGAGCAGTTCGTCGACTTCACTGTTGGCGCTGAATTCCCCCTCGACGATTTCGGCGGCCCAGTAGTCGACCCGTTTCATCTTGCGATGGCCGGTGACCGGATAGACGACCTTCCCGAGATACCGGCCCAGCCTGGGCCGCAGCCCCGTTTCCTCCTCGGTCTCCCGGACCGCCGCCAGCACCGGGGTCTCGCCGGGATCGAGTTTGCCCTTGGGCAGCGACCAATCCTGGTATTTGGGCCGCCGGATCACCGCGATCTCCAGCCCGCCGGCGGAACCGGGCGCGTGGCGCCACAACACGGTGCCCGCGGCGTGGATATTGGGGGCGGTCCGGGGATCCGGGTACGACGGCGGTTCGTGCGCGGCGTTCACTGCTGATCCGGGCGGCGCAGGCGCATGAGGGACACCTGATGGTCGCGGACCCCGCTACCGTCACCCTCCGGTCCGGTACGGGCCTGGTCGGGACTGGATCTCCAGTTGCCGTCCGGGTCCAGTACCCAGCAGCGGGTCATCGGGTGCAGTGCGGATTCGAAGATCCCGTCCAGCCGCTCGCACAGTTTCGGATCCTTCACCTGCGCCATGACCTCCACCCGGCGATCCAGGTTGCGGTGCATCATATCGGCGCTGCCGATCCAGAACTCGTTCTGCGCCCGGAAATGGAAGATCCGTGAATGCTCCAGAACCCGGCCGAGGATGGAGCGAACCTCGATGTTCTCGCTCATCCCGGGCACGCCGGCGCGCAGGCCGCAGATACTGCGCACCACGATCCGCACCGGCACCCCGGCTTGGGAAGCGCGGTAGAGGGCGTCGATGACCTGCTCGTCGACGAGCGCATTGGCCTTCAACCGGATACCGGCCTCGGCACCCGAACCGGCCAGCTCGATCTCCCGCTCGATCCGGCTGATGATCCCGGACCGGATACCGTGCGGGGCCACGAGGATATTGCGGTAGTCCGCCTTCCGGGAGTAGCCGGTGAGCGAGTTGAACAGATCGGTGAGATCGGCGCCTATCTCGGGCGCGGCCGTGAGCAGTCCGACATCCTCGTACAGCCGCGCGGTCTTGGGGTTGTAGTTACCGGTGCCGATATGGCAGTAGCGGCGGATGGTGGAGCCCTCCCGGCGCACCACCAGGCAGGTCTTGCAATGGGTTTTCAGCCCGACCAGGCCGTACACCACGTGCACACCCGCCTGTTCCAGGGTGCGGGCCCATTTGATGTTGGCCTGTTCGTCGAAGCGGGCCTTGATCTCCACCAGCGCCACCACCTGTTTACCCGCCTCGGCCGCGTCGATGAGCGCGTTCACGATCGGGGAATCGCCGGAGGTGCGGTACAGGGTCTGTTTGATGGCCAGTACCTGCGGGTCGGCGGCGGCCTGCTCGATGAAACGTTGCACGCTGGTGGAGAACGAATCGTAGGGATGGTGCACCAGCACATCGCCCTCCCGCAGCGCGGCGAAGACATTGCGCGGGGTCTCCCGTTCCCCGAATGCCGGCGGAGTGGCGGGAACGTAGGGTGTGTCCTTCAGATTCGGGCGGTCCACCCCGTACACCTGCCACAGGCAGGACAGATCGAGCAGGCCCGGCACCTGGATGACATCGGCCGGGTCCACCTCGAGCTCGCGCAGCAGCAGATCGAGCATGTGCTCGGTCATATCGTCGGACACCTCGAGCCGCACCGGGGAACCGAAGCGGCGACGGGCCAGTTCCCGTTCGAGTGCCTGCAGCAGATCCTCGTCGCGGTCCTCGTCCACCTCGAAATCGGCATTGCGGGTGATCCGGAACGAATGGTGTTCCACGACGGTCATCCCGGGGAACAGCTGGTCCAGATGAGCCGCGATGAGGGCTTCCATCGGAAGGAAAGCCGCTATCCCGCCGCCGCTCGGTCCGGGGCGGCGTACCCGCACGAAACGGTCCACATTGTCGGGAACCTTCACCCGCGCGAAATGTTCGCCGCCGGTGGTCTGGTCCTGGACCGTGACCGCCAGGTTCAGGCTCAGGCCGCTGATGTACGGGAAGGGATGGGCGGGATCGACCGCGAGCGGGGTGAGGACCGGGAACACCTGGTCCTGGAAATGGGCGGACAGCCGCGCCCGTTCGGCCTCGTCCAGATCGGCCCAGTCGATGATCTCGATGCCCTCGGCGGTGAGCGCCGGCCGCACATCGGTGAGGAACACCTCGGCATGACGGACCGCGAGATCCTGGGTGCGGGCCGCGATGAGGGTGAGTTGTTCGTTCGGCGAGCGGCCGTCGGCCGAGCGGACCGAAAGCCCGGTTTCGGCGCGGCGTTTGAGACCGGCCACGCGCACCATGTAGAACTCGTCCAGATTCGAGGCGAAGATGGCCAGGAACTTCGCGCGCTCCAGCAACGGCAGCGAACCGTCCTCGGCCAGCGCCAGGACACGGGCATTGAAATCGAGCCAGCTCAACTCGCGGTTGAGGTAGCGATCGGCGGGCAAACGGGGCGCATCTCCATCGGCAGGGATCAGCGTGGCGGCCGGAGGTGGAGTCGGTAGCACCTGTTGTTGCTTGAAAATTTCCGTATCGCTCACGCCTACGATCATTCCCTAAGAACCGGCCGGTGCGCATGTCCCGGGGGTGACTGTTATCTCGAGTTCACGAGGTGGCGACTGCCTAGCACACCTGGGTGACCGTTTCCCGAACCCGATGTGGCCAACCCGGTTCGTCCAGCAGGGCGGCGGTAGCACGGCCCGCTCCCAACACCCGGACAGCCGCCAGATCGCCGGGGGTGTCGACATCGCGCCGCAGCCCCGGCCATTCGCCGGGAAGGTCCACGGCGCCCTCGGCGCGGTGGCGGCGTGCCGAGTCCCGGCCGAACCGCGGCCGCAACGCGATACCGGCCGGCGCGAGCAGCGCCGCGGTGCCGGTACCGGCGTGATCGGTGACCAGCGCGCGGGTATCGCGCGGCGCGGCGCTCAGGACGGCGGCCAGTTCGGCGGGGCGTAGCGCGGGCAGGTCGGCCTGCAGGGCCACCAGGCCGATCGCGCCGTGCCGGGACCGCAGGCTCGCCGCGGCCTCGGCCAGAGCGGTGTTGAGGGCATCGGGATCGGTGGTGGCGCCGGCCGGTTCCGGGTGGATCTCCGCGCCCAGCGCGCGGCTCGCCCGCGCGACCGACGGATCGGGGGTGACCACCGTGATCGAGGCGATCGCCGGTACCGCGCCGGCCGCGCGCACGGTATCGGTGAGCATGGCCAGCACGAGCTGGGACCGCTGGGGCGGGTCCAGTGTCCCGGCCAGCCGGCTCTTGGCACTGTCCAGGGTCTTCACCGCGATAACGGCGTGCACGGTGTGCGGGCACATGGCCCCATCCTGTCATGGCATATTGGGCTGATGACGAGGGCGGCGGTACTGGGTGCGGGATCGTGGGGAACGACGTTCGCGAAGGTGTTGGCGGACGCGGGAACCGATGTCACCATCTGGGCGCGGCGACCGGAGGTCGCCGAAGCCCTGGCGACCGATCATCGCAACCCCTACTACCTGCCGGGAGTGCAGTTACCGCCCGTCGCCGCCACCGACGACTACATCCGTGCCCTGGACGGCGCCGATATCGTGGTGCTCGCGGTGCCGTCACAGTCGTTGCGCGCGAACCTGAAGACCTGGGCGCCGGCCATCGGCCCCGATGCCACGCTGCTGAGTCTGGTCAAAGGAATAGAGAACGGCACACTGCTGCGGATGAGCGAGGTGATCGCCGAGGTCGCCGCGGCCGATCCGAGCCGGATCGCGGTCCTGTCCGGACCCAATCTCGCCAAGGAACTCGCCGCGGGACAACCTGCCGCGACGGTCGTCGGCTGCACCGACGCCGACCGGGCGGCCGCGGTGCAGCGGGCCTGTGTCACCGGCTACTTCCGGCCCTACACCAATACCGATGTGATCGGCTGCGAAATCGGCGGTGCCTGCAAGAACGTCATCGCGCTCGCCTGTGGGATCGCCTCCGGAATGGGGTTCGGCGACAATTCCCTCGCCGGTCTGATGACCCGGGGACTCGCCGAGATCATCCGGCTGGGTGTGGTGCTCGGCGCCGAACCCGCCACGCTGGCCGGGCTGGCCGGAGTCGGCGATCTGATCGCCACCTGTACCTCACCGCTGTCGCGGAACCGGTCCTTCGGCCAGGTGCTCGGCACCGGCGGATCCATGCAGGCCGCGCAGGAAGCGACCCATGGGCAGGTCGCCGAAGGTGTGAAATCCTGCACTTCGATACGGGCCCTGGCCGCGGCCCACGGGGTGGAGATGCCGCTCACCGAGGCCGTGCACGAGGTCTGCCACGAAGGATTGGCGGTGCAGTCGGCGGTGGAACGTCTCCTCGGCCGCCGGATCAAACCCGAATAGCCCACACAGACCGTCCGCTGCACGGAGCCGGGGCCCCGGCAGGGTACCGTTCGGGCATGAACCGGATCAGGGTTGCCGTGGTGTTCGGCGGACGTAGCAACGAGCATACGGTGTCGTGTGTGTCTGCCGGTGCGGTGCTGCGCAATCTCGATCCGGCGCGGTACGAGGCGGTACCGATCGGAATCACCCCCGCGGGCACCTGGATACTCGCCGGTGACGATGTCACCTCGCTTGCTCGCCGGGGCCGGACGCTGCCCTCGGTCCCCGGCGGTGGGCCCGCGCTGGTGCTGAGCACCGACCCCAGCCACGCCGGAACGCTGGTCCCGCTCGATGATCCGCAGGCCGCGCTGGACGCGGTGGATGTGGTGTTCCCCGTCCTGCACGGCGCGTTCGGTGAGGACGGCACCGTACAGGGAATGCTGGAACTGGCCGGTATCCCGTACGTGGGCCCCGGGGTGCTGGCCAGCGCGGCCGGGATGGACAAGGAATTCACCAAGAAACTTCTCGCCGCCGACGGCCTGCCGGTCGGAGTGCAGGTGGTGTTGCGTCCGGGGGTCGAGACCGTCGCACCGGCGGACCGGGAGCGGCTGGGGCTGCCGGTGTTCGTGAAACCCGCGCGCGGCGGGTCGTCCATCGGGATCACCAAGGTCACCGATTGGGCCGACCTGGATGCCGCGGTGGCCACCGCTCGGAGACACGATCCCAAGGTGATCGTCGAGGCCGGGATCGTGGGCCGCGAGGTCGAATGCGGAGTACTGGAATTCCCGGACGGCCGGGTGGAGGCCAGTGCGCTCGCCGAGATCAAGATGCCCGAGGATCTGGCCGACGCCGAGGCGGGGGAACAGCCGGGGCCGGCCTTCTACGATTTCGACACCAAATACCTCGATGACGTCTGCGAATTCGATGTGCCGGCGAAACTGGAGGACGAGCTCGCCGAGGAGGTCCGAGCGCTGGCGGTGCGCGCCTTCCGGGCGCTGGATTGCCAGGGGCTGGCCCGGGTCGATTTCTTCGTCACCGAAAAGGGACCGGTGATCAACGAGATCAACACCATGCCCGGTTTCACGCCGATCTCCATGTATCCGCGGATGTGGGGTGAGAGCGGAATCGATTACCGGACGCTGCTGACCACCCTTATCGAGACCGCGCTGGCCCGGGGTACCGGGCTGCGCTGAGCCCGAGTTCAGTTCGGCAGCTCACCGGGGTCGATCGGGCGCTCCGGGAGCCGCGCGGTGATCGTATCGGACACCGCCTGCAGCGGAGTGGGGCCGGAACCGTCGGGAACCGTGAGGGCGATATAGGTTTCGCGGTCCACCGCGAACCAGGTGGCCGTATCGCCCGCCTCGTCGCGGATCTCGAACCATTGCACGCCGTTGACCAGCTGTAGCGGCGAGGACCGAATGAATTCCAGGGGGCGGTCCAAACCGCAGCGCAGCACGACGGGCTCCCCGCCGGCGGGGAGCTGCCAGGCCCGGGTGGCGGGGGGTGCCGGTTCCACCAGAGTGGCGGCGGTGAACTCACCGAGTTCGGCCGGGAGAGCGGGCAGGAGCGCGGCGCAGGCCGGGCCGTCGGCGGCCGGGGCGGGAACCGGCCCCAGGGCCAGGGGTTCCCGCTCGGCGGGGGACCGCAGGACGAGGACCGCGGCGACCACCACCGCGACCAACAGCGCTACCGGCAGCGCGACCGCGGTCGCGATGAGCGCGGGTGGATAGGGCGCCCGTTCGGGGTCGGTGTTGTCCGGGGTATCGGTGTCCTGGTCCGTACCCGGCATCCTCGGTGGTCCTTTCCTCGGCCTGTTCCACGGCGCTGCGGTGCTGCGATGCAGGTCCGCACCGTCCGGTCACCGGCACAGGGTACCGTCAGGGCGATGCCGCCGAAGGACCGCCCGGACGGCCGCGGCCGGGGAACCGGTCTTTCCGAGCCGGGCGCCCGGGCCGGTGCGGAGGGTGGCGCCGGACACGGGTGAGCCGGCGCGGGCACAACGAACGGAAAGGCCGCACGATCGATACCGGACCGACAGTGGGCGAGCTGGGCGAATTCGCCCTGATCGCGCGGATCAACGCGGGCCGGGCCCAGGGGCCGGCCGTCCGGCTCGGGCCCGGCGACGACGCGGCGGTTTTCACGGCCGCGCGCGGGCAGTACCTGGTGAGCACGGATATGTTGATCGAGGATCGGCATTTCCGCCTGGACTGGTCGAGCGCGCAGGACATCGGCCGTAAGGCGATCGCGCAGAACGCGGCGGATATCTACGCCATGGGTGCCGAACCCGTCGGGTACGTCGTCGGTCTCGCCCTTCCGGAGCACACCCCGGTGGAATTCGTCACCGCGCTCGCCGACGGGTTCTGGGCGGAAGCCGCCCGCGCGGGTGGTTCGATCGCGGGTGGGGATATCGTGCGCGGCCCCCAGCTGGTGATCTCGGTGACGGCCTTCGGGGATCCGCTCGGCGCGCGCCCGATCACCCGAGCGGGCGCGCGAGTGGGCGCAACCGTCGCGATCGCCGGCCGGCCGGGTTGGTCGGCGGCCGGCTTCGCGCTGCTCACCGGCGGGTATCCGGTGGCACGCGGGTACGGCGGCGCGGAACCGGAGGCGGCGGCCGCCGTCGCCGCGCATCGCGCCCCCCGCCCCTCCTACGATCAGGTGCGTGCGGCGGTGGCCGGGGGCAGCGCGCCCGCCGCCCTCACCGATATCTCCGATGGGCTGCTCGCCGATCTCGGGCATCTGGCACGGGCTTCGGAGGTGGCCGTCGCGGTGGACTACGCGGCGCTGCGCGACCCGGCCCTGGAGCGGTGTGCGCTGGAGCTGGAAGCCGATGCGCGGCAATGGATCCTGACCGGTGGCGAGGATCATGTCTTCGCCGGTGCCTGGCCCCCGGGAACGGCGCCACCGGCCGGATGGACCCCGATCGGGCGTATCGAGGCTGGTCAGGGCGTAACCGTGGACGGGGCCGAGTACCACGGTCCCGGCGGCTGGGAAGCGTTCTCCGGGACGGACTCGGCGAAACCGGGCCGGTCACGATAGGTTGTGCGGTCATGGGCACGAAACCACTCGCGGAAATCATCGATCCGGGCTGGGCGAAAGCACTGGAACCGGTGGCCGACCGTATCGCGGCAATGGGCGAATTCCTGCGTGCCGAGAACGCCGCGGGCCGCGGGTATCTCCCCGCCGGGGAAAACGTACTGCGTGCTTTCCGGCAACCGTTCGAGGCCGTCCGGGTGCTGATCGTCGGTCAGGACCCCTACCCGACGCCGGGCCATCCCATGGGCCTGAGTTTCTCGGTGGCCCCGGATGTGCGGCCGGTACCGCGCAGTCTGGCCAATATCTTCGCCGAGTACAGCAAGGATCTCGGCCACCCCACGCCCAGCACCGGTGATCTGAGCCCTTGGGCGGATCAGGGTGTGCTGATGCTGAACCGGGTGCTGACCGTCTGCCCGGGTAAACCGGCGTCGCATCGCGGCAAGGGCTGGGAGGAAGTCACCGAGCAGGCGATCCGTGCCCTGGTGGCCCGGGACGAGCCGCTGGTCGCGGTGCTGTGGGGCCGCGACGCGGGTTCGCTGAAACCGGCGCTGGTGCAGGCGGAGGTGCCTTTTATCGAGTCCGCGCATCCGTCACCGCTGTCGGCGTCGCGGGGATTCTTCGGTTCACGTCCGTTCTCCCGGGTCAACGAACTCCTGGACGAACTGGGCGCCGAACCGGTGGACTGGCGCCTGCCCTGACCGGGCGTCGAATGAGAAACAAGTGAGGAGCACACCATGAAACTGCGCGGCATCACCGCCACGCTCGCGCTGAGCGCCGCCCTCTCGGGCGCTGCCGGGGCGACGGCCGGAGCGGCCCCGCTGACCCTGGAACCGGCCCAGCCGGTTACCGAACCCGGGCCGATCGCCGAGGATTTCACCTCGACCGGTTCGTCCACCATTTCGGCATCGGTGAACGCCAAGGGAGCCTGCCTGTTCCAGCGGACCCTGAGTGCCATGGACCTGGACTGCTGATTTGCCCGTTCGTACGGTGTAACGTCCGCATATTTGCGATGCTGAAAATCGTGAGTAGTGCGAACAATTTGCTCGATCCCGTCCGGCTGCGGTTACGCGGCGCGGGCGGGATCGAACTCGTTGCGGACCAGTACGGCCCCGCCGACGGCGCGCCCGTGCTGTTCCTGCACGGCGGTGGTCAGACCAGGCATTCTTGGAAAGGGACCGGCGCGCAGCTCGGCGCGGCCGGGATCCGGGCGGTCGCGCTGGACGCGCGGGGGCACGGCGACAGCCAGTGGGCCCTCGATCGGGATTACCGCTACGAGGCCATGGTCGGAGATGTGCTCGCGGTTCTGGAACAACTCGGCGGGGGGCCCGCGGTGCTCGTCGGGGCCAGTATGGGTGGGATCACCGGATTGCTCGCCACCGCCGCGCCGGGCGGAGACGCCATCTCGGCACTGGTCCTCGTCGATATCGTGACCCGCCCCGAACCCGAGGGCGTCGACCGGGTGCTCACCTTCCTGAGCAAGAACCCCGACGGATTCGCCACCCTCGACGAGGCCGCGGACGCCGTGGCCGAATACCTGCCGCACCGGCCCCGGCCGAAATCCACCGCGGGACTGCGGCGCAATCTACGCCGACGTGACGGCCGTTGGTACTGGCATTGGGATCCGGGCATTCTCGGCGACAAGGCCGCCGATCCGGACGAGATGGCGCGCAGCCTCGAAGGTGTGGCCCGTGCGCTCACCATTCCCGTGCTGCTGGTGCGCGGGCTGCGGTCGGATGTGGTCAGCGCCGCTGGAGCAGCCGAATTCCAGCGATTGGTGCCACATGCGGAGATCGCGGAAATCGGTGATGCCGCGCATACCGCGGCCGGTGACGACAACGATGCCTTCACCGAGGCGGTGACGAAGTTCGTCCTGCGGGCGCGCTGAGCGAGGACCGAGACCTCCGCTCAGCCGAGCCCGGTGTAATCCGGTGCGCGTTTGGCGAGGAAGGCGTCCACCCCTTCGTGTCCCGTGGGGCTACCCGCCGCGGCGGCCATGGCATCGCGTTCGGCATCCAGCTGTTCGCTCAGTGTCGCGGTGGCCGAGCGGCTCAACAGCGCGCGGATGGAGGCGTAGCTCGCGCGCGGACCGCGGGCCAGGGTGCGGGCCAGCTCGCGAGCGTTGTCACCGACCGCGTCGTCACTACCGGCCAAGCGCGCCAGAATGCCGAGGCGGTGTGCTTCCGTGGCGTCGAGTACCGCGTCGGTGAGCAGGATCTCGCGTGCCTTCGCCGCTCCCACGAGCCGCGGGAGCGTCCAGGACATACCGCCGTCCGGACTCAACCCGACCCCCGGGTAGGCGGGCCGCATCCGGGTTCCGGGACCGCCGACCGCGATATCGGCCGCGCACACCAGGCTCATCCCGGCCCCGGCCGCCCATCCGTGGACCGCCGCGACAACCGGCACCGGAGCGGCGTCCAGCACGCGGACGAAAACGTGCAGAGTATCGGCCAGGTGGTACAGGTGCGCGGAACGGTCCGCGGCCGCGGCGAAATCCCGCACATCGCCGCCGGCGCAGAAATTCGGACCGGAACCGGTGAGCAGCACCGCACCCACCTCCGGGCCCGGCGCCTTCAGGGCGGCGGTACCGGCGGCGACCGCGTCGAAATTCAGCGATGTGCCTTTGGCGGCGGTGGACAGGGTGATCTCCAGGACCCCCTCGGCGATCCGGACGTAGTCGGCTGCGGTGCTCATGACCGAGACCTTACTGCCGGGCGCACCATCCTGATCTCGGTTGCCGTGGCGAACCGTTCGGCCCGGGCGGTGCCGTCGGGTACGAAACCGTACTTGGTGTAGAAGGCGCGGGCTCGGGGATTGCGTTCGAAAACCCACAGCGAACACGAGCGATCCGGTTCGAGCACTGCCCGTAGCAGCGCGTGGGCGAGTCCGGTGCCGTACCACGCGGCCCGCACGTACAGCGCGCCCAGTTCTCGTTCGGCGACCGCCGGCTCCTCGCGTGGCGGGCCGTATCGGACGAATCCGGTGACCTGCTCACCCGACAGGGCGATCAGGAATTGCCCGGTATACGCCCGGGCCAGGCGTTCCACACTCGCGGCGCGATGATCGAGGTCGAACGCGGCGAGTACATGATCGGGTACCAGGCCCCGATAGGCTTCCCGCCAGCAGGCGATATGGCATTCCGCCAGCGCGCGGGAATGCTCCGGCCCGAGCGGCACGATGGTCCAGGGCCGCTCGGGCGTCATACCGGCACTCCGGGCGTGGCCGACGGATAGGGCACCGCACGGAGTCGGACACGACCTCGCCCCGGCTCCCGTGGGGAAGCCGGGGCGAAAGCCGTATCGAGAATCTGCGCGACCGCGCGAACGCGGATCACCCGGGTATCAGCCGCGTACGACCTTGCCGGCCTTCAGGCAGGAGGTGCACACATTCATCCGGCGGGTGTTACCCGGGGCGACCTGTGCACGCACGGTCTGGATATTCGGGTTCCAGCGACGGCTGGTGCGCCGATGCGAATGCGAGACCGACTTACCGAAGCCGGGGCCTTTGGCGCAGACGTCGCAGACGGCAGCCATAGTCGCGAACTCCTTCGTGTCATCATGAGGACCGAACACCGGTACGGCGGCCGATCCGAAATCAATGTCGTCATGCCTGCCGGTATCGGTGAACGCGATACCGGACGGCGCCGACCGGTAGGCCGCGCCAGGCAACCCTGCAAGGGTAGCCCGACCCGCGAGGATCCACCAAACCGGGGTGGGTGCGCGGTCGGGGTGGTGTCGGGAGCGGCGGTTAACCTGGCGGGCGACGATCCGACGACGAGAAACGAGGTGGCGGTGCCCGGAACCCGGCAGGTGAGCAGTGTCCCGGCTGGGCGGTTCCGGGGCTCACCGGACCCGACCGCGGCGACCACCGGTTACCCGCTCACCGAGTTGGGCGGAGCCGAGCTCCTGCGCTGGGGGCGGGACTGCGTGGTCGCGCTCGAGGAGCGGCGCGCGGAGATCGACGCGCTCAATGTCTTCCCCGTGGCGGACTCCGATACCGGGACCAATCTGCTGGCGACCATGCGCGCCGCGGTGGCGGAGGCCGACGGTGTGGCCGCCGCTGCGCCCGGGGCGGCACCACCGGTGTACCGGGTCGCCATCGCGCTGGCCCGGGGCGCCACAGCGGGGGCCCGAGGCAACTCGGGCCTCATCCTGTCGCAGATTCTGCGCGGGATCGCCGAGGCCGCCGCGGCGCGGGCCCTGACCGCCGCCGGTTACCGGGCGGCGCTCAGCCGGGCGGCGGCGCTGGCGCGCACCGGTCTGAGCGACCCGGTGGAGGGCACCGTCCTCACCGTCCTGGACCGGGCCGGGGCCGCGGCGCGTGACTGCCCCGACACCGGATTGGCCGCCGTGGTGCGTACCGGCGCCGAGGCGGCGGCGCGGGCCCTGACCGAGACCCGCGATCAGCTTCCGGTGCTGTGTGCGGCCGGAGTGGTGGATGCCGGTGCGCGCGGGCTGCTGGTCCTGTTGGATGCCATGGTCGCGGTGGTGACCGGCGAGCGTCCGGTCCGGCCCGAATACCGGGGCGCCGGTCCTCGGCCGCGCCGCGGCGGCGCCGAGGTACGGGCCCCACGCTACGAGGTGATGTATCGGATCACCGGCACCACCGACGAGCGCATCGCCGCACTACGCTCCCGGCTGACCCGGCTGGGGGATTCGGTGGTGGTGGCCGCCGACGGCGAGGGCGGCTGGTCCGTCCATGTGCACTGCGCGGACGCCGGAGCGGCGGTGGAAACCGGCCTGGCCGCCGGAGGGCTGCACGGAATCCGGATCGACCAGCTGTGGGAAAGCCGCGGCGGCGGGAGCACGGAAGGCCGCCACGCGCCGCGTTCGGGCGCCGGGAACGCCGACCGCGGGGTCCTGGCGGTCGCCGCGGGAACGGATGCGCGGGCGCTGTTCGAAGCGGCCGGTGCGGTGGTACTGGACGCGGAACCGGCGCTGGAGTCGGCGGCACTGCTCGCGGCCATCCGGCGGCTGCCCCACCGTGAGGTGCTGGTGCTGCCCAACGGTGCTCTGCCGGCGCACGAACTGGTCGCCGTCGGCGCGGCGGCACGCGACGCGCACCGCGATGTCCTGCTGCTCCCGAGCGCCAGCATGGTGCAGGGTCTGGCCGCCCTCGCGGTGCACGACCGCGGCCGGATCGCGGTGGACGACGCGTTCGCCATGTCCGAAGCCGCCGCCGGAACCCGCTGGGGCTCGCTGCGCCGCGCCGCCGGCCGGGCGCTCACCATGGTCGGCACCTGCGCGGCCGGAGACGGGCTCGGCCTGGTCGGTCCCGATGTGGTGGTGATCGACCGGGATACGCGCACCGCGGGGCAGACCCTGCTGGACCGGATGCTCGGGCTCGGCGGCGAATTGGTGACCCTGCTGGTCGGCGCGGACGCGCCGGACGGTCTCGCGGACGCACTCGCGCGGCATATCGGCGCGGAGTTCCCCGGTGTCGAGGTGACGGTGTACTCGGGCGGTCAACGCGGGGATCTGATACAGATCGGGGTGGAATGAGAATCCGGCGAACCCGGCGGCCGGTGGTGACGGGAGTGGGGCGATGGCGACACTGAGCGACCGGCTGGATCATGTGCTCGGCGCGAAAGCCGCGGGCTCGCTCGCGGACGCGTTCGATATGCGTACGGTCGAGGACCTGCTGCGCCACTATCCGCTGCGCTACGCGACCCAGGGGCAGCCGCTCACGGAGGAGGCGCCCGAGGACGGCGCGCACATCACCGTGATCGGGCGGATCACCAAGGCGGAGCTCCGGCCGATGCGGCAGCGGCGGGGTTCGCTGCTGAAGGTGGTGCTCGATACCGGATCGGGCCGCGGTGTGGATGTCACCTTCTTCAACGGCGACAAGGTGAAATACGCGGTACGCGAAGGTGCGCGGGCCATGATGTCCGGCACGGTGAACTACTGGCGGCCCGGCCAGTGGAATCTCAGCCACCCCGGTTATCTGATCCTGCCGGAGGCGGATGCGGACGAACCGACCCTCACCACGGTGCGTGGTGGCGGTGACCTGCGCGGGATCGCGCAGAGCGCCAAAGGCTCGGACGGGGTGGACATGTCGTTCTTCGAGCGCGAGTTCCTCCCGGTTTATCCGGCGACCGCGCGGCTGCAGAGCTGGGAGATCCTCGCCTGTGTGCGTCAGGTGCTGGATCAGCTCGACCCGCTCGACGATCCGCTGCCCGAGAGTATCCGCGCCGAACGCGAGCTCATGCCCGTGGGCGACGCGCTGCGCCTGATCCACCTGCCCGAGCACGATTCCGATATCGAGCGGGCCCGGCAGCGGCTGCGGTTCGACGAGGCGCTGGCCCTGCAACTGGTTCTCGCCGAACGCCGGCACGAGGTGTCGGGCCGCACCGCCCGGCCCTGTCCGCCCCGGACCGACGGTATCGCCGCCGCCTTCGACGAACGGCTGCCGTTCGAACTCACCGCGGGCCAGCGCCTGGTCATCGACGAGATCTCCGCGGATCTGTCCCGGGAACATCCGATGCACCGGCTGCTCCAGGGCGAAGTGGGGTCGGGTAAGACCATTGTCGCGCTGCACGCCATGCTGCAGGTGGTCGACGCCGGGCAGCAGTGCGCCCTGCTCGCCCCCACCGAGGTACTCGCGGCGCAGCATTATCGGTCGCTGCGCGGGATGCTGGGGGAGCTCGGACAGGCCGGCGAACTCGGTGCGGCGGATACCGCGACCCGGGTCACCCTCGTCACCGGCTCGATGCCGGCCGCCGCCAAACGCGCGGCGCTGCTGGAGGCGGTGACCGGGGAAGCCGGGATCGTGATCGGTACCCACGCGCTGATCCAGGACGCCGTCGAATTCTTCGATCTGGGCATGGTCGTCGTGGACGAACAACACCGCTTCGGAGTGGAGCAGCGTGACGCGCTGCGCGCCAAGGCGAAAGCGGGTACTTCCCCCCACCTGCTGGTGATGACCGCCACCCCGATACCGCGCACCATCGCCATGACCACCCTGGGGGATCTGGAGACCTCCACCCTCACCGAACTCCCCCGGGGGCGCTCACCGATCACCTCGAAGGTGGTGCCGCGCCGGGTACACCCCAACTGGGTGGACCGCGCCTGGGAGCGGATCACCGAAGAGGTGCGCGAAGGCAGGCAGGCCTATGTGGTGTGCTCGCGGATCGGTGACGACGAGGACGGGCCCGGGCGTTCGCGCGGCGGGAAATCCCGGGGCCCGGACACCGATAAGGAGGCGCCGCCCACCCAGGCGGTACTCGATGTCTTCGAACGCCTGCGCACCGGACCGTTGGCGCGGCTCCGGGTCGGACTTCTGCACGGGCGGTTACCGGCCGACGAGAAGGACCAGGTGATGCGCGAGTTCAATGCCGGCGATATCGATGTCCTGGTCTGTACGACCGTCGTCGAAGTCGGTGTGGACGTGCCGAACGCGACCGTGATGGTCATCGTGGACGCCGACCGGTTCGGCGTGAGCCAGCTGCACCAGCTGCGTGGCCGGATCGGTCGCGGCGCGCATGCCGGGCTGTGCCTGCTGATCACCGATGCCGCTCCCGGCGGGCCGGCGATGGCCCGCCTCGAGGCCGTCGCGGCGACCACCGACGGGTTCGAGCTGTCGGTGCTCGATCTGCGGCAGCGGCGCGAAGGCGATGTCCTGGGCTCCGCCCAGTCGGGTACCGCCCGTTCGCTGCGGTTGCTCTCCCTGCTCGACGATCTCGAAGTGATCACCGCGGCGCAGGAATTGGCGCGCGCGGTGGTCGACGAGGATCCCGGGCTGACGCGGCACCCCGGGTTGGCGGCGATGATGGACGCGGCCGTCGACTCCGAGCGTCTGGAGTATCTGGCGAAATCCTGACCCGGAAAGCCCGGTGAACGGGAACCGGGGCATCGCGAACGGCGTCGAACCCGGTGAACGATATCGCCGAGGGGAAGGGTCGGTCGGATGGAAGAAGAACAGGGTTGCCGGTCGGTGCGTCGTCCGCGGACGACGCCGCAGTCGTGGGTGCGGCCGGTGCTGCGGATGACGCGGCGCTGCCCGGAATGTGTGGCCGAGCGGACGAGACGCCGCGAATCGGGGGCGGGGGAACTCGACGGCTGACCGGGCCCGGGCCGCGCCGGTGTAGCGCGCGGCCCGGGCCGGGGGATCAGCGCACGGCGCGGGCGGCGGTCACCATATTCCGCAGGGCAGCCTCCACTTCGGCCGGGCCACGGGTTTTCAGGCCGCAGTCGGGGTTCACCCAGAGGCGATCGGCGGGTACGGCTTTCATCGCGGCACGCAGGGCCGAGGTGATCTCCGCGACGCCGGGCACCCGGGGGGAGTGGATATCGTAGACACCGGGGCCCACACCGGCGGCGAAGCCGGCGGCGTTCAGATCGTCGAGTACCTCCATACGCGAGCGAGCCGCCTCGAGCGAGGTCACGTCCGCGTCCAGGCCGGCGATCGCGTCGATCACCTCACCGAACTCCGAATAGCACAGATGGGTATGGATCTGGGTCGAATCGGCGACCCCGGAGGTCGCCAGCCGGAACGCCTGCACCGCCCAGTCCAGATAGGCCTGCTGATCCGCTGTGCGCAGCGGGAGCAATTCGCGCAGCGCCGGTTCGTCGACCTGGATGATGCGGATACCCGCGTTCTGCAGATCGACGGTTTCGTCCCGGATGGCCAGCGCGATCTGGCGCGCCGAATCCGCCGGCGGCTGGTCGTCCCGGACGAAGGACCAGGCCAGGATGGTGACCGGCCCGGTGAGCATGCCCTTCACCGGTTTACCGGTGAGCGACTGGGCGAAAGTCGCCCAGTCCACGGTCATCGGCGCCCGGCGCGCGACGTCACCGAACAGAATCGGCGGCCGCACACAGCGGGTGCCGTAAGACTGCACCCAGCCCATATCGGTGGCCGCGAAACCGTCGAGCTGTTCGGCGAAGTACTGCACCATATCGTTGCGTTCCGGTTCGCCGTGCACCAGCACATCCAGTTCGAGTTCTTCCTGCAGGGCGATGACCGCGCTGATCTCCGCGCGCATGCGGCGCTCGTATTCCGCCTGATCGATCTCGCCCTTGCGCAGCGCGGCGCGGGCCACCCGGATCGCCGGGGTCTGCGGATAGGAACCGATCGTGGTGGTCGGCAGCGGAGGCAACTGGAGACGGTCCTGCTGCAGGGCCCGCCGCTCGTCGGCGGGACCGCGCCGGAGGGCATCCGGCCCCAGGGCCGCCAGCCGGGCCCGCACCCGCGGGTTGCTGATCCGAGGATCGGCCCGGCGGCTCGCCGCCGCGTCCCGTGCCCGGGCCAGCTCCGCCGCCACCGCCTCGGTTCCCTTGTTCAGTCCGGTGGCCAGTAACCGGACCTCGGCGACCTTTTCCGCCCCGAAAGCGAGCCAGGAGCGCAGGGTGTCGTCCAACCGGGTTTCCACGGCCAGTGTGTACGGCACGTGGAGCAGGGAGCACGAGGTGGACACCGCCACCGACCGCGCCGACCCGAGCAGGGTGGCGAGCGTGGACAACGCCCGGTCCGGATCGGTACGCCAGACATTGCGGCCGTCCACCACACCCGCGACCACGAGCTTGTCCGCCAGCGCCGGTACCGCGGCCGGAGCGGCGATATCGGTGCCGGACACCAGATCGATGGCTATGCCCTCGATATCGGTTCCGGCCAGGGCGGCCAGCGCTGGACCCGGATCCCCGAAATAGGTGGCGACCAGGAGCGCGGGCCGGTCCCGGCCGGTCGTCAGCTCGGTGTAGACACGGCGTACGGCCGCCAGCTCGTCGCCGGTCAGGTCGGTGACCAGCGCCGGTTCGTCGAATTGCGCCCACTCCGCGCCCGCCGCGTCGAATTCCCGCAGCAGCTCCCGGTACAGCGGGATCAGCTCGTCCACCCGGTCCGTTCCGGCGCCGCCGGTCGTCTTGGCCAGTTTCAGGAAGGTGATCGGCCCGATGACGACGGGCCGGGCCGCGACGCCGAGCTCGATCGCCTCGCGGACCTGCGCCAGCAACTCCGCGGAATGCAGCGCGAAGGTCGTCTCGGGGCCGATTTCGGGAACCAGATAGTGGTAGTTGGTATCGAACCACTTGGTCATCTCCAGCGGCTCCACCGAATCGGTACCGCGGGCGGCGGCGAAATAGCGGTCCAGCGGATCGGTGATATCGGCGACCCGCGGTGGTAGCGCGCCCAGCAGCACGGCCGTATCGAGCATCTGGTCGTAATAGGAGAAGGTGCCCACCGGTATCGAGTCCAAGCCGGCGGCTCGCAGTTCGGCGTACTGGTCACGGCGCAGCGTACGACCGGTTTCGCGCAGCTGCGCGGCATCGCTGCGCCCGGCCCAATAGGATTCGGTGGCGCGTTTGAGCTCGCGGCGCGGCCCCACCCGGGGGAGCCCGAGAACCGTTGCGGTGAAGGGTGTTCGCGAAAGAGAAGTCATGGTGTTCTCCAGTGCTGAAGTTCGACGACCATCGCCTTACGCGGGTGCACGGGCACCGATGAGACCCCGGACGAGCCCGGCGCACGGCCGGGCTCGGATGTCGACACTGGTGGACCGTGCCGCCCTGTCCACGAGGCGGTGGTCACCGGATACGGCGTATCCGGTACAACGGGCAGGTCTTCGGACTCGCGGGCACCGGCCGATCCGGCCGACCTACTGGCCGTCGCTTCCCGGGTTGTGTGCCCAGTGCTCATGACGGCGGTCGTTCCCGCTCACCGCTGCGGGACAGTTCCGGATTCCCACCGGATTCCCTCTCACCCGCGCGTCGCGGGCTTCGACGCCGGGGCGGACGTTCGGGGCTCCAATTCGTCCGGCCGGCGAACCAGCTGCGGGACCCACTCTAGCCCGGTTCCATTCCGGTACCCGGTTCGCTCGGGCACTCGGAGTGGCGGCGTAGAGATTCCGGCCGGCCACGCGGGCGCGGGTGCAGGGAGGATAGCCGGATATTGGCCGGGACGGCGGTACCGCACAGCCCGCCCCCGCGGGCGGTGAGCCGTGACGCCACGGTGACCATTGGTTCGCAGCGATGCGAAACCGCTTTGTGAAGTTCCTGCGAAGTGGACTTCGCTGTCGAACCTGGGTGTGGGGCCGGGTACCTTGGGTCAATGTTCTCGAAAGTCTTGGTTGCCAACCGCGGCGAAATTGCCATCCGAGCCTTCCGCGCGGCGTACGAGCTCGGTATCGGGACGGTTGCCGTCTTCCCGCACGAGGACCGGAATTCGGTCCACCGCCTGAAGGCGGACGAGGCATACGAGATCGGTGAGCAGGGCCATCCGGTTCGTGCGTATCTCTCCGTCGAAGCGATCATCGAGGCCGCCAAGACCGCCGGCGCGGATGCGATATACCCGGGGTACGGCTTCCTGTCGGAGAACCCGGATCTGGCCGCGGCCTGCGCACGGGAAGGGATCACCTTCATCGGGCCGTCGGCCGAGGTTCTCGAACTCGCCGGGAACAAGGCCCGCGCGATCGCCGCGGCGAAGGCGGCCGGGCTGCCCGTACTGGCTTCCAGCGCACCCTCGGCCGATATCGCGGAACTGCTGACGGCGGCCGAATCCATGGAATTCCCCCTTTTCGTCAAAGCCGTCGCCGGTGGCGGTGGCCGGGGTATGCGGCGGGTCGCCGAGCCCGCGGCGCTGCGGGAGGCGATCGAGGCAGCCTCGCGGGAGGCGGAATCGGCCTTCGGTGATCCGACCGTCTTCCTGGAACAGGCCGTGGTCGACCCGCGCCATATCGAGGTGCAGATCCTGGCCGACACCCACGGCAATGTGATGCATCTGTTCGAGCGCGACTGTTCGCTGCAGCGGCGGCACCAGAAGGTGATCGAGCTGGCACCCGCGCCGAATCTCGACCCCGAGCTGCGCGACCGTATCTGCGCCGACGCGGTCGCCTTCGCCCGCGAGATCGGTTACAGCTGCGCCGGTACGGTGGAATTCCTGCTGGACGCGCGCGGGAACCATGTGTTCATCGAGATGAATCCGCGGATCCAGGTCGAGCATACGGTGACCGAGGAGATCACCGATGTGGACCTGGTGCAATCGCAGTTGCGTATCGCCGCGGGGGAGAGCCTGGCCGATCTCGGGCTCGCTCAGGACACGGTGACCATTCGCGGTGCCGCCCTGCAGTGCCGGATCACCACCGAAGACCCCGCCAACGGTTTCCGGCCCGATACCGGCCGCATCACGGCCTACCGCACCCCCGGCGGCGCCGGTATCCGCCTGGACGGTGGCGCGAATCTCGGCGCCGAGATCGGGGCCTATTTCGATTCCATGCTGGTCAAGCTCACCTGCCGGGGCCGGGATTTCCCGGTGGCGGTGGCGCGGGCGCGGCGCGCGCTCATGGAGTTCCGGATCCGCGGTGTCACCACGAACATTCCCTTCCTGCTCGCGGTACTCGCGGACGAGGATTTCACGGCGGGCCGGATCACCACCTCCTTCATCGATGAACGCCCGGGTCTGCTGGCCACCCGCGAGTCCGCCGACCGCGGCACCAAGATCCTGAACTATCTGGCCGATATCACCGTGAACAAACCGCACGGTGCCCGGCCGACGGCGGTGTACCCGCACGACAAACTGCCGGCGATCGACCTGTCGGTACCGCCGCCGGACGGTTCGCGGCAGAAGCTGCTGGCGCTGGGGCCGGAGGGTTTCGCGCGGGCACTGCGGGAACAGAAGGCGGTGGGGGTCACCGATACCACCTTCCGCGATGCGCATCAGTCGTTGCTGGCGACGCGGGTACGCACCAACGGGTTGCTGGATGTCGCCGGGCACGTCGCGCGTCTCACCCCGGAACTGTTGTCGGTCGAGGCGTGGGGCGGCGCCACCTACGATGTGGCCCTGCGGTTCCTCTACGAAGACCCGTGGGAGCGCCTCGCCGCGCTGCGCGAGGCGATTCCGAACATCTGTCTGCAGATGCTGCTGCGCGGCCGCAACACCGTGGGCTACACCCCCTACCCGGAACGGGTGACGCGCGCCTTCGTCGCCGAGGCCACCGAAACCGGTATCGATATCTTCCGGATCTTCGACGCGCTGAACAATGTCGACCAGATGCGCCCGGCGATCGACGCGGTCCGGGAAACCGGCACCGCGATCGCGGAGGTCGCGCTGAGCTACACCGGCGATCTGACCGACCCCGACGAGAAGCTCTACACACTGGACTACTACCTGAAGCTGGCCGAGCAGATCGTCGACGCGGGCGCGCATGTGCTGGCGATCAAGGATATGGCCGGTCTGCTCCGTGCTCCGGCGGCGGCGAAACTGGTCACCGCGCTGCGGTCGAATTTCGATCTACCGGTACACGTGCACACCCACGACACTCCGGGCGGACAGCTGGCCACCTATCTCGCGGCGTGGCAGGCCGGGGCCGACGCGGTCGACGGCGCCAGCGCCGCGATGGCCGGGACCACCAGCCAGCCCGCGCTTTCGGCGATCGTCGCGGCGGCGGCCCACAGCGAATACGACACCGGCCTGAACCTGGCCAATGTCTGTGACCTGGAACCGTATTGGGAAGCGCTGCGCAAGGTGTACGCGCCGTTCGAATCGGGGTTGCCCGCCCCGACCGGCCGCGTCTATACCCATGAGATTCCCGGCGGGCAGCTGTCGAATCTGCGTCAGCAGGCGATCGCGCTGGGCCTGGGTGACCGCTTCGAAGAGGTCGAGGCGAAGTACGCCGCCGCCGATCGCCTGCTCGGACGGTTGATCAAGGTCACCCCGTCGTCGAAGGTGGTCGGTGATCTCGCGCTGTCGCTGGTCGGCTCCGGGGTGGAGATCGAGGATTTCGCGGCCGATCCGGGGCGCTACGACATCCCCGATTCGGTGATCGGCTTCTTGCGCGGGGAACTCGGCACCCCGGCGGGCGGCTGGCCCGAACCCTTCCGTGGCAGGGCACTCGAGGGCCGCGGCGCGGCCAAACCGGAGACCCCGCTGACCCCCGAGGACGAAACCGGGCTCGCGGGCACCTCCGAACAGCGGCGCGCCACGCTGAACCGGCTGCTGTTCCCCGGCCCGACCGCCGAATTCCTCGCCCACCGCGAGAAGTACGGCGATACCACCGGGCTCTCGGCGAACCAGTTCTTCTACGGGCTGCGCCACGGCGAGGAACACCGGGTGCAACTGGAGAAAGGCGTCATCCTGCTCATCGGCCTGGAGGCCATCTCCGAACCCGACGAGCGGGGGATGCGTACCGTCATGTGCATTCTCAACGGCCAGCTGCGCCCGGTCTCGGTCCGTGACCGCTCCATCGCCAGCGAGATCCCGGCCGCCGAAAAAGCCGACAAGAACGATCCGCACCATATCGCCGCCCCGTTCGCCGGCGTTGTGACACTGACGGTCGCCGAGGGCGATACCGTCGCCTCCGGCGATACCATCGGCACCATCGAGGCCATGAAGATGGAGGCTGCCATCACCGCCCCGCGTGGCGGCGTGGTGGGCCGGGTGGCCATTACCCAGGTGCAGCAGGTCGAGGGTGGTGACCTGCTGGTCGAGCTGACCGCTCGCGCTTCCGAATGACCAGGATCGTGGCCGGGATCGCCGGCGGCCGGCGGCTACGGGTGCCGCCCGCCGGGACCCGGCCGACCTCGGACCGGGTGCGTGAGGCGCTGTTCTCCTCGATCGAGGCCCGGATGGATCTCGACGGGGTCCGGGTGCTCGATCTCTACGCGGGGTCGGGTGCTCTGGGACTGGAGGCGCTCTCGCGTGGTGCGGCGGCGGCCCTGCTGGTGGAATCCGATCGCCGGGCGGCGGCGGTGCTCCGCGGCAATATCGCGGAACTGGGCCTGACCGGGGCGCAGGTCCGGATCGGCTCGGTGGCGCAGGTGCTGGCGCACGGCGGTGCGGGAACATTCGATCTCGTTTTCGCCGATCCGCCCTACGATCTGCCCACCGGTGCCGTACACGCCGATCTCACCGCTCTCGTCGAGCACGGCTGGCTCGCGCCGGAGGCGCTGTTGCTGGTGGAACGTTCGGTGCGGTCGGCGGAGATCGCCTGGCCCCCGGGACTGGCCGGCCGTGCCGCGCGGCGCTACGGCGAGACCCGGGTCGAGTCGGCCGTGTACACCGGCGCCATCGGCGGAAATCCCGGCGCACCTGCTAGCGTCTGACCCATGGCAGGAGCATTGTGCCCGGGGTCGTTCGACCCGGTGACCAACGGCCATCTCGATGTGTTCGAGCGGGTCGCGGCCCAGTTCGACGAGGTCGTCGTCACCGTGATGGTCAACAAGAAGAAGCAGGGCATGTTCACCGTCGCCGAGCGGATCGAGATGCTGCGCGATGCCACCGCGGGCCTGCCGAACGTGCGGGTCGCGTCCTGGGACGGGCTGACCGTGGATTTCGCCCGGGAACAGGGGATCACCGCGATCGTCAAAGGGCTGCGCGATGCCAGTGATTTCGGTTACGAACTCCAGATGGCGCAGATGAACAAGAAGCTCTCCGGGGTCGACACCTTCTTCATCGCCACTAACCCCGCCTTCAGCTATCTGTCCAGCTCCCTTGTCAAGGAAGTGGCGGCGTTCGGCGGTGATGTCAGCGATATGCTGCCGCCGCTGGTGCACAAGCGGCTACTCGACCGGCTGGCCGAGCGCGCGAGCTGATCCGGCCCGCAGCGCGGTCACTTCCCGTGCCCGTCGCAGCGGCCGGAACACCAGGCCGCGCAACGCCAGGAAACGTAATCCGCCCACCGCGGCGCTGATGGTCAGGACCGCGGCCGCCCGCGCCGGGTCGGCCAGATCCGGAGCCACGACTTCCAGCACGGCCAGCGCCGCCGTGCTGATACCCAGTCCGAGTAGCGCCAGGCCGCCGCCTTCCCACTGTGCGGCGAACCAGCCGACCCGCTCCGCCGCGTGGAAGGTGAGCCGGCGGTGCAACTCGTTGGCCAGCACGGTGCTCACCAGTGAGCCGGCCACATTGGCCGGCAGTGTCCCGGCTCCGGTGAGGCTCAGGAACAGCAGCACGTAGAAAACATTGCTCAGCCCGCCCACCAGCGCGAACCGGATCAGCTGCGGGAACGGGCGATCGCCGCGCAGAGATCGCAGTAGTCGCCGCTGCCACGCGCCGGGCGTGAACGGGCCCGGCCAATCGATATCCGCGGGAGTCAGTGTCCTCGAGGAGGGCAGCTGCAGGATGGTCATGGGCGGTTCCGATCGGGCAAGTGACATTCGCCGCCGCGGTGCGGTGGGGCTGCTACGAATCTAACACCAAGCGGAGAACACTTCTCCAGTTCGATTGTCGAATCTGTGGATATCCGGTGGAAGTAACGACACACCGAAAGGTGGCTCGGCGGAGCACAGCAGCCGGGGCACACTGGGAACGGCGTGATATTCGCCGATCGTCAGCAGGAGGACAGTGAGTATGTACCGGGTATTCGAGTCGCTCGACGAGTTGGTCGCGATTGTCGAGGAGGCACGCGGGATACCGGCGACGCGTAACTGCATCGTCCCGCGCCCGGAAGTGCTCGATCTCCTCGACGATGTCCGCGATGCCCTACCGGCCGAGATCGACGACGCCCAGGACGTTCTCGACCATCGGGACAAGATCGTCGACGATGCCCGCGGACTGGCCGAGGAGACGATCCGCACCGCGGACGACCAGGCGGCCGGAACCGTCGCCGCCGCCCGCGCGGAAGCGGACCGGCTCCTCGCCGATGCCAAAGCGCACGCCGACCGTATGGTCGCCGAGGCCACCGCGCATGCCGACCGGCTGGTCGATACGGCCACCGCGGAGGCCGAACGCCTGATCGCCGACGCCAAGGCCGAATACGAGGCGGTGACCGGCCGGGCCCGCGCCGAGGCCGATCGTATGGTCGAGGCGGGCCAGGCGTCCTACGACCGCTCGGTGGCCGACGGGAAGGCCGAACAGCGGCGGCTCGTCGAGGACACCGAGGTGGTGCGGGCGGCCCACGCGGAATCGGCTCGGGTCATCGATGCCGCGCACGCCGACGCCGACCGGATGCGCGCCGACTGCGACCACTACGTCGACACCAAACTCGCCGAATTCGAGGAAACCCTCGCCGGGGCACTGCGCACCGTCGGCCGCGGCCGCCAGCAACTGCGCAACGGGGCGGGTGTACCGGACTACGCCGCGGAGTTCGGCCGCTAGTCCGTTCGCCGGTTTTGGGGGCGGGACCTCGATTCGCGTACTGTGGAGTGGTTGCCTGCCGATTCCGGCGAGAAACCACCATTGCCGACCGAACCAGTGGAGTGATTTCGATGCCCGCCGATACCACCGCGCGCTCGCGCTCCGGTGCACCCCGTGCACACGGCGCGGGTTTCGTGCTGGATGTCCGCAGCCTCGGTCGCGCCCCCGGAACGATGCGCGAACTGCGCCGCACGGTCACCACGACCGAGCGGCTCGGACTCGATCTGATCGGGGTCCCCGTCGGTTCCGAGGTCGAACTCGATCTGCGGCTGCAGTCGGTGTCCGAGGGTGTGCTCGTCACCGGTACCCTCACCGCGCCGCTCACCGGCGAATGCTCACGCTGCCTGGAGCAGTTCACCGATACGGTCGAACTGTCGCTGACCGAGCTGTTCGCCTACCCCGACAGCACCACCGACCGCACTTCCGACGACGACGAGATCTACCGGATGGTCGACGATCTCATCGACCTCGAACCCCTGGTGATCGACCAGCTCGGCCTGGAGCTGCCGCTGCAGCCGCTGTGCACCCCCGACTGCGCGGGATTGTGCCCGGAGTGCGGGGTTCGGATGGCGATTGCGGGTTCCGATCACCGGCATGAGATACTGGATCCCCGCTGGGCCGGGCTGGCGAAATTCGCCTCCGGATCGCCCGGCAGCGGCAGCCCCGACGAGGGTGCGGCCACCGGAGATCAATCCACCGAGACAGCACGTAACAGCACAGAGGAGAAGTAGTCGTGGCCGTTCCCAAGCGCCGGATGTCCCGTTCCAACACCCGGTCGCGGCGCAGCCAGTGGAAGGCCGCCGCCCCCACCCTGATCACCTGCCCGAACCGGGCCTGCGGTCAGAAGACCCTGCCCCATATCGCGTGCCCCTCCTGCGGTACTTACAAGGGCCGCCAGGTCACGTCCGCCGTCTGATCCCCGGTCGACCGTTGACCGTGGGCAAGGACGAAGCCGGTGAGCGGAGCGATCACACGAGTCTGCTCACCGCGCTGGGTGTGGAGATACAGCCCGAGCTGCTGCGCCTGGCGTTGACACATCGCTCGTACGCATACGAGAACGGCGGCCTGCCGACCAACGAGCGGCTCGAGTTTCTCGGCGATTCGGTGCTCGGTCTGAGCATCACCGAACGGCTCTACCATGAGCACCCCGGTAAGTCCGAGGGTGAGCTGGCGAAGCTGCGCGCGAGTGTGGTGAACATGCACGCGCTCGCCGAGGTCGCACGCGGCCTGGGCGAGGGTGGCCTGGGCGTCCACCTGCTGCTCGGTAAGGGTGAGGAGCTCACCGGTGGCCGGGACAAGCCCAGCATTCTGGCCGACGGTATGGAATCGCTGCTCGGCGCCGTCCACCTGGAGCACGGGATCGACGTGGCCCGGGAGGTCGTCCTGCGGCTGTTCGCCGATCTGCTCGAACGCGGCCCCCGAATGGGCGCGGGCCTGGATTTCAAGACCAGCCTGCAGGAGCTGACCGCCGAGCGCGGTCTCGGTGTACCCAGCTACGAGATCACCTCGACCGGTCCCGATCACGACAAGGAATTCACCGCGACCACGATGATCGCCGGGCAGGCCTACGGCCAGGGTGTCGGCCGCTCCAAGAAGGAAGCCGAACAGAAGGCGGCGGGCGCCGCCTATCGGGCACTGACCGGCGAACCCTGAGGTGCCCGAACTTCCCGAGGTCGAGGTCGTCCGTCGTGGCCTGGCCGAACATCTGTGCGGGCGCGCCGTCGAATCGGTGACCGTTACCCATCCGCGGTCGGTGCGCCGGCATATCGCGGGTGCCGCGGATATGGCCGCCCGGCTCACCGGCCTGACGATCGCGGCGGCGCGGCGGCGGGGTAAATACCTGTGGCTGACCTTCACCGAACTCGATGGTGCTCCCGCCGACACCGCCCTGGTTGTCCATCTGGGTATGAGCGGGCAGATGCTGGTGCAGCCCGCGGACGCGCCGGTGGAGAAGCACGCGCATATCCGGGCGACCCTCGACGACGGTCGTGAACTGCGGTTCGTCGATCAACGCACCTTCGGCGGCTGGGTACTGGCACCGCTGGTCGAGGTGGACGGGGATCTGCTGCCCGATCTGCTGGCCCATATCGCCCGCGACCCGCTGGACCCCCGGTTCGACACCGAGAGCGTGGTGGCCGCATTGCGCGCGAAACGCACCGAGATCAAACGGGTGCTGCTGGACCAGTCGGTGATCTCCGGGATCGGCAATATCTATGCCGACGAGGCGCTGTGGCGGGCGAAGATCCACGGTGCCCGGACCGCGGCGACGCTCACCCGGCCGGTGGTGCGCACCCTGCTCGCCGAGGCGCGGGCGGTGATGACCGATGCGCTGGCCGCGGGCGGGACCTCGTTCGACGCGCTGTATGTGAACGTGAACGGCGAATCGGGGTATTTCGAACGCGCGCTGGCGGTGTACGGGCGTGGGGACCGGCCCTGCCCGCGGTGCGGGGCGCCGATCGTGCGGGAGAAGTTCATGAACCGCTCTTCGTTCTCGTGCCCGCGCTGCCAGCCACGCGGCCGCGGTAGCTAGAACCTCGCCCCGGCAGCGGCGGCGGGCTACGGTTTCGGAAGAGGGCAGGATCACCGACCCGGTATGTCTGGGAGGGACGTCATGCGCAAGCTCACCTACTTCGTCGCCGCCACCATCGATGGGTTCATCGCCACCGAGGACGGCTCGCTCGATTTCTTCCCCGTCGGGGGCGACCACGGCCCGATCATCGCGGCGCAGTACCCCGAAACGCTGCCTTCGAAGGTGCGCGAGACCTTCGGTATCGATAAACCCAACGAAACCTTCGATACGGTGATCATGGGCCGTAAGACCCACGATTTCGGGGTCCGGACGGGTACCACGAGCCCGTACGCGCATCTGCGGCAGTACGTGGCGTCCAAGACCCTGGCCACTTCACCGGATCCGGCGGTGACGCTGATCAGCGATCCGCTCGCGCGCGTCCGTGAGCTCAAGAAGGAGGAGGGGCCGGGTATCTGGCTGTGCGGCGGCGGTGAGCTGGCGCATACGCTGCTCCCGGAGATCGATCAGATCTTCCTCAAGTTGTATCCGGTCGTGCTCGGCCGGGGCCGGCCGCTGTTCGGTACCGGCCCGCGGCTGCCGGAGCCGGCGCAGTTCCGGGCCATCACCAGCCAGACCTTCGAGGACGGGGTCGTGTTCGTGAAGTACGCCAGGATCCACTGAGCGCCGATATCCGTCCCGTGGACCCGTTGCCGGGACGGATACGCGCCTTCCGGATCACGACCCGGCCGGAATGTCGGTGGGTGCGGCCATAATGCGCCGCATGCCCGAACTGTCGTTACGTGTGCTGAACCGTACCCTGCTGGTGCGCCAACATCTGGCCGGCCGCACCGAGCGTACGCCCTACGACCTGATCCGGCATCTGGTCGCGGTACAGGGGCAGGAGCCGAACTGGCCCTATGTGGGGCTGTGGACACGCCTGGCGCGATTCGGCCACGACGAGCTCGCCGGGTTGTTGCGCGATCGGAAGCTGGTGCGCTCCACCACCCTCCGGCGCACCGTGCATCTGAGCACCGCCGAGGACTATCGCTGGTTACGGCCCACGCTGCAGCCCTGTGTGCGCGGCCTGCTCAATACGGCCTACTACCGGAACGAGATCACCGGGCTCGACCATGCGGAGCTGGTCGCGGCCGGCCGTGAGCTGCTGGCGGGCCGGCAGATGTCGCGCCGCGAATTGGGTCTGCTGTTGGCCGAGCGCTTCCCGCAGCGGCATACCCGCCGCCTCGCGGAAACGGTGGAGATCCTGGTACCGCTGGCGCACGGCGCGGAGACCGGTGCCTGGGGTCGCTGGCACAACCGCTACGTCACCGTCGGTACGGCCGACGAATGGATCGGCGCGCCACTCGGCGAGCCGGATCCGGCCGCCCTCGTCGGGCGCTATCTCGCGGCGTTCGGCCCGGCTACGGTGGCCGATATCCAGGCATGGTCGGGTCTGACCCGGTTGCGCGAGGTGGTCGATCCGCTGCGTCCGCAGCTGCGGGTCCTGCGCGGGCCGGAGGGGGTGGAGCTTTTCGACCTACCCGATGCGCCGCTGGCCGACGCTGATCTGGAGGCGCCGGTGCGCTTCCTGCCCGCGTTCGACAACGCCCTGCTCGGCTACAAGGATCGGCGTCGCATCATCGCCGAGGAGGACCGGCGCCGGATCGCGAAGGAGGGGTCGGCAGGGGTGCCGGTCTACCTGGTGGACGGTTTCGCGCACGGCAGATGGTGGCTCGACGGTCCGCACCTGCGTATCGCGCCCTGGTACCCGTTGACCGCGACCGAACGCGAACAGGTGGTGGCCGAGGCCGAGCGGTTGCTGGCGTTCGTTGCCGCCGATCCCGGCGGGGAGGTTCTCGTCGAGGATTGATCCGATCCGGTGGATCCGTGCGTTGCCCGCCCGGCCCGGCGCGAGCCGGGCGTGAGATGACGGCCGGGCCCATGGGGGTGCGCGGATATCCACCCGGGGATGGCAGGATCGCAACCATGGTTGATGACACCGCCGCGGCTACCGTGCCGGCACCGGCCGGCGCCCCCGCTCCCGCCGCTCAGCCCGGTCCGACCACGCTGTGGGTGGAACGCACGGGGACCCGGCGTTACACCGGGCGCAGTTCGCGCGGCGCAGAGGTACTGATCGGGTCGGACGGGGTACCGGGTGTTTTCACCCCCGGTGAGCTGCTGAAGATCGCACTGGCCGCTTGTTCCGGGATGAGTTCGGATTTCCCGCTGTCGCGCCGGCTCGGTGACGACTACGACGCCACCATCCGGGTCTCGGGCGCCGCGGACCGCGAGAACGAGGTGTACCCGCAGCTGGACGAGGTGTTCGAGCTCGATCTCAGTGAGCTGGACGCGGCGGCTCGGGAACGGTTGCTGGTTGCGGTGCAACGCGCCATCGACAAGGTGTGCACGGTCGGTCGTACGTTGCAGGCCGGGAGCAAGGTGACGTTGTCCTTCGATATCGACACCGTCGACTGATCATGGCGGGTGAGGACACGGGCGCGACCGAGCGGGTGCGGCTCGGGGCCTGGGTGCACGGCCGGGTGCAGGGGGTGGGTTTCCGCTGGTGGACGCGGTCGCGGGCGTTGGAACTCGGACTTACCGGGTATGCGGCCAATACCGCGGACGGGCGGGTGCGGGTGATCGCGGAGGGCCCGCGCGCCGCCGCGGCCGAACTGCTGGCCCTGTTGCGGTCGGGGACCACACCGGGCCGGGTGGATCTGGTGGTGGAGTCGTGGGAGCAGGCGCGGGGCGGATTCGAGGGTTTCGCCGAGCGGTAGCCGGTCCTGGGCCCGCTCGGTCCTCGCGAAAGGGGTTGACATTCCATAGTGGAAGGCTCATTCTGATTCTATTCCACAGTGGAATGTGGGTCGATCGCTAAGGGGAGCGCTATGGAGATCACGACGGGCACCCGGGCCTCGGACGCCGAACGCGACCGGATCGTGCGGGAACTGAGCCGGCACCTCGGCGACGGCCGCCTCGATCTCGCCGAATACGACCAGCGGGTCGCGCAGGTCTACCGGACCACGACACGGGAAGAGCTGAAGGACGTCCTCGCGGACCTACCCGCGGCGGCACCCGAGCCGAACCGCGTCACGCGCTCGCGGTTCCCCATCTGGCAGCGGATCGAGGCGAGCGCCTGGCTCTTCGTCAGCGTGCTGGTACTGGTGATCTGGGCGGCGATATCCCTCGGCAGCGGTGCCCTCACCTATTTCTGGCCCATCTGGGTCATCGGCCCATGGGGTGCGGTGCTGGCATTGCGGGCGGCAACCGGTATCGAAGCGGGCCGCTGCCATCGCCGCGCCGTATAACGCCCGGTAGCCTCGGCGGTACCCGGTCGGTCGAACCGCCGGGCCGCCGTACCCGCGTCCACCGGCAATCGATCGGCACAGCCGGTGCGCCGGATGGGAATCCGGTGGCGCGGGCCTATACCATGGCTGATCGGCCTGGGTGAGGCGGACAGTACGTGGAGGCGGAAAGGGTCGTCGGCGTTGCACCTGAAGAGCTTGACGTTGAAGGGCTTCAAATCCTTCGCGTCCGCGACGACCCTGCGGTTCGAACCCGGTATCACCTGTGTGGTGGGGCCCAACGGGTCCGGGAAATCCAATGTCGTCGACGCGCTCACCTGGGTGATGGGTGAGCAGGGCGCCAAAGCCCTGCGCGGTGGCAAGATGCAGGACGTCATCTTCGCCGGAACCTCCGGCCGGGCGGCACTGGGCCGCGCGGAGGTCACGCTCACCATCGACAATTCCGACGGTGCCCTGCCCATCGACTACGCCGAGGTCTCCATCACCCGCCGGATGTTCCGGGACGGAGCCGGTGAATACGAGATCAACGGCAACTCCTGCCGCTTGATGGATGTCCAGGAGCTGCTCAGCGACTCCGGTATCGGCCGGGAGATGCATGTCATCGTCGGCCAGGGGCAACTGTCGGCCATCCTCGAATCGAGGCCGGAGGATCGCCGTGCCTTCATCGAGGAAGCCGCCGGTGTGCTCAAACACCGCAAACGTAAAGAGAAGGCCGTCCGCAAACTGGACGCCATGCAGGCCAACCTGGCCCGTCTCACCGACCTCACCACCGAACTGCGCCGTCAGCTCAAACCCCTGGGGCGCCAAGCCGAGGTCGCGCGCCGGGCGCAGACGGTCCAGGCCGATCTCCGCGACGCCCGGTTGCGCCTGGCCGCCGACGATCTGGTCACCCGGCGGGCCGAGCTGCAGAGCCGGCAGAGTAAAGAGGCCTACGCGCGGGAACAACAGATCACCGTGCAGAGCGAACTCGACGCGGCCAACGCCGCACTCGCCCAGCAGGAGTTCCAGCTCTCCCGGCTCACCCCGAGCGCCGAGGCCGCCGGGCAGCTGTGGTTCCAGCTCTCCGCACTGGCCGAACGAGTCAACGCGACCATCCGGATCGCCGGCGACCGGGCCCGGCATCTGGATACCGCCGCGCCGGCGAACCCCGGCCGCGACCCCGACCAGCTCGAGGCGGAGGCCGACCGGGTCGAGGCCGAGGAGGCCGAACTCCGGGAAGCCGTGGAGATGGCGACCGAGACACTGGAGGCCGCCCGCGACGGACTCGCCGACCGCGAACACGCCGCCAAGGCCGCCGAACAGGCACATCTGGCCGCGGTCCGGGCCATCGCCGACCGGCGCGAAGGGCTGGTCCGGCTCGCGGGCCAGGTCGAGAATCTGCGTACCAGGGCCCAGTCCTTCGACGCCGAGATCGTGCGGCTGTCCACCACGATCGGTGAGGCCCGTGCCCGGGGTGACGCCGCCCAGGCCGAATACGACACCGTTCAGGACGAACTGGCCGAACTCGACGCCGGCGAAGCCGGGCTCGACGCCCAGCACGAACACGCGGTGGAGGCGCTCGATCTGGCCGACCGGCGGGTCACCGAACTACGCGCCGAGGACCGGGAGGCGAGCCGCCGGGTCGCCTCGTTGAGCGCGCGGATCGAAGCGCTCGGTATGAACCTGGCCAGCCGGGACGGCGCGGCCTGGCTCACCGAGAACCATCCGGCCGGCCTGCTGGGGCCGCTGTCGGGAGTGCTGCGGGTGCACGCCGGGTACGAGACCGCGGTCGCGGCGGTACTCGGGCCGGTGGCCGAGGCTGTGGTGGCCGATACCGGCGACACCGCGCTCAGCGCCCTGCGCGCCCTCGGAAAGGCGGACGGCGGGCGGGCCGCACTGGTGTACGAGGGCCCGAGCCCCGCTCCGGACGCGGATACCGGAGCGCTGTCCGGCTCGGCCCGGTGGCTGCGGGAGGTGGTCGACTGCCCCGGTTCGGTACAGGCGGCGGTGGCCGCCCTCACCCACCGGGTCGCGGTGGTGGACGATCTCGATACCGCGGCGGCCCTGCTCACCGAGTATCCCGATGTGCGGATCGTCACCCGTGACGGAGATCTGGCCGGTACGGGCTGGCTGATCGGCGGCTCGGACCGCTCACCCAGCCGGCTGGAGATCCAGGCGGATATCGATGCCACGGCGGCGGAACTGGCCGCCGCCCAGCGGCGCGCCGAGGAGCTGGAAGCGAGCCTGGCGGGCGCCCTGGAGGAACAGTCCGACCGCAAGGACGCCGTCGATCAGGCACTGCTGGCGCTGCACGAATCCGATCAGGCCCTCAACGCGATCTACGAGCGGCTGGGCCGGCTCGGTGCGGCGGTGCGCGCGGCGCGAATCGAATCCGAGCGGCTCGTCACCCAGCGCGCCGACACCGAGACCGCCCGTGAGGAGGCGATCACGGCCCTGGCCGAGCTCGAGGACCGGCTCCGCCACGCGGAACGTGAACAGGCCGAGACGGGGGATACCGCCGGAACCGCCGGAACCGAGGCCGCCGCGCTGGCCCGGGAGGAGGCCGCGGCCGCCCTCGCCGAGGCCCGGGCCATGGAGGTCGAGGCGCGGCTGGCGGTACGCACGGCCGAGGAGCGCGCCGAATCGGTGCGCGGTAAGGCCGATTCGCTGCGCCGCGCCGCCCGCGCGGAACGGGAGGCGCGGGCCCGCGCCGAACGTGCTCAGGCCGCCCGTCGGCAGGCCGCGCAGGTCGCCGCCGCGGTCGCCGAAGCCGGCGCCGATCTGGCCGCGGAGCTGGAGCAGGTGGTGACCGCTGCCGCGGCCCGCCGTGACGAACTGGTCCGTCGGCGCAGCGAATGCGCCACCGAGGTCGACCGGATCAAGGAACGGGTGCGCGCGCTCGGCACGCAGCTCACCCAGCTCACCGACGCCGTGCACCGCGACGAGGTGGCCAAGGCGCAGGCGGCGCTGCGTATCGAACAGCTGGAGACGACGATCGCCGAACAGTTCGGTATCGCACTGGAGGATCTGATCGCCGAATACGGGCCCGATGTGCCGCTGCCGCCCAGTGAACTGGAGATGCGGGAGTACGAGCAGGCCAAGGAACGCGGTGAGCAGGTCACTGCCCCCGCGCCGATGCCGTTCGACCGGGCCTCGCAGGAACGCCGTGCCAAACGCGCCGAAAAGGATCTGGCCACGCTCGGCAAGGTGAACCCGCTGGCCCTCGAGGAGTTCGCGGCCCTCGAGGAACGCTACAACTTCCTGGCCACCCAGCTCGAGGACGTGAAGAAGGCCCGGCAGGACCTCCTGGATGTGGTGGCCGAGGTGGACGCCCGCATCCTGCAGGTTTTCACCGATGCCTACGCCGATGTGGAACGGGAGTTCGTCCAGGTCTTCGCCGCGCTGTTCCCCGGCGGCGCGGGCCGTCTGCTGCTCACCGACCCCGGCGATATGCTCACCACCGGTATCGAGGTGGAGGCGCGTCCACCCGGCAAGAAGGTCAAACGGCTGTCGCTGCTGTCCGGCGGGGAGAAATCGTTGACCGCGGTGGCGCTGCTGGTCGCCATCTTCCGCGCCCGGCCGTCGCCGTTCTACGTGATGGACGAGGTGGAGGCCGCGCTCGACGATACCAATCTGCGTCGTCTCATCGGGCTGTTCGAACAACTGCGCGAGAAGAGCCAGCTGATCGTGATCACCCACCAGAAACCGACCATGGAGATCGCCGACGCGCTCTACGGGGTGAGTATGCGCGGTGACGGGATCACCCAGGTCATCTCCCAGCGGCTGCGCGGGCAGAACCTCACCCCGGCCGGTACGGCGGGCTGACGGCCCGCCCGTGCGGGGGATCCGCCGCGCGGGCGGTCAGAGCAGATCGCTGACGTCGTCGGGTACGTCGACCGCGTATTTGCGCAGGATCTCCATCGATATCACTTCCAGGGCGTTCTCATGGGTCGCCGCCAGGACCACCGGCGCGGCCACACCGTCCTCGTGCGCGTGTAACCAACGCACCGCCACCACACACCATCTGTCCCCGGGCTGGAGGCCGGGGAAATTGTTCTCCGGGCGGGGTGTGCTCAGATCGTTGCCGATGGACGCCTGATGCTCCAGGAACTCGGCTGTGACGACCGTGCACACGGTATGGCTACCCAGATCCTCCGGGCCGGTGCTACAGCAGCCGTCCCGGTAGAACCCGGTCAGCGGATCGGTGCCGCACTCTTGTAGCGGACCCCCAAGCACGTTTCGATCGGTCACATCGCCGATCCTATTGGCCTGCCGCGAGAAGTTCCGCAGGACAAGAAATCTCACCGGCCCCTATTCGCCGGACCGGACCGGTAAAGCACTGGCTACCGGGCTTTTGCCCGGCGAGCCCGCCGCGCGTGCCGGGCCGGGTCGCCTCCGGCCCCGGCCCGCTCTGCAAGGATGGTCGGCGTGAGTGCCCAAGCCTGGATTCTGATCGCAGCGATCGCCGCCGTACTGCTGGTCGCGCTCGTGGCCGGCTTCGTCCGGTACAAACGCGGCCGGGTCTCGCTGACACCACCGGCCGGAAAGGAGGAGCTCACCGACCGGTCGGGCGGGTATCAGGCCGCAGGTGGCTTCTCCTTCAGCCGAGGCGGGCAGGGCGTCACCGCGGCGCCTCCCGGGCCGAGTCCCACTGAGCGGACCGATACCGAGGGCCAGCCGCATATCGGTGACGACGCCGCCGTACCGCGGGACGCTCCGCGCCGCGGGATCACCGACGTCCCGCTCCCGGACACGCTCGCCCCCGAGGACGCGGCGTCCACCGTGGAACCGGAGACCGTTGTCCGACCCGGGGACTCCACAGAAGTGATCCCGGAAGCGGCCACGGGGAGCCCCGCCGTGGCTCCCCCGGAACCGCCGACCACCGAACCGGCGGCCCCGGAACCGCCGGCCACCGAGCCCCCGGCCACGGCACCGTCGGCCACCGAACCCGGGCCGGTCGTCGACGGAGAACCCGGCCGGGTCGCCGAGCCGCCGAGCGCGACCCCGGAAACCACCACGGACCGGGGGGCCGCTGTCCCTCCCGCGGATACCGAGACCACCGAACCCGCGGTCGTCGCCCCCGATACGGCGGCCGGAGCCCATCTGGTGCCGGAGGTCGAGGAGATCGAACCCACCTCCGGCCGGCTGACCCGGCTGCGGGGAAGGTTGTCCCGGTCGCAGAACGCGGTGGGCAAGAGCCTGCTGGGTCTGCTCGGCGGCGGCGACCTCGACGAGGAGTCCTGGGAGGAGGTCGAGGACACCCTCGTCCTCGCCGATATCGGGACCGCGGTCACCACGGTCATCGTGGAACGGCTGCGGGAGGAGATGGCCGCGCGCAGCGTGCGCACCGCCGACGACGCCCGGGCCGTGCTGCGGGATGTGCTGATCGAATCGCTGCGGCCCGAGCTCGACCGCTCGGTACGCGCGCTACCGCATCCCGATCACCCGTCGATCCTGCTGGTCGTCGGGGTGAACGGCACCGGTAAGACCACGACCACCGGCAAACTCGCCCGGGTCCTGGTGGCCGACGGCCGCCGGGTGCTGCTCGGCGCCGCCGATACCTTCCGCGCCGCCGCGGCCGACCAGTTGCAGACCTGGGGCGAGCGGGTCGGCGCGGAAACCGTACGCGGTCGCGAGGGGGCCGACCCGGCCGCGGTGGCCTTCGATGCCGTGGCCACCGGTATCGACACCGGAGTGGACGCGGTGCTCATCGATACGGCGGGGCGCCTGCACACCAAGACCGGGCTCATGGACGAGCTCGGCAAGGTGAAACGCGTCGTGGAGAAGAAGGCCTCGGTGGACGAGGTACTGCTGGTACTCGATGCCACCGTCGGTCAGAACGGGCTCGCCCAGGCCCGTATCTTCGCCGAGGTGGTCGATATCAGCGGCGTGGTCCTGACCAAGCTCGACGGAACGGCCAAAGGCGGAATCGTCTTCCAGATCCAGCACGAGCTCGGTGTACCGGTGAAACTGGTGGGCCTGGGTGAGGGCGCCGACGATCTGGCCCCGTTCGAACCGGCCGCCTTCGTGGACGCGCTGCTCGGCTGATCCGGCGGGCCGGTGCGGCGCGGCACCTCCCGCCGTACCGCATCGGCCCCTCGACCGCCGGCGTTCCGGCCCTGCTCACAGCGGTCGCGGAACCCGCGCGCAGTGCGTGCAACACACCCGAAACATCGCAGCGCGATCCATTCACCTAGGTGAAACACGCGGGCGTCACGGATGAAACACCGAATGAGGACCCTTCTGTAGCGGGCCCGATGTCGCGAAGGCGGCGGGCCGGACGGATGAGGGAGGAAACTGGTGGAAACCGTGATCGGCGCACCCAACGCCGGCGATACCGCATGGATATTGACGAGCGCGGCGCTCGTTCTACTGATGACACCCGGGCTGGCGTTCTTCTACGGCGGTATGGTCCGCGCGAAGAACGTGCTCAATATGATCATGATGAGCATCAGCGCGATGGCTGTGGTCACTGTGCTCTGGGTGCTGTACGGCTTCTCGATCGCATTCGGTACCGACAAAGGCGGTCTGTTCGGGGATCCGGGTCAGTTCTTCGGCCTGAAGACCCTGATCGCCGGGTTCGGTGAGGAATCGGCAGGAGTCCCCCTCATCGGGAACATTCCCGCGACCGTTTTCGTCGCCTTCCAGGCGATGTTCGCGATCATCACCGTCGCGTTGATCTCCGGTGCGGTCGCCGACCGGCTGAAGTTCGGTGCGTGGCTGGTCTTCAGCGCCATCTGGGCCACCGTGGTGTACTTCCCGGTCGCCCACTGGGTCTGGGGCGGCGGCTGGATCATGGAGAAGGTCGAGGCCATCGACTTCGCCGGTGGTACCGCCGTCCACATCAACTCCGGCGCCGCCGCGCTCGCGCTGGCCATCGTGGTCGGCAAACGTGCGGGCTGGCCGCAGACCCCCTTCCGCCCGCACAACCTGCCGTTCGTCATGCTCGGTGCCGCGCTGCTGTGGTTCGGGTGGTTCGGTTTCAACGCCGGTTCGGCGGCGGCCGCCGACGGTGTCGCCGGTGCCGCCTTCGTCACCACCCTGGTCGCCACCGCCGCCGCGATGATCGGCTGGCTGGTGGTCGAGAAGATCCGCGACGGTAAACCCACCTCGCTGGGCGCCGCCTCCGGTATCGTGGCCGGGCTGGTCGCTATCACGCCCTCCTGCTCCTCGGTGAACGTACTGGGCGCATTGGCCATCGGTGTCATCGCCGGTGCGGTCTGCGCGCTCGCGGTGAGCCTGAAGTTCAAATTCGGTTACGACGATTCGCTCGACGTCGTCGGTATCCATATGGTCGGCGGTATCCTCGGCACGGTGCTGATCGGCCTGTTCGCCGCTCCCGAGGCGCCCGCGGGCGCCACGGGCCTGCTCTACGGCGGTGACCTCGAACTGCTGGGCCGGCAGACGCTCGGCGCGGTCGCGGTGCTCGTGTACTCCTTCGTGATCGCCCTGGTTATCGCGTACGCGATCAAGTTCACCATCGGTCTGCGCGCCGACGCCGACGCGGAATCGGGCGGTATGGACGATTCCGAACACGCGGAGACGGCATACGATTTCGCTGCACTGGGTGGTACCGCTCGCTCGGCCGGCAAGGAGGCATGAACCCATGAAACTGATCACCGCAATCGTCAAACCGTTCACGCTCGAAGACGTCAAAACCGGCCTGGAGCAGGCAGGCGTATTCGGGATGACCGTGAGCGAGGTCCAGGGATACGGGCGGCAGAAGGGGCACACCGAGGTCTACCGCGGGGCGGAGTACTCGGTCGATTTCGTGCCGAAGGTACGAGTCGAGGTGGTGGTGGACGACGAATCGGTGGACCGGGTCGTGGACCTGATCGTCGAGGCGTCCCGGACCGGCAAGATCGGTGACGGGAAGGTCTGGGTGGCCCCGGTGGAAACGATCGTCCGGGTACGCACCGGCGAACGCGGCATCGACGCGCTGTAACCCGCGTCGCGACAGCGGGTGTGAACGATAACGGCGGCCCCGCCCCACCATTGCGGTCGGGCGGGGCCGCCCGTGTGGGACGGGTGGTGGTTGCGTTGGGTAGGAACCGGCAGGCGCGGGAATCCGGGCGGGTAGCGGATGGGCAGCCGGATGGATCCGCGACGCTGTCACACGGCGCCGCGGACCTGGTACGGGCGCGGGACCAGCTGCTCGGTGGCGGGGTGCCCAGGCATCCACGGCTCGATGCCGAATCGCTGCGGGCCGCCCTGGTGGATCTGTACGAGCTGTGGCTCACCAGTAAAGGCGCCGAGGTGGGGATCACGGCCGACAGCGGACTGGCGATCATCGCCGTGGGCGGGCTCGGGCGGCGCGAGATGCTGCCGTACTCCGATCTCGACCTGGTGTTGCTGCACGAGGACATGGACCCGAAACGGGTGGCCGAAATCGCCGATCGGCTCTGGTACCCCCTGTGGGACGCGCATATCAAACTCGATCACAGCGTGCGCACGGTTCCACACGCGTTGAAGGTGGCCGCCGACGATCTGGTCGCCGCGCTCGGCATGCTGGACGCCCGCCATATCGTCGGCAACGCCGAACTCAGCGACCGGCTCATCGCGGGGGTGCGCAAGGACTGGCGCAGCGGGATCCGCGGCCGGTTCGACGAACTTCTCGCCGGTGTCCGCGCCCGCTGGGAACGCAGCGGTGAGGTCGCCCACCGTACCGAACCCGACCTGAAGAACGGGCGCGGCGGATTACGCGATATCCAGTTGCTCGACGCGCTCGCCATCGCCCAGCTCACCGACGCCATGCCGGGCCTCGGACCGGACGCGCCGGGCGGTGGGCTCGCTCAGGCGCACCGGCGTCTGCTCGATGTCCGCACCGAACTGCACCGGGTCGCGGGCCGGGCACGGGACCAGCTGCACGCCCAGGACGCCGACGAGATCGGTGCGGCGCTGCGCATCGGCGACCGCTTCGATCTGGCCCGCACGCTCAGCGACGCGGCACGTACGGTCGGGTATTCGGTGGAGGTCGGTCTGCGTACCGCGGGCAACGCCCTGCCACGCAAGGGATTGGCCCGATTGCGGCGGATGCCGGTGCGGCGGCCACTGGACGAAGGAGTGGTGGAACACGCGGGTGAGGTCGTATTGGCCCGCGATGCCCGGCCACAGCGGGATCCGGGGCTGGTGCTGCGAGTGGCCGCTGCCTCGGCGCAGACGGGGCTGCCGATGTCGGCGACCACACTGAACCGGTTGTCGGAGGATGCGCCCGAATTGCGGGAACCGTGGCCGAAGGACGCGCTCAACGATCTGCTGGTGCTGCTCGGTTCGGGCCGTGGAGTGATCGACGCGGTGGAGGCACTGGACCGGACCGGATTATGGGGCAGGCTGCTTCCCGAATGGGGCGCGGTCCGCGATCTGCCGCCGCGAGACGCACTGCACACCTGGACCGTCGACCGGCATTCGATCGAAACCGTGGCCTACGCGAGTGCCCTGAGCACCCGCGTCGCCCGGCCGGACCTGCTGGCGCTGGGTGCGCTGCTGCACGATATCGGTAAGGGCCGCACGGAAGACCACTGCCTGGTCGGGGCCGAATTGGCCACCCAGATCGGCCGGCGGCTGGGGCTGTGGCCCTCGGATGTGCAGGTCCTCAGCGCCGTGGTACGCCACCACCTGCTGCTGCCCGATACCGCCACCCACCGCGATATCGACGACCCCGCGACCATCCGGTACGTGGTGGAGGCACTGGACAACGATCCGCGTCGCCTCGAACTACTGCACGCACTGGCCGAAGCGGACTCGCTGGCCACCGGCCCCGGGGTCTGGGGCGAATGGAAGGCGACGTTGATCGGGGAACTGGTCCGCCGCTGCCGCACCGTGATGGCCGGTGAGGTGCTGCCCGAGCCCGAGCCCGTCCCCGAGGAACTGCTCGCCCGCGCCGCCGCCGGTGGTATCCATGTCGAATTGGCGCCGGGCGAAGGGAAATTCACGCATATCGCCACCGTCATCGCTCCGGATACTCCGGGTTTGCTGTCGAATACGGCCGGGGTCCTGGCCCTGCATTCGCTGCGGGTGCTGTCGGCCTCGGTCCGTGCGGTGGGTGAGTCGGCCGTCAACACTTTCGTCGTGACACCGACGTTCGGCGGACCGCCGGACGCCGGTCTGCTCCGGCAGGAACTCAAGCGTGCGGTGGCGGGCGACCTCGACGTGCGGGCGGTACTCACACAGCGGGAACGGGATATCCGGCATGCCCGGGCCGAGCCCCGGCTGCTGTGGTCGGAAACCGGGGTCGCCGGACAGCTGATCCTGCAGTTGCGCGGGGAGGACCGCATCGGCCTGCTCTGCCGGTTGGCCGCGGCCCTGGCCGGTGCGGGTGCCGATGTCCGCTGGGCGAAGGTGGTCACGATGGGGTCGTTCGTGGTGGACGTCTTCTGCGTGGAGCTGGGCGCGGATACGGGACCGGCTCGGCGGGCCGCGATCGAAACGGCCGTCCTCGCGGTGGTTCCCCGGCCGGCACCGCCCCGCCCTCCGGATCCGGAAGGCGACTAGCGGCCGCGACCGAGGTCACCGTTGCGCGTCGATTGCCAACCGTTTGCTGCAGAGGTCGTGGTGATATCGTGGGCGACCCCTAACATTCGGGAGGTCAACTGTCGCGCTCACGAGGGGAGCAGCTCGGTGGCAATCCAAGTGGTGACCTCGTCGATCATGACCAGCGATACGACCCCCCATATCGCCCGCTGCGTGGGGGATGCCTACTGGGTGGTTTCCTGGCTGCCCGGCCGTACGCTCACCGAATCGCAAGCGATGGCGGCGATGACCGTGGCCGCCGCCGTCGCCACCGGCGGATTGCCGCCCGGCGACGACTGGTCGCAACTCGACACGCTGTCGCGGCAACTCGGGCTCACCGGCCGGGAGGCCGCCTATCTGGTTGCCGTGGAACAGCACGACTACAGCCGCGGGTTCTCCACCCCCACGCCCGACTGTGTCGACGGCGCCGCCTTGGGCGGCGCGGGCTCGGGGCCCGCGTGACCCCGCTGTGCCGATGGCGCTGCCTCGGGCGGCGCGGGTAGGGGCGCTGCGGCCCCGGCAGTGCCGATGGCGCCGTCTCGGGTGCGTGGGGCCGGCGGTGCGGTGACGATCTCCGGTGATGTCTGCGAGCAGTGCGGTGCGGGCCCCGGCCCCGCCGGGCCGCCCGCTACTCTGGGACGCCCATTACCCTGGGACGCAGTGACGTCACTCGAGATCAGGAGCGCGCCAGGTGTTCGAATCCCTATCCGACCGGTTGACCGGTGCCCTGAAGGATCTTCGCGGTAAGGGACGTCTGTCGCCGGCCGATATCGACGCCACCTGCCGGGAGATCCGCCTGGCCCTGCTGGAGGCCGATGTCGCGCTGCCCGTGGTCCGCGGGTTCATCTCCCGGATCAAGGAACGCGCCAAGGGTGCGGAAGTGTCCGCCGCGCTCAATCCGGCCCAGCAGGTCGTCAAGATCGTCAACGAGGAACTCGTCGGGATCCTCGGCGGTGAGACCCGGCGGCTGACCCTGGCCAAAACACCGCCCACGGTGATCATGCTCGCCGGTCTGCAGGGTGCCGGTAAGACCACCCTGGCCGGAAAGCTCGCCAAATGGCTGCGCGACCAGGGCCATCAGCCCCTGCTGGTGGCCTGCGACCTGCAGCGCCCCGGCGCGGTCACCCAGCTGCAGGTGGTCGGTGAACGCGCGGGCGTCCCGGTGTTCGCGCCCCATCCCGGTACCTCGATCGGCGGGGGCGACAACGCGCTCGGCATCACCGCGGCCGATCCGGTCGCCGTCGCCGAATCCGGTATCACCGAGGCCCGCGCCAAACAGCACGACGTGGTGATCGTGGACACCGCCGGCCGCCTCGGTATCGACGCCGAGCTCATGGCGCAGGCCGCCGGGATCCGCGACGCCGTGAAACCCGACGAGATCCTGTTCGTCCTCGACGCCATGATCGGCCAGGACGCGGTGTCCACCGCCGAGGCATTCCGCGACGGCGTCGGCTTCACCGGCGTGGTACTCACCAAACTCGACGGCGACGCCCGCGGTGGTGCGGCGCTGAGCGTGCGCAACGTCACCGGCGCGCCGATCATGTTCGCCTCCACCGGGGAGAAGCTCGAGGATTTCGACGTCTTCCATCCCGACCGGATGGCCAGCCGCATCCTCGGTATGGGTGATGTGCTCACCCTCATCGAACAGGCCGAACAGGTCTATGACGCGCAGCAGGCCGAGGAGACGGCGCGCAAGATCGGCAGCGGTGAGCTCACCCTGGAGGATTTCCTCGACCAGATGCTGGCCATCCGCAAGATGGGTCCCATCGGCAATCTGCTCGGGATGCTGCCGGGAGCCGGTCAGATGAAGGATGTCCTCGCCCAGGTCGACGATAGACAGCTCGACCGGATCCAGGCGATCATCCGCGGTATGACTCCGGCCGAGCGGGAGAACCCGAAGATCATCAACGCGTCCCGCCGGCTGCGGATCGCCAACGGGTCGGGAGTCCAGGTCTCCGATGTCAATCAGCTGGTCGACCGCTTCTTCGAGGCCCGCAAGATGATGGCGATGATGGGTCGGCAGATGGGGATGCCCGGCGCCAACCGTCGCAACAAGAAGCAGAAGGGCAAGAAGGGGAAGAAGGGCGGGCGTGGACCCACCCAGCCGAAGATGCGCGGCGGTTTCCCCGGGATGCCGGGCTTGCCCGGCGGCGGTATGCCCGATCTGTCGAATATGCCGCCCGGTCTCGATCAGCTGCCGCCGGGGTTGGAGAACTTCGATATCTCCAAGTTCAAGTTCCCGGGCAAATGAGCTGTGTTCCGCGGCGCCGCGGGGTCGCGGCCTCCTCGGTCGCGCTGTTCCGGTCCTGAGACTCGCGGCTTCGCCGCATACGCTTCGAGGCCGGAACGGCGAGACGGGCCTCGATTCTTCGCGATGTCCCGGAGAACTCGGCTCGTATGGTCGCGTCGGGATCCGCGGTTCGGGGCCGGTGGGTGCGTCGCGTTCGACGCTTCGGGACCGGAAGCCGGGACACAGCGGGAATGCGTCCCGGCTGTGCCCCGGCGCGTTCGGTCAGCGTCGGCTGCGGCGGACGAGTAGGAAGGTGGCCGTCGCCACGATCACCGGCGCCAGCACCCCGACACCGACACCGACGGCCACCCATACCAGCGGCGATACGCTGTCGGCGGCTGTATCGGCCGCGGCGGTGGTATCCGCCGTCCCGGCGTATTACGGGTCGGCGCCGAAGATACTCGTACTCGCGGTATCGCCGATATAGCGCGGACCCGGTTCCGGTGCGCCCGTCACATCGACCTCGAGCTCGATCGGAACGGGCGCGACCTGCGCCTGCTCATCGAGGGACGGGCTCAGCTTCACCGAGATGGAGTACCAGCCGGGCACCGCTTGGCCGCGCACCGAGGCCTCGCCGTCTTCCCGGTTCAGGTACCGGATCGGCGTGGTGGCCAGTGCCGTGCCGCTGGTCGGCAGGACGGTCTCGGTCCCGGTGTAGGCGGCGAAATCGGAGTCGAGTTCCGCCCGGTAGGGGTTGTAGACCGTGGTGTCGATATTCGACACGTAATCGCTGCCGCGCTCGGGTACCTCGGCGAAACGCACTCGGTACGCCAGTCTGTTCGAGAATGACACGTGGTCGGTACTCCCATTCGACTCGGCCGCGTCCAGGTGGGATACGGCTGAGCGACGCTACTCAGAGGACTGACCAGCTGCCAAGCGGTACATTTCCCGCTGCCGGACGATTTGCCCGGTGGCGCCCCCGTCGCTTCGTGTAGCGAGGCGATTTCCGGGCCGGCCGCGATGTCTGGCAGAATGGTCGACCGTCCTACTGGACAGTGTCAGCCCGTCTCCGGTTACGTACCGCGCGGCGGTCACACACTTCATTCGCAAAACCGGGCTCGCGATACCGCGTGAGTCGCTGAATTGCGCCGTGACCACTATGAAAGGCAGATCAGCAGATGGCTGTTCGCATCAAGCTCACTCGTATGGGCAAGATCCGAAACCCGCAGTACCGCGTCGTCGTCGCGGACGCCCGCACCCGTCGTGACGGCCGGGCCATCGAGTCCATCGGGAAATACCACCCCAAGGAAGAGCCGTCGCTGATCGAGATCGACTCGGAGCGGGCCCAGTACTGGCTGGGTGTCGGTGCGCAGCCCACCGAGCCGGTACAGCGGTTGCTGGAGATCACCGGCGACTGGCAGAAGTTCAAGGGCCTGCCGGGCGCCGAGGGCACCCTGAAGGTCGCCGAACCCAAGCCGTCCAAGCTGGATCTGTTCAACGCCGCGCTGGCCGCCGCGGAGAACGAGCCGGTCACCGAGGCCGTGACCCCGAAGAAGAAGGCCAAGAAGGACAAGGAAGGCGAGGCCGAGGCCGCCGAGTCCACCGAGGCCGCCGAGTAATGAGCGTCGTCGTCGCCGATGCCGTCGAACACCTGGTTCGCGGTATCGTCGCCAATCCCGATGATGTCCGGGTCGAGTTGATCACCGGTCGGCGTGGACGCACCGTCGAGGTCCACGTCCACCCCGACGACCTGGGCAAGGTGATCGGGCGCGGCGGGCGCACCGCCACGGCGCTGCGCACCCTCGTCGCCGGTATCGGCGGCCGGGGTATCCGGGTCGACGTGGTCGACACCGATCAGTAGATGGAACTCGTAGTCGGCCGGATCGCCAAATCGCACGGCGTGCGCGGCGAGCTGGTCGTCGAGGTACGCACCGACGAGCCGGAGGAACGCTTCGCGGTCGGCGCTACTCTGCGTACCCGGCTGCCGCGTTCGGCCGAGGTCCGTCGTTTCACCGTGGAGTCGGCCCGGGAACATTCGGGCCGGCTCCTGGTGCAATTGGCCGGCGTCACCGACCGGACGGCCGCCGACGCGTTACGCGGCGCCCTGTTCCTGGTGGACAGCGAGGAGCTCGGGCCTTCCGAGGATCCGGACGAGTTCTACGATCATGAGCTCGAGGGTCTGCGCGTGGAACTCGCCGACGGCACGGCCGTGGGTATCGTGCGAGAGGTGCTGCATTCGGCGGCGGGTGAGCTGCTCTCGGTCCGCGCCGCCGACGACGGCCGCGAGATCCTCATCCCGTTCGTCACCGCCATCGTGCCCACGGTATCGGTCGCCGACGGACTGATCGTGATCGATCCGCCCGAAGGCCTGCTGGACCCGCAGTGAGGTGGACGTCATGAAGATCGACGTACTCACCATCTTCCCGGAGTATCTGGAGCCGCTGCGCACCGCACTGCTCGGCAAGGCCATCGACAAGGGTGTGATCTCCGTAGCGGTGCACGATCTGCGCCGCTGGACCCACGATGTCCACAAATCCGTCGACGATTCGCCGTACGGCGGCGGGCCCGGCATGGTGATGAAGCCGACGGTGTGGGGGGATGCGCTCGACGAGGTGTGCCCCGACGACGCACTGCTCGTGGTTCCGACACCCGCCGGTATGCCGTTCACCCAGGCCACCGCCCAGCGCTGGGCGGCCGAATCGCATCTGGTCTTCGCCTGCGGCCGGTACGAGGGGATCGACCAGCGGGTGTTCGAGGACGCCGCGCGCCGGGTGCGCGTGCAAGAGGTCAGTATCGGCGATTACGTGCTGATCGGCGGGGAAGCCGCGGTGCTCGTGATGACCGAGGCGGTGGTCCGGCTGATACCCGGCGTGCTGGGCAATCAGCAGTCGCACGAACAGGATTCGTTCTCCGACGGACTGCTCGAAGGCCCCAGCTACACCCGCCCGGTGAGCTGGCGCGGCCTCGACGTCCCGCCGATCCTGCTCTCGGGGGATCATGCCCGCATCGCCGCTTGGCGCCGGGAACAGTCCTTGCTCCGTACCCGGGCACGCCGTCCGGACCTGCTGCCGGAAACCGACCGACCGGCAGCGCCCGCCGCCCGGATACGACCCGTCAGGGAATCAGGCCGAGGCGGCGGGCAGTGACCACGGCCTCGTGCCGGGAGCTCGCGTCGAGTTTGTGCATCGCGCTGCGCAGATAGCTCTTGACCGTTTCGGGGCCGAGCGAGAGCCGTTGGGCCACGGCCTTGTTGGAGCAGCCCAGGCCCACCTGGAGCAGTACGTCGATCTCCCGCCGGGACAGCCGGGGCGCGCCGGGAGCGGGCTCACCCGCCAGCGTACGGGTCAACCGATCGTCCAACGCTCGCAGCCGTTCCCGTAACCGGCTGTCGGTGGTCGTCGCCGACATCTCGCGGAGCTCCACCTGGACAGCACGCAGTTCCTCGGTGGTGGCACCGGTGACGGCCGGGACCGGCGCGGCGGTCCGCAGGAGTCGCAACCGGCGATCCACCTCGTCGCGGACGGCGATCTCGTTCGCGAGCCGGCGACCGGCGTGGAGCAGAGCGGTCATCGTGCGGTCGCCGATCGGACCGATTTCGCGGGCCGCCGCGTACAGCACCGCCCGCGGACGGTCCGCCACCACCACCGGAACCGCGAGGACCGACCGGATCCCCTCGGTGAGCACCGGCTCGTCGTAGTGATGGGTGATCGACAGGGCACTGCGATAGTCGGCGACCGAGGCGGGTCGGCGGGAATCGACCACCCGGCCGCCCAGCCCGGAAGCGCGGGTCACCGACAAGCCGCGTAACCCGTCGGTCCGTACCCCGGAGAACTCGGTCAGCAGCAGGGTATCGGCGTGCACCTCGCCACCGAACACCACCGGGACACCGGTGGCGCCCAACCGGCGGATCTCGGCACGCAGCGCATCGCGGTCGCGGGGGCGCAGCAGCGGAGGGGCGGAAGCCATTCGAGTTTCACCCCTTTTCGGGGGTAGTGCCGTACACGGTGTGACCTACATCCTATGGCAACGGCGAGTGAGCCGGATGACGACCGAGGAGATGCGACATGGGTGCCGACCCGAACGAGCGGGTGCGCGAACTGCTGGACATCTACGATCACCCCGACGCCTGCGCCGCGTGGTTGCTGTGCGACCGGCACCCGGCCGACGCCGTCGCGTTCACCGTCGTCGACAGCGATCTGTCGGCCGTGGATCTCACCTATGGGGAACTGCGCGAGCGGTCCGAACGCTTCGCCGCCGCATTGGCCGGGCTCGGTGTGGAACACGGCGACCGGGTCGCCACCCTGATGGCGAAATCGGTGGATCTGGTGGTGGCACTGCTGGGTATCTGGCGGCGCGGGGCGGTTCACGTCCCCTTGTTCACCGCATTCGCCGCGCCGGCGATCGCTTTCCGGCTGCGTGCCGCCGAGGCCTCCATCGTGATCGCCGACGGCGACCAGGCGGGCAAACTGGCTCCCGGCGGGGATATGCCCGAGACGCCGCCGTGGCAGGTGATCGTGGCCGGTGACGCGACGCTGCCCGGCGCGCTGCGGCTGGCGGACCTGCCGGTCGCCGACGTCGATTTCGTCCCCGCCGCGGTGGCCGGCGGCGACGGTCAGCTGGTGGAGTTGTTCACCAGTGGGACCACCGGGACTCCGAAGGGCGTGCCCATCCCCTTACGCGCCCTGGCGTCCTTCCACGCCTATCAGGAGTTCGCGCTGGACGTCCGTCCCGACGACGTCTTCTGGAATGCCGCCGACCCCGGCTGGGCATACGGTCTCTACTACGCCATCCTCGGTCCGCTCGCCTCCGGTACCCGCAGCCTGCTGCTGCACGCCGGTTTCTCCCCGGAACTCACCTGGCAGGTGCTGCACCGGTTCGGGGTCACCAATTTCGCCGCCGCGCCCACCGTCTACCGGGCGCTGCGCGCCTCCGGGCCGCCGGCGCAACGGATTCGGCTGCGCCGGGCCTCGTCGGCGGGAGAACCGCTGACCCCGGAGGTGGTCGCCTGGTCAGTGGAGACCCTGGGGGTCGCGGTCCGGGATCACTACGGGCAGACCGAACACGGCATGGTCATCTGCAATGCCTGGCACGACGACCTGAACACCGAGGCGCCACCCGGTTCGATGGGGCGCTCGCTGCCGGGGTGGGAATGCGCGGTGCTGGCCGAGGATGCCGATATCGAGGCGCCGGCCGGACAACTGGGACGTATCGCCATCGATGCCCAGCGCAGCGCGCTGCTGTGGTTCCTCGGCTATGTGGACGAGCCGGAGCGGACCGCGCGGCGTTACACCGCGGATGGCCGGTGGTATCTGACCGGTGACGCGGGCGCGCGTGATGCCGACGGGTTCTTCCACTTCTCCGCGCGCGACGACGATGTGATCATCATGGCCGGATACCGGATCGGCCCGTTCGAGGTGGAAAGCGTGCTGGTGGTACACGACGAGGTGGCCGAGGCCGCGGTGATCGGGGTGCCGGACGAATTACGTGGTGAGGTACTGGAGGCGTTCGTGGTGCTGCGCGCGGGCGCGACCGGGACCGCGGAGCTGGAAGCGGAACTGCAGACCTTGGTGAAGAAGAAGTTCGCCGCGCACGCCTATCCGCGCCGCGTCCACTTCGTCTCCGATCTGCCCAAGACCCCCAGCGGGAAAGTGCAGCGGTTTCTGCTGCGGCAGCAGGTCCGCGACACCCGGAAGAAGTGAAACGACACTGCCGGACCGGGCGCGGACCCGCTGTCGGCGGACGGCGGTAGGGTGCGGGTCGTGACGACAGCGCCAGAGACCTCGAGTCCCGAGACGATGCCTACCGACTCGATCCCAGCCGCCGGTACCGGCCCGGCGGTTTCCGGTACCGTCAGCCGGCGTATCGCCGATGAACTGGCGGTGCGTGAGAACCAGGTCACGGCCGCCGTCGAACTTCTCGACGCCGGCTCGACCGTGCCGTTCATCGCGCGCTACCGCAAAGAGGCCACCGGCGGGCTCGACGACACCCAGTTGCGCACTCTCGAAGAGCGTCTGCACTATCTGCGCGAACTCGACGAACGCCGCGCCACCATCATCGAATCCATTCGCAACCAGGGCAAACTCGACGAAGCCCTGCACCGGCAGCTGCTCCTGGCCGAGACGAAGGCCCGGCTCGAGGACATCTACCTGCCCTATAAACCCAAGCGCCGCACCAAGGCTCAGATCGCGCGGGAAGCCGGGCACGAACCCGTGGCGGATGCGTTGCTCGGCGATCCGGACACCGATCCGGCCGGATACTCCGCCGAACAACTCGACGGCGCCCGCGCCATCCTGGTCGAGCGGTTCGCCGAAGATGCCGATCTGGTGGGCGAGCTGCGCGAACTCATGTGGAACCGCGGCCGGGTCACCGCCACGGTCCGGGCCGGAAAGGAAGAGGCGGGGGCGAAGTTCGCCGATTACTTCGACTTCGCCGAGGAATTCACCAGCCTGCCCTCGCACCGGATTCTCGCGTTGCTGCGCGGGGAGAAGGAAGAGGTGCTCGCCCTGCATCTGGATCCCGATCCGGCCGATACCGAACTCGCTCCGGGCGAGCGCAGTGTCTACGAGACCCGGATCGCACAACGTTTCTCGATCGCCGACCGGGGCCGTGCCGCCGATAGCTGGCTGCTCGATACCGTGCGCTGGGCCTGGCGGACGAAACTGCAGGTGAGTCTCGGTATCGATACCCGGATGCGATTGCGCCAGGCCGCTGAACGCGATGCGGTCGAGGTGTTCGCCGCCAATCTTCGTGATCTGCTGCTCGCCGCGCCGGCCGGTACCCGCGCCACCATGGGGCTGGATCCCGGCTACCGCACGGGAGTCAAGGTGGCCGTGGTCGACGCCACGGGCAAAGTGGTGGCCACCGAGGTCGTGTATCCGCACAAACCGCAGAACCAGACCGAGAAATCGCTCGCGGTGCTGGCCGCCCTGGTGGCGCGGTTCGGAGTCGAGTTGATCGCCATCGGGAACGGGACCGCTTCGCGGGAAACCGATGCTCTCGCCGCGCAATTGATCGAGCGCATCCCGGAGAACACACCCACCAAGATCGTTGTTTCCGAGGCGGGGGCCTCCGTGTACTCCGCCTCGGCCTATGCCGCACAGGAACTGCCCGATCTGGACGTCTCGCTGCGCGGTGCCGTCTCCATCGCGCGCCGGCTCCAGGATCCCCTGGCCGAACTGGTCAAGATCGAGCCGAAATCCATCGGGGTGGGGCAGTACCAGCACGATGTCTCCGAAACGTTGTTGGCGCGCTCCCTGGGCGCGGTGGTCGAAGACGCCGTGAACGCGGTCGGGGTCGATGTGAACACCGCCTCGGTACCGCTGCTGTCGCGGGTCTCCGGTATCACCGGGTCGGTGGCGGAGAGCATCGTGTCCCACCGGGATACGCACGGTCCTTTCCGGAGCCGCACCGCGCTTCTCGACGTTCCCCGGCTGGGGCCCAAGGCCTTCGAACAGTGTGCCGGCTTCCTGCGTATCCGCGGTGGTGACGATCCGCTCGACACCTCGGCCGTACACCCCGAGGCCTACCCCGTGGTGCGGCGCATCCTCGACTCCACCGGCGGCGGTATCGCCGAGATCATCGGTAACGCTTCGGTTCTGCGCACACTGCGGCCCGCCGATTTCACCGACGAGAAATTCGGTGTACCCACGGTGACCGATATCATCAGCGAACTGGAGAAACCCGGCCGCGATCCGCGTCCGGAGTTCAAAACCGCGGAGTTCGCGGCGGGAATCGAGAAGGTCGCCGATCTGCGGCCGGGAATGGTGCTCGAGGGCGTGGTCACCAATGTCGCCGCGTTCGGGGCCTTCGTCGACGTCGGTGTGCACCAGGACGGTTTGGTACACGTATCGGCGATGTCACGCAACTTCGTGCGCGACCCGCGTGAGATCGTCAAATCCGGTGATGTGGTGAAGGTGAAAGTACTCGAGGTCGATATCGCCCGCCAGCGCATCGGTTTGTCGCTGCGACTCGACGACGACCCCGCGGCGGCGAAACCCGACCGCGGGCAGAGTGCCGGGGAGCGTGGCCGTGGCCAGGGCGGGGTCCGCTCGGGCGGTTCGGATCGCGGCGGCCAGGGGCGCGGGGCCAAGAACCGCGGCCAGGGCGGCGGCGGCCGCAATCGGGGGCAGAGCCGCGACGGCCGGCGCGATAATGCACCTGTGAACGGGGCCATGGCCGACGCCTTGCGGCGGGCGGGCTTCGGGAAGTAACCGAGTTCGGGAACGGGGGCCGGGATGCGGCGGTGGCTGTCGGAGGATGTGATCGCCGCGGGCCGGCTCCCGCTCCTGTGTTTCCTGCTCGGTTTCATCATCGGCTTCCTGGTGATCCGGCTCAGCGTCCGGCTGATCCGGGCCCGGGTGCGCTGGTGGCCCGGTAACCTGCAGACCGGCGGGGTGCACATCCACCACATGGTTTTCGGTGTGGTGCTCGTGCTGATCTCCGGGATCGGGATGATCGTCGGCTACGGCAGTACCGGTCCGGGGGTCGCGGCCGGGCTGGCGGCGGCGTTCGGGGTCGGTGCCGCACTGGTACTCGACGAGTTCGCGCTCCTGTACTACCTGCGCGATGTCTACTGGGAAGAGCAGGGGCGCACCTCGGTCGACGCGGTGTTCGTCGCGCTCGCCGTCACCGGTTTGCTGCTGCTGGGTTTCCATCCGCTGTGGCTGCTGGAGATCAACGATGTGCCCGATCGGCTCGGCCTCCCGGCGCGGCTGCTCATCGCCGGTTTCGCAGTGGTGAACCTGGCGCTGGCCGCCGTGGTCATCGCCAAGGGCAAGATCTGGACCGGGCTGTTCGGCATGTTCTTCCTCCCGCTGCTGGTGGTCGGCGCGTTGCGGCTGAGCCGGCCGGGCGCCCCCTGGGCGCGCTGGCGATACGGTGGGCGGCGGCGGCTGATGTACCGGGCGATCGTGCGGGAACGCCGGTACCGCCGGCCCGTGATCCGGGGCAAGATCTTCGTCCAGGATCTGATCGCCGGGAAGCCGGATGTCGGGCATGCCCGATCGGCGGCCGAGGAAGAACTGACCCGTACCGTGGTCGCGGCGCCACCCGCCCCCCACCGTGACCATCCGCTCCTGCACGAACTGCACCTGTGGCCGCACGAACCGCGTCCCGGACCGCCGGATACCACGTTCTCCGGCACCGGTCCGCCCGCCGATCCCGGACCGCCGGATTCCGCATCGACCGGCACCGTGGCGTCCGGCCCCGGACCCCGGGTCCCCGACGGTCCGGAGCGTACGGGGCCGGTTTCCGGAATCGATCGCTGATCTGGCACAATGCACAGGTTGCCCTGGGCACCTCCCCGGCGCACCCCCAATTCGGAGCACGAACCGGTCGAGCGCCCGCGCCGCCAGGTTCCTCTGTTCGCGCGACCATCAGAAGGATGATCAATGAACACCCTTGATTTCGTCGACGAGAGCTCGCTGCGCAGCGACGTCCCCGACTTCCGTCCGGGCGATACCCTCAATGTGCACGTGAAGGTCATCGAGGGCTCCAAAGAACGTATCCAGGTTTTCAAGGGCGTCGTCATCCGGCGCCAGGGCGGCGGAATCCGCGAGACCTTCACCGTGCGCAAGGTGTCGTTCGGTGTCGGCGTGGAGCGCACCTTCCCGGTGCACAGCCCCACCATCGATCACATCGATGTGGTGACCCGCGGTGATGTTCGCCGCGCCAAGCTGTACTACCTGCGGGAGCTGCGCGGCAAGGCCGCCAAGATCAAAGAAAAGCGCTGACCTGCCGCTTGTCGCCGCTACCCGGGCACCCCGTGGTACGCCGGTGACCTCGGCGAACGGCATATGTAGCCCGGTGTCGCGAATCCGTTGCGGCACCGGGCTACGCTGTTCGCGTGGCAGACGAGAGTTGGTCGGTGTCGGGGTCGGAATCCGCGGACGCGCAGCCGCGTAGGCGTCGGGCGCGACGGCCCGTCAAAGCGAAGAAGCAGCGGCCGTTCTGGCAGGAACTGCCCATCCTGCTGGTGATCGCGGCGGTTATCGCCGCCCTGATGGTGACCTTCGTCGGCCGGCCGTATGTGATCCCCTCGCAATCGATGGAACCCACTCTGCACGGCTGCGCCGGTTGTACCGGCGATCGGATCTACGTGCAGAAGCTCAGCTACTACTGGAGCGATCCGCAACCCGGCGACGTGGTGGTCTTCGTCGGCCCGCCGTCGTGGAACGGGCACTACCGGTCCATCCGATCGGACAATCCGGCCGTCCGGGGGATACAGAACTTCTTCTCGTTCTTCGGCCTGGTGCCGCCGGACGAGAACGATCTGGTGAAACGGGTGATCGCGGTCGGCGGCCAGACCGTGGAATGCTGCGACGAACAGGGCCGGGTCATGGTCGACGGGGAACCGCTGAACGAGCCGTACGTCGAGGACGATTATCCGTGGCTCCCCGGCCAGCAGAACGCCTCCTACCCGGTCGGCCGGGTATTCGGGCCGATCACCGTGCCCGAGGGGAACCTGTGGGTGATGGGTGACAATCGTAACGAGTCGGCGGATTCCCGGGCCCATGTCGGTGACGAGTTCCAGGGCACGGTGCCGGTGGACAATGTCCGTGGTAAGGCCGTGTTCAAGATCTGGCCGCCGGGGCGCATCGGTCCGCTCGACGGCGTGAATCCGCAGGAGAATTGAGCCGGGACGGTACGAGTTGGGTACGAGTGTGCGCACAGTGGCACAGGACCGCGCCTGGCCGCCTCGGGTGGTGATGCGCCGCGCCGGCGGTATGCGAACGCTGGAGGCGGCCCTGCACCGCGGCGGGCTGGGGCCGGTCGCCGGAGTGGACGAGGCCGGACGGGGTCCCAGCGCGGGCCCGCTGGTGGTAGCGGCCTGTGTGCTCGGGCCCAGGACCCACGACGCGCTGGCCGGACTCGACGATTCCAAGAAACTCACCGAGGCCACCCGTGAGGCGCTCTACCCGGTGATCACCCGGCTGGCGGTCGCGTGGTCGGTGGTGGTGATCCCCGCGGCGGAGATCGACACCATCGGCATCCATGTGGCCAACATCCAGGGTATGCGCCGGGCCGTGGCCGGGCTGGGCCGCACGCCCGGCTACGTACTCACCGATGGTTTCCGGGTGCCCGGACTGCCGGTACCGTCACTGCCGGTGATCGGCGGGGATGCCACCGCGGCCTGTATCGCCGCGGCGAGTGTGCTGGCCAAGGTCACCAGGGATCGGATGATGGTGGAGCTCGACCGGCGACTGCCCGGGTACGGGTTCGCCGAACACAAGGGCTACAACACGGCGCGGCACACCGAGGCGCTGCGCCGGCTCGGGCCGTGTCCGGAACACCGCCGGTCGTGGCGCAATGTGCGTGACTGCCTCGTCCCGGTGTCCTCGAGCGCCGAAACCGCGGTGGAGGTGGGCACGGGCGCCGGTGGGGCGGCCTGACCGGCGCCGATCGGACCGTCCGGTACGCCGGACCGGGAGTTCCGCTCGCCGGTGGGCCGGCAGCGCCCGGTCGAGCCCACGGTGACATGCCACCGCCGGATGAGCGATGATGTGAACAGACGCAGGCGGCGAGAAGGAGGACATTCCACCCGATGAGTGCCGAGGACCTCGAGAAATACGAAACCGAGATGGAGCTCTCGCTGTACCGGGAGTACAAGGACATCGTCGGTCAGTTCTCGTACGTGGTGGAAACCGAGCGCCGCTTCTATCTGGCGAACTCCGTGGAACTGCGGCCGCAGAACGCGGACGGCGAAGTGTACTTCGAGGTGCGGATGAGCGATGCCTGGGTCTGGGATATGTACCGGCCGGCGCGCTTCGTCAAACACGTCCGGGTGATCACCTTCAAGGACGTCAATATCGAGGAGCTGGAGAAACCGGACCTGCGCCTGCCCGAGTGAGCGGTTGCCGGGGGAGACCGCTTCGTCCGTGACGGCCCGCGGGCACTTCTCGCCACCGGTGCATGCGAACCCCGATAGCCGCCGGCCCGGATATCGGATATCCCGCCGCAGCGGTGTGACGGCCTCGGGAGAAGTGGCCCGAGGGCCCGCCGGCATGGGTTGTCCACAGGGCGGGGTTGTCCACAGGTCTGGTATCGGCGCAGGTCGGTCCCCGAACCATCACTGAACCACGGCAGATGCTGGGCGGGTGGCACACAACACGGCGCTCGGCGCACAAGGGGAGGAACTGGCGGCGCGATATCTGCAGGCCGCCGGAATGCATATCGTCTGCCGCAACTGGCGCTGCCGGTACGGCGAACTGGATCTGGTGGTGCGGGACGCGGACGTGACCGCGTTCGTCGAGGTGAAAACCCGATCGGGGCTCGGTTACGGAATACCCGCCGAGGCCGTCACCTTCCGTAAGCGGCAGCGTATCCGCCGCCTGGCCCTGCTCTGGCTCACCGAACAGGAACGGCCCTGGCAGCGCATCCGGTTCGATGTGGTCTCGGTACTGCTGCCGCGTAGCGGTGAGCCGGTGATCGACCACCTCGAGGCGGTGTTCTGATGCCGCTGGGCCGGGCCTGCTCGATCGCGGTGCGCGGAATCGACGGGCAGATCGTGGAGATCGAAGCCGATATCGGGCAGGGGCTGCCCTCGGTGCATCTGGTCGGACTGCCGGATACCGCGCTGCAGGAATCCCGGGACCGGGTGCGGGCCGCGGTCGCCAATACGGGCGAGAAATGGCCGGACGGCCGGGTGATCCTGGCGCTTTCTCCGGCCACGCTGCCGAAGGTCGGTTCGGTCTACGACCTCGCACTGGCCGTCGCGGTCCTGGACGCGGCCGATATCGTGCCCTCGGCGCGCCTTTCCGGAACCGTGCTGCTGGGCGAGCTGGCGCTGGACGGCCGGTTGCGGCGGGTGCGGGGGATCCTGCCCGCCGTACTCGCGGCCCGGAGAGCCGGCCGGAAAACCGTGCTCGTTCCCGAAGCGGCCCTACCGGAGGCGGGGCTGGTCACCGGTATCGAGGTGCTCGGCGCGCCGACGCTGCGCGCGGCCCTGGACTGGTTGCGGGGCGAATGCGAACTCGCCGGAGCATCCGGAGCCCGCCCGCGGCCGGCGGCCCCGACCGGAGACCTACGGGACGTCGCCGGGCAGCACGACGCCCGGTGGGCGCTGGAGGTCGCCGCCGCGGGCGGGCACCACCTCCTGCTCACGGGCCCGCCCGGCATCGGGAAGACCATGCTCGCGCAACGGCTTCCCGGAGTGTTACCGCCCCTCTCGGACGACGAGGCGCTGGAGGTCACCGCCATCCATTCGGTGGCCGGTACCCTCTCCGGCGACCAGCCGCTCATCACCACGCCGCCGTTCGTCGCCCCGCATCATTCGACCTCGGTGAGCGCCATGGTCGGTGGTGGATCGGGGTCGGCCGGGCCCGGGGCGGTCAGCCGGGCGCACCGCGGCGTGCTGTTCCTGGACGAATGCCCCGAAATCGGGGCGAAGGTTCTCGAAGCCATGCGGACACCGTTGGAGGAGGGCGAAGTGCGTATCGCACGCCGGGACGGCGTCGCTCGTTTCCCGGCCCGCTTCCAGCTGATCCTCGCCGCGAACCCCTGCCCCTGCGCCCCCGCTCGTGATGTGGACTGTATCTGCGCACCCCTGGCCCGGCGCCGCTACCTGGGCAAACTATCCGGGCCGCTGATGGACCGCATCGATATCTGGCTACAGATGCATCCGATGTCGGATGCCGGTCTGGCGGCCGAGGAGGCGGAGGACAGCGCCACGGTGCGCGGCCGGGTCACCGCCGCGCGGGCGGCCGCCGCCGCCCGCTGGCACGAATACGGATGGCGCACCAATGCCGAGGTGCCCGGTCATATGCTGCGGCGCCGGTTTCCGCTGCCGGTGGAGACGACGGCCCCCGTGGAGGCGGCATTGCGGTTGGGCCGGATATCGGCGCGGGGTGCCGACCGTGCCCTCCGGGTCGCGTGGACGATCTGCGATCTGCGCGGCGGCGACGTCCCGACTGCGCAGGATGTGATGCAGGCCCTCACCTTCCGGCAGCGGGGCGCGCAATGAGCTCCGCCGGGATCGGTCCGCCGGCGGCGCCGGAAGCCGCCGCAACCGAACAGCGGGAACTGGCCTGGGCCTATCTGTCACGGGTGGTGCTGGGACCGTGTCCGGCCCTCACGGCGCTGATCGACTCGGTAGGGGTCCTGGAGGCCGCCCGGGCGGTGCGGGAACGGGCGCTGCCGGAGGTTTTGCGCGCGGCGACAGCACAGCGCCGGGAACTGGATCTCGCCGCCCGGGACCTGGAGATCATCAGGGCCCTGGGTGGTCGGCTGGTCACTCCGGAGCACGCGGAATGGCCGGCGTGGCGGATGCTGAGCCTGTCCCGGCTCACCCCCGGGCGCGATCCCGACGGCGCCGTACCGCTGGTCTTCTGGGTACGCGGGAACCGGAACCTGGTCGAGCTCACCGAGCGGTCGCTGGCAGTGGTCGGTGCCCGGTGCAGTAGCGGCTACGGCGATCGGGTGGCCGCGGCGATAACCGGCGAGCTGGCCGCGCACGGCTGGACCATCGTCTCCGGTGCGGCCTTCGGTATCGACGGGGTGGCCCACCGCGCGGCGCTCGCGGTGGGCGGTGCCACCATCGCGGTGCTGGCCTGCGGTGCCGATCGCCCGTACCCGGCCCAGCACGACCGCCTCATCGCGCGTATCGCCGAAACCGGCTTGGTGATCAGCGAGTACCCGCCCGCAACCCCGGCACGGAAGCACCATTTCCTGGCTCGGAACCGCCTCGTGGCCGCGCTGGCGGACGGTGTGCTGGTGGTCGAGGCAGGCCTACGCAGCGGTGCCCGGAATACGGTGAAATGGGCGCGCCGGATCGGGCGTCCGGCGCTGGCCGTTCCGGGGTCGGTGGATTCGGCGGCGTCGGCGGGTTGTCACCGGATGATCCGGGACGGGGAAGCCGTACTCGTCACCGGGGCCGACGATGTGGTCACGGAAGCGGCACCGCTGCACCTGCCCGGCACCGGCGCCACCGGCCCTCCGGATGCCGAACGGCTCGGCGCGGAAGCGGCGCGTGTGCACGCGGCTCTACCCGCGGCCGGCGGGCGGGGGCCGCACGACCTCACCGCGGTCACCGGGCTCGCGGCGGAGGAGGTGCGGGCCGCCTTGGCCGCACTCGAACTGGCCGGTCTGGCCGAGAACGGGCGGGCGGGATGGTACCGGCCGGGGCATCCGCGCCGCAGGTGATCGCCGGGGCGCGGCGGCGGTCCAGCGGTGACCTCGGCGGGTCCGCGAGTACCGTGGCGCGGGCGGCGGCTGGAAACCGGTGCGGCGCGGGGACTTGCGTTGCCGGGACCGGCGGGTGACGGTGGGGCGGTGGAGGAGTTGCCGGAGGATCTGGAAGCATTGCTGGCCGAGTACGGGAGGTATCTGCGGCTCGGCCGGAACCGGTCCGCGCATACGGTGCGCGCGTATCTGGGCGATACCCGGTCGCTACTGGCATATCTGGTCGGGCCCGCGGCCGACGCCTCGATCCGCGAATTGGACTTGACGACGCTGCGCTCCTGGCTGGCGATGCATACCGAGCGGGGCGCGGCCCGTACCAGTATCGCGCGGCGAGCCTCCGCGGCACGTTCCTTCACGGCGTGGCTCACCCGCACGGGACGGCTCGGCACCGATCCGGGATTACGGCTCGCCGCGCCCAAAGCGCATCGCAGTTTGCCCCCCGTACTGGGGCAGGAGCAGGCCGGCCGGGTGATGGCGGCCGCGGAATCGGGAGCGGCGCAGCGGGACCCCACGGCGCTGCGTGACCGGCTGATCGTCGAACTGCTGTACGCGACGGGCATCCGGGTGAGTGAACTGTGCGGGCTGGATATCGACGATGTGGACCGGGAACGCCGGGTGGTTCGGGTCCTCGGCAAAGGCAACCGGGAGCGGGCGGCGCCCTTCGGGACACCCGCCGACCATGCCCTGGGAGAGTGGCTGCGCTACGGACGGCCGCTGCTGGCGACTCCCGGATCCGGCCGGGCCCTGCTGCTGGGCCGGCGCGGACGCCGGCTCGATCAACGCCAGGCACGGGCCGTCGTGCACGCGGTGGTGTCCGCGGTCCCCGGCACCACCGATATGGGGCCGCACGGGCTTCGGCACACGGCCGCCACCCATCTGCTCGAAGGCGGCGCCGACCTGCGCGTGGTCCAGGAACTCCTCGGTCACGCGAGCCTGGCGACCACACAGCTCTACACCCATGTCTCCGTCGACCGTCTGCGCAGGGCGCATGATCGAGCCCACCCCAGAGCGTGAACGCCTCTGCGTGCCGGACCGGCGGGAACGGGGATGTGGACGGGATCCGGTGCGGCGTTCTACGCTGGCCGGCGATCCGTCTGGCAGCGGCATCCGGGAGGTAGCGGTGCAGATCATGACCCATACGGGCGCCGGATGACCGCGGCGCGGGGAGATACTTCCGAGCCGGAGGCCGTGGGGGACCGGGCAGAGATCACACCGCCGATCGACTACCGCTTCACACTCGCCAACGAACGGACCTTTCTGTCCTGGATCCGCACCGCTCTCGGCCTGCTGGCCGGAGGAGTGGCCGTGCACACCCTCGTGCTGGAGCAGTGGAAAACGAATTTCCGTACCGCGCTGGCGATCAGCTGCCTGCTGCTGTCGCTGCTCGTCGCCGTCGGGGCCTATCTGCACTGGCGGCGGATCCGCGCGGCGATGCATGCGGGCCGGCCGTTGCCGGGCACGGTTCTCGTGCCGCTGTTGTCCGCCGGAACCGCTTTCGTGGCGATCCTCGCGTGCGCGGCCGTTCTGCTGCACTGAGAGCGACGATGACCGATACCACCGAGATGCGCCTGGCGGCGGAGCGAACGGCTCTGTCGTGGCGGCGTACCTGCCTGGGTTCCGTCGCGGTGGCTCTGCTGATGTTGCGCGCCGTCCTGGAAGCGGGGTGGGATCCGGCCGCCTTGGCCCCCGGTGGCTCCTGTCTGGTGCTGCTCACCGTTGCCGCGGTGGGATACCGGCGCAATCTGGCGCTGCGCCGGGCCAGGAGCGGATCGGCGGGGCGGGCCATCTCCTGGGTGACGGTAGCGGTGGCGCTCGCCGCGCTCATCGACGCCGGGTTCGCTCTGGCCTTCCGCGGGTGAACGCACCGGCGTTCGGGGCCACACCGTGCGGCTGTACCACGTATGTTCCGGGCACGGCCACGCACCGCCCGGGGCCGTCGAGGACAGCGCGGCCGGTCCGGGTTCCGCCCACTACGCGAGCGCAGGCCACCCGGATCGTGCGGCCGCACTCCACATCGAAGCCACAACGTTCGACCCCTGCTCTGCGCGGGCCACGCAGCGGTCGCGGCGCCGAGAGCGGGTGTTCGGCCGGTGTACCGCTGTTCACCCGGATTGCCGGTCGCCGGGTTCCACCGGTTCGAGCCGGATCGGCGCCGGCCGCAGGAGCCGGAGCGGATCGAGGTATTCGTACCGCCCGTATCGAGCGCTCTCCCGCCGCAGACCCCAGTGCAGGCAGGTCGGCGCGCATCCTTCGTGGCCACCGCGGAGGATCCCTATCCGGGTGCCGCGGGCCACTCGTCCTCCCACCGGGACCTCGGCCTCGACCGGTTCGTAGGTGGTGCGCAGGCCTCCTTCGTGAAGGACGGAAACGACCGGTTTACCCGCCACTGTTCCGGCGAAGACCACGATTCCCGGTCCCGCCGCGTGGACGGCTTGTCCGGGTGTTCCGGCGAGATCGACTCCGCGGTGCCCCGGTAGCCATTCCCGCTCGGGCGGGTCGAACGGCCGGATGAGTGCCGGACGCGGCAGCAACGGCCAGCCGAACCCCTCCTCCGGGACCGCCGCGGCGGTCCCGGAGGAGGTGGCCGAGCCCACCAGCGCCGGTATCAGCACCGACAGCAGGCGAGCCGTTCCGGGCCGGACGTACCCCCTCCGTACGCCCGGCTCGGACGAATACCTGTCACGGTTCACGGTCGTGGCACATACAGGGCGTGGCCGGTCGCGGGGTGAACCGGATGAGCGCGCGCACCAGATCCCCCAGGAGCGGGATCAGCCGGCAGGCCGAAAGGCTTGCCGAGCCGCTCGCGGAACCCGAACCCGATCCGGTGCCGCAACCGGCCGCCGGCAGCCTTCGTGCGGCCGTCTCGCCGGCCGTGGTCGGCGAAAGGGGTGGGGACACCGCGATTTCCGGGCCGCTGACGGTTATGCCGGTAACTGTGGTTTCCGGGGCGCCGACGGCTGTATCGCCGCTCGGCGTTTCCGCGCCGTCGCTCATCATCCCTTCGGGGGTACCGGCAATGTCGGCAGCGGTCTTCGCCGTGCCTGCCGCCGGGATCGCCACGGCCGGAGAAGCCGGCTGCGTTCCTCGCGGGGATCGGTTCGCCGCCTCGTGCGTGCGTGACGGGTGCGTGGGAACCGGTGAGCCGACTCGGGCTCCCGGACCGGGGTCCGGTGGCGCGGCCTCGGTCCGGGCGAGCACGGCGGGGCCGCCGGTGTACGCCGCGGCGGTTGTGCCCGGCCCGAGGGGAAAAGCGATGAATACCGTGGTCAGTGCGGCGCTGATCAGCATATCCGCCCGTCGTGGGACGCGGGCCCGGCGGAGATGTCGAGAAGCCGCGGCGGGGCGGGCCCGATGTTCCTCGGTCTCCGTTCGGCGAATGGGATTCCGCTCGGGTGAGCGCCGGTACCGGCGCTCGGGGCCGGGCCGGGTGGGCACGGCGCCGGGAAGCGGTGGCGAGTTCGGCGGTATGGCCGGGAAACGGGTGGTCCGTACGGGAGCGATGCGTTGTGACCACCGGTCCGGGTATGCGGGCAGCGCTTCAGCAGCCGAGGACGGGATCCGGGCGCGGCGGGTACCGCGGGCCATTCTGCGGTCGTAGCGCCGGGCCCGCCGCTCGATATCGCTCGGTCCGGCCGGATGGTCCGCGCCGGGGCCCGGCGGCGCCATCGCCGACTCGATGCGGGACTCCCGGCGGTGGGAGCCGGTACCGCCCGGTTGTCCGGTGCCACGGCCCGCGGCGGTATGCATCCGGGCCCGGTAGAGGTCCGTGCTCCGGCGCCGGGGAACCTCGTCGCGGTCGGCGCGCTCCGCGCCGACCGCACGCCCGCGGCATCCGGCGGCGGGCCCGCCGGTGCGGCGCGGCCATTGCGGCGTCCGCCGGACGGTGGGCAGCCGGGGCCCGCCGGGTGGGCGATCGCGGACCGCGATATGGGGCCAGCTGCGCGGCGCGGGTGGCAGCTCCGCGGGCGTCGTACCGGCCGGGTGGGGCCGGTGGAGAGCATCGTCACAGGTCATATGCTCAGCGTGCCCGGAGCGGGAGCCGGCCGGAACCCGCAATCCGGGCACCTGTGGACAACCTCGGCACTGTGAACAACTCATATTTCATTCGAGTGTCGTGCGCCCGGGACGTCGGCACCCGTGGGCCGCCCGATTTCCGATTACCGCAGCGCACGCCGTAAACTGGCCGAGCGGTCGGTGTTCGCGCCGGCCGACTTCGCGCACCACCGTGCTTGTTCATCACGGCGCCGCCCGTCGCGTGCTCCTCCGGAGCCGTGGGCCGTCGGCGCATTCCGGAACAGGGGACTCTCGGCTGGTCCCGATCCGCGGATCGGGTCCGAGGGGTCAGTGGTGCCAGGGCAGCAGGCCGCCGGCCCGCTGCGACAACCGGCAACGAAAGAGAGATACGGGAGCCATGGCTGTCGTAACCATGAAGCAGCTGCTCGACAGCGGCGCGCATTTCGGGCACCAGACTCGTCGCTGGAACCCGAAGATGAAGCGGTTCATCTTCACCGACCGCAACGGCATCTACATCATCGATCTGCAGCAGACGCTGACCTACATCGATAAGGCCTACGAGTTCGTCAAGGAGACCGTCGCCCACGGCGGCACCGTCCTGTTCGTCGGCACCAAGAAGCAGGCCCAGGAGTCCATCGCGGCCGAGGCCACCCGGGTCGGTATGCCCTATGTGAACCAGCGCTGGCTGGGTGGCATGCTCACCAACTTCTCCACCGTGCACAAGCGTCTGCAGCGCCTCAAGGAACTCGAGGCCATGGAGCAGACCGGTGGTTTCGAGGGGCGCACCAAGAAGGAAATCCTCATGCTCACGCGTGAGATGAACAAACTGGACCGCACCCTCGGCGGTATCCGGGATATGCAGAAGGTGCCCTCGGCCATCTGGGTCGTCGACACCAACAAGGAGCACATCGCCGTCGGTGAGGCCCGCAAGCTGAACATCCCGGTCATCGCGATCCTGGATACCAACTGCGACCCCGATCTCGTCGACTACCCGATCCCGGGTAACGACGACGCGATCCGTTCGGCCGCGCTGCTCACCAAGGTCGTGGCGTCGGCGGTGGCCGAGGGCGTTCAGGCCCGGGCCGGCCGCTCCGCCGGTGACGACAAGCCCGAGGCCGCTGCCGCCGAGCCGCTGCCCGAGTGGGAGCAGGAGCTGCTGGCGCAGGCCGCGCCGGCCGCCGAGAACGCCGAAGCTCCGGCGGAGACCCCGGCCGAGGCCTGAGTCGTAACCTCTCGTTCGGCGGGCACTCACCGGCCCTTGCCAAGGTGAGCGCCGCCGAACCGAACTTCCTGCAGCGGTGGTCACGGCTCGGCGAGTCCGTGGCCACCGCTGCCCGGTATCTGACTTTCTCGAAGGAGGCTCGCCCCGATGGCGAACTACACCGCCGCTGACGTGAAGCGGCTCCGGGAGCTCACCGGCTCCGGAATGATGGACTGTAAGAACGCCCTGACCGAAACCGACGGCGATTTCGACAAGGCCGTGGAGCTGCTGCGCATCAAGGGCGCCAAGGACGTCGGTAAGCGGGCCGAGCGCACCACGGCCGAAGGTCTGGTCATCGCCAAGGACGGCGTGATGGTCGAGATCAACTCCGAAACCGATTTCGTGGCCAAGAACGCCGAGTTCCAGGCGCTGGCCGAGAAGATCGTCGGTGCCGCCGCGGCCGCCAAACCGGCCGATGTGGACGCCCTGAAGGCCGTTGCCCTCGACGGGCAGACCGTCGACGAGGCGCTGCAGGCGCTGGCCGCCAAGATCGGCGAGAAGCTGGAACTGCGCCGCGTCGTCTCCCTCGACGGCCCGGTCGCGACCTACCTGCACAAGCGCGCCTCGGATCTGCCGCCGGCCGTCGGTGTCCTGGTCGAGTACACCGGTTCCGGTGATGCCGCGGCCGAGGCCGCCCGGGGCGCCGCCATGCAGGTTGCCGCGCTCAAGGCCAAGTACGTCACCCGTGACGAGGTCCCGGCCGATATCGTCGAGAACGAGCGCCGCATCGCCGAGCAGACCGCGCGCGAGGAGGGCAAGCCGGAGGCCGCGCTGCCGAAGATCACCGAGGGGCGTCTCAACGGTTTCTTCAAGGATGTCGTGCTGCTCGAGCAGCCGTCGGTGACCGATTCGAAGAAGACCGTCAAGGCGCTGCTGGACGAGGCGGGCGTGACCGTCACCCGCTTCGCCCGGTTCGAGGTCGGCGCGAGCTGATACGACGCTCAGAGCCCCTCCGGCAGTGTGTGCCGGAGGGGCTCTGTCGTGCCGTCGGCGCGGGAACCCGGTGGGACGGGAACCGGCGGATATCCGGGGCGGAGCCGTATCTGCCTACGCTGTTTCCGTGTATTCGCAAGCCGATGATGCCCCGGTCGTGATCGATCCTGCTCGGGGTGCCCGCCCGAAAACGCTCGCCGCGATGCTGGTCGCGGGCGGGGCCGGTATCGGTGCCGTGGCCGCGACCCTCACCGGCCGGGTACCGGGCGGTGCCGTGTTCGAGATCGCGGCGGGGCTGTTCGGCGGACTGCTGACGGTACTCGCGCTCATCGGGGCACTTTCCTGGAAAACCCTCACGCGGGACCGTCGTCTGATCATCGAACAGGCGGGCCTGCGCTGGGTGGATCCCGCGGGCACCTCATGGGCGCTGGCCTGGCCGGAGCTCGCGGCCGTATCGATCTCACGGACCGTGAACCGGCGGCCGAAGCTCACACCCGCCGAGACGATGGTGCGTCTCGATCTGTTCCCCGCGGACGCCGGGGTCCGGCAGCGGCACCCGGAGATGGAGCATTTGTGGGAGTTCCATCGGATGCGCAACGGATACCGAGTACCGTTCGGTCAGGCGGGAGAACTGCTACCGCGGCTCGACGCGGGGCTCCGGCGGTTCGGCGGTGCGCGTTACCGGGGCGTACGAGACGAGGGGTTCACCGTCGGGTTGTTCTAGATCGGTGGGGGCTTGCGCCGCCGGTCCAGGGGATAAGGCAGGATAGGGGCCGCTCCGAGTCGCTTCCGTCCGAGCAGAGAAATATCCGACCGCAGTAAGGAGATGCCGACCGATGACGCACCCGGGGATCGATCGCCCAGGATATCGCCGGGTACTACTGAAACTCGGTGGTGAGATGTTCGGTGGTGGCACGGTGGGTCTGGATCCGGATGTGGTGCAGACCGTGGCCGAGCAGATCGCCGAGGTGGTGGCCAGCGGGGTGCAGGTCGCGGTGGTGATCGGGGGCGGGAATTTCTTCCGCGGCGCCGAACTCGAGGAACGCGGGCTCGAACGTGCTCGTTCCGATTACATGGGCATGCTCGGAACGGTGATGAACAGCCTTGCGCTGCAGGATTTCCTGCAGAAGCAAGGGGTGGACACCCGCGTGCAGACGGCGATCACCATGGGGCAGGTCGCCGAGCCCTACCTACCGCTGCGGGCCAAACGGCATCTGGAGAAGGGGCGGGTCGTGATCTTCGGTGCCGGTATGGGGATGCCGTATTTCTCGACCGATACCACGGCCGCGCAGCGGGCCCTGGAGATCGGGGCCGAGGTGGTGCTGATGGCCAAGGCGGTCGACGGGGTTTTCACCGCCGACCCGCGCCTGGATCCGGACGCGACCATGTATCAGGAGATCACGCACAAGGAAGTGATCGAGCGTGATCTGAAGGTCGCGGATGCGACCGCGTTCAGTTTGTGCATGGACAACCAGATGCCCATCCTGGTGTTCAATTTGTTGACGAAGGGCAATATCGCCCGGGCGGTGGCCGGTGAGAAGATCGGCACATTGGTTCGATCCTGATACCGCGGGCCCGCGGGTCATGACGATGACGACGCAGTGGAGGAACGGTCGTGATTGAAGAAGCGCTCTTCGACGCCGAGGAGAAGATGGAGAAGGCTGTCTCGGTGGCGAAGGACGATCTCGGCACCATCCGAACCGGGCGCGCGAATCCGGGTATGTTCGCCCGGGTCGTGGTCGACTACTACGGTTCGCCGACGCCCATCACCCAGATGTCGAGTATCACCGTGCCGGAGCCGCGGATGGTGGTCGTCAAACCGTACGAGCAGGCTCAGCTGGGCCCCATCGAAACCGCGATCCGTAATTCCGATCTGGGCGTGAACCCGACGAACAACGGCGACATCCTACGTATCACGATTCCGCAGCTCACCGAGGAGCGGCGCCGGGAACTGGTCAAACAGGCCAAACAGAAGGGTGAGGACGCCAAAGTCGCCATCCGTAACGTGCGGCGTAAGGCCATGGACGAGCTGGGCCGGATCCAGAAGGACGGCGAGGCCGGCGAGGACGAGGTCGGGCGGGCCGAGAAGGAACTCGACAAGACCACCGCCAGATATGTCGGGCAGATCGACGAGCTGGTCAAACACAAGGAATCCGAACTGCTCGAGGTCTGATCGGCGGTCGGCGATTTCTCCGCTGTCCGCGCGGTGGTACCTTGCGCAAGCGCGGTAGGCCTCGTGACCGGACCGCCCGGTAGCGGCACGAGTGGTGGTGCCGCGCGGAACGCGGCGTCCGGATCGAACGGACGCCGGAATCGGCAGCCCACCCGGCCCCGAGCCGGTGGATCTGCCGCACAATGAGAACAGCGGAGCGAGCGATGCCCGCTTCGGGTGGGAACGAACGGAACGACGACGAGTTGAGCGACGGGACAATCGTGGCCGAGAAAGCCGCCGCGACCGGTGCGGCCCGACCGCAGCCGCCGGCCGAGGGCATATCCGAACCGGCACCGGCACCGAACGGTGCGTCCGCGGCCGCCGAGCCGCGGCGCTCCCGCGCGGGACGGAATCTCCCCGCGGCATTGGCGGTGGGCCTGACCCTCGGCGTGATGTGTATCGCCGTCCTGCTGTTCGTACCGAAGGTGTTCATCGGTGTTGCCGGTGTCGCGGTGGGTATCGCCACCTGGGAGGTGGCCAAGCGGCTGCGGGAAGCCGATGTGCTGGTGCCACGTGTTCCGCTGATAGCCGGCGGCCAGGCGGTGTTCTGGCTGGGCTGGCCGTTCGGCGCGGGTGGTGTGACCGGCGCTTTCGCGGCGACGGCGCTGGTCTGTATGGTATGGCGGCTGTTCGACCACGGCCTGCGTACCGCGCCGCGCAACTTTCTGCGCGATACCGCGATCACGGTGTTCACCCTGGCGTGGATTCCGTTGCTGGCGTCGTTCGCGGTGCTGCTCCTGCTGGAGGAGCCGGACGGCAACCTGCGGGTGCTGACCTTCATGATCCTGGTGGTGTGCTCCGATGTCGGCGGTTACGTCGCCGGGGTGCTGTTCGGCCGCCATCCCATGGTGCCTTCGATCAGCCCGAAGAAGTCCTGGGAGGGTTTCTGCGGTTCGCTGCTTTTCGCGATCATCGGCGGGCTGCTCACCGTCACGCTGCTCCTCGAAGCCAATTCGATGATCGGGGTGGTCCTGGGTATCGGACTGGTGGTCGTGGCGACCCTCGGGGATCTGGTCGAATCGCAGATCAAACGGGAGCTGGGGATCAAGGATATGGGCACCATGCTGCCCGGGCACGGTGGCATCATGGACCGGCTCGATTCCATGCTGCCGTCGGCCTTCGTGTCCTGGCTCGTGCTCAGCACCCTGGCCTGAGCCGCTGCCCCCTCATTCCCGGTGTACGGCGCGCCGCAACTGGACGATGCGCACCCCGCCCACCAGTGCCATCACCAGCGCGCCCGCGATCACCGAGAGCAGGATGGTCACGCCCAGCGGTAGGGAGAAGTTCCAGAACAGCATTTCGACATCGGCGTTCTCGGAGTTCTGCAGGATGAAAATCAGCAGGACGATGCCGAGCAGCGCGGCCACGATCAGCGCTACCCAGGTGTTGCCGACCCGGGATCGGCCGATCTCCTTGCGTCCGTGCGCTGCCTCGGCGGGGTCACGACCGTGCGTGCCGGGCACCGGTTCGTAACCCCCGAGTTCTGCCGGGCCGGGGCTTGCCGGTGGTACCCCGCCCGGGGCTCCCGTCGGAGGGATGTTCCCGGTCGAAGAGCCCGGGTCGGGTATGCGGTCGTCTGAAGTCGCCATATGTCGATGATTCCCGACTGCTATCAGTCGTGCACGGATTTCCGGACCGCTCGTCGATATCGCTCATCGTGGTCCTGTAGCGATGCCTCGACGAGGGTCACATTCCCGGAGATGACACACTGGAGGAACTATGACCGCCGCCCCCTTGCCTCTGGTTTTCGACGCTCCCCGCCGCGGTATGCCGCCCCGTCATCTCGCCGATCTCGACGCTGCGGGCCGCCACGCCGCGATGGCCGAACTCGGTCTGCCGAAGTTCCGCGCCGATCAGGTCGCCCGCCAGTACTACGGGCGGCTGCAAGCCGACCCGGAGCAGATGACGGATCTGCCCGCCGCCGTCCGGGAAAAGGTGGCCGAGGCTTTGTTCCCCCCGCTGCTGACGCCGCTGCGTCAGGTGGTCTGTGACGCCGGGGAGACCCGCAAGACATTGTGGCGGGCGGGCGACGGGACGCTGCTGGAAAGCGTGCTGATGCGCTATCCCGACCGCGCCACCCTGTGTATCTCCAGTCAGGCCGGGTGCGGGATGGCCTGCCCGTTCTGCGCCACCGGTCAGGGCGGCCTGAACCGTAATCTGTCCACCGCCGAAATCGTGGACCAGGTCCGCGCCGCCGCCGCCGACCTGCGGGACGGCGCGGTCTCCGGCGGGCCCGGCCGGCTGTCCAATATCGTCTTCATGGGTATGGGCGAGCCGCTGGCCAACTACAAGCGGGTGGTGAACGCGGTTCGCCGCATCACCTCGCCCGCGCCGGACGGGCTCGGTATCTCCCAGCGCAATGTGGTGGTCTCCACGGTGGGCCTGGCCCCGGCCATCCGGAAGTTGGCCGACGAGGGGCTCTCGGTGACGCTGGCGGTTTCCCTGCACACACCCGATGACGAACTCCGTGACACCCTCGTCCCGGTGAACAATCGCTGGCCGGTGAGCGAGGTCCTCGACGCGGCGCGCTACTACGCCGATAAGACGGGCCGGCGGATCTCGGTGGAGTACGCGCTCATCCGTGATATCAACGATCAGCCGTGGCGCGCCGACATGCTGGGGGCGAAACTGCACAAAGCTCTCGGCCCCCGGGTGCACGTCAATGTGATTCCGCTGAATCCGACGCCGGGCAGTAAATGGGATGCCAGCCCGAAACCGGTGGAACGTGAATTCGTCCGCCGGGTCGAGGCGCAGGGCGTGCCCTGCACGGTTCGTGATACCCGTGGGCAGGAGATCGCCGCGGCCTGCGGGCAGCTCGCGGCGGAGGGGTGAACGGGTAGGTAGCGCTTCGGCCGGGGACGATCCCGGCGGGCCGGGGCGCGGGCCGAAGCGTGCCTCGGGTACGGACCGAAAGGAATCGCGGATGGGCGATCAGGTTGTCGCGGTCGTCGGAGCGGGGATCGTGGGTCTGGCGATCGCCCGGGAAATCAGCCGCCGGCGCCCCGGAGACCGGATCGTGGTGCTGGAGAAAGAAGATCGTGTGGCGGCGCATCAGACCGGCCACAACTCCGGGGTGGTGCACGCCGGAATCTATTACCAGCCGGGAAGCCTGAAGGCCGTGCTGTGCGCCCGGGGCCGGTCGCTGCTGCGGGACCACTGCGCCGAACGAGGGCTGCCCTACGAGGAATGCGGCAAACTCGTGATCGCGGTGGACGCCGAGGAGGTGCCCCGCCTCGACGCTCTGCAGGCGCGGGCGGGGGACAACGGGGTCCCGGGATTGCGCCGGGTGGGCCGGTCGGAGATCCGGGAGATCGAACCGTTCGCGGAAGGAATCGCGGCCCTGTATTCGCCGCGGACCGCGATCACCGATTTCCGCCGGGTGGCGGAGTCCTTCGCCGCCGATCTGGTCGAGGCGGGTGGCGAAATACGGCTCTCGTGCGCGGTGTCGGGGTTCCGGCGCGGTGCGGCGGGTCTCGATGTGCTCTACGGGGGCGAGGTGCTGCACGCCGACCGCGTGATCGTCTGCGCCGGTCTGCATGCCGATACCGTCGCGCGTTCGGCCGGTGCGGTTCCCGGCCCGCGGATCGTCCCGTTTCGCGGTGAGTACATGAATGTCGTTGCCACGAAAGCGGAGATGGTGCGCGGCCTGGTGTATCCGGTGCCCGATCCGCGCTACCCGTTTCTCGGTGTGCACTTCACACGGCGGGTTTCCGGGACGGTCGAAGTGGGGCCGAACGCCGTTCTCGCCTTCGCGCGTGAGGGGTATCGGCGGGGGCAGTTCTCGGCACGCGATTTCACGGAGACCTTGCGTTGGCCGGGATTCCGGCGCATGGCGCGACAACACTGGCGGACCGGTATCGAGGAGATGTGGGGGTCGCTGTCGACCCGGGCGTATATGCGGAGAGCCCAGCGATATATTCCGGCGATCGGTGCCGCGGACGTGGTGCGCGGGCATACCGGGGTGCGCGCCCAGGCGCTCGACGGCGACGGCACACTGGTCGACGATTTCCGGATCGATCGGCTCGGCCCGGTGACCGCTGTGCGTAACGCGCCCTCCCCCGCGGCGACCTCCTCGCTCGCGATCGCCGAATATGTGGTCGATGTCATCGAAGGCAGGGACCCGGCCATCCGCTGAGCATCCGGTGGGTAAGCGGTCTGCGGGGCGGTGTCGTTCCGCACGCGAAAGGCAGGTGTCCGGGTCCGGCGGGCCGGCCCGGCACATACCGGTCCCGTGCTCAGGGGAACAGCTGGATCGGGTTGATGATGTCGGCCGCGAGGGTGAGCATCATGTACGCGCCGCCGATGACCACCGCGACATAGGTGAGCGGAAGCAGTTTCAGGTAGTTCACGGGGCCGCCCGGCGCCAGCCCCTTCCAACCGCGGATGGTGTTGCGGATCTTCTCGTAGAAGACCACCGCGATATGCCCACCGTCCAGCGGCAGCAACGGCAGGAGGTTGAATGCGCCGAGGAAGAAATTCAGGCTGGCCAGCACCATGATGAACATGTCCCAGTAACCGCGTTCGGCGGTCTCACCGCCGATCTTGCTGGCACCGTAGACGCTGACCGGGGTATCCGCGTCGCGTTCGCCGCCGGTGACCGCATCCCAGAGGGCCGCGACCTTGGCCGGCATCTGCAGCAGTGACTGGAAGGTGAGGACGAACATCTCGCCGGTGAACGCGGCGGATGCCGGAATCGCGGGCAGCAGGTCGTAGTCGACCGGCTCCAGGAAGTTCTTGCCCACACCCACCGCGGCGACCTCCCGGCCGGGGCCGCCGTCCTTCGGGTACCGAAGGGTCCGTTCCGGGACGACCTGTATGTCCATCGTCTGCCCGTCGCGGTCGACGGTGTAGTAGAAGGGACCGGTCTGTTCCTGGGTGAGGCTCTGGAACTCCTCCCAGGTACTCACCTCCGTACCGTTGACGGCGGTCACCACATCACCGCGCTGGAGTCCGGCGCGCTGCGCGGGGCCGAGGCCGGTGCAGGGCTCGAGGGTGCCGTCGGGACGCTGGGGTGCCACACAGCTCATTGCGCCGAGGCCGGTCTCCGGCTGGTTCAGCTGGGGCAAACCCCATCCGACGGCCAGAACGACGATGAGCAGGAAACCGAGCAGGAAGTTCATCGCGATCCCGCCGGACATCACCACCAGGCGTTTCCAGGTGGCCTGCCGGTACATGGCACGGTCGACTTCCTCGGGTTCGAGTTCGTCGAGCGCGGTCATGCCGGCGATATCGCAGAACCCGCCGAGCGGTAGCCATTTGACCCCGTACTCGGTTTCCCCGCGCCGGAACGAGAACATCTTCGGACCGAATCCGATGTAGTACCGGCGGACCTTCATCCCGGTCGCCTGCGCGGTCCACATATGCCCGCATTCGTGCAGCGCGATCGAAATCGTGATGCCGAGGGCGAACAGCACGAACCCCAACACGAACAGCATGTGGTCTACAGCCCTCCTGCGGTGCGCAGATCATTACCTCCGGCCCGCACGAAGACCGGAGCGGCCGCGAGCACGTGTCCACAGTAACCGTCCGCGCGCCGGGCCTCGACCATCTGGGACACGGATTACCGGTGGGTCAGGGTGTGGGCGCGGTCGCGGGCCCAGGCGTCGGCGGCGAGCACCTCGGCGAGTTCGGTGGGCTCGCCACGCCACTGGCCGGCGTCGTGGACCGCTTCCTGCACGGTGCGCACGATTTCCGGGAACCGGATTCGGCCGTCGAGGAATGCCTGGACCGCGACCTCGTTGGCCGCGTTGTACACGGCGGGGACACAGCCGCCTGCCGTGCCCGCCTCCCGAGCGAGGCGCACGGCCGGGAAGACCGCATCGTCCACGGGTTCGAAGCTCCAGGTGGTGGCGGTGCCGAAATCACAGGCAGCGGCGGCTCCGGGCACCCGGTCCGGCCAGCCCAGGGCCAGGGCTATGGGCAGGCGCATATCGGGTGGGCTGGCCTGGGCGAGGGTGGAGCCATCGGTGAAAGTGACCATGGAGTGCACGATCGACTGTGGATGCACCGTCACCTCGATGCGGTCGTAGGGGATACCGAACAGCAGATGCGTTTCGATGAGCTCCAGGCCCTTGTTCACCAGGGAGGCCGAGTTGAGGGTGTTCATCGGGCCCATGGACCAGGTCGGATGGGTTTTCGCCTCGGCGGGGTTCACTCCGTCCAGCATTTCGGTGGTCCAGCCGCGGAACGGCCCGCCGGAGGCGGTGAGCACGAGTTTGTCGACCTCCTCGGCCCGGCCGCCGCGCAGGCATTGCGCCAGGGCGGAATGTTCCGAGTCGACCGGCACGATCTGGTCGGGCCGCGCGGCCCGGGTGACCAGGGAGCCGCCGGCCACCAGGGATTCCTTGTTCGCCAGCGCCAGGGTCGCGCCGGATTCCAGTGTCGCGAGGGTGGGCTCCAGCCCCAGGGAACCGACCAGCGCGTTGAGCACCACATCGGCGTCGGTGCGGCGCACCAGTTCGGTCACCGCGTCCGGGCCGGACAGCGGCACCCCGAGCCGGGCGGCCGCCGCCGGATCGGCGACGGCGACATTCGTGGTGCCGGTGGCGGCCATCTGCGCGGCCAGCAGTTCGGTATTACCCCCGCCCGCGGCGAGACCGGCGATCTCGAATCTGTCCGGATTGGCGGCGATCACCTCGAGCGCCTGGGTGCCGATGGAACCGGTGCTGCCGAGCAGGAGGACTCTGCGGAGATCTGACACCCGCCCATTGTCACCGACCGGGCCCCTGCTGGCTACGACGGGCGGTCGTATGCCACGATATCGAGCAGTATCCGTTCTCGCGAGGAGGAGCGATCGTGGCCGCCACGGAAGTCGAACCCGCCACCGACCGTACCGTCACCAAGGTGGACCCGGCGGAGGTTCCGTCCGCGGCCTGGGGCTGGAGCGGCGAATCTCGCAGGACGTACCAGGTGGCGGCGGTCTTCGTCATCATCGCCCTGCTCGGCATGCTGATCGGCAATCACTCCGGCAACGTGGAGAACATCTTCCTGGTCGGATTCGCGGCCCTGCTGGCCGGGATCTTGATCCGCGACGTGGTGCTGCGGCGTAAACCTCGCTGATCCGCTGTTCCGGTCACGGTTGCAGTACTGCCGGGGTACCGGCAGGTTACGTCCCGTCGAAGCGCGGTCGACGGGCTGCGCTGTTGCCCATGTCTCGGCGGCGCCCGGGTCCGGCCGGACTACACTCGGCACCGACCGGCCGGACCAGTACGAAAGTAGGCAGCCGAAAGTGACCAGCACAATCGGATTGGGGATGCCGACCGCCCCGGCGGCGGTTCTCGCGCCGCGGCGCAGGACCCGTCAGCTGATGGTGGGTGGTGTCGGTGTGGGCAGTGACCACCCGATCTCGGTGCAGTCGATGACGACGACGAAGACGCACGACGTGAACGCGACGTTGCAGCAGATCGCGGAACTCACCGCCTCGGGCTGCGATATCGTGCGGGTGGCGTGCCCGCGGCAGGAGGATGCCGACGCGCTGCCGGTGATCGCCAAGAAATCGCAGATCCCGGTGATCGCCGATATTCATTTCCAGCCCCGCTACATTTTCGCGGCGATCGACGCCGGCTGTGCGGCGGTGCGGGTGAATCCGGGCAATATCAAGGAATTCGACGGGCGGGTCAAAGAAGTCGCCAAGGCGGCCGGGGACGCCGGTATCCCGATCCGGATCGGTGTCAACGCCGGATCCCTCGACAAGCGGATGATGGCCAAGTACGGCAAGGCCACGCCGGAAGCGCTGGTGGAGTCGGCGCTGTGGGAGGCGAGCCTGTTCGAGGAGCACGGGTTCGGCGATATCAAGATCTCGGTCAAGCACAACGACCCGGTGGTCATGGTCGAGGCGTACCGCCAGCTGGCGGCACAGTGCGACTATCCGCTGCATCTGGGCGTCACCGAGGCGGGCCCGGCGTTCCAGGGCACCGTCAAATCCGCGGTCGCCTTCGGCGCGCTGCTGAGCGAGGGCATCGGTGACACCATCCGGGTCTCGCTGTCCGCGCCACCTGCCGAAGAGGTGAAGGTGGGCGGGCAGATCCTGCAGTCGCTGAACCTGCGGCCGCGCAAGCTCGAGATCGTGTCCTGCCCGTCCTGTGGTCGTGCGCAGGTCGATGTGTACACCCTGGCCAACGAGGTCACCGCCGGTCTGGACGGGCTGGAGGTACCGCTGCGCGTAGCGGTCATGGGTTGTGTGGTCAACGGCCCCGGGGAGGCGCGGGAAGCCGATCTCGGTGTCGCGTCGGGTAACGGTAAGGGGCAGATCTTCGTCAAGGGTGAGGTCGTCAAGACGGTGCCCGAGGCGCAGATCGTGGAAACCCTCATCGAGGAAGCCATGCGGATCGCCGAGGAGATGGGTGAGGACGCGGGGACCGGTCAGCCGGTCGTCAGCGTGGGCTGATCGTTACCGTCCACCGCTGCGCGGCGCCGGCGGACGGCGCCGCGCTGCCCCGGCCGGCCGGTGACAGCGGGCGCTTTCGGCATATTCGTACCGTACCGTCGTGGTTCGTGGCAGGCTGTGGTGGTGCGGAGTCTGCTGGAGCCGGCCCGGCGCGCGAGATATACCCCCGCGCGCCAGCTCGCCAAGCGTGACCTGCCGCAGGTGCTGCGGGTGCTCGACGAGGATCCGGTGGCCACCTGTATGGTCGCCGCCCGGTTACAGGAATACGGTCTGGACAACCGCTACGGTCAGGGCGAGCTGTGGAGTCACGGTGGGCCGGCCGAATCGCTGTGCTTCTCCGGAGTCAACCTGATCCCGCTACGGGGTGGTCGTGAGGCGCTGCGTGCTTTCGCCGACCGTGCGATCCGCTGGCCGCGACTATGTTCCTCGATCGTCGGCCGGCAGGAACTGGCGTTGCCGCTGTGGGAGATGCTCGCCGAGCACTGGGGCCCGGAACGGGAACTGCGCGCCACCCAGCCGCTCCTGGCTCTCACCGGTTACGCCCTGTCCGCCGCGGACCCCGAGGTGCGCCGGGTCCGGCCCGAGGAACTCGACCGGTATCTCGCCGCCGCGATCGCCATGTTCATCGAGGAGGTCGGGATCGATCCCCGCGCCGGTGACGGTGGTCGCGGTTACCGGCGGCGGGTGGCCGGGCTGATCGAGGCGGGCCGGGCCTGGGCCCGCTTCGCCGAGGGCGAGGTCGTGTACAAGGCGGAGGTCGGGGCATTGTCCCGGCGTACCGGCCAGATCCAGGGAGTGTGGGTCCATCCCGAGCATCGGGGACGCGGATTGGGCACCTCGGGTACCGCGGCCGTGGCGAACGCCGTGGTCGCCACCGGCCGGACCGCGAGCCTGTACGTCAACGACTACAACGAGACGGCGCGGCGCGCCTACCGCACGGTCGGATTCCGGCAGATCGCCACCTTCGCCACCGTTCTCCTGGACTGATCGGACAGGATCCGGTGTGCCGCAGGTGATCACGGCCACCGGTCGCCTACGATCTGCGGCCATGACGATCCGTCGGGTGCTCGCCGTCGTGGTCGCGGTACTCGCTGTCGCCGCGACCGCCTGCGTCGCGGGCGCACACGGCCCGATCACCGCCGCGGATACTTTCCTCGCGGCCTTCGCCGCCCGCGATATCGAGGCCGCCGCGAACCGCACCAGCCGGCCCGGGAAAGCCTTGTCCGCGCTGACTTCCGCATGGGAGGAGCTGGGCGCCGAGGAACTACATGCCCGGTCCGGGGCGGCTCGGATCACCGGTGATACCGCCACCGTCGACTACACCTACGAATGGCGGCTGGCCGGCGGTCGCGGCTGGACCTATACCGGGCAGTTGCCGCTGGTGCGCAGTGGTGCCGGCTGGACGGTGCGCTGGAGCGGCACCGTGGTACACCCTCGGCTCGGTGATACGCAGACCATGGCGCTGCTGGTGCGGCCCGCGCCGCAGGCCCGGGTGAACGAGCAGTCCGGTAGCGATGTCCTGGTACCGGGTACGGTCTCGCGGGTGACCTTCGATGCCGGCGCCGGCGCGGATCCGCGGCGGGTGGCGGCGGCGCTGTCGCAGGCGCTGATCGGGATCGACGAACGCCTCACCCCGGCGCGGATCCTGAACTCCGCTCGCGCGGCGGACGGGGCCTATACGGTGATCGTGCTCAACGAAGTGGAATTCGGCCGGGCCGGCCCCCAGCTCATCGGGCTTCCCGGAGTGCGGGTGACCCAGGAGTGGGATATGGCCCCCACCGATCGGCACTTCGCCCCCGATCTGCTGACCCAGATCCGGCAGACGGTGATCGACGAGGTGGACGGCCGAGCCGGTTGGCGGGTGGTGGCGCGTAATGCCGGCGGCGCGGAAACAGGGATTCTGCACGAGGTGGCGGCGCAGCCGGCACCGTCGTTCGCCCTGAGCGTGGACCGCCGGATCCAGAACGCGGCCCAGCACGCGGTCGACGGGCGTCGCGAACAAACCATGATGGTGGTGATCCGGCCCTCGACCGGCGGCATTCTCGCGATCGCGCAGAACGCCGCCGCCGATCGGGACGGACCGGTGGCCGCCATCGGGCAGTATCCGCCCGGCTCGATATTCAAAACGGTGACCGCGGCCGCCGCGATGGCCGCGGGCATGGTGGGCCCGGAGACGGTGGTGTCGTGCCCGAGCTCGATCACCATCGGGGAGCGGACCATTCCGAATTACAACGGCTTCACCGTGGGTGACGTCCCGCTGGCTACCGCCTACGCGCGGTCCTGCAATACCTCGTTCGCGAAATTGGCCAGCCGGTTGTCCCCCGTGGCTCTGTCGGAGAGCGCGGCCGCTTTCGGGGTGGGACCGGATTACACGATTCCCGGTTTACCGACCTTTTCCGGTTCGGTGCCGGTAGCCGAGGATCGCACCCAGCGCACGGAGGACGGAATCGGCCAGGGGCGGGTGGTGGTGAGCCCCTTCGGTATGGCGCTCATGGCCGCGACCGTTGCCTCGGGAACCGCGCCGACCCCGTATCTGATCGCCGACCGTCCCACCCTGGTCGAGGGGCAACGACCCGCACTGGATCCGGAAACGGTGCGGGGGCTGCGGATGATGATGCGGCAGGTGGTGGTGGGCGGCACCGCCGACCGTATCGCCGATCAGGGCGCGGTATTCGGCAAAACCGGAGAAGCCGAGGTAGACGGCGGATCGCATTCCTGGTTCGTCGGGTACCGGGGCGATCTCGCGTTCGCGACATTGCTGGTCAGGGGTGGTAGTTCCGATAACGCGGTGGCGGTGACCCGGGAGATGCTGGTGGCGCTGCCGCCCGGGTACTGAACCGGCGGCAGCGCCGGCTCGGTCACGGCCCGGTGGTGGTGGTATCCGCGCCGGTTGCGTAACGGTCACCGGTTTCCGTGGTGGCGGTATCGGTCGATCCGGGCCCGCTCACCCCGGCGGGCGCGACGACCGATACGGTCCGATCGGAGATCGGTGCGGACGAGGCGGTGTCGGTCCCGAGTATTTCGACGACACCGGTACCGCCGAGAATCATTCCGGCAGTGATGAAAGCAACGGTGTAACGCTTCATTTCCGGCTCCCTCCGATTCAGAGGTTCGACAGATAGCGAGCTCGGGGGGCTCCTGCGCTACCGGGCTCTGCGGAAGAGTTGTCTGGTGATTTGCTGTCAGGTCAACCTAAGCCGGAATCAGGGACCGAGACAAGGCGGACAGCCGAGGAAAACCGATGCGGGATGAATCGTGACCGGCGGGGTGGAGTCCGTGATCGTCGCGTTATGTTCTGTTCATACCCTGTGCAGATTCGCCGTGAGGTGATCCTGCGGGGTTAGCCCGACCGCACCCATCCGCAGCGTGTAGTCGATGACATCGCCGTGCAGGCGGATGGAGCGACTCAGCGCGGTAACCGACTTGGCCGTCGTGCTCGTGCCGATCGACGTGGCCTCCAGTTCCATGCGGATCTCCTCGCCGGTGCGGATCAGTTCGCCCTCGCAGATCTCGGTGATGCCGGTGGGGTGGGCGAGTACGAGTTCCACCCGGTCGGAGCCGGGGCAACGCAGGTAACCCGTTTCGACGTGCAGTGGACGGCCGTCATCGGCATGGCGGGTGCGTTGCCGGTAGGTGAGAAAGGGCCGGCCGAGATGACCGAAGGTGATCTCCTCGAGGTACCCGAACGAGTCGATCGTCGGATAGTCGCCCTGTCCGGCTCCGCACCAGGTACCCAGCAGCCCGGCCAACGGGGCGATCCCCGGATGCGGGGGGAGTTGCGGTTCGGTCACGGCGCACAGCGTAGACGTTCGGCCGGGAACCGGATACGCCTGCCCGCCCGTGTGCCGTCCGCCTATCCGGTCCGGCGCCGGCCGAACGGCCAGAAAGACCTGCTGCGCCGCCGCGGCAGCGCCGCGTAGACCATGGTCATCTCGGCGAAGACACCGGCCTCCCGTTCCCGGTCGGCGCCGAAATCGTCCTTCCCCAGGATCTGGGTGATCGAGCCGGGTGCGATCGTCGCGAGCGCGTCGAGTAGTGAGGCGTTCAACGCGCCGAGCGAGATCCGGGTGGTTTCGGGATCCTCCGCGGCCGGCCCACCGTGGCCCAGCAACATATGACCGATCGCGTGCAGCACGATGTGATCGGCGTTGCGGCCCGAGGCCGAGGCGTCGTAGACGATGATGTCGTCGTGTTTGCGGGCGATCCACAGACCGTTACCGTTGCAGCCCAGATCGGCCAGCGCCGACCGGTGCGCCGGCTGCAGGGAAATCGGCCGCTTCCGGTGTGCGGCCACCTCGGCGAGGTAGGCATTGAGGTTCCACGGGCTGGGCAGGGGCACCGACCCAGCAGCATCGCCGAACCTGGCGTCCATGCTTGTCATCGGCGAATACGTTACCGATCGTACGGGCGCTCGTCACTTCCACGAATTCCCGCTTCCCACTGGTGAACCGGCGGAGGTGGGCAGGTGATGGTGACCTCAGAGATCGACCCCCGGATCGACGGGCCGGACATTGTGTGGTTTGTTCCACAGCGCCGTCAACCCCCACAGCACCACACCCACGGCCAGCAGGACACCCGCGATGGCGTACTGCTGGGGGTTGCGATCGGTGAACGGGGTGGCCAGATAGCCGCAGGCCAGCGCTGCGAGTACCGGAAGTGGGGTGGGGGTGCGGAAATGGTCGTGCCCGACCTCGTCGCGGCGCAGCACCAGCACCGCGATGTTGACGATGGTGAAGACGACCAGTAGCAGCAGAGCGGTGGTGCCGCCGAGTTCGGGGACCGCACCGACGAACAGGATCAGACCGAAGGCCAGCAGTGTGGTGAAGACGATCGCGATATGCGGTGTGCGCCGGGATCGGTGTACCCGGCCCAGCGGGCGGGGTACCACCTTGTGCTTGGCCATGCCGTACAGCAGCCGGCTCGCCATCAGCATATTGATCAGTGCGGAGTTGGCGACGGCGAACATCGTGATGAAGGCGAATATCTCCGTCGGGAAACGGGGCGCGCCGATCTCGACCACCTGCAGGAGCGGGGTATCGCCTTCGGAGAGCTGCTCCAGCGGCACCAGCGCGACCGCTGTGATCGACACCAGCACGTAGATCGCCCCGGTGATCAAGAGCCCGGTGAGCAGGATCTTCGGGAAGATCCGGCTGGGCTCCTTGGTCTCCTCGGCCATGTTCACCGAATCCTCGAAACCGACCATGGCGAAGAAGGCCAGTGTCGTGGCCGCGATGACGCCGCCGAAGGCGGTGCGGTCTCCGGTGTCGAAGTCGACGATCCGGCCGAAATCACCCTCGCCGGTGCCCAGTGCCCACATACCGATACAGATCACGATCAGCAGGCCGGACAGTTCCACGCAGGTGAGCAGGACATTGGCCTTCACACTTTCCCCGACACCGCGCAGGTTGACCGCGGCGACGACCGCCATGAACGCCAGCGCGATCAGCGTGACGGCGAAACCGTCACCGAGGTCGAGTGCGAAGGCCGCGCCGAAGTTCGAGGCGAACGCCTTGGCCGCGGTGGCCGCGGAGGTGATACCGGAACTCATAACCGTGAACGTCACCATGAACGTCACGAAATGGATGCCGAAGGCTTTGTGCGTATAGAGCGCGGCTCCGGCCGCCTGCGGATATTTGGTGACCAGTTCCAGGTAGCTGAACCCGGTGATCAGCGCGACCCCGAAGGCGACCAGGAACGGCACCCATACGGCGCCGCCCACCTCTCCGGCGACGCGGCCGGTGAGGGCGTAGATACCGGTGCCGAGAATATCCCCGACGACGAAGAGCAACAGCAGCCACGGGCCGATGACCCGCTTCAGTTCGGGCTGCCGGGACGGCTCGGGCCGGGCGGTGACATCTGCCAAGGGAACCCCTCATTTCCACAATGGCCGGTACGTGCCCCGATCGAACACGTTCGATCTATATACCCACTCGGCAGTGCGCGAACTCCTGTTTCACCTGCTGTTCACATGATCAGCCCAGGGATTCGGCGGCCGCGGTGATCACTTCCGCCGAATCCCGCGGGCTCAGCGCCATGGCCCGGAGTTGGTCGAACATCACCCCGAAACGCCGGATCTCGGTATGTCCCTCGATGAGTGCGTCTCCGGAAATCCCTTCGACGTAGACCAGTTCGGGATCGGTGGGGTCCGGGAAATCGAGGACGGTGAAGGATCCGGCCATCCCGGGGTGGGCCCCCGCGTCGAAGGGCAGGATCTGCAGGATCACGTTCTTGCGTTTGGTCGCCTCGGCCAGCCGGCGCAATTGCCCGCTCATGATCTCGGGACCGCCGACCACCCGGCGGATAGCGGCCTCGTCGAGCACCACCCACAGTTCCAGCGGTTCGTCCTTGGCAAGTACCGCCGCGCGGTCCATCCGGGCGCGCGCCCGGCGTTCCAGATCGGAGGCTTCCAGTTTCGGCATACAGGTATCGATCACGGCCATGGCGTATTGCTCGGTCTGCAGCAGGCCGGGGATGAACGAGGTCTGATAGTGCCGCGCCGACAACGCCACCGATTCGAAGTTGATGTACGCCGCGTACACCTCGGACAGGCTGGCCTCGTAGGGTCGCGACATCCCGGGTTTCTGCGCGTCGGAGAGGAGTTCCAAAGCCTCCTGCCGCCGGGCCGCCTCCACGCCGTAGAGATCCAGCATGGTCATCAGGGTGCGCCGCTGCGGACGGGCCTGGGCGGTCTCGATGCGGTACAGGGTGGTCACATTGATTCCGGTGCGGGCGCTGACCTCCTCTTTGCTGAGTTCGGCATCTTCGCGCATCTCCAGCAGCAACACCGAGAGCCGGCGCAAACCCGCCGTGAGGACGGTGCGTTTGCCTGCCATGTCATCCCTTTCGCCCGGCGCACCGTGGGTATCCGGCGACCGTGGGCCCCGGATACCGCACACTCTGTGCCGCCACAATAAACGAGACGACACCGCGGCCGGCCGGACGGTGCCGGTGGCCGGTGGACCGGCGTGCTTTCACAAGGCGACCTCGCGGCGCAACACTTTTCCGGTGGCATTGCGCGGTAACGGTGTCGCGGTGATGCTCCAGCGCTCCGGAACCTTGAAGTAGGCGAGACGTTCGGCGGTGAACGCCCGGAGTTCCGCGGCGGTGAGCGCCGCCGGGTCCCGGGTCACCACCACCGCCGCCACCCGCTGGCCCATCTCGTCGTCGGGTACACCCAGTACCGCCGATTCCAGTACGGCGGGGTGTTCGTCGAGCACGTTCTCGATTTCGGTGGGGTACACGTTCTCTCCGCCCCGCAGGATGAGATCGGTACGGCGGCCGGTCATCCGCAGCCGGCCTTCGCGCAGTGTGCCGAAATCGCCGGTGCGTAACCAACGCCGAGAGTCGATGGCGGCCGCGGTAGCCGCCTCGTCGCGCCAATAGCCCCGCATGACATACGGACTGCGGATCCAGATCTCGCCCTCGCTGCCCTCGGGCAGCGGAGTCCCGTCGGGATCACGGATTTCGATCGAGACGCCCGGTATCGGCCGGCCGACGGTCTCGGGATCGGCCGCGAGTTCGGCCGGGGTGGCCACGGTCGCCGCGGTACCACTCTCGGTGAGACCGTAGCTGGTGGTGAGCGCGACCCCCGCCGCGGGCAGGCGGGCCCGCAGCCGCTGCTGGAAGGCGGGGGAGGACGGTGCGGCGTTGAGGGACAGCGCGGTGAGCGCGGAGAGGTCGTAGCCGGCCGGATCGTGTTCCAGTAGCCGGGCGGCGAGGGTCGGTACCGCGCCCCAGTTGGTGATTCGTTCCCGGGCCATCAGCGACAGCACGCGGGCGGCGTCGAACGGGCCGGTGTGCAGGACCACCGCGGCACCGGTGGCGAGCCGGGGCACTGCGAGATTGTGCAGGCTGGCGATATGGAAAAGGGGTGAGGTGAGCAGGAACCGTTTGTCACTGGGTTCCCGGTGGGGCCGACCGGCCAGCAGCGCGCCGGCCGCGTCGGTGTAGCGGTGGTAGTCGCTGACGGCGATCAGATTCCGGTGGGTGTGCACCACACCTTTGGGCCGGCCGGTGGTCCCGCTGGTGTACAGCACGACGGCCGGGTCGTCCTCGGTGACCGGTACGACGGGAACCACGCCGGTGTGCTCGGCGATGAGGCGCGGCAGGTCTTCGGTCATGGTGAGGACCGGGATCCCGGCTCCGGCGGCGGCCGCGGCGCGTGCGGTATCGGCGACCAGGACGACCGGCTCGGTGTGCCGCAGGCCGTAGGCGATTTCCGGCGCGGCCCACCACGCGTTGTACGCGACGGCGATCGCCCCCAGGCACTGTGCCGCCCAGAAGGTGATCACCCATTCGGGGGTGTTGGCGGCCAGGATGCCGATGCGGTCGCCGCGACCGACTCCGTACTCGTCGGCCAGACCGCGCGCCAGTGCCGTCGCGGCGGCGGCGTGTTCGGTGAAAGAGATCCGGCGTTGCGCGGTGACGAGATAATCGCGCTCGCCCCAGGCCGTCGATGCGTCGAGCAGTTCACGCAGCGATCGGCGCCGATGGCGTAGTACCGAGATGCGGGCGCCGAGCACCTCCTCTTCCGTCGTCTCGAACGGTCCACCCGGTCCCGTGAGTTCGGCGGACACCCGCGCGGCACGCGGGTCGGCTGCATTGCTCATGGCGTCCACATCCTTGTCGACAACTCTCCCGAGAATCCATACCGCATCCGACCGGTCCGTAGGTGGCCATCGGTGCAGGTGGGTCCGCGGGGTCCCGGTAGCCGGTACCGCGCCGCAGCCGGGGTGGGCTTCCGGACACCATCGGCAAATGGGGAGCAATCACGATGGCCGGTGCGCGTGCGTTCGCAGGGGTGGGGGAGGTGCCGCCGGCGGGCGGGCCGAACATCGCCGTCGCAGCGGGAAAAAGGCGTCTGGACAAGCGGGCGACGGGCCCGGGGTCCTTGCGCGACAACACCATAGGCTCGGGTACGGTCCGCGGGGCGCGCCGCGAATACATCTCGGCACGGTTGCGATGTGGTCGCGTATTGCCATGTCGGGCCTGGTTCGGGCGGTAATGCGGGTATCGTTCGGCGCGGCGGGGATTCGGACCGCCGGCGGGAACGAGCATGGCGGGTATGCCTTTTCGACGGGACCGCGCTTGGTTCCACGGGAAGGATCGTTAGGCTTGCGCATGACGCTGTTCGCAACATTGCGTACTGAAGTCTTGTGTTCTTGCATTTGTAAGAGCATGATCCAGCTAGCCTTGTTGTGAACAACGATCCGATGTCCGGGATAACCGAATCGAGAGCCGATCATGTTGGTACAGAGTGTGATGGTGCCGGGTGAGCCCGAGGGGTGCCGATGAGCGCACCCACTCTGGGGGCCCTGCCGACCGCGCCGCAACTCCTGTGCGCGTTCCAGGGGCGGCGGGTCCAAGAGCGTGTGCTATTGCGCTTCGCGCACGCGCTCGTCGAACTGCACAAGCGCCGGGCGCATGTTCGGGATATGGCCGAGATAGTCGAAATAGATTGCCGCCGAACCGAACTCATGGACGACATCAACGACTGGATCACCCGTAAGATGCCACAGCACCGCAACGGCGCCTCCCTGCACACCGAAAGCCTGGGTGCGGTGATCGACCGGATGGCACGCAGTTGGGTCGCGGCGAACCAGGCCATCGAAGCCGACGGGGTGCGCAGTGACCGGACACATCGGCACTGGTACCACCTCGCCGAACTCGTGGACGGTTATACGGATCTGATCGCCGAGGTGGCAGGCGGGCGGCGCCGGTTGCCGGTGCAGTAGGGGTCCGCGGGTCACCGCCGCGTTCGGTCCGCTGTCCGAGCGTGGCGGACCGGCCCGTGAACGACCGTGGAATATCGAATGGCCCAGACCTGAAGGCCGGTCGGTGGCGAACGACCGGTTACCGAGTGGTACGGCCAATGGGAGGTAGCTTCTGCCATGAGGCAGCCGGAGGGCGCCGTAACGGCGCGGAACGATCTCGGTGCGGCGGTCGCGGTGCCGCCGGATATCGGGTCCCTGTCGAAGGTGTATCGCGTACGCGCGGAACTCGATACGATGCTCGACGCGCTACGTCCCGGTGATCGGGTGCCCGCGGAACGCGAACTCGCGGGCCGTTTCGGTGTCGCCCGGGAAACGGTCCGGCATGCTCTACGAGATCTGGCCGTGGAGGGCCGCATCCGGCGACAGGGCCGTGGAACCGTGCTGGCCCGGCCGAAAGTGGTGCGCCCACTCGCGCCCGAACCCACCGGTGACGACGGCACCGGGGTGGTCCGCAGCCTGCTCTCCTGGGAAGACGGTATCGCCGACGGCGAGATCGCGCGGGATCTGGAACTACCGCCCCGGACCCCGATCATGACCCTGGAACGCCTGCTGCACGCCGACGGCGAGCCCATCGCGCTGGAGCGGATCGATCTGTCGCTGGACCGATTCGGATGGCTGCGCGCGGGTTTCGACCCGCTCGGTTCGCTCGCGGCCACCATCGAGGATTCCGGTGTCGAGTACGGCGGCACGACCGAGCGGATCGAAACCGTCCTGGCCGCGCCGCGAGAAGCCGGGCTGCTCGGCTGCCGCCCCGCCGTGCCGTTGTTCCGGGTGGTGCGCCGCGGAATCGATACCCAGGGCCGGCCGATCGAACGAGTGGCCGCGCTGTACCGCGGTGACCGGGTCGCGTTCGAGACGCGCACGGGCGGCCGCACTCGCTGAGCGCCCCGGCGGCGTCCGGGCGAGCGGACGGGTCTGCCCGCGGGTGCCGGACCGTTCCGGCGACCCGCGGGCGCGCGCAGTCTACTCTGGAACCATGTCCGTGCGTACCCGACAGCCACTGCTCCCCGGAACCCCCACCCCCATCCGCGAGGTCCCGCGGGCGATAGAACGGCCGGAGTACGTATGGAAGAAGACGGCCCGGGAAGGCTCCGAACCGTGGGTGCAGACCCCGGAGACCATCGAGAAGATGCGGATCGCCGGGCAGATCGCCGCGCGGGCGCTGGCCGAGGCCGGTAAAGCGGTGGCTCCGGGTGTCACCACCGACGAACTGGACCGGATCGCGCACGAGTACATGTGCGACCACGGGGCCTACCCCTCGACCCTGGGTTACAAGGGATTCCCCAAATCGTGCTGCACCTCGCTCAACGAGGTGATCTGCCACGGTATCCCCGACAGCACGGTGATCGAGGACGGTGACATCGTCAATATCGATGTCACCGCCTACATCCACGGGGTGCACGGCGATACCAATGCCACCTTCCTCGCCGGTGATGTCGACGAAGAAGTGAAACTGCTGGTGGAACGTACCGAGGAAGCCACCATGCGGGCCATCAAGGCGGTACGCCCCGGTCGCGCGCTCAACGTGATCGGCCGGGTGATCGAGTCCTACGCCAACCGGTTCGGCTACGGGGTGGTGCGCGATTTCACCGGGCACGGTGTGGGCCCCACCTTCCACAGCGGCCTGGTGATCCTGCACTACGATCAGCCCGCCGTGGACTCGGTGATCGAACCGGGGATGACCTTCACCATCGAGCCCATGATCAACCTGGGCGGTATCGACTACGAGATCTGGGACGACGGCTGGACCGTGGTCACCAAGGACCGTCGATGGACGGCCCAGTTCGAGCACACGCTGGTGGTCACCGAGACCGGGGCCGAGATCCTCACCCTCCCGTGAACCGGCCCGGTGCGGCGCTGCTCGTGGCCGGCACCACCTCCGATGCCGGAAAAAGCGTCCTGGTGGCCGGGATATGCCGGATGCTGCGGCGCCGGGGGATCCGGGTGGCACCGTTCAAAGCGCAGAACATGTCGAACAACTCGGTCGTCACCCTGGACGGCGGCGAAATAGGTCGTGCGCAGGCGCTACAGGCTCAGGCGTGCGATCTCGAACCGAGTGTGCGTTTCAACCCGATCCTGCTGAAACCCGGTAGCGACCGGCGTTCGCAGCTGGTGGTGCGCGGCCGGGTCGTGGACACCGTGGGCGCCGCCGACTACATGGCCCACCGCGCCCGGCTGCGGGATGTGGTGGCCGCCGAACTGGCCGCGCTGCGGGACGAGTTCGATGTGGTGATCTGTGAGGGCGCGGGCTCACCCGCGGAGATCAATCTGCGGGCCACCGATCTGGCCAATATGGGGTTGGCCCGGGCGGCCGAACTACCGGTGCTGGTGGTCGGCGATATCGACCGTGGCGGGGTGCTGGCGCATCTCTTCGGTACCCTCGCGGTGCTGGAGCCCGCGGATCAACGGCTGATCGCCGGCTTCGTGATCAACAAGTTCCGCGGGGATGTGGGGCTGCTACGTCCCGGCCTGGATCAGCTGGCCGCGCTGACCGGGCGCCCGACCTTGGGTGTGCTGCCGTACCGCGACGATCTCTGGATCGACGCCGAGGACTCGCTGGGGACGGTATCGGGGGCACCGGTCGGCCGGCCGGGCGCACCGGTCGGCAGTGAATGGCTCACCGTCGCCGCCGTGCGGCTTCCCCGGATCTCCAATTCGACGGATGTGGAGGCTCTCGCCTGCGAACCCGGTGTCGCGGTGCGCTGGGTGAGCGATGCCGCCGCGCTGGCGGGCGCCGATCTGGTGGTCCTGCCCGGCAGCAAGGCCACCGTCGATGACCTGAACTGGTTGCGCCGCACCGGAATCGCCGATGCGCTCGCCCGGCGGGCGGCCTCGGGGCTGCCGATCCTGGGCATCTGTGGCGGCTACCAGATGCTGGGCCGGCGCATCGTGGACACCGTGGAATCCGGTGCGGGCGAGGTCGCGGGATTGGGGCTGCTCGATCTGGATATCGAATTCGGTCCGCGCAAGGTGCTGCGGCGCACCACGGCGGTGGGTGCGCCGGGACTCGCCGCCGGGGCGGGTATCGCCGCGTCCGGCTACGAGATCCATCACGGTCTGGTCCGAGGCAGCACCGAGACCGCGTGGCTGCACCTCACGGGGTGGTCGGAGCCCACGGCCGACCGCGCCGAGCCCGCCGCGGATGGCGAGGGCAGCGTCCGGGGCGCGCTCTGGGGCACCCACCTGCACGGTCTGCTGGAATCCGACGAATTCCGCCGCGCCTGGCTCACCGAGGTCGCCCGGGCCGCGGGCCGGACCGGTTTCACCGTCGCCGCGGACACCCGCGTGGCCGCCGTCCGCGCCGCCCAGCTCGATCTGCTCGCCGATCTCGTGGCCGAACATCTCGAGGTGTCCCGGCTCGACCGGCTCCTCGCCGAAGGCGTTCCATCCGGGCTGCCGGTGATCCGCGTTACCCCGGCGGTGCTTTCGGAGACCGGCTGAGCGATGACCCGGATCCGGTCGGCCCGGGGCGGGATACTGCGTCACGATCGCCCTCCGGTTCCGCGGTGACCGCCGTGCCGCGCCGGTGCGCAGTGTAGCGTCGAGCGGCATGGAATCTCGGCGCATCACGGTCGGTGACCGGGGCTGGACCCTCCGGGTGGATGGACCGGTGACCCGGCACTGTGTCCTGCTGTTCCCCGATTCCGGTGACCCACCGGATGTCTACGACCGGGTATGCGCGCGGCTGCACAGTTCCGATCTGCGGACCATTGTTTTCGAGGACACCGACGGACTGGACACCGCGGGTGTCTACGCGGCCCTCGACGAGATCGGGGTGCCCTGGGCGAACGTCGCTGCCCGCGGTTCGGGCGCCGAGGTGGCGTGGCGGGTGTGCGCCACCGGATTCGGCCGGTTCGTCAGCCTGATCGTCGCCGACCGCGGTCATCCGGCGGTCCCCCACGGCTCCGGCGCGGTCGGGGACCCCAGCTGTCCGGCGGTGGAATTGCCCACCACCGTTCTGGTGACCAAGGGGCTGCCGCGGTCGGTCGCCGACAGCTCCGGGCGGTACGTGTACGGCGAATTCCGGGTGGTGGGTATCGATGTCGACAATGTGGCTGCCGAGGCGGATCAGGAGTTCGCCACCGAGATCGTCCTGCGCACCAGTATGTGGTGAACGCGGCCGGAGCCGCTTCGGCGCGGGTCAGGGACGCCGGGACGCGCGGTAGCCGGTCAGCCAGTCCAGCCAGTTGTCCAGCTCCCGGAACGCCTCGTTCCGCGGGCCCTCCGCGGAGAGGAACACATCGTGGCGCGCCCCGTCGATCGGCACGATACTGGTGCGGTCGCCCAGGCAGCCCGCCCAGCGCTGGATCTGCGCGACATCCAGCACCGCGTCCGCCACGTCCACGGCCGGGCCGTATTCCCGGGCGAACCGGGTGAGCCTGGACCGCAGCAGCAGGGCGGGGACGCCGATATCCAGGCCGCGGTGCAGTTCGGCGTGACCTCTGCGGATGGCCCGCAACCAGCCCGCGCGCACCGGGAAGCCGTGCCGGGGTTTCCAGTCCAGGTCGTAGTCCCATTCCCCGGCCGCGGTGTGGTGCAGGCTGTCGCCGTAGGCGCTGGATTTGCCGAGCGGTAGCGCCGACTTGGCGCGGAACCGGCCCAGGGTGTTGATCACCTGGGTGCCCACCGTGCGCACGTAGGCCGGACCCTGCAGATCGAACCAGGGACTGTTCAGGACCAAGCCGCTGATACCGGCCTCGGCGGCACCGCCGGAACGGTTGAGCCGGTCCAGCCACAGCGGCGTCACCAGACCACCCGTGGAATGGGCCATGATCACCACATCCGGCCCCGCCTCGGCGCGGATGATGCGCAGTGACTCGTTCAGCTCACGGTCGTAGAGCGCCAGATCGCCGATGAAGTGGGGGGTTTGTCCCGGACGCAGGGAGCGGCCGCATTTGCGGAGATCCAACGCGTAGAACCGATGGCCCCGGGCGGTCAGATGTTCGGCGACGTGCCGGTGGAAGAAATAGTCGGTGAAGCCGTGGAGGTAGAGCACCGGACCGGCCGTGCCGGCGGTATCCGGCTCGGGTAGGTGGCGGACCAAGGTGGCGACGATATCGCCCTCGCCGTCCGGGTCGGGGCCGAGGTCGACGGTGCGGTATTCGTAGCCGTCGCCGAGGACATCCGGCTGCCAGGTAGCGGCCCGTCCCGGCGCGCTCGTACCTGCCGGGAATTCGTTCGTCACGGCCTCCAATCTAGGTGACGGCCTGTCCGCGGCGGTACGGGTGACCGCTTCACAGCGGAGGAATCTACGTCACAATCGCCGCACTGGCTGCGGATTCCGCGCGTGTCGAGGTGCACAATTAGCAGTAGTGAACGACGGGTAACCTACATTCGGCCGGGCCCGCGGGCCCGGCGTCGCCACCGATAACAGCCGCCGTACACAACTGCATATGCGCCCGTGCCCCAGCGGGCCGCATCCCGAGCGGATGTGCGCCCCGCGCACCAGGACAAGGAAGTCGAACACCCGTGCCGAACGCTGCCCAGACTGAAAAGACCGATGTAGTCCTCATCGGTGCCGGCATCATGAGCGCCACCCTCGGCGCACTGCTGCGCCAGTTGCAGCCGGACTGGTCGATCACGGTATTCGAACGACTGGACGCCGCCGCGGCCGAGAGCAGTGATCCGTGGAACAACGCCGGTACCGGGCATTCGGCGCTGTGTGAGCTCAACTACAGCCCGCAGAGGCCGGACGGTTCGGTCGATGTCGGCAAGGCGGTCGATATCAACGAGCGGTTCCAGGTATCGCGTCAGTTCTGGGCATACGCGGTGGAGAACGGCATCCTGTCCGACCCCTCCCGCTTCATCAACCCCATTCCGCACGTCAGTTTCGTGCACGGCGCCGCCGATGTGGAGTACCTGCGCAAACGGTACGAGGCGCTGGCGCGGCACCCGCTGTTCGCGGGGATGGAGTACATCGACAGCCCCGACGAGTTCGCCCGACGGTTGCCGCTGATGGCCCGCGGCCGTGATTTCTCCGAGCCGGTGGCGCTCAACTGGACCGACGGCGGGACCGATATCGATTTCGGTTCGCTCACCAAGGAGTTGCTCGCCTATATCGGGGCCAGCGGCGGCGAGATCGCGTTCGGTAACGAGGTGCGCGATCTCGCCAAACAGCGCGACGGTAGCTGGAAGGTCACCGTGCGCAATACCCGTACCGGGCGTAGCCGCACCCTGATCAGCAAGTTCGTTTTCGTGGGCGCGGGCGGTGGTGCGCTGCCGCTGCTGCAGAAATCGGGAATCAAGGAGATCCGCGGATTCGCCGGCTTCCCGGTCTCCGGCCAGTTCCTCCGCTGTACCAACCCCGAGCTGATCGACAAGCACGAGGCCAAGGTGTACGGCAAGGCCGCGGTCGGCGCGCCCCCCATGTCGGTACCGCATCTGGACACCCGGGTCATCAACGGTAAACCGGGTCTGCTGTTCGGCCCCTACGCCGGATGGACCCCGAAGTTCCTCAAGGACGGCAGCTATGCCGACCTGTTCAAATCCATCAAACCCGGCAATCTGGCCCCGATGCTGGGTGTCGGTGTCACCGAGCTGGGGCTGGTCAAGTACCTGGTCACCGAGCTGATGAAATCGCAGGCGGGCCGGGTCTACACGATGGAGGAGTTCATCCCCCGCGCCGAGGGCCGGGATTGGGAACTGATCACCGCCGGGCAGCGGGTGCAGATGATCCGCCGTAAGGGCGTGGGCGGGGTACTCGAACTGGGTACCGCCGTGATCGCCGCGCAGGACGGGTCCATCGCCGGTCTGCTGGGCGCCTCGCCCGGTGCCTCGACGTGTGTGACCGCCATGCTGGATGTGCTCGAGCGCTGCTTCCCGGCCGAATACGCCACCTGGACCCCCAAGCTGAAGGAAATGGTTCCGTCGCTGGGCGTGAAGCTCTCGGAGAACCAGGGGCTGTTCGCCGAGGTCTGGGAGTGGACCGGTAAAACCCTGCAGCTCACCGGCCGGGCAGCCCCCGCCGGGGCCCACGCCGGAGCCTGACACCGCGTCCGGCTGCGGCAGCGACCCACGGGCACCGGCCCGTGGGTCCTTTCGCGCATGCCCCACGGCTGCGATCGGCGGCATGGGGGCATTCGCGTGCATCCGGCGCCGAGGTGTGATAGCAAGGCGCGATGATGTCTACGGTTGCACTCCGACGGTCATGGGCGCAGGATCTCGACACCGCCATCCTGTACGAGCTGCTGAAGCTGCGAGTCGAAGTGTTCGTGGTCGAGCAGAAATGCGCGTACCCGGAACTCGACGGGCAGGATCTGCTGCCCGAGACACGGCATTTCTGGCTGGACGACGAGGGCGAGGTCATCGCCACCCTGCGCCTGCTCGAGGAACACGAGGACGGGGTGAAATCGTTCCGGATCGGCCGGCTGTGTACCGCGGTGGAGGCCCGCGGCCACGGCTACACCACCCGGCTGCTGCAGGCCGCGCTGGCGGAGGCCGGGTCGCATACGGTCCGGCTGAGCGCGCAGACCTATCTGATCGACCTGTACACCAAGCACGGCTTCGAGGTCGACGGGGAGGAATTCGTCGAGGACGGGGTCGCGCACGTGCCCATGCGCCGCGGTTAGCCGGATACGCAAGCGGGACCGGCCGTCCGGGTAGGGGAGAGCCGGGCGGCGGCCGTCACGTTTTAGAGTGGGGCCGTGTCCTATACCGAAACCGCCCGGCCCGCCCCCCGCACGCTCGTCACCGATGCCGGGGAGGCCGGGTTCCCCTTCTCCGCGGTGGTCGGTCAGGAACGGCTGCAGCTGGCGCTGATCCTGTGCGCCGTACATCCCGGTATCGGCGGAGTGCTGGTGCGCGGTGAGAAGGGCACCGCGAAATCGACCGTGGTCCGCGCGCTGGCGCGGCTGCTGCCGCCGGTGGTGGACGAATCCGGGGCCCGCCCGGCGCGGCTGGTGGAACTGCCGGTCGGGGCCACCGAGGATCGGGTTGTCGGTTCGGTCGATCTGGAGCGCGTCCTGCGCGACGGTGAGCAGGCATTCCGGCCGGGTCTGCTCGCCGCGGCCCACCACGGTGTGCTCTACGTGGACGAAGTGAACCTACTGCACGACCATCTGGTGGACATTCTGCTGGACGCGGCGGCGATGGGCCGTGTCCATATCGAACGGGACGGTATCTCGCATTCCCATCCCGCCCGATTCGTGCTGGTCGGCACGATGAATCCGGAAGAAGGCGAACTGCGTCCCCAGTTGCTGGACCGGTTCGGTCTCACCGTGGACGTGACGGCCTCCCGGGAGGTGGACGTGCGGATGGCCGTGGTACGGCGCCGCCTGGACTACGAGGCCGACCCCGCCGGTTTCGCCGCCGCCTACGCCCCCGCGGATGCCGAGATCGCCGAGCGCATCCTCGCCGCGCGCGACCGGTTGCCCGGGATCGCCCTCGACGATGGCGAACTGCGGCGGATCGCCGCGGTCTGTGCCTCGTTCGATGTGGACGGTATGCGCGGTGATCTGGTGGTCGCCCGGACCGCCGCCGCGCACGCCGCCTGGTGCGGCCGCGGCGCTGTCACCGCCGAGGATGTGCGGGTGGCCGCCGAGCTGGCGCTACCGCACCGGCGCCGCCGGGATCCGTTCGACGAACCGGGCATCACCGAGGAGCAACTCGACGACGCCATGCGCGAGGCGGCGGAACAGGCCGGAGATCCGCCGGATTCGCCCGCCGGCGCGGAGGGGCCCGAGCCGGAGTCCGGGGCGGGCCCGGAGCATCCCGACGACGATCCCGACGGACCCGGCGGTGGCGCCGGGCGGCCCGGGGAGGAGAACCCGGGCGGGCCGACCTCCCCGGACGGCCCAGCCCGCACCGGGCAGACGAGCGCCCCGGTGGCGGCCCCGGTCCGCCCGCCGCGCTGGGAAGTGTCCGGAGTGGGCGAAGGCGCTCCCGGCCGGCGTTCCCGGGCCCGCACCCGGCAGGGCCGGGTGGTGAACTCGACTCCCGACCTCGCCGGTGGTCTCCATCTACTGGGCACCCTGCGGGCGGCCGCGCCGCATCAGCGCGCGCGTGGCCGCCGCACCGGGCCGCTGATGCTCGCGCCGGATGATCTGCGCGGGGCATACCGGGAGGGGCGCGAAGGCAATCTGGTGGTGTTCGTGGTGGACACCTCCGGGTCCATGGCCGCCCGCGACCGGCTCGCCGCGGTGACCGGAGCCGTGGTGACACTGTTGCGCGACGCGTACCAGCGGCGGGACAAGGTCGCGGTGATCTCGGTGCGGGGCAGCGAAGCCGAGCTGGTACTGCCACCGACCTCCTCGGTCGATATCGCGGTGCGCCGCCTCGCCGGTCTGCGCACCGGCGGTAAGACCCCGCTGGCCGCGGGTCTGCGCACCGCGCGGGAGGTGGTGCTGCGGGAACGGGTCCGCGATCCGCAGCGCCGCGCCATGCTGGTCCTGCTCACCGACGGACGCGCCACCGGCGGCGCCGATCCCGTCCCGCGGGCCCGGGCGGCCGCCGCCGCGCTCGCCGGAGACGGCGTCACCGCGATCGTCGTCGACTGTGAACGCGGAATGATCCGGCTCGGCCTGGCCGCCGAGCTGGCCGCCGCGCTACGCGCCACGCCGGTGCGGCTCACCGAACTGACCGGTTCGGCGGTGGCCGAGGTGGTCCGGACCGGTGCGGCCGGTCGCCGAGCGGCCTGACGCGCACGATCCCGAACGATACCGAGGAGATCTCATGCCCAAAGGGGTACCCGAGCACGTGCCCGACGATGGGCTCACCACGCGCCAGCGGCGCAACCAGCCGGTGCTCGCCGTCCACACCGGGGCCGGTAAGGGGAAATCCACCGCCGCGTTCGGTATGGCGTTGCGGGCCTGGAACCAGGGCTTCGATATCGCGGTCTTCCAGTTCGTCAAAAGCGCCAAATGGAAGGTCGGCGAGGAGGCGGCGTTCCGCGAACTGGGCCGGGTGTACGCCGACACCGGTGTGGGCGGCCCGGTGCAGTGGCACAAGATGGGGGAGGGCTGGTCGTGGAGCCGTAAACAGGGCACCGAAACCGATCATGCCGCCGCGGCGCTGGCCGGCTGGCGGGAGATCGCCCGGCGGCTCCGGGCCGAGGAACACCGTTTCTATGTGCTCGACGAATTCACCTATCCGCTGAAGTGGGGATGGGTCGAGGTGGACGAGGTGGTGGAAACGCTGCGCGCGCGGCCCGGCAACCAGCATGTCGTCATCACCGGCCGGGACGCGCCCCCGGCGCTGCTCGAGGCGGCCGATCTGGTCACCGAGATGACCAAGGTCCGACACCCGATGGACGCGGGACGTAAGGGCCAGCGGGGAATCGAATGGTGAGCCGCGTGGGTACCCGCGGGGCGCGGACCCGGAACGGGTCCTACCGGTGCCCCGGCCGCCGGAGCGCGACGCGATGAACGCCGGGGCGCCGGGGGTGGTGCTGGCCGCACCCGCTTCCGGCAGCGGAAAGACCACGGTGGCCACCGGACTCATCGGCGCCCTGCGCCGGGCCGGCCACCGGGTCGCGCCCTTCAAAGTGGGACCGGACTACATCGATCCCGGCTATCACGGGCTGGCCGCCGGACGGCCGGGCCGCAACCTCGATCCCGTCCTCGTCGGCCGGGACCGGGTCGCGCCCCTGTACCGCCACGGCTCGGCCGAGGCGGACCTCGCGGTCGTCGAGGGGGTGATGGGTCTGTTCGACGGGCGTATCGACGACCGGTCCGCGGACCCGATCGCGGAGGGATCCACCGCGCAGGTCGCCGGCCTGCTCGGGCTGCCGGTGATCCTGGTGGTGGACGCGCGCGGGCACAGTCAGAGCCTGGCGGCGCTGCTGCACGGGTTCGCGACCTTCGACAGCGGGGTCCGGCTGGGTGGTGTCGTCCTGAACCGGGTGGGCAGCGCTCGGCACGAACAGGTGCTGCGGGCGGCCTGTGATCGAGTGGGCCTGCCGGTACTCGGCGCGCTTCCGCGACTGCCCGATCTGGAGGTTCCCTCCCGGCATCTGGGATTGATCCCCGCGGTGGAACACGGTGTGGCGGCCGTGCGGGCGGTCGAGGCCATGACCGAGCTGGTCGCTCGCCATATCGATCTACCCGCGGTGGCGGCTCTGGCCACCGCGCCGGCCCCCGGCCCCGCCTGGGATCCGCATATCGAAGCCGCGGCCGGATCCGCCACGGGGGAAACGTATCGGGAAGGGACGGGCCCGGTGATCGCGATGGCCGGTGGTCCGGCCTTCACCTTCGGTTACGCCGAGCACCGGGAACTGCTCACCGCCGCGGGCGCGCAGGTCGTCGTCTTCGATCCGCTGCACGATCCGCTGCCCGCGGACACCGCCGGGCTGGTACTACCGGGTGGTTTCCCGGAGGAACACGCGGATGCCCTGGCGGCCAACAGCGGGCTCCGGCAGGAGGTCGCGCGGCGGGCGCGGCAGGGCCTGCCCGTGCACGCCGAATGCGCCGGGCTGCTGTACCTGACCCACTCTCTGGACGGCCATCCGATGGCGGGTGTGATCGATGCGGTGGCCGAATTCGGGCCCCGGCTGACCCTGGGCTATCGGGAGGCCGTCGCATTGGCCGACTCCCCGCTGTGGCAGGCCGGCGAGCGGGTGCTCGGTCACGAGTTCCACCGCACCCGGCTGCTGCGTAGCGCCGCGGCGCCGGCGGCATGGGGATGGCGTTCGGGTGGGGAGCGGGTGCGTGAAGGCGCGCTCGTCCATGCCGTGCACGCGTCCTATCTGCACACCCACCCGGCCGGGAACCCGGCGGCGGTGAACCGGTTCGTGACCGCCGCGCGTGCCCACCGCCTCGGCGACGTGGCCGCTCCGGTCCGGTGAGACCGCGGGAAACCTACGCGGGCTCGGCTGAATCGCCGCGGGACGGACTCGCCGTCGGGCTGGGCTTACGGCCCTGCCTTCCCGCCGAGCGCATCCTGGAGGCCCTGGCGGAGGCGCTGCCCGGACAGCGGATCGCCTGCCTGGCGACTCTCGACCGCCGAGCCGCGGAAGCGGGTCCCCGGCTCGCCGCGGCCACGCTGGGAGTGCCCCTCCACGGCTGCTCTCCCGATCGGCTCGCCGGTGTCCGGGTGCCCAACCCGTCGCCGCGCGTCGCGGCGGCACTGGGAATTCCGGGCGTCGCCGAGGCCGCGGCCCTGCTCGTCGGCGGGGGACCGCTGGTCGTACCCCGGCGAGTGGTGGCCGGTGTGGTCGTCGCCGCGGCCGTGGTCCGGCCGGGCGAGGATCAGGTGTCCTGATTCCCAGCAGCCGGAACCGGAGCCCACTACGCCGGTATCAGGGCGCCACGGCCGCCAGATCCGCGAAACCGGTGGGGTCGTGCCGTCCGACACTGGCGTGTTCGAACAGGCCCCAGCCCTCGGCATCGCCGCAGCGTGCGTGCGCGATATGGTCGGTGACCCCCCACGGGATCCGTCCGGCGATATCCGGGGCGGTGAGGTCGTAGCGCCCGGCCAGCGCCCAGTCGCGGCCCTTCCACTGCCCGTGTTGCCAGTCCGGGTCGCCACCGTAGCCGCAGCCGATGTGCAGTGGTATCCCGGTAACGGTGCGGATATCGAGGGTCAGCGGCTTCCCGTCGGATGTGCACAGCTCCAGGCGTGCCCGCTCGGGGTGACGGGTTCCGGAGCGGTAGTCGATGGTGATCCGTGGCCAGCCCAGCTGCTCCACCGAACCGTCCGGGAACACCCGGACCGCGTCGTTGAGGGTGCGGTAGCCGTCGGGGTTCTCCTGGATGATCACCACGACGGCGAAATCGTCGAACCGCAGCGGTACGTACAGCCACCAGAATCCGCCCGCGTTCTCGGCGGCCGACCGGCCGGGCGGCTCGGCTTCACCGACGGGCCGGATACCCCAGGAGCGGTCCCGGGTGCCCATCCATTCCTCGGAGGAGACGGCGATCTCCTCGCCGGCGACCGAAATCGTGCCTTCCCATGAGCCGACCTGCGCGAACCGGGAGGCGTCGAGTGTCGGACGGTTCCCGGCGAGCATGACGTGCGGCTGTTCCTGGACGGCGGGGAACGTGCCGGTCCAGCGGAGGTCGAAACCGAGTTCGTCGTGTTCGCATCGCACCCTGATCCGCCGCAGCGGTTCCGCCACGTCGATCCGGTAGCCGCCGACCGCCATGTCCAGGCTGCGCTCGGTGAGTGCGTCGGAGAACCGCACCGAGACGATCTCGTCCCCCCGGCGCAGGGCGGCATAGGCATCGCGGACACCGAGGTTCGGATACACCCCGAACCCCGTCACCAGCATGAGCGCGCCGTCCCGGTTGTGAGCGTTGAAGTAACTGCGGTCGTAGAAGTTCCGGTCGCTGGTGGCCGCCCGGCCGATCGGCAGTGGGGTCTGGTGGATCGGATACTCGTCCAGGGGGCCCGGTGCCGAGGCCGGGGTGGTCTCGCTCATCTCATTCCCATCCGTAGGTGCCGTCGAGCATGGCTTCCAGGGACGCGCGGTGCATGATGTAGTCGTCGCGCTCGGCCGGTGCGGTGTCCTCACCCATATGGATCATCCGGCGTTTGATCCGCGCCATGACGATCGCGTGCCGCAGCGCGGCGTAGGTCAGATGGAAGTCCAGGTCCCGGACGGTATGACCGCTGAGTTGCTCGTATCGGGCCACGGTATCGTCGCGGCGCAGGAAGTCGGGGAGGCCGGGCATATCGAAGCCGGTGGCGATGTCCTGGAAGAACCGGTGCAGGAAGATCATCCAGGCCAGGTCCAGTTCCCGCGGCCCCAGCGCGGCCATCTCCCAGTCCAGGACCGCGATCGGAGTGAACCCGTCGTAGATGATGTTGCCCGGCCGGGCATCGCCCCAGCTGAGTACCTCGGGACCGGGGTCGGCGGGGAAATGCGCCTCGAGCCAGTCGAAGGCCCGCTCGATCAGCGGAATGTCGAATCCGTCGGCCGCCAGGGCCCATTCGTACCAGGTGCGCTGGCCGTCGAGGTGGCGGCGCAGGGCGGTCCCGGGGCCGTCCAATTGCGGAAAACGCTGCGCCGGGGCGGGAACGGCGTGGATCCGGGCCAGAACGTCCAGCGTGTTGTGGGCGAGTTCGGATCGTTCGGCGGGTGTGGCGTCGTACAGCCAGCCCGCGAAGACATACGGCGGGTTGTCGCCCGGAATTCGCCCGGCCACCCGGTCCATGACGAAGAACGGGGAACCGCAGGCGGCGCTGTCGGTTTCCAGCCAGCGCAGCCGGGGTAGCGGCACATCGGTCGCCGCGGCGATCTCGCCGATGATCCGGTACTGCAGTTCCAGATCGTAGTGCTGGAATACCGGGAAGGCGCCCTCCTCCGGCACCATTCGCGCGACGAACGACCCGCTGTCGGGCTCGCCACCGGATATCCAGTGCGCGTCGAAGAGCACCGAGGCGCTCGACAGTCCGCCGGCCTGCGGCCGGGACAGCGAACTGATCACCGGTGGTTCGTCGGCGTGTACGCGATCGCCCAGCCAGTGCGTGAGCTGTTCTGTCAGGGTGTCCAGATCGCGTCGGCTGGTGGTGAGCCGCAGATGTTCGGTGGGATCTATTTCGTCGGGCATCATCGTCCTCCTGACGCCATCCGGCCACGGCGCGGATCCGGCCCGGGCCACCGCGGCGGCGCCGGAGGTGCGCCGGGGCGCCCGGGTGCCGGAAACTGTAACGCGTTTCATCGTGGGGTGGAGTCGATTCGACGGATCCCGCGAGCGGCCGGAAGGGCGGTATCGCCGCGGTGGTGGCCCCGGCGATCGGCATCGCTCGGCGGGAAAGGCGGCATCCGGCCGGCTGAGACGGAGGAACCGGAATGATCGGGCGAGACCGCGAGTTGATCGTGAGCATGAGTAAGATCGTGTTGTCCGACAGTCTCAAGAAATACATCGATGAGAACAGGTTGTTCGTCACCGTGGCCACCATCGGCCGGGACGGGCATCCGCATCTCACGGTTACCTGGCTCGATCGCGACGGCGACGAATTGCTCTACTCCACCACCACCGACCGGGTGCAGGGCAAGAACCTCGCCCGCGATCCGCGGATCTCGGTACTGATCAACCCGCCGGACAATCCCTATGTGTACGCGGAGATCCGGGGCACCGCCACCCTCACGCCGGACCCCGATATGGTGGTCGGCAACCGGATCTCACGTAAATACACCGGGAAACCCTATGCCGAGTTCAATCCGGACTCCGTGAACGACGGTCCCCGGGTGAGTGTCCGGATCACTCCCACCAAGATCACCGGACAGTTGTGACCGACGAGGGGCGTAACCCTCCCCTGCCGCGCGCCGACGGAATCGGCGCGGCAGGGGATCACGCGGACTGCGCCTCGTCCTGGGCGTGCTGGGCGCGGGCCACTTCCGCGGCGGTGTAGCGCAGCGTCAACGCGATCAGCCCGACCAGCAGCGCACCGATGGCGGCCACCAGCAGGGCCAGGGTGTAACCGTGGCCGAGCGCGACGATCTCCGCGGGGGTCATATCGGCCGGTTTGCCGGTGGTGCCGCCTTCGGACAGGGTCCGGGACGCTGCCAGCGGGGTCAGTACGCCGATGGCGATGGGAGTGCCCAGGTTCAGGAACATCTGGCCGATCGCGGACAGCGGGCCGATCTCGTCCGGCGGCACCCCGACCAGTACGCACAGCGGGATCAGCACCATGGCGATACCGATACCGAAGCCGATCACCAGGAACAGCGGCAGCAGGGTGGTCCAGTAGCCGACCCCGCCGTCCAGGGTGGACCCGTAACCCAGCCCGACCACCAGTACCACCGCCGCGCCCACCAGCAGCCAGCGGGGCGCGATGTAGAGCGCCAGCCGGGTCGCCACCGCGCTGCCGACGCCGACGCCGACGGTGAACGGAATGAACGACACCCCGGCCACGAGAGGGCTGTAACCGACCACGTTCTGTACGAACAACCCGGCGAAATAGGTGGTGGCGCCCAGGACACCGCTGGCGAGCAGGATCACCACGAAGGTCGCGACCCGGTCGCGGCTGTCGAACAGCGACCACGGCAGCAGCGGGTTGTCGACATAGCGTTCGGCGAACACGAAGACCGGCAGCAGCACGGCCCCGGCGATCAGCGAGCCGTAGACATACGGGCTGTCCCAGCCGAGTTCGGGCCCCTCGGTGGCACCGAAAACGATCAGCGCGCAGGCCAGGGTGCCCAGGAACGCCCCCCGCACATCCAGCGTGAGGCGCTGGTGGCCGGTATCGCGCAACGCGACGAGGGCGCCGATCACGATGAGTATGCCGATCGGCACATTGATCAGGAAGATCCAGCGCCAGCTGGCCTCGGTGAGGGCGCCGCCGATCACCAGCCCGCCGACCGAGCCCAACGCGACCATGGAACCGAAGATGGCGAAGGCCTGGTTACGCACCTTGCCGGGGGCGAAGGTGCTCGCGACGAGGGCGAACGCGGTGGGTGCGGCCAGCGCGGCACCGGTGCCCTGGAACGCGCGCGCCGCGATCAGCATGGCTTCGTTTTGGGCGAGCCCGCACAGCAAGGAGGCGAGGGTGAACAGCCCCACCCCGAGCACGAACATGCGCCGCCGGCCGAAGGAGTCGCCGATCCGCCCGCCCAGCAGCATCAACCCGGCGAAGGGGAGTCCATAGGAGGTGATGGTCCAGGCGCTACCGGAACTGGACAGGCCCATCTCCGCCTGCAGGCGCGGCAGGGCGAGGATCACCACGGTGCCGTCCAGCACCACCATCAGCTGTAGCCCGCTCAGGACGAGGATGGCGAGTCCGAAGGCCCGTTTCGTCACCGGATACTGCACAGCAGGGGGGTTATCGAGCACAGTGGGTCACTGTAACCGACCGTTATCGGCGGCTTCCGGTGCGCCGGTGAAGCCGGCCGTGGGCCCGATCACAACGATCGCGGGCGGCCGGATTCCTTCGGCCCGCACCCGCTCGGCCACATCCGCGAGGGTGGCACGCAGTACCCGCTGGCCGCGCAGCGTGCCTTCCTGGATGACGGTGGCCGGGGTCGTGGCCGGGCGGCCACCCTCGCGCAATACCGCCGCGAACTGTTCGATGCGCTCCACCGCCATCATGAGCACCAGGGTGCCGCGCAACCGCGCCAGGGCCGGCCAGTCGACCAGCGAGTCCGGATGATCGGGCGGAATATGCCCGCTCACCACCACGAACTCGTGGGTCACACCCCGGTGGGTGACCGGAATACCCGCCGCGGCCGGCACCGAGATCGGACTGGTGACACCCGGGACCACGGTCACCGGGATCCCGGCATCGATACAGGCTTCCAGTTCCTCGTAGCCGCGCCCGAACACATAGGGATCGCCGCCTTTGAGCCGGACCACGAATTTGCCCGCCCGCGCGCCCTCGACGAGGGTGGCGTTGATGGCCTCCTGGGCCATTGCCCGGCCGTAGGGGATCTTGGCCGCGTCCACGACCTCCACATCCGGACCGAGCTCGGCCAGCAGCTCCGGCGGCGCGAGCCGGTCGGCGACCACCAGATCCGCCCGGGACAGCAGCCGCCGGCCGCGCACCGTGATGAGGTCCGGATCCCCCGGCCCGCCACCGACCAGGGCGACGCCCGGCGTCATCGGAGTGGCGTCGTCGGTGACCGTTCCCGACTGCAGTGCTTCCAGGAGCGCCGTGCGCACGGCGGCGGAACGCCGGTGCCGTCCGCCGGCGAGGACGCCCAGGCTCATCCCGGCGTAGCGGGCGGTGGCCGGGGTCACCGCGGTCCCGGATTGCGCGTGATCGGCGCGGACGCAGAAGATGCGGCGCCGGGTGGCTTCCGCGACGACGGCGGCATTGGTCTCCGGTTCGTCCGTGCAGGCGATGGCGTACCAGGCGCCGTCGAGATCCCCGTCGGTGTAGGCGCGCAGTGTGAGCGTGATCTGTCCGGCTCCCGCCATTCCTTCGACGGCGGGGGTGGCGGTGCGGGTGATCACCTCGACGGCGGCGCCCGAGGCGATGAGCAGGCCCAGCCGGCGCTGTGCCACGCTACCGCCGCCGACGACGACGACCCGTCGCCCGTTCAGATCGAGTCCCACCAGGTAGTTCGAGTCCCCGGCGGACAGGTTGTCGGTATCGGCTGACGTATTCGGCACAAGGCTCGAGCCTACGTCCCAGTGCCCCGGTACCCGTAGCCACCCGCCCACGGGACCGTGCGGAGAGCGGCGGGGAGCTGTCAGGTGAGGACGAGCAATTCGTGTGTGGAGGCGACCTCGGCCCGCAGTCCCGCCTTGCGCGCCACCCGGGCGACGGCATGGATATCCGCGGGTTCGGCCCGGGTGAGTACGAGTGCCCGGGCCAGTAGCCCTTTGTGGTGCTTGTTGAAGTGGCTCACCACGGTGCGCGACCCGTCCTCGTGTTCGGTGAGTACCGTCGCGGTGACCGCACCCGGTACCCGGCCCAGTTGCTGATAGGTGCCCGACCGCAGATCGACGACCAGTTCGCCGGCCGCTGCCTCGACCAGGGCCGGGCCGAGCCGGTCGCGCCAGACCGCGGCCAGTGTCGGCCGGCCGGGGAGTTTGGTGCCGCCCGAGAGGCGGTAGGCGGGAATCGGATCGCCGGCCCGTACGGCACCGAACAGCGCCGACCCGATGGCCAGGCGGGCGAGGGCCTTCGCCCGCTGCGCCCGGGTGAACGAGGCGGCGTCGAGGGCGTCGTAGAGCACACCGGTGTAGCGCTCGAGTGCCGGGCGGGTGGGTGAGGTGCGCAGCGCGGCGTTACGGGCCAGCTCCGCCGCCGCGTTCTTGCCCAGGCCCAGTGCCACTCGGGCGGTCTCCGGATCGCCGGACAGTTTCACCACCTCGTCGATCAGCTCGTCGCGGGTATCGGTGAGCGGAGCGAACGCGAGTGCCTCGAGATCGAGCGGGCCGCCGGAGCCGCCGTCGGATTTGGTTTCGGAAGGAGGGAGCAGCACCAGCACGAGCGGTACGGTACCGGTCGTCGCGGCCGGTCGCCCGGCCGCCCGGGACACCCGTTGATCACCGCGGATATCCGCTGCCGGCCCCGGCTGCGCACCGGCCGACGCGCACCCGGAACAGAGTGCAGGTGGCGATGGGGCAGGGGCTACGCTGAGCAACCGTGATCACCCGCCTCTCCCGACTTTTCCTCCGTACGCTGCGTGACGACCCCGCCGATGCCGAGGTGCCCAGCCACAAGCTGCTGGTGCGTGCCGGTTATGTGCGCCGGATCGCGCCGGGTGTGTACTCGTGGCTGCCGCTGGGCCTGCGGGTGCTGCACAAGGTGGAGGAGGTGGTGCGCGAGGAGATGAACGCCATCGGCGCGCAGGAGATCTCGCTCCCGGCGCTGTTGCCGCGCGATCCCTACGAGGCCACCAATCGCTGGACCGAGTACGGCGACAGCCTGTTCCGGCTGCAGGACCGCAAGGGCGCCGACTATCTGCTCGGCCCCACACACGAGGAGCTGTTCACCCTCACCGTGAAGGGTGAGTACAACTCCTACAAGGATCTGCCGGTCACTCTCTATCAGATCCAGGCGAAGTACCGCGACGAAGAGCGGCCCCGCGCCGGAATTCTGCGCGGTCGTGAATTCATCATGAAGGACTCCTATTCCTTCGATCTCGACGAGGACGGCCTGAAGGCGAGCTACAACGCCCATCGCGAGGCCTATCAGCGTATCTTCGGCCGGCTCGGAGTCGAGTACGTGATCGTCGCCGCGACCTCGGGTGCCATGGGCGGTAGCGCCTCCGAGGAGTTCCTGGCGGACAGCCCGGTCGGCGAGGACACCTACGTGGTGTGCCGGGAGTCCGGATACGCGGCCAATGTGGAGGCCGTGGTCACCCCCGCGCCCGATCCTCTGCCGATCGAAGGACAGCCCGAGGCGCAGGTACACGACACCCCGGACACCCCGACCATCGCCACCCTCGTGGACTGGGCCAACGCGGCCGGTATCGCGGAACGGTACGGGCGGCCCGTCACCGCCGCGGATACGTTGAAGAACGTCATGGTGAAACTGCGGCACCCGGACGGTAGAACCGAGATCCTCGGTATCGGGGTGCCCGGTGACCGGGAGGTGGACGACAAGCGGCTCGGGGCCTCGGTCGAACCGGCCGAGGTGGAACTGCTGACCGAGGCGGATTTCGCTGCGAACCCCTTCCTGGTTAAGGGTTATATCGGCCCGAAGGCACTGCAGGCCAACGGTATCCGTTATCTGGTCGATCCCCGGGTCGTCACCGGGACGTCCTGGATCACCGGGGCGGACGAAACCGGCAAACACGTGGTCGGTCTGGTCGCCGGGCGCGATTTCACCCCGGACGGCGTCATCGAGGCCGCGCAGGTGCGGGACGGTGATATGTCCCCCGACGGCCGCGGGCCGCTGGTCTCGGCCCGCGGGATCGAGATCGGTCATATTTTCCAGCTCGGTTACAAATACACCGACGCGTTCGAAGTGGATGTGCTGGGGGAGAACGGCAAACCGGTGCGGCTCGTGATGGGTTCGTACGGGATCGGCGTCTCGCGGCTGGTGGCGGTCATCGCCGAACAGCAGCACGACGAGAAGGGACTGCGCTGGCCGTCCGAGGTCGCGCCCTACGACGTGCATGTGGTGATCGCGAACAAGGACGAGGCCGCCCGGGCGGGCGCGGAGGAACTGGTCGCGGCTCTGGACGCCCAGGGGCTGGATGTCCTGTTCGACGACCGTACCGCTTCGCCCGGTGTGAAATTCAAGGACGCCGAACTGCTCGGTATGCCGTATGTGCTGGTGATCGGCCGCGGCTGGGCCGAGGGCAAGGTCGAACTGCGGGACCGCTTCACCGGGGAGGCCCAGGACGTGCCCGCCGGCTCCGCGGTCGAGACGGTGGTTGCCCGGGTACGCGGCTGAGTTCCCGTGCGGCGCGGAGAACGGCGCCGCACGATCCGGTCACGCCCGCATGGCGTGTTCGGCGAGTGCCGTGGCGGCCGCGCGGACCGTGGCCGGGGCATCGCGCTCGCCGGCGATGGCATAGCTGATGATCGCGCCCTCGTGCAGGCTCAGGAGTTGCACCGCGAGCAGTTCCGGCGCGGCGGCGCCCGCCGCGCCGGCCAGTTCGCGGAAGAAGTCGCGCAGCCAGGTCTTCTCGGCGACGATCACCTGCCGGCCGGGGTGCTCCGATTCGGGCAGTTCGGCGAAGGCGTTGATGAAACTGCACCCTCTGCTGTTGTGGGCGAGCCATTCGGGAAGTACGTCGAACGGTACGAGCAGTCGCTGTAGCGGGTCGGTCCGCTCGGCCAGTCGCGCGTCGATCAGGAGGCGCCAGCGGCGGTCGCGATCGGTGAGGTAGGTGACGACGAGTCCGTCCTTCGAACCGAACCGGTCGTAGAGCGTCCGCTTGGTGACTCCGGATTCCGCCGCGATGGTATCGACGCCAACGGCGTGGATACCGCGTTCGTAGAAGAGTTCGGCGGCGGTGTCGAGGATGCGCCGGGCCGCCGGGGTGAGGGGGCGATTCCCCTCGCTTTTCTCGTGGCGTGCGGGCACACCGGCTCCCTTGCATTCACAGGTCTGTGTACCTATCGTAACCGGGGCTGGACTTCACAGATCTGTATAGCGGAGGTCGGTATGGGGCGAACGGCTCGGAAGCTGCTCCGATTCGCACGTGATATCGCGGCCGGGGTGCACGCCGGTCACGGCATCCGCCATGCCGTACCGGAGGACGGCGCCCGGCGGGGGCGGCCGGTCGCGGAGGATATCCGCGCGGTCCGGGGACGGCTCGGGTCGGCCGGCCCCGGCGGCTCCGGTTGTCGTCAGCGGCGGCCGAGGCCGGCGCCGTCGAGTAGTTCCCTCGTATAGACCGCGAGACGCCGGGCGGCGCGGGGGTCGAACGGTTCCCCTGCGACGTCGATCGGTGTGTCCTGCATGAACGCGGACAGGGGTGTCGGTGGGAGGGTATCGAGACGGCGCATGATCCGGGCGACGGCGGCGGAGACGGGTGGAGATCACCGGCGAACCGTCCTACGGGATCGATATCTGCCCCGTCAGCCGCGACGGCGACCACAACTACGCCGCGATCCTGGCCGGGGTGGGCCGGGTGGTCAACGCCATACCCGCGGTCGTAGCCGCCGAGCCGGGTATCCGCACCACCGCTGACCTGCCGGTGCGCACCGGTCCCGCGCTCACCGCTCCGTCCTGACCTCGTCTTCGGTCCCGCGGATTCGGCGGCGCCGCGCCGCCCCGCCTAAGCTCGGTGACCGAAGCGTACGAGCCGGCGGCTCGTCGCCGACCCCAGGAAGGTTGCGCAGTATGTATGAACCCGACCGGTCCGGCCCGCGCGAGCCGAACCTGTCCGAACTGCGGGAACGTGCGGCTCACGGTGATTCCGACGCCGTCGCGCAGTTGCTCGATATCGGTGACGAACGTACCGATGCCGTGGATCTGAGCGAATACGACCTCGGGGGCGATCCCGGGGCGGGGGGCGAGTCCGAACGCTGACCGGGTGGCCGGGCGACCCGGCGACAACCCCGGCGTGATCAGCCGGTGTTCTGCCCTACCCACTTGTAGGGTGGATGGACATGGGAAGCGCTCCGGCCGTCGCAGCGGAGCGTAGGTCTATCCGGAACGCCGTGCCCGCGTCCACCGGGCCGGCCCGGGCCGCGCTCGCGCGCTGGGCGGGGACCCCCGGCCGTGCCGTACTCGCCGCGGCCTGTCTGCTGATCCTGTCGCAGCTCGGGGTCCGGACGATGGTGGCCGCCCACGGATACTTCTACTGGGACGATCTGATCCTGGCCGGCCGGGCCGGGACCTATTCCCCGCTGTCCGCCGAGCTGTTGCTACATGATCACGACGGACATTTCATGCCGCTGGCCTTCGCGGTGGCCTGGCTGGTCACTGCCGTAGCGCCACTGGAATGGAGTGCGGCCGCCGCGGTCGCGCTGGGCATGCAGCTGGCCGCCTCGCTCGCGGTGCTGCGGGCGCTGCTGGTGCTGCTCGGCCGGCGCCGGGCCCTGCTGATACCGCTGGCCTTCTACCTGTTCTGCCCGCTGACCCTGCCCGCGTTCGCCTGGTGGTCGGCGGCGCTGAACGCGCTACCGCTGCAGTTCGCGCTCGCCTGGGTGGCCGCCGATGCGGTGCTGCTGGACCGTACCGGCCGGCGCCGGTACGCGGTCTCGGGGGTGATGGTCACGGCGGTGGCTCTGCTCTTCTTCGAAAAAGCGGTGGTGGTGCCGTTCGTGGCCTTCGCCGTGGTCCTGCTGTGCCGGTATGTCGACGGACGGCGGATGAGGCCCCGGCGAGTGCTGCGCCGGGGTGCGGAGCTGTGGGCCGGTGCCGCGGCGGTACTCGCCGGCTGGGCACTGAGCTATTTCGCCGTGGCCGGGATCACGGCGGGAGATGGTGGGTCGGCCGATCTGGCCGCGATGCTGCCGCGCGCGGCATGGGCCGGGGTGGTGACGGCGTTGCTCGGCGGGCCGTGGGAGTGGGAGCGCTGGGTGCCCTCGGCGCCCTGGGCGGTGGCGCCGGGGTGGGCGGCCGGGCTGTCGTGGGCGCTGCTGGTCGCGGCGGTGGTGACAACCGTCCGGGCGAGACGGAGGACCGGGGCGGTCTGGCTGGCGGCCGCGGTGTATGTGCCCGTGGTACAGATCCCGGTGGTGCTGATGCGCGCCGGGCCCAACACCGTCGACGAACTGATGATGTCACTGCGCTATCTCGCCGATGCCGCGGTGGTTCTCACGCTCGCGGGCGCGCTGCTGCTGCGTGCTTTCGCGCCCGCCCCCACGACGCCGGCCGCGGCTCGGCCGCGCCGGTGGCGGCATACGCTCGTGGTGTGCGCCGCGGTGCCGGCGTTCGTCGTGAGCAGCCTCTGGTCGACCGCCACTTTCACCCGCCTGTGGGCCGAGGGACCCACGAAAGCCTACGTGACCACGGTGAAATCGGAGTTCGCCCACTGGGACGGCAATCCGCTGCTCGAACAGGAGGTGCCGTGGGGAGTGCTGAACCCGACGGCCCACCCGCAGAACGAGGCGAGCCGGGTACTGTCCCCGATCGCTCCGCCGGGGGCCTTCGCCCCCGCCACCGAGCGCCTGCGCATGATCACCGACACCGGGAAGTTCGCCGACGCGCGGGTCTGGTGGAACCGTGCCATCCGGCCGGGGCCGGTCCCGGGCTGCGGCCATCGCATCGACGGTGACCTTCCCGTGCGGGTCCCGCTCGACGGACCCATGATCGCCCATGAATGGACCGCGCAGCTCAACTATTTCGCCGCCCGGGACGGCGAGATCACCGTGGGATTCGAACGCGGCGAGAAGGTCCCGGTTCCGGTGCGAGCCGGGACCGGGACGGTTTTCGCGCGGATCGTCGGCAGCGGTTCGGCGCTCCTCGTACAGGGCCGGACTCCCGGATCGCATATATGCCTGGGTGTGGGCCCGGTCGGGGTGGCCTCGTACGAGTGACGGCCGTACGGCGGCCCCGGATCCGGGCTTCCCAGCCGCGGTGATACCGGTAGGGGCAAATGACGCCGGTCACATGCCACGGTGGCGAGGTGGCTCCGATTCCGCCGGTGCGGGTCGACAGCCGCGGCGCCGGACGGGACATGGTCTCGCACACCGGCTCAGGAGGTTGCGTTCGCGGCGAGATGGGTGAGGCGGGTGCCGATGGCCGATGAGGGTGCGCCGGTTGCCGATTCCGTGACCGTGGACTCGGTGACGGGACAGCTGGCGATGCGGCTGGGTGCGGTAGGGGAATCGGCCGGTGCGGTGATGCGGCGCAATGTCCGGGATGCGGCGGGCGGTGCGGAAACTATTGCGCTGCTGATACAGGTGGACGAGGACGGCGCCCGGCGGATCGCGGGGCCCGAGCCGGACGACCACGCCGGACACGGTGCGGCGGAGCGGGCCGAAAACCCCGCGCCCGGCTCTCGTCCCGGAGCCGGAATCACGTCCGGCTTCCCTGCGGCGGCCGATACGAGCCCGCCGAATCCGGCGCCCCCGGATCTCCCGCTTCCCGGCCCGATGCCATCCGGTTCCGCCGGGACCGGCGCCGACGGCCCCCCTGTCCTCGTCGCGGAGGCACCCGCGGCTCCCACCGGCAGCCCGGATACAAGGGAAGCGCCGGCCGGAGCGCGTGAGCCGGCCGCCACCGCGGGAAGCCCACCCGAAGCCGCCGAGACGCGGAGCACGGCGATTTCGGCGCCCGGTGATCCCACGGGTGCGCCGGTGTCCGCCGGGCATACGCCGTGGACATCCGGGCCGGCGCCCGGCGGCCTCGATCCGGCGCATACGCCGGGCTCTACACCGTGGAACAGCGGTACCGGTTCGTCGATGCCCTACCTCCCGAGTATGCCGGGCGGTATGGGCTCGCTGACCCCCCAGGAACGGCCGCCACGCGGCGCCCCTTGGTCCCGGGACCGGGCCGGCCGCAACGGGACGGTGTTCCCCCGGCCCCGCCCCGAGCAGCCGGTCGCACCCGGCCGGACCGAATGAAATGCGGCCACCGGCGGCGAACCGGCCGGCCGCCGGAGTCAGGGGCGGCCGGGGAACGCGGTGGTCGCGGGGTCGGTGCCGCGTATCGTCTGCCAGGCCGCGCGCCGTAGGGCGGATTCGGTGAGCGCCTCGATCGCCGCCCGGCGGACCGCCTCGCCCCGCGCGTATTCGGCGACCGCGCGCCAGGCCACCGCGGTATCGGTTTCGACCACGATCGCGAGCCGGGCGGCGGAGTCCGGGTCCGTCACCGGGATCGGCACGGTATAAGCGGGTTCCGCCGGAGGTGCCGTGCCCCCCTTCCCGGTGAGGAGGTCGACGGTCGCGTCGCGCCGCGCCCGGTGCGCGCCGGTGTACTGCCCCACCATCCGGCGCCGATCGGGGTCGGTATGGGCCGCGATCAGGCCGTACGCGTAAACGGCGGCGTACTCGGCGGCCAGCGCGTCGTGCAGGGCCTGCTGTTCGGTACCGCTCATACCAGCAGCACCCCCACCTGTACCGCGCAAGCCGCGCTGATGGAGGCGAGCAGCCCCGCGCGGTACCCGGTCTGGGTGACGGCCAGTTCGGTGGCGGCGCGTTGCGAGGCGGTGAGCTGGTCACGTAGCGCCGCGATACTCGGCGGCTCCGCCGGCGCCGGGGTCGTTGTGGGGGCCGGGGTGCGCACCGCGGGTGTGGTGCCGTCGCCGTAGACGCCGATGGCCCGATCGATCTCGGCGCGCAGGGCATCGGCATGTGCCGTGCGTTCGGTGGCGACAACGGTGAGCGCGGCGGTGCGCTGCGGCTCGACGGCGATCGCGGCGGAAGCTGCCGCGGCATCGGATCGGGCCGAGAACTCCTGGGCCACGAGCACATCCGGCTCGGTGATGGGGTCCTCGGCGCAGGCGGCGAGTGCCGGGAGAGCGAACAGTCCGATCGTGCCGCCGCCCGCGACCCGTAACACGGTCCGGCGATCGACGCCGCGAAGTTTGCTGTCGTACCGGTCGGAGGACGATCCGCGGGGACACCCGGCTGCGGGCCGGTCGGTAACACGCTCGGTCACCGGACCATCGTGCCAGATTCCCGCTGCCGCCGGCCCATGGGCACCACCCGGCGGAACTTACCGCCGACCGCTGGTCCTTCACCCTCTCGTGGCGCGTTACGCTAGGTCACCGGCACAGAACATTCCGTCCGCGTAACAACTGAACCAGGAGCTGCCCATATGCCGATGCCGACCGAGGAGAGGGTGAGCCGGCTCGTTGCCGGACTCGTCGCCGGTCGAGGATTCGATCTCGAGGGTGTCGAGGTATCGACCGCGGCGGGGCAGACCCGGGTGCGAGTGATCGTGGATAGCGACCGGGCCGCGGATCTGGACAGTATCGCCGAACTCAGCACACGCGTATCGGCGCGGCTGGACGAGGCGGAGGACGAATTCGGCGACACCCGCTACCTGCTCGAGGTGACCACGCCGGGTATCGATCGCCCGCTGACCGCCGCCCGGCACTGGCGCCGGGCGCGCGGGCGTAAAGTCGGTATTACGCTGCGGCCCGGCGCCGCCACCCCCGAACCCGGATCACCGGCCCGATTCGAGGCGCGCGTGGGCGCCCTCGAGGGCGACCGGATCACGCTGGTGCTGAGCGGTAAACGCGCACCGCGCCCGGTTACCGTCGCACTGGGGGATATCGAACACGCGGTGGTGCAGGTGGAGTTCTCCCCACCGAATGCGCGTGAACTCGAACTCGCCGGAGGCTTCGCCGCCGGCCGCCCACCCGCGGGAGCGGACGCCGCGGAGCCCACCGGAACCACCGTCGCCGCGTCCGATTCGACCGAAGGGACCATGGAATGAACATCGAAATCGAAGCCCTGCGCGCCATCGTCGCGGACAAGGGGATCTCGATCGAAACCGTGATCTCCGCGATCGAATCGGCACTGTTGACCGCCTACAAACACACCGAGGGGCATCAGCCCAACGCCCGGGTCGAGATCAACCAGCGGACCGGCTTGGTGCGGGTGCTGGCCACCGAACTCGACGCCGACGGCGCGGTGATCTCCGAATGGGACGACACCCCCGAGGGTTTCGGCCGGATCGCCGCCACCACGGCACGCCAGGTGGTCCTGCAGCGGTTGCGGGATGCCGAGAACGAGAAATCCTTCGGCGAATTCTCGACGCACGAGGGCGATATCGTCGGCGGCGTGGTGCAGCGCGACGCGCGTGCCAATGCCCGCGGCACCGTGGTGGTGCGGATCGGCAGCGAGCTGCACGGCGCCGAGGGGCTGATCCCGCCCGCCGAGCAGGTGCCGGGGGAGAGCTACGAGCACGGTGACCGGATCAAGTGCTATGTGGTGGGGGTCTCGCGGGGGCCGCGCGGCCCGCAGATCACGTTGTCGCGGACCCACCCCAATCTGGTCCGGCGCCTGTTCGCGCTGGAGGTTCCCGAGATCGCGGACGGTTCGGTGGAGATCGTGGCGGTGGCGCGTGAGGCGGGGCACCGGTCCAAGATCGCGGTACGTTCCACCGTGCCCGGAGTGAACGCCAAGGGCGCCTGTATCGGGCCCATGGGGCAGCGGGTGCGCAACGTGATGAGCGAACTGGCCGGGGAGAAGATCGACATCATCGATTACGCCGAGGATCCGGCGACCTTCGTGGGTAATGCGCTCTCACCTTCGAAAGTGGTATCGGTCACTGTGGTGGATCCCGATGCGCGTGCCGCGCGGGTGATCGTGCCGGATTTCCAGCTTTCCCTGGCGATCGGGAAGGAAGGGCAGAACGCCCGGCTCGCGGCCCGGCTCACCGGCTGGCGGATCGATATCCGCAGTGACGCCGCCCCGGATGCGGGTGGCGCGGTGCGGACCGAGGTGCATCGCCGTTGACACGCCGTCGGGAATCGAACCCGGTTCCGCCGCGTTGTTCCGACCAGGGAACACGCCGCGCCGACCCGTCTCCGGGTACGTCTCCGGGGGCGGGGTTGGAGGGCATGCACCGGTCCCCGGTAGAGTGGTGTGAGGTTCGGTCCGAGTTTTCGGTCACCGGCCACGAACGCGGTCGTGAGTCCGCGGCGTCTCGGCGCCGGGTGATTCCGATTCGTACGTGTGTCGGATGCCGGAAACGCGAACCGGCCGCCGAACTGCTGCGGATCGTGGCGTGCAGGCGTACGGCCGGAAACGGTACGGACGTCGTCACGGTCGTTCCCGATCCACAGCGCAGACTTCCCGGACGGGGTGCCTGGCTGCACCCCTTTTCGGCTTGTTTGAGCGCTGCGGTCCGGCGCCGAGCGATCGGCAGAGCACTACGAGTGTCCGGACATCTGGATATCTCAGCCCTGGAGCACCACCTCGAGAACAGGCACGAGCACTCATGAGCACACCGTGAAGTACCAACGATGAACGTCCATCGGAGTTAACCCGAGGTCGTGCGGGTCCCCGCCAGCAGGCGGGCGGCGCTGCTCGACCTCTCAGTGAGGAGAGCAGTGGCAGGCAAGGCCCGCGTGCACGAGTTGGCCAAAGAACTCGGTGTCACGAGTAAAGAACTACTCGCGAAGCTCAAGGAGCAAGGCGAGTTCGTGAAGTCCGCGTCGTCGACGGTGGAGGCACCCGTCGCGCGCCGGCTTCGCGAGTCGTTCGCGGCGAAATCCGCGCCGGCGAAATCCGACCGGTCCAACGGCAACAAACCCCCGGCGCGCCCCGGCCCGGCGACCGCGGCCAAACCCGCGGCTCCCGGCCCCCGCCCGGGTCCGCGTATGCCCGCCGCGGCGGCCAAACCGGGCCCTGCCGATACCGCACCGGCCCCCGAGGCCACCGCGGCCCCGGCCTCCGGCGCGCCGAAACCGGCGGGTCCCCGTCCGGGTCCGGCTCCCGCGAAGCCCGGACCGGCTACGGCCCGGGAGACCGAACAGGCACCCGCGCCGAAACCGGCCACTCCGGGCGCGCGTCCGGCCGCCGGCGGTCCCCGCCCGGGACAGCCGGGCCCCCGGCCCGCCCCGGCCCAGAGCGCCCGGCCCGGTCCCAAGCCCGGCCCCAAGCCCCCGCGGGTCGGCAACAATCCGTACTCTTCCGCGCCGGAACGTGAGCGTCCCACTCCGCGTCCGCAGCCGGGTCCCCGGCCCACTCCGGGCCAGGGCGGCCCGCGTCCCGGCCCCGCTCAGGGTGGTCCGCGTCCGGGTCAGGGCGGTCCGCGTCCCGGCCAGAACGCTCCGCGTCCGGGTCCCGGTGGCCCGCGCCCGGCAGCGGCCCAGGGCGGTCCCCGCCCCGGCGGTCCGCGGCCGAGCCCGGCCTCCATGCCGCCGCGCCCGACGCCCGGCGCCATGCCGCAGCGTTCGGCCCGGCCCGGCCCGGCGGCCGGTGGTCGTCCCGGGCGTCCCGGTGCCGGTGGCGGCGGGCGTCCCGGTGGTGGGGGCGGTGGCTACCGTGGTGGTGGTGGCGGCGCGCCCGCCGGTACGGGTGCACCCGCCGGTGGTGGCGGTTTCCGCGGTCGTCCCGGCGGCGGTGGCCGTCCGGGCGGTCCCGGTGGTCGCGGCGGCGCGGCCGGTGCGTTCGGTCGTCCCGGTGGGGCACCGCGGCGTGGTCGTAAGTCGAAGCGGCAGAAGCGCCAGGAATACGATTCGATGCAGGCCCCCTCGGTCGGCGGCGTGCGGTTGCCCCGCGGCAACGGTGAGGTCATCCGCCTCGCCCGCGGCGCGTCGCTGTCCGATTTCGCGGAGAAGATCGACGCCAACCCGGCCGCTCTGGTCCAGGCGCTGTTCAATCTCGGCGAAATGGTCACCGCGACCCAGTCGGTGAACGACGAGACCCTCGAGCTGCTCGGCGGCGAGATGAACTACGTGGTGCACGTGGTCAGCCCCGAGGACGAGGACCGCGAGCTGCTGGAATCGTTCGACCTGACCTACGGTGAGGACGAGGGCGGCGAGGAGGACCTCGAGCAGCGTCCGCCGGTGGTGACCGTCATGGGCCACGTCGATCACGGTAAGACCCGCCTGCTGGACACCATCCGCAAGGCCAACGTCCGCGAGGGCGAGGCCGGCGGTATCACCCAGCACATCGGTGCCTACCAGGTGATGACCCATCTCGGCGACGACGACCGGTTGATCACCTTCATCGACACCCCGGGTCACGAGGCGTTCACCGCCATGCGTGCCCGTGGTGCCAAGGCCACCGATATCGCGATCCTGGTGGTCGCCGCCGACGACGGCGTCATGCCGCAGACGGTGGAGGCGATCAACCACGCGCAGGCGGCCGATGTGCCGATCGTGGTGGCGGTCAACAAGATCGATAAAGAAGGCGCCAACCCGGAGAAGATCCGGCAGCAGCTGACCGAGTACAACCTCGTGGCCGAGGAGTACGGCGGCGACACCATGTTCGTCGACATCTCCGCCAAACAGGGCACCAATATCGACGCCCTGCTCGAGGCGGTACTGCTCACCGCCGACGCCGCCCTGGACCTGCGGGCCAATCCCGAGCAGGACGCCCAGGGTGTGGCCATCGAGGCGCATCTGGACCGCGGCCGCGGTCCGGTCGCCACGGTGCTCATCCAGCGCGGCACCCTGCGGGTCGGCGATTCGATCGTGGCGGGCGACGCCTACGGTCGCGTCCGCCGCATGGTCGACGAGCACGGCGCCGATGTCGAGGCGGCCCTGCCGTCGCGTCCGGTGCAGGTCGTCGGTTTCACCTCGGTACCCGGCGCCGGCGACAACCTGCTCGTCGTCGACGAGGACCGGATCGCCCGGCAGATCGCCGACCGGCGCAATGCGCGTAAACGCAACGCCTTGGCCGCGCGCAGCCGCAAGCGGATCAGCCTCGAGGATCTGGATGCCGCGCTGAAGGAGACCAGCGAGCTCAACCTCATCCTCAAGGGTGACAACTCCGGTACCGTCGAGGCGCTGGAGGAGGCGTTGCTCGGTATCGAGATCGACGACGAGGTGCGGCTGCGGGTCATCGACCGCGGTGTCGGTGGTGTCACCGAGACCAACGTCAACCTGGCGTCGGCGTCGAACGCGATCATCATCGGGTTCAACGTCCGGGCCGAGGGCAAGGCGACCGAGCTGGCCAACCGCGAAGGTGTGGACATCCGGTACTACTCGGTGATCTACCAGGCCATCGACGAGATCGAGAGCGCGCTCAAGGGCATGCTCAAGCCGGTCTACGAAGAGGTGGAACTGGGCCGGGCCGAGATCCGGGCGATCTTCCGTTCGTCGAAGATCGGTCTCATCGCCGGCTGCATGGTGTCCTCGGGCATCGTCAAGCGCAATGCCAAGGCCCGCCTGCTCCGCGACAACGTGGTGGTCGCCGAATCGACGACGATCAACTCGCTGCGCCGGGAGAAGGACGATGTCGTCGAGGTCCGCGAGGGCTTCGAATGCGGTATGACGCTGACCTACTCCGATATCAAGGAGGGCGACGTCATCGAGGCCTACGAGTTGCGTGAGAAGCCACGCGACTGATCGTGCTACGGGCCGGGCGGTGGTAACCGCCCGGCCCGAGCCAATCGATACCGGTACGACGGGCCGGTCCCGCCGCTTTCGGCGTGTCCGTACGGTCGTGCCGTCGTGACAACTGGGAGGGCGTGTGTACCTGGGTGCACTCGAATTCGACATCCTGCTGGGTGATGTGCACTCGTTGAAGGAGAAGCGTTCGGTGATCCGGCCGGTGCTGGCCGAACTCCAGCGCTTCGGGGTGAGCACCGCCGAGGCGGGGGAACACGACCGGTACCGTCGCACCCTGCTCGGGGTGGCGATGGTCTCGGCGGGTATGGACCATCTGACGGCTGTGCTCGACCGGTGCGAGCGGCACGTCGCAGCGCGTCCGGAGTTACAGTTGCTGGCAGTACGCCGCCGTGTCTTCGGACCCGAGGATTGAGCGGCCACGAGGGATAGCAGCGGTGTGCTCGGACCCGTGCGGTGTGTCCGCGCGTGGACCGTCCGCCGTCGCTGAGAAGGGAAAGGAGCGGCCATGGTGGATCAGGCCAGGGCACGCCGGCTCGCCAAGCGGATTTCCGCGATCGTGGCCACGGCGATCGAATACGAGATCAAGGATCCGCGGCTGCGTTTCGTCACCGTCACCGATGCGAAGGTGACCGGTGATCTGCGTGACGCGACCGTCTACTACACGGTGATGGGCGAAACCGTCGACGCCGAACCGGACTACTCCGCCGCGGCCGCCGGGCTGGAGAAGGCCAAGGGCGTGCTGCGGTCGAAGGTGGGCGCCGGAACCGGGGTGAAGTTCACCCCCACCCTCACCTTCGTGCTCGATACCGTGCCCGACGCGGCCCGGCAGATGGAGGATCTGCTGGCCCGTGCGCGGGAGGCCGACGACAGGGTGGCGCGGGTGGCGGCCGAGGCCACCCCGGCGGGTGAGGCGGACCCGTACAAACCCCCCCGCGACGACGACTGAGTCGCGGCCGATATGACCACAACCGGTGCCGCCGTGGATTTCACCGCGGCTGTCCGGGCGCTGGACGAGGCGCGCTCGGTGAGCATCATCTGCCATGTCCAGCCCGATGCCGACACCCTCGGCAGCGGGCTGGCCCTGGCGCAGGTCCTGGACCGGCGCGGGGTTCCGGTGCGGGTGTCCTTCGCCGAACCCGCCGAGCTGTCCGTCGCGCTGCGCACCTTGCCGGGGCTGCGTTTCCTGGTCCCGCCCGCCGAGGTGCCGGGTGAGGTCGATGTGCTGGTGGCGGTGGACTGTGGCAGCGTGAGCCGCCTCGGCGCGCTGGCCGACCGGCTGGCGGGTGCGACGACCACGCTGGTGATCGACCATCATCGGTCCAACACCCGGTTCGGGTCCATCAACCTCGTCGATGCGGACGCGGTGTCCACCGCCAGTGTTCTCACCGCTCTGCTGGACGCCTGGCGGGAACCGATCGACGCGGAGATCGCGCACTGCCTGTTCGCCGGGCTGGCCACCGACAGCGGTTCCTTCCGCTGGGTGACTCCCGGCACCCACGCGCTGGCCGAGCGCCTGCTGGCGACGGGCATCGATGGGGCCGCCATCACCCGCACGCTGATGGATACCCACCCGTTCGCCTGGTTGCGGATGTTGTCGACGGTGCTCGGCTCCGCGCAACTGGATCCCATGGCCCACGGTGGTACCGGGCTCGTCGCGGCCTTCGTCCTGGCCAGCGACTTGGTGGGGGTGCGCCAAGAGGAGGCCGAAAGTGTGGTCGACATCGTGCGCGCGACGGCGGAGGCCGGGATCGCGGCGGTGTTCAAGGAGGCCCGGTCCGCCGACGAGCGGCGCCGCTGGACGGTTTCGCTGCGGTCCAAGGACAGCGGCCCGGGTGTGGACGACGGCGCCGATGTGGCGGCCGTGGCCACCGGGCTGGGCGGCGGCGGCCACCGCTACGCCGCCGGTTACACGACCTACGGTGAGCCGGCGGAAATCCTCGCCCAACTGCGGTCGGCGCTGGGATGACGCCGCGGGGCCGCAACCCCGCGTCGCCGATGAGCACCGCCGGGCCGCGACGGATCCTGGGCCTGGCCCTGCCGACCCTGGGGGTGCTGGTCGCCGAGCCGATCTATCTGTTGTTCGATCTCGCCGTGGTGGGCCGGCTCGGTGCGCTGGCGCTGGCCGGGCTCGCGGTGGGCGGGCTGATCCTCGCTCAGGTCGGTTCGCAGCTGACCTTCCTCGCCTACGGGACGACCGCCCGGTCGGCACGACGGCACGGGGCGGGTGACGAGGCGGGCGCGGTCGAGGAGGGCGTGCAGGCGAGTTGGCTGGCCGGGGGGATCGGGTTGCTGATCCTGGTGGTCGTGCAGTTCACCGCCGCACCCATCGTGGGTGCCATCGCGGGTGATGCCGAGATCGCGGGCGAGGCGCTGTCGTGGGTGCGGATCGCGCTGTTCGGGGTGCCGCTGATCCTGCTGTCCATGGCGGGTAACGGGTGGATGCGCGGAGTTCAGCAGACCCGGCGTCCGCTCACCTATGTGGTGGCAGGGCTGGCATTGTCGGCGGTCCTGTGCCCGCTGCTGGTGCACGGTGTGGCCGGGCTGCCGCGGCTGGGGCTACCCGGATCGGCGGTGGCCAATGTGGTGGGCCAGACGGTGACGGCCGGGTTGTTCCTGGGTGCCCTGGCCCGGGCCCGGGTGCCGTTGGCGCCGCACCCGGCGGTGATGAAGGCACAGCTGGTGATGGGCCGGGACCTGATCGCGCGCAGTCTCGCCTTCCAGGCCTGCTTCGTATCGGCGGCCGCGGTGGCGTCCCGGTTCGGGGCGCCGTCGGTGGCGGCGCATCAGCTGGTGCTGCAGCTGTGGAACTTCCTCGCTCTCACCCTGGATTCCCTGGCCATCGCCGCGCAGACCCTGGTCGGCGCGGCGCTGGGCGCCCGGAACGCGGCCGACGCCCGGGCGCTGGCCCGGCGGGTCACCGCGTGGTCGGAGGTTTTCGCGCTCGGGCTCGCCGCTGTGTTCGCGGCGGGTGCGACGGTGATACCGCCGTTGTTCACCGAGGACGCCGCGGTCCTGGACCGGACCGCAGTGGTGTGGTGGTTCTTCGTGATCATGATTCCGGTGGCGGGGGTGGTGTTCGCGCTGGACGGTGTGCTGCTGGGCGCCGGGGACGCGGCCTATCTGCGCACCACCACCCTCGGTGCCGCCCTGGCCGGTTTCCTCCCCGCGATCTGGTTGTCCCTGGTCTTCGATTGGGGTATCGGCGGAATCTGGTGCGGTTTGATCGCGTTCATGCTGTTGCGGCTCGTGGCGGTGAGCGCCCGGGCGCTTTCGGGGCGCTGGGTCCGGGTCGGGGCCGCCGTCCCGGTATGACCGGCCGTCGCGATACGGCCTCCGGTGTGTCCGTGCCGGCGAAGTAGTCGATATGCGAAGGTGGGTGTGGTGATACCCAAGTTGATGGCGGTGAGCGATATCCATGTCGGTCACCAGGGCAATAAGCCGGTGGTCGAGGAGATCCGTCCCGATTCCCCGGAAGACTGGCTGATCGTCGCGGGCGATGTCGCCGAACGCAGCGACGATATCCGGTGGGCGCTGAAGCTGCTGCGCGAGCGGTTCGCCACTGTGATCTGGGTGCCCGGTAACCACGAACTCTGGACCACCTCGAAGGACCCGGTCCAGATGCACGGGGCCGCCCGTTACGACTATCTGGTGTCGATGTGCCGGGATCTGGACGTCCTCACCCCCGAGGACCCTTTCCCGGTGTGGACGGGGGCGGGCGCCGAGGCGTACGGCGGCGCGGTGACCCTCGCCCCGCTGTTCCTGCTGTACGACTACAGTTTCCTGCCCGAGGGCGCGCGTACCAAGGACGAGGGGCTGGCGATCGCCCGGGAACGCAATGTCGTGGCCACCGACGAGTTCTTGCTCTCGCCCGACCCCTACCTCACCCGTGATGCCTGGTGCGACGCGCGACTGCGGTCCACCCGGCGCAAACTCGACAATCTGGCGCCGGACACCCCGCTGGTGCTGATCAACCACTTCCCGCTCGTCCGGGAACCCACGAATATGCTCTGGTACCCGGAATTCGCCCTGTGGTGCGGGACCGAGCACACCGCGGACTGGCACACCCGCTACAACGTGGTCTGTGCCGTCTACGGCCATCTGCACATACCGCGCACCACCTTCTACGACGGTGTCCGATTCGAGGAGGTCTCGCTCGGTTATCCGCGGGAATGGCAGAAGCGTGGTAAACCCGACAAACTGCTCCGCCAGATCCTGCCCGATCCGCAATACGCCCCGGGCGACCTGAACGAGTGGGGCGGGCATTTCCGGGTGACGCCGGAAATGGCCGCCGCGGCGGCGGAGATGCGGGCGGCGGCGGAGCGGCGACGGGGCCTCGCCTGAGATCGTGGGCGGGCACCCCCGGTACTCTCACTGTCGATGATCGAGACAATCCTGCCCGCCGATGTCGCCACCGCCGAATTGCTCGCCTACCCGGAGGACCTGAAAGCGCACCCCGCCGAAGAGCATCTCATCGCGAAAGCGGTGGAGAAGCGGCGGCGCGATTTCATCGGTGCGCGGCACTGCGCCCGGCAGGCGCTGGCCCAGCTGGGTGAACCGGCGGTGGCCATCGGTAAGGGTGAGCGGGGGGCGCCGGTCTGGCCGCGGGGTATCGTCGGCAGCCTCACCCACTGCGACGGGTTCCGTGGTGCGGCCCTTGCGCACAAGATGCGATACCGGTCCATCGGGATCGACGCCGAACCGCACGACACCCTGCCCGACGGTGTGTTGGATTCGGTGAGTCTGCCCGCCGAACGAGAGTGGTTGCGTACCACCGATTCCGCCCTGCATCTGGACCGGCTGCTGTTCTGCGCCAAAGAGGCCACCTACAAGGCGTGGTTCCCGCTCACCACACGCTGGCTCGGATTCGAGGACGCGCACATCACCTTCACCGTGGAGGAGGCCGCCGACGGTACAGGGGCGGGGACCTTCCGGTCGCAACTGCTGGTGCCCGGACAGACCGGTGACGGAGGTACCCCGTTGACCTCTTTCGACGGCCGCTGGCGGATCACCGACGGGTTGATCCTGACCGCGATCGCGCACAGCTGATGGGCGACGCACTGGGCGGTCTGCTGATCGTCGACAAACCGGGGGGCCCGACCAGCCACGATATCGTGGCGAAAGCGCGCAAGCTGTTGCACACCAGGAAGGTCGGGCATGCGGGCACCCTCGACCCGATGGCCACCGGTGTGCTCGTGCTCGGTGTGGAACGGGCCACCAAACTGCTGGGGCTGCTCACCCTGACCACGAAGGCCTATACGGCGACCATCCGGCTGGGATGTTCCACCACGACCGACGACGCCGAGGGCGAGGTGCTCGCCACCGCGGCGGCCGGTCATGTCACCGCGGCCGAGATCGCCGGTGGAATCGGTGCGCTCACCGGTGATATCCAGCAGGTACCGGCAACCGTCAGCGCCATCAAGGTCGGTGGGGAACGCGCCTATGCCCGGCATCGCGCCGGTGAAGAGGTGAAACTCGCGGCACGGCCGGTCACCGTATCCCGTTTCGAACTGCTGGCCCGGCGCGATCTCACCGATACGGGCCTGGTCGATCTGGATGTGGTGGTCGAATGTTCGTCCGGCACCTATGTCCGGGCCCTGGCCCGTGATCTGGGTGCGGCGCTGGGCGTGGGGGGTCACCTCACCGCGTTACGGCGTACCCGTGTCGGTCCGTTCGGGCTCGAGCACGCGCGCACGCTGGAACAGCTGGCCGAGGATCCGGTGCCGAGCCTGGATATCGACGCCGCGGTCCGGCTCTCCTTCCCGCATCGCACGATCGATACCGCCGAAGCCGAGAAGTTGCGGGACGGCCGGTGGCTGGAACCGGCCGGGATCACCGGAACCTATGCCGCGCTCACCGCGGACGGTAGCGCGATCGCTCTGCTGCAGGAGAAGGGGAAACGTGCCGCCCCGGTGTTCGTGGTGCGTCCGCGCGGGCTGATCGACTGACTCGCCGCGCTCAGCCGGGCACCGTCTCCTCGGCGTACCGCTCGCGTAACCGCGCGACCGCGTCGTCCATATGGTCGCGGAGCAGACCGTGTACCTTCGCCGGCGCGGCGGCGCCGATGGCCTCCCGCAACGCCACATGTTCCCGGGCCTGTACGCGGAGATCGGGATAGGTGGTCTGGAGGGCGCCCAGGCACATCCGGGTTTCGATCAGCAATGTGCGGGCCGCCCGGACCAGCCGGGTACTGCCCGCGGCCGCTACGAGGGCCTCATGGAACTGCTGGTCGGCATCGGAAACACCGGCCGCGTCACCCGCCGCGGCATGGTCGAGCATGGCCGCGACACTCGGGCCGAGAGCCTGGTAGGCGATATCCCGGCGGCCGTCGAGGATCAGTGCCAGCGCGCCACTTTCGATCGCGGTGCGGGAGCGGTAGATATCGACGACATCGGCGAGGGTGAGCTCGATGACGAAGATGCCCCGATTACGGATGCTGTACAGCAGACCTTCCGACACCAGCCGCTGCATGGCTTCCCGGACGGGGCCCCGGGAGACCCCGAATTGTGCCGCCAGATCGGCCTCGCCCAGTTGTGTGCCCGGTTCCAGTCCGCCGCGCATGATCGCCTCACGCAGCGAGTCCGCGATCATCTCGGCCGTGGACCGCTGGTTGACCGGTTCGAAATCAACCACCGACATGAGCAAACCTTTCCGCGAACAGCGCCCCCAGCGACGACGATATCCGGACGGTACCGGCCAGCCGCAGCCCCTCCCAGATGGTGACCTGATTGGCGGTCAGCACCGGCTTGCCCAGCGCGGCCTCGAGCCGCGGCAGGACCTCCAGGGTGTGCATGGCGGTATCGGGGACGATCAGGGCCTCGGCCTCGGGGTGGTCGCCCGCGCGGGCCAGTTCCAGCACCTGCTCCGGTCGCAGGGTGCCGACCTCGGCCGCGGTCTCGATCCCGGCGCTGCCGAACGCGGTCACGGTGATTCCGGCATCGGCGAGGAAATCGGCGAACAGCCGGGCCACGTCCTCGGGGTAGCTGGCGGCCACCGCCACTCGCCGCACACCCAGGGTCCGGGCGGCGGCCACGAACGCGAAACTGGTGCTGGAGGCGGGCACCCCCGCGGCCTCGGCCAGTCCACGGACCTGTTCGCGTGCCCCGTCCGGTCCGTAGACGAAACTTCCCGAAGTGCATGCCCAGACCACGGCGTCCGGTGTGTACGCGGCCAGCTGCGCGGCCCCGTGCCGGAGCTTGTCCGGGCTGCCGAGGTCCAGCAGTTCGGGTACCGCGTGCAGATCGGTGCCGTAGATATGGGCGACCGGCAGCCGGACGCCGAGCAGGCCCTCCGCCCGCGGGTAGTCGTCCTCGGCGGCGTGGTCGGGGTAGATGAAGCCGATGGTCGGTACCGACATGGGCACTCCGTTTCCGGTCGAAGTCCGGTTGGTGGGCATCATGTTTCAGAAAACCTCCAGCAGCCACCGGCCGGGACCCATCATGGGCAGTTTCATCCGCCCGAGACAGGCCCACATGGTGAGCTGATTGGCCGTCAGGATCGGTTTGCCCAATATCTTTTCCAGCGGTTCGATGATGTCGTAGGTGGGCAGGTTGGTGCAGCTGACGAAGATCGCCTCGGCCAGGGGGTCGTCCGCGCCGAGGATGCGCTCGGCGATGGTGCGGTAGTTGACTTTCCAGATCCCGCCACCGAGTCCCAGGTGTTCCGAACGCACCACCGTGCATCCGGCTTCGTCGAGGAAGTCGCGCAGTTTGCCGGTGAGGATCTCGTCGTAGGGGGTCATGATCGAGATATGACCGATGTTCAGGTGCCGGACGGCTTCCAGCAGCGCGCCGGAGGTGGTGATCGCGTTCGGGGCACCGGCCCGGCAGATGGTCTCGCGCAGCGACCGTTCGTATTCGATGCCCTTGATGAAGCTCCCCGAGGTGCACAGATAGGCCACCACTTCGGGTTCCACGTGCAGCACGTTGCGGGTCGCGGCGGTCAGATGTACGGCATCGGAAACCAATTCGGCCATGGCCAGCGAGACCGGGACGGGTTCGTACGGGGTCCGGGCCAGATGCAGACTCACCTCCAGCGGGGCCCAGCGCCAGAGCTCACGTTCCAGTGCCAGGTCGAACGGTGCGATGACGCCGATGCCCCGTTGTGCGACAGGACCCTCGATATCGGGAAAATCGAACTCCACTGTGGCCCCTCTCGCACTCAGCCGGGAAGACCTCCGAGGACGATCGGATTGTTGACAATCATACGATGTGATCATACTGTGTCAATATGAAATCGGGTCCCGTTGTCACCGTGGTACACAGTGACCAGCTGCCCGACCCGGCCCTGATGGCGCCGGTGAGCGCCCGGGCCACCGTGCGGTACACCGATTCCGCCGGCCTGGCGGAGGCGTTGCCCGGCGCCGATGTGCTGTTCGTCTACGACTTCCACACACGCGCGGTCCCCGCCGCATGGCCCGCGGCCGACCGGTTGCGCTGGTTGCACATCGGCGCTACCGGGGTCGATACGGTGATGTTCCCCGAATTGCGCGCCAGCGACGTGGTGGTCACCAATACGCGCGGCGTCTTCGATACGGCTATAGCCGAGTATGTCCTCGGGCAGATCCTCGATTTCGCGAAAGACCTGACCGGTTCGAACCGGCTGCAGCGGCAGCGGATCTGGCGGCACCGCGAATCCGAGCGTATCGCCGGAGCCACCGCCCTCGTCGTCGGCACCGGATCGATCGGACGCACCATCGCGAGACTGCTCCGCGCCGTCGGTATGCACATCCGTGCGGTCGGGCGCCGTCCCCGTACCGGCGACCCGGATTTCGGCACCGTGAGTACCGATCTGTACGCCGAACTGCCCGCGGCCGATTACGTCATCGCCATCGCCCCGCTCACCGAGCAGACCCGGCAGATGTTCGACTGCCGCGCGTTCGCCGCCATGAAACCGCACGCCCGCTTCGTCAACGTCGGCCGTGGCGAGCTCGTGGTGACCGACGACCTCGTGGCCGCTCTCCGGTCCGGTTCGATCGCGGGTGCGGCTCTGGACGTGGTGGAACCGGAACCGCTCCCCTCCGGACATCCGCTGTGGGACCTGCCGAACGCCCGGATCACCCCCCACAACTCAGGTGATTTCATCGGCTGGCGTGCCGCGATCGTCACCGCGTTCACCACCAATTTCGCGCACTGGTCGGCAGGCCGGCCGCTGGACAACGTCGTCGACAAAACGCTCGGGTACGTGCCCGGCTGAAGGAGGGCCGCATGAGCCAACCGGAGACCCCTCGACCCACCGACCCGACGGCGATGACCGCCGTCGAGCTGGTCTCGGCCTACGCCGCCGGAGCGCTGTCCCCCGTCGAGGCGACCGAGGCGGTGCTCGCGGCCGTCACCGAACGGGACGGCGCGATCAACGCCTACTGCCTCGTCGATCCCGACCGGGCACTGGCTCAGGCCAAGGATTCCGCGGCCCGCTGGCAATCCGGGCACGTCCGCGGTCTGCTCGACGGTGTACCGATTTCGCTCAAGGACATCTTCCTCACCGAGGACTGGCCCACCCGTCGCGGTTCGCGCAGTATCGACCCGGCCGGGCCGTGGCCCGTGGACAGCCCGGTCGCGGCCCGGGTCCGCGAGGACGGCATGGTGCTCGTCGGGAAGACCACCACACCCGAAATCGCCTGGAAAGCGGTCACCGACAGCCCGCTCACCGGGATCACCCGCAATCCGGCGGATCCCACCCGTACCGCCGGAGGTTCTTCCGGCGGCAGCGCGGCGGCGGTCGCGGCCGGTATGGGTCCGGTGTCGATGGGTACCGATGGTGGCGGCAGCATCCGCATTCCCGCGGCGTTCTGCGGCATCGTCGGGTTCAAACCCACCCACGGCCGGATCCCGCTCTACCCCGCCAGCCCGTTCGGTCCGCTGGCGCATGCCGGCCCGCTCACCCGCACCGTCGAGGACGCGGCCCTGCTGCTGGATATCGTGGCGCTGCCCGACCCCCGCGACCCCACCGCCCTCGCTTCCACCCTCACTACCTTCCGCGGCCAGATCCAGCGTGAAGTGCGCGGGGTGACCGCCGCCTACTCTCCGACCCTCGGATATGTGCGGCCCGACCCCGAGGTCGAGTCGATCGTTGCCGCGGCGGTGCGGCAACTGGACGAGGCGGGCCTGCGCGTCTCCGTCGCGGACCCGGGTTTCCCCGACCCACGTGCCGCCTTCGACGTGATGTGGGCCGCCGGAGCCGCCGCCATGCTGGCGGGTTTCCCGCCCGGTGCCCGCGAGAACGCGGACCCGGGGCTGCGCCGCGTCTGGGAGTACGGCGAAACGCTCAGCGCGATCGACTATCTCGACGCACGTAACACCGCCGCCCAGGTCGCTATCACCATGGGCACCTTCCACACCGCCTATGACATATTGATCACCCCCACGATGCCCATCACCGCGTTCGAGGCCGGACACGACGTCCCGCCGGGCAGCGGTATGAGCGGGTGGCCGGAGTGGACGCCCTACACCTACCCGTTCAACCTCACCCAGCAACCGGCCCTCAGCATTCCGGTGGGCCGCACGAGCGAGGGATTGCCGGTGGGGATGCAGATCGTGGGGCCCCGGCATTCGGACGACCTCGTGCTGGCGGTGGGGCGGTACGCGGAAGCAGTGTTGAATTAATTGCCCTGCCTCCGGCGGCGCGGGGGCGAGCGGTGTCCGATGGCGCCGCCTGCGGCGGCGCGGGGCGGGGCCCGCCCATGGACGCCGGCCATGTGAAGGAGGCGGGCGTGCAGCCGAGCCTCAGTGGGCTGTGGTTCGCGGAGACAAGGGCTGCGAACGGGCGGCCGGGAGGTCTCTTCAGGCCCGGGCGAAGGCGAGAGTTTCCCCGGCCACCCCGTGCAGCCAGAGGTTGTTGCAGGCCGTGGCCAGTTCGCCGAGCCCTTCCTCGATGGTGGCGAACACATTGCCGGGGACCCAGCCGAGGTCACCGTTGATGAGCAGGTTGTTGCGGCCGTAGAAGAGGGCGAGGTCGGTGGCGCCCTGGGCGTGGTGGGCGGCGGAACCGGGCTCGTAGCCGTAGGCGGGGTTGCCGATCTCCCAGGGTTCGAAATCGAACAGGCAGACGTCGCCGGGTATCGGGGTGACGGTGGGGTTCTCCCGATGCGGGGCCCCGGAGATCCGGGGGACCAGGGTATAGACCTCGTTGCGGGCGTACTTGGCGTGGAAGGCGTCACCCTCCTGCGGGAGGGCGTCCCATACCGCGGCGCAGGTGCGCGGTGCCTCGGTATCGAGTAGGCGGGCTCGGCAGGTGATCCCGGCCTTGGTGAGGGTGATCGTCATATAGCGCGCCATCAATCCGTCCTGATCGTCGGGCGTAGGGAACCGGCGGTGCCGCCGGGAGGTTCGCTCGGGTCAGCGATCGAGTTCGGCGAGCACATCGGACCAGAGGTCGAGGGCATCGGCGATCTGGGTTTCGGTGACGATGAGCGGGGGGATCATGCGGACCACGTTCATATGCGCGCCGCAGGTCAGCAGGAGCAGGCCCTTGGCAGCCGCGAGTTGCTGGGCGGCGGTGGCCGTCTCCCGGTCGGGGGTGCCGTCGGGCGCGGTGAATTCGGCGCCCACGAGCAGGCCCAGCCCGCGGGTGTCCCCGATGGCCTTGGATTCGGCCGCGCGCACCCCGGTGAGCAACTGGTCGCCGCGGATCGCGGCGTTCTGCACCAGGTTCTCCGATTCGATCACCTCCAGGGTGGCGATCGCGGCGGCGCAGGCGACAGCGTTGCCGCCGTAGGTGCCGCCCTGGGAACCGGGCCAGGCCTTGGCCATGAGTTCGGCGGAGGTGGCGATGCCCGAGAGCGGGAACCCGCTGGCCAGCCCCTTCGCCATGGTGATCACATCCGGTCGTACGTCGAAGTGCTGGTGGCCGAAGAATTTTCCGGTGCGCCCGAAACCGGTCTGGATCTCGTCGAAGATCAGCAGGATGCCGTGGCGATCCGCGCGCTCGCGCAGCCCCTCGAAGAAAACCCGGTTACCCGGGATGTAGCCGCCTTCGCCGAGCATCGGCTCCACGATGAACGCGGCCGTTTCCGCGGGGGAGGTGAGGGTGGCGAACAGATAGTCGAGTTCGCGTAGCGCGAACGAGGTGGCCTCGGCCTCGCTCCACCCGTACCGGTAGGCGGTGGGGAAAGGGGCGACGTGCACGCCGGGCATGAGCGGGCTGAAACCGGCGGAGAACCGGGTTCCGGAGGTTGTCATGGTGGCAGCCGCTACGGTGCGGCCGTGGAAGCCGCCGTGGAAGACGATCACATTGGGCCGCCCGGTGGCCTGCCGCGCCAGCCGCAGCGATGCCTCGACCGCTTCGCTGCCGGAGTTGGCGAAGAACACCGAGTCCAGTCCCTCGGGCAGTACCGTGCCCAGCCGTTCGGTCAGCTCCAGCAGGGGCCGGTGCATCACGGTCGTGTATTGGCCGTGGATGAGTTTCGCGACCTGGGCCTGAGCCGCCGCGACCACATGCGGATGGCAGTGTCCGGTGCTGGTGACACCGATACCGGCGGTGAAATCCAGGTATCGACGGCCGTCGGCGTCGTAGACGTAGCAGCCCGTGCCGTGGTCGACGACGACCGGGGTGGCCTGCTTCAGGATCGGAGAGAGTTCGGCCATGTTTCCGCCTCTGGGGAGGGTCGGCGCGGGGTGCGGACCGACGAGTGGGCGAGATCGTAAAATTGTCGGATTGTTGACAATATGGATAGCACGTAGGCCGGACCCGCGGCAATGCCTGCGCGCGCAAGAGCGCGAATCGAGGGATATCGGGAATGCGGAACGCTGGAAGCTACTCGCCCAGCCAGATCGCCTCCGCGGCGATACTGCCCAGGTCCGTCAATGATTCGTCGCGACCGATCCGTACCGCGATGGTGCCGGCGAAATCGCGCCGCTCGACCACCGCGATCGGAGTATCCAAGGCGATGCCGACCGAATCGAAGTACCGCAGCATCTCCGGATCGGAATCGGAGATCCGGGCAACCCGGCCCGAATCACCGGCCGCGAAATCGCTCAACCGCCGGGCCGGTGGAGTGGGTACCGCGCCGTCCACCGAGGGGATCGGATCGCCGTGCGGATCACGATCCGGGAAACCGAGTTTCGCGTCGATCCGCGCCATCAGCAGCTCCGAGACGGCATGTTCGAGGATCTCCGCCTCGTCGTGCACCTCGTCCCAACCGTAGCCGAGCTCGCTCACCAGGAAAGTTTCGATCAGCCGGTGCCGGCGGACCATGGTGATCGCGGCCCGGCGGCCCTCCTCGGTCAGCGCGATCGAACCGTAGCGGGCATGTTCCACCAGCCCCTGGTCCGATAACTTGCGCACCGCCTCCGACACCGTCGACGCGGAGACGCCGATACGCTCGGCGAGCAGTTTGGTGCTCACCCGCTCCTGCGACCACTCCTGGGCGGTCCAGATGACTTTCAGGTAGTCCTGAGCCACCGACGACAGACCCGGAGCGGCCGATTCCCCGGCGTCGGCGAGGTCCCTTCGGGTGGCGATATCTCGTTTTCCGGGCACGACCCCGAGCTTAGGCATTCCGGGCGTGCTCCACCTAGACGGTCCGGTCGGCCGCGGTCCGCGGGAGGCGGAGACCATCGATCGCCACCGCCGGGAAACCCCGTATCCGCTCCGGCGTGACGCGGCCGCGGACCGGTCGCACCCGTAATACGGTACGGCCACTTGTTTGCGTAGGCTTGGCGTCTGTGCAGAGGTGGCGAAGTCTCGACGACGTACCCGCGGACTGGGGGCGGTGCGTTCTCACGATCGGCGTTTTCGACGGTGTTCATCGCGGGCACGCGCAGCTGATCAGCCGGGCGGTGAAGTCCGCTGCCGCGCGCGGCGTGCCGGCCGTTCTGATGACCTTCGATCCGCATCCGCGGGAGGTGATCCGGCCCGGTTCGCATCCGGCGCAGCTCACCACCCTCACCCGGCGGGCCGAACTCGCCGAGGAACTGGGTGTGGACGTTTTCTGCGTGATGCCCTTCACCCACGATTTCATGAAACTCACCCCCGCCGAATACGTCCACGATCTGCTGGTGGAGCGCTTGCACGTCGCCGAGGTCGTGGTCGGCGACAACTTCACGTTCGGGAAGAAGGCCGCGGGCACCGTGGCCACCATGCGTGAACTCGGCAACCGATTCGGCTTCGCCGTGGACGCGGTCACCCTGCTGGGCGAACACGCCGTCACCTTCTCCTCCACCTATATCCGCGCGTGCGTCGACGCCGGTGATATGGCCGCCGCCGCGGACGCGCTGGGCCGGCCGCACCGGGTCGAGGGGGTGGTGGTGCACGGTGACGGTCGCGGCCGCGCGCTGGGCTTCCCCACCGCCAATGTCGCCCCGCCGATGCACGCCGCGATTCCCGCCGACGGGGTCTACGCGGGCTGGTTCACCGTTCTCGGGCCCGGCCCCACCACCGGTACCGTCACACCGGGTGAACCCGCGATGGCGGCGATCTCCGTCGGCACCAATCCCACCTTCTCCGGCCGGGTTCGGACCGTCGAGGCCTACGTGCTGGACCGGGAGGCCGATCTCTACGGGCAGCACGTGGCGGTGGACTTCGTGGATCACCTGCGCGGGATGAAGAAATTCGATTCCCTCGACGAGTTGATCGCCGCCATGGGCCGGGACGTGGATGCCGCCCGCAGAATTCTCGAGGCGGCCGACCGGCCGCCCCGGCGGAATCCGGCCGCGGGGCTCGGGTAAGGTGGCCCCTCGGGTCTGCTGCGGTCCGCGGCGGCGCCCATCCCGGAATCGACCGGCCGGAGGAACCGTCTACGGCGGTACCTTGCCACGGTCCGGCGGCCGGGTTCCTCGAGCGCGGAACTGAGATACAGGAGTGGATGCCCCATGGCGTTGACCACCGAGCAGAAGAAGTCGATTCTCGCCGAGTACGGTCTGCACGAGAAGGACACCGGTTCGCCGGAGGCGCAGATCGCGCTGCTGTCCAAGCGGATCTCCGAGATCACCGAGCACCTCAAGAAGCACAAGCACGATCACCACACCCGGCACGGGCTGATGGCGCTGATCGGCCGCCGCAAGCGGCTGTCGAAGTACCTGCAGAACAAGGATATCGAGCGCTACCGCAGCCTGATCGAACGCCTGGGTCTGCGGCGCTGACAGACCGTGAAACGCCCGGTTCCCCGAGCCGGGCGGCACACATGCCGACGGGGCGCATACAATCGCCTCGTCGGCGTTTTCGTGTGCGGGTCACGTCCCGCACCCGAGAACGACAGAACCAGCCGTGCACACCCGCGCTCGTGGCGTCGGTCTTCGGTAGTGGCTTTTCGGCCCGGATGCGATGCGCCGGAGAGCTTCGATCGATGACCGCCTCCGCGTCGCCGGCTCCAAGGGGAACCGGCCGGGTGTACGCGCCGCAGCCCATATACGGCCACCGCTGACCGCCGACGGTCACCGCGGTTCCGCCGTCGCGCCGCGTCCATACCTGGTACGGCTGACACAGCCGGATCGCGCCACTGTGGCGCCGTATCCGGCGAGACGAGAGGTTGAGAACAGAGAATGCCAGAAACCACCGAACGCTCGAAGAGCTCGGCCATCGAGGTCGAACCGGGTGTTTTCGAATCCGTAGCGCTGATCGACAACGGCGTGTTCGGCACCCGCACCGTCCGTTTCGAAACGGGCCGGCTCGCGAAACAGGCCGCGGGCTCGGTCGTCGCCTACCTCGACGAGGAGACCATGCTGCTGTCGGCAACCACCGCCGGTAAGCACCCCAAGGACCAGTTCGATTTCTTCCCGCTCACCGTGGATGTCGAAGAGCGGATGTACGCGGCGGGCCGCATCCCCGGTTCCTTCTTCCGCCGGGAAGGACGTCCCTCCACCGACGCCATCCTCACCTGTCGCCTGATCGACCGGCCGCTGCGCCCGTCGTTCGTCGACGGCCTGCGTAACGAGATCCAGGTCGTGGTGACGGTGCTGAGCCTGGATCCGAAGGATCTCTACGATGTGGTCGCCATCAACGCGGCGTCGGCTTCCACCCAGATCGCGGGCCTGCCGTTCTCCGGCCCGGTCGGTGGCGTGCGGGTCGCCCTGATCAACGACCCGGCCGCCGGGACCGGCGCCGGTGGCCAGTGGGTGGCGTTCCCGAACGTCGAGCAGCTGGAGAAGGCCGTTTTCGATATGGTCGTGGCCGGCCGGGTCACCGACAGCGGCGATGTCGCGATCATGATGGTCGAGGCCGAGGCCACCGAGAAGGTGATCGAGCTGGTCGCCGACGGTGCGCAGGCGCCGACCGAGGCCGTCGTCGCCGAGGGCCTGGAAGCCGCCAAACCGTTCATCGCCCGCCTCTGCCGGGCCCAGCAGGACCTGGCCGTGCTGGCGGCCAAGCCCACCGAGGATTTCCCGCTGTTCCCGCCGTACGCCGAGGACGCGTACACCGCCGTCGAGGAGGCCGCCGGAACCGCGTTGTCGGAGGCGCTGAGCATTGCCGGCAAGCAGGAACGCGAGGAGAAGATCGACGAGATCAAGCTCGACGTGCTGTCCCGCCTCGGCGAGGCGTTCGAGGGCCGGGAGAAGGAACTCGGCGCCGCGTTCCGCTCGGTCACCAAGAAGCTGGTCCGGCAGCGCATCCTCACCGACGGTTTCCGGATCGACGGTCGCGGTCTGGCCGATATCCGAGCCCTGTCCGCCGAGGTCGCCGTGGTGCCGCGGGCGCACGGTTCGGCGCTGTTCGAGCGTGGCGAAACCCAGATCATGGGGGTGACCACGCTGGATATGGTCAAAATGGCGCAGCAGGTGGATTCGCTCGGCCCCGAGACCTCCAAGCGCTATATGCACCACTACAACTTCCCGCCGTACTCCACCGGTGAAACCGGCCGGGTCGGTTCGCCGAAGCGGCGCGAGATCGGGCACGGCGCACTGGCCGAGCGGGCGCTGATCCCGGTGCTGCCGAGCCAGGACGAGTTCCCCTACGCCATCCGGCAGGTCTCCGAGGCGCTGGGCTCCAACGGATCCACCTCCATGGGTTCGGTCTGCGCGTCGACGCTGTCGCTGCTCAACGCCGGTGTACCGCTCAAGGCGCCGGTCGCGGGTATCGCGATGGGTCTGGTGTCGGACACCGTCACCAACGAGGCCGGCGCGCAGGAAGTCCGCTACGTGGCGCTGACCGATATCCTCGGTGCCGAGGACGCGTTCGGCGATATGGACTTCAAGGTCGCCGGTACCCGGGATTTCGTCACCGCCCTGCAGCTGGACACCAAGCTCGACGGTATTCCCTCGCAGGTGCTCGCCGGTGCGCTGGGCCAGGCCCACGACGCCCGGACCACCATCCTGGACGTGATGGCCGAGGCCATCGCCACCCCGGACGAGATGAGCCCCTACGCGCCGCGGGTCACCGCGATCAAGATCCCGGTCGACAAGATCGGCGAGGTGATCGGCCCCAAGGGCAAGGTGATCAACCAGATCACCGAGGACACCGGCGCCAATATCTCCATCGAGGACGACGGCACCGTATTCGTCGGTGCCACCGACGGGCCCTCGGCGCAGGCCGCGATCGACGCGATCAACGCCATCGCGAACCCGCAGCTGCCCAAGGTGGGGGAGCGGTTCCTCGGCACCGTGGTCAAGACCACGGCGTTCGGTGCGTTCGTTTCGCTGCTGCCCGGCCGCGACGGCCTGGTGCACATCTCCAAACTGGGTAACGGCAAGCGGGTGGCCAAGGTCGAGGACGTGGTGAACGTCGGCGACAAACTGCGGGTGGAGATCGCCGATATCGACAACCGCGGCAAGATCTCGCTGGTGCCCGTCGAGGAGAGCGCCGACGAGGCGCCCGCCGATGCGGACAACGCGGCGGCCGAGTAGTACTGGTCGTGTGACGGAGCAGAAAACGACGGCCCCCCTGCGCCCGAGTGGGCAGGGGGGCTCGTCATCGACGTGGCGGATCGGCGAAACGGTCGATATCGACAACGGAGTGCGGCGAACCGTCCTACCGGGTGGACTGCGTGTGGTGACCGAACAGGTGCCCGGGGTGCGCTCGGCATCGGTCGGGGTCTGGGTGGGGGTCGGCTCGCGCGACGAGGGCCCGACCGTCGCCGGGGCGGCGCATTTCTTGGAGCACCTGCTGTTCAAGGCCACGCCCACGCGGTCGGCGCTGGATATCGCCGAGGCCATGGACGCGGTCGGCGGGGAACTCAACGCGTTCACCGCCAAGGAACAGACCTGCTACTACGCCCATGTGGTGGACGAGGATCTGCCGCTGGCGGTCGACCTGGTCACCGATGTAGTGCTCAACGGGCTGTGCCGGGCCGCGGACGTGGATGTGGAGCGGCAGGTGGTGCTGGAGGAGATCGCGATGCGCGACGACGATCCGGAGGATCTCGTCGGCGATGCGTTTCTCACCGCGCTGTTCGGCGATCATCCGATCGGCCGGCCGATCATCGGGTCCGTCGAATCCATCGAGGGTATGCGGGCGAGCCAGCTGCGCTCCTTCCATCAGCGCCGCTACACCCCCGATCGGATGGTGGTGGCGGTGGCCGGGAACATCGAGCACGAGCACACCGTGGAACTGGTGCACCGCGCCGTCGCCGGCCGGCTCGATCCGGTAGCTGTGCCGGCGCCCCGCCGGGAGGGTCGTTTCCGCCCGAAATCGACCCCCACCCTGACCCATGGTTACCGGGACAGCGAGCAGGCCCATCTGGTGTTCGGTGTACGGGCCTACGGACGGCACGAGGGAGAGCGGCGGTGGCCGCTGTCGGTGCTGAACACGGTGATCGGTGGGGGTTTGAGCTCGCGCCTGTTCCAGCGCATCCGGGAGGAGCGTGGGCTGGCCTATTCGGTGTACTCCAGTGTGGACACCTTCGCCGACACCGGTGCGTTCTCGGTGTATCTGGGATGTCAACCGGAGAATCTGGGTGAGGTGGCGGCACTGGCACGCGGGGTGCTGGAGGAGGTCGCCGCCGACGGCATCACCGATGCGGAATGCGCGCGGGCCAAGGGTTCGCTGCGCGGTGGGCTGGTGCTCGGCCTGGAGGATTCCGGCTCCCGGATGAACCGTATCGGCCGTAGCGAACTCAGCTACGGCAACCATCGCAGTGTGTCCGAAACCCTGACCCGGATCGACGCTGTCACCACCGAGGAGGTCACCGCGGCGGCGCGTACGTTGCTGGCGCGGCCGTTCGCCGCTTCGGTTGCCGGGCCGTACCGGTCGACCCGCGAATTACCCGCTGCCGTGCGCCGGCTCGTCGGTTAGCTTCCGGACGGTTCGGGGGCGGCCCGGTTCGTTTCGGCGACCGGGCCGTTTCCGTGTCCGGGTGTGTCAGGTCCGGGCCGCGCGGTTGGCGGCGTTCACCACCGAATCGAGCAGGCCGGGCAGGTCCCGGTCGAGGTCGTGCCGGCGTAGCCGCTGGTAGGTCTGTCCCTCGACGGTGAGCCGTTCGATCACGCCTGCCTCGCGCAGGATTTTGAAGTGGTGGGTGGCAGTCGATTTGTTGATCACGTCGTACAGTGCGGCGCAGCGGACGGCTTCGTCGGCGTTGTGTAACCGGCGGACCATCTCGAGGCGCACCGGATCCTGCAGCGCGGCCAATACCACCGGTAGTGCGGCCACCGGTGGGTTCGTGGTGTCCGGGAGGGGTGTGGTGTGCGTCATGATCTACTCACTCGGGTTTGATGATCATCAAACCTCGGATAGGCTCGATTAAGTTCGATACACGTCAAACTTACCTGTTCGGGGATTCCATGTCAGCGACACCGGCGGTACCCACCGGCACCAGAACCAACCAACCGTGGGCGTATGCCCTGGTCCTCGCCGCCACCGGCGTGGCCCTCGGCGTCTCCGGAGTGCCCGCGCCGCTCTACGGCCTCTACGAACAGCAGTGGCACTTCTCTCCGCTCACCACCACCATCGTCTTCGCGGTCTATGCGATCGCCGCGCTCGGTGCGGTCCTGGTCTCCGGCCGGATCTCCGATGTCGTCGGCCGTAAACCCGTGCTGCTCGGCGCATTCGCCCTCATGATCGCCGGGCTGGGGATCTTCGTCCTCGCCGACACCGTGCCGATGCTGCTCGCCGCCCGAGCCCTGCACGGCATGGCCGTCGGTGCGACAGTGGTCGCCGGCGCCGCGGCGCTGCTGGATCTGCGGCCGCACCGCGGAGCGCGCTCCGGCCAGCTCAGCGGCGTCGCGTTCAATGTCGGTATGGCCGTGGCGATCATGGGTTCGGCCCTGCTGGCCCAATACGCGCCGCACCCACTGCGCACTCCCTATCTGGCGATCAGCATCGTCTGCCTGCTCGTCACAGCCGGAGTGCTGGCCCTACGCGAACCGCACGCCGAACGGATCGCCGGACGTATCCGGATCGCCCGCCCGGCGATACCGCACGAGATCCGGGGCGATTTCTGGTTCTCCGCCATGGGCGTCATGGCGGCATGGTCGGTACTGGGCGTCCTGCTCTCGCTGTACCCGTCCCTGGCCGCCCAGCAGACCGGTATCCACAATCTGGTGTTCGGCGGAGTGGTGGTCGCGGCGACAGCGAGCGCGGCCGCGGCCGCCCAGCTGTTCGCCACCGCGATTCCGGCCCGCCGCGCCGCCGTCGCCGGAGATATCGGGATGGCTTTCGCCCTGCTCCTCACCGTGCCGGCGCTCGGTACCCACAACTGGGTCGCCGTCCTGGCGGCCGGAGTGCTGCTCGGCGCCACCTTCGGCCTCGGATTCGGCGGATCCCTGCGTCATCTCTCGCATGTGGTCCCGCAGCATCGCCGCGGCGAGACGATGTCGGCCTACTATCTCCTCGCCTACACCTCGATGGCACTGCCGACCGTCCTGGCCGGATGGGCCGCCACCACGTGGGGCCTGCACACCGTCTTTCCCTGGTTCGTCGGAATCGTGGCGGTGGCCTGTCTCGCCGCCGCGACGCTGGGATTGCGCCGCGGCGGCAGCTGAGACCGCCGGCTACTCGGGCCAACCCCCGTAGGGGACCGTGATCAACTCCATGTAGTGACCGCTGGGATCCAGGAAGTACACACCGCGGCCGCCGTCGTGGTGATTGATCTCGCCGGCATGCTTCTGCTGCGGATCGGCCCAATGCTGGAGGCCGTAGCGCTGGATCTTGGCGTACGCGGTGTCGAATTCCGCCTCCGAGACCAGGAAAGCGTAGTGCTGGGCCGGGATCTCGGTCACATGAGCGGGGACATTCGCGAAATCGAACGTCACCCCGTTGGCGGTGGGCAGCGGAATGAACGGGCCCCATTCGGTGCCCGGTTCCAAACCCAGGATATCGGCCCAGAATTCGGCCGACACCCGGTTGTCACGACAGCCGACAATGGTGTGGTTGAACTGGATGGACAAAGAGAACTCTCCTCGAGTCGTGACGGTCCCGACCCCGGGCTCGGTACAAGGCGGCCAACGGGAGCACCGTCACGGTGCTCCATCATAGTTCGATCCGGATCGAGATCGCGGCCTCGCCGCCTAACGTGGTGACCATGAAGATTCGTGGGGCAGTCCTGGAACGGATCGGCGCCACCGCGCCGTACGCGGAATCGGCGCCGATCACCATCAGTGAACTCGACCTCGCCGAACCCCGACCCGGCGAACTCCTGGTTCGGATCGAAGCGGCCGGATTGTGCCATTCCGACCTGTCGGTGGTCGACGGAAACCGGGTGCGCCCGGTGCCCATGCTGCTCGGGCACGAAGCCGCCGGGAAGATCGTCCGGGCGGGTGCCGGCGCCGATCTGCCGCCCGGCCGACGGGTGGTGATGACCTTCCTGCCGCGCTGCGGGGAATGCGCCGGCTGCGCCTCGGGCGGCCGCACACCGTGCGTACCCGGTAGCGCCGCCAACAACGCCGGGGAACTGCTGGGCGGCGGCCGTCGGCTGCACCGGGCGGGTATCGAAGTGCACCATCATCTCGGTGTCTCGGGATTCGCCACCCACGCCGTGGTGGACCGGCGCTCCGTGGTGCCCGTCGACGACGACGTCCCGCCGGAAATCGCCGCCGTACTCGGCTGCGCGGTACTGACCGGCGGTGGGGCGCTGCTGAACTCGGCGCGGCCCACCGCTTCGGATCGGGTCATGGTGGTCGGGCTCGGCGGTGTGGGTATGGCGGCGGTCCTGGTGGCGGTATCGCTGGGGGTGCGCGAGGTGATCGCGGTCGATACGGTGCCGGAAAAACTGGCGCTGGCCCGCGAGCTCGGGGCGACGAGCGGGCACACCCCCGAGGACATCGGTGACCGGGGAATCCGGGCCGATGTGGTCGTGGAAGCGGTGGGTTCGGCCCGGGCCTTCGAAAGCGCTGTGGCGGCAACGGCCCCGGGCGGGGTCACGGTGACGGTGGGACTGCCCTCTCCCGACGCCCGCGCCAGTATCTCCCCGCTGGGTTTGGTGGCGCAGGGACGGTCGATCGTCGGCAGCTACCTCGGCTCGGCGGTGCCCGCGCGAGATATCCCGCAATACGTCCGGATGTGGCGGGAGGGCCGGCTTCCGGTGGAAAAACTGATCTCGGCGCGAATCGGGCTGGACGATATCAACGAGGCCATGGACGAACTCGCCGCGGGGCACGCGCTGCGGCAGATGATTCTCTTCTGAGCTGTGCGCCGCCGGTGCCGCCGGTGCCGCGGAATAAACTGGCCCCGATAATCCGGCGAGAGTAGGGAGTGAGCAGGTGACGGCACCGGTTCGGGTTGGTGTGCTGGGGGCACGGGGCAAGGTCGGGCGGGCCGTCTGCGCGGCGGTCGAAGCGGCCGGTGATCTCGAGTTGGTGGCCGAGGTCGACAAGGACGACCCCCTTACCCGGTTCACCGAGACCGGGGCCCAGGTGGTCGTGGATTTCACCCACCCGGATGTCGTGATGGACAATCTCCGGTTCCTGGTGGAGAACGATATCCATGCCGTGGTCGGCACCACCGGTTTCGACAGCGCCCGGCTCGACCGGGTGCGCGGCTGGCTGGCCGAGCACCCCGGAGTGGGTGTACTGATCGCGCCGAACTTCGCGATCGGTGCGGTGCTGTCCATGCGTTTCGCCGAGCAGGCGGCCCGGTTCTTCGAATCGGTCGAGGTGATCGAACTGCATCACCCGAACAAAGCCGATGCCCCCTCGGGCACTGCCTATCGCACCGCCGGGATCATCGCCGAGGCCCGCAAACAGGCCGGGGCGGGGCCCGTCCCGGACGCGACCACCAGCGAGCTCGCCGGGGCACGTGGCGCCGAAGTCGAGGGGGTGCGAGTGCACTCGGTGCGCCTGGCCGGGCTGGTCGCCCATCAGGAGGTGCTGTTCGGCACGCAGGGTGAGACGCTGACCATCCGGCACGATTCGATCGACCGTTCGTCGTTCGCGCCGGGCGTGCTGCTGGGGGTCCGGGAGATCGGGCAGCGACCGGGACTGACCGTCGGGCTCGACCCGTTCCTCGACCTGTGAGCGAATCCGGCGGATCCGGCCCGGACCGCGCCGTCGTGAAAATCGTCGCCGTGGTGGCCGCGCTGGTCCTGGCGCTGATCTTCTACTTCGTGTGGCTCGGCCGGATCGCGGTGCGCCTGCTGACTTCCGGTGATGCGGCGGCCATCGGGCTCGGCGTCGGGGTGATGATCCTGCCGCTGCTGGGGGTGTGGATGGTGGTGTCCACCCTCCGGTCCGCGCTGGAACATCAGCGGCTGGCCCGCCGTATGCACGAGGAGGGGCGGGAATTGGATGTGTCCGGCCTGCCGCGCCGGCCGTCGGGCCGTATCGAGCGCCAGGCCGCCGACGACCTGTTCCGCACCGTGCGGAAGGAATGGGAAGCCGACCCGGACAACTGGCGGGTCTCCTACCGGCTGGCTCGCGCCTACGATTACGCCGGTGACCGCGCGCGTGCCCGCGAGACCATGCGCCGGGCAGTGGAGTTGGAGAAGCGCGAACGCGAGGCGGGGCCCCGCTGACCCGGCCCCGGAGCGCCGTCCCGGCCGCCGCCGCACGGGCCGGGTACGGGTCGCCGGGTGGATGCGGGCGTTAGGCTCGGCGCTGTGCCGAGGTTGCTGATCATCCATCACACTCCGTCTCCGCATACGCAGGAGATGTTCGAAGCCGTGCTGGCCGGGGCGACCGACCCGGAGATCGAAGGTGTGGAAGTGGTGCGCCGAGCCGCATTGGCCGTGACACCGAGCGACGCGCTGGGTGCGGATGGTTTCCTGCTCGGCACCCCGGCGAACCTGGGCTATATGAGCGGTGCCCTGAAAGTGGCGTTCGACCTCCTGTACTACCCGTGCCTGGACTCGACGCGGGGGCGGCCGTACGGCCTGTACGTGCACGGGAACGAGGGCACCGAGGGCGCGCAGCGCAGTGTCGAATCGGTGACCACCGGTATGGGCTGGGTCAAGGCCGCGGAACCGGTTGTGGTGATGGGGAAACCGGCGAAGGCGGATCTGGAGAAGTGCTGGGAGTTGGGCGCGACGGTAGCGGCCACGCTGATGGAGTGAAGCAGCGGGCCCGGCCGGGTCGGCACCCCCTGAAATCCGGGGCTGACCGTGCGGCGCGGAGACCGCCATACTGCTGTGGGTGGGAATCGTGTCCGAGGGAGTTGTGCGGTGACAGCGAGTGTCGCGGAGGTGGATGTTCCTCGTCGGATCGGCCTGGTGGAGGATCACGAATCGGTGGCCATCGGTTTGGCGGCGATGCTCGGACCGGAACCGGATCTGGAATTGGTGGCGACCGCCGGCACTGTCGCCGAACTGCTCGAGCATCCGGACTGTCGTCTCGGTGGCGTGTGGTCGCTGGATCTGGTCGTGCTAGATCTGCGGCTCGCCGATGATTCCGCCCCCGGCGACAATGTGCGGGCGTTACGCGAGAACGGAGTCGAGGTACTGGTGTTCACCGGTGCCGAGAACCCCTATCTGGTGCGTTCGGCCGCCCGGGCCGGGGTGCTCGGGGTGGTCCGCAAATCCGAGGCCGTCTCGGCGGTGGTCACGGCGGTGCGGCGCGCGGCATCCGGGGAGCAGGTGGTGACCACCGACTGGGCCGCCGCCATCGACGGCGATCCACAGCTGGCCAGCGTCGGTTTGAGCCCACGGCAGGAAGAAGTGCTCACGCTGTACGCGTCCGGCGAGAAAGCGTCGAGAGTGGCGCGGATGACCGGGCTCTCGGAGCAGACGGTCAACGATTATCTGGGCCGGATCCGGCAGAAGTACGCCGATGCGGGACGTCCCGCGCCCACCAAGACCGACCTGTACAAACGGGCGATCGAGGACGGCTGGCTTCCGGTACCGGAACATCGCCCGTCGTGAACGCGACTCCCGTGACGGCGGGCCCGGCCGCGCTGTCCCTCCCGGCACTGTCGCGAGGCGTGCGCGTATTTCTCTCCCGTTCCCTCCGCTCCGGCCCCGAACCCGCCGTGGACCGGGTGGTGCGCCGGTTGAGCCTGGTGATCGGTATCGGCGGAACCGTCGCCGCCGTGTTCGAACTACCCGAGATCGTCCTGCAGCAGCACGAGGGGCCCCTGATCCGGACCGCGCTCACCGTGGCGATGGCCTTCGGTATGTTGCCGGTGCTCGCGGTGGTATCGGTGGTCGCCGGGCCGCGGCTCATCCGGGCGGTGGCGGGCACCGCCGCGGTCGGCTATCTCACGGCGATGACGCTGGCGACGCTCTACCACTACGAGACCGCGCAGGACCCCGGTGCGATCTGGGCGCATCGGTTGATCGCCGTGGGTGTTCTGGCGGCCGCGCTGGCCTGGCGGCCGGTGTTCGCGGGCGGCTATCTCGTGATCGCCTCCGCGATCCCGGGTATCGCGCTGTTCTTCATGTTCGACGACACATCGGTGTCGGCCACGGCCGGCCGGATCGTACGGCACGCCGGGCTGTGCCTGCTCGTTCTGTGGTGCGTGGTACACGCCCGGGCCGCTGGTGAGCGGGTGGACCGGGAATCGGCGGTGGCGAGCGAACGCGCGGCGAAGGTCGCGGGTACCGCGGCCCGGGAGCGGGAGCGGGCGCGCTTCGCGGCGCTCATCCACGACGCGGTGCTGTCCACACTTCTGGACGCGTCCCGGACCGAAACCCCCTCGCCGGCGCTGCGGGCCCAGGCCGTACGCACCCTCGAGCGGCTCGACGCGATGCGGGTCAGCGCTACCGGTCCGGAATACCTGGACGTCGACGCGGCGATCGGTTTCTTGCGTTCGGCGGTGCGTGAGGTGCACACCGAGCTCGAGTTCAAGGCCTACCGCGGGGGTAACGGGGGAGACCTACGGCTCCCGGTGGCCGCCGCCGGCGCGCTGGCGGCGGCACTGGCGGAGGCCGTTCGCAACAGCCTGCGCCACGCGGGGATGCCCGGCCGCCCCGTGCGGCGCACTGTCACCGTCACCGTCGGTGCGGGCGGCCTGCGGGTGGTGATGCGCGACGACGGTGTGGGCTTCGACCGGTCGGCCGTGCCGGCCGACCGGCTCGGTATCTCGGTGAGTGTGCTCGGCCGGATGCGGCAACTGGCGGGCGGTGCGGGTTTCGTGGAATCGGAACCGGGAGAGGGGACCACGGTGACCCTGATGTGGGGTAGCTCCGAGGGAGATACCGATGCCTGATCGGGCCGGTGATATCGAACTTCCGGCATTGCTGGGTATGCGTGGCCGGCCGGGCCGGGTCTTCGCGGGCGGGCTCGTCGTCACGATCGCGCTGTACATGGTGCCGCCCTTCCGCGATGTGCCGAATGCCCAGGCGGTCCTGGCTTTCACGGCCGTGCTGGCCGCCGCGGCGATCCTGATGCTGGTGCCCGGTGACCCGCTCTCCTGGCCGGCCACGGCGCTCGTGCTGGTCGCGGGACCGCTCGCCGTGGTACTGACCCACCTGAACATCGCGGAGGACGCGCTGCGCCAGCCGTGGGCGGCTTTCGCCTTCTCCTATGTGCTGGGCGTGCTGGTGTTACGCGACCGGATCGGCGCGGCATGGCTGGGTGTGGTGGCTGTCGCGGTGACCATCGCGGCTGTCGTTCTCGTGCTGGATATCGCGATCGGCTCGCTCTACGTGTTGATCGCCGCGCTGGCGACCGTGGCCGGGGCGTCGGTGTGCGCGCTGATCCTGCGTCCTATGCAGCGTTCGCTGCGGCTACTGCACGAGGAGACGGCCATGCGCGCGGCCGCCGAGGCCGCTATAGCAGCCGAACAGGCCGAGCGGGTGCGCCAACTCGAGCGATTGGACGAGGTCGCGCGGCCGATGCTCGAGCGGATCGCCCGCGGTGACGAGCTCAGCGCCCGCGAGCGGGCGCAATGCTGGCTGCTGGAGGCCGAACTCCGCGATGGCCTGCGGGCGCCGCAGCTGGTGACCGACGAGCTGAGCAGGGCCGCGCGTGGCGCCCGGGCGCGCGGGGTGGAGGTACTGCTGCTCGACGACGGTGGTTTCGTGGAGGTGACCCCAGCGGTGCGCCGGCAAGTGGTGGAACTCGCCGTGCGGGAACTCGACGCGGCCGAGGCGGGGTCGGTCACGGTCCGGGTGCTTCCGGTGGGGCGGCGGAATATCGCCACGGTGCTCGCCAATGCTCCCGGGGGAGACCGGCGCACCGAGGTCGCTACCACCGGTGTAGTGCGGGTCTCCACCTGAGGCGGTACCGGAGGGGGTGGACCGGCCGGTCAGGCTTCGGGTTTGTCGTCGCGTCCGGGGGTGCCGTATCCGCCGCGCATCTGGTCGCGTAGCGCCCCGGAGACGACTCCCGCCATCCAGGAGTTCAGTGATTGCCCGCTCTGCGCGGCGGCCTCCTCGGCGCGAGATTTCAGCTGCTCCACCAGGCGCAGGGTCACCCGGCTGATATCACCGGTCATTTCCTCGAAGCTGGGGTTGTCGTGGGCCGGAGTGCGGTGTACTTCGACGCTGGCCTCGTTTCCGTGCAGCGAGACGCGCACGGTGCGGTCGCCCAGTTCGGTGGTGACGGTTTCGGCGAGGTCGCTGAGTGCGGCGAGCAGGGCCAGCCGGGTGGAGTTCTCCACCGTATTGGCCAGTGCTTCGGCCGTGGCCTGGGTTTTCTCGTCGCCCAGGGCGGCGGTGGCCACCAGGTCGTCGCGAATGCGGGCGGTGTATCGGGTGAGATCCATGACATCATTGTGACGTCTCGTTTGATGTCGTTCAAGACCTCGAATGACATCGCCAGGGGATGGAGTGCTGTCATCGGTGGCGGTCGCGGCCCGGAACACGGATGAGGGTGTCGAGAGGGGGCAGGTGACCGGGTAGCCTTTCTGACCATGACCAACGGTGAATCGACGCCTCCGGCGCTGAGCGCGTCAGGCACGGTAGGTGTCGCGATGGTGACCCCGTTCAGCGCCGAGGGCAAGCTCGACATAGACACCGGCGTCGCCCTCGCGCACCGTCTGGTCGATCGGGGTGTCGACCTGCTCGCGATCTCCGGGACCACCGGTGAATCGCCGACCACCACCGAATCGGAGAAGGCCGATCTGCTGCGCGCCGTCGTCGACGCGGTCGGCAGCCGGGCCACCGTGATCGCCGGCGCCGGCACCTACGACACCGCGCATTCGATCGAACTGGCGCGCAATGCTCAGCGCGCGGGCGCGCACGGCCTGCTCGTCGTCACCCCTTACTATTCCCGGCCCACACAAGAGGGGCTGTTCGCGCATTTCACCGCCGTCGCCGACGCCACCGACCTACCGGTGACCCTGTACGACATCCCGCCGCGCTCGGTGGTTCCCATCGCCTCGGATACGATCCGCCGGCTCGCCGAACACCCACGCATCGTGGCGGTCAAGGATGCCAAGGGCGACCTCAACGCGGGTGCCGCGCTGATCGCGGAAACCGATCTGGCGTTCTACTCCGGCGACGATATGTTGAACCTGCCGTGGCTGGCGATGGGTGCTGTCGGGTTCATCAGCGTGATCGGACATCTGGTCCCGGAGCGGTTGCGGGAGATGGTGGACGCTTTCAACGCAGGCGATGTGGTGCGCGCCCGGGAGATCAATACGAGCCTGCTCTGGCTCAATGCGGCGATGGCCCGCCTCGGTGGGGTCGCGATGACCAAGGGCGGGCTGCGGCTGCTCGGGGTGGACGTGGGTGAACCGCGGCTTCCGCAGATCATGCCCAGCCCCGAACAGCTCGAGGATCTGGCCGCCGACCTGCGTGCCGCCGGGGTCGTCGAATGACCGGACCCGCCGCCCGCCGTCCCCGTCGTACCGCACGCCGCGAAGCCGGTGCGCCCGCTCCCGCACCGCAGGCCGAACCGGCCCCACCGGCCGCGGAAGCCGTGGAAGTCGTGGAACCCGCAGAAGCCGTCGAACCTGTCGAGCCCGCCGCCACGGAGGTCGCGCCGGCCGCCACCACCGGGGTCGTGGGATCCGCGGCTGCCGTCCCGGACAACCGCGGTCAACGGGAACGGCCGCGTCGCGGCCGCGGTAAGCAATCCGGGCGGGGCCGCGGGGACACCGCCCGTCCGGCGCCCGTTCCCGGCCCGGAAGCCGCCGCTCAGGACCGGCTCCCGCTGCCGCCGAAACTACCGCGCCACGGGCTACGGGTGTTCGCGCTCGGCGGTATCGGCGAAATCGGCCGCAATATGACCGTGTTCGAATACGGCGGCAAATTGCTGATCGTGGACTGCGGTGTGCTCTTCCCCGAGGATCAGCAGCCCGGAGTGGACCTCATCCTGCCCGATTTCCGCCCGATCGAGGACCGGATGGACGATGTGGTGGCCGTGGTGCTGACCCACGGCCACGAGGACCATATCGGCGCGGTGCCGTTCCTGCTGCGGTTGCGCCCCGATATCCCGGTGGTCGGCTCGAAGTTCACCCTCGCCCTGGTCGCCGCCAAAAGCCGGGAACACCGGCTGCACCCCCGGCTGGTGGAGGTCACCGAGGGGGAGCACACCGAGCACGGCCCGTTCGACTGCGAGTACTTCGCCGTCAACCATTCCATCCCCGATGCGTTGGCGGTGGCCATCCGGACGCCCGCCGGAACCATCCTGCACACCGGTGACATCAAGCTCGACCAGCTCCCGCTCGACGGCCGGCTCACGGATCTCGCCGGTTTCTCCCGCCTCGGCGACGAGGGCGTGGATCTGTTCCTGGTGGACTCCACCAATGCCGAGGTGCCGGGTTTCGTCACCCCCGAACGTGAGATCGGCGGTGTCCTGGACACGGTGATCGGTAAGGCGCGGAGCCGGGTGATCGTGGCATCCTTCGCCAGTCATGTGCACCGGATTCAGCAGGTGGTGGACGTCGCGCAGAAGTTCGGGCGGCGTATCTGTTTCGTGGGCCGGTCCATGGTGCGGAATATGCAGATCGCCCAGGACCTGGGCTACCTGTCGGTGCCCGACGGTATCGTGGTCGATCTCGATCAGGCCGCCACTCTCCCGCCGGACAAACTGGTGCTCATCTCCACCGGCTCGCAGGGGGAACCGTTGTCGGCGCTGTCACGGATGGCCCGCGGCGATCACCGGCAGATCCACATCCGCGCCGACGATCTGGTCGTCCTGGCGTCCTCACTGATCCCGGGCAACGAGAATTCGGTGTTCACGGTGGTCAACGGCCTGGCCCGGCTCGGCGCCACGGTGATCACCCAGCAGAATGCGAAAGTGCACGTCTCCGGGCATGCCTCGGCCGGGGAACTGCTGTACCTGTACAACGCGGTGCGGCCGACCAACGCCATGCCGGTGCACGGGGAATGGCGGCATCTGCGGGCCAACGCCGCACTGGCCGTCGCCACCGGGGTACCCGAGGATCGGGTGGTGCTGGCCGAGGACGGTGTGGTGGTGGATCTCGTCGACGGGATCGCCTCCATCGTCGGCCGGGTGCCCGTCGGGCACGTCTACGTCGACGGCCTGTCGGTCGGTGATGTCGGGGAATCGACACTGTCGGACCGTCTGGTGCTCGGCGAAGGCGGTTTCATCGCCATCACGGTGGCGGTCGACGCGACCACCGGCAAGGCGATCAGCCCGCCGGAGGTGAGCGGACGCGGATTCTCCGATGATCCCACCGCGCTGGCCGAAGCGGCCGAACTGGTGGAAGCCGAGCTGCTCCGGTTGGCCGGTGAGGGTGTCACCGAGACGCATCGCATCGCGCAGGCGGTGCGCCGGATCGTCGGCCGCTGGGTCGCCGAAACCTATCGGCGGCGTCCGATGATCGTGCCCACCGTTCTCGGCGTCTGACCGGGACCGCGCAGACGAAAACCCCCGGAAGGCTGGGCCTTCCGGGGGTTTTCCGGTATCCGGTGGATCAGGAGTCGGCCTGGCAGGCAGCCGAATCCAGCTGAGCGGATTTGACGATATTGCAGGCGAATCCGTGTGCGATCTTCCACTGATCGCCCTCGGCCACGAATTCGACCGTCGCGTTCTCCACCGGGCTGCCGCCGATGGTGACGTCGGCGTCGGCGGTCACCTTCCCGTCGGCGGGCTCGCCGACATTGGTGATCTGAACCGTGACCTCGTTCTTCTTCGCGGCCTCGACGAGCTTGTCGACCAGCTGCGGATCCTGTTCGGCGTCCTCGATCCAGTTGAGCTTCTCTTCTTCGCTCACCGAGCCGTCGAGTGCCCGGTTGATCTTGTCGTTGAGCTCTTCGGCGGTGGGTTTGGGCAGATTCGGCGCGGCGGTGGTGGTGGGCGCCTTACCCTCCTCGCGGCCGTCCTGGCTCTTACCCGACTCGAATTCGGCGGCCACCTCGGTGGTGGTGGCGGCGGAGTCGGTGGAGGTGTCCTCGGTGGAGGAGCAGGCGGTGAAGGTGAGGGCGGCGGCGGCCATCGTCACGGCGGCCACGACCCGGAACGGGCGGATTTTCACGATTTCGATTCCCCTACGGAGTTGACGGCTGGTCCGGCCTCGGCCGGGATATGTGGTCGGTACGAACTCACAGGTCGTAACCGGACGTGCAGTTCCAGTGCTCGATGTAGGCGTTGCCGGGGTTGTTGGCCAGTGCCTTGGAGCGGGCCGCTGCCCGGGTGGAGCCGGAGCCGTAGCTCAGCCAGTTGTCCGAAACCGCCAGTGCGCCGCAGCCGTTGCGCCAGGAGATCTTGGCGACGCAGTCGGCGGCGGCGCAGCTGTCCTCCGCGGCCTCTTCGGCCTCGGAGTAGCTGTCGTAGTCATAGGACCAGCCGTAATTGCCCGTCGACAGGGAGACCGCGATCGCGCCGTAGTAGCTGCCCGCACGCGCATGCGCCGGCGTCACCGAAGCGGCGAACAACGAACCGATGGTCGCCACCAGAACGGCGGCGACGGTGAGAATCTTCTTCAATGGTGTTCCCATCTGTGTATTTCGGTCCACGACCCTATGGACCGCGAATGACAAAGTACTAGAGCATCTCTGCCGTGTGGCAACCGGTTGGGTTCTCGTTACCTCCCCGATGGCCGGGTCTCGGCTAAATTCATCGTGTGAACATGGCTCAGCGTGAACGCCGTGCATTGGTCGAAACGATGAACGAGGCCGGCCCGGACGCCCCCACTCTGTGCGGTGAGTGGACGGTGCGCGAGCTCGCGGCCCACCTGGTGGTCCGGGAGCGGCGGCCCGATGCGGCGCCGGGAATCATGTTGCGTCCGTTCGCGGGATATCTCGGCCGGGTCCAGGACAAGGCCGCGACCCGCCCGTTCGCCGAGTTGCTCGACCGGATCCGCACCGGCCCGCCCTGGTGGTCACCACTGCGGCCGGTGGACGCGGTCGCCAATCTCAGCGAAATGTTCGTCCACCACGAGGATGTCCGGCGGGCGCGTCCCGGCTGGGAACCCAGGGAACTGCCCGCGGCGGATCAGCGGCGGCTGTGGTCGGTCCTGCGCCGGATGGGCAAGATGGCGTACCGGAAATCCCCGGTGCCGGTGGAATTGGCGACACCCGGCGGCGATCGGGTCCGGGTCGTCGGCGGGGAGGGACCGGCGGTCACCCTCGTCGGGCCGCCCGCCGAACTGTTGCTGCACGCCTTCGGGCGCGAGCAGGTGCGTATCGAGACGGAAGGCGATCCGGTGGCGGTCCGGCAGGTGCTGGAACTCGACCGTTCGATCTGAGCCGGAGATTCGGGCGTGACGCGGTGGCCGAGCGTCCCGCGGGCGGGCGGCGAAACGGCCCGGCGCCCGGCCACGACAGCGGTCGCCCCCGTCCGCCCGGGGTGGTACCAGTGTTGCGGATGGTCCCGGTGGGGTCGTTGCGGCTAGCCTGAGCCCATGGCAGGTAAGTCCCGCGGCACAACCACCTCTGGTGCGCGGGCGGGATCGGCTCGGGGGCGGACCACCGCGGCGCGTTCTCGTTCGGGCAGTTCGCGCCAGGCGGCCGGTACGGCACGAACCCAGGGTCCGTCCGGGAAAACCACTCGGAAGGCGGCGGCCCGCCCGGCGGCGGGTACTCGGGCCCGGCGCGGTGCGGCCCGCCGTCCTCCGGCGCCGCCGCGCTCGGATACCGCCCCGCTGGCCGTTGTCGGCCGGATGGTGGGCCGCGGCTGGAATATGACGGCTCGTGGGCTCGGCGCGACGACCCGGGCGATCGGCCGGGCCGGGGAAATCGAACACGGCCACCGCCGGGACGGGATCGCGCTGGGCCTGATCGCGTTGAGCGCGGTGATCGCGGTGGCGGTCTGGCTTTCGGCGGGAGGACCGATAGGACGCGCGGTGGAGACCGTGGTCCGCGCGATCCTCGGTTCCGCCTCCGCCCTCCTGCCTTTCGTGGCCTCCGGTATCGCCGTGGTCCTCATGCGCACCGAACCACGGCCGGATATCCGGCCGCGGTTGGTGCTGGGTGGTTTGCTGATCGGGATGCCCGTGCTCGGCCTGTGGCATATCGCCGACGGTTCTCCGGCGGATGCGGCCGGCCGGGCCGACGGTGCCGGATTCGTGGGTTTCGTCATCGGTGGTCCGGTAACCGACGGCCTCACCGCCTGGCTTTCGGTGCCCATTCTGTTGCTGGCCATGGTGTTCGGGGTGCTCCTGGTCACCGGCACCACGGTGCGGGAGGCGCCGCAGCGGTTGCGGGAGTTCTTCGGCGCTCCCGATCTCGCCGGGGCCGACTATCGGGACGGCTACGATCCGGTCGACGAGTACGAGGCCGCGGCGGATCCCCCGGCCGGGCGTTCCCGGCGCCGCGGGCGTACTCCGGCGGAGAACTATCCGGCGGAGGAATTCGCCGATCCCGGCCTGTTCGCGGAGCCGGGAGGCGAACCGCCGCTGCGTGATGCCAAACCGATCACCGCGGCTCCGGAGGCGGAGCGGCCGGCGAGCCGTAGGAAGCGCAAGCCCACCGCGGCCGCCCCGATCGACCAGACCCCGCCTCCGCCGCCGGAGCCGGAATTCGTCACCGACCGGGTCATCGAAGGTGATTACGCGTTACCGCCGATGAACCTGCTCGTGGACGGCGAACCTCCTCGGAAACGCAGCGCCGCCAATGAATCGATGATCGAGGCGATCACCGAGGTGCTGGTGCAGTTCAAGATCGATGCGGCGGTCACCGGGTTCGTCCGGGGCCCGACGGTCACCCGCTACGAGGTGGAACTCGGCCCCGGTGTGAAGGTCGAGAAGATCACGGCGCTGACCCGCAATATCGCCTATGCGGTGGCCACCGAGAACGTCCGTCTCCTCGCCCCCATCCCGGGGAAGTCCGCGGTCGGTATCGAGGTGCCCAACGCCGACCGGGAACTGGTCCGTCTCGCCGATGTGCTCAAGGCGCCCGCCACCCGTAACGATCACCATCCGCTGGTGATCGGCTTGGGCAAGAACATCGAGGGTGAGTTCGTCTCGGCGAATCTGGCCAAGATGCCGCATCTGCTGGTCGCCGGGTCCACCGGCTCCGGTAAGTCGAGTTTCGTGAACTCGATGCTGGTCTCGCTGTTGCAGCGGGCCACTCCGGACGAGGTCCGGATGATCCTGGTGGACCCGAAGATGGTGGAACTCACGCCGTACGAGGGCATCCCGCATCTGATCACCCCCATCATCACCCAGCCGAAGAAGGCCGCCGCGGCGCTGGCCTGGCTGGTGGAGGAGATGGAGCAGCGCTATCAGGACATGCAGGCGAGCAAGGTCCGCCATATCGATGATTTCAACCGCAAGGTGAAATCCGGCGCCATCACCACTGCGCTGGGCAGCGAGCGGGTGTACCGGCCGTACCCGTACATTCTGGCGATCGTCGACGAACTCGCCGATTTGATGATGACGGCCCCCCGCGATGTGGAGGACGCCATCGTCCGGATAACCCAGAAGGCGCGGGCCGCCGGTATCCATCTCGTACTGGCCACCCAGCGGCCGTCGGTGGATGTGGTCACCGGTCTGATCAAGACGAATGTGCCCTCCCGGCTGGCCTTCGCGACCTCCTCGCTCACCGATTCCCGTGTAATCCTCGATCAGCCCGGAGCGGAAAAGCTCATCGGTATGGGTGACGGCCTGTTCCTGCCGATGGGTGCCGGTAAACCGACCCGATTGCAGGGCGCGTTCATCAGTGACGAGGAGATCCACGCGGTCGTCGAGTTCACCAAGAACCAGGCCGAACCCGATTACACCGAGGGCGTCACCGCGGCCAAGGCCGGGGAGAAGAAGGATGTCGATCCGGATATCGGTGACGACCTCGATGTCTTCCTGCAGGCGGTGGAACTGGTGGTCACCTCGCAGTTCGGGTCCACCTCCATGCTCCAGCGCAAACTGCGCGTGGGGTTCGCCAAAGCGGGCCGGTTGATGGATCTCATGGAGACCCGGGGTGTGGTGGGACCGAGCGAGGGCTCCAAGGCACGTGATGTCCTGGTCAAACCGGACGAACTCGAGGGTTTGCTGTGGTCCATTCGCGGTGGTGGTGACGAGGCGGGGGAGCAGCCCGGGTAGTGACGCGCGCGGCTGGGGTCCGCTCTGCGGTCCGGGCGTATGCGAGGATATGCGACAGCCACCCTGAAATACCCGAATCGGGCATATCGGGCATTATGGGCCGCATGACTCGTACCGCTGAACGGATCGCCCTATGCAGGTAACCGCTCTCGTGTGGGGAATCACCATCGCGGTGATCCTCGGCTTGTTCGTCTTCGACTTCTTCGCCCACGTCCGTACCCCGCACGAGCCGACCTTCCGGGAATCCGCATTCTGGTCGGCCGTGTACATCGGCCTGGCCCTCGCCTTCGGCGGTTTCGTCGCCTGGAAATGGGGTGGGACGTTCTCCGGCGAGTACTACGCCGGTTTCGTCACCGAGAAAGCGCTCTCGGTGGACAACCTGTTCATATTCCTGATCATCATGTCCACCTTCGCGGTGCCCAGGATCTACCAGCAGAAGGTGCTACTGATCGGCATCGTGGTCGCCCTGGCGATGCGGGGTGTCTTCATCGCCGTGGGCGCCGCCGCGATCAGCGCGTTCAGCTGGGTCTTCTACCTCTTCGGCGCGTTCCTGGTCTACACCGCGATCAACCTCCTGAAGGAAAGCGGCCACGAGGTCGAGGAGGAACAGAAACGCGACAGCCGTATCGTCGCGCTCACCAAACGGATTTTCCCGACCACCGACACCTACGACGGCGACAAACTGGTGACCCGGATCGACGGCCGCCGGACGCTGACTCCGATGCTGCTCGCGCTGCTGGCCATCGGTTTCGCCGATCTACTGTTCGCGCTCGACTCCATCCCGGCGATCTACGGCCTCACCGAAGAGCCCTACCTCGTATTCACCGCCAACGCCTTCGCGCTGATGGGGCTGCGCCAGCTCTACTTCCTCATCGGCGGTCTGCTCGACCGGCTGGTCTACCTCTCCTACGGGCTGGCCGCGATCCTGGCCTTCATCGGCGTCAAACTCGTGCTCCACGCACTGCACGAGAACACGCTGCCGTTCATCAACGGCGGTGAGCACGTGAGTGTGCCGGAGATCTCGACCGCGCTGTCGCTGTCGGTGATCCTCGGCATCCTGGTCGTCGCGACGGTGGCCAGTCTGCTGCGCACCCGGGGCAACACCCGTCCGCGCTCCGCACCGGAATCGAAGCAATAGCGCCGACCGCGCCGGCCGGGTGGCCCCGGCCGGCGCGGCGGAAAGCGGGTCAGTCGGCGAACGCGCCGAGTACGGGCTGCCACTCCACGGCCCGCACCTCGTCGATCAGCTGTTCCCGAGCGAACGGATCTCCGCCGAGGAACTCGGTGAGCGCCGTGCTGTCCGGCGCCCGGAACAGCAGCAGAGCTCCGGAACCGTCGGGATACGGGCCGCTGCTGAGCAGCGTGCCGTCCTCGACGAGACCGGCGAGCCAGGCACGGTGTCGCGGGCGATGGGTGTCCCGAGCGGGGACGGTGGCCTCGGAATAGGTGTAGTGAACGGCGAAGATCGGCACCAGAGGACTCTAACGGGGAAGTGCCGCCGACGGGGAGGCCCGCCCGCGAGATCGCCGCTCACAGAGTGAGCAGCATCCGGGTGTTGCCGAGTGTGTTCGGTTTCACATAACTCAGGTCGAGGAATTCCGCGACACCGGTGTCGTAGGAACGGCACATCTCCGCGTACACCTCGGCGGTCACCGGGGTACCGTCGATTTCGGCGAAACCGTGCCGGGCGAAGAAGTCGACCTCGAAAGTGAGTACGAACAGCCGGTTCAACTCCAGCTCCCGGGCAACCTCGATGAGTTGTTCGACAATGAGCTTGCCCACACCGTGCCCCTTGACATCGGGCAGGACCGCCACCGTGCGCACCTCGCCGAGATCGGCCCACAGCACATGCAGCGCCCCGCAGCCCACGACCCGGCCGCCGAGCTCGGCAACCCAGAACTCCTGCACCGATTCGTACAGGTTGACGAGGTTCTTCTCCAGCAGAATGCGGCCCGCGTAGACATCGACGAGCGCCTTGATCGCCGGGACGTCGGAGGTGCGGGCCCGACGCACCCGCACCGCGGCGGTCTGCGTACCGGACGCGTCGCTGGTCGAACCGCCCGATGGTCCCCGTGAGGTCATGGGGTGCACAGTAGTCGGCCGCCCTACCGATAGTCTGAGTATGTGCCGCAGACTCCGACCTCCCGCTCGATACCGCGCGCCCGCCCCGGCGCGGCGGTGCAGAGGCGGCCATGAGCGTGCACCCCGAGGAGATGGACCGGCCTCTCGCCGCGCCCGCGCCATTGCGCCCGGGATCGGTTCCGGCGCCCGCCGAATCCGCGGTCCCGCTGCTGAACATCGCCAATATCCTCACCATGCTGCGGATCGCCCTGGTCCCGCTGTTCGTGGCCGCCCTGTTCGCCGGTGGGGGCCACGAGAGCGGCTGGCGCTTCACCGCGACCGCGCTGTTCGCCCTCGCCGCTGTCACCGATCGGTTCGACGGGCAGCTGGCCCGTAAATACGGCCTGGTCACCGAGTTCGGCAAACTGGCCGATCCCATCGCCGATAAGGCGCTCATCGGCTCCGCGCTGATCGGACTGTCGTTACTGGGCGATCTGGCGTGGTGGATGACCGTGGTCATCTGTGCCCGGGAGATCGGGGTCACCCTGTTGCGGCTCGCGGTGGTGCGACGCGGGGTGATCCCCGCCGGACGCGGTGGCAAATTGAAAACGCTGGTCCAGTCGGTGGCCATCGGTGTTCTGCTGCTGCCGCTGTCCGGTGGGTTCGCGACCGCGGGAATGGTGTTGATGTGGCTCGCGTTGTTGCTGACCGTGGCCACCGGACTGGACTATGTCGGCCAGGCCGCCCGGCTCTGGCTCGCCGGTCCCCATCGCGGCCGGGGATGACCGTGGACCACACCGGCCCACTGACCGCGGGAACCGAGGCGGCCGAGCTGGTCGCCGCGTTATGTGCGGGCGGGCAGACGGTCGCCACGGCCGAATCGCTGACCGCGGGCCTGGTCGCGGCCACCATCGCCGGGATTCCCGGGTCCAGTGCCGTGCTGCGCGGCGGGCTGGTGGTGTACGCCACCGATCTCAAACACAGTCTGGCCGGGGTCGAGGAGCAGGTGCTCGACACCGAAGGGCCGGTCGCCGCGAGTACCGCGGAACAACTCGCGGTGGGTGCGCGAACCCGCTGCGGTGCCGACTGGGGGATATCCCTCACCGGGGTCGCGGGGCCCGATCCGCAGGACGGTGTCGAAGTGGGCACGGTGTTCCTCGGGCTGGCCGGCCCGGAGCACACCGAGGTGATCCGGTTGAAACTCACCGGCGACCGGTGGAATATCAGGTTCACGGCGACACGTGCCGCGGTACAGGAACTGCTGCGGTGCGTGCGGGGCGGTTCACCCACCCGGTGAACAGTTCCGCGACCGGCCCGGGAACCTCCGGGACCGGTTCCGACGTTGTGCGAAGAGAGAACCGCGTGCGTGCCGTGGGCGACGCCTACCGGGAGAAGGAGAACTCGATGACGCTGCTGCGAGAAGCGATCGGGGACAGTCTGCGGCGTGCGCGCCTCGCCCAGAGCCGGACCCTGCGCGAAGTATCCACCTCGGCGCGGGTGAGTCTGGGTTATCTGTCCGAAGTCGAACGGGGCCGCAAGGAGGCTTCCAGCGAACTGCTGGCCGCCATCTGCGAGGCCCTCGATGTGCCGCTGTCCCGGGTGTTGTGGGATGTGAGCACGACCATCGCCGCCGAGAGCGCGTCTCCGGCCCCGGCCGGATCCGCGACCGCGGAGGAGGTGGCCGCCGCACCCGCTGCCGGATCCGCCGCGGAGGCCGGCGAGCCCGCTACCGCGGGGGCGTCGATGTCGGCGGCCCGGCCGCAGGTGGACGGCGATACCCGGATCGTCATCCCGGCGCCCACCAATGGGCCGTTGATCCTGGTGGAAGCCGCCTGACCGGTCATAGCCGGGGTATACCCGATCGTGACAATGCGCGTGTTACGCGGGACCGGATAGATTCGTAGTAGGCGTACTTCCACGTCCGTTCCGGCCGTGCGCTTCTGTGTCGGCGCGGACCGTCCGCGGCGAGACGCGGCGTCGTTCGGTGGCCGGTACCGGGCGCCGCATGGTGGAGGATAGGCATATACGAGTGCGTGACGGTCGCGCACTCCGAGCCGCCCAGGCGGCACAGCAGATGGAGGCGGGATCAACCGATGGCTAATCCGTTCACGAAGGCCTGGAAATACCTGATGGCCCTCTTCGACTCCAAGATCGAAGAGCACGCGGATCCGAAGGTCCAGATTCAGCAAGCTATCGAAGAAGCTCAGCGGCAGCACCAGGCCCTGTCCCAGCAGGCCGCCTCGGTGATCGGTAACCAGCGCCAACTGGAGATGAAACTCAACCGTCAGCTCGACGAGGTCGAAAAGCTCAACGCCAACGCGCGGCAGGCCGTCGTCCTGGCCGACCAGGCGAATGCCGCCGGTGATACCGAGAAGGCCATCCAGTACACCAACGCCGCGGAAGCCTTCGCGGCGCAGTTGGTGACGGCCGAACAGGCGGTGGAAGATCTCAAGGTTCTCCACGACCAGTCGCTGCAGGCCGCCGCACAGGCCAAGAAGGCGGTCGAACAGAACGCCATGCTGCTCCAGCAGAAGGTCGCCGAACGCACCAAACTGCTCAGCCAGCTCGAACAGGCCAAGATGCAGGAGCAGGTGAGTGCCTCCCTGCAGCAGATGGACAGCACCCTGTCCGCTCCCGGCAGTGTGCCCAGCCTGGATGCGGTGCGGGAGAAGATCGAACGCCGCTACGCCACCGCGCTCGGTTCGGCCGAACTGGCCCAGAACACGGTCCAGGGCCGGATGCTGGAGGTACAGCAGGCCAGCGTGCAGATGGCCGGTCACAGCCGACTCGAGCAGATCCGCGCCTCCATGCGCGGGGACGCGCTGCCCGCGGGCAACACCAACCCGGCGATCGAATCCGGGCGGGCCACGGGTGAGCCGGCGCAGTCGCAGCCCCAGATGAACAAAGGTCAGACCGCGCAGCAGTAGCGGTTCGAGATTTCGGCGAGGAACAACAGGATGAAATCTGATCGGCCCCGATTCCCCAGCGGGACCCGGGATCTCACCCGCGCCTGGCCGGAATTGCAGCCCCAGGCCGCCTACGTCGCCGAAACCCTGCGGGAGGCCGGAGGGAACGCCCTGGTCGCGGTCCGCCGCTGGGCGGACCCGCGCGAACGGGAACTCCGCAGGCGCCGCCGGTCCCGCCGCCGCAGTATCGGCCTGGGTACGGCATCGGGGCTCACCACCGCGGGAACACTCGGTCTGGTCGTCCTGTCGGCGCCCGCCTGGGCGGTGGTGGTACTGGGCGGAGGTGCGGTCGCACTGATCACCGGTGCCGCGCTGAGCACCCGACGTTATCTCCGGCTACGTCGCGCCCCGCTGCCGCCGGCGGGCTATATCCCCCGCAAACTGCCCGCCGCCCGATCCGCCGCGCGGCCGGCCATGACCCGTCTGGCCCGTGCCGAACGGGCTCTGCACGAGGTGGCCGCGCAGATCGCCCGCTCACACCGCCTCCCTCAGGACGAACTCGAGGATATGGTCGCCACGGCCGCCTCCGGGGCGGCCGCGCTGACCGCCCTCGCGGCCGATATCGCCGCCATGGAAGCAGCCGCGCGCACCCTCGGTGGTGGGGCGGCCGAATTCGCCGGAAGCGCCGAGGCGCATCGGCTGCGCGAAACCCTCCGGTCCGTCGTGGCCCGGCTCGATACCGGTGTCGCCGAATACGAGCAGGTGGTGGCCGCGGCCACCCGGGTCCTCGCGGTGGACGAAACGGGCGCGTTGCGCCATCGATTCGACGGTGTCGTCGCCGATCTCCGCCATGCCGCCGACCGGATGGACGGCTGGGCCCAGGCGCTCACCGAACTGGCCGATCGGCATCCCGAGAACCTGCTGCCCCCGGCCGCCGCCACCGGCGCACCGTGGCCTGCGGCCACGGAACCGGTCCGTCCCTGATCTCAGGGTCAACCCTGATCTTCCCCCGGATATCGCCTTTCACCTGGTGATTTCTCCGCACCGCGCTGCCATGCTCGAAGCAGGAGACAACCGCTGGGAGGCATAATGTTCTGGAAGATCATCGGTGTGGTGGCCGTGGTGTGGATCGCGCTGTCGGTGATCGGCGCACTGATCGAGGGGTTGTTCCCTATCCTGGTGATCAGCGCCGTCGTCTTCGGTCTGTACCTGCTCTACAAGGCCATCTCGGGATCGAACGAGAACAAGATCACCAAAGTCTGAGCCGTGTTCGTTCGCGGCGCCTGCGGCGGCGTGGGGCCGGGGTATCGGCGGGGCGCTTTCGCGGGCGGGACATACGGTCCCGTCTTTCCGCTCGTGGTTCTTTCCGGCCGTGCCACCATGGTCGGATGACGACCGTGCAGCATCTTCCCGAGGACTGGCAGCGTGCCGTGGTGATCGTCGCCCACCCCGACGATATCGAGTACGGGGTGGCCGCGGCCGTGGCGCGATGGACCGCTCAGGGCAAGGATGTCCGATATGTGCTGGCGACCTCGGGGGAGGCGGGGATCGCCGGTATGCCGCCCGCCGGGGCCGGGCCCTTACGGGAGGCCGAGGAACGTGCCTCGGCGGCCGTCGTGGGGGTGCGTGAGGTGGAGTTCCTCGGCTATCCGGACGGGCGGATCGAAGAGGGGCCGGGTCTACGGCGTGATCTCGCGGCCGCCATCCGCCGGCACCGGCCGGAGTTGGTGGTGCTCGGATATTTCGGGCCCACCTGGGCGCCGGGGATCGTCAACAGCGCCGATCACCGTGCGGTGGGCCGGGCCGGCCTGGATGCGGTATCGGATGCGGGCAACGAATGGATATTTCCCGAGATAGCCGATCTCGCGCCGTGGACCGCGCGCTGGGCGGCGGTGGCCGTGCCCGCCGGTGCCACCCATGCCGTGGACGTCACCTCCGTGATCGACGTGGCCGAGGCGTCGCTGGCCGAACACCGCCGGTACCTGGAGGTATTGAGCCCCGAACCCGTGACGGAACAGGTGCGGGCCGTGGTAGCCATGACGACCGCGCCCCTCGACGGGTTCGCCGCCGAACGGGCGGTCGGCTTCGAACTCTTCACGTTCGCCGGGTGAGCGCAGCCGGACCGCACGGCCGGTGACCCCGAGACGGGGTTCCGGCGGTATGGCAGGCTGGGCGGATGCGAGTAGCCGTCGTCGCCGGCCCCGATCCGGGTCATGCGTTTCCCGCTATCGCGCTCTGCCTGCGTCTGCTGGACGCGGGTGACGAACCCGTACTCTTCACGGGGCCACGCTGGTTCGACGCCGCCCGCGCCGCCGGGATCGGGGTGCGCCGCCTGAAAGGCCTGGCGCCCCGGCCGATCGACGACGACGCCGACGCCGGTGCCCGGATCCATCAACGGGCGGCCCATATTTCGACCGAGATCCTGCCCGAGCTCGGGGCCATGCTGCCGGAACTGGTGGTCTCCGATGTGCTCACCGCGGGCGGCGGTATGGCCGCCGAACGCCTGCGGGTGCCGTGGGTGGAGTTGTCGCCGCATCCGCTGTATCTCCCGTCGAAAGGGTTGCCGCCCATCGGAAGTGGGCTCGCCCCGGGTAGCGGGATAAGGGGGCGGGCCCGGGATACGGTACTGCGGGCCCTGACCGCCCGTGCCCTGCGCACCGGGCAACGGCAGCGTGAAATGGCCAGGGTCGGTGTGGGTCTGCCGCCCACCGATCCGGGGCCGGCCGCCCGGCTGATCGCCACCCTGCCCGCACTGGAGATGCCGCGCCCGGATTGGCCCGAAGAAGCCGAATTGGTCGGCCCGCTGCTGTGGGAGCCCACCGACCGGCGGCTGGAACCGCCGCCGGGTGATGGGCCGTTGGTGGTCGTGGCGCCGTCGACCGCGCACACCGGAGTCCCGGGTATGGCGGAGACGGTTCTGGCCGCTCTCGACGGGACCGGTGTCCGGGTGGCGATCTCCATGCTGGACGAGCCGCCCCGGCCGCTGCCGGAGTGGGCGACCGCCGGGCTCGGCCGCCAAGACGAACTGCTCACCCACGCCGATGTGGTGGTCGGCGGCGGTGGGCACGGGCTACTCGCGAAATCGCTGTCCGCAGGGGTTCCGTTGGTCACGGTCCCCGGCGGTGGCGATCAGTGGGAGCTGGCCAATCGCGCGGCTCGGCAGGGGGTCGCACTGCTGGTCCGTCCGCTCACCGCCGAGGCGGTACGCGCGGCTGTGCTCCGAGTACTGGCCGAACCGGGATTCGCCGCGGCGGCCCGGGCGGCGGCCGCCGGGGCCACCGCGGTGGCCGACCCGGTGCGTATCTGCCACCGGGTGCTCGCTTCCGTGCGGGCGCACTGACCCGCCCGTACCCGGCCGAGTATCTTGTGCACGGTGCGGTTGACGGAATTCCAGGAACTTTTGCACACCGAATTCGGCGTGACCCGCGGGGACACTCTGCTCAACGATCACGTCATCCTCGCGCTGGACGGCCGGACCGGTGCCGCGGCGATCGAGGCCGGAGTGGACCCCCGGGAGGTGTGGCGCGCGCTCTGTGCCGAATTCGACGTTCCGCGTTCCCGCTGGTGACGGTGATTTCACCGGGGCCCGGCCGGAGAAGGCCGAGGGGGCGGAACGGGCCGGGGCGAACGCGCGACGCGCGGAGACGTCGCTTGACTCGAACATCTGTTCGTCTAGGCTGAGCTCCGGAACTTGTCGGTGCCGCCCTCTACTGTGGGCGCCAACCACACCACCTACCGACCACCCGGTGAAAAGGGGAGACACGATGGCACCACAACCCTACGACCGCGACAAGGCACTCGAACTCGCGCTCGCGCAGGTCGAGAAGAGTTTCGGCAAGGGGGCGGTGATGCGGCTCGGGGAAGAGGCCCGTCAGCCGGTCTCGGTGATCCCCACCGGTTCCATCGCCCTCGACGTCGCCCTGGGAATCGGCGGTTTGCCCCGCGGCCGGATCGTGGAGATCTACGGCCCGGAATCCTCCGGTAAGACCACCGTCGCCCTGCACGCGGTGGCCAACGCTCAGGCCGCCGGCGGCGTCGCCGCCTTCATCGATGCCGAGCACGCGCTCGATCCCGATTACGCGCGCAAGCTCGGCGTCGATACCGACGCGCTGCTCGTCTCCCAGCCCGATACCGGTGAGCAGGCCCTGGAAATCGCCGATATGCTCGTCCGCTCCGGCGCCATCGATATCATCGTCATCGACTCGGTCGCCGCGCTGGTACCCCGGGCCGAGATCGAAGGCGAAATGGGCGACAGCCATGTCGGTCTGCAGGCGCGGCTGATGAGTCAGGCCCTGCGCAAGATGACCAGCGCCCTGAACAATTCGGGGACCACCGCGATCTTCATCAACCAGCTGCGGGAAAAGATCGGTGTCATGTTCGGTTCCCCCGAAACGACCACGGGTGGAAAGGCGTTGAAGTTCTACGCGTCCGTACGTCTCGATGTGCGCCGGATCGAAACCCTGAAGGACGGCAGCGACGCGGTGGGTAACCGTACGCGCGTGAAAGTCGTGAAGAACAAGGTCTCGCCGCCCTTCAAACAGGCCGAGTTCGACATTCTGTACGGTCACGGCATTTCGAAGGAGGGCTCGCTGATCGATATGGGTGTGGAACACGGATTCATTCGTAAATCCGGTTCCTGGTACACCTACGAGGGCGATCAGCTCGGCCAGGGCAAGGAGAACGCCCGGAAATTCCTGCTGGAGAACACCGATATCCGGGACGAGGTCGAGAAGAAGATCAAGGAGAAGCTGGGTATCGGCGCGGATGTGACCGCAACGGAAGAGGCCCCGGCCGATTTCTGATCAGATGCACGATGCGCCGCGCTCCGGCGGATCCGATCCGGTGGCACAGATGCGGCGCCGCCTCGATGAGCTCCTGGCGGCCGGTGGTGGGACCACCGGACCCGCCCGGGGTTTCCGGCCGGACGAGTCCGATCCGCAGCGGGCTCGTCCGGCCGGTTCCGGCACTCCGGCGCCCGGCCGGCCGCCTCGCGGTACCGCTTCCCATTCCCCCGGCGACGATCCGGGCGGGACGGTCGAGCAGGCGAAAGAGGTATGCCTGCGCCTGCTTGCCGTACGGGCACGCAGCCGGGCCGAGCTCGCGCGCCGGTTGTCCGCGAAGGGTTTTCCCGCCGATACAGCCGATACGGCTCTCGACCGGCTCGCCGAGGTGGGGCTGATCGACGATGCCGATTTCGCGCGGGAATGGGTGCGGCAGCGACACGGATTCTCCGGTAAGGGCCGTCAGGCACTGGCCCAGGAATTGCGGCGCAAGGGTGTCGCAGCGGAGGATGCCGCGCCCGCACTGGACGCTGTCACCACGGAGGACGAATACGACCGCGCCACCGTACTGGTGCGCCGTAAGCTGCGCACCCTGCCCGCCGGCCTGGAACGGGAGAAGGCGATGCGCCGGCTGGTCGGTATGCTCGCGCGTCGCGGATACGGTCACGAGGTGGCGTACGCGGTGGTCAAAGCCGAATGGGCGGCCACCGGCCGGGACGCCGGTGCTGCGGAGGAAGCCCCACCGTCCGACTGAGCGGACCGGGGCTGCGGGGCGCCGCGGTGGGTACGGCAGGCGCACTCGGTCCGGGGCGGGCACGGCCCCGGAGCGCCGGCTCCGGGGCAACCCTGGGCCAGGGGGCCCTGTTACTTGCTCAGATCCACACCCGGTGCGGCGTCGGTGATCACCGAATCCGCTGCCACGACCGCGGCGCCGCGGGTGCGGCGTCCGGATCGCAGCCGCTTCTCCAGCAGGGTGGCGACCGTGGAGAGCAGCACGTTCAGCACGATCATGATGAGCGCCACGACGACCAGGGCCGCAATGGTGTTCGATTCCGCGGCGCCGAGCTGCTGGGCGCTGCGCACGACCTCCTCATAGGTGATCACATAGCCGAGTGCCGAATCCTTCAGCGCGACCACCATCTGCGAAACCAGGGCGGGCAGCATGGCGGTGATCGCCTGCGGGAGCAGGATCAGTCGCATCAACTGGCCCTTGCGCAGGCCGAGCGCGGCACCGGCCTCGGACTGCCCCCGGGGCAGCGAGAGAATTCCGGCGCGGACGATTTCCGCGATGACCGAGCCGTTGTAGATGGTCAGCGCGGTCACCACGGCGCCCAGCGCCAGGTACTCGGAATCGAACAGGTCGTACTCGGAGTACAGGGCGAACAGGAAGATCATCAGGATCAGCACCGGGATGGCCCGGGCGATCTCGACGACGGTACCGGCGGTCCAGCGCACCCAGCGGTGGTCGGAGAGCCGTGCGATCCCGAAGATCATGCCGAGGACGAGCGCGAACACGATGGACAGCAGCGCGGCGACGATCGTGCCCCGCAGCCCGGGCAGGATGTAGGTACTCCATACCGCACCGTCCAGGAACGGCTCCCATTTCTCGGCCGTCAGTTGACCTTTACCGGCGAATCCGATGAGCACGTAGAAGGCTACGACGATTACCGCCGCGAGGACGAGCAGAGACAGGAGGATATTGCGGATCTGGGCGATGGGCCCCGGAGCGTCGTAGAGGACGGTTGCTTTGCGGCTCATCGGGCCACCTCGAATCGTTTGGCCAGATATCCGAAGAGCAGGCCGGCCGGCAGCGTCAGGATCACGAATCCGAGCGTGAAGACGAGGCCGATGGTCAGTAGTGCCGCTTCGGTTTCGATCATGTTCTTCATCAGGAAGGAGGCCTCGGCGACACTGATCGCGGAGGCGACCGTGGTGTTCTTGGTCAATGCGATGAACACACTGCCCAGCGGTGCGATCACCGACCGGAACGCCTGCGGTAGCACGATGATCCGCAGATTCTGCAGGAAACTCAGCCCCAGCGAACGCCCCGCCTCCGATTGCCCCAGCGGGACGGTGTTGATACCGGCGCGCAGCGATTCACAGACGAAAGCCGCCGTGTACACACTCAATCCGATGACCGCCCAGCGGAAATTGTTGTCGGCCAGCGAGGTGGGCCCCTGCGAGGCCAGGCTCAAGCCGAGCGTCGAGTACAGGCCGAGCGAACAGAACACCAGGATGAGGGTGAGCGGGGTGTTGCGGAAAATCGTCACATAGGCGGTGCCGACCCAGCGGGCGACCGGTACCGGTGAGACCCGCATTCCGGCGACGAGGGTGCCCAGCACCAGCGACCCGAGCGCCGACAACACGGTCAGTTTGATGGTCATCCAGAATGCTTCGAGCAGCTGGGTGTCGTATTCAGAGATCAAATCGAACACGGTGGTTGCGCGCCTCCGATCGGCGGGATTGGCCGGAACCGGGTGGCCGGGCCGTACTCGGCCCGGCCACCCGGTTCAGTGGGTCAGTACCGGTCCACCTGCGGTGCCGCCGGGGTGGCGTAGCTCGCGGCCCGCCCGACCGACTCCTGGAACGCGGTCTCCCAGGCGCCCGAGCCGATCATTTCCTCGATGGCGTCGTTGATCTTGTCGCGGGTTTCCCGGTCGCCCTTCTTGAGGCCGATCCCGTAGTTCTCGGTGGTGAACTTCTCGCCGACGACCTTGTATTTGCCGGGCGACTGCGAGGCGTAACCGGCCAGGATGATGTCGTCGGTGGTCACCGCCGCCACCGCGCCGCTGTTCAGGCCCTCGAGGCACAGCGAGTAGGTGTCGTAGGTCTGCAGCTGGGTCTGCGGGTACTGCTTCTGGATGTTCTGCGCGGGTGTCGAGCCGGTCACCGAGCACACCGTCTTCCCGGCGAGGCTTTCCGGACCGGTGATCTCGTTGTTGTCGGCACGGACCAGCAAGCTCTGGCCCGCCACGTAGTAGGGGCCGGCGAAATCGACCTTCTCCTTGCGGGAATCGGTGATCGAGTAGGTGGCGACGACGAAATCGACCTGGCCGTTCTCGATCAGGGTCTCCCGTTGTGCGGAAGGGGCTTCCTTGAAGGTGATGCCGTCCGGCTGCACGCCGAGTTTCGCGGCCACGTATTCGGCGACCTCGACATCGAAGCCGCTGTAGGTGCCGTCGGTATTACGCAGACCGAGACCGGGCTGATCGTATTTGATGCCGATGGTGAGTTTGCCCTCCTGGGCGTTCTCCAGCGCGGTTTTGTCGCTGCCGCCGCCACAGGCCGCCGTGGTGGCGGCGGTCACGGCCACCGCGACCGCACCGACCGCAAGGCGGAGTGCTCGGTTGATCCTCATCGGTTTCCTTCCCTCATCTCACGATGGCGTTGTGCCATCGCACTGTGCCTGCGCCCCGTAGCGAGCGGGGCGAGCTCTCAGTGGCTCAGGATCTTGCCCAGGAAGTCCTTGGCACGGTCGGACTTCGGGGCGCTGAAGAACGTTTCCGGGTCGGTGTCCTCCACCACTCGGCCGTCGGCCATGAACAGGACCCGGTCGCCGGCCCGGCGGGCGAATCCCATTTCGTGGGTGACCACCAGCATGGTCATCCCCTCTTTGGCCAGCGAGACCATCACGTCGAGGACTTCGTTCACCATTTCCGGGTCGAGGGCCGAGGTCGGCTCGTCGAACAGCATCACCTTCGGGTTCATGGCCAATGCCCGGGCTATCGCCACGCGCTGCTGCTGGCCACCGGACAACTGCGCCGGGTACTTATCGGCCTGGTCGGCGATACCGACACGTTTCAGCAGCTCCAGGGCCCGCGCGCGGGCATCGTCCTTCTTCGCTTTGCGCACCTTCAGCGGCGCCAGCATGACGTTTTCCATGATCGTCTTGTGCGCGAAGAGATTGAACGACTGGAACACCATCCCGACATCCGCGCGCAGCGCCGCCAGGGCGCGTCCCTCGGCGGGCAGGGGCACGCCGTCGACTCTGATCTCTCCGGAATCGATCGGCTCGAGGCGGTTGATGGTGCGGCACAGTGTCGACTTGCCGGAACCGGAGGGTCCGAGCACGATCACGACCTGCCCGCGAGGCACTTCGAGGTTGATATCGCGCAGTACGTGCAGTGCACCGAAGTGCTTGTCGACAGCGCGTAGGGCGAGCATCGGCGGGGCGGCGCTATTGCCGGCCCTACCGGGCGCGTCGGCGTCGGTGGCGTCGGTCATAACCATGACCTTAAGCGGAATTTCCGATTCCGCGAGGCTTTCTGTGGCACACCTCCGGCGCCATACCGTGGGGAAATTCGGCTTTAACCCGAAGGTAATCCTCCGTAATCCCTTCGCTCGGCGGAGATTTGCTTGCGCCGGGCGGAGCGGGAGGATAACGCGAATTTCCCGGCGATCGGACCGCACCGGCGAACCGACCGTTAGGTACGTCACACCCCGGGTGGCTCCGGGGCGGCCTCCGCCGCGTGGGGTGGATCTGCTGCGGAGCGGTGAGACGGCGGCCCGTACCCTGGACGGGTGGATTCGATCGGACAGGTAGCGCCCCCCACCCGGCCGGCTGGAGCGCGTAGTTACGAGGTCCGCACCTTCGGCTGCCAGATGAACGTACACGATTCCGAACGCTTGTCCGGCCTGCTCGAGGATGCGGGCTACACCCGGGCCGCGCCCGGTGCCACGGCCGACCTGGTGGTGTTCAACACCTGCGCGGTACGCGAGAACGCCGACAACAAGCTGTACGGCACACTGGGGCATCTCGCGCCGGTGAAGGAAGCACGCCCGGGTATGCAGATCGCGGTCGGTGGCTGCCTGGCGCAGAAGGACCGCGATACGGTGCTGCGCAAGGCGCCCTGGGTGGACGTGGTGTTCGGCACCCACAACATCGGTTCGCTGCCGGTGCTGCTCGAGCGTGCCCGCCACAACGAAGAAGCCCAGATGGAGATCCTGGACTCGCTCGAAGCGTTCCCCTCCACACTGCCCGCGCGCCGCGAATCGGCCTATGCGGGCTGGGTCTCGATCTCGGTCGGCTGCAACAACACCTGCACGTTCTGCATCGTTCCCGCGCTACGCGGCAAGGAAGTGGACCGCCGGCCCGGCGATGTACTCGCCGAGGTACAGGCACTGGTGGATCAGGGCGTACTGGAAGTGACACTGCTGGGGCAGAACGTCAACGCCTACGGCGCCTCGTTCGCCGACCCGGAGCAGCCGCGCGATCGCGGGGCCTTCGCGAAACTGCTGCGTGCGTGCGGTGGGATCGAGGGGCTGGAGCGGGTGCGGTTCACCTCCCCGCATCCGGCCGAGTTCACCGATGACGTGATCGAGGCGATGGCCGAGACCCCGAACGTCTGCCCGCAGCTGCACATGCCGTTGCAGTCGGGATCCGACCGGGTGTTGCGCGCCATGCGCCGTTCGTACCGCCAGGCCCGCTACCTGGGCATCATCGAGAAAGTGCGGGCGGCCATGCCGCATGCGGCGATCACCACCGATATCATCGTCGGCTTCCCGGGAGAGACCGAGGAGGATTTCCAGCAGACCCTCGAGGTGGTCCGGCAGGCCCGTTTCACCAGTGCCTTCACCTTCCAGTACTCCCCGCGGCCCGGCACACCGGCCGCGGAAATGGCCGACCAGGTGCCCAAACAGGTGGTCCAGGAACGCTACGACCGGCTGATCGCGTTGCAGGAGCAGATCTGCCTGGAGTCCAATCAGGAGCTGGTGGGCAGCGAGGTCGAACTGCTGGTGGCCGCGGGTGCCGGGAAGAAGAACGCGGCGACCGCCCGGATGAGCGGGCGGGCCCGGGACGGCCGGCTGGTGCATTTCCGGCCCGACGGTGCCGCCGAACCGATCCGCCCGGGGGATCTGGTGACCGTCGAGGTGACCGGTGCGGCGCCGCATCATCTGGTCGCGGATGCCGGTGTTCGCGCCCATCGCCGGACGCGGGCCGGTGATGCCCATGAGGCCGGTACCACCCCGAAGACCGCACCGATCGGCGTCGGGCTCGGCCTGCCGCGCATCGGGGCGCCCGCGCCGGAACCGGTGGCCGCGGGGTGTTCCACCGGATGCGGGACATGACCGGGCCGCGGGATTCCGGCGATCGGGGCGAACCGGCCCGGGGCGAGGGCGTGGGCCGCGGCCCGGCGGACCGGGAACGATCCGCCGAAGAAGCCGCGGGCGCGGGAGCACCGAAAGCCGGTGACGGCCCGGCAGCGGGTGAGAACGGATCAGGCGACGGAAACGAGGAAACAGTGAACCCGGCCCAGACCACCGAACGATTCGAGGAGTTCCGCGCCGATCTGGATGCGGTCGAGCGCCGGATCGCGGGAGAGATCGACCCCGGTATGCGTGCCATGGTGGTGGCGGGTGCGGTGTTCGTGCTGTTGTTCTCGCTGGTGCTGCCGCATGCCGGTAATGCCCGGGGTTTCGACGTGCTGCTCGGCTCGGAGGTGGCCACCCTCGAGCACATCGGACTGCCCTCACGGATCTTCGTGTGGTTCGTGCTGGTGTTCGGGATCGGGTTCTCGCTCCTGGCGCTGATGACCCGGCGCTGGGTGCTGGCCTGGATCGCGCTCGCCGGTTCGGCGATCGCCAGCGCGTTCGGGGTGTTCTCGATCTGGCACCGGCAGACGCCGGGCTTGAACAACTACGTGGGCGCCGGACCGGGGTTCGGCCTGATCCTGGGCACGCTCGCGATCATGGTTCTCACCTTCCACTGGGTGAAGGTGGTGTGGAGCCGCACCGCCCTGCAGTTGGCGGCGGAGGAGCAGCGGCGCATCGCCGCGGCCGCCGAAGAGGAACGCCAGCGGCGCCGGCGGCTCGGCGAGGACTGATCCGGAGGGCCGCGGTCACGAGCCGCGGCCATCCGGTCGGTAGGAACGTCAGAGGTTGCTGACCGCGCCTTCGGCCGCCTCGGCCCATTCCCGCCACTGCCGGGCCTGTTCGAGAGCTTTTTCCGCCTCGCGGGTCTTGCCGGCGGCGGTGGCCTTGGCGGCCTGCTCCTCGAACTGGGCGACCCGTTCGCGGAACTGGGCCGCCCGGGCCAGAGCCTCCGGGTCGGTACGCCGCCATTGCGCGTCCGCGGCTTGACGGACACGCTTCTCGAGCGCCCGCAATCTGCCCTCGAGTTCGTGCATCCGCTCCCGGGGAACCTTCCCGACGGCATCCCAGCGTTCCTGGAGATCGCGCAGGGCGGCGCGGGCGCCCTCCAGATCCTTGTCCGGGTCGATATGCGGCTCGTAGCTGCTCAGCAGCTCCTCCTTGGCGGCGGCGTTGTCCGCGAACTCGGCGTCTCGTTCGGAAGCCGCCGCGTTGCGGGCGGCGAAGAACACGTCCTGGGCGCTCTTGAACCGCCGCCACAGGGCTTCGTCCGCCTCCCGGGGCGCCCGGCCCGCGTTCTTCCATTCCAGCAGGAGCTCCCGGAAGATCGCGGCCGTTGCCGCCCAGTCCGTGGAGCCGGACAGCTCCTCGGCGCGGGCGCACAGTTCCTCCTTGCGGACCTTGGCGGCCGCGCGTTCCCGGTCGAGCTCGGCGAAATGGGCGCCGCGGCGCCGGTTGAACGCCTCGCGGGCCTTCGAATAACGGCGCCACAGCGCGTCGTCGACCTTGCGGTCGACACCGCGGATGGTTTTCCACTCGTCGAGGATCTCGCGTAGCCGGTCGCCGGCGGCCTTCCACTGGGTGGATTCGGCGGCGATCTGCTCGGCCTCGGCGGCGAGCGCCTCCTTGCGCTCGGTGTGTTCGTGCCGGGTGCGCTCCTTCTCCTCCTTGGCCTGTGCGGCGGCCTCGTCGGAATGCTCGGCGATGGCGCGCAAGCGGACGGCCAGTCCTTCGATATCGCCGATCACCGCGGCCGTGGGCAGCGTCTCGGCGAGGGCGAGCGCGGCGGCCTTGGTTTTACGGGCATCGGTCCCGGCGGCCAGCCTGGCCTCGAGCAGAGCGACCTCGGTGGCGAGGTCGTCGAACCGGCGCCCGAAATGGGCCAGTCCCTCGGCGGCGTCTCCCGCCTGCCAGGATCCGACCACCCGTTCCCCCTCGGCGGTCTTCACCCAGGCGGTACCGTCCTCGTCCACCCGGCCCCACGCACTGGGGTCGGTGGTGGTGGGCACCACCACCGGATGCGGATGTTCTGCCGCCGGCGCGGCCGGTTTCATGGCGGCGGGGGTCGGATGGGCCTGCCCCGGTTTGCGACGGTGACCGGGTTTGGGAGCGGCGGACGGGCGACCGGGCGTGCCGGGGCCGGGTTTGGCTGTTCCGTTGCTGTGGGTCATTGCTCCTCGTCCCTGCCGCGCGTCACGGCTGCCTGGTTTACGCGCTGCACATTCTGGCTATGCTCTGCTCATTCTGGCCACGCCCGCGCATTCTGGCTACGGCCACTCATCCGACCGTGCTGCTCGGTGCGCGTTTCGGCCCGGCCGCGATCCGGTCGGCCACCGTCGTGGTGGCGGGTAGCCGGACCTGCGGTTCCGGACCTCTCGCGACCCTGTCCGGATACTTCGCACCCTAGCAATTGCCACCCGGTTTCCGGGAGAGACACTCGTGCTCACGCGCCAGGCACCGGGCATCCCGGTCCGGATCGCACGGGCTACGGTGGACGCTGTGTTCTGTCTCGCGGCTCTGATACCCTCGCCGCCCATTCTGGTTCCCGAACTGTGTGGGGGAGCGGCCCCGGCGGCTCCGGGTGCCCGGACGGAGGGCCCGGACACCGATATCCGGTCGGCCGTGCTCGGAGTGGGGGCGGCGCTGGCGGAGGTCGCCGCGCACTGGACGGTTCTCGCAGTGGCGCCGACCGCGGGCTGCTACGGCCCCGAGACCGTCGGGACCTTCCGCGGGTTCGGCGTCGATGTTCCGGTCTCGCTGGGCGGTACGGCCACGCCGGACACACCCGATCCCGATCTGCCGTTGCCCGTGCTGGTCGCCGGCTGGTTGCGGGGGGCGGTGGCCCCGCACGCCTCGGTCCGGGTACGGATACTCGCCGCAGGCGATCCCGCGCCCCGGTGCGCGGAGATCGGTGCGGGATTGCGTGCCGAACTCGACGCCGCGGACGGGCCCCGGGGGGTGCTGGTCGTGGCCGACGGCGCCGCGACCCTGTCGACGGCGGCACCCGGGTATTTCGACGAACGAGCCGAAGCGGTGCAGAACCGCCTCGATCGGGCATTGGGTACGGGTGACGGGTCCGCCTTGCTGGATCTCGAGCCCGGGCTGTGCGCCGACCTGATGGTGACCGGCCGCGCCGCCTACCAAGCCCTGGCCGGCCTGTTCGCCGGTGATGCCGAGCCGCCCGAGGTGACCGAGCGATACCGGGGCGCGCCGTTCGGCGTCGGTTATTTCGCCGGGCTGTGGCGACCCCGGGCCGTGAACCGGTGAGCGGTCCGCGTCGCCCGGTGGCGGTGATCGGACCCACCGCCACCGGAAAATCGGATCTGGCGCTCGAGCTGGCCGAACGGCTCGACGGCGAAATCGTGAACATCGACGCCATGCAGCTGTACCGGGGCATGGATATCGGGACCGCGAAGCTGTCCTTCGATCAGCGTCGCGGTATTCCCCACCATCAGCTCGACGTCCTCGAGGTCACCGAGACGGCGACGGTCGCCGCCTACCAGGCCGCCGCGTCCACCGATATCGAGGCGATCATGGCGCGCGGGCGTACCCCGGTCGTCGTGGGCGGGTCGATGATGTACGTGCAGGCGCTGCTGGACGAATGGGCGTTCCCGGCGACCGACCCCGCGGTACGGGCCAAATGGGAGGCACTGCTGGCCGCGGAGGGGGTCGGTGCCGTGCACGAAGCGTTGCGCCGTGCGGATCCCGCCGCGGCGGCGACGATTCTGCCCACCGACGGGCGGCGGATGGTGCGTGCGCTGGAGGTCGTAGAACTCACCGGCCGGCCGTTCGCCGCATCGGCGCCGGTGATCGGGGACCCGCGCTGGGGAACCCGGATTCTCGGGGTGGACCGCGATACCACCGAACTCGATCAGCGCATCGCCCGGCGTACGGCGGGGATGTTCGGCAGCGGGCTGGTCGAGGAAGTGTGTGAACTGGCCGAGCGCGGCCTGCGGGAAGGGCAGACCGCGCGCCGGGCGATCGGTTATGCCCAGGTATTGGCCCACCTGGACGGCGAGTACGACCTGACCGAGGCCCAGGAGCGCACCTTCATCGGTACCCGGCGGTATGTGCGGCGCCAGCGCTCCTGGTTCCGGCGCGACCGCCGGGTGCGCTGGATCGACGGCGCGGACCCGGCCGCCGCCGAGACCGCGCTGGCGCTCCTGGCAGACTCGGCCGGGTCCGCAGCGCACCCAGCGAAGGAGCCGACCAGCCCGTGACCCGGCAGATCCACAGCCGTAACGCCGCCGTCCAGGTATGGACGGCCTACCTCGACAATCGCACCAAACGGCATCGGGACGGCCGCTTCCTGGTGCACGGGGTCCGCCCGATCACGCAGGCGGTCGACCACGGGTGGCCACTCGAAACATTGCTGTACCGGCTGGGCGATCCGGCGCTCTCGTCGTGGGCGCGGCAGATCCTGGAAACGAGCGCCGTACCGGCCGTCGGGCTGGCGCCGGCGTTGATGGCCGACCTCGGTGAGAAGGCCGGTGACCCGCCCGAACTGGTGGCCGTCGCGAAACACGCGCCGACCGATCTGGCCACCTACAGCGCCGGAGAACCGGGCGAAGCACCGGTGATCGTGGTTTTCGACCGGCCCAATTCGCCGGGTAATCTCGGCACTCTCATCCGCTCCGCCGACGCCTTCGGCGCGTCGGCGGTGGTGGTGACCGGGCACGGAGCCGATCAGTACGACCCGCGTTGTGTTCGCGCCTCCACCGGTTCGCTCTTCGCGGTGCCGGTGCTGCGGGCGGCCGGCCCGGCCGAGGTGCTGCGGTTGCGGGACCGGCAGGTCCGGCGCGGGGTCCCCACCCGGGTCGTGGGTACCGACGAGCGCGGTAGCCGCGCGATCTTCGACCACGATCTGCGCGATGCCACGATTCTGGTCGTGGGTAACGAGACCAGTGGTATGAGCGCCGCCTGGTCCGCCGCCTGCGACGACATCGTCACCATTCCGATGGGTGGCACCGCCAGCTCTCTGGGGGCTCCCTCGGCCGCGGCGGTGGCACTGTACGAAATATCCCGGCAGCGCCGGACGTTTGCCGGATGAGATCCCCGGACGCCCGTGGACCGATCACGAGAGGACGAACCCATTACCGGTATCGGGACAGCCGTCGAATTCACCAAGGGCCACGGCACCCAGAACGATTTCGTGGTGCTGCCCGACCCCGAGGTGCGGCTCGAACTCACCACTGACCGGGTGGCCGCGCTGTGCGACCGGCACCGTGGGCTGGGCGCCGACGGTGTGCTGCGCGTCGCGCGGGCCGGGCGGTTGCTGGCGGCCGGGGTGCTCGGCAGTCTGCCCGAGGGCGTAGGGTCCGACGACTGGTTCATGGACTACCGCAATGCGGACGGTTCGGTGGCCGAGATGTGCGGTAACGGTGTCCGCGTATTCGCCCATTACCTGGTGGCGCGGGGATTGGCCGAGACCCGGCGGTTCGTGGTGGGTAGCCGGGCCGGCGCCCGTCCGGTCGTCGTGCACGGCGCCGGCGAGATGCGCGGCGAGGTGACCGTGGACATGGGCCGGGTCCGCGTACTGGGCGAGTCGACGGCCACCCTCGCCGGCATGGAGTATCCGGGCCTCGGGATCGATGTCGGCAACCCGCACCTGGCCTGCGTGGCCGGCGGCCTGTCGGCCGAGGCGCTGGGCGAACTCGACCTGTCGGCACCCCCGGGATACGACCCCGGCCTGTTCCCGCGCGGGGTGAACGTCGAAATCCTCACGCGGCTCGACGCGGACGGCGCGGTCGATATGCGGGTGTACGAGCGCGGTGTGGGGGAGACCCGCTCCTGCGGTACCGGCACGGTCGCCGCCGCGGCCGCGGCGCTGGCCGCGACCGGTTTCGACCTCGCGGCCGGGACGGGGGAGGTGACCGTGCGAGTGCCCGGTGGGCAGGTCCGGGTGGGGATGAGTGCGGGGGCGGCCCAGCTGCGGGGACCTTCCGAACTGGTCGCCACCGGGCGGTTGACCGCGGACTGGTGGAACGCCCGATAACAGTTCACGCCGTAAATTCACATGCGCCGACCAGCGCATCGGTGGCAGCATGGATGGTGTATGAGAAAAGCTGACATTTCCGGGACCCCGAACGGGTCCCCTGAATCGTTCGACGCCGAACCGGCCGCTACGGATACGGTCTTCGCCGCCGACGATATCGATATGAGCGTCGAGGACAGTGAGACGCCCGCCGGAGGCCGCGGTGGCTGGTCGGCCGACCCCACCACCGGTGAACTCCAGTTGGAAGACCGCAGCGCGTTGCGTCGTATCGCGGGCCTGTCCACCGAGCTCACCGATATCACCGAGGTCGAGTACCGCCAGTTGCGCCTCGAACGCGTGGTGCTGGTGGGTGTGTGGACCGAGGGCAGTGTGGCGCGCGCGGAGGCGAGTATGGCCGAACTGGCCCTGCTGGCCGAAACCGCGGGCTCCGAGGTTCTCGAGGCGTTGATCCAGCGCCGTGACCGCCCCGACCCGGCGACCTATATCGGTTCCGGTAAGGCCGAGGAGTTGCGTGCGGTGGTACTGGCCACCGGCGCGGATACCGTGATCTGTGACGGTGAGCTCACTCCGGCGCAGCTGACCGCGCTGGAGAAGGTGGTGAAGGTCAAGGTGGTCGACCGGACCGCGCTGATCCTGGACATCTTCGCCCAGCACGCCACCTCCCGCGAGGGCAAGGCGCAGGTCGCTCTCGCGCAGATGGAGTACATGCTGCCCCGGCTGCGTGGCTGGGGTGAGTCGATGTCGCGGCAGGCGGGTGGTCGCGCCGGTAGCAACGGTGGTGTGGGTCTGCGCGGCCCCGGTGAGACCAAGATCGAGACGGACCGGCGCCGTATCCGGGAACGGATGGCGAAACTCCGGCGGGAGATCCGCGAGATGAAAACCGCCCGCGACACCAAACGCGCGCGGCGCACCTCCAGCGGAGTGCCGTCCGTGGCGATCGTGGGATACACCAATGCCGGTAAGTCCAGTCTGATGAACGTCCTCACCGGCTCGGGGGTACTGGTCCAGGACGCCTTGTTCGCCACCCTGGACCCCACCACCCGCCGCGCGCAGCTGGAGGACGGACGCGAGGTGGTCTTCACCGATACCGTCGGTTTCGTCCGGCATCTGCCCACCCAGCTCGTCGAGGCCTTCCGTTCCACTCTGGAAGAGGTCACCGGGGCCGATCTGCTGCTGCACGTGGTCGACGGTTCCGACGCGCTGCCCACCGAGCAGATCAAGGCGGTCCGTGAGGTGATCACCGATGTGGTCCGGGAATCGGGCCACCCGGCGCCGCCGGAACTGCTGGTGGTCAACAAGATCGACAATATCGATCCGGTGGAGTTGACGCGATTGCGCGCCCTGTTGCCCGATGCCGAATTCGTCTCCGCGCACAAGGATCTGGGTATCGAGCGGTTGCGCGGCAGACTGGGCGAAGTGCTCGGCGGGCTGGATGTCGAGGTGAGTGTCCTGCTGCCCTACACCCGGGGCGACCTGCTGGCCAGGATCCATGCCGACGGCAGGATCACCCGTTCCGAGCACACCGAGAGCGGAACCCGGGTGCAGGCGCGCGTGCCCCGCTCGCTCGCGGCGGTGCTGTCCGAATACGCCCACGCGGGGGCCGTGGAAGCGTAACGAGTACCCGCTTCGCCGGGCCACACCCCTGGCCGCGGCGAAAATGTGGAACATCGCATATCCGGGTGGTGATCTTTCCCGAGGTCGATTCACAATCGGCATCAATCGACTTCAGGAGGGATCCATGTCATATATGGGCAGCCGCCCCACCGTCGGCGACGAACGGATACGCGATACGCGGGCCGGTTCGGGGCTGAGCGATGGCGCTCCGCTGTCGGTCGATCTCAGCGAGTGGGATCTGCGCATCCTCGAAGCGGCGCTCTCCCCGGTGCGCGTGTGGACCGGCCCCGCGTTCTTCGGTTTGGAGAACATTCCCGCCACCGGGCCCGTGCTACTGGTCGCCAATCACAACCTGCTGGGGCTCATCGATGCGCCGCTGCTGCTACCGGAGATACTGCGCACCCGCGGCCGATTGATCCGCGGCCTGGCCGAGGATCTCCTCATCCGCACGCCCGGTGTGCGGCACCTGCTGCACTACTACGGGTCGGTTCGCGGCACCCGGGACAATTGCCGCACCTTGCTCGAGCGGGGCGAAGCGGTGATCGTCTTCCCGGGCGGAGGGCGCGAAGCGATCCGCCGCAAGGGTGAGAAGTACGCTCTGCGCTGGGAGGGTCGCACCGGATTCGCCCGGATGGCGATCGAATGCGGGGCGCCGATCGTGCCGGTAGCCATGATCGGTATCGACGATGCCTACGATATCGTCGCCGACAAGGACGACCGGATACTGCGGCCGCTACGCTTCCTGGTCGAGGCACTGGGGATCCATCCCGAACTCACCCCGCCGCTGGTCCGCGGTATCGGCCCCACCCCCGTTCCGCGTCCGGAGCGGTTCTATTTCTCCGCCGGCTCGCCGATCGAGCCGGAGCCGTGGCGTGAGGTGACCGACCTGGACGAGGCAGCCGGGCAACTCGCCGCGATGGTGCGCAAAGCGGTGCGTGAGGAGCTGACATTCCTGTTCGGTGAACGAGACCGCGACCGCGGCCGGACCTTCGGCGGACGGCTGCGGGAATTGCTGCCGGTCTGAGCCGTTCCGCTTTCCCGCGCCCGCGCCGGTGAATGGCAGGGGCGGTCCGGAGTCCGGTGATCGAACGGGGGCACCAGCTGATTTCGAGAGTGAAGTAAACAACGATTCGCACTCCGGGTACGGTAGGACACAGCGACGGGGCCGGTGCGGTCCCGTCACGGTGTTCACTAGGAGGTTGGTGTGGAGCGCACACTGTTCGAGCCCGAGCACGAGCTGTTCCGGGAGTCGTACCGCAAGTTTCTCGAAATGCATGTGGCGCCGTTCCACGACCAGTGGGCGGAGCAGGGTGTCGTCGACCGTGCCGTGTGGCTCGAGGCCGGTAAACAAGGCTTCCTGGGAATGGCGGTGCCGGAGGAATACGGTGGCGGCGGGGTGCGGGATTTCCGCTACAACGCCATCATCACCGAGGAATCGGTGCGCGGACAGTACTCCGGACTCGGATTCAGCCTGCACAACGATGTCATCGCCCCCTACCTGCTGGAGCTCGCCAACGAGGAGCAGAAGCAGCGCTGGTTGCCGAAGTTCTGTTCCGGCGAGCTGATCACCGCGATCGCCATGACCGAACCCGGCACCGGTTCGGACCTGCAGGGCATCAAGACCCGCGCGGTCCGCGACGGTGACGACTGGGTACTCAACGGGGCCAAGACCTTCATCACCAACGGCATCAACTCCGATATCGTCATCGTGGTCGCCCAGACCGACCCGGACGCGGGCGCCCTGGGTTTCAGCCTGCTCGTGGTGGAACGCGGGATGCCCGGTTTCGAACGGGGCCGCAACCTGGACAAGCTCGGGCTGAAGGCGCAGGACACCGCCGAGCTCAGCTTCACCGATGTGCGAGTGCCCGCCGCCAACCTGCTCGGCGAGGAGGGCAAGGGTTTCATCCACCTGATGCAGAACCTGCCCCAGGAGCGGTTGTCCATCGCGGTTATGGCCGCCGCCGCGATGGAAAGCTGCCTGGATCACACCTGCCAGTACGTACGGGACCGCAAAGCGTTCGGTAAGCCGATCGGCGCCCTGCAGAACACCCGGTTCGTGCTGGCCGAACTCGCCACCAAGACCACCGCGGTGCGGGTGCTGGTCGACCGCTGCATCTCCGAACTGAACGCCGGCACCCTGACCGCCGAGGACGCGGCCATGGCCAAATGGTGGAGCACCGAGGAGCAGGTCGATCTGATCGACCGCTGCCTGCAGCTGCACGGCGGCTACGGCTATATGCGCGAATACCCGATCGCCCAGGCCTATCTGGACGCCCGGGTGCAGACCATCTACGGCGGTACCACCGAGATCATGAAGGAGATCATCGGCCGGTCGCTGAAACTGTCCTGATCACCGGGATTCCAGGGTCCCGGGCGGGGACTTCGTCTCGTCTGTGTCCCGGTCCGGGGCGTTGATCGGAAAGTGGGAATACCTGTACCCCTCGGGGTGCAGGTATTTTTCATTCCTCACTGTTCGATTCCACCGGCGCGAGAGCGTGGGCCGCGGCCCGGCTTCGATAGACGCCGAGTGTCTGCGCGACGGCCTCGGTGACCGGGGGTTCTTCGGTGAGCGCGATCCAGGTCCAGGAGTCGTGTTCGGTGAGCCGGATCGGCCCGGGAGCGGCGCATTCGACGGCGAAGTTGAATTGGCGGCTGTGTTTTCCACTACCGGAGCGATAGTCGAAGCTGTCGAGGTAGCGGCCGATGCGGGTGACCCGCAGTCCGGTTTCTTCCGCGACCTCGCGGGCGAGGGCCTGGTAGAGGTTTTCGCCGGGTTCGGCTTTGCCGCTGGGTAATTCCCAGATACCACCCATGAAGTCGTCGCCGGGGCGGTGGAGGAGCAGGATGCGGCCGTTGTGTTCGACCACCGCGCCGACGACGAGTTGTTGTACGCCGTCGCGTTCGGCTTCGGTGACGAGGTCCTCGGCGGGGGTCGGCATGCCGTTCATCTTTTCAAGTGCTCGGCGGAGCCGGGGCGGAACCTCAGTTGTTCGCCCGCCGGGCGGCGCGGTGTGCCAGGCCCCGGAGGCCGGGCAACTGCAGGGCGCGCAGCATCAGGTCGCCGGCCAGGACATGGGCCCGGCTGGGCGGGGCGAAACGGCTCATACCTTTGCGGGCCAGTGCCTGCCGTTTGGTCACCTCGGCGCGCAGCGAGCTCTCCCATTCGGTCAGCGCCGCCGGGATATCGCCGGGACGTGCGGCGAGCGCGCGGCCCAGCCGGTCCGCGCCGTCGAGCGCGAGCGCCGCGCCGTAGCCCGCGAAAACGGTGACGCACCAGGCGGCGTCGCCGAGCAGTACCACCCGCCCGCGGCTCCACCGGTCCAGTACGACCTGGCTCACCGAATCGAAGTACGCGATGGTGGGGTCGGCCGCGAGCTCGTCGAGCGCGTCGGAGACGCCGCCGCCGAGATCGCCGAAGGCGGCGGCGAGCGCCGGGCCGGGGCCCAGGGCCAGTTCGGCCGCCGGGTCGGGGCAACGGTAGGTGAAGAACGCCGAGGACCGTCGCGGTCCCAGGTTCATCACCGCCGCGGTACGTCCGGGGCCGATGAAGGTGGTACCGGCTCCTTCCGCTACCTGTCCGGGCCTCCGGGTCAGTGGGAAGGCGCCGACCATATGCCGCAGGTCGACCAGGCACTCGTCGGTGCCTTCGAAGGCGAGCGCGCGGATTCCGGAGCGCACCCCGTCGGCGCCGACGAGGAGATCGGCCCGCACGCCGCTCCCGTCGCTCAGTTCCACGTCGACCGCGCCGGGATGCTGGGTGAGGCTTCGTACGGTGGTGCCGAACCGGATGGTCACCGCGGGTGCCACCGCGTCGTACAGCACCGATTCCAGGTCGCCGCGGAAGAGCGTCAGAATTCTGGTGCCGAGGGCGGCCGTGGCCGTATCGCCGGGCACGGTGAACTTCTCCCGGCCGTCCGCGTGCACCAGGATCGAGGTGAAGGATCCGATATCGCGCGGGGCCAGCGCTGGGAGCAGGCCGAGCCGCTCGGCGGCGTCGTAGCCCGGACCGTGCAGATTGACCAGGTAGCCGCTGCTGCGACGGGCCGGGGAGCGCTCGACCACGACCACTTCCCAGCCGTGCTGATGAAGTCGCAGGGCCGCGGCCAGGCCGGCGATACCGGCTCCCACCACGACCGCTCGCTGGACCGGTGTCTTGTCCGGGCCGCTGGTTTCTCGGCTCGCCGCCATGGTCGCTCCTGGATCTGTCGGTCTGCGCCGAACGCATTCCGCGCCTCGGCCTGTATCGTCAACTAATAGTTGACGATACAGGCCGTCGTCAACCTCGGGTTGACGATCGGTGATCGCGGTGAGTCCAGTCGCGGTAGTCCTGTGCTCTCACGGGCAGAGGCGTCCGTTCCGTCCCGCTCCAGAGCGCAGGCGAAGAACCTCGGAAGTCCCCGAAGAAAGGCCGGGTGTCTCAGGAGGGGGCTGTTCCCGCCGGACGGCCGGGACCGGTGATCAGGGGAAGACCCAGGGTCGTCCGGATACCGGGAGCCGCCGCGACCACCGCGGGCACGGCATTGACCACCCGCATGGCGGTGGCCACCAGGCCGGCGTGGTTGTGGTCGCCGTTGTCACTGGAAAGACAGAGGTCCATCGCATAGTGCGGTTCGCCGGTGATCTCCACTCGGTACGAGCCGCCTTCCTGGGCCGGTTGCGGCCATGTGGGAGCCAGATCGGCGCGCAGCCGGGTGATGTGCTCGAGCACGGTGACCGGGCTGTCGCCCACCATCCCGCGCACCTCGAACCGCACCCCGGCCGTGGTGCCCGCGGCGATCCTGCCCGCGGCGATCTCGAAATCCTCCGGCGCGGGAATCCGCTCGTGCGTTTCGGTGACAGCGTCCAGTTCCACGCCGATACCGGCCGCCAGCTGGCGCACCACACTGCCCCAGGCCAGTGAGAGCACCCCGGGCTGCAGGAGCACGGGTGTCTCGTCCAGCGGTTTACCGAAGCCCATGATGTCGAACATCACGGCCGTGTTGTCGTAGGTCGCGTAGTCGAGGATCTCCATACAGCGGATGCGATCGACCCGCCGACAGGTGCCGGCGAGGGTCAACGGCAGCAGATCGTTGGCGAAACCGGGATCGATACCGTTGACGAACAGCGACGCGCCACCCGCGGCCGCGGCCTCTTCGATGGGGGTGAGCATATCCTCCGGTAGTACTCCCCAGGGATACTGCAGGAAAACCGGAGCGCTGGCCACCACATTGATCCCGGCGCTCAGTATCGTGCGCAGATCCGCCAGAGCCTCGACGAGCCGGTTGTCGGTCATCGCGGTGTACACCACGCAATCGGGCTTCGCGGCGAGCAGCGCCGCCGTATCGGTGGTGGCGGTGACCCCGGTGCGCATATCCGAACCCGCGAGCTCACCGGCGTCCCGGCCCGCCTTCGCGCTACTGGACACCCGCACGCCGATCAGTTCCAGACGCGGGTCGGCGATGATTCCCGCCAGGGCGTGGGTGCCGACATTGCCGGTACCCCAGTGCACTACGCGATAGGTCACGGGTCTCTCCTCACAGGTCCGGAATCGGTATTTCGAGGTTCGGGGCGATCAGGCCACCGTCGACCTCGATCACCTTGCCGGTCAGATAGCCGCCGGCCGGTGCGGCCAGGAAGAGCGCGGTCGTCGCGATATCCGCCGGGTCGCCGATGCGGCGCAGCGGGGTGGCTTTCTCTACGGCGCCGCGCAGATTCTCGTCGGCGGCGACGATCTCGAGCGCCGAGGTGGCGATGGAGCCGGGGGCGATGGCGTTCACCCGGATCCGGGGGCACAGATCCGCCGCGGCGAGCCGGGTGTAGTGCGCGAGCGCGGCCTTGGCGGTGCCGTATGCGGCGAAGGCCCGGCCCGGCAGGCGGCCTACCGCGGAGGTGATATTGATGATCGATCCCGTGCCGGCGGTGTCCAGGACGATCGGTACCGCGGCTCGGACCAGGGCATGCGCGGTGGCGACATTGAAACCGAAGGCCTGGGTCAGCGCCTCCGGAGTGGTGTCGAGGAGGGGCCGGGGCATGGCGCCGCCGACATTGTTCACCACGATATCGAGCCGGCCGAATTCGTTCGCCGCCGCTGTCGCCAGCGCGGCGCAGGCCTCGGGATCGGCCAGATCGGCCACCACGATATGTGCCCGGCGGCCCAGCTCCCGCACCTGGCCGGCGATATCGTTCAGATCGGATTCGGTTCGGGCGGCGATCAGTACATCCGCACCGGCCTCGGCGAAACCGAGGGCGATGGCGGCGCCGAGCCCCCGGCCCGCGCCGGTCACGATGGCGACCCGGTCGTCTAGTCGGAACCGGTCCAGAATCATGGCGTCTCCTGCGCTCGACTACACTGGATGACGACTATTCGACGTTTTATCGACGAATAGTCGATGCAGTGTAGGTTCCGGGCGACCGGTCGACAAGGGAGCGTGTCGGATGGCCCCTGCGGCCTCACCGCCCACCCGCCGGGTGGTTGCGGTGATCGAACTGCTCGCGGAATCCGAACGCGCGCTGACCGTATCGGAAATCGTGACGCGCCTGTCGTTGGCCCGCGCGACCGTGACGGCGGTACTCGGTGAACTGTGCGCGGCGGGCTGGGTGGTACGGGATACCGGCCTGGCGTACCGGCTCGGACCCGCTCTGGAGCGGCTGGGCGTGGCGGAACCGGCCGCGGCCACCGCCGCGATCCGGGCGGAACTGGCGGCAGCGGCCGACGCCGCCGGTTGCGGGGCCACCCTCGGCCGGATCTCCGGTGAACGACTCACCATCGTCGCGAAGCACTACGCGGGGGAGCGTATCGTGCCGGGACTTTCGGTGGGCCAGTCGATCCCGGTGACCTATCCCGCCGGCGCCGCGGTCATGCCGTGGCGTACGGCCGCCGTCCGGGAGCGCTGGCTCGGTTCGGCGGGTGAGCGGACCGAGGCGCGGGAACTGCTGGATTTCGTCACCACGCACGGCTTCGCGATGTTCCGGCCGGAAACCGACGACGCCGGGCTGGTCGATGTACTCACCGAACTGCTCGGAGCCATCGGGGCCGAACTCCTGCAACCCGCGCTCCGTACCCGGGTGCTGCGTCAGCTCGGGCGCCTGACCTCCCGCGCCTACTCCGCCGCCGATATCGACGTCCCGTATCCGCTGCCGGTCAGCTATGTATCGGCTCCGGTCCTCCGCGGCGGCGAGGCGCCCTACGAACTGCAGCTGGGCCCGTTGCGGGCGGAGGTCGGGCCGGTGGACCGGGCCCGCTATATCGATATCGTCCGCGCGGGCGCCCAGGCGATTTCCGTGGCCTTGCAGACGGCGGGCGAGCAAGAGTGAGGGGGAGGCATCGGGGGCGCTCCGGGCCGGGTGGCGCGGCGCGGGTACGGATTCAGATGTTCGTACCGGCTCGCAGCACCCGGGCCAAGGCCTGCGGGGTCCAGTGGGTGTCCGCACCGGGCCGGCTGGCGAGATAACCGGCGGTTTCCCGCAATGACCACCGGTGGGCGTCGCGGAGACCGGTCGCGATATGGCGGAGATAGGCGGCCGCGGGCGGGTTACCGCTGAGATCGCGCCAACGCCAAGGGGCTGTGCAGGTCATAACCGGTATGCCCGCGTAGGTGCCCGGGCACACCAAGGTTTCGTAGCGACCGGGGCCGAGCCGGGAACTCCCGGCGCGCAGTACCTCCGTGAGATCGAGATCGGTACCGGGCGACCGGTACATCTCCTGGGCGACGAGATCGCTGAACTGAGCCCGGCTCAGGAGATATACCCGGACCGCGGTCCCGGAGAGGGTGCTCGGATCGTAGAAGGCGCAGCCCCCGGTCCAGATGGCCGATTCCGAGGCGAAATAGAGCAGGCCGGGCAGTACGAGGCCGGCCGAGCATACCGGGGAGGCCCGGTCGCGCCAGCCGCCCGCCAAGGGCCCCGCGGCGTACTCGGTCGCGCCGGGCGGAGCCGTCCCCATGGCATAGCAGTTCAGTCGTTGCGGGTTCGTGTTCGAACCATAGGCCGCATACCAGATCCGGTCCGGTATGCCGGAGCGGCGATCGTAGGGGTGCGTGGCCATGGTTTCTCCGTTTCCGGCCGGAGCACGGGACGGTGGCCGGAACGGCTCGATGGCCGGTCCGGCCACCTGTCAGATCTTACGGATCACGGTGACGACCTTGCCGAGAATCCGCGCGTCGTTGCCCGGAATGGGTTCGAACAGCGGGTTGTGCGGCATCAGCCAGACGTCCTCGCCGCTGCGTTTGAACGTTTTCACGGTCGCCTCGCCGTCGAGCATCGCGGCGACGATATCGCCGTTGTCGGCCACGTTCTGCTGGCGGACGACCACCCAGTCGCCGTCGCAGATCGCCGCGTCGACCATGGATTCTCCTACGACCTTGAGCAGGAACAGCGATCCGTCGCCGACCAGTTCGCGAGGGAGGGGGAAGACATCCTCCACGGCCTGTTCGGCCAGGATCGGGCCGCCGGCGGCGATCCGTCCGAGTACCGGCACATAGGTGGGAACCGGCTGCTCGGTATCGGTGGCCGGGGTGGGCCGGCCCGGTGTGGTGGTCTCGGCGGGGGCGAGGGTGGTGACCGACCGTACGGCCTCGTCCATACCGCGGACGTCCACGGCCCGGGGACGATTGGGGTCGCGCCGCAGGTATCCCTTGCGTTCCAGGGTGCGCAGTTGATGTGCGACGGAGGAAGTGGAGTTCAGCCCCACCGCGTCACCGATTTCGCGGATGCTGGGCGGATAGCCGCGCAAGCTGACCGAGGAGCGGATGACTTCGAGCACCTTGCGCTGGCGCACGGTGAGGTCCGTGCCGTTCGCCGCCGGCTCGGCGCCGGGGCCGGCCCCCGCGTCATCTGATCGGCTCACTACAACCGCCCTTTCTCATCGATCTCCGGTCCGGTGGATCTGCGTCCCGGCGAGCGGGCCCGGCCCGGCCGTGCTCGAAGTTCATGTCGTGCAGTGAATCTAGTCCGCGCACTCCGATCTATCAAACATCTGTTCGAGGTATGTCCGGCGTTGCTACTGACATTATCCCTCGAACGTGGTAGAAATCGAACACCAGTTCGTCGAACATTTGATCGAATACCGCTCGCGGTTCCACCGGCAACCAGCACGGAGGTCTATCCGATGAACACTGCCACCAGCGCGTTCCGCACCGGTACGCGGGAAGACGCCACCGGGCGGGCACCGTCCGTTCCGATCCAGCTGGGGGAGACCGGAACAGACGGTCCGGCCGGGGGTGGGTTGCCGGTGCGAACGACGCCACGGGTCCGCCCGCCCCGCCCCTGCCCCGCGGTGCCGCGAGGAAGCGGGGCGGGCGGCCGTGCGGTGGCAATGGCTCCGCGCCCCGCCGTGGCCCACCGCTGCCGTCCGGCCCGGCCGCCGCAAGCCGCGCCGGCCACTCCCGCGGAACTGGTGGAGCGTGCCCGGGCCGGGTACGCGGCGACGGCGCTGACGGCGGTCGTCAGCGCGGCGGTGGTGGTCGCCTTCCTGGCCCTGGCGCATCTGCGTGCCCCCGACCCGGCTCCGGCACCGGCCGTCCCGGCCCCGCCGGTGGAGGTGGGCGCTCCCTGACCGGGATAACATGACGGTCTCGTGTGCGTCCGGTACCGGGGTGAGCGCACCCACGAGACACCCCGTGCCGGTATTCTCGACCGTGGTATGCCGATGTGCCGGTGCCCGTCACCGGCTCACCCGGTACCGGGCACCCACCCGGTACCCGCGCTCGCCGGGCCCGCGACCGGTGCCGGTCCGGCCGCGAGCGTTCGCAGCGACGAAGGACCCCGGATGCACTGCCCGTACTGCCGACACCCCGACTCCCGGGTCGTCGACTCGCGACTGGCCGACGAGGGCGCCGCCATTCGCCGCAGACGCGCGTGCCCGGAATGCGGTCGCCGGTTCACCACGGTGGAAACGGCGATCCTGTCGGTCGTCAAACGCAGCGGGGTCACCGAACCGTTCAGCCGCGAGAAGGTCATCAGAGGGGTACGTCGCGCCTGCCAGGGCCGGGAGGTGGACGACGACGCGCTGAACCTGCTCGCCCAGCAGGTCGAGGACGCGGTACGGGCCAAAGGGGCGCCGGAAGTGCCGAGCCATGAGGTCGGGCTGGCGATACTCGGGCCGTTACGCGAACTGGACGAGGTGGCGTATCTGCGCTTCGCCTCCGTGTATCGCTCGTTCTCCTCGGCCGAGGATTTCGAGCGGGAGATCCGGGAGATGCGGCGGGCCCGGGCCGCGGCCGTCGGCGCGGGGGAGTGACCAGGCGGGCGAGTACCGCATGCCGGTCTCGCGGGTGGCACACCGAGACCGGTGAACGCTCGGCACGGAACCGGGCGGATCAGCGGCGGACGGCCCCGATCGCCTTCTGGATCCGTTTCAGCGAAACCGGATGCGGGGTGCCCAGTTTCTGTGCGAACAGGCTCACCCGCAGCTCCTGGATCATCCACCAGATCTCGGTGACCTCGGCCGCGTTCCGGCGCGATTCCGGCAGCCGGGCGAGCAGCTGATCGTAAGCGCTCAGCGCGGCGTCGACCTCCGCCATACTCTGGCGGTCCCGCGCGGCCGAAGCGGGCAATGCCGCGAGCCGGGCCGCCGCGGCCCGCAGATACCGGGGTAGCTCCCGGAGCCGGGCCGGACCCCATCGTGCGATGAAACCGGCGAAGAGCAGCTCGTCCAGCTGGTCCCGCACATCCTGGGCGATATCGGCTTCCCGGGCCGCGGCGAGCGCGGTCGATACCTCGTGGGTGGCGGCCAGCACCGGAACCACCAGCCGGATGATCCGGATCACCACATCGTTCAGTTTCGGCCTGATCGCGGTGAGGAGTTGCTCGAAGCGGGCCGGATCGCGTACCGGTCCGCCCGCCGCCGCGATGAGCTGATCGGCGGCCGCGGCCCGGCAGTCCTCGACCAGGGCCTCCACCGAACCGTACGGGTTCTGGCTCAATACCAGCCGGTCCGCCGGCGACAGACCGGCCGTCACCCCGCGCACCGAGGTGGGAATCGCGCGCAGTACCAGCGCCCGAGTACCCGCGCGCATAGCCCGTGCCTGTTCGGCCGGAGTTTTGAGCACCCGGACCGCCACCCCCTCGCTTTCCGGGACCAGCGCGGGATATCCGGTGATGGTCTGCCCCCCGACCTCCCGGCGCACTGTCGGCGCCAGCGTGCCCAGGGACTCCGATGTCCACACTGTTGCCGGGGCTCGTTCCGCACTCGCGGTCGCCGCCGCCACCGAAGCCGAGACCTGATCCGCGAGCCGGCTCCGCAGCTGGGCCAAACTCTTACTGGTGGCGAGGATTTCGCCGTCGGCACCGGTGGCGGCGAAGGTCATCCGCAGATGGTCGGGAAGCGCGCCCGGATCCATATCGCCGGGTGCGATGGGTGTGGCCGCGAGCCGGGTGAGTTCCCGGGCCAGCCCGGTGCGCAGCGGTTCGGCGCGCGGCGTGAGCGCGGACAGGGCGGCCGCCGCGAAGTCCGGTGCGGGCACCACCGCGCGGCGCAGTTGTTTGGGCAGGGTTTTGATCAGCCCCGCGGCCAGCTCCGTACGCATTCCGGGGACCAGCCAGTCGAACCCGACCGCCCGCACATGGGCCAGTTGCGCCACCGGGATGTGGACCGTCACCCCGTCGTCGGCCCGGCCCGGTTCGAACTGGTAGCTGAGTGGGAAGGACAGCTCCCCCTGGCGCCACATGTCCGGGAAAGCGGCGGGATCCAGGCGGTCGGCGCCCTCGTTCACCACGGTGTCGGTGGTGAAATCCAGTTGGTGGGGATCCTGGCGGCGCGCTGTTTTCCACCAGGTGTCGAAATGCCGTACCGAGACGATATCGGCCGGGATCCGGCGGTCGTAGAACTCGAACAGGACCTCGTCGTCGACCAGGATGTCGCGGCGGCGGGCCCGGTGTTCGAGATCGGCGATATCCTCGAGCAGCGCGCGATTGTGATGGAAGAACTCGTGCCGGGTCTGCCACTCGCCCTGGACCAGGGCATGCCGCAGAAACAGTTCCCGGGAGATCTCCGGGTCGATCCGGCCGTAGTCGACAGGCCGCCCGGTGACCAGAGGTATGCCGTAGAGCGTCACCCGTTCGTAGGCCCGGGCCGCTCCGCGCTTGGCCGACCAATGAGGTTCGGAGTAGGTGCGTTTCACGAGATCACCGGCGAGCCGTTCCGCCCATTCGGGTTCGATACGAGCGGCCATCCGGCCCCACAGACGCGAGGTCTCCACCAATTCGGCCGCCATCACCCAGCGTGGCGGTTTCTTGGCCAGCGCCGAACCCGGGAATATCATGAACTTCGCGTTCCGCGCGCCGAGGAATTCGCGGGATTCGGCTTCGCGCACCCCGATATGCGACAGCATGCCCGACAACAGAGCCTGATGGATGGCGGTCGCGTCCCACGGGTCGGTATCCGGCGTCATCTCTTCGACCCGCCGTGGCCCGGTGTGCTGCCGGGTGGGCGCGGTGCTGTCGGTAGGTGCGCCCGCGGCCGGAGAATCCGGTGTACCGCCTTTCCGGCCGCGCCGGCGGCGCGTGACCGGTGCGCCGGGGCCGCGTTCGGCCGGCCCGGCCTCCTTCCGGGTATCGGTCCGGTCGTGCAGCGACCAGCCCATCCCTTTGGTGATGGTGCGCAGCTGTCCGTAGAGGTCCTGCCATTCGCGGATCCGTAGATAGTGCAGGAACTCCTCCCGGCACATCCGCCGGAAGCGATTGGCGGACAGGGTTCTTCGCTGGCCGGTCAGGTACTCCCACAGCCGCAGGTAGGCCAGGAAATCGGAGTTCGGCACGGTGAACCGGGCGTGCTGGGCGTCCGCCGCCTGCTGCTGGTCGGCCGGGCGTTCCCGGACATCCTGGATGGAGAGGGCGGCCACGATCACCAGGACATCGGCCAGGCAGCCGGTGCGGTGCGCCTCGACGAGCATGCGGCCCATCCGGGGATCCACCGGCAGCCGTGCCATCTCCCGGCCGGTGGGGGTGAGCACCCGGCCCGTCGAACGGGTTCCGGCCTTCTCGCCGGACTCCGTGCCGGCGGCGGTCTCGGATCGCGACCGGCCCGGCTCACCGGCGGCGGATTCCGCTACCGCCGCACGGCCGTCCGGCGGCGGCGAACCGGCCGGCGCCGCGCGCCCATCGGCCGCCGCGGACCCCGCAGCGCCGGCGCGGGTGAGGGCACCCAGTTCCTCGAGCAAGGCGATGCCGTCGCGAACAGCCCGGTTGTCCGGGGCCTCGACGAAAGGGAACCGTTCGATCTCACCCAGACCCAGCGCGGTCATCTGCAGGATGACCGCCGCCAGATTGGTGCGCAGGATCTCCGGATCGGTGAACGCGGGCCGGGACTCGAAATCGTCCTCGGAATACAGGCGAATGCAGATACCGTCCGCGACACGGCCGCAGCGGCCGGCCCGTTGCCGTGCCGACGCCTGCGAGATCGGCTCGATCGGTAGGCGCTGCACCTTCGTACGCATCGAATACCGCGAGATCCGCGCGGTGCCCGGGTCCACGACGTACCGGATCCCCGGCACGGTCAGCGAGGTCTCGGCCACATTCGTCGCCAGCACGACCCGGCGGCCGGTGTGCGAGGCGAAAACCCGGTGCTGTTCGGCGGCCGACAGGCGGGCATAGAGCGGCAGGATCTCCGTGCGGGGCAGCTTCAGATCCTTCAGGGCGTCGGCGGTATCGCGGATCTCCCGCTCACCGGAGAGGAAAACCAGGACATCGCCGTCGCCTTCGGTGAACAATTCGGTGACCGCCGCGCAGATCGCGTCCACCGGGTCGCGGTCCACCGCCCGCTGCTCGTCCTCTTCCGCCTCGTCCTCCGCCGGAACCGGCAGCGCGAGCGGGCGGTACCGGATCTCCACCGGATACGAACGGCCGGAGACCTCCACGATGGGGGCCGGATCACCCGCGTCGTCGGTGAAATGCCGGGCGAACAGTTCCGGATCGATGGTGGCCGAGGTGATGACGATCTTCAGATCCGGGCGGCGCGGTAGCAACTGCTTGAGGTAGCCGAGCAGGAAATCGATATTGAGGCTGCGTTCGTGGGCCTCGTCGATGATGATCGTGTCGTAGGCGCGCAGCAACCGGTCCCGCTGGATTTCGGCCAGCAGGATCCCGTCGGTCATCAGTTTCACCAGAGTGTGCTCGGCGGCCTGATCGGTGAAACGCACCGTGTAGCCGACCGCGTCGCCGAGTTCGGTGTCCAGTTCCTCGGCGATCCGTTCGGCGACCGTCCGCGCCGCCAGCCGGCGCGGCTGGGTATGGCCGATCGCACCGCGGATACCGCGACCGAGCTCGAGGCAGATCTTGGGGATCTGGGTGGTCTTCCCGGAGCCGGTCTCCCCCGCCACGACCACCACCTGGTGGGCGGCGATGGCGGCGGCGATATCGTCACGGCGCCCGGTCACCGGAAGTTGTTCCGGATAGGTGATCACCGGTAGCGCCGCGCGCCGGGCCGCGATGCGTTGTTCGGCGGCCGTGATCTCCGCCGCTACCCGGGAGAGATCGCCGCCCCGCGCCCGATCCAGCTGCCTGCGCAGCCGGTGTTCGTCGCGGAGGGTGAGAGAGGCCAAGCGAGTGCGAAGCTCCCGCTGGCTGACTGCGGTCCTGGTCATTGCGTCAACCAGGGTAACGAAGCCGGGTGGGGCGGCCGCTGCGGCCTGGACCGTTCGTGGTGTCGCGCGGCGCGGCGCCGGGAGAGCGCGGGACCGCGGGCCGGATCGTGGGGTGTGGTGCGAACCGTCCGGGATACCCGTCCGGACCACGAGGGGGAGCTGCCACGGTAATGGTCATGCGACCATGGGAGGGTTGCTATCTCCGCGAAAGGCAGTGCGGCATGGCCGAATTCGAGATCTATCAGATGGGGATGCGCCTGCTGGTTGCGGCGGCTTTCGCGGTTGCGGCGCTGGTGGTGCTGGCACGGGTGTTCGGCCGGCCGGTACTGGTCACCGGCGAGCGCGGCGGTGCAGCCCACTGCGCGGACGGCGACCACGAATCCGATGCGGCGCACCTACTCATGTGCGCGGTGATGCTGATCATGGTGTTGTTTCCGCAGCAGCTGAACGGGCACGCCCTGCACGGTCTGCTCCTCGCGATGACCCTGGTGTTCGCGCTGTTGTTCGCCGATCGGGCCGTGCGCTGGTATCGCGAACGCCCCGCCCGGCCCGGGCACCCGGTCGCGGCCCTCGCCTACCATGTGGTCGCGGCCGGGGTGATGCTGTACACGATGTCGGGGCATTCCGGTGCCGGTCACACAGCGGTGCCGCAGCCGCTCGTGGCGTTCGGCTTCGCCGCCCTGTTCCTGATGGACGCGGTCGTGGTGCTCGTCACCGCGCGGACCGGCCGCGGCCGCCGGTGGTCGGCCCACCCGGTGCAGTGGGCACCCGGCCGCGGACTACCGTCGGCGATCCTGCCGCACCTGATCATGGACCTCGGCATGGCGTACATGCTGATCGCCGGCGCGGTGGGCTGAGCCGACAGACCCACTCGGCGCCGGAGGCGGTAGCGGGGAGGGGTCGGCCGCGGCCCGGCCACGGTGCACGGTGGAGATACGCACGTACCGGGGGGCGAGCGCGGCGCGGAGCAGTTCGGCCACCGTACCCGCGCTGTCGGCGGCGGACCCGCAGGTGAACACGTCGACGAAGATGTCACCGGTTTCCGGATAGGTGTGCAGGGACGCATGGGATTCGGCCAGCAGCGCCAGCACCGTGACCCCGTGCGGCCGGAACTGTTGACCCACCACCTCGCAGATGGTGACGCCCGCGCCGGTCAGCGCGGCCCGCAGCGCCGCCTCCAGCGCGACGATATCGTCGCAGAGCGCCCTGTCGACGCCCCCGAACTCGGCCAGCACGTGCCGGCCGGTGAATTCCGCCGTCACCTCTCACCCCCACCCACTTCTACCCTGCCCGTGCCTCATCCCGCCACCACCGAGACCTCGTCGAACACCACATCGCCGGCGGCATCCGATTCGGTCAGGTCCACGGTCGCGATTATCGCCCATCCGCGATCGCCCGCCGGATCGTCGAGTATCTGGCGTACCTCCCAGAACCCGGGACGTGTCTCGATCCGGAACAGCTGCGGGCCGCGTGCGTCCGGCCCGGTACCGATGGTTCCGTACTCCTCGAAGTAGGGGGCGAGGTCGGTCTCCCAGTCCGGACCGGGGGACAGGGCCTCCAGTTCGTCCCAGCGCCGCCGTGCCGCGAGCTCCACCCGGCGGAACACGGCGTTGCGCACCATGACCCGGAACGCGCGTTCGTTGGCGGTGATCGGCCGCACGGTCTCGGCGCCGAACGCGATCTGCTCGGCATCGGTTTCCGCACCGGCACCGGTCAGCTGTTCCCATTCGTCGAGCAGGCTCGAATCCACCTGCCGCACGAGCTCTCCCAGCCATTCGGTGAGATCGTCGAGTTCCTCGGTGCGGGCCGCCTCGGGCACCGTGCGGCGCAACGCGCGATAGGCATCGGCGAGGTAACGCAACACCACACCTTCCGAGCGGGCGAGCTCGTAGTAGGAGATGAGTTCGGTGAAGGTCATGGCCCGCTCCACCATGTCGCGGACCACCGATTTCGGTGACGGGGCGAATTCCGAGAGCCACGGATGCCCGGCCCGGTAGGTCTCGTAGGCGCCCTCGATCAGCTCTGCCAGCGGTTTCGGCCAGGTGATCTCCTCGAGCAGTTCCATCCGCTCGTCGTATTCGATACCCTCGGCCTTCATCTCGGCTACGGCCTCCCCCCGGGCCTTGTGCTGCTGGGCCATCAGCAACTGCCGGGGATCCTCCAACGTCGCCTCCACCAGCGACACCATATCCAGGGCATAGCTGGGTGATCCGGTGTCGAGCAGTTCGAAAGCGGCCAGGGCGAACGGTGACAGCGGCTGGTCCAGTGCGAAATCCCGTTGCAGATCGACCGTGAGGCGGGCATAGCGGCCCTGTTCATCGGGTTCGGGCAGCTGCTGCACCACCCCGGCGTCGCGCAGGGCGCGGTAGAGCCGTACCGCGCGCAGAATATGCCGGCGCTGCGCCGGGCGCGGTTCGTGATTGTCCTCGAGCAGATGCCGCATCGCCTCGAAACAGTTGCCCGGACGGGCGATCACGTTCAACAGCATCGAATTGGTCACCGCGAACCGGGACACCATCGGTTCCGGTGCGGCGGTAACCAGCCGGTCGAAGGTCTCCTCGCTCCACGAGACGAAACCCTCGGGCGGTTTGCGCCGCTGTACCTTCCGCATCTTCTTGGGGTCGTTACCGGCCTTGGCCAGCAGCCGGGTGTTCTCGATCTCGTGTTCCGGCGCTTGCACCACCACCGTGCCCATGCTGTCGAAGCCCGCCCGGCCGGCGCGACCGGCGATCTGATGGAATTCGCGGGCCTTCAGCCGGCGGGTGCGTACGCCGTCGAATTTGGTGAGGCCCGTCAGCAGTACGGTGCGGATGGGGACGTTGATACCGACACCCAGGGTGTCGGTGCCACACACCACTTTGAGCAGGCCGTCCTGGGCGAGGCGTTCCACCAGCCGCCGGTATTTGGGCAGCATTCCCGCGTGGTGCACGCCGATACCGTGGCGGATCAGCCGCGAGAGCGTTTTGCCGAACCCGGAGGAGAACCGGAACTCGCCGAGCGCCTCGGCAATGGCGTCCTTTTCAGCGCGACTGGCGAAATTCGCACTGGTCAGCGCCTGCGCCCGCTCCAGCGCGGCGGCCTGGGTGAAATGCACGACGTACACGGGCGCCTGATGGGTGCTCACCAGTTCGCCGAGCGTTTCGGTGATCGGGGTACGCGCATAGGAGAAGTGCAGGGGCACCGGACGCTGGGTGCCCGCCACCACCGCGGCGGCGCGCCCGGTGCGTCGTTCGAGATCCGCGGCGAAGAAATCGACTTCACCGAGTGTGGCCGACATCAGCAGGAACTGGGCCCGGGGCAGTTCCAGCAACGGAACCTGCCAGGCCCAGCCCCGATCGGGGTCGGCGTAGAAATGGAATTCGTCCATCACCACCTGGCCCACATCGGCGTCGGGACCCTCACGGAGCGCGAGATTGGCGAGGATCTCGGCGGTGGCGCAGATGATGGGAGCGGTCGGGTTCACCGCGGCGTCGCCGGTGACCATACCGACCCGCTCGGCGCCGAACACCTCGCAGAGCGCGAAGAACTTCTCGCTCACCAGCGCCTTGATCGGTGCCGTGTAGTAGGTGCGCAGGCCCTGGGTCAGCGCGAACAGATGCGCGCCCACGGCGACCAGCGACTTCCCCGACCCCGTCGGGGTGGCGAGGATCACGTGCGAGCCGGATGCCAGCTCCATGACCGCCTCGTCCTGGGCGGGGTAGAGCGGCGTGCCCTGCTCGGCGGCCCATGCTGTGAACGACTCGTAGAGCGCGTCGGCGTCGGTTCCCGGTATCTCGAGCAGTTCGGTCAGATCCACCCGGGCCACCCTACGGCGTAGCCGGCACCCGGCACCGGCACGGTCGCCCGGTGCCGGTGCGCGCCGGCGTACTCAGCCGCGTTCGTCGTCGTCGCCGGAGTAGCCACCCTGTTCGGCCAGGAACCGTTCGAACTCGGCGCCCAGCTCGTCGCCGCTGGGCAGCTCGCCCTCGCCGACCAGCAGACTGGACTGCCGCTCCTGAGCGGTGACGAAGGTGTCGTACTGCCGCTCCAGCGCATGCACCACCGTCTCCACCTCGGCGTTGCCGGCGATGTGCTCGTTGACCTGCTCGCGCACCCGGGCCGCTGCCTCACCGAGCGCGGCCAGCGGAATCTGGAGCCCGGCGTTCTCCCCGACATGTTCGAGCAGGGTCTGCGCGGCCTCCGGATACGAGGTCTGGGCCAGATAGTGCGGAACATGAACCGAGAAACCCAGCGATTCGTGGCCGTGCTGGGCCATCCGGTACTCCAGTAGCGTGGAGGCGCTGCTGGGCACCTGCAGCTCGCCCGGCCAGCGCTGATTGTCCGGGATGAGCTCCCGGTTCGACGAATGCGCCGTGACGCCCAGCGGGCGGGTGTGCGGTATGGCCATGGGGATGGCGCTCAGGCCGATGCTGCGGCGCACCCCGAGCTGTTCGGCCAGCAAGCGGACCGCGGAGGTGAACTTCTCCCAGCGCAGATCCGGCTCCATCCCCGCGAGCAGCAGGAACGGCGTACCCGCGGTATCGCGCAGCGCCCACAGGTTCAACTCGGGTTCGGCGTACTCGGCGAAATGGTCGGATTTGAAGGTCATCAGGGGCCGTCTCGACCGGTAGTCCAACAGCTCGTCGACATCGAACGAGGCGACCAGCTCGCTTTCCAGGCTTTCCCGCAGATGAGTGGTGGCCAGCCGTACCGCATGCCCCGCGTCGGAATACCCCTCCAGGCCGTGCACCAGGACGGGGCCCGAGCCGTCGTCGGCCGACAGCTGCGGAGCGGGGAACTCCAATTCGTACATTCGCGACTCGTAGTCCATCGCGTACTCCTTCCTGCGCGATTCGTCGGCGGGCCGGTCGAACAACAGTGCGGGTATTCGCTGCCGCCGCGAGCCGCGAATCACCCTTCATTGTCCCCCATGACGATGAACGGCTACACGCGGCCGCACATCGGCTCCGTTTCCGACAACAGCTACCGCCGCCGGTGAATTCCCCGGACTCCGGTCGGTCTCGTGCCGGGTGGCGACGATGTGGCCGGCGAACATCACCGGGGAGTGTGGCACAGTGCCGGCCGGGATGCGCCCGAATTCCGGGCCGGTGGTGCGCGAGGCGGACGGGCGGCCGGGGCCACCGGGTGGGAAACGAAGTTGTCCACAGCCCGCGGTATTTCCACAGACCTGTCGAATTCTGCTGTTTTCCCAGGTCGCGAGAGGTGACGCCGGATCCTCGGCGCGCATGCTGATGCCATGAACCCCGCTGTGACACCCGCCACTGCCGCCACCGCCACCGCCCGTACGGCGCGTTGCCGTCCCGGGACACGGCGACGATCCGGTACGACCGGGGCCGAGACGGCCCCGACCCGGTACCGGTGCCCCACCGCACGGGCGATGGCGGCCGGGGCGCTGCGCCCCACATCCCGCCCCGGGCCGGATACCGGTCCCGAGCCGGCTGCGCACCGGTACGGGACCGGGGCCGATACCGCCCCGATCCGCTGCGCCGACCGTTCGGGCGACGGGTACGGGCGGCCCCTTTCCGGGCCCGCCCGGCTCGACGAACCCGGCGATCTCATCGCCGCGATCCCCGCGATGCTCGGTTTCCAGCCGGAACGGTCGCTGGTGCTGGCGGTCCTGTGCGCGGCTCCCGGCGCGGCGAACAGCGCGCTCATCGACCTCGTCGTACGGTTCGATCTGCGGCACCCCGCCACCGAGCCTCCCGGCGCCGGCACGACGGTGGCCGCCGCTGCCGCCCGGGTCTGTGCCCGTCCCGGCGTGGTGGGGGTGCTCGCGGTCCTCGTCGACGACGAGCTCCCCGAGCCGGGTACCGCGGTCGCGCACCGTGTGCCGGTACTCCAGGAACTCGAGCGGCGGCTGGCCTCTCACGCTGTACCGATACGGGGCGTCTGGGCCGTCCGGGCGATCGTCGCCGGGCAGCCGTGGTGGAGTCTGACCGTACCGGCGCGCAGAGGCAGGATTGCCGACCCGGTGGCATCGACCGTCACCCTGGGCCGCGTACTGGACGGCCGGCCCATCCATAGCAGCCGGGAGGAGCTCACCGCGCTGATCGCCGTGGAGGACGCGCTACGAGACCGGGTCGCGGAAGAACTCGACGAGGCACGGACCCGGGCCAAGGATCGCTATGCGGCCGCGGCCCGGCGCGACGACCCGGCCGGTTTTCTACGGGGCGAACTGATGACGGTGCTCTGGCTGATCACGAACACCGAGTCCGGAGCGGAATTGAGCCCGCGCGAGCTGGCGGATATCGCGGTGGCCCTGCGCGACCGGGCTGTCCGTGACGCCATGTTCGCCTTGGCGGAAACCGGGCACGCCGAAGCGTCGGAAAGTTTGTGGGGCCGGCTCACCCGTGCCCTGGACGGCGCCGACCGTGCCGAAACGGCAATGCTGCTGGGGTATTTCGCCTATGTACGGGGTGACGGCCCGCTCGCCGGAATCGCTTTGGACGCGGCACTGGAGGCCGATCCGCGCCATTCCATGGCCAATCTGCTGCATACCGCGCTCGAGGCCGGCATGCGGCCCCGCCGCCTGCGCGATCTGGCGCGCTGCGGGCGGGAAACCGCCGCCGACCTCGGTATCGACCTGGATGCGGAGCGGTGACCCACCCCGCGTGGCGGTCAGCGTGCGCTGTGGGCGCGGGAGCCGAGCCCCCGCAGGTACGACCATGCGGTGGAGACGATCTCATCGAGATCGTTGTGCTTCGGCCGCCAGCCGAGTTCGTCGACGGCCCGGCGGCTCGAGGCGATCAGTACCGCCGGATCACCGGCTCGGCGCGGGGCGTCCACCGCGGCGATCGGACCTCCGGTGACCCGTTCACACGCCGAAATCACCTCGCGTACGGAGAATCCCGTACCGCTGCCCAGATTGAAGACGCGGTGGGTACCCGCCGTAGCGCTTTCCAGGGCCAGCAGATGTGCCTGCGCCAGATCCAGGATGTGGATGTAGTCGCGGATCGCGGTTCCATCGGGTGTCGGCCAGTCGGTACCGAAGACCGCGATGGAATCCCGGTGCCCCGCGGCCACCTGCAGCACCAGCGGAATCAAATGGGTTTCCACCACGCGGTTCTCGCCGAGACCGCCGTAGGCGCCGGCCACGTTGAAATAGCGCAGGCTCGTCGCCGCCAGCCCGTGGGCGGCCGAGTACGAGGTGATGGCGTGGTCGATCGCCAGTTTCGAGGCGCCGTAGGGATTGGTGGGCCGTGTCGGCGCCTCCTCGGTGATCGGAACCTGTTCCGGCTCCCCGTAGACCGCCGCGGTCGAGGAGAACACCAGCCGGGGTGTCCCGGTCTCCCGGATCGCCTCGAGCAGCGTGAGGGTTTTCACCACATTGCCGTACCAGTACTTTTCGGGTTGCTGAACCGATTCGCCGACCAGCGATTGCGCCGCGAAGTGCAATACCCCGTCGAACTGCCGCGTCCGCAGCAGTTCCGGCGCCGCCTCGGCGATATCACCGCGGACGAATTCCACGCCCTCGGGTACGCCGTCGGCGTTTCCGGTGGACAGATCGTCGAGGACGACCACGTCGTGGCCCTGCTCCCGCAGAACGAGCGCGCAGACCCCACCCACATAACCGGCCCCGCCGGTAACCAGAAGTTTCATCGATCAGACCAGTTTCACCTGAACGGCGTGGGCCATTTCATCGGGCAATTCGAAACCCGTATGCCCCGGTACCGTGATGACCACCGCGCCCGGTTTGCTCTCCACGGTCACCCGGGCGTCGGGCACCACACCCGCCTCGCGCAACCGTCCGATCACCTCGGGGTCGGTCTGGATATGCTCGGCCAGCCGGCGCACCACCACGGCGTGGGTCTCGCCCTGCGGCAGCTCCGACAAACGCTTCAGCGGCTCTTCCAGGAGTTCGGACGCGGTGATCCCCAATTCGTCCAATCCGGGGATGGGATTGCCGTACGGCGAGGTGGTCGGATGATTGAGCACCTCGACCAGCCGTCGCTCGACGTCTTCGCTCATCACGTGTTCCCACCGACATGCCTCGGCATGGACGTTCTGCCAGTCCAGCCCGATGATGTCGACCAGCAACCGCTCGGCGAGCCGGTGTTTGCGCATCACCGCCACGGCCATACTGCGGCCCTTCTCGGTCAGTTCGAGATGGCGATCGCCCGCCACCAACAGCAGTCCGTCGCGCTCCATCCGTGCCACGGTCTGGCTGACCGTCGGACCGCTCTGCTCGAGACGTTCGGCGATGCGGGCGCGCAGGGGTACTACGCCCTCCTCCTCGAGGTCGTAGATGGTACGGAGATACATCTCCGTGGTGTCGACCAGATCCTTCACTGTTGCCCCTTCGTCGGCACGAATTCTACCTGCGCACCAGCGACCCCGATCGAATGGAGCGGATCGCCTGACGCGATGGGAATACTGTCGGCGCGCGGCCCGGCGCCGCAGTCGCGCATACATGTATTTCTACTGCATGACAACGTGCGATGGGGGTTCACCCTTCCCGATACGGTTGCGATCATGGCCACTGCACCACCGGACGGAAATTCCCGCCCCGGGCAGACGGGAACCGTCGTATGGAGCGACCGGTTCCTGGACTACTCGTGGACCCCCGAACACCCGATGAAACCGGTGCGATTGCGCTACACCATGGCGCTGGCGCGCGCGCTCGGTGTACTCGACGGAATCGAACTGCTGGAACCCCGTCCGGCCGATAGCGCCGACCTGATGCGCGTGCACGCCGCGGACTACATCGAGGCCGTGCGGCAGGCGATCCCACCGGAGGGTCCGGGCGATCCTCCCACGGACCCGCCCTACGGTCTCGGCTCCGCGGACAACCCCGTCTTCCCACGGATGCACGAGGCATCGTCGGTGATAGTCGGCGGTACGCTGGCCGCCGCACAGGCCATTGCCACCGGGACCACCCGGCGTGCGGTGAGTATCGGCGGCGGGATGCACCACGCCATGCCGGGGCGGGCGGCCGGTTTCTGCGTGTACAACGATGTGGCGGTGGCCATCTCCTGGCTGCTCGGCCACGGTTTCGACCGTATCGCCTATATCGACGTGGACGTCCACCACGGCGACGGGGTACAGCACGCCTTCTACCGTGATCCACGGGTGCTGACCATTTCGATCCACCAGCATCCGGCGACGCTCTGGCCGAATACCGGATGGCCGGACGAAACCGGTAGCGGTGCCGGGGACGGCACCGCGATCAATCTGCCGGTTATGCCGGGCACTCGCGACCCGCAGTGGCTACGTGCCTTCCATGCGGTGGTCCCCGCGGCGGTGGCGGCGTTCCGGCCGCAGCTGGTGATCAGTCAGTGCGGAGTGGATACCCACCGGGAGGATCCGCTCGCCGATCTCGAACTCGGGGTGGAGGGCCAGCGGGCTGCTTTCGTCACGATGCGCGAGCTGGCCGACCGGTACGCCGAGGGACGGTGGTTGGCGGTCGGTGGCGGCGGCTACGGGGTGGTCCGCGTGGTGCCCCGAGCCTGGACGCATCTCCTGGGCATCGCCCTGGACCGCCCGGTGGACCCGGCCACCGCGATACCGCAGGATTGGATAGATCTCGTACATGCCGACAGGCCGCGGGTAGCGCCGCCCCGCACCATGGGCGACGGTGTGGATGTCACGTTCCAACGGTGGGACGGGCCGGGGGGAACCGCGGAAACCGGGGATGCCCGGGTGGACCGCGCTCAACGCGCTGTCGATACGGCCGTTCTCGCCACCCGCCGAGCGTGCTTCGGCCCGCTCGGCCTGGACCCGGAGGATCCGCGTGACTGACTCCGCCGACAGCGTTCCCGACGATCCGGCACCGGCGCCGCAGCACTGGCACGCCGATGTCCTGGCCTCCGACGGCGGTGTGGTGCGGTTGCGCCCGATCACCCCCGACGACGCCGACGAGCTGCAGCGTTTCCACACCGCCCTGTCCGAGCGCACCCGCTATCTCCGCTATTTCGGGCCCTATCCGCGTATTTCGCCGAAGGATCTGTATCGCACCACCCATCTCGACTATCGCGACCGGGTCGGGCTGGTCATCGTGCTCGGTGAGGCGATCATCGCCGTCGGCCGCTACGAACTGCTGGACCGCACCGGATCCCGTGCCGCGGAAGTCGCCTTCGTGGTGGCCGATGAACACCAGGGCCGCGGTCTCGGGTCGATCCTGCTGGAGCATCTGGCCGGTGCGGCGGCGGAGAACCGGATCGATACCTTCGTCGCCGAGGTGCTGGCCGAGAACACGGTGATGGTCACGGTGTTCCGTGAGGCGGGTTATCAAGTGGAGCGCAGCCGGGACGGTTCGGTTCTGCACTTGGAATTCGCTATCGACCCCACCGAGGCGCTGCGGTCGGTACGGGATGCGCGCGAGCGCGCGTCCGAGGCCCGCAGCGTGGGGAACCTCCTGGCTCCGCGTTCGGTGGCGGTGATCGGCGCGACGCCGAGCACCGGACGGGTCGGCGGGGTGGTACTGGCCAATCTGCTGGACGGAAGTTTCCAGGGCGCGGTGTACCCGGTGAATCCCGGACGCGGCGCGGTGCGCGGGGTCCATGCCTACCCGACCGTGCGCGATATCCCGGACGAGGTGGATCTGGCCGTGGTCGCGGTGCCCGCGGCCGCCATCGGCTCGGTGCTCGACGACTGTATGGCCAAGGGGGTGAAGGGCCTGCTGGTGCTCTCCTCCGGTTTCGGAGAGACGGGGGAGCAGGGCCGGGCCGCGGAGGCGGAGCTGGTGGCCGCGGCACGAGGGCACGGGATGCGGGTGGTGGGGCCGAGCGCGCTGGGGATCGCGAACACCGATCCGGCGGTCGGCTTGAACGCGACACTGGCCACCCTGCTGCCGGGCCGGGGCCGAATCGGTTTCTTCTGCCAATCCGGACCGCTCGGCGTGGCGATCCTCGCCGAGGCGGCCACCCGGAATCTGGGGTTGTCCACCTTCGTCTCCGCCGGCAATCGCGCCGATGTCTCCGGTAACGATCTCCTGCAGTACTGGGATACCGACGCCGATACCGATGTGATCCTGCTGTATCTGGAAAGTTTCGGTAATCCCCGTAAGTTCTCCCGGATCGCCCGGCGCGTGGCCCGGAACAAACCGATCGTGGCGGTCAGTCCCAGCCGGCTGGCCGCCCGCAGTCTCACCGAGGGGGAGCTGGATCGCTCCATCGTGCGTGACCTCTTCGCGCAATCCGGTGTGATCCAGTCGGATTCGATCTCGGAGATGTTCGACTGCGCGGCCCTGCTGGGCTACCAGCCGCTGCCGCGGGGGCCGCGCCCGGCGGTCGTCGGCAACAGCACGGCACTCAACTGGCTCACCTCCGACGCCGCCCGGAGCGAGGGTCTCACCGTATCGGAGCCGGTGGACCTCGGGCCGCAGGCCACCCCGGCGGAGTACTACGCCGCGGTCACGGCGGCCCTCGAAGCGGAGGAGGTCGACGCGGTGATCGTCATCTTCGCGCCCCCGATCCCGCTACCCCAGAGCGGTTACGCCGAGGCGATCCGGGCCGCGGTCGCCGCCGCGGACAGTTCGAAGCCGGTGTTGACGACCTTCGCCGGTGGCGACGGTATTCCGAATCTGCTCGCCATGCGGGGGCCGGGAGCTGTGGCGATCCGCGGTTCCATCCCCTCCTATCCGGATCCGGCGCGCGCGGTACGCGCACTGGCCAGGGTGCACCGTTATGCCCGGTGGCGGGATCTGCCCGCGTCCCCGACCGGAGACGGCGCGGCCCTGCCCGGCGGTGGAGCCGGGCGTCCGGAAGGAATCGACACCGACCGGGCCACCCGGCTGATGGCGCGGTGGACGACCGAACCGGGTGGGCGGTGGCTGACCGATGACGAAACGGTGGAACTGCTCGACTGCTACGGCGTCTCCGTGGTGGAGTTCCGCGCGGTGCGCGATGCCGACGCGGCGGTCGCGGCCGCGGCGGCACTGGGTTATCCGGTGGCCGCCAAAGCCACGAACGAGAGCTGGCGTCGTCGCCCGGACCTGAGCTGGGTCCGCTTGGATCTGTGGCGTCCGGACGCGGTGCGGCAGGCGTACCGCGATCTGGCCGAACTGTGCGGGGATCCGCTCGTGCACATCCAGCGGATGGCGCCCAAGGGTGTCGGCTGCGTGTTGAAGGTCCAGGACGATCCGGCATTCGGTTCGGTGATCGAATTCGGTCTCTCCGGGCCCATCATCGAACTCCTGGGTGACCGCGCCTACCGGGCGCTGCCGCTCTCCGAGGCGGAAGCGGCGGCGCTGATCGATGCTCCACGAGCGGCGCCGTTGCTCAACGGGACTCCGGCCAGTCCACGGGTCGACAAGGCGGCGCTCGTCGATCTGACACAGCGTATATCGGCGATGTTCGACGACCTTCCGGAAATGCGGGAGCTCTCGTGCGAACCGGTCCTGGCCTCTCCGGAATCGGCCGCGATCCTGTATGCCCGGGCGCGGATCGGCCCGCAGCCGAGTCGTTTCGATACCGGGCCGCGGCGGCTCGGCTGACCGGGCGAAGGCCGCGTCCGTTGCCGGTGGGCCGGGCTCGGCTCGGCAGCAGGGGCCGGGGCGGTGATCGTCGCGGGCGGTGCTGTGACTGCCATCGCTTCCGGGAGAGGACGACCCTCCGGGCCGAAGCCCGGGGGTCGAGGGCGCCGAGGAGCCGCGCGGCCCCGAGGGGACGGGCGCGCCGGCTCGATCGGCGCCCGGTGACCGCAGCGGTCACCGTTCGGGACCCGGCTGTGCCGGGAAGGGATATCCGCCCGGAAATCGTCCGGGCACGCGGACGTGGGCCGTAGCGGGAATATAGGGTGACCGGCCGCGGGGCCGATCACCCTCGGGATGCTCCGCTCAGCTGGGGATGCTCCGCTCAGCTGGCGTAGGCGCGCAGGCGGTCCGCCCGCTCACCCTTGCGGAGTTTCGACATCACCTCACGCTCGATCTGCCGGACACGTTCGCGAGAAAGGCCGAACAGTTTGCCGATCTGATCCAGCGTGCGCGGCTGTCCGTCGTCGAGGCCGAACCGCAGCCGGATAACCTGCTGTTCGCGCTCGTCGAGGGTGTTCAGCACGCTCCGCACATCATGGTGCAGCAGGCCGGCGATGACAGCGCTTTCGGCCGAGGTGGCTTCCGAATCCTCGATGAAATCGCCCAGCGGAGCCTCTTCGTCGTTGCCGACCGGCATATCCAGGCTCACCGGGTCGCGGCTGTGGTCGAGCAGATCGGCGATCTTCTCCACCGCGATACCGGATTCGGCGGCCAGCTCCTCATCGGTTGCTTCCCGGCCGAGCTGCTGATGCAGTTCGCGCTTGATACGGGCCAGTTTGTTGACCTGTTCCACGAGATGGACCGGAAGCCGGATGGTGCGGCTCTGATCGGCCATACCCCGGGTGATCGCCTGGCGGATCCACCAGGTGGCGTACGTCGAGAACTTGAAGCCCTTCGCGTAGTCGAACTTCTCCATCGCCCGGATGAGCCCGAGGTTGCCCTCCTGGATCAGGTCCAGCAGGGGCATACCGCGACCGGTGTACCGCTTGGCCAGCGAGACGACCAGACGTAGGTTGGCTTCCAGCAGATGCGACCGCGCGGCCTGGCCCTCCCGGACCACGATCGCCAGATCACGCTTGCGGGTCGCCGACAATCGCTTGCCGGTCTCCAGCAGGTGCTGGGCATAGAGACCCGCCTCGATGCGCTTGGCCAGCTCTACTTCGTCGGCAGCCGTGAGCAGCGCGGTCCGTCCGATACCGTTCAGGTACACACGTACCAGGTCGGCGGCAGGGCTCTGAGCGTCGAGGTCCGTATCACTGGGGCGCACACGAGTGGTGGCGGGGCTTGTCATGACTTGCCTCCTGTCGGTGGTGTCTCACTCCGAACAACGGACCCGACATAGGGAAAGTTCCCTCGCCGGGCGCGGATAAACCGCTCTGAACTGCGGTTTTCGCCATGGTGTTCTGAGAAGTTCCTGAGAACGAGAACCCATCGGCAGGCCGGGGAACCCCTGTTTCAGTCGCCTTGCGGGACCGGGTGGATCAGTCCGTGGCGTACGAGACCGGCGACCACCCCCAGCGCCGCGTCCGCGAATTCGGGTGCGACCTCGTCGGCTCCCTCGGACAGGGCCAGCAGTTCGATCAGGTCGTACAACGGCAGACCGTCCGGCCGCATTCCCGCGAGCAGGGAGACGGAGGTCTCGTCCACCTCGTGCTGCCACCGCGGACCGTCCCCGCGGTGCACCCGGGTGACGCGCGGTGTCCAGCCCTCGGCGCCCGGCAGATACACCCGTTCGAGGGCGGTCGCCGCGTCCACCCGGTACCGGGAACGCCAGGCCAGGTCCGGGTCGGCGGCTACCGCGCGCAGCCAGGCGGAGCGTTCGAAGTAGGCCAGGGCCTCGGTGCCGAGCGGATCGTCGAAACCGTGGGCCAGATCCTCGGCGAGCACCTCCGTCGGCCCGTCGCAGGCCCGGAGGTACACGAATCCGAACCCGATACCGCTCACCCCGGCCTCCTCGAACGTGGTGAGCCACTCCTCGGCCCGCTGCTGCGCCGCGGGGCTGCGCGGGTCCAGGCCGGCGTCGCGCAGCCACGTGCCGACGTAGAGCGCCGGATCGGCGATATCGCGCTGGACGATCCAGGCGTCGATACCGTATTCCGGCAGCCAGCCCGAAACACGCTGCCGCCAGTCCTCGTCCTCGGTATGCACCCAGGCCGCGAGCATGGCGGCGGTACCGCCGGGCGCGAGTAGCTCGGGAGTCCGGGAGATCACCAGTTCGCTGGCGCCGTCGAGGGCCAGCCCGGAATCACGGTAGGTGTGCTCGATCCGTGCGGGACCCACTACGAAGGGTGGATTGGCCACCACCCGGTCGAACCGGCGCTCGGCCACCGGTTCGAACCACGAGCCCGCCAGGAATTCGATATCCAGTTCGTTGAGGGCGGCGGTGGCCTCGGCCAGCCACAGCGCCCGGGGGTTCACATCGGTGGCGGTCACGGTGGCCGCGTAGGAGGCCGCGTGCACCGCCTGGATGCCGCAGCCGGTGCCCAGGTCCAGGACCGAACCGGCCGGCGCGGTAGGGGTGGCGCGCAGGAGCGACAACGAGGCGTGCCCCACCCCGAGCACATGGTCTTCGGTCAGGGTGCGCCGGCGCATCGCATCGTCCAGATCGGACAGGATCCAGCGATTGCCCGCACCGGCGTCCAGGGGCCGCAGGTCCAGTGCCGCCCGGATCCGGCCGTCCGCACGGGTGAGGAGCCCGGCGGCCACGGCATCGTCGATACGGACCGGCGCCAGCGCGGCGGCCACTTCCGGTTCGGGTAGGGGGTCGCCGAGGAGCAGCAGCCGGATCAGCGTGCCCAGTTCACCGGCGGCACGCGCGGCCCGGCGCACCGGTACGGGCTCGCCGCGGCCCAGGGCCGCGTGCACATCGGTGCCGAGTACCTCCAGCAGGGTGTCCGCGTCGTACCCGACCCGGGTCAGGGCGGTCCGTAGGGCCGGGCACAACGCGGTCAGGGGTGATGTGGTGGTCGATCCGTAGGTGGGCACAGCGGTACTCTGCCACCTGCTCGCGCGTGCCCGGGCGCCCGCACCCGGAGAAGGACGGGGTGCGGCGTGGCCGGAGTGCGAACCTAGCCGTCGATCGCGTCGTGCCGGTGTTCTTCCAGGGCCGGGCGGGGACGGTCCCACCGGCTGGGTTCGTTCTTCTCCCGTGGCGGGCGGTCGTTGGCTATCAGTACCGCGATCCACGGGAGCGGAACGGAGGCCGCCATGATCAGGATCGAGACCAGGCCGTTTCCGAAGGCGGCGTAGGCGACGGCCGCCAACACCAGTGCCGGGATCCGGAACGCCATGATGATCGTGTAGCGACGGACCCGGGCACGATGCTGCTCCTCGAAGGAGGGGGCGGCCTTGGTGATCAGGGCGGCGTGTCTGGCGTCGTCACCGGGGAAGTAACCGGGCGAACGGGAGGGACGGGCCGGTCGCGGGGTGCCGGACTGCGCACCACGACCGCTCGCACCGGCGTCGAGGTGCTCCGGGTCGTGCCCGGAGTCTTCGCGGTGCTGTTGCATACCTCCGAGTCTTGCACTACTGCCGTCGCGGTGCACACTCCGTCCCCCGGGCGAAACCGGAGGTCGCCTGCCGGAACCGCCGAGGCGGGCACTCCGGTGATCATGGTGGGTCGTGCGGCATCATGGAAGGCGTGAGTACCGATACTCTGGTTCGCCCCGATACGACCACCGACGAGACAACCGGTGACGACACCCCGAAGTTCTTCCACTACGTGAAGAAGGACAAGATCGCCGAGAGCGCCGTCATGGGCACCATGGTGGTCGCCCTGTGCGGTGAGGTCTTCCCGGTCACCCGCTCGCCGAAACCCGGTTCGCCGGTCTGCCCGGAATGCAAGAAGGTCTACGAACAGCTGCGTAAGGGCGACTGAGCCCCGCCTCAGCGCCGGGGTAGCGGCGCCGGTGTCCCGTCGCCGCCCTGTGTGTCGTGCCCCCGGTCGGGGCCGCGTCGGCGTGGTGGTACGCGGTGCGCGCCGGGCTCCGGCGTGGGGGCCTCTTCCGCGGGCGTACCGCGGCGTTTGGCCAGCCACGCCTTGAACTGCTCCATCCGGGTGGCCCGCGCGGGCCAGAACTCCTGTACCGCCGCGTTGAACTCGGCACCGAGGATCACCGCGAAGCCGAGGAAGAAGGTGAACAGCAGGAACGCGATCGGTGTGGCCAGCGCCCCGTAGCTGACCCCGGTGCGGGTGACCAGGCTCAGATACCGGCGCAACCCCTCGCTGGCCGCCATGAAGAACACCGCCGCGACCAGGGCCCCGCAGAAGAGCCGGTGGTACGGCAGCGAGCTGTGCAGGGCGAGTTTGTACAGCGTGGCGAGGCCGATGATGAGCAGCAGACCTACCGCCGGGTAGTAGAACGTATCGATCAGCCGCAGCCCGGGCTCCCGCCAGGTATCGGGCAGGATCCGGCCGATCAACACCGGGCCCAGCGCCACGAGCGGCAGGATGAACACCGCCGCGATCAGGAACAGCACGTACAGCAGCAGCGCGAAGATACGCTGCCAGACCGGGTTGCGCGCGTCCTGCTGGTCGTGCGCCTCCACGATCGAATCTACGAAGGTCGACATCGCCGACGAGCCGGCCCACAGCGACAGCACGAAACCCACCGAGACGACCGCCGCCCGGCCCTGGCCCAGCACATCACCGACCGTCGGTTCGATGAGATCGCTGACCACACTGGGGCTGAACAGATTCCGGCTGAAGGTCAGGGTTTTCGATTCGACGATCTTCACCGTGTCCGGGCCGAACAGTCCACTGACATAACCCAGACCGCCGAGCACTCCGAAAAGGAGCGGCACCAGCGACAGCGTCTGCCAGAACGCCGCTGCCGCCGATTTGGCGAAAATCGAGTCATCCCAGGATTTGACGGCGACGCGGGCGACGAGCCGGCGGGCCTGGGCGGCGGTGTGGCGGAGCCGCACGGTACCCGGCTGATCCGCGCCGGGTTCGCGTCCGTAGCTGTGCATGATGTGTCCAGCATCGCGCACGTGTGCGGACAGCGTTGTGGCACCCGGCAACATGCCGGCACCCGGCGGTCGGATCACGGGTTACCGCGGGCGGGAAGGCGGGCCGGGCGTGGTGTGTGACACCCGTCGCGCCGCCCACGCCGGTTTGGCGCGGGTCCGGCACCGGCCGCTAGTGTTTGTCTCCGTGACCGATGCGAGCGGTGCTACTGCGACGGAAGTTCCGGGCGCAAGTCTGCGCGCCTGGCAGCGGCGTGCGCTCACCCGGTACCTGGCGACCAAACCCCGCGATTTCCTGGCTGTCGCCACGCCCGGCGCGGGTAAGACCACCTTCGCGCTGCGGGTGGCCGCGGAACTGCTGGCCGACCGCACGGTCGACCAGGTGACCGTGGTGGCCCCCACCGAACACTTGAAACATCAGTGGGCCGCGTCGGGGACGCGCGCCGGGCTCGCGCTGGACTCGAACTTCTCCAACAGCACCGGCGGTACCTCCGGCGACTACCACGGAGTGGTCGTCACCTACGCCCAGGTCGCCGCGCACCCCTTCAAGCACCGGGTGCGTACCGAGAACCGGCGCACCCTGGTGATCCTGGACGAGATCCACCACGCGGGCGACGCCAAGAGCTGGGGTGAGGCGGTAGCCGAGGCATTCGGCGATGCCACCCGGCGGCTGGCGCTCACCGGTACCCCGTTCCGCAGCGACGACAGCCAGATCCCGTTCATCACCTACGAACCCGACGAGGCCGGGCTGCCGCGGTCCCGTGCCGATCACACCTACGGCTATGCGGAGGCGCTCGCCGACGGTGTCGTGCGGCCCGTGGTCTTCCTGGCCTATTCCGGTGAGGCGCACTGGCGGGACAGCGCCGGTGAGGAGTACACGGCCCGGCTCGGCGAACCGCTGAACGCCGAACAGACCGCCCGCGCCTGGCGTACCGCGCTCGATCCCGCGGGCGATTGGATCTACGCCGTACTGCGCGCCGCGGATATGCGGCTGGCCCAGTTGCGGGAGGCCGGTATGCCCGATGCCGGCGGCCTGGTGATCGCCTCCGATCAGGAGCGCGCCCGCGCCTACGCGGAACTCCTCGAGCACCTCACCGGCAACAAACCGGTACTCGTCCTGTCCGACGATCCGGCCTCCTCGGCGCGTATCGGTGAGTTCAGTGCCGGTACCCAGCCCTGGATGGTCGCGGTGCGGATGGTCTCGGAAGGGGTCGACGTCCCGCGCCTGGCCGTCGGCGTCTACGCCACCAGCGCCTCCACCCCGCTGTATTTCGCCCAGGCCATCGGCCGGTTCGTGCGTGCCCGCCGTCCGGGCGAGACGGCCAGCGTGTTCCTGCCCTCGGTACCCGTGCTGCTGGACCTGGCCGCGCAGCTCGAACTGCAGCGCGACCACGTCATCGGCAAACCGCATCGGGAGAAGGACGGCCTCGACGACGAATTGCTCACCGAGGCCAACAAGCAGAAGGACGAGCCGGGCGAGGACGAGAAACCGTTCGTTCCGCTCGCCGCGGACGCCGAGCTGGATCAGGTGATCTACGACGGCTCATCGTTCGGTACGGCGACCTTCGCCGGAAGCGCGGAGGAAGCCGACTATCTGGGTATCCCGGGTTTGCTGGATGCCGAGCAGATGCGCGCGCTGCTCCGGGAACGCCAGGCGCGCCAGCTCGCCGAACGGTCCAGGGCCGAAGCGGTACCGCCTGCCCCCACGCCCCCCGCGGGGCCGGCGGGACAGGCCGCCGAGCGGGTGGCGACCGCCGATAAACTCGGCGAACTGCGCCGGGAACTCAACAGCCTGGTCGCCATGCACCACCATCGCACCGGTAAACCGCACGGGGTGATCCACGGTGAGCTCCGTCGCCAGTGCGGCGGCCCGCCGACCGCCCTCGCCACCGCCGAACAGCTCGGCGAGCGAATCGCCGCGCTCCGCCGGATGTGACTCCTCGGTGGCGGCCCGCCGCGCCCCCGGTCCGTTCGTCACCGCGTTCCGGTGCGGCGCTGGGCGCGCGAGCGGTCCCGGTCGTACGCGGCACGCAGTAGTTCCCGGATCGGTTCGGTGGTGCGCGGGCCGGGGTCGACCACGGCCAGCCATCCGGCCTTCCCGTATACGGGGTGGGCCAGCACGGTATCGGCCGCACTCGGGTCCGTATCGGCGGTCTCCGCGTCGCGGGGGGCCCGGCCGGTCCACTGTGTGAAAAGTTCCGTACCGGCACTGATGTTGAGGCGGAAAGCACCCGGCCGGTTCAGACGGGAGCGCTCGTCGCCGGGATAGTCCTTGGTCACGATGGTGGCGAACGGCTGCGTACGGGCGGGGATCTCACCGTCGGGCGCGTAATAGAAGAACGTATCGCCCCACGCGAGCTCCGGGGAGCCGTCACCGGGGCCGGGCCGCAGCACCAGCACCCCGTCGAACGTGCCGAGGAATTCGATGATCTCGTCGATGCTCATGGGTTCGAGCATTACATTGAAGTGCTTGTGGAGACCTGGGACGAGAAATGGCCGGTTCCGCCGGGGCGAAGTCGCAAGTGCGCAGGTTCGCGTACCGCGGATGTGGCGCGGCGGACCGGATACTCGGTACAGCAGATACGCAATCTGGAGCGCGACGGTGTACTGCCCCCGGTGCCGCGTACGCCCACCGGTTACCGGGTCTACGGCGAAGTCCACGTGTGGTCGGTGCGGGCCTATCGCGCACTGGCGGCCGGTGCCGGTCCCGTCGAGGCCAAACGAATCCTGCGCGCGGGGCGCGAGCAGGGCCCGTCGCGGTTGTACGAACTGCTGGACCACGCGCACGCCCGGCTGGACCGGGAGCGGCGCGATCTGGGATTCGCCCGTGCGGCCGCCCGCGCGATCGGCGACGAGCCGGTCGGCGATATCCGGCCGACGGACGCCATGAGCGTCTCCGAACTGGCGCGTGCCCTCGGTGTGCGGCCCTCCACACTGCGCCACTGGGACGCGATGGGGCTGGTCGTACCGCATCGGGCGGGGGGCCGGGAGGCGCGCCGGTACATGCCCGGCGATGTACGCCTCGCCCGGCTGGTCCATCAGCTCCGCCTGGCGGGCTACCGGATCGATGCTCTCCGGGAGCTGATTCCCCGGCTGCGCGGCGCCGGTGGCTGGGAGGATATGGCGGCGGTGCTGGCCGAGCGGGACGCCGCGATCGACGCCCGTTCCGGGGCGCTGCTCGCGGCCGCCGCCGCTCTGCACACACTGCTCACCATGCCGGGCCCGGTGTAGCTCGCCCGACGCCGCCGCGGGGCCGGCCCCGCGGGCTTCAGATTTCGAAGAAGGCCGCCGGGTCCAGGGTGTTCAGCGGCACCCAGCGCGCCGGCCCGGCAGAGTCGCCGGAATCGGCCGGTGCGACCTCCGAACCGTAACCTTGCAGGTCCAAGCCATATCGGGGGTTCTCGTCCACTCGCCGCGCGAGATCGTAGTACGTGGCGAGTACATGCACACAGCGTGCGGTACGGGCCGTACACGAGCAGTCGATCGCCGCGGGTTGCGGCGCCACCGGGATTCCGGCCGCGACCGCGGTGGCGTGCATCTCGTCGGTGGGCACGGTGTGACCGGAACCGAGGATCGCGCCCAGTGCTGTGACGACCTCGCGGGACAGCGGGGCGATTTCGATATGGGTGACCGAGGCCTGACCGCCACGGTGGATATGCGCACGCACCACACGCCCCTCGGTTTCGGCCCGGACCCCGTTGTTGCGCGCGATACTGCGTGCCCGCGGCAGCAGCGGATCGGGGCGGGTCTGCCGTAGCGGCTCGGCCAGCCGCACCCAGTCCATACCCCAGGTGGTGTACCCGAATTCGTTGTCTGCCATCAGTTGCCCCTCTTACGCCGCAGGATCTCCAGGAGCCGGTCGTCGTCGAGCCGGGACAGTTCGGCGATACCGCCGCCGTCGCCGAGGTCGGTGAGCGCGGATTTGCGCCGCTGCATGGCCGCGATATGTTCCTCCACGGTTGTCGCCGAGGTGAGGGTGGTGACGGTGACGGTGCGGGTCTGCCCGATCCGGTGCGCCCGATCGGAGGCCTGGGCTTCGACCGCGGGATTCCACCAGCGATCGAAGTGGATCACATCGGCGGCGCGAGTGAGAGTGAGGCCGGTTCCCGCGGCGCGGAGGCTGAGGACGAGGACCGGGGGACCGTCCGGGGATTGGAACCCGGCGACCAGGGCGGCGCGCTCGGCCTGGGAGAGTCCGCCGTGGAAGAACGGTGCGGTGATCCCGAACTGTTCGGACAGATGCCGCGTCAGGAGTTCCCCGGTGCCGCGATACTGGGTGAAGATCAGCGTCGGAGCGGCGTTGTCCAGGTTGTTCGCCACGATATCGGTGCACAGATCCAGTTTCCCGGAGCGGCCCGCGAGTTCGTCCTGGTCGCCACTGACCAGTCCGGGATGGTTGCACACCTGTTTGAGCGCGGTGAGGGCCGCCAGTACCCGGGTCTGTCGCTGAGCCCCGGCGCCGAAGCCTTCGGCCACGGCGCGGTCGAGCAACTCGTCGTAGAGCCGCTGCTGTTCCGGGGTGAGATCGCACAGCAGATCCGTATGGATCTTGGCCGGTAACGAGGCGGCGACCTGCGCTTTCCGCCGGGACAACAGGACCGGTTCGATCGCGTCCCGCAGCCGGGCGGCCGCCTCCGCCGAACCCTGCTCGATCGGTTTGACGAACCGGCGGCGGAACTGGGTGCGATGGCCGAAGAGGCGCGGAGCCACCAGGTGCAGCAGTGCCCAGAGTTCGTCCAGATGGTTCTCTACCGGGGTTCCGGTGAGTGCGACGACCGCGGTCGCCCGCAGGGCTCGCACCGCCTTCGACACCTGGGTGCGTGGATTCTTCAACGCCTGCGCTTCGTCGCAGACGAGGGTGGCCCATTCGATATCCGCGAGCAGGTGGCCGTGTAACCGCAGCGTCGGATACCCGGTGACGACCACCGTCGCGGGACCGGTTTCGGGAGTGCCGCCGCGCCAGGCCACCGGCCGCAGGCTCGGCGCGAAGCGGGTGATCTCGTGCACCCAGTTGCCCACCAGCGAGGTCGGGCAGACCACGAGTTGCGTTCCCTGCCCGGCACGGCCGAGGAGCAGTCCGACGGTTTGCAGGGTTTTGCCGAGTCCCATCTCGTCGGCGAGGATCGCGCCGCCGTGCCGGGCCACCGTCTCGCGCAGCCAGCCGATTCCGCGCGCCTGGTAGGGGCGTAGTTGGGCATGGAGATCCGCCCGGAGTTCCGCGGCCACGCCGGTGGTCTCCCGCAGTACCGCCAGCACGTGCTCGCGGCTGGTCAGCGCGGTACCCGTGGCATTGGGGACCGCGTGACCGGCGATCGGCAGCTGCGCCGATCCACCGGCCAGCACGGCCCGCCAGGCGCGGGTGGAGGGGCCCGGCTCGGGCAGGGCGAGCTCGGCGAACCCGGCGGGGTCCACCAGCGCACAGGGGACCTGGGCGATCCGCAGCGTCGCGCTCCCGGCTCGGGTCTGGGCCAGGGTGCCGTCGGGGACCACCAGCGGGAGGTCCGCGGGGTCGCCGAACTCTGTCGGGGCCGATCCGGGCTCCCAGCCGGTCCAGCTCCACAGTGCGAACATGTGCCGGTCGGGTAGGTAGGTGGTTTCGGTGGTCTGCAGGGCGCACCCCTAAAATCATCGTATGGCGTACGGAGTAATACGGCCAACGCGTAGAGTACCGGATTTGTTCCACGTTCGGTTCTTCGGTCCGCACGTGGTCGGAAAGGGAGTTCGATGAGCAACGGCGGTCACACCGCATCGGGGAACAGACGATCCGGCTCGGTCACACAGCCACCGGCCCAGGGGGTGCCCGGCGTGCCGGCGGTTCGGGGTGCGCGGTCACGGGGCCGGGCATGAAAGACGCCGAGCACAGGGATCAGGCCCATGCGCTGCTGGAACTGCTGTGGCGGCACGAGTTGCCGGCTCGCCGCGGCGGCCGAGGCCCGAAACAGACCGTGAGCGTGGACGAGGTGGTGGCGGCGGCGATCGGTCTCGCCGACCGGGAGGGCTACGAGAAGGTGTCGATGCGGGCCGTTGCCGCCGAACTGGGCCTGCGGCCGATGAGTCTGTACACCTACGTGCCCAGCAAAGAAGCCCTGACGACCCTGATGGTCGACGCCGTCGCGGCCGAGGACCCACCCATCCCGCCGGAGCTACCGGCCCGCGACCGGCTCACCGCCGTCGCCCGGCGGGTCCGGGACGAATTCCTGGCCCATCCCTGGTTGTTCGAGGTTCCGGGCTGGCGGATGGTGATCGGTCCCGGCCGGATCCGCCGGTACGAGCGGCAGCTGGCGGCAGTGGACGGCCTCGGTCTGTCCGATGCCGAAATGGATCGGGTGATCGCGGTGCTGACCCAGTTCGCCACCGGTAACGCGCGCACAGCGCTCGCCGCGGCGCACAGTGTCCGGGAGCAGTCCGACGCCGACTGGTGGGAAACCTACGGACCCCTGCTCACCCGGCTGATGCCGGCTGCCGAGTACCCCCTGTCCGCGCGGGTCGGGGCCGCCGTCGGCGAGTTGTACCAAGCTCCGGGCGATCCGGCGGGCGATTTCGAGTACGGTCTCGCGCGCCTGATCGACGGTATCGTTCCCGGATAACGTTCGTGGCGGGCGATCACTCGGATCGCCCGCCACGACAAGCGGTGTTCTGTTGTTCGATGCTGTTGTGTCGGACGCGCGGACGGGTCAGAGGGCGGGAGCGGACTCCGTGTCGATCACGGCGTCCAGCTCACGCAGTCGTTCCATGTGTTCGTTCGCGTGATGCTGGCAGAAGAGCAACTCGCCACCTGCGGGCAGAACGGCACGTACACGCGCAGCCGCCCCGCAGCGATCGCAGCGATCGACCGCGGTCAGTGGGGTGCTAGTCAGGGTTCCTGGCATGACTCCTCCGTCCTGGCTTCCGGCACGAAACCGTTCACCTGGTGTGAGGCCCGTGGTCACTCCGCGGGCTCGCTTCCGCTACTTCCCAGCAGTGGTATGACTACTCTGTCAGACGTTCGGGGCGATGGCTTTGTTCCCCTGTGGGAACCTATGTGTTTTCCCTAACACGACCAGCGCTTTTCGCTTTCGGCGAACAGCGCGGATCGGGTGTGGAAAACCTGACCGTGCTCCGGATCGACTGTCGAGTCGTGTATCGGAGGTTACCCGTGCCCACGGACACTCACACCCTTGTTCACCTCTGCACTCCCGCTGAGTGGGCCATTGCACAGCAATCCGGCGCGCATCGGCCGGCGTCCCTGGATTCCGAGGGCTTCGTGCACCTGTCCGCCCCGCATCAGGTGCATCTACCGGCCAACCGTCTCTTCGCGGGCCGCCGGGATATGCTGCTGCTCCGGCTGGAGCCGGCGCTACTGGGCGCTCCGGTGCGCTGGGAGCCGGGGGTCCCCGGTGACGATCCCACTCTGCGATTCCCTCATCTGTACGGACCGCTACCGGTGGCGGCGGTGGTGGGGGTCGACCCCTACCTGCCGGGCCCCGATGGGCTGTTCGCCGCCCTGACCGGTTGACCGCCGCCGTATCAGCGGGGCGCGGAGGTGGTGCCGCGTCCCTCGTCCAGTTCCCGGGCCAGGATCGCCGCCTGGACCCGCGAGCGCATCCCCAGCTTGGTCAGCACCCGGGAGACATGGGTTTTCACCGTGGTCTCGCTGATGAACAGGCGCGCCGCGATCTGGGCGTTGGAGAGGCCGCCGCCCAGGCAGGCGAACACCTCCCGCTCGCGGCCGGTGAGATCGGCCAGGCCACGGGGCGGGCGTGGCCGGGCCGGAGCCGCCGTACCCGCGAACGTATCGATCACCGCCCGGGTCACCTCGGGGGCCAGTACCCCCTCCCCGGCCGCCACCGCGCGCACCGCGTCGATCAATGCCGGGGCCGAGGCGGATTTCAGCACGAATCCGGCCGCGCCGGCGCGGAGGCTGCGGAATACGTATTCGTCCAGATCGAATGTGGTCAGAACCAGCACCTGGGCCCAACCGGCCGCGGTGATGCCGGCGGTGGCCGTGATGCCGTCCACCCCCGGCATCCGCACATCCATGACCACCACATCCGGACGCAGTGCCCGGGCCTGGGCCAGCGCCACCTCGCCGTCCGCCGCCTCGCCGACGATTTCGATATCCCCGGCGGTGTCCAGGATCATGCGCAGTCCTGCGCGGATCGCGGCGTGATCGTCGGCGAGCAATACCCGGATGGTCATCGCGACTCACCCACCGGTTCCGCCACCGGGGCCAGCGGCAGCCGGGCGCGCACCCACCAGCCGCCGGCTTCCGGGCCGGCGTGGAAGGTACCGCCCAGCGCCGTCGCGCGTTCCCGCATATTCGTCAGGCCCCGGCGTCCGGCCGGGGGGTCGCCGGAGCCCGCTGCCGGCGGATCCGCAGGCGGAAGTGGGTTGTGCACGGTCAGCACGAGTGCGGTGGTTGCGGCGCGCACGTCTATATCGACTTCCTGTCCGGGCGCGTGTTTCATGGCGTTCGTCACGGCTTCCTGGATGATGCGGTACGCGGCCTGATCGACGGCGCTCGCGATATCCCCGGTGTCCTGGTGGACCCGCACCCGCATACCCGCGTGCCGGGCCGCGGTCACCAGTCGCGACAGCTGCGCCAGGCGCCCCGGTGCCGCGGTCTCGGCGGTATCGCCGTCGCGGCGCAGCAGCCCGATCATGGTGCGCATCTCGTGCAGGGCCTCGACGCTGTTACCACGAATAGCGGTCAGAATGCCGTGTAGTCCAGGGTCCGCGGTGCGGTGGTCCAACCCCGCCAGCGCGGCCTCGGATTGCAGGGCGATCGCGGAGAGATGTCCGGCGATCACATCGTGCAGATCGCGGGCCATGGCCTTGCGCTCGTCGGCGACCGCCGCGCGGCGGTCCAGCTCCGATACCAGCGCCAGGGCACGCCGGCGGGCCCGTTCGGCCTCGGCGGTCTCCTTGTGCGCGCGCACTGTCAGGCCCCACCACAGCGAGGTGCCGACGAAGGCGGCCGCGAGCACGAGCGCCAGCACCATCAGCCGCCAGTTGCCGGTGAACGCCAGTACCGCGCCGGCCGCGGTGACCGACAACGCCAGCCAGGCCACCACCGCGCCCTGCATCTGGCGTCTCGTGCCGTACACCACGGCCGCGTAGATGAGATCGGTGTAGACGAGCCAGATCGGCAATGTAGGTCCGAGCATCAGATCGATGATCAGGGGTAGAAGCCCGGCCACCATGGCCGTGACCGGCGCCCGCCGCCGCACCAGCAGGACGGCACAGGCCAGGGCGAGGAGCGCGAAACGCGGAGCCAGGGGACCGGAAGACGCGTCGTCGGTGATGAACATCAGGTGGAACCCGGCCGCGTACAACAGCGCGCCGAAGGCGAACCAACCGCCCGCCACGACGGTATCGCGCGTCGTCGGCGACACCGCCGTCCACCACCGTTGCATCTCCTCATCTCAACACACGGCCGGTCGGCGGGAGTCCATCGAAATGATGACCCCCGGCACGGGCTCCGCGCCCGGAGCGGGGGATCCGGGCGGGATACCGATCGTTGTAGCGAACGAAAAACCCCCGGCCCGTTTCGTCGTGGACCGGTAGGCGCGGGCCGGTCGGCGGCGGTACTCTGCGTGTTCACGACGTATTGCGGCCGTGCCGCGGGCACCGGGCCGGCGGAACTCGCGGGCGGCCCGGACGGACGGGAGCCCGATGCGCGTCTACACCCAGCAGCTCCACGGCACCGGCTATCGATTCGAGGGCCTCGTCGATGTCCTGGCCAAGGCCACGCCGCGGCGGAGCGGCGACGAACTGGCCGGTTGCGCCGCGGCCACGGATGCCGAGCGGGCGGCCGCCCAGTGGGTCCTGGCCGAGATACCGCTCACCGAGTTTCTCGAACAGCCCGTGGTGCCCTACGAATCCGATGAGGTGACCCGGCTCGTCCTGGACGGTCACGACCGCGCCGCGTTCGCGCCGATCGCTTCGCTCACCGTCGGCGATCTCCGTGACCACCTGCTCGGTATCGTCGCCGGCGACGGTGGGGCCGACCCGGATACGACTCTGCGTGATCTCGCGCCGGGACTCACCCCGGAGATGGTCGCCGCTGTCAGCAAGATCATGCGCAATCAGGATTTGATCGCGGTGGCGGGCGCGGTGCGGGTGCGTTCGGCGTTCCGGACCACCATCGGTGTGCCCGGTACCCTCGCCACCCGGTTACAACCCAACCATCCCACCGACGATCCGCGCGGTATCGCCGCCGCCGTGCTGGACGGCCTGCTGCTCGGCTGTGGGGACGCCGTGATCGGGGTCAACCCGGCCACCGACTCACCGCGCGCCGCCGCCGAGCTCCTGCGGCTACTGGACGATATCCGCACCCGATTCGATATTCCCGCCCAATCGTGCGTGCTGGCGCATGTCACCACCACCCTCGACCTGATCGCGGCCGGGGCGCCGGTGGATCTGGTGTTCCAGTCCGTCGCCGGTACCGAGGCCGCCAACGCGGCCTTCGGGGTGGACCTGGCCCTGCTGCGCGAAGCGGAGGAGGCCGGACGCTCCCTGGGCCGGGGAACAGCCGGCGACAATGTGATGTACCTGGAAACGGGCCAGGGGTCGGCGCTTTCGGCCGGTGCCCACCTGGGCACCGGGGGACGGCCGGTGGACCAGCAGACACTGGAGGCACGGGCGTACGCGGTAGCCCGGGAGTTGCGTCCGCTACTGGTCAACAGCGTGGTCGGGTTCATCGGGCCGGAGTATCTGTACGACGGGAAACAGATCGTCCGCGCGGGGCTGGAGGACCATTTCTGCGGCAAATTGCTCGGGCTGCCGATGGGGGTGGACGTCTGCTACACCAACCACGCCGAGGCCGATCAGGACGATATGGACACGCTGCTGACGTTGCTCGCCGCGGCCGGCTGCGCCTTCGTGATCGCGGTTCCCGGCGCCGACGACATCATGCTGGGCTACCAGAGCCTGAGCTTCCACGACGCTCTCTACGCCCGCCGGGTACTCGGCCTGCGACCGGCACCGGAATTCGCGGCGTGGCTCGACCGGCTGGGCATGCTGGACCCCGCCGGCCGGGTGCTGCCGGTATCACCGGCCGCCTCGCCGCTGCGCGCGTTGACGGAGTCCCGGTGAACGCCGCGGCGGGCGAATCCGTCCAGGCGTTCTGGGCGGAGCTACGCCTGCTGACCCAGGCGCGTATCGGCCTGGGCCGGGCGGGGGACGCCCTGCCCACCCGCCGGGTCCTCGAAGCCGCCGCCGCGCATGCCGCCGCCCGCGACGCGGTGCACACCCCGCTCGATACCGCGGCTTTCACCGCGCGAATCGCGGAACTGGGTCTCGGCGCGCCGCTCGTCGTCCGCAGCCGGGCGCGCGATCGCGCCGAATACCTGCGCAGACCCGATCTGGGCCGTCTCCCGGCCACCGCGGGGCATACCCCGGTCGTACCGGCGGCCGGGGCCGATATCGGTGTGGTGCTCGCCGACGGTCTCTCCGCCCGGGCACTCGCCGAACACGGCCCGCCGACCCTCGCGGCGCTACTGGACCTGCTGCGCCCGCGATATTCGTTCGCGCCACCGGTGGTGGCCGTTCAGGCGCGGGTGGCGCTCGGTGACCATATCGGCGCCGCGGCGGGGGTGTCGACGGTACTGGTCCTGATCGGGGAGCGTCCCGGCCTGTCGGTCGCCGACAGCCTCGGCGTCTACCTCACCCATCGTCCGCGTCCCGGCCGTACCGATGCCGACCGCAACTGCGTATCCAATATCCACCCGCCGGAGGGCCTGGGATACCGGCGGGCCGCCGAGGTGATCGCCGGGCTGCTGGCCGGAGCGCACCGGCTCGGCCGTTCCGGTATCGCCCTGAAGGACACCTCGGAGGCGGCGCTGCCGGGGGCATCGGTCGCCCGCCCGCCGCTCGATTCCTGATACGGATACGCCACGGCCCCCGAACACGGGGCTCCGGGATTTCCGGGTGTGTTCAGGGGCCGTGCGCGAACTCTCGTGGCTCAGTCCAGGTAATCGCGCAGCACCTGGGAGCGGCTGGGATGGCGCAGCTTGCTCATGGTCTTGGATTCGATCTGCCGGATACGTTCCCGGGTGACCCCGTAGACCTGGCCGATCTCGTCGAGCGTGCGCGGCTGGCCGTCGGTGAGCCCGAACCGCAACCGCACCACACCGGCCTCGCGTTCGGACAGGGTCTCCAGAACCGACTGCAACTGATCCTGCAGGAGGGTGAAGCTCACCGCGTCCACCGCGACCACGGCCTCGGAATCCTCGATGAAATCACCGAGCTGGCTGTCGCCTTCGTCGCCGATGGTCTGATCCAGTGAAATGGGCTCCCGGGCGTACTGCTGGATCTCCAGCACCTTCTCCGGGGTGATGTCCATTTCCTTGGCCAGTTCCTCCGGAGTGGGCTCGCGGCCCAGATCCTGGAGCAGCTCACGCTGGATCCGGCCCAGCTTGTTGATGACCTCCACCATGTGCACCGGGATGCGGATGGTACGGGCCTGGTCGGCCATGGCGCGGGTGATGGCCTGCCGGATCCACCAGGTGGCGTAGGTGGAGAACTTGTAGCCCTTGGTGTAGTCGAACTTCTCGACGGCGCGGATCAGGCCCAGGTTGCCTTCCTGGATCAGGTCCAGGAAGGCCATCCCGCGACCGGTGTAGCGCTTGGCCAGCGAGACCACCAGGCGCAGGTTGGCCTCGAGGAGATGGTTCTTGGCCCGGTTACCGTCGCGAATGATCCAGTTGAAATCACGCCGGGTGGCCACCGGGAGCTTTTCCCCGGCTTCGGTGAACTCGCGCATCTTCTCCGCGGCATAGAGACCGGCCTCGATCCGCTTGGCGAGTTCGACCTCCTCCTCGGCGTTGAGCAGCGCGACCTTGCCGATCTGCTTGAGATAGGCGCGCACCGAATCGGCGGAGGCGGTGAGCTCGGCGTCCTTGCGGGCCTGACGCAACGCCTCGGACTCTTCTTCGTCCCAGACGAAATCACCGGAGGCCTTGTCCGCCGCGGTCGGCTCGGCGGCGCCGTCGGCCTCGCCCTCGGCTTCCTCCTCGGCGACCTCGGCGACCAGATCCTCGCCCTCGTCGGTGAGATCGTCCTCGGAGACCTCCAGATCACCGAGATCCGCCACATCCAGCGAGTCGTCGTCGAGCTGTTCTTCGCCCGCGGCCGGCGCGCCGGCGCTGCCCGCCTTCTTGGCGGGGGCCTTCTTCGCCGCGCCCTTCTTGGCGGCGGCCTTCTTGGCCGGAGCCTTTTTGGCGGCGGCCTTCTTGGCGGGGGCCTTCTTGGCCGCGGCTTTACGCGCCGGGCGTGCCGCGGGAACTTCCGTGGCCTCGGCGTCGGCCGATTCGGCTGTCTGACGGGTATTCGTGGCTACCACGTACGCCCTTTCGTGACGGTCTCGTGCGGCGTCACGCCAGAGTAGGTTCCGGCGGAGCGGTCTGTCGGGTTTACCGGCCAAAACGCCGGTCGGGGGTCCGGCTCACCGCCGGGTGGTTTCCATTGTAACGATCCGACCAGTGTGCCCTTGCCCGTGTCGCGGACATCCTCAGGGGGTGATCCCTGCATCGATAGCCATGGCCGCGCCCACGATACCCGCCGTGTTCTTCAGGGTGGCAGGCACCACGGGGGTGCGGTTGGTCAGCAGAGGGATCCACTGGCCGGCATCGCGGCTGATCCCGCCGCCGGCCACGAATACGGTCGGCCAGAACAGGTTCTCCAAACTGCTCAGCGCCGTGCTGACCCGCGCCGCCCACTCGGGGTAGGAGAGGTTTTCGCGTTCCTTGATCGAGGCCGCGGCCCGATGCTCGATTTCGGTTCCACCGATCTCGAGGTGTCCGAGTTCGGTGTTCGGGACCAGGGTACCGCTGTTGAGCAGCGCCGAGCCGATTCCGGTGCCGAAGGTCAGCACCAGCACCAGTCCGTCGATGTTCCGGGCGGCCCCGTAGCGGTCCTCGGCCAGGCCCGCGGCATCGGCGTCGTTGAGTACGGTCACCTCGCGTCCGCCCAGTGCCGTGGCGAACAGGCTCCGGGCATCGGTGCCGATCCAGGATTTGTCGACATTGGCCGCGGTATGGGCCACCCCGTCGAGCACCACACAGGGCAGGGTGAGCCCGACCGGACCCTCCCACTCGGCCTTGTCCACCAGTTCCACCACGGCCGCGGCGACGGCGTCCGGCGTGGCCGGCCGCGGAGTCGCGATCTTGATGCGCTCGTACCGGAGCTCTCCGGTATCCAGATCGACCGCGGCGCCCTTGACGCCGCTACCACCGATATCGATACCGAACGCGTGCCGTCGACCGGACATGCGAGTTCCCTCGTTCCCTGTGCTGGCTGATGTCGTGGTGCACCGCACCGGTTTCCCGTCGGCCGGACCGTACGCGAGTACGTCGGAAACGGCGTCGAGCCGGCCGTACGGCGGCGCGGCCTCCTCCGGGCCGGCGCCGCGCCGGTGTGGTGTGCACAACAGGGTAATGCGCGGGCCCGGATTCCCGGACCGCAGGATCTGTGCTGCGATGGTAGGCGTGCCGGAATCGATTTGGTCTCTCCCCGCCACCCCCGAACCCGCGCCCGCCGATGCGGTGCTCTTGCGCCGGATAGCGACCCATCTGGCCGGTATCGCCGCCGCGCATGTGCGGGCACGCCGGCCGGAGGTCTTCGGGCCGGCCGGTTCTCTCGATACCGCGGTACGCACCAAGAGCACGCCGACCGACCCGGTGACCGTCGTCGATACCGAGACCGAACAGCTGATCCGCGGCGAACTCGCCCGGCTGCGCCCGGACGACCACATCCTCGGTGAGGAGGGCGGTGGCGATCTCACCGAGGCCGGCGCGGACGAGGTGGTGTGGGTGGTGGATCCCATCGACGGCACGGTGAACTTCCTCTACGGCATACCGGCGTACGCGGTATCGGTGGCCGCGGTGCGCGATGGCCGGCCGGTCGCCGCAGCGGTGGCCGATATCGCCGCCGCCACGCTGTACACCGCGGCGGTGGGCCTCGGCGCGCACCGCACCGATCCGGACGGCACCGATATCGCGCTGCGCTGCAATCCGGTGCGTTCGGTGCGCTTGGCGCTGGTCGCCACCGGGTTCGGCTACGCCGTGCCGCGCCGGACCCGTCAGGCGGCCTGCGTGGCCGAGCTGCTACCGCATGTCCGTGATATCCGCCGTATCGGGGCGGCCGCGCTGGACCTGTGCATGGTCGCCGAGGGACGGGTCGACGCGCACTACGAACACGGTCTCAATCCGTGGGACTGGGCGGCCGGTGCGCTGATCGCGGCCGAGGCGGGTGCGGTGCTGCGGCTACCTCCGCTCGCGACCACAGGCGCCGACGGCGCGCTGGTGGTGGCCGCCGCGCCCGGTATCGGGGCGGAACTGTTCGCCCTCCTGGACCGCCTGGGGATCTCGGCGCCGATCCCGGAGGTCTGAGGCACCTCCGGGGCCGTCTCAGCAGCGGGCGGTCCGCGCGGCCGCGAGCATATCCGGGTCGATGGCCGGGTTCTCCCCGCTCACCGGGTTCTTCAGCAACCGCAACACCTCTTCGGCGTCGTTGTTCGGCTGCAGGTCTCCGCCGAACACCGAACCCAGCACCAGATCGACGCTTGCGTCGGTCCGCTTGTCCTCGATCAGTTCCGCGCACGGTACGGCGAGTTGTACCGCCGCGGCGACCGGCCGACCGCTCTCCCCGAACCGGATCTGGCCGGTGCATTCCAGATCGCCGTTGGCATATATCGAATCGTTACCGTATGCGTCCCCGGGTGGACTGCCGAAACCGAGATCACCGAGCTGCGCCGCCACATGGGCGGCCTGTCCGCGCTGGCCGTTGGCGTTCAGGACACGCACCTGGGTATCCGCCATCGGGGCGGGCTCCACATCCACCAGAGCACTCGCGCCGACCCGCTGGCCGAGTAGGGGCTGGGGCCCGGCCTTCGGATCGGTGGCCGGGCTCGGTGAATTGCACGCCATCGGCGTGTAGTCGTCATCGTTGGTGGTCAGCGCCTTGATCCAGAGGCCCGCGCAGACCACGGCGAGCACCACGACCAGAATCAACCAGGGCCGCATACGCCGGCGCGGGAAAGGACGGCCTTTTTCATCCGTCGAACTGCCTTCGGTGATCAGTGAAACCACGCCGACACTGTACGTACCCCGGCCGGTGGTTCGCGCATTGCCCGGACGCTCCGGCCGTGTTAGCCGAACCGGTGCCGCGCGGCCGTGACCGGGGGTATCGATAAACCGGCGGTTACGACACGGCCGGGTTTCGATTGCGACATTTTCCGCACCGTCCGCTATTGTCTGCCCGCCCAGACCGAAACATCCATGAGTAATTCGGCGGTCGGTCGCGGGAACAAGCAGGGCAACTCATGCGTTGTCCGGACGCTATCAAAGGTGAATCCCGCGGATTCGCGCTGATAGGGGACCGGGTCGGGTGTGAAGTGCACCACCGGCGGGGCGGCGGGCGCGGTCGACAGAGACGGCGTGCGCCGATCCGGATATACGGAGTAAGGACGAGGGGAAGACGACATGGCAACCGACTATGACGCACCGAGGCGTACCGAATCCGACGATGTGTCGGAGGATTCGCTGGAGGAGCTGAAGGCTCGTCGCAACGAGGCCCAGTCCGCCGTCGTGGATGTCGACGAATCCGATACCGCGGAGTCGTTCGAACTCCCCGGCGCGGACCTGTCCGAGGAAGTGCTGACGGTCCGGGTGGTCCCGAAACAGGCCGACGAGTTCACCTGCTCGAGCTGTTTCCTGGTGCATCACCGCAGCCGGCTCGCCAGCGAGAGCGGCGGCCAGATGATCTGCATGGACTGCGCGGCCTGACCGGCCCGCGAGGTCATTCCGCGCTCGGGATCCCGAGCGCGGCCAGCACCTCTCCGGGCCGGCGCGTACTGATCAGCCAGTACGGCGTGGGATCCTCGGGATCGTCGAGCACCAGCAGCACCATCGTGGGCACCCACGGACGATGCTGCACGTAGGCCGCGGGGTCGAGCTGCCGGCCCAGCGCCGCGCTCTTGGCGCTTTTGGGCACCACGGTGGCGCGGGCGACGAACGATACCGGCAGATGTGCCCGGTCGACCCGCAGTTCCGGTGTGCCGGAGGCATCGGGTCCCACCTCGACCCGGTGCCGGCTCATCCACAACAGCACCCAGACGGGGACCGGGAACAGCAGGACGTAGGGAAGCCAGGCCCGCAGACCCGGAGCTCCCATATGGATCTCCGCGGCGAGCAGACCGGCGAGCGCGAAGCCCACCGGCCACCACCACAGCGGCACCCAGAGACGCTCGCGATGGACGCTGCGCTCCGGCCGCGCGTGGTGCTCGGTTTCGGTGGGTCGAGGCTGGTCGGACACGACTCAACACTAAGCGACACGCACGTCGGCCCTGCGCGTAGGCTGGTCGGACGTGAACGCACTCTCACCGATACCACTGCTCCGGCTGGACCCCGGGATCCCCATGCCGGCGCGCGCGCACGAGGGCGACGCGGGCGTGGATCTGTGCACTGCCAAGGACGTCGTCCTGGAGCCGGGGGAACGGGTACTGGTCGGCACCGGTATCGCTGTCGCGCTGCCCATGGGCACCGTGGGCCTGATCCATCCGCGGTCGGGGCTGGCGGCCAAAACCGGTTTGTCCGTGGTGAACACACCGGGCACGATCGATGCCGGCTATCGCGGTGAGATCAAAGTGTGCTTGATCAACCATGATCCGCGCACGGCCATCGAACTACGCCGTGGCGACCGGATCGCGCAACTACTGGTCCAGCGAGTGGAACTGGTCGATTTCGTGGCCGTGGACCGGCTCGACGACTCCGCGCGCGGCGCGGGCGGCTACGGATCCAGCGGGGGACACGCGAGTTTGACGCCGGGCGGTGCGGGCACCGCGAGCGGCAAGGAGGCCTGACATGTTCGGACGACGGAAATCGGGCGGGCGCAGATCCGGTGCGGATCGGTACGAGACCGGCGAGTACGACACCGGTGAGTACGACGAGAGCTACGACGACGGCGGATATCACCGCGCCGAGCACGACGAGCCGTACCAGGACGACTACGACGAAAGCTACGACGACGGATACGGTGGCGCCGCCTACAGCGACGCCTACGATGCGGCGATCGACGACCCCGATACCGAGCCGCAGCGGCGCGGTCCCTACGACTACGACGATGTCGCCGAGGTCCTGGAGAACTTCACCGATACCCGCCTCGATCTGGGCTCGGTGATTCTGCCGGTTCCGCAGGGCGGGCAGCTGCAGGTGGAGATGACCCCGCAGGGCACCCCGCAGGCGGTGCACCTGGCCACCGAGCACGGGCGTATCACCGTGGCCGCCTACGCCGCCCCCAAGACGAAGGGGCAGTGGCGTACGGTGGCCGCCGATCTCGCGGAATCACTGCGCAAGGACGGAGCCCGGGTATCGGTCGAGAAGGGACCGTGGGGCCGGGAACTGGTGGCGGTCACCGAGGGCGCCGATCTGCGGTTCATCGGTGTCGACGGGTACCGCTGGATGATCCGGCTGGTCGCGGCGGGGCCCTCCGGTGCGACCGCGGCGGGCAGCCCCCTGGTCGTCGCCGCGCGTACGGTGCTGAGCGAAACGATCATCCGGCGTGGCACCGACGCGCTGCCGGTACGCGAACCCCTGCCGGTGGTGCTCCCACAACAGCTCGCCGAACAGCTCACCGCCGCACACCAGCAGCAGCAGGCGCAGCAGCAGGCCGCCGCCCGGCCGCAGCCGGGCGCGCGCCCCGTGCCGACCGGAGCGGTTCTGCCCCCGCAGCAACCGCAGCAACCGCGCCGCGGCGCCGAGGGTTCGGCGATGCAGCAACTCGGACGCGGCTGATACCGGGCCGGCCCCACCACCAGGGGGAGGGGCCGGTTCAGCCGGTGTGGCCCGAGAGCGCCAGGCGGCCCAGGATGCCGGGGTCGGCGCCGAGTTCGTCGAGGGTGATCTCGGTGAGCAGCGAGCGCGGTGCCCGGCGTGCCCATTCCCGGCCCACCGCCACCGGGTGCACCGGATCATCCGCGGCGGCGATCACCGCCAGGGGTACGGCCAACGCGTCGAGCAGACCGGCTTCGGGCCATTTGTACCGCGCGGCCTCCTCCAGCGCCGCCGGAAGACCCGGCCACTGGGACCGCCACGACCGGGTCAGCGCGTCGGCGAGCCAGGCCGGGCTCCCGGCCCGCATCCGGGCGACCACCGGTTCCAGTCCCTCGGCTCGTAGCTGCGCCGCGGTGACGGCGGCGCTGAGGGTGGCGGGACAGTGCGCGGTATCCGGGCCCGTCCAGGCGGGCAGGGCGGCGACGACCCCGGTGACCTCGGCCGGGCCGCGGGTACTCGCCCATTCGACCGCGACCGCGGCGCCCAGGGAGATACCCGCCGCCAGAACCGGTCCACGGGCGACGGCGTCGTCGAGAGCGGCCCGGTAGCTGTCGATCACCGCGGCGGGATCGGGATCCACGGCCACCAGTTCGAGGCCCAGCGCGGTGCAGGCGGGCGCGAAGGCGCGGCGTGCGAAATGCGCATCGGAGCCGGTTCCGGGCAGGGCCACGACGCGGGCCGGACGTGGGGAATCGAACACCGGACCGAGCGTAGCGGCGCTGCCGGGACCCATCTACAGTGGCGAGTACGGCCACAGCTGGGCCGTAGCAGGAAACCCGGATGATGTGCGACCCATGTCATCCGCGCTTAGGAGAGCAGGCGATGTCTTCCTCCGCAGGAAGAAGAGCGGGCGCCAAGTCCGCTACCGGATATTTTCGCAGGCTCGGCCGTAGATTGACCGAGGATCTCGATCAGCTCGACGCCGAGCGGCTGGCGGAGACGGCCGATGCTTCGGGCGCCTGCCGGGTATCGGACTGCCGACGCGGTGAGGAGGCGATGATGCTGGGCCGTTTGCGCAGTGTCGATTCGTGTCCTCAGTCGGCGGGTGCGAGCGTGCAGGCGGAGTTCTTCGACGGCACCGACGCCATCACCCTGGTGTGGATCGGGCGTCGCCGGATACCCGGGATCGAGTCGGGCCGGCACATCATGGTCCGCGGCCGGGTCGGTGAACGCGAAGGCCGCAAGGTGATCTTCAACCCCTATTACGAACTGCGCGGAAACAACTGACGTATGCCATCGAGCGACGAGTACGCCACCACCCCGATCCCGCGGGCCGCTACCGCATCGGAAGCGGCCGCCGCGGACGGTCCGCGTGCGGAGCCCGCCGAACAAACCCTGCTGGAACAGTTGGGTGGCTTCGGCGGGCTCATCTACTCCACTCTGCCGGTGCTGGTGTTCGTACCGGTGAACACACTTTTCGGGCTCACCGCCGCGGTATGGGCCGCGCTCGGTGTAGCGGCCGCGGTCCTGGTGTGGCGGCTGGTGCGGCGTGAACCGATCCAGCCCGCCGTCTCCGGCTTCCTGGGCGTCGGGATCTGCGCGTTCATCGCCTGGCGGATGGGCGAGGCCAAGGGCTTCTTCCTGTTCGGTATCTACACCAGCCTTCTCTACGGCGCGGCGTTCCTGATCTCGATCCTGGTGCGCCGGCCGCTGGTCGGTGTGGTGTGGGGCGTACTCAACGGCCATGGCGGCGATTGGCGCGGTGATCCCCGGGTGGTGCGGCTCTACGATGTGGCGACCGCGACCTGGGTTCTGGTCTTCGGCGCCCGCTACCTGGTCCAGAATCATCTCTACGATGCCGACAGCACCGGCTGGCTCGCCGCCGCGCGTATCGCCATGGGCTGGCCGCTCACGGCGCTCGCGCTGGTGGTGACCGTCTGGGCGGTGCGCCGGGCGGGGCATCTGCCCGCCGCCAGCGGTCGGCACGCCGCCGACCGGGCCTGATTCCTCCGGTACCCGTTTTCCGCGGGTCGGCTCGTACGAAGGGTGGACGAATACCCACCCTTTGGTGTCTATCCCGGCGCCGCTGTTCGTCGGACGATCGTTACAGACGACGATCTGCCGAGAGGACTGGCGAATGCGTACCGAGCAGCACGCGAGCACCCGCCCGGAGCGGGGGCGCGACAACCCGACGTGGTCCCGGAGCCGCCGGGTATCCGCCGAATTGGAGGCCCTGGTCCCTTCCGCGGCAGCGGGTGACCGTGCCGCCGTGGCCGAAATCCTGCGCGTGGTACAGCCCCTGGTGCAGCGTTACTGCCGGACCAGGCTCGGTAATGCCACGCATCTGCAGGTAACGGCCGAGGATGTGACGCAGGAAGTGCTGATCGCGACGGTGCAGGCCGTCCCCCGGTATCGCTACCAGGGGAAATCCTTCCTCGCCTTCGTCTACGGGATCGCGGCGAACAAGGTGTCCGATGCTTTCCGTGGTGCGCAGATCCACCCGGCCTATCCCGTCGCGGAGGTGCCCGAGCAGGCATCCACGGCGGCCGGCCCGGAGGAGTGGGCGCTGGCGGCCGAACACGGCGCGGTGGCGCGCGAGCTCATGCAGCAACTCAATCCGGTGCACCGCAAGGTTCTGGTGCTGCGGATCGTGCTGGGATGGAGCGCGGCCGAGACGGCGGCGGCGATCGGTACCACCCCCGGCGTGGTGCGAGTCATGCAGTACCGGGCGCTCAACAAGCTCCGGGCCCGGGCGGGGCAGCCGGTCGCTGCCTGAACCGCGGTGCGTCGAATGCTGTCGGGAGGTCAGTATTCGGCATCCTGCGAGGGTGTGAGACCGGCGCCGGGCGCCGGTACGGCACCGTGCGGTGCCAGCACCGAGCGCAGTGCCTCCTCGGCCTCCGCCGAGGCGACGAACAGCAGCTCGTCCTCCCCTTCGAACGGGTCGTCGGGCTGCGGCACGATGACCCGACCGCCGCGGAGAATAGTGACCAGGGCGGAATCCCGCGGCAGGGTGAGGGTGCGGACCGGTTTCCCGGCCAGCGTGGTATCCGGCGGGAGCGTGAGTTCGACGAGATTGGCCTGTCCCTGCCGCAGCGTCATCAAGCGGACCAGATCGCCCACCGTGACCGCCTCCTCGACCAGGGACGCCAGCAGACGTGGCGTGGAGACCGCGACATCGACACCCCAGGCATCGTCGAACAGCCATTCGTTGCGTGGATCGTTGACCCGCGCCACCACCCGGCGCACCCCGAACTCGGTTTTCGCCAGCAGACTGTGCACCAGATTGGCCTTGTCGTCGCCGGTAGCGGCGATGACCACCTCGTAATCCTGTAGCCCGGCGTCCTCGAGCAGTTGCAGTTCGCAGGCGTCGGCGTGCACCCAGACCGCTTCGGGTACCGCTTCGGGGTCGATATGGTCGAGCTGACGTTCGAGCAGCATGACGCTGTGCCCGGACCGCAGCAGCTCCCGGGCTATGGAGCGGCCGACGGCCCCGGCTCCGGCGATGGCCACTTTCATGATCAGTCCTTGTTCGCTGGGGGTTTGGCGGCCAGCGCCACCGCTTCACCGGCGGAGCCGGAGGTGGCGGCCACGTACACGATGTCGTCGGCCTGGACGAGGGTTCTGGCGTCCGGCAGGATTCCCTGACCGAACCGGATGATGAACGCCACCCGGGCGCTGAGGGCCGCCTCCAGATCGCGGACGGTGCGTCCGTACCAGTCCTCGTGCAGGGCCAGTTGCGCGACGGCCACGGTGCCGGTGGGGTCGCGCCACGTGGTGGTGCCCGCGTCGCCGATGAGATTGTGCAGGAAACGGTCGGTTGTCCAGGGCACGGTGGCGATGGTCGGAATGCCGAGCCGTTCGTACACGGCGGCGCGTTTGGCGTCGTAGATCCGGGCCACCACCCGTTCGACCCCGAACATTTCGCGCGCCACGCGGGCGGAGATGATGTTGGAGTTGTCACCGGAGGAAACAGCCGCGAATGCCCCGGCCCGTTCGATGCCCGCGCGGCGCAGGACCTCCCGGTCGAAACCGACCCCCACCACTGTCCCGCCCGGGAAATCGGTGCCCAGCCGGCGGAACGCATCCGGATTCCGGTCGATCACGGCGACCTCGTGACCTATCCGGACCATGGCGCGGGCCAGCGAGGCCCCCACTCGCCCACACCCCATGATCACCACGTACACCGTGAACCTCGCTCCTGACTCGGTGTGCCTGCGACCCCGTGAACAGCCGCTCGGGTGCCGCGAGACCGAACCGTACTCGTCGGCTCTCGCCCCCTGCCACGTTCCCCCTGCCGCGGGTGGCCAAACTCCGGGTTCCGGTGATGCGTCGCGGCCCGCCTCCGGAGAGAGGCTTATGCTCCGTCCAGTGTCGAAGTTGACGACCGCCACCAAACGCCTGGTGCTGGGGCGGCCATTCCGCAGTGACTCCCTGGGCCACACTCTGCTGCCGAAACGTGTCGCGCTGCCGGTGTTCGCCTCGGATCCGATGTCCTCGGTCGCGTACGCGCCGGAACAGATCTTTCTCGTGCTGTCGGTCTCGGGGCTCGCCGGATACACCTACGCTCCGTGGCTCGGTCTGGTGGTGGCGGTCGTACTGATCATCGTGGTGGCCAGTTACCGGCAGAATGTGCACGCCTACCCGTCCGGTGGCGGCGATTTCGAGGTCGTCACCACCAATCTCGGCGCGAACGCCGGTTTGGTGGTGGGCAGCGCCCTGCTCGTGGACTATGTGCTCACGGTTGCGGTCTCCATCGCCTCGGCCGCGTCCACGATCGGGTCGGCGATACCGTTCGTCGCCACACACAAAGTGCTGTTCGCGGTGGCCGCCATCGGGCTGCTCACCGCGTTGAATCTGCGCGGGGTCCGGGAGTCCGGCCGGACCTTCGCGTTGCTGGCGTACGCGTTCCTTCTCGGAATGTTCGGCATGCTCGCCTGGGGACTGTTCCGGATCTTCGTCCTCGACGACGAGGTGCGTGCCGAATCGGCGGGCTTCGAACTACGCGCCGAGGAGGAGCATCTGGCCGGTCTGGCGCTGATCTTCCTGTTGGCGCGAGCCTTCTCCTCGGGGTGCGCGGCGCTGACCGGTGTCGAGGCGATCAGCAACGGGGTGCCGGCGTTCCGCAAACCCAAATCGCGTAACGCCGCGACCACCCTGCTCATGCTCGGTGTCATCGCGATCACCCTGTTCCTCGGGATGATCGTGCTCGCGCGGCAGACGCAGGTGGTGATCGCCGAACATCCGGAACAGCTGGCCGGGGCACCCGAGGGCTACCAGCAGAAAACGCTGATCGCCCAGATAGCCCATGCCGTGTTCGACCATTTCACCCCCGGCTTCTATTTCGTGGCCGCGGTGACCGCCCTGGTCCTGGTGCTGGCCGCCAATACCGCGTTCAACGGCTTCCCGGTGCTCGGCTCGGTCCTGGCCCAGTCCCGGTTCCTGCCCCGCCAGCTGCATACGCGGGGTGACCGGCTGGCTTTCAGCAACGGCATCCTGTTCCTGGCCTTCGCCGCCATGGGTTTCGTGGTGGCCTTCGGCGCGGAAGTGACCGAACTCATCCACCTCTACATCATCGGGGTGTTCCTCTCGTTCACCCTCAGCCAGGCGGGCATGCTCCGGCACTGGACCCGCCTGCTGAGCCGGGAGACGGACCCGGCGCAGCGGCGGCAGATGATGCGCTCCCGCGCCATCAACGCTCTCGGCCTGGTGGCAACCGGCACCGTGCTGGTGATCGTGCTGGTCACGAAGTTCTTCGCCGGTGCCTGGATCGCCGTGGTCACCATGGCGGTGATCTTCGTGGTGATGAAGATGATCCACCACCATTACGAGTCGGTGGCCCGGGAGCTGGCGGAACACGAATGGGATGGGGTGCTGCCCAGTCGCTCCCATTCGATCGTGCTGGTCTCCAAACTGCATCTGCCGACGCGCCGAGCCCTGGCCTACGCGCGGGCGGGCCGCCCGGACACCCTCGAGGCGATCACCGTGAACGTCGACGAGGACGACACCCGGGCACTGGTACGGGAGTGGGAGAACAGCGATATCACCGTGCCGCTGAAGGTGGTGGAATCGCCGTACCGGGAGATCACGAAACCGGTCCTGGACTATGTGCAGCGGGTGCGTAAGGACGCTCCGCGCGATGTGGTGACGGTGTTCATCCCCGAATACGTGGTGGGGCACTGGTGGGAGCAGTTGCTGCACAACCAGAGCGCCCTACGGTTGAAGGGCAGGCTGTTGTTCGAGCCGGGGGTGATGGTGACCAGTGTGCCGTGGCAGCTGAGCTCGTCGGCGCGGGCCCGCGTGGCGGGAGAGCATACGGCGCCGGGCGCGGTCCGGCGCGGTTACGGAGATCGGAGGTGACCGTGGGATGGACGGAACCGTTCCCGGCGAGGGGGGAGTCCGCCGATGAGCAGCTGGCGTGATCGCGAACTGCCGGTACGCCTCGGCCCGCCCGGGCACGGCGGTTTCTGTGTGGCCCGGTACGAGGGCCGCGTGGTCTTCGTGCGGCACGGTCTGCCCGGCGAACTGGTGCGAGCCCGCGTCACCGAGGACCGCGGCGGCTCGTTCTGCCGGGCCGAGGCGGTGGAGATCGTCGAACCTTCTCCGGACCGGATTCCGGCGACCTGTCCGGTCGCGGGCCCCGGCGGTGCCGGCTGCTGCGATTTCTCCTTCGCCACCGCGGCGGCGCAACGCGACCTCAAGGCCACCGTGGTCGCCGAGCAGTTACGGCGGATCGCCGGTATCGAGCGCGGTATCGAGGTGGAGCCGATCGGTATCGAGCGCACCGGCGGCTGGCGCACCCGGATACGCCTGGTGGTCGACGCCGCGGGGCGCGCCGGAGTGCACCGGTATCGCGGCACCGAGGTGCTGACCGATCTGCGGTGTCCGCAACCCGTGGCCGGAGCCCTGGACGGTATCGCGCAGCGGCGCTGGACGCCCGGCGCGGATCTGGTGGTCGCGGTGGACGACGAGGGGACCCGGCATATCGTCGAACTCGCCCCGGCCGATCCCGGTAGCACCCGCGGTGGACGGCGGGGGCCGGGCGGCCGTCCCGGCCGGCATACCGGCGTCCGGCGTGACCTCCGGCAGCCGCGCGAACAGGGCCGGCCCGGGGACCGGGACGAACCGGATCCGGAGACCGGCAACGCCCGGCGCCGGCGGGCGGCCGCCCGGCGCGCCGCCGCCCGCACCGACCGCGACGAATGGGTGGTCGAGGGCACCGGCCGAGCCGTGCAGTACGTATCCGGCCGCCGCTGGGAGGTATCCGCGGCCGGTTTCTGGCAGGCACACCGCGAGGCCGCGCAACGCTATTCGGATACCGTCGCCGAATGGGCCGATCTCGCGCCCGGTGCGACCGCGTGGGATCTGTACAGCGGCGCGGGGGTTTTCGCCGCCCGGCTGGCCGAGCGGGTGGGCCCCACCGGCTCGGTGCGCGCGCTCGAGAGTTCGCGCTCGGCGGTGGCCGACGGGCATGCCGCGCTGGGCGATCTGCCCTGGCTGGATCTGCGCGGGGGCCGGGTCGAGCAGTGGGCCGCGGCCCGGGAGGGTCCGCGCCCGCAGGTCGTGGTGCTCGACCCGCCGCGTGCCGGGGCCGGGAAGGTCGTGATCGAGGCGGTGACGGGCGCGGACCCCGACCGGATCGTGCACATCGGCTGCGATCCGGCCTCTTTCGCCCGCGATCTGCGGCTGTACCTGGACGCCGGGTACCGGGCGACCGCGTTACGCGCCTTCGATGCGTTCCCGGCCACCCATCATGTGGAATGCCTTGCGCTGCTGGAACGCTGATCCCGCCCGCCGGGTAGGAGAGAGGAACCGTCCGCTCAGCCGAGCTGCCAGGTGATCCGCAGCGTCGCCGCGAGTTCCGTTTCGCCGGGTTCGATCGGCACCGGTGCCGGGCTCGTGGCGGCCACCATGCGCACGCCGCCGGATTGCGCCGGTGCGGTGGGCGCGGGTGCGGCGGTGTCCTCGGTGATCTCCAACACGGGACCCAGCTCCCGGGCGGCGCGGCGGGCGTACCGGCGTGCCTTGTCCACGGCGTTGTCCCATGCCGTGTCCCGGGCGCGGTCCAGCAGCCGGTCCCGGTCGGCGAAGGTGTGCTGCAGACCGCCCAGCCGGACATCGTCACCGCCGGCGGCCACGGCCCGCGCGATGATCTCGGCGGGGTCCGGCCGCCCGGTGTCGGCGGGGGCGGAGCCGAGGTGGGCCAGAGTGACGGTGAGCGCACTGGTGGCGACGTACCCGGCGATCCGCGATACACCGTCCTGCCAGGCCAGATCGGAGCGGACCGAGAGCATACCGGTGGCGATATCGGTTCCCGGCACCCCGTCCGCACGCAATGCGGCGGTCACCGCGCTCATCCGCTGTCCGGCCCGCTGGTAGGCGAGGGTGACGGTGCTGGCCCGGCATTCCACCGCGATCGCCGCCACCAGTAGTTCCGGGGCGGCGCGTACGGTGCCGTGCCCGAACACCGTCACCGTGCCGGGTCGCGATCGGCTCATCCGGTCTCCTCGCGTCGGCTGTCCGGCGATCTCGGTTCGCCGCTTCTCCGGGGCCTGTGCCGGCATGCGGTTCGCGCGGGGCCCGCCATTCACTTTAGGCTGGACCGGCCGGACCGCGGATCCGGACCGGTACGGCGGTGTCCCGCTCGCAGCCGGGGTGATGCGGTCGGCCGCGGCTCTTAGACTGGTCGGATCAACTGCGCTATCCGGAGGGAGCGAGTCAGGTGGGAGTGCTTTCCCGGGTCGATACGCCCGAAGATGTGCGCGGGCTGTCCGTACCACAACTGCGGGAGCTGGCGGAGGAGATCCGCGAGTTCCTGGTGCACAAGGTTGCCGTCACGGGCGGCCACCTCGGCCCCAATCTCGGTGTGGTGGAGCTCACTCTGGCTCTGCACCGAGTCTTCGATTCGCCCACCGATCCGCTGATCTTCGACACCGGCCACCAGGCCTATGTGCACAAGATCGTGACCGGTCGCAAGGATCGGTTCGATACTCTGCGCCGTAAGGACGGCCTGTCGGGGTATCCCAGCCGAGCCGAGAGCGAACACGACTGGGTGGAGTCCTCCCATGCCTCGGCCTCGCTGTCCTACGCCGACGGCTTGGCCAAGGCCTTCGCGCTGACCGGACAGGACCGCCATGTGGTGGCGGTGGTCGGGGACGGCGCGCTCACCGGCGGGATGTGCTGGGAGGCGCTGAACAATATCGCCGGCGCACCCGACCGGCCGGTGGTCATCGTCGTCAACGACAACGGCCGCTCCTACGCACCGACCATCGGCGGCCTGGCCGAACGGCTGACCGCGCTGCGCACCCAGCCGGCCTACGAACATATGCTCGACACGGGCCGCCGGATCCTGAAGAGCATTCCGCACGTGGGGGATTCCGCGTATTCGATGGTGCACGCGGTCAAGGCCGGTATCAAGGACGCGGTGAGCCCGCAGGAACTGTTCAGCGATCTCGGGCTCAAATACGTCGGCCCGGTGGACGGGCACGATATCGTGGCCCTGGAATCGGCGCTGCGGCACGCCAAGGATTTCGGCGGGCCGGTTGTAGTACACGCCGTCACCCAGAAGGGCCACGGATACGAACCGGCCGAGAACCATGTGGCCGATCAGATGCATGCCTGCGGCCCCATCGATCCGCGTACCGGCGAAGCCGTGAGCCAGGGTAAATCGGTCAGCTGGACCTCGGTCTTCTCCGCGGAGCTCATCGCCCATGCCGAGCGCCGCGACGATATCGTGGCGCTCACCGCCGCCATGCCCGGACCCACCGGGCTCGCCGCGTTCGGCGAGCGTTTCCCGGATCGCCTCTTCGATGTCGGGATCGCCGAACAGCATGCGCTGACCTCGGCCGCCGGGCTCGCCCTCGGTGGGCTGCACCCGGTGGTGGCGATCTACTCGACCTTCCTCAACCGGGCCTTCGATCAGCTGCTGATGGATATCGCCCTGCTGAAACAACCGGTGACGCTGGTTCTCGACCGGGCCGGTATCACCGGTGCCGACGGCGCCAGCCACAACGGTATGTGGGATCTGTCGCTGCTCGGTATCGTGCCCGGGATGCGGGTGGCCGCGCCCCGCGACGCCGCCACCCTGGCCGAGGAACTGGCCGAGGCGCTCGCGGTGAGCGACGGCCCGACCGCGCTGCGCTTCCCGAAGGACACCGTGGGCGCCGATATCCGGGCGATGGAACGGCTGGACGGTGTGGACGTACTGTGGCTGCCGGACCGGGAGGGTCCGTCGGCGCAGACCCAGCGCGGCGATGTGCTGTTCGTGGCGGTCGGCGCACTCGTTCCCGCCGCGCTCCAGGCGGCGGAACTGCTGGAGCCCGAGGGGATCACCGCCGCGGTCATCGATCCCCGCTGGGTGCTGCCGGTTTCCGACACCATCGTCAAACTGGCCGAGAACTACCGGCTGGTGGTGACTCTGGAGGACGGCGGTCTCCACGGCGGGATCGGTTCCACGGTGTCGGCCCGGTTGCGCGCCGCGGGTCTCGATGTGCCCGCGCGCGATATCGGTATTCCGCAGGAGTTCCTCGAGCACGGCAGTATCGCGCAGGTGCGCCAAGAGCTCGGTCTGACCGCCCCGGATATCGCGCGGCGGGTCACCGGCTGGCTCGATGCCCGGTGACCCGGCCCCGGCCGGGGTCGGCGCCCGGTGAAGATATCCGTCGACGGCTGCCCGCGCTACCCCGCGGCCGCTGAGCACCAACCGGGGATGGTCGGCCCGCCGGGCAGCCGCGAGGGCGCGGCCGGTGTGTACGGGCTGCTACGGGAGCCACTGCCCCGGTGGCGGCCGACCGGCGAGCTCCCCGGTCGGCGGCAGCTCAGCCCGGCTGGGCGGTCAATGCGCCGGCCAGCGGTTCGACCGTGAGACCACGCTGCCAGGGCCGGGCCCCGTGCAACTTCAGGAAGCCGTCGACGGCGGCGGCGAGCTCCCCGGCCTGTTCCGGCCCCGGCCGGTAGTCGGGTAGGCCGTCCCAGCACAGGCGGCGGACCAGATCGGGGGCGAGCAGGTTCTCCACCGGTACCGCGACTCTCTCGGATATTCCGGCCATCACGGCGCGGGCACGGGTCAGCCGGGCGGCGGCGGCCGGATCGCGGCGTTCCCACCGGTTCACCGGAGGCGGCCCGTCGTAGGGTTGGGTCATCCGGGGCAGCTCGTCCTCGGACAGCGCGCGGGCGCGTTCCACCGCACCCAGCCATTCCCGGGAGTAACGGCGCTGCCGAGGGCCGCCGAAGACGGGTAGTTCACGTAGCTGGCCGATGGTTCGGGGATCGGCGTTCGCGGCGGTGATGATGGCGGAATCCGGCAGGATGCGCGACGGTGCGATATCGCGGCTGCGGGCCAGCGCATCGCGGGTGAGCCACAATTCGCGCACCGTGGCCAGTTGGCGGGCGCGGCGCAGAGTGTGGATACCCGAGGTGCGACGCCAGCGATCCGGTTTCGGCGGGGCCGGTTCGGCGAGCCGGATATGTTCGAATTCCTGAGCGGCCCAGTCGGTTTTCCCCTGCTCGGCCAGCGAGGCGGCCACCGCCTCGCGGAGCTCGGGCAGGAGTTCCACATCCAATGCGGCGTAGTTCAGCCATGCTTCGGGCAGCGGCCGGGTGGACCAGTCCGCGGCGCCGTGCCCTTTGCGCAGTGCCCGGCCGAGCAGCTGCTCCACCATGGCGGCCAGCCCGACGCGAGGAAAGCCGGCCAGCCGCCCGCCCAACTCGGTGTCGAACAGTTGCGCGGGTCGCAGGCCGAGTTCGGCCAGGCCCGGTAGATCTTGGTCGGCCGAGTGCAGAATCCATTCCATATCGTTGATCGCGGCCGCCAGCGGGCCGAGCGCGGCGGCGACGGGAATGGGATCGATCAGTACGGTGCCGGCGCCCGCGCGGCGCAACTGGATCAGGTAGGCCCGAGACGAGTAGCGGAACCCGGAGGCACGTTCGGCGTCGACGGCGAGTGGGCCGGAGCCCGCGGCGAGGCGTTCGGCGGCGGCCGCCACGGCGTCGGGGGTATCGCATACCGGCGGGATGCCCTCGGTGGGCTCCAGCAGCGGGAGCGGGGCGGGAGGTTCGGTGGAACCGGCTTCCGGCGTCGGGCCTCTCACCTCGTTCCGGGGCCCGGGACGGGATATCCCGGGCGCGGCGGGGCCACCGTCCGGGTGGTCACCGGACAGGTGTTCGGGCTCCTCTACTACCGGCATAAAAGGCCACTCTACGTGGCCGGGGCCACGGCCGATATTCAACCACGGTCGGTCTTGCCCCGGGAGGAGGGCCGTAGATCGGTGATACCCGCGGGTGGCAGACCTGCCGCATAGGCCAGTACTTCCCCGAAGGCTTCCACATGAGGGCGCATTTCGGTGGTGCGCGCCGTCCAGGACGCCCGCAATTCCAACTGGTGTGCCCGCGGGGGTCCGGCGATATCGCCGTAGCGCACCGAACTCGTGGAGGTCACCGTCCCGCCGAGGGCGGTGAACGGTTCGCCCCGGGACTCCAGGGCGTCCACCAGCCAGCTCCACGCGACCTCCGGTAACAGGGGGTCGGCGGCAAGCGCACCGTCGATATCGGCCTGGATATAGGCGACCAGGCGGAACACCCCGTGCCAGGCTTCGTCGCCGTTGGGGTCGTGTAGCAGGATGAGCCGGCCGAAAGCATCGCCTTCGGAGTCGACGGGCACTACGGGTGAGTCCTCGTGGGTCACCTCGGCGCCCAGGGCGTAGGAATAGGGGGCGAGGCGCTGCGGCGGCCGGATCGGGGACAACTCGATTCGCGGATGTACGGAGGCGGCGCCCATCGCCGAGACGGCGGCACGAAACGAGGCGGGTTCGTCGCCGGGCCCATCGTTCGGTGCGCCGTCGCGGATATCGAGCGGTGTCACGGGGAATGACGGTAGACCTCTCGCCCCCGGGGCGCGCGGAGGCGCGCCGGGCGACCGTCGTTGCTGGGTGTACGGGCCCGATCGTGGTAAACAGCGCGCACTCGGGCCCGGCCGTCGCCGGTGCGGGCGCGGTTGCGTCCGGAACGCCGTCCGGGCTCGCGCCCCGGACGATGCCCGGCGGCATACGATGGCGGGTGATGAGCACATATACGCGCCGCCGGTTGTCCGATGCCCCGTTCCTGGCCGCCGCCTCCGGCGCCACCCCGGCCCGGCGGCCGGTGTGGTTCATGCGCCAGGCCGGACGTTCCCTGCCGGAGTACCGTGAGCTCCGGGCGGGTATCGGGATGCTGCAATCGTGTTTCGACCCGGAACTGGTCTGCGAGATCACCATGCAGCCGATCCGCCGGCACGGTGTCGATGCGGCGATCCTCTTCTCCGATATCGTCGTTCCGCTCAAGGCGGCCGGGATCGATCTCGATATCGTGCCGGGGGTGGGTCCTGTGGTCACCTCGCCGGTGCGGACCGCCGCGGATGTGCAGGCGCTGCCCAGATTGCGTCCCGAAGAGGTCGGGGCGGTCACCGACGGGGTACGGTTGCTGACCGGCGAACTCGGGCAGACACCGCTGATCGGCTTCGCGGGTGCGCCGTTCACGCTCGCCTCGTATCTCGTCGAGGGCGGACCCAGCAAACACCACGAGCGCACCAAGGCGATGATGCACGCCGACTCCGCCTCCTGGCACGCGCTGCTCGGTGTGCTCACCGATATCACCATCGTGTTCCTCCAGGCCCAGCTCGAGGCCGGAGTGGACGCCGTGCAGCTGTTCGATTCGTGGGCGGGCGCGCTTTCGCAGGCCGACTACCGGCGCTATGTGTTCCCGCATTCCGAGCGCGTATTCGCCGAGCTGGCCGATGCCGGGGTGCCCAGGATCCATTTCGGTGTGGGTACGGGTGAACTGCTCGGCGCCATGGGGGAGGCCGGTGCCGATGTGGTGGGGGTCGATTGGCGGCTTCCGCTCACCGAAGCGGTGCGCCGGATCGGGCCCGGGAAAGCGTTGCAGGGCAATCTCGACCCCGCCGTGCTCTTCGCGGGTTGGCCGGTGGTGGAGGCCGAGGCCCGGCGCATCGCGGACGAGGCCGATTCGGCACTGGCCATGGGCGCCGCGGGGCATATCTTCAATCTGGGGCACGGGGTTCTGCCCGAGACGGACCCGGGTGTGCTCACCGCGCTGGTGGAGTTGATCCACGAGCTGTGAGGGGCCGCCCATAGGGCCGGTGTCGCGTATTCTTCTCGATCGGGCGACCCGCCGCTTCCCCGGCATTCCTTCTCCCGCCGGGTTATCCGCTGCCGAGATGGACGGTATGCGCGGGGTGCGCACTGCCGATCCGCGGGTGCGGGCTACGGTCGGAGTATGAGAATCGCGGTGGTCGGTGGGGGCATCAGCGGGCTGGTCGCGGCGTACCGGTTGCGCCGCTCGCTCGGCGATTCGGCCGCGATCACCGTTGTCGAGGGTCGCGACCGGGTGGGTGGTGTCCTGCGCACGGGCGAGATCGCGGGCGATCCGGTCGATCTGGGCGCCGAGGCTTTCGTCGGCCGGCGGCCGGAGGTCCCGGCATTGCTGCGGGAGCTCGGGATCGCCGATCAGCTGGTCCATCCGGCCGGATTGCGACCACTGATCTGGGCGGACGGCCGGACGCACCCGCTGCCGGAGCGCACCCTGATGGGTATCCCGTCCGATCCCGATACGGTCGCCGGCCTCGTCGACGAGCGGACACTCACGCGTATAGCCACCGAGCACACCCGCCCGCTGAGCTGGCGGCCCGGAACCGATACCGATGTGTTCACCCTGGTGGCGGACCGGTTCGGCGCGCAGACCGTGGCCCGTAGTGTCGATCCACTGCTCGGGGGTGTGTACGCGGGTAGCGCCCGGTCCATCGGGGTCCGGGCAGCGCTGCCCACCCTGGCGGCCGCCTTGGACCAAGGGGCGCCGAGCCTCACCGCGGCGGTGTCCGCCGCTCTGCCGCCGCCCTCGGATGCCCCGGTGTTCGGCGCGCTCCGCGACGGCTACGGCGCCCTGTTGCGCGCGCTGGCCGATGGTACGGCGGCCACCACCGTCCGGAACACCGCGGTGACCGGGCTGTACCGGAAGCCCGGCGGATGGCGGGTGGATCCGATCGGGGACTTCGACGCGGTGATCCTCGCGACCCCCGCGCCCGTCACCGCCCGGTTGCTGACCGGGATCGCCCCGGCGGCGGCGCACGCGGCCGCGGCCATCGAACTGTCCTCCTCGGCGCTCGTCGCCCTGGAACTGCCCGGTGATACCGCGCTCCCCCCGAACTCGGGAATACTGGTGGCCACCGGAGAAGCGTTGCGCGCCAAGGCCTTCACGTTGTCCAGCCGGAAATGGCCGCATCTGGCGCTCCGGGAGACCGCGCTGGTGCGCGCTTCTTTCGGCCGCTTCGGGGACGACTCCGCGCTGTCGCTCTCCGACGCCGAGCTGATCCGTGCCGCGACCGCCGATCTCGCCACTGTGACCGGGGTGCCGATCGAACCACGGTCCGCGGTGGTCCAGCGCTGGCCCGGGGGGCTGGCCCAGTACGCGCCCGGTCACACCGAACGGGTCGCCGAACTGGAGTCCGCACTGGCCGGCTTCGCCGATCTCGCGGTGGCCGGGGCCTATCTGCACGGGGTCGGGGTGCCGGCCTGCGTGGCCGCGGCCACCGCGGCTGCCGGGCGGATCGCCGGCGCCGGGGTCACCGCCCCGAGCCGGGAGGGATGAGGCCGGCGGCCGCGGCAGAGCCCGCCCACCAGCCCGGCCCGGATCCCGAACCGGCGAGTGGCACGATGGGGTCATGGCGCGACTCGATTACCAGGCTCTCAATTCCACCCTCCGCTATCTCATGTTCTCCGTGTACCAGGTACGACCGGGTGCGCTGGGTGAGGACCGGGCGGCGGCGATCAAAGAGGCCCGGGCCTTCTTCGACGGGCTCGCCGACCGGGATGTGGTGGTGCGCGGTATCTACGATGTGGCCGGGATGCGCGCCGACGCGGATTTCATGGTGTGGACCCACGCCGAACGGGTGGAGGATCTGCAGGCCGCTTATGCCGATTTCCGCCGGACCACCGAACTGGGCCGGGCCAGCACCCCGGTCTGGAGCAATGTGGCGCTGCACCGGCCCGCGGAGTTCAACAAGAGTCATATTCCGGCGTTCCTGGCCGGTGAGGAACCCGGTAACTACATCTGTGTCTACCCGTTCGTCCGGTCCTACGAGTGGTATCTGCTGCCCGACGACGAGCGCCGCAAGATGCTCGCCGACCACGGTAAGGAGGCTCGCGGCTATCCGGACGTCCGGGCCAATACCGTGGCCTCCTTCGCGCTCGGTGACTACGAGTGGATCCTCGCGTTCGAGGCGCCGGAATTGCACCGGATCGTGGATCTAATGCGTGACCTGCGCGCGACGGACGCTCGCAGGCACGTCCGGGAGGAGACGCCGTTCTTCACCGGACCGCGGGTCGAGATCGATCAGCTCGTCGCCGCGCTGCCCTGAGGGCTCGCGGAAACCGCCCGGCCGCTGCCCCCGGAAACAGGGGCATGCGAACCGGGCGGTCTTTACGTAATGTACCGCTCGCCGGAGGGCGTACTCATTCCGCTGAGCTGGTCGAGGGGTGCAGCCGCAGGGAGATCGAGTTGATGCAGTACCGCTGATCCGTGGGGGTGGGGTAACCCTCACCCTCGAAAACGTGTCCGAGGTGGCTGTGGCAGTTCGCGCACAGCACTTCGACACGGCGCATCCCCAACGAATCGTCCGGCCGCAGCAGCACTGCTTCCGCGGACGCGGGGTCGAAGAAGGACGGCCAGCCGCAGTGCGATTCGAACTTCTCGGTACTGCGGAAAAGTTCGGCGCCGCACGCCCGGCAGCTGTAGACACCCTCGGTGGTGGTATCGGTGTACTCGCCGGTGAACGGCCGCTCGGTGCCGGCTTCGCGGAGGACGGCGTACTCCATCGGGTCGAGTTTCGCCCGCCACTGCTGCGGGGTCAGCTGGATTCGCGGCGCGGGCAGGGAGGTATCGGTCGCGTCCTTTTCGGAACTCATAATTCCACGCTAATACGTTGTGCGCGCCGCGTCTCGTATCAGCCGCGCACCGCCTGCGTCTCCGCGACCCGGGCGCCGGTGGGCTCGGGAGCCGCGGACGAGTCCGGCGTGCTCGGCCGTGATTCCGGGACCTTCCCGGTACCGGGGCCTCGGGGATCGGGGGCGGAGGCCATCCAGTCCGGGTCCAGATACGGCAGCCGGCCTTTCCGCCGAGCGGCCAGGTACCGGTCGCCGAGCACACAGAACACCACGACCAGCAGCAGACCCCATCCGAAGGTGATACGCAGGTACTCGAGATTGCGGCCGATATCGGGCCAGCGGTACGACAGCCATTTGTCGTAGGACATGAAGCCGAACACCGCCAGCCAAGCCGGCCAATTGCGCAGTACGGAATTGCGCAGCACCACCGACATGAGGAACGGGAACAGCATCATCGAGTAGTACATCTGCCCCAGCGAGGAGAGCAGCCAGGAAGCGGTGAGCAGCACACCGGAGGCGGTGGTGACGAAGAACAGTTCGTCCTCGCGGTAGTAGCGGTAGAGGATCCACAGCGAGATCAGCACCACAACCGCCATCGACAGGCGGATGGTCCAGGTCAGCCAGGCCGGTAGCCCGTAGTACTCGGCATTGCCCGGGATCGCGCTGTTGAAGTAGTCGCGGGTTTCGAACAGGTAGGGCGCCGTGCGGGTGAAGAACTGCTCCGGATCCTTCGACAGCGGCCAGGCCACGGCGGTCAGCACGATCGGCACCGACACCGCCGTGACGATCAGCGTCCACTGTTTACGCACCAGGGCTATCAGCAACAACGGCGCCAGCGTGGGTTTGACCGCCATACTCAAGCCGAGTATCAGCCCGGCCCACAGATCGCGGCGCCGCAACAGCAGGCCCAGGAACAGCAGCTCGGCCAGCAGCAGGCATCCGTTGACATTGGTGAACACCAGGGTGTTGATCACCGTTTCCGACAGGAACATCGCCAGCAGCAGCGCCGGCGCGGCGACGGAGCGCAGGGTGTAGTTGAACAACCGCAGCAGCAGGTACCAGGCGATGAGGATCGCGACGGCGTTGAGCAGGATGAACAACCAGCGCGACTTCTCGTAGTCGATCACCGCGATGGGTGCGATGAGCAGGGTTCCGCTGGGCGGGTACAGGTAGTGCGGATCGACCGAATCGAAATTCGCCGTGTACACCTCGCGCCCGTTCAGGAAATCCAGCGAGGCCTGGTAGACCGGCTTGTAGTCGTCGGTGACGAAGCCGTTGACAGCCTTGATGAACACCCGGTTCAGCACGGTCATGATTGCCAGCGGCCAGAGCGCGAACCGGATCACGTCGGCGGTGGTTCGAGCGGTGCGGGGCTCGAGCTGTCGAAGGAACACCACGGCACGGTACACCGGGCAGTGCCGTGGTGTTGCCGGGACCCACCCTCCCCGGGCCGGTCGGATGGGCCTGTGGCCCCGGGCGAGTCGCGCGGTGGGTCGCTCAGGCCGGACAGGCTGTGCCGTCGCCGGGCAGCCGGCCGTCGTTCAGGTACTCCACCAGCGCGGTCTGCGCACATCCCGAATGTGTGCTGACCGGATGGCCCCAGCCCTGCCAGGTCATGGTCGCGTGCCGTGCGCCCGCCGCCCCCAGCGCGCCGGTCACCGAGGCCTGCGCGGCCCCGGTAACCGGGTCGCCTGCCCCGGTCAGGACCAGGACCGGCAGGTCGAGCCGCTCCAGAGCGGGCGGCGCCTCGGTGACCGGCCACGCCGCGCAGACCAGCATCGACAGTGCGGCCGCCCGGCCGAAAGCCGGGTATTTCTGGGCCCAGATCCCGGCCAGATCGGTGACCTGAGGTGCGGGTGGGGACTGCGGCAGATCGGTACAGGCGTTGACGAACTGGCCGTCGGCAGCGGTAGCCGTCTCCTGGCTGTCGACCAGGGCGGCGAGCCGCCCCGGGTCGCCGCGCTCGGCCGCGGACAACGTATCGGCGAGTTCACCGATACGGCCGGCCTGATCCGCGCGCGGACTGCCGAGAAACCCGGTCACCGCGGTGCGTACCGCGTTTGCCGAGATGTCGCCGAGCTGTCCGGCGGCTGCTTTCTGGATCAGCGCGGTCACCGCGGCGCGCGGATCCGGCCCGAGCGAGCAGCCGATCCCGGCGCACTGCTGCGCGAAAGCCGTCAACGCCGCCTCCGCGCCCTGCACCGCGGTCTCGGTCCGGGTGATCGCGTCCACTCCGACGGGGGCGGGGGAGTCGAGGACGAGCCGGGCGAGATGGTCGCCGTATTTACGCGCGTACTCCAGTCCCACCAGTGCCCCGCTCCCGGTGCCCAGCACCGCGATATGGCCGACCTCCCATTCCCGGCGCAGCTGCTCGATATCGTCGGCGGCATGCGCGGCGTCGAAGGTGCCGTCGTAGGGCTGCAGGAAATCCCGGCAGGAGACGGTCCCGTCCCGGGAGAGTCCGGCCATCGCGGCCACCTGATCGCCGCCCGGAACGAACTGGGCGTTGTCGTGCAGCCCCGAGCGGATATCGTCGGGCAGACAGTCGATCGCCTGCGAACTGCCGATACCGCGCCGGTCCACGGCGACGACGGGGCGGGCGGCGAGCAGTGCGCTCGCCGGGCCGGTGGCCAGCCCCGCCAGCGTGGCGCCGGAGGACCGGTCCACCCCGGAGGTCAATACCAGCGGGGCGGCGTCCAGCGGAGTCTGCGGTAGGCGGGCGCGGATCGCGCCGGTGCGGAAATTGCCCCGTATCGAGCCCGCGCTGTCGATCGGGGTGGAGAAATCGGCGCATTCCAGTACCACGCCGGCCGGGCCGGGGTCCGCGCCCAGCCCGTCCAGGGTCTCGCGGGGGCACTCGCGCCAGGCCAGGTCCTTTTTCGGCACCTCGACGACCGGCGGCGGCGGGAGCTCGGCGGAAGTGGCGGAACCGCCTGGTACAGGCGGACGTTCGACGGCTACGTGCGGGCGGTCCGACGGACCGGCGCCGCATCCGGCGATCATGATCAAGAGTGCCGAGGCCGGCACCACTGCCCGAGTCCAGCGCATGCGCTATACCCTGCCAGGTCCGGATCGGATTCGCCCGAGCGGGACGCTCTTCACCGCCGGGCCGCACCGTCCGCGCCGGATCCGGCCCGCCGCGCGATCACGGCCGCACCCACCGGGTCAACAGGGTCCCGTCGGTGTCGAACAGCACATGCGCCGGATTCATCCGCCGGGCGAACTCGTCGTGGGAGACCGAGATCCGCCGCGCCGTTCCGCCGCAGAGCACCGGGGCGATGGTGAGGCAGAGTTCGTCGACGGCTCCGGCGGCGGCCATCGAACCGAACAGTCGCGGACCACCCTCGCACAGCACCCGGCGTAATCCACGGTCGGCGAGTACCGCGGTGACCTGGGAGGGTTCGATCACCCGCTCCGCGGCCTCGATCACCTCCGCGCCCGCGGCGGCGAGGGCGCGTTTGCGCTCCGCGGGTGCCGCCGCGGTGGTGAGGATCAGGGGCGGGGTGTGGGCGGTCGTGATCACCCGGTGGGCCGGGTCCAACGCGGCGGCGGCGGTCACGACGGCGATCGGGGGCGGGGCGCCCTGGGGGTGGCCGCCCAGGCCCCGGGCATACAGCTCCCGGCGCAGCCGCGGGTCGGTCTGCGCGCCGCCGTAGTTCTCGGCGCGGACGGTGCCGGCCCCGACCAGCACCACCTCGGCGAGTTCCCGCAGGAGATGGAAGACCCGCTTGTCCGCGGGGGTGCCCAGCGCCTCGGTCACCCCACCGGAGCCGGTGGCGGCACCATCGATACTGGACACGAAATTGACCCGGAGCCAGAACTGTTCCGGATCGGCCGGATAGGCGTACAGATCGGCCAGCGCATCGCTGTCGAGGTCTGTGAGCTGGATCGCATCAGGGCTACGCTGCATGGGAACAGCTCATACCACGTCACTAGGCTACTTCTATGCAAGAACGCCTCGTCGACCGCCGCCCGGAGGTCCCCGCAGACCAGTTGGTCGCCCAGATGGTGCCGCCGCCCATGTTCGACGAGGTCGGTTTCGACACCTACATCCCCGATCCGAACGAGCCCAGCCAGGCCGCCGCGGTGGCCTCCGCCCGGACTTTCGCGGATAAGGTCGCGGCCATCCACAAAGCCGCGAACAAGAAGTCGTTCTTCGGCAAGAAGAAGCCGGTCCAGGGTGCGGGCCTCTACCTCGACGGCGGATTCGGGGTCGGTAAGACCCACCTGCTGGCCTCGGTCTTCCACAGCGCGCCGGCGCCGAAATCCTTCGGCACGTTCGGCGAGCTCACCAATCTGGTCGGGGCGCTGGGCTTCACCAACGCGGTGGAGCGACTCGCCGCCAACAGTGTGCTGTGCATCGATGAATTCGAACTGGACGATCCCGGCGACACCATGCTGGTGTCACGGCTGCTGACCGAACTGTCGGCGAGCGGGGTCTCGATCGCGGCAACGTCGAACACTCTCCCGGGGCAACTGGGTGAGGGCCGGTTCGCCGCCCAGGACTTCCTGCGCGAAATCAAGAAACTCGGGTCGATCTTCGACACCGTGCGTGTGGACGGGCCCGACTACCGGCATCGCGATCTGCCACCCGCACCCGAACCCAGTACCCCCGAACAGCTGGCGGAACGGGCGGAATCCACCCCCGGTGCGACGCTGGACGAGTTCGATGCGCTCCTGCGGCATCTGAGCACCCTGCATCCGTCGAAGTACGGTGCGCTGATCGACGGCGTACCCGCGGTATTCGTTTCCGGTGTGCACCCGGTGACCGACCAGGCCGTGGCGCTGCGCCTGGTGGTGCTGGCTGACCGGCTCTACGACGCCGGGACCCCGGTGACGGTCTCCGGTGCGAAACTGGACGAGATCTTCTCGCAGGAGATGCTCGACGGCGGCTACCGCAAGAAGTATCTGCGCGCCGTCTCCCGGTTGCTGGCTCTCTCCCGCTTCGAAGTGGCGGCCTGACCGCACCCGGGCGCCGGCCCGGCGAGAGGCACGCCGCGAGCGAACACGCCGCGCCGTTTCCTGGTTGACCAGGGCGCCGAGGGTTGGTTTGCTGAGGCGGGCACCACGCGGGTGCCGTCGAGCACCGAGGGGAGTTCGGTCATGACCCGTCATCGTCCGGCACATGTTCCCGCCGTGGTTCTCACCGGCGTGCTCATGGCATTCGCTCCGGCGACCGCACCGGCTCTCGCCGATCCGCCCGCCGCCGCCCAGACGGTCACCACCGACCGGTCCCTCCACCTCGCCGGTGCCCCCAATGCGCGGGATATCGGGGGTTACCACACCGCGGACGGTCACACCGTCCGTACCGGAATCGTCTACCGCGCCGATCAGCTCACCGAGCTCACCCCGGCGGATCTGGCCGAACTCACCCGCCGTACGGTCCGGCAGGTCGACGATCTGCGCACCGTCTACGAGCGCGCCCTCGGGCCCGACCGGTTACCGGCCGGTGCCCGGGCCAACTGGTACGACATGATCGGCGCTGCTCCGCTCCCGGAACTGATGTCCACCCTCGCCGGCGGTACCGAGCTGTACCGGGCGTTCATCACCGCGCCCGGCGCGAACGAGGCCGTGGCGGCGGTGCTGCGCGATATCGCCCGCAGTGGTTCCGAGGGCGGTGCGGTGCTGTTCCACTGCACGGCGGGTAAGGACCGCACGGGGTGGGTCGCCGCGGTACTGCTCACCGTGCTCGGGGTGGACCGGGCCACGGTCACCGAGGATTTCCTGGCGTCGAATCACTATCGCGGCGCCGCTCCCGGCGAACCGCTGAGCGGAGTACGACAGGAGTGGCTGGACGCCGCGTTCGAGCAGGTGAACGCCAGTTACGGCAGCTTCGACCGGTACGTGAGCGAGGGGCTGCGCCTGAGCGCCGCGGACGTCGACGCGCTCCGGCAGCGCATGCTGGCCTGAATCCGGATCGCGGTCAGAACACCAGGCGTAGTACGTAGTCGTGGTGGACCTCGCGCCCCACCGTGAACGTCCTGGTCCCCACCTGCTGGAACCCGTATTTGGCGTAGAAGCGTTGCGCCCGCGTGTTCTGCTGGTTCACCCCGAGCCAGACCCCGGCGTACCCCGCCTCCCGGGCCCGGTCCAGCGCCACCTGCATGAGCGCGCTCGACACCCCGGTGCCGTGATGGCCGGGCAGGACGTACATCTTGCTGATCTCGATCACCGGGTCCAGCGCCACCGCCGCCGCGACCTCGGGCTCGGTGGGCGTACCGCTGTGCAGGATGGCGTAACCGACTATCTCGTCCCGGTCGACGGCTTTGAGGACCGTACGCGCCGGATCGGACAGGTACTCGCCGAACCGCTCCCCGGACAGCACGTCGGCGAGGAACGCCTCGATATCTTCGAGAGCGGTCCCCGGCGGGCAGGCCATCGGAAATGTCGCGGCGGCGACATCGCTGAGAGCTTCGGCATCCCACAGGCCGGCCTGGTCCACGGTGACGGTGGTCATAGCTCCATGAGACCACAGCGGGCCCGGTCCGGCGGGGAGTACGCAGGTCCGGCGGGCACCGGCGCACCGGCGCTACGGCCGTCGGCCGCATTCGTCCGACCTGCGGTGATCGGCGTAAAGTGGTCGCCGGCTTTGCTGCCGGACACATCCGACGTAATCTCTCGCCCATGAGGAGCGGGAACCGCATCGCGATCGTCGGTGCGGGTATCGCGGGTCTGGTCTGCGCGAAGGTCCTGAGTGAGGATGGGTTCGCGGTCGAGGTGTTCGACCGGGCCCCCGATATCGGCGGCGTGTGGAGCGAGACTCGCCGTTACCCGGGCTTACGCGCGCAGAGCAGCAAGTACACCTACCACTTCTCCGACCATCCGATGCCCGCCGACTACCCGCGGGTGCTCGACGGGGCGCGGATGCAGGAGTACCTGGCGAGCTATGTGCGGGCTTTCGGGCTCACCGAACGGTTGCGGCTGCGTACCGAAGTGGTGGCCGCCGACCCGGTCGAGGGCGGCTGGCTGCTGGAGATCCGCGATCCCGACGGGGCGCACCGCATCTCCTGCGATCATCTGGTGATCGCCAACGGTGTGTTCAGCGAACCCGAGGTCCCCGATTTCTCGGGCGCGGCCGAATTCGCCCGCGCCGGCGGCCAGGTGGGGCATTCCACCCAGTTCCTCGATGTGGAGGCGGTGCGGGACCGGTCGGTCGTGGTGGTCGGATACGGCGCCGCGGCGTGTGATCTGGCGACGGAGATCAGCCGGGTGGCCGCGGCGACCACGGTGGTGGCGCGTCGGCTGCTGTGGAAGATGCCGCGGCGTCTCGCCCCCGGGCTCGACGCCGAACGAGTCCTGCTCACCCGCACCGGCGCCGCGCATTTCCCCCACCCCGAACCCGGCCGGTTCGAGCGGTTGCTGCACGGTCCGGGACGTTCTTTCCGGGACAGTAATCTCGATCTCGTCGAAGCCCTGGTGGCGCAGCGCTCCGGGGCCGCCGAACTCGGCCTCGTTCCGGATGTCCGGTTCGAACAGGCGCACGAAGCGGCGTTCGGCCTGGCCACCGAGGGTTTCGCCGAACAGGTGGCGGCGGGTCGTATCGCGGTGCGCGGAGGTATCCGCGTCGCCGGGCTGGGCGGGGGCCCGGCCGGGCCGTTCGCGGAACTGTCCGACGGAGAGCGGGTACGCGCGGATATCGTCGTCTGCGCCACGGGTTTCCAGCAGCGGGTTCCGTTCCTGACGCCCTATGTGCAACGGCAGCTCACCGACGACCACGGCAATTTCCGGCTGTACCGCCAGATCCTGCCCCTGGATGTACCGCATCTGACCTTCGCCGGTTACAACTCCTCGCTGCTCAGCGCCATCGGGGCGGAGGTCGGCGCGCACTGGACCGCGGCGCTGCTCACGGGCGCGCTGACGTTGCCTGCGGTCGAAACGATGAGCGAGCGAATCGACAACCGGTTGCGCTGGATGCAGGAGCGTACCGGCGGCCGCCACGCGCACGGTGCCGCGGTGACGCCGTACGCGATCCGCGATATCGACGAACTGCTGGCGGATCTCGGAGTGACGTTGCCCCGGGCGGCGCGGGCCGCGCAATGGGTGCGCCCGGTGCGTCCGGGCGACTATCGGGCGGTATCGCGTCGTAAACGTGGCACAGCAGGTCAGGGTCTGCGCGGCGGAATCGTCGCGGCTCCGGTGCCACCCGCTGCACCGCAACCGGCTCCGGAACCGGCCCCCGGGGTGCACCCCGAGCCTTCCGGCGCGGCGCCGGTGGATACCGGTGTAGTCGCCGATTCGCCCACGGTGCAGATCCCCGAGGCCGTTGCCGTCAACGCATCCGCCCGTACGGCGGTTCTGCGCGTACCGGACCCCACCGCTCAGACCTTGCCGGTCGAAGCACCGCGGTCGCCTGTGGTCCCCTCTTCCCCGGCCCCGGCCCCGGCCCCGGCCCCGGCCCCGGCCCCGGCCCCGGCCCCGGCCCCAGGCCCGGCCTCGGCTCCGGCCCCGGCCCCAGGCCCGGCCTCGGCTCCGGCTCCGGCCCCAGGCCCGGCCTCGGCCCCGGCCCCCAAACCCGCTCCGGCTTCCGTGGACGCCGCGCTGGCCGCGGCTGCGGCGCGTAAGGCCGCGGCTGAGCAGCGGGCAGCGGTTATCGCCGCCCGTTCGAACTCGCCGACGGTGCGGCTCGATATGCGTGCGGCGCAGCACTTTCCGGGCACCCCACCGGCAGGGGAGCAGCAGCCGTCCGCGGATCCGGCGTCCGCCGAAGCCGAACGGGGTTCGGAGGCCACCCCGGCGATACTGCGCAAGGGCGAGCCGGTGCGGGACCTCTCCCGACCGGATACCGATCCCGCCGCGCGACCGGCCACCCCGTCGGCGGCCCCGCCCGATGCGCCGCCCGTGGCGGGTACCGAGCCTCGAGTCGATCCGGTAGTCCCCGCCGCGGCGCCGGGCGATCCCCAGGTCGCGGAGTCCGCAGTGACGACGACCGGATCGGTCGCGGAGTCCGGTGAGATAGCGGAAGACACCGGTGCGCCCGCGGCGCAGCCGGCCGAGCCCCGCGATACCGGGTCGCCGGCCGCGGCGAACGCGAGCGACGCCGTCCCCGGGGAGCGGGCCGGTGGGGAGGCGCCCGATACCCTCGCCGAGGGCACCGCACCGCTGAACGGGTCCGCCGGCCCCGAGGAAGCCGCTGGGGAGACGGAAGACGGCGGTTCTGCCGAACGTCCGGCGCGGGACGACGACCTACCGCGGCGGAACGCCGGATCCGAATCGGCGACCGGCGCTCCGCGCCCGTGACCCGGCGTGCCGGACCTGGATCTGAACCTGCTGGTTGCCCTGAACGCGCTGCTCGAAACGAACAGTGTCACCCGGGCGGCCGAACGGCTGAACACCTCACCCCCGGCGATGAGCCGTACCCTGGCCCGGCTGCGCCGGGTCTACGGTGATCCGCTGCTGGTACGAGCCGGGCGTCAGCTCGTCCCCACTCCGCGTGCGCTGGAATTACGGTTCGAGGTGAGCGCTCTGGTCGAGCAGGGGCGGGCGCTGCTGGCCAAACCGGATACCGTCGATCCCACCGCACTGGTGCGCAATTTCGCCCTGCACGTGGACGACGCGGTACTGCCCGAACTCGCCGGGCGGCTGTTGACCGAGGTCCGTACGCGGGCACCGGGCGTGACCCTGCGATTCGTACCGGGTGATACCGCTGATTCCGCGAGCGCGCTGCGAGACGGCCGGATCGATGCCGAGGTCGGGGTGATCGCCCACGCCGATCCGCAGACCCGCGTCGAGCGGGTGCGCGGCGACCGGCTGATCGGTGTCGCCGCACCGGGGCATCCGCTGGCCGTCGAGCGGGTCACCGTCGCCGCCTACGCCGCCGCGGCGCATATCAGTATCTCGCCGCGCGGGATCGCCCGCGGCCCCATCGACGACCGTCTCGCCCTGCACGGCCGCACCCGCCGGGTGGTGGCCACTGTGCCCGATCTCACCACCGCGCTGCTGACCGTCCGTTCCGGGGCGGTCGTCTGCCCGGCGCCGGCCGTTGTCGCGGAAACGACATTGCCCGCGCTGGGGTTGTGTCCGTTCGAGATACCGCTGCCGCTACCGGAAGTGACGATCTCCTTGGCCTGGCATCCGCGCAATACTCCCGATCCCGCGCACGCCTGGTTGCGTACGCTGGTCCGCACCGTCCTCACGGCCGGTGATCCGGTGACCGGGACAGCGCGCGACGAAAAGGTTCGGCGGGTCCCACTTGGGTAACTGCTGGGCAGAAACCTGGCGGTGACCGGCGTATGTGGCGCACTCTGGAAGGGTCGGTCGGTGCCGGGGCCGATGTGGTGGGACGGGTTGAGATGGGTGGTCGCATGCAGACGAAGCGGCGGACTGAAATACGGTGTGCGCGCCGGACGATGCTGTCCGATCTGGGAATATCCGACGCTCCGGTGCGTACGGAGCCGGCGGAGGAGACCACCCCGGGGCACGGTTGCCGTTGCGCGCGTTGTGTGGACACGCAGTGGGACGCGCAGCGACTGAAGTACTGGCTGGTGAGCCGGTTGCTCGAGTTCGGTGCGGACGAGGCCGGAGTGGACCGGCGCTGCGGCCCGGTGACGGTGGACGTCTGGTGGCGCCGCGGCGGTGAACAGTTCGCGATCGAGGTGCGGACCGGGCCACTGACCCAGGAACTCGCACAAGAACGTACGGATCGGTTGCGGTCGCTGGGGTGTACCGGGGTGCTGTGGTTGTGCGCACCGGGCTTCTGGGTTGCGCAGTTGCCCGCTCTCGGGATCTCCGATCTCGCCCCGGCTTCCTGTGAGTACCGGGTGGTGGCCGGCATGCTGGAGCAGGGGCCGGACGGGCTGGTGGTACCGGACGAACGGCCCTACGAATTGCGGGAGTTCCTGCGGCAATGGGTGGTGGGTGAGGTCGCGTGGGGTTATCGCGACCATTTGCGGAAGGGATGGGCGGCAGTGACCGACTGGGAGAAGCACACCAGGGCGCAGGCGATGCTGCTCGAGCGGCAGCGGCAGGAGTTGATGCTGCAGCGGACGACGCTGGCCGTGACCCGGCAGGTGGTGCGGGAGAAGAAGCGTCAGCTGGCCAGGGCTGCCGCCCGGATGGAGCGTACGGCCGAGCGGGCGCGCGAGCAGGCCGAGGCGGTGGCCGCGGCGCACCGCCGTATCGCCGACGAACAGCGGGTGCACCGCGCGCTGGAGGACACCATCCGCCGATTGCACAAAACCATCGACAACTGGCAGCTGATCACGGTTTTCCTGATGGTGTTGCTCGCGACGTTCATTACGGCCGCCCTGCTGGTCAAACCCTGAGCCGGTCCGGTTGTCCGCTATCGCCTCCGCCACGCGGATGGGATCCTAGGGCGCGGCGGTCAGCCGGAAGGGCGCACGCTCCCAGCACCATTCGTTGCGGACCGTGAGCGCGATCAGGTCCAGGAGGCCGAGCCCGGTCTCCGCCCGCAGTTGCCGGAGCCGGGACAGCCGTACGGGGCCGTCGGCCAGCGATTCGGTGAGACGGTTCTCGATCTCGGTGGGGACGCGATACTCGGCCAATTCCGGTTCTCCCACCACACTTCCGGTCCACAGCAGCCAGCCCCACCCGTTCTCGTGCGCCAGGCCCCGGGCCGCGGCGGCCTTGGCCCGGTTCACCCGGAAGCCCAGATGGCCCAACGGTTGTACATCGATCAGTGCCCGGCGCCCGTCGGTGAGTTCGGCCACCACCGTGGGAAAATACAGGTGTTCCTCGTCGTGGACGCGATATCCGACCGCCTCGGGATACTCCTGGAAGGTGCGGATCCGGTCGTCGGTGTCGAGCAGCCGTAGCAGCCGCGCCTCGAGCCCGGAGTCGAAGCCGATATCGCGGCCCGGTTTGTGTAGATAGAACCGGCCGCGCCCGTCGTCTGCCAGATCGAGGGATCGTCCGGCGACGGTGGGCAGCGGTGCCGCCGAACCCGTTCCGGTGGGCCAATCGATCCGGTGCGGCCACGGGGCCGGTGGTCCGGCCGGGGGGCCGGTCTCCCGTAGCCGGGACAGCAGATGATTGGTCTTCTTCCGCCAGCCCACGACGCGCTGGGTGACGAATCCGGAGATCCGTTTCGCATCGGCCGCCGTATGCCCCGCCAGACGCAGTTTCAGGTACGACAGATCGTTGACGGCGATATCGGTATCGGTGGCGTAGGTTTCGGCCAGCAGCGCGCGCGTGAGGGCCGAATCCCGCGTCCCCACGGGGTAGCGCCGGGCGTACGCCGGTACCGGCAGCCGCCCGGAGCGGGCGGTGTGCCGGAGCAGATCGCCGACCGCTTTGGTGTGCAACTGCCGGGCCCGGTCGCGCGAACAATCGAATCGGGCGCCGATCCGGGTGAGTGTTTCCGGTCGTTCCCCGGTGATGCCGAGCCGCGACCGGAGGATGATGCCGGCGCGTTCCCGGTCGACCTCGTAGTCGCCGATCAGCTCGGCCAGTTCGTGGGCGCAGTCCTCGAGGCCGAAGGACAGGTGATCGCGCAGATCGTCCGGGAAGGTATCCGCCGTATCGGTGCCGGCCGCCCGCGCACGTACCGTGTCACCGGTTGGTTCCGCTTGCACACACACCCCCTGCCGGTACCCCGGAGATCGGCCGCCTCGAGTTCGTGCGGGCCAGCTTAACCGCGCCCACCGACAGCACCGCCAGAAGCCGCGCGGTAGCCGGAAAGCAGAAGAGGCACTTCCCGATGTATCGGAAAGTGCCTCTGGATCCTCGATGGGACGGTGGTGCGCGATACTGGGATTGAACCAGTGACCTCTTCCGTGTCAGGGAAGCGCTCTCCCGCTGAGCTAATCGCGCGAGGTGGAGACGGGAATCGAACCCGTGTGCACGGCTTTGCAGGCCGTTGCCTCACCACTCGGCCACTCCACCGCGCAAAGGGGGAAGGCATTCAATGCGCCTGGCCCTACCTCTCGAGCGGACGACGGGACTCGAACCCGCAACCCTCACCTTGGCAAGGTGATGCGCTACCAATTGCGCCACGTCCGCATTTGCATCCTCGGGGCTTTTCCGTCCTCCGTGGTGCGAGACAGAACATTAGCCGACGTTCGGCGAAACCTACAAATCGCCTGGTAGGAGGCCTGAAATTGCATCGATGTAATTCAGCTGCCCGGGTGCTCGCTCGAGCGGAGGAAGTGAGCCGGGTCGACGCTACGGGTGGCCCGGCCTCTTCGGTGCCCGAACCTTCCGCCGGGGGCCGGGCCGACGCGAATCGGTGCGTCCCTACGGATGACAACGTGGTGATTTGGTGGCGAACGGGTGGTGCGTGTTAAGGTTCGTACTCGTTCGGAGGGCATCGGAGAAACGTCCCCGAGCGGTTCTTCCCGGTCTCATAGCTCAGCGGGAGAGCGTCCGCCTCACACGCGGAAGGTCGCTGGTTCGATCCCAGCTGGGACCACAGGAACACCCCCTGATATTCACCATTCAGGGGGTGTTTTGTTTTCCATGGAGTCGTGGACGGCTGTCTGGTCCGGCGTGCGCACAGGGTGCGTGTTCCGACGGCCCTCGGGACGGCCTCGTGCCCGAGGTGCGGTGGTTCCAGTCGACCTCACTTCTGTCACCGCCGCTCTTCGGCCGCGTCGGCAACTGTGATTCGGTGGGTTCGGCGGCCGATGCTTCCTCGATGACGGGCGGGTACCGGCGAACCTGCTTCTGATCACTCTTTCCTCGGTTCTCCGTAGAGCTTCGTATGGAAGTCGACAGCCGACCTGTGCGGCGCTCTGCAGGATCGGCCGGGTGTGCCGGCGATTCGTCCGCCGTGCCGGCGCACCGCGAATGCATGCGCCGATGCCGATGTGCCCACCGCGGGTGATGAATGAAAGGTCATGACTTTCGGCGCGGCTCGGACCGTCCGGTCGTGGATCGACGGATTGGCAGCCCCGCGGACCCGTCCCTAGCCTGAAATCGAGACAGATCTGTCTCGATTTTGCTCCGATGAAGGCGAGTGGAACATGGTTGCGCAAACCTTGGATGTGAAGGAAGCCGTCGAGATCGTCGAACGGTTGGCACAGGCGAAGAGCCGGCAGGACGTGGCGGCCGCGATGGCCGTGTACCACCCGGACGGTGTGCTCGAATCGCCTCCGCTCGGCGGTCACTACGGCGGGGCCGAGATCGAAGGAGCTGTCACAGGCTGGTTCGCGTTCGCGCCGGATTACGAGGTCCGGCTGGACGGTCACGGACTCGATGGTGGAACACTGTGCTGCTGGGGTGAGATCGCGTTCACTCCGGCGTTCACCTTCGGTGGCGCGGTACCCAACGGCAACCGGGTCTAGGTGCCGGTCTTCATTCTGTTCCGGTTCCGCGACGGCCGGGTGAGCTGGGAAAGCTTCCACTTCGACGTCGCCGGGGTCGCGCGGCCGGAGCCTGCCGCCGGGGAAGTCCGCGTCGCTGTACAAGCGACCAGCGTGGATCCGATCGATATGCACACCGGCGCGAACTCCGGCTACGAGCAGTCCATGCGATTGCCCTGCGTCCCCGGCTGGGACGTGGCCGGTGTGGTGGACGCGGTGGGATACGGAGTGACCCGCTACACCGTGGGCGACCACCTCTACGGTCTGGCTCGGTTTCCCTATCCCGCGGGCACCTACGCCGAGTACCTGACCGTTCCCGCGTATCAACTGGTGCCGATGCCGAGGTCGGCGTCCTTCCTCGAGGCAGCGTGCTTGCCGATGGCCGTCCTGACGGCATGGCAGATGCTCGACGCCGTCGAGGCGCGCGCCGGCCGCCGCATCCTGGTCGGCGGAGCGTCCGGTGGGGTCGGTCATCTCGCGGTGTAATTGGCCCGAGATCTGATGCCCCGGCCTTGACGGCGCCCGCCGACGGCTCGTGCGAGCACTCTTGTCGAACCGGAACCTCGATCGCGGCGGCCGCCGAGGTGTTCGGACGCCGTCACATGCGCAACGGGCACCCACAGGCCGGCTGCCCACGTACTCGATAGAGGTCTGCCCTCGTCGTCCGGTGGCTCCGGCGGCGAGGGTGCCGGTTCTCATGGCGCTGCCCTGTCAGGACGATGTGGTGACCAAGGGGGCGATGGTGCGGCGGGCGACCTCGCGGGCGATCTCCGGTTCGTCGAGGTCGAACCGGTTGGCGGGGAAGAAGAGATAGCCGAGGGTCAGCCGGATGACCGCCTCCGCCTGGAGATCGGGGTCGCCGTCGGGGAGAACGCCTTCGGATTGGCCGGCGGCGATATGTGCCGCGATGAAACGGTGGCCGATATCGATGGGGGAAGGGTCGCCGTGGTCGAGCATGGACAGCAGTTCCCAGCGGCGTTCCGGTGCCGATCGGCCGGGGAAGAAGCGTTCCCGCAGCTGTAGGCAGGCCACGAAGGCTTCGGCGATTCGTTCGGTGGGGTCGGTGACGGTGCGGAAGGTAGTGGTGATCGAGTCGAGGAATCGGCGCAGGTCGTGGGCCAGCGCGAGTTCGAACAGACGGTCCTTGCCGCCGAAGCGCCGGAACAGGGTGGCCCGGCTGACCCCGGAGACGGCGGCGATATCGTCCACGGTCGCGAGCTTGGTGCCGCGTTCGGCGAGCACTGTCAGCGCCGCGTCGAGGATTCGCTCGTCCGCCTCGTCTTCGCTACCGCTGACGGCGCGTTCCATAGCGCGCTCGAACAGGTTGGACAGAGGTGCGCCGGGGCGAGTCACGAAATCAGTATCGCAGGTGAGACTATTATGTTACTAATAGGATCATGACTGAAGCGATCGAAGCTCCGGCCACGACAGCCGGGCAGCCGACTCCGGCCGAGCGTGCGCCGCTGGGGCCCGATTCGGTGGCCTGGCGGGTGTTCGGGGATTTGACGTTCGTGCTCGGCGCATCGCGCCGGTTGCTCATCGATGTCGCTCATCCGGTGGTCGCGGCCGGTGTGCGTGACTACTCGGTCTTCGAAACCGATCCGTACGGTCGCGCGGAACGCACCGTCGACATGATCATGGGTGTGGTCTACGGCCGCGAGGAGGCCCTGGCCACCGCCCAGCGACTGCGGGACCTGCATCAGAAGTTCACCGGTGAACTACCCGACGGTGGCCGCTACAGCGCACTCAACCCCGAGGCGTTCCACTGGGTACACGCCAGCCTGGTGCACGGCGTCTACACCCAGCAGAAGGTCTTGGGCCGCGGCTGGAAACCCGGCGAGGTGGAGCAGTTCTACCAGGAAATGCGCCGGGTCGGGCGGCTCTACGGTGTTCGTGAGAAGGATATGCCGCCGGATTGGGCGTCGTTCTGCACCTGGTTCGACGAAATGGTGCGGAACGAACTGGAACGTTCCGATATGACCGACCGGGTATTCGCCGTGCTCAGCTCGCCGAAGCCGCCGCCGTTGCCGGTGCTGCGGTGGGGCTTCCTCTGGAACTACACGGTGCGCCCGATCGCCGGCGGAACGAATGCCGTGATCACCGCCGGTCTGCTACCGCCCGAATTGCGGGAACTGCTGGGTGTGCGGTGGGGCCGGCGCCGGCGTCTGCTGTTCACCACCTTCGCGGTGCTCCTGCGCACTACGGTGCCGCGGCTGCCGGGCTTCCTGCGTCTGGTACCGCAGGCCCGGCACGCGATCGCCCGGGCTCGGCGTGAAGGCGCCCGCCGGTGAGCACCCGGCCGGAAGCGGCGCCGGAAACCGTGGCCGTCCGCAGCGCCGACGGAACCCGGTTGTACGCCGAGGTCCACGGCCCGGCACAGGCGCCGACGCTCGTGCTCGCCCACGGCATACTGTGTGCGACTCCCTTCTGGCGCGAGATCATCGACGAACTCGCGGCCGGCTACCGGATCGTGGCCTACGATCAGCGCGGTCACGGCCGCAGCGAATCCCCTCGCCGGGGCCACTACACCATCGATCACCTCGGTGACGACCTCGCCGCCGTCCTCGACGCCACGGTCGGCGCGGGAGAGCGCGTCGTACTCGCCGGTCATTCGATGGGTGGAATCGCCGTACTCTCCTGGGCCGCACGGTATCCGGAGCAGGTGGACGCCAAGATCGCGGCGGCCGCGCTGATCAACTCCACTCCCGGCGAAATCCTCGACAATGTCCGGTTCCTCCGCGGCCCCGAACGACTGCTCGGGCTCCGCCGCCGGCTCGCCCACGCCGTGGTGCCGCTGGCCGGTATTCCACTGCCGCGCCGGCTTCCGTTGCGGCACGCCCTGTTACGCACGGTGGCCGTGGGGGAGGGAGCGCAGCGGCCGGTATCGCTGGGTCTGGACCGGATCATCGCCGCGACACCCAGCCGGGGGCGCGGTGGATACGGAGCGACGCTGGTGCGCATGGTGACCGCCCTCGACGCTGCCGCCCTCACCGTGCCGACCCTGGTGATCGCCGGCCGGCACGATCGCATCGCGCCGGTGCACCGCTCACGCCGTATCGCCGAGCAGTTGCCACAGCTGGTGGAGCTCGTCGAACTCGAGACCGGGCACTGCTCTCCGCTGGAGGCGCCCGATGACGTCGTGGCGGCGCTGCGACGGATCCTGCCATCGGCTGCGGCCGAGGCGGTGTAGCAGGTCCCGGTGCAGTCCTCCGGCGCGACTCGGAGGGAGCGCCGGGGCCGTCGGAAGAGAAGAGGAACGCAATGATCAGCGGCCCGGACAATGGCGTCGATATCCGCTGGAATCGCCGGTGGTGCCGGCCCCGGCTCGATCCGCCGTGGCGGCGGGGCCGGCGCGCGGTCGTACGGGCGGGGTCCGTGCTCGCGGCGGTGGCCGTTCTGCTCACCGGCTCGGCTGTCGGTACCGCCGCGCCACCTCCGGGTTTCGACGAATTCACCGGAGTCTGGCCGACGGCGGTGGACCCGGCGTCCTGCCGTCCCGGAGACCGGATCGAAACCGGTATCCAGGGCGAGGTTCCGCTCGCCGATCGCAAATCCGGGCGCAGCACGGCAGGCTACAACTGCAATATCGACCTCATCGGGCAGTACCAGGGCCTCGGCGCCGGTCCGGTCAGCCCCTCCTACGAGAACTGCGCCTATATCGCCTCGACCTTCCCGACGAACCTGCTCGGCCCCGACGCGGGTGTGCATGTGGTCGACGTCAGCGATCCGGCCCGTCCGGTGCGTACGGCGGTGCTCGCCGAGCCGGCCATGCTCGGCGGCACCTGGGAATCGCTGAAGGTCCACGAGGGCCGGGGTCTGCTCGTCGGCACCGGCGTCGGGCTGATCGAGGGCGCGGGCTTCATCTCGATCTACGACATCTCCCAGGACTGCGCGCACCCGCGGCTGCTCAACACCACCACCGGCTCACTGCTGAACATGCCGGTCCCTATCACCACACACGAGGGAGATTTCTCCCCGGACGGCAACACCTACTGGGCCTCCGGTATCGCACCGGGGTGGCTCAGCGCGGTCGATATCAGCGATCCCGCGCATCCCATGGTGGTGTGGGGTGGGCTGACCGGTATCGAGGCACACGGAATGGGTTTCACACCGGACGGCAACACCATGTTCCTGGCCAATCTGGGCGGGCTGACCGTGCTCGATGTCTCCGCGGTGCAGAACCGGGTGCCACACACCGTGATATCGCAGCCGATGCCGCATATCGGCCAGAAGTTCTGGACCGACGGGCAGATCAACCAGCACAGCGTTTTCGTCACCTACGACGGCCGGCCCTATATCTTCACCGTCGACGAGGGTGGTTCGGGCGGGGTGAAACTGATGGACGTCTCCGAACCGGCCCGGCCGACGTGGCGCAACAGCATCAAACTGGCGATCAACCTTCCCGAACACCAGGATCGCTGGGCATCCAGCAGCGCGGGTAACGGCGCGTTCGGCTACGACGCGCACTACTGCTCGGTGGACCGCCCCGATGATCCGCAGGCCCTGGCCTGTGGCTGGATCCAATCCGGTATCCGGGTCTTCGATATCCGTGACCCCGATGATTTCCGGGAGATCGCCTATTTCAACCCGCCGGCCCAAACCGGTAAGCATCTCCAGTTGCCGAATTCGCTGCATGCCACGCTGGGTTCGATCATCGGGCCGCCGGTGATCGGCACCCTGGCGCTGGCTCGCGCGGTCATGCAGGGACAGACCGGACTCGACGGGGTCGTCAACGATCAGAGCCGGCTCGTCGGTGGTGACCTGTCCGCCGACTGGTGCCTGTCGCCCCCGGAATTCCACGGCGATATGTTGTACGTGGCCTGTATGGACAACGGTTTCATGGCCTTGCGGCTGGACCCGGCAGTGTATCCGCCGCGATGAGTGTCACGGGTAGGGCACGGTGGTGGCGCACACCGGGGGCCGCGGTCGTGGCAGCTGTTCTGTGCGTCGCGGCCGGGATGCTGATCGGGTATTCCGTTCGTGGTGCCGCTCCGGGGCCGGACGGGGCAACGGTGGTGCCGGCGGAGACCGATATCACCTTCGCGCAGCAGATGTCGGTGCATCACCAGCAGGCGATCACGATGGTGGAGATGCTGGGCTCGGAGGTGGCGCCCGATATCGCCGCGGTGGCCGAACAGATCCGGTCCACGCAGTGGCGGGAAATCGGAACCCTGACCGGTTGGCTGGAATGGGCCGGGGCCCCTTTGCAGCGGCCGGTACCGACCGGGTCTCATGAGCACTCCCACGACAACCACGCCGGAATGGCCGGAATGGCCTCGGACGAGGAGCTGACCCGGCTGCATCACGCGACGGGCACCGAGCGCGAGGTGCTGTTCCTGCAACTGATGATCCGCCACCATCAGGGCGGGATCGAGATGGCGGCGGCCGCCGCGGACACCACCGATGTTCCCGCTGTGCGCAACCGCGCGGTCTCGATGATCAACGGTCAGCAACAGGAGATCACGTTGATGACGGTATCGCTCGACCGGCGTGGGGCGACGCTGCTGCCGTATCCGTGAGTATCGCCGCCGCAGCGCCCGGTGCGGGTGGCGCCGGCACCGGGCCCGGCGGTGATGTCTTTCCGGTCAGAGTGTGCTGCGGCGCAGGGTGACCCGGTAGGTGTAGTGCTCGGGCAGGAAGTAGCTGATCGACAGATCGATCAGCTGTCCGGTGGTGTCGGAGTACAAGCGGTCGATCCGCAGCATCGAGTGGCCGGATTCGCACCCCAGGGCGGTGGCGGTATCGGCGTTCGCCGGTGCGACGGTGATCGACTGGGCGGCTTCGACGATCGGGCTGTCCAGGCGCGGTTCGAGCAAACCGATCACCGTATGGGAACTCACTCCGCCGGCGGCGACCTCCGGGAGGCCCAGGAGGGGCCGGGCGATGTGCTCGGGCAGGTACACCGTGGTCAGTACGAACGGGACGCCCTCGTGGATCCGGCGGAACGTGACCGTGTACACGACATCGGTTTCCAGCCGCAGCCGGCTCGCGGCGTCGATATCGACACGACGCTGGAGCGGGCCGAGTACCTCCATGGTGGTGTCCGAGGACAAGTTCATCAGATCTTCGATGGACCCGTGGTGGCGCAGGTACCGTCCGCCGGATTCGGTGACGAAGGTACCGCGGCCGGGAACCCGGTAGACCGTACCGTCGGCGACGAGATCCTGGAAGGCGCGGCGAACGGTCTGGCGGCTCACCCGGTACCGCTGGGCGAGTTCGGCTTCGGTCGGCAACTTGATTCCGCCGCGGTAGTCGCCCGCGGCGATGGCCGCGCGCAGCTCCCGCGATACCAGCTGATGGGCTGGTTCCGCGTCACGTTCCCGGCCGGCCATGGTGGTCTGCGTCCTCCTGGATCTGGTGCTGTCCGCGCGGAGCGCCGAACCGCTACAGTCCGCCGCGCGCGACGAGCTGGGCCGCGATGACGTTGCGCTGGATTTCGTTGGTTCCCTCTCCGACGATCATCAGCGGCGCGTCGCGGAAATAGCGTTCCACGTCGTATTCCGTGGAGTAACCGTAGCCGCCGTGGATACGAACAGCCGAAAGGGCCGTTTTCATCGCTGTCTCCGAGGCGTACAGCTTCGCCATCCCGGCTTCCATATCGCAGCGTTCGCCCGCGTCGTACTTCTCGGCGGCATACCGGGTCAGCAGTCGCGCCGCGGTCAGTTCGGTCGCCATATCGGCCAGGTAGTTGCCGATCGACTGGTGCTTCCAGATGGGCCGGCCGAAGCTTTCCCGTTGCCGGGCGTAGGTGAGTGAATCCTCCAGTGCGGCCGCGGCCACGCCGAGGGCGCGACAGGCCACCTGGATACGGCCGATTTCGAGGCCTTTCATCATCTGAGCGAAACCTTTGCCGGGAACGGCACCCAGGATCGCGGAGGCGGGTACGCGGTAGTCGGTGAACGACAGCTCGCACGATTCCACTCCCTTGTAGCCCAGTTTCGGCAGGTCGCGGGAGACGACGAGGCCGGGGCCGTGTTCACACAGCACGATGGAGATCCCGGTGTGCCGCGGGGAAGCGGTGGGGTCGGTTTTGCAGAGCAGGGCGATCAGGCCGGAGCGGCGGGCGTTGCTGATCCAGATCTTGGACCCGTTGATCACCAGATCGTCGCCGTCGGCGCGGGCGTGGGTGGTCAGCGCTTGCAGATCCGAGCCGCCGGAGGGTTCGGTCAGTGCCATGGTGGCCCGGATCTCGCCGGTGGCGAGCTCGGGCAGGTAGCGCTTCTTCTGTTGTTCGGTGCCGAACGCGGTGAGCAGTTTCGCGACGACCGTATGCCCGCCCATGGCGCCTGCCAGGCTCATCCAACCACGGGCCAGTTCTTCGGTGACCCGGGCGTAGCAGACGGTGCTGACCGGTGATCCGCCGTACGCCTCGGGAACGGCCAGACCGTAGATCCCGATCTGCTTCATCTGCTCGATCCACTTCTCCGGATACGTGTCGGCGTGCTCGAGGTCGCGGACCCGCGGCCTGACCTCGCGGTCGATGAACGTCCGCACGGTGTCGACCAGATAGGTCTCTTCGTCGCTCAGCTTGGACATATCCGGCTGATCTTCCTCTTCGGTCCGATTTGTACGGCCATATAGCGGCCATATTCGTAGCATAGTCACCATTGGTCTTGACATGGCTGTTGTCGCACTGTCAACATCGACGGGCCGGTTGCGGGCGGTACTCATCCCGGTCTCGTATCACCTGGGCCGGCGCCCGCCGAGACGGATCGAGGTAGCCCGCGCATTGACCAGGAATCAGCCGGTGAGTGAGCATCACGTGGGCGGACCGTATTTCGACGAGCTCGAACACGGTGACGTATTCGATTCGGCACCCGCCGTCACACTGACCAGCGGTCTGGCCGCCACCCATCAGGCGATCGTGGGCGACCGGCTCCGCCTCCCGCTCGACGCGACCCTCTCCCGGGCCGTCACCGGTGCCCCGGCTCCGGTCGCGCACCCGGCGCTGGTGTGGGATCTCGCGATCGGTCAGTCGACCCTGGCGACCCACCACGTCAAGGCGAACCTCTTCTATCGCGGCCTGCGCTTCCACCGGTTCCCGGTACTCGGCGACACCCTCCGCACCAGAACCGAGGTCGTAGGGTTACGGGAGAACTCGCAGCGGCCGGGACGTGCGCCGACAGGGCTGGCCGCGCTGCGGATCACGACGACCGACCAGCACGGCCGCACCGTACTCGACTTCCACCGATGCGCGATGCTGCCGTTGAGCGCCACCGCCCCCTCGGGCCGGAGGAAACACGCCGACGACCTGTCCACGATCGGTCGTGAGCTCGGGGAGCCGCCCGAGGCGGTCGGCGACTGGGATCTCGCCGCATACCGCGAGCGGGTTCCCGGGCGGCATTTCGACTCCGGCCTGCTCGGCTCGGTGTTCCGCGGTAGCGGCGATATCGTCTCCAGCGCGCCGGAACTCGCCCGGCTGACCCTCAATATCGCCGCCGTCCACCATGACGATCGGAGCGGTGGGGACGGTCGCCTGGTGTACGGCGGGCATACCATCGGGCTGGCCTTCGGTCAGGCGACCCGGGCGCTGCCGAATCTGATCACGGTGCTGGACTGGGAATCCTGCGAGCACACCGGCCCCGTCCGGGAAGGTGACACACTCACCAGTGAACTACATGTCGAGGACGCGCGGCCGTACCGGTCGGGCACAGCGCTGCGGTTGCGCTCCATCGTCTTCGCGCATACCGCTACCGCGCCGGAGCAACCGGTGCTGGACTGGCGATTCACGGGGTTGATGGCATGAATCCACTCCCTGCTCTGCGACCGTTGGCGGGCGTGCGGATCATCGAGGTGTCGAGCTTCGTCGCCTCGCCGCTGTGCGGTCTCACGCTCTCCCAGCTGGGTGCCGAAGTCATTCGTATCGACCCCATCGGCGGGGCCGGGGACAAGAACCGCTGGCCCGTCACCGCGGCGGGCGAGAGTATCTACTGGACCGGGCTCAACCGCGGAAAACGTTCGGTCACCTGCGATATGCGCAGTCTGGAGGGGCAGCGTCTGGTGCAACGGCTGATCACCGCACCCGGCGGCGGCATCCTGGTGACCAATACCGGTGGCCGCGCATGGCTCAGCCATGCGACGCTGCGCGACCTGTGTCCCGATGTCATCACGCTCCGGATCACCGGAACCCCGGAAGGAGCCGCGGCCGTCGACTACACGGTCAACGCGGCCAGTGGCTTTCCGCTGATCACCGGCCCCACCCAGCATGCCGGTCCGGTGAACCATGTGCTGCCCGCTTGGGATGTGGTCACCGGTCTGTACGCGGCGCTGGCGATCGCGGCGGCGGTCCGGCAGCGCGAGCTGACCGGGCAGGGTATCGAGATCGAACTTCCGCTTTCGGATGTGGCGCTGGCGGTTTCCGGATATCTGGGCTATCTCACCGAGGTCCAGATCAACGGTGCCGGCCGGGAAGCCACCGGTAACGCCGTCTACGGTACCTACGGCCACGACTTCGTCACCGCCGACGGTGTGCGCTACATGGTGGTCGCACTCACTGCCCGGCATATGCGGGATCTGGTGCGGGTCACCGGCCGCATCGCCGCGGTGGACGCGCTGGAAGCCGCGCTGGGCGTGGACTTCTCCGCCGACGCCGACCGGTACCGCCACCGTGATCTCCTCACCGCGCTGTTCGCGTCCTGGTTCGCCGAACACACCGCCGCCGATGTGGAGGCGGCGCTCCGCGACAGCTCGGTGCTGTTCGAGCGCTATCGCAGCTTCGCCGAGGTGGTCGGCAGCGGAGAACTCGACCGCAACCCGCTGTTCTCGGTGCTCGAGCAGCCGCGGATCGGTACCTATCTCGCTGCCGGACTACCCGCCTCGTTCGACGGTAGGCATCTCTCGGCCGGGGCCGCACCGGCGCTGGGCGCCGACGGGGCCGAGGTGGTGCGGGAACTGCTCGGGGCGGCACCGGAGGAAATCGACGTTTTGATCGCACGCGGAGCCCTGGGAGCGCCACAGCAATGAGCGATTACGCCACCACCGACCCGGCCACCGGCGAGCTGCTCGCCACCTTCGCGCCGGCCGATGCCGACGAGATAGAGAACGCGCTGGCCGGAGCGCGGGAGAGCTACCAGCGGTGGCGCCGCACACCGCTGGAACAGCGCGCCGAACTGCTTCGCCGGGTCGCGGGCCGGTACCGCGCCCACGCGGACGAGCTGGCCCGGCTGCTGACCCTGGAAATGGGCAAACCGGTAACCCAGGCACTGGAGGAGGTGGCGGTGACGGCCGCTATCTACGAGTACTACGCCGACAACGGCGCCGCGTTCCTCGCGGACGAACCGTTACCGATCGCGGGGACGGGCGAGGCTTTCGTGCGTACCGAACCGATCGGCCCGCTGCTCGGGATCATGCCCTGGAACTACCCCTACTACCAGGTGGCCCGGTTCGTGGCGCCGAACCTGATGCTGGGTAATACGATTCTGCTCAAGCACGCGCAGATCTGCCCGCAATCGGCAACGGCCGTCGCCGAGGTGTTCGCCGAAGCGGAGCTGCCCGCGGGGGTGTATCGGAATCTGTTCGCGAGCAATGATCAGGTCGCGTCGATGATCGCCGACCCGCGTGTGCAAGGGGTGTCGCTCACCGGGTCCGAGCGGGCCGGATCCGCCGTTGCCGAGGTCGCGGGCCGCCACCTGAAGAAGTACGTGCTCGAACTCGGCGGCTCGGATCCGTTCGTGGTCCTCGATGACGCGGATCTGGAGAAAACGGTGGCCGCCGGGGTCGGCAACCGGCTGGCCAACGCCGGGCAGGCGTGTACCGCGTCGAAACGGTTCATCGTCGTGGACGAGGTCTACGATCGCTTCCTCGCCGCCTTCGTCACCGCCATGCGTGAATGCGTTCCCGGCGACCCCACCGACCCGGCGACCGTGTTCGGGCCGTTGTCCTCGCGGCGTGCCGTCGACGAACTCGCCCGTCAGATCGGCGATGCCGTCGCGAAGGGGGCGACGGTCGTGACCGGCGGGCAGCGCATCGCCGGGCCGGGCGCGTACTTCCAGGCCACGGTACTCACCGGCGTCACCCCGGGTATGCGTGCCTACCACGAGGAATTGTTCGGGCCGGTCGCGGTGGTGCACAAGGTGGATTCGGTGGACGCGGCCGTGGAACTGGCCAACGATTCCCCGTACGGACTGGCCGCGTCGGTGTTCTGCGCCGACGCGGAACTCGCCCGTAGTGTGGCCGACCGCTTGGAGACCGGCATGGTCTGGATCAACGGCACCAGCAGGACCTCTCCGGATCTGCCGTTCGGCGGCGTCAAACGATCCGGCGTCGGCCGGGAACTCGCGCACTACGGCATCAGCGAATTCGCCAACAAGAAATTGATCCGTACGCCGCGCTGACCGGCACCGTTCACGAGAACAGGAGTAACGATGGCTGCCGAGGGCATCAGTGCCGGCGTGGTCGCGGGTACACAGGTTTCCGCGGCGGATTTCGCCGATATCTTGGCGCAGACCAGGACTTTCGTCCGTGAGACGGTGATGCCGCGCGAGCGGGAGATCGCCGATACCGACCGCATTCCCGACGATATCCGCCGGCATGCCGCGTCGATGGGGCTGTTCGGTTACGCGATCCCGCAGGAATGGGGTGGGCTCGGCCTGGATCTGGCCCAGGACGTGGAGCTCGCGATGGAGTTCGGGTACACCACCCTGGCCTTCCGGTCGATGTTCGGTACCAACAACGGTATCGCCGGGCAGGTGCTGGTGAACTACGGCACCGGCGAGCAGAAACAACGGTGGCTGCAAGCCATTGCCTCCGGTGCGGTGGTCGCTTCCTTCGCGCTCACCGAGCCGGGCGCCGGTTCCGACCCGGCCGGTCTGCGGACCTCCGCGGTGCGCGCCGGTGGGGATTGGATCATCGATGGTGAGAAACGGTTCATCACCAACGCGCCGTCGGCGAACCTGTTCGTGGTGTTCGCCCGGACCCGTCCCGCCGACGCCGAGGGGCCCGGAATCGCGGTCTTCCTGGTGCCGGCGGATACGCCCGGGGTCGAGGTCGGGCCCAAGGACCGGAAGATGGGCCAGGAGGGTGCCTGGACGGCGGAGGTACGGTTCACCGGTGTCCGGGTACCGGATTCGGCGCTGGTCGGGGGCAGCGAGGATATCGGATACCGAGCGGCCATGGTGTCGTTGGCGCGTGGCCGCGTCCATATCGCCGCGCTCGCGGTCGGGGCCGCGCAGCGGGCTCTGGACGAGTCGGTGAGTTATGCCGCCACCGCGACCCAGGGCGGCACCGTGATCGGTGATTTCCAGCTGGTCCAGGCGATGCTCGCCGATCAGTACACCGGGGTGCTGGCGGGTCGCGCGATGGTGCGTGATGTCGCCGCCCGGTACGTCTCCGGGGAGGACCGGCGGGTGGGTCCTTCGGCGGCGAAACTGTACTGCACCGAAATGGTGGGCAAAGTCGCCGACCTCGCGGTGCAGATCCACGGCGGAACCGGATATATGCGTGATGTACCGGTGGAGCGGCTGTACCGGGATGTGCGGCTGCTGCGGTTGTACGAGGGCACCAGTGAGATCCAACGCTTGATCATCGGTGGGCAGCTGGTCGGGCGGGCCGGGCGGAACTCCGGTGGGCGGCAGCGATGAGCACGGCCGGGAATCCCCGCGCCGGTGACCTACCACTGCACGGCGTCACCGTCGTCGGCCTGGAGCAGGCCGTGGCGGCGCCGATGGCCAGCCGGCACCTCGCCGATCTCGGCGCCCGGGTGATCAAGGTCGAACGAGTCGGTGAAGGCGACTTCGCGCGCAACTACGATGCCGCGGTCCACGGTCTGGCCTCCCATTTCGTCTGGCTCAACCGGGGCAAGGAATCCATCGCCCTCGATCTCAAGAGCCCTGAGGGTGTGGCTCTGCTCGGTGAACTGATCGCTCGTGCCGACGTTTTCCTCCAGAACCTCGCGCCCGGCGCCGCACAACGTCTTGGTTTCGGTGCCGAGACCCTGCGTCGCGACCACCCCCGGCTGATCGTGGTGAACATGAGCGGCTACGGCACCGCTGGGCCTCATCGGGACCGTAAAGCATACGATATGCTCATCCAGGCCGAGACCGGGTTGTGTTCGATCACCGGAACCCCGGATACGGCGACGAAAACCGGTGTGCCGTCGGCCGATATCGCTTCCGGGTTGTACGCGCTGTCCTCGGTGCAGGCCGCGCTGTTCCGCCGGGAGCGCACCGGTGCCGGTGCCACGATCGAGGTCTCGATGTTCGACGCGACGGTCGAATGGCTCGGCCACCCGATGTACATGCGGATGTATCAGGACGAACAGGTCCAGCGGATGGGGCTGTCGCACCCGTCGATCGCGCCGTACGATGCCTACCCCACCGACGACGGGCAGATCTTGATCGGCGTGCAGAACGATCGCGGCTGGCGCACCCTGGTCACCGAGGTGTTCGGCCGCCCGGACCTGGCCGAGGACCCTCGTTTCCGGACCAATATCGACCGGGTGCGCCATCGCGCCGCGGTGGACGCGGCGGTGGCCGAGCAGACCCGTCGCTTCGCCACCGCCGACCTGGACACCCGGCTCGCGCGGGCCGGCGTCCCCGCGGCCCGGCTCAACGATCTGAAGGGCCTGATCGCCCATCCGCAGCTCTCGGCCCGCGACCGCTGGCGCGAGGTCGCTACCGCGGCCGGCCCCATCCAGGCGCTGCTCCCACCCATGACATTCGCCGATGTGGAACTGCGAATGGGGCCGGTCCCCGCTCTGGGCCAGCACACCGAGCCGCTGCTGACCGAACTCGGACGCACCCCCGAACAGATCGCGCGGCTGCGCGCGGACGGGATCGTGCAATGACGACACCGTTGGACAAGCGAGAGAATCGGAGCTGACCATGGGGTTGCTCGACGGCCGGGTGGCCGCCGTGACCGGCGCCGCCCAAGGAATCGGGTTGGAGATCGCCCGGACCTTCGTCCGGGAAGGCGCGAAAGTGGCGATCGGCGATATCAACGACGCCGCCGGCGCCGCCGCCGTCGCCGAACTCGGCGGTGCGGACGTCGCCCGCTACGCGCACTGCGATGTCCGGGACGCCGCCGCGGTCGAAGCCCTGCTCGATACCGCCGAACAGTTCGGCCCGCTGGCCGTTTTCGTCAACAATGCCGGGATGACGCGGGACGCGACCATGCGGAAGATGGCCGAATCCGATTTCGACGAGGTGATCGGTGTACACCTCAAGGGCACGTGGAACGGCACCCGCGCCGCGGCGAACCGGATGCGTGAACACGGGCGCGGAGCCATCGTGAACATCTCGTCGCTGTCCGGCAAGATCGGCCTGCCCGGGCAGACCAACTATTCGGCGGCGAAAGCCGGGATCGTCGGCCTGACGAAAGCGGCCGCCAAAGAGGTCGCGTTCAAGAACGTACGGGTGAACGCGGTGCAACCCGGACTGGTGCGGACGCCGATGACCGAGGCCATGCCGCAGAAGGTCTGGGATCAGAAGATGGCCGAGATCCCGCTCGGGCGGGCGGGTGAACCGGGTGAGGTCGCCTCGGTCGTACTGTTCCTGGCCTCCGATCTGTCCTCCTATATGACCGGGGCGGTGCTGGAAGTCACCGGGGGAAGGTTCATGTGATGCGCGAAGTGGTGATCTGCGAGCCGGTGCGTACCCCGATCGGGCGGTTCGGTGGTTCGCTGCGCGGTCTCGGCGCCGCCGAACTGGGCGAAGTGGTGTTGCGTGGTGTGCTCGAGCGCACCGGTCTGGATCCCGAGGCGATCGACGACGTGGTGCTCGGCAACTGCTATCCCAGTAGCGAAGCACCTGCCATCGGCCGGGTCGTGGCGCTCAACGCCGGGCTGCCGGTCCGGGTGCCGGGAATGCAAGTGGACCGGCGGTGCGGGTCGGGTCTGCAATCAGTGCTCCAGGCCGGGATGCAGATCGCCACCGGGACCGCCGAGGTGATCGTCGCCGGTGGGGTGGAGAGCATGAGCAATGTCGTGTTCTACGCCACCGATATACGCTTCGGCGTCAAAGGCCCCGCCGTTGCCCTGCACGACGGGCTGGCCCGGGGGCGGGTCACCGCGGGCGGCCGGGACCATCCGGTACCCGGCGGCATGCTCGAAACCGCGGAGAACCTGCGCCGTGCATACGGGATCTCCCGTGCCGAACAGGACGAGTTGGCGGTGGTCTCGCATCGGCGGGCCGTCGCGGCTCAGCAGGCGGGCATATTCGCGGAGGAGATCATCCCGGTGCCGGTGACCGGGCGCGGCGGTGACACACTCGTCGATACCGACGAACACCCTCGTCCGGACACCACTGTCGAGACTCTCGCCCGGTTGCGGCCGGTATTGGGCGGTGTGGATCCCGGCGCTACCGTGACCGCCGGTAACGCCAGCGGCCAGAACGATGCGGCCGCATTGTGTATCGTCACCCATCCGGCGCGGGCCGAACGACTCGGCCTGCGCCCGCTGGCGCGTCTGGTGTCCTGGGGCGTGGCGGGGGTGGAACCGAAGGTGATGGGTATCGGACCGGTGCCCGCGACCCGGATGGCGCTCGACCGCGCCGGTCTGGAACTGTCCGATATCGACCTGATCGAGCTGAACGAGGCGTTCGCCGCCCAGGTGCTGGCCTGCACCCGCGAATGGGGTTTCGGGACGGGTGATTTCGACCGATTGAACGTGCACGGCTCGGGGATCTCGCTCGGTCATCCGGTCGGCGCGACCGGCACCCGCATCCTGGCGACCATGACACGCGAACTGCGGCGTCGCGGCGGGCGGTACGGCCTGGAAACCATGTGCATCGGCGGCGGGCAGGGGCTGGCCGCCATCGTCGAAAGGTTCGAGACGTGACCGGACTCGCCGAGACCGCCGGGCTGACCGAGGTCCAGACGCAGATGCTCGCCACCGTCCGTTCGTTCGTGGACCGCGAGATCATTCCGTACGCCCAGCATCTCGAACACGCCGATACCTACCCTGCCGATATCGTCGCCGGGATGAAGGAGATGGGGCTGTTCGGCATCACCATCGACGAGAAGTACGGCGGCCTGGGGGAGTCGCTGCTCACCTACGCCCTGGTGGTGGAGGAGATCGCCCGCGGTTGGATGAGCGTATCCGGTGTCGTCAACACCCACTTCATCGTGGCGCACATGATTTCGCGCCACGGTACCGAAGCGCAGCGAGCGCACTATCTGCCGCGGATGGCGACCGGCGATATCCGGGGCTCGTTCTCGATGTCCGAGCCCGACCTCGGCTCGGATGTGGCCGCGATAAAAACCCGCGCCACCCGTTCCGGCGAGGACTATCTCGTCAACGGAAACAAGATGTGGCTCACCAACGGTGCCACTTCCAACCTCACCGCTGTCCTGGTGAAAACCGATCTGGGTGCGCCGAAACCACATCGGAACCTCACCACGCTCCTGGTCGACAAACCCGAGGGCTACGGGGAGGTGCTCCCCGGGCTCACCATCCCCCGCAAAATCGACAAAATGGGCTACAAGGGCGTCGATACCACCGAGGCGATCTTCGACGATTTCCGGATCGGCGCGGACACCGTGCTCGGCGGCGAGCCCGGCCGGGGGTTCGCGCATATGATGGACGGTATCGAGGTGGGCCGGGTCAATGTCGCCGCCCGCGCCTGCGGTATCGCGCTCCGGGCGTTCGAACTGGCCATCGACTACGCGCAGCAGCGATCCACCTTCGGTAAACCCATCGCCGAGCATCAGGCGATCGCCTTCAAACTGGCCGAGATGGCGACCAAGGTCGAAGCGGCGCATCTGATGATGGTGAACGCGGCACGGCTGCAGGATTCCGGAGTACGCAACGATGTCGGCGCGGGTATGGCGAAGTTGCTCGCCAGCGAGTACTGCGCGGAAGTCACCCAGGAAGCGTTCCGTATCCATGGTGGCTTCGGTTACTCCAAGGAAGCCGAGATCGAACGCCTCATGCGGGAGGCGCCGTTCCTGCTCATCGGCGAAGGCACCAGCGAAATCCAGAAGACGATCATCAGCAAGGGGTTGCTGCGCGAATACCGCCGGTAACCCTGTGGGACGCTGGAGAAAAGCCCCCGGTTCCCAATGCCGGAAATATCCGGATCGTGGACACGGGATACTTGGTGTATGTGCATCCCGGGACACAGGTAGATGAAGCCCGCGAATTACTGGGAGGTGAAGCTCGAGCCTCCCAAAGGAGCGAGTGCGGGGTTGAGGGCCGTGGTCGACGCCGCCGACCAGGCGATTCAGAACTGCGCAGATCTCCTGGCCACCGGTGACGGGCAGGAGGCCCGGAACATGCTGAAGCTCTTCGAGGAGAAGAAACTCGTCGAGCCCGGAGACAATTCCCTCATGGCCGCCGACTACAAGGACAAGATGTGGCGGATCGACGAGGTACGAAGGGATCTGGAACAGCAGCATCAAGCGGTGAATCTCACCGCCGGCGCCACCTACGACACATCCTCCGCGGCGTTCGGCGCGATCAAAACCGAAGCGCAGCAGTTGGAGGCGGCGCTGAAGGCGCCCTACCGATTGCGGGAGGACGGCACCCTGCCGCCGAACACCGAGTACGAACTGCTCGAGGTGATACTCGATTCGGTCGAATACGTGTACGCCCAGGCGCAGGGCGCCAGCGATACGGCGATGCGGGACGCGGGCAGTGTGCAGACCAGCACACCCAACTACGGCAGTGCCGCGCCGAGTTTCCCTGTCGCCGGGTCGCCGGATTACGGCCCGGCGGGGGACGACGCGCCCGAGGCCAATTACGAGGGACCGGCCTCGGAAGCGGATTATGCGCGCTATCCCGGCAGTATGACCATCGATCAGGCGATCGAGGGCGCGCTCGACGCCTTGGGGATCACCGATCCCGAAGCGCGGGAGAACTGGATGCGTGGTTACCGGGTGCTGATCGAACGCGAATCCGGGGGCGATCCGAACATCATCAACAACTGGGACAGCAATGCCGCCAGTGGGCAGAACTCGCGTGGCCTGACCCAGACGATCCCGTCCACCTTCGAGGCCTACCATCAGCCGGGAACCTCGACGAACATCTACGATCCGGTCGCCAATGTCGCCGCGAGCATGAACTACGTCATGGACCGCTACGACGTTTCCCCCGACGGCAGCAATCTGCAGCAGAACGTCCAGCAGGCCGATCCGGGTCGTCCGGCGAAAGGCTATTGAGCGTGTAGTGGGGCTCCGGTGTGCTACGCATGCGGAGCCGCCGGTCGCGTAGGCCCTCCCGCGGACCGGCCGTGCGCCACCTCCGGTTCACCGGCGGCAGCCGTGGTCAGCGGCGGTGGTTTCCGTACCCGCAGCGGTGGGAGTTCTCCCGTGTACCGCTCGACCTCGACCAGGCAGCTGTTGGCCGACGGTCCCTGGGCCAGCGAACTGGTCCCGATATCGTTGGTGACAGTGTTCGGGTTGCCGTGTACGTCCAGCGAGAGCGGGTCGGCCGGATCCAATGGGTCGTACCAGGCGCCGGTGGCCATGTGCAGGACGCCCGGCCGCACGGCATCGGAAAGGCGGATACCCGCCAGCAGGGCGCCGCGATCGTTGAAGACGCGGACGATATCGCCGTCGCGCAGGCCCCGCGCCGTCGCGTCGGCGGGGTTCATGCGCGCCGGTTCGCGCCCCTCGATCTTGGATTCCCGGCTGGTTACGCCGTAGTCCAGTTGGCTGTGCAGCCGGGTGGCGGGCTGGTGGGAGAGCAGGTGCAACGGAAAACGTCGCGCGAGTGGACTTCCGAGCCACTCGGTGGGTGGATACCAGGCCGGGTGGCCGGCGCAATCGGTATACCCGAATGCCGCGATGGTGCGAGAGAAGATCTCGATCCGGCCCGACGGTGTGCGCAGCCGGTGACGAGCGGGGTCCCGGCGGAACTGCTCGAGGACGTGGCGGCTCTCGGTGAGCGCGGGTCGCAGATCGAGCGGTGGACCGGCGCGGAACTCGGGGTAATCCGGTAGCCGGATACCGGCGGCGGCCGCGCCGCGGACCGTCGCCTCCCACAGATGCTCCACCCACTGCCGGGCCGTACGTCCTTCGGTGAAGCGGTCACCGAAGCCGAGCCGGTCGGCGAGAGCGGCGAAGATCGCGTAGTCGTCGCGCGCCTGCGCGTACGGCGGCACGACCTGCCGCATGGGCGTGAGCCATTGGTCGAGGCGGCCCCCGGCGAAATCCTCGCGTTCCTGGGCGGCGGTGGTGGGCAATACGATATCGGCGAGACGAGCGGTGGAGGTCCAGCTGATCTCGTGCACGACGACGGTACGGGGACGCGCCCATGCGCGTCGCAGGCGGTTGAGGTCCTGATGGTGGTGGAACGGATTGCCGCCGGCCCAGTAGATCAGGTCGATATCCGGGTAGGTCAGGGTGGTGCCGTTGTAATCGATCGTGGCACCGGGGCGTTCCAGCATCTCGGTGAGCCGGGCCACCGGGATCACATCCGGTACCGGATTCCCGGGCCGGGGGACCGAGGCGATCGGAAACGGTAGATATCGGCGCTGCATCTCGGTGGTCTTGCCCACGCCCGTGCCCATGAGGACACCGCCGCCGGGGAGCCCGATATGGCCCAGCGCGGCAGCCAGTGCCCAGGCGGCCCAATAGGTCTGCTCGCCGTGTTCGGCCCGCTGCAACGAATAGGGGAGCCCGATCAGGCAGCGTTCACGCGCCATGAGCCGGGTCAGTTCACGGATCCGGGTGGCGGGCACCCCGGACAGTTCCGCCGCCCATTCCGGTGTTTTCGGTTCACCATCGCCGCGGCCGGTCACATAAGAGGCGAATTCCTCGAAGCCGGTGCAGTAGCGATCGAGGAACGCCCGATCGTGCAGTCCCTCCACGAGAAGGGTGTGCACCATGGCGAGCATGACCGCGACATCACTGTTCGGCCGGCACGGCACCCAGCGGGTCGCCGGATCGCCGTCGAGATCATCGCGGACGGGGCCGATGAGGATTGTTTCCGGCCCGGAGGCGGAGTACCGGCCGTGCGGCGGGTGTGCGCCGATTCCCCCGAAATTCACCTGCGTATTCCGTGGCGCCGCGCCGCCGAAGTACACGATGCGGGCGCAGTGGCGCGCGATCTCCGCGGTGGTGGGCGATTGCTGCGCGGCGAGGTAGGCGTTCATGCCGAGCACGTGCGGCAGGAGTACCTCCGCTGCCGCGAACGAGTAGGTGTCGGCCGATCCGGTGTATCCGCCGGACAGCCGCAGGAAGCGGTGCAACTGTTCCCGCGCCTGATGGAACCGGCCCGCGCCGGCCCATCCGTACGAGCCGCCGTACACGGCGCGGTGACCGCCTCGCGCCCACGCGGTTCGCAGGGCCGTGGCGGTGATGTCCAGTGCCTCGTCCCAGCCGACTGCGACGAAGGGTTCCTGTCCGCGCCGGGTGGTATCGCTCGCGACCCCGTCGCGGTAGTAGCCCAGGCGTATCGCCGGTTCGGCGATGCGATGGTCCGGGTCCTGGAGCGCGGCCAGTGACCGCCCGATGGGCGAGGGATGCGGGTCGCGGTCGTCGGGAACCACCGTGAGCTCCCCGTCGTTGCCGGGGCCCATCAGATAATTGCCCCAATGCGTGGCGGTCTGCCGGAGCCGCGTCATAGGCGTTCCTCTCGGTGATATGGCCGTGGTCCGGCCGGGCGACCACGGTGTGCCCGGTTCCGTCCCCCTGAGGGCACGGTAGGCGTCGCCGTCGGCCGGTCGGCGGCGACGGGCGGGGTCCGGGGCCGAGAGCGGCGGGCACATTGCTATCTTGAACGTCGTTCAAGCCGGTTGTTGCGAAGGATGGCGTCATGGACGGTGTCGAGGAGTCGCGGGCGCCGAAGACCCGCACCACGGCGCGGGATATGGCGCAGATCGCGGTATTCGCCGCCCTCGTCGCCGCACTGGGGCTGCCCGGAGCCGTCACGGTGGGGTTCAGCGGGGTGCCCATCACCGTGCAGACCCTGGGGGTGATCCTGGCCGGTGCGATTCTGGGACCGCGTAAGGGCACGGCCGCCGTCGCGGTGTTCATCGCCCTGACGATCATCGGGCTCCCCCTGCTCTCCGGAGGTCGCACCGGACTCACCGCGCTGGCGAGCCCCAGTGCCGGCTACCTGATCGGGTGGATCCCGGCGACCCTGTTCATCGGGTGGTGCACCGCCCGGATCGTGCCGAAGTACCCGCTGCTACCCGCACTGCTGATCAATGCGATCGGCGGGCTGCTGATCATCTACCTGTTCGGCACCCTCGGGCTGCTGTTGCGGACCGATCTGGATTTCCGCGCCGCGATCACCGCGAACGGTGTCTTCGTCCCCGGTGATCTGCTCAAGGTCGTCGTCGCCACCGTGGTGGCCAAGGGCGTGCACCGGGCGTATCCGGGACTGACCGGTGCCTAGGCGGTTGCTCGGCGGCACCGGCGACGCTCTCGCGCTCGATCTCGGCGGCCGCGCCCACACCTACCGCGAGCTCGACCGTGCGGTGGACCGCTGGATCGAGCGGTACGAGCCGGGAGCCAACGGCTACGACGCCTCCGAACTCCCGCCCGGCGAGGCGCTGATCTGCGTATGCGCCGCCGCGCGGCGCGGGGTCGCGGTGGCCGTCGAGAATCCGGCCGCACGACCGCGGCGCGAGGTACTGCCGCCGGGCGCTTTCCTGCTGGTCGCCACCTCCGGCTCCACCGGGCATCCGCGGCCGCTGGCCCGCACCGCCGCCTCCTGGTACGACAGCTCCCCGGCATTCACCGAGATCACCCGGGTGACCGCCGCGGACCGTGTGCTGCTCACCGGCCCGCTGCACGCCACCATGCACCTGTTCGGCGCGCTGCACGCGCTGTGGACCGGCGCGTGCGTCACCGACAACCTCACTCGGGCCACCGTCGTCCACGCGGTGCCGGCCGTCCTGCGCGAGGTCGTGTCCCGGGCGCCGCGTCTGCACACCGCCGTCGTCGCGGGTATCGCTCCCGACCCCGGTGCCCTGGCCGCGGCCCGGCACGTGCGGACCGTGGAGTACTACGGATCGTCCGAGGTCTCCCTGGTCGCCGCCCGGGAGGTGCCCGCACCGCTGCGGCTGCTGGACGGGGTGCGGGCGCGGATCCACGACGGATTGCTGCAGGTACGAACGCCGTACGCGGTACTCGGCGCGCCGGACTGGTTCTGCGTGGGTGATCTCGCGGAATTGGGGGACAACGGCGAACTGGTGGTCCACGGCCGGGGCGAGGCGGCGATCAACGTGGGGGGAACCACGGTCGTCGCCGAGGAGGTCGAGCGGGTGCTGAGCGCGATCGAGGGAGTGGTCGGCGCGGTGGTGATCGGCTCGCCCCACGCCGTCTACGGGGAAACCGTCACCGCGGCCGTACAACTGGAGGGAGTGGCGGTCGACGACGTCCGGCGCCACGCGCGGCGGGTACTGGCGAAGGAGGCGATGCCGCGCCGCTGGGTTCCCGTGCGGGAACTGCCGGTCACCGCCGCCGGGAAGATCGCGCGCGGCCGGTTGAAAGACTTGCTGGCATGAACCCTGTTCCCGTTCTGGTCGCGGCGCGGCGTACACCCATCGGGACGGCCGGGCACGGTTTGGCCGGTCTGACCGTGAGCGATCTGGCCGCGCCGGTCCTGGCGGCCGTGCTGTCCTCCCTGCGGGAGACCGGTATCGACGACGAGGTGGACGATGTCGTCCTGGGCAACTGTCTCGGTCCCGGAGGCGATCCGGCCCGGATAGCGGCCCTGCAGGCGGGGCTGGGGGTGCACGTACCCGGGGTGACCGTGGACCGTCAGTGCGGTTCCGGGCTGGATGCGGTCATGCAGGCCGCGCTGCGCGTGCGTAGCGGCGGCGATCGGCTGATACTGGCCGGTGGGGCCGAATCGGCCAGTACCGCGCCCTGGCGCTACTGGCCGCCGGCGCCCGGTGCCGAGGCGGTGCGCTACACCCGCGCGCCGTTCGCGCCGCCGGGGTTCCCCGATCCCGATATGGGGGCCGCCGCCGATGATCTCGCGCGCCGGCGCGGTATCGGCCGGCAACGCCAGGACGAATACGCGGCGCGGTCGCATGCGCGTGCCGCGGCCGCGGATTTCACGGCCGAGATCGTGCCGGTCGGCGGCTTGTCCCGGGATCAGCGCATCCGCTCGGGTATGACGGTGGCGCGGCTGGCCCGGCTACGGCCCGGCTTCGGCGCGGACGGTACGGCCACGGCGGGAAATTCCTGTGGTATCTCCGACGGGGCGGCGGTGGTGGCGGTCACGACCGCCGACCGGGCGGCCGGGCTGCCCGCCTTGCGTATCGTCGCGTCCGCCGTCGCCGGGTCCGACCCGGCCCTTCCCGGATTGGGGCCGGTGCCCGCTATTCGTGCGGTCCTGCGCCGGGCGGGCCGCCGGGTGGCGGATCTCGGCGTCGTGGAGATCACCGAGGCCTTCGCCTCGGTGGTGCTGGCCGTCGCGGACGAATTGGAGCTGGACGAATCCCTGATCTGCCCGGACGGCGGTGCGATAGCGATGGGGCATCCGTGGGGAGCCTCGGGTGCGGTACTGCTCGTACGGCTGGCGAGCCGGATGCTGCGTCCCGGCGGCCCCGCGCTGGGGCTGGCGGCATGTGCCATCGGCGGTGGCCAGGGGATCGCGATGCTGGTGGAGCGGGTGGAATGAGCGAAATCGTCTTCGACGGGGTGCGGCACTCCTACGGTGAGCGGCAGGTGCTGCGCGGTATCGACCTGCGCATCGAGGAACGCCGGGTCGGCATCATCGGCGCCAACGGGTCGGGAAAATCCACCCTCGCGCGCATGATCAACGGCCTGCTCGCCCCCACCTCCGGGACCGTCACGGTGGACGGCCTGGACGCGGCCCGTAAGGGCGCCCGGGTGCGGCGCAAGGTCGGCTTCGTGTTCACCGATCCCGATACCCAGATCGTCATGCCGACGGTGGCCGAGGATCTGGCCTTCTCGCTGCGGCGGTCCGGGCTGGGGAAAGCGGAGATCGCCGCGCGGGTGGCCGGGATGCTGGACCGTTTCGGGCTCGCCGGGCACGCCGAACATCCCTCCCATCTGCTGTCGGGGGGCCAGAAGCAACTGCTCGCCCTCGGTGCGGTACTGATCCGCCATCCCGAGGTGATCGTCGCCGACGAGCCGACCACCCTGCTGGATCTGCGTAACGCGCGGATGGTCGCCGCGGCGCTGGATTCGGTGGATCAGCAGGTGATCGTCGTAACCCATCAGCTCACCCTCCTGGAGAGTTTCGAACGGGTGATCGTGCTCGACGACGGCGCGGTGGCTTTCGACGGTGATCCGGAAGCCGCCGTACCGGCGTACCGGGAGCTGGTCGGATGATCGGCCTCTACCGCCCGGGTAACTCGGTCGTGCACCGGACCCCGGCGGGGGTGAAACTGGCCGGGCTGCTGGTGAGCATCACACTGGCGACGGTGTTCGTGCGCACGCCGCCCGCGGTCGCGATCCTCGCGGCCGTGGTGACGGCACTGTTCGCGGTGGCCCGGATTCCGTGGCGTACCGCACTGGCCCAGATACGCCCGGTGCTGTGGATGCTGGCGATCATCGGCGTGTTCCAGGTGCTGACCACCTCGCCCGCCCGAGCGGTCGTGGTATGTGGTCTGCTGCTGTTTTCGGTCGCGCTGGCGGCGCTGATCACCCTCACCACCCGGGTCACCGAGATGCTGGACGCCGTCACCCGGGCATTGGGACCGTTGCGCCGGGTGGGTGTCGACCCGGACCGTATCGGGCTGCTGCTGGCACTGGCGATCCGCTGCGTACCGGTACTCGCCGGGATCGTGCGCGAGGTCGCCGACGCGCGGCGGGCACGCGGCCTGCAATGGTCGATCACCGCGCTGGTCACGCCGGTGCTGGTGCGGTCGCTGCGGACGGCCGACGCCATGGGGGATGCGCTCGCGGCGCGGGGAGTGGACGATGACTGATCTGCTCGCCGAGCGTATCGCGCGGTGTGCCGCGCAGGCCTCCGGTGCTCCGGCGGTGATCACCGGTGACGAGCGTATCGGCTACCCGGAGTTCTGGGAGCGGGTCACCCGGACCGCCGCGGGATTGGCCGGTATGGCTCGGGTGGCGGTGCTGCCCTCCTCGGATATCGAATCCCTGGTCACGGTGACGGCGGCGATGCGGGCAGGGGTGAGTGTGGTACTCCTGCACCGGCATCTGCTCGCCGGCCAGTTGCGCAGAGTGCTGGCGCTGGCCCGCCCCGGCGCGGTGGTGGCCGCCGCGTCCCAGCACCGGCGGTTGCGGCGCCTCGGTTTCGCGGACGCGTTGCCGGCCGCCGGCGATCTGGTGTCGGAGGGGGCCGCCGGCCGGGCCCGGCCGGACAGCGAACTGCTGGTCGGGATCACCTCGGGGACAACCGGAGAACCGAAACTCTTCGTCCGCGACCAGGCGTCGTGGGCCGCCACCCTGGACCGCTCCGACCGGACCTTCGATATCGCCGCGGGCGATATCGTGGCGGTTCCGGGTGTGCTGGACCATACGCATTTCCTCTACGGCGCGCTACATGCGCTCACCCGCGGCGCCACCGTCGATCTGCGTACCGCCCCGGTGGCGTTGCGCGCCGGCGCGACCCATCTCTATTCGGTGCCCACGATCGCCTGGGATGTGGTGCGGTCCGGGGTCGGTCCCGTGCCGGGGGTGCGCGAGGTACTGTCCTCGGCGGCGCGGTGGCCGCGCAACGGACGGGTCGCCCTGCGCGAGGTTCTGCCCGCGGCCACGCTCACCCACTTCTACGGCGCCTCGGAACTGAGTTTCGTCTCGTTCGACCGTGGGTTCGGTACCGAGGACGAGAGTTCGGCGGGTGAGCTGTTCGACGGGGTGGAGGTGCAGATCCGGGCGGGGCGGGTGCATGTGCGCAGCGATATGCTCTTCCGCGGCTATCTCACCGACGCGGGGCTGGTGGGTGGTCCCGTCGACGGGTGGATGTCGGTGGGGGATCGAGGGGCCTTGGACGGTAACCGTCTCCGGTTGTTCGGCCGGACGAGTGAAACCCTCATCCGGGGCGGTCTGAACGTGGAGCCCGCGGCGGTGGAGGCGGCGCTCACCGCGATCCCCGGTATCACCGAGGCGGCGTGTGTGGGCCTGCCCGACGAGAAATGGGGTCAGCTGCCGGTCGCCGCCGTCGTGGTGGACGAGCGGGCTCCCGGTGTGGCGGAGATCCGGCGGCGGTTGCGCACCGTGCTGACCGGTCCGAGCATGCCCGCCCGGATTCATATCGTGGCCGCGCTTCCCCGTACCCCCCGGGGCAAACTGGACCGCGCGGCGTTGGCCGCCGCGATCGGCTGACGTCCGGCCCGGGTTGTCGCCCGGTGGCGCGGATGTGACAGGAGGCGGGACCGCGTTCTTCGAATCCCTACTGCGCCAGGTAATCTCGCGTACCGGACGCTTCCGGGACCTACCAGGCCGGCCCGGTCGCCGCGTTCGACTGCCGCGACTGGAGGATATTTTGGCTTCGGTACCACCCCTCACCTCACCCCTCGACTCGCCCGAGGGTACAGCGGGCCCGCGAGTACCGCTGTACTCCGAGGAGATCGCCACCTATCCGCACCGCGCCTACAGCGATATGCGCCGTCGCTACGGCTCCCTGGTGCCCGTGGAACTGGCACCGGGGGTTCCGGCGACTCTGGTGATCGGCTATCACACCGCGTTGCGAATCCTCAACGACCCGGAGCATTTCCCAGCGGATTCCCGGATCTGGCAGCAAGGTGTGCCCGCAGACTGCCCGGTGCTGTCCATGCTGGAATGGCGTCCGGCCGCTATCCGCAACACCGGGTCGTTGCACGCGCGCTACCGGCGGGCCACCGTCGCCGGTCTCGACGGTGTCGACCTCTTCGCGATGCACGCCGTCGTGGAAGATATCGCGATCCCGCTCATCGACAACTTCGTTCGGGCGGGTACGGCGGAGCTCATCGGCCAGTACGCCTTTCCGCTGACCTTCGCGGTGGTCAACCGCATGCTGGGTTGCCCGGACGAGATCGGCCGGCGCGCCGCCGCCGGGATGGCGGCCATGTTCGACGGTGTCGACGCCGACACGGGTAACGCGATGTTCGGGCAGGCGATGGCGGATCTGGTCGAGTTGAAGAAGTCCCGGCCCGGCGACGATGTGGTCACCCGGCTGCTGCGGGATCCGGCCGAGCTCGACGACGAGGAAATGCTGCACCAGGTGCTCAGTTTCTACGGCGCGGGGATCGAACCGTTGCAGAACCTGATCGTCAATACCCTGCGCCTGATGCTCATCGACGAGCGTTTCGCGGGCGGTATCCTGGGTGGCAGCCTGTCCACCCGGGACGCGCTGGACGAGGTGCTCTTCACCGACCCACCACTGTCGAACTACTCGGTTTCCTTCCCGCGCCAGCCGATTCTGATCGACGGTGTCTGGCTGCCGGCGCATCAGCCGGTGGTGATCAGTATGGCCGGCTGCAACAGCGATCCGGCGATCGATACCGGCACCTACACCGACAACCGATCCCATCTCGCCTGGAGTATCGGACCGCATGCGTGCCCGGCGAAATCGGTGGCCTACCTCGTCGCCCAGGATGCCATCGACCAACTGCTCGACGCGCTGCCCGAGATCCGGCTGGCCGTTCCGGCCGAGGAACTGATCTGGCGTCCCGGTCCCTTCCACCGGTCCTTGACGGCACTTCCGGTGACGTTCCCGGAGACCGCGCCGTTGCGGTCGGGCACTGCCTGAGGGGTTGCCGGCCGGCCCGCCCGCCGCGGGTCTGCGGGAATGTTGCCGCTCGGCGAGCGCTTTATCCAGGAACGAAATAATCTGCTGTTCGCAGATTTTCGATCCGAAGGGTTAGGTGGTTGTGGTGTCGATGCGGGAAAAGGGCCGGGCGGTAGGTCTTACCACACGGATTGCCGGTCATTATCTGAAGGATGTGATCCGTGGATCGTCCCCCACGGAGCTCGGCCGGGTGCCCGCCTCGCCCGATCGGTTGACCACCCAGTGGCTCACCGAGGCCCTGTGCGCGCGGCATCCCGGGGCGCGGGTGGAGTCCTTCACCCTCACCGGGGGTAGTGACGGGACGTCGTCGCGGCGGGGGCTGACCGTCGAATACAACGAGGCGGGGCGTGCTGCGGGGCTGCCGTCCCAGTTGTTCACGAAATCGACCACGGCGCTGACCATGCGGGTGGTGTGCGGGTTGTGCGAACTGCTGAAGAACGAGTCCGGCTTCTACCGGGTCATCCGGCCCGAACTCGATATGGAAGCACCGTGGGCCTACCACACGGCCTTCGATCCACGGTCGTTCCGCTCGCTGTTCATCCTCAAGGATGTGGTGGCGAGCAAGGGCGCGACGTTCGGTAACCCGTTGACCCGGGAACTGGATCGTACGATGGCCGAGAGCATGGTGAGCCAGTTGGCGATCTATCACGGTGCCTACTGGGACAGCCCGCGGTTGCGCGAGGATTTCCACTGGCTGCTCACCGGTGAGCAATGGCATACGACGATGAACAACATGATCAATACCGGCCGGATGTTCCGCAACGGTATCGAACGGGGGATGGATGTGATCCCCGCGGAGCTGCGTAGCCGCCGGAACGAACTGTGGCCCGGTCTGTTTCGCGCGATGGCGCTGCACGACCGTACTCCGCAGACATTGCTGCACGCGGATGTGCACGCGGGGAACTGGTATGTCACGCGGGACGGCGAAATGGGGCTCTACGACTGGCAGTGCACCCTGCGCGGGAACTGGGCGGTCGACTTCGCGTACGCGATCGCTTCCGGGCTCACCATCGAGCAACGACGGGAATGGGAGCGGGACCTGCTGGAGTTCTATCTCGATCGGCTGAAGGCCGCGGGCGGTGACGCGCCCGGTTTCGATGCGGCCTGGCTGCAGTACCGTCAGCAGGTCTTCCAAGGTGTCTTCGCCTGGGTCGGCACTCTGGGGCAGGGACGGATGCAGCCCGATATGCAACCGCGCGATATCAGTCTGGCGAATGTCGAACGCATCCTGCAGGCCGTCGCCGATCTGGAATCGCTGGACGCGCTGGCCGAGTAGCTCGGTGCCACCATGGGCCGGTGGAGCGCGCTGCGCGTCGCCGGCCCGCGGGAGGTCCGGTGGTGACGCGATGGTTCCTCTCTCCTCGCCGCGCAACAGTTGTGGCGGGTGCAACACTGTTTCGATTCTGTAGCGATTGTCATTTTCGCCTGGCGATATCTGTTGCCATACTTGGGTAGTTCTTTACTATAAGAGAAGTTGACGAGCAGTGCTCCGAACAGCCGGGACGCCGGTGGTGCCGCGGTCCGGGCGGTACGCTCGGGTGTTGCTCGTCGGCTCGTAACCTTCTGTTCTGCAACGTTTTCGCAGGTTTCCGAGGTCGGAACCGATCGGACAACGTGGTGCCGGTTCGGATATCACCAGCAGTGGAGGTGCCTTCTCAGCCTTTGCTAAGTCTTTACTAATACTCTGGCAATGGTTTAGAACTCGGCCCGTTGCCGTGCCGAGGCTCTACTTCACCGCGAGATGCCGGTTCGCGGTCTGTGCCCGACTGGACATATTGATCGTCAACCGACCTCGGCCGCGGCCGAGTCGGCGAAGGAGAACAATGGCAACCCAAAGTCCGAATCCCCCTGTGTCCCCGCCTGGTCCGGGCCCGGCCGCCACCCCCGCCGGGTCCGGTAACCGCTCGGCCCCCGCCTGGCTGACCTCGATCCTGCGCCATGATCTGCCGGCCTCGATCGTCGTCTTCCTCGTCGCGCTACCACTGTCGCTCGGTATCGCGATCGCCTCCGGTGCCCCCGTGGCGGCGGGTCTCATCGCCGCCGTCGTCGGCGGTATCGTGGCCGGCTCGCTCGGCGGCTCCGTACTGCAGGTGAGCGGCCCGGCCGCGGGCCTCACCGTGATCGTCGCCGAATCCATTCATCAATTCGGTTGGCGGGTAACCTGTTTCATCGTGGCTGCCGCCGGGGTCCTGCAGATCCTGTTCGGTCTCAGCCGGATCGCCCGTGCGGCGCTGGCCGTGGCGCCCGTGGTGGTACACGCCATGCTGGCGGGTATCGGTATCACCATCGCACTGCAGCAATTGCATGTGCTGCTCGGTGGTGAATCCAACAGCACCGCTTGGACCAACATCATCGAACTGCCCGCGCAACTGATCTCGCTGCACGGTCCGGCCGCGTTCCTCGGCCTGGTGGTCATCGCCATCATGCTGGGCTGGAAGTATCTTCCCGAGCGGGTCAAAGTGGTGCCCGGCGCGCTGGCCGCCATCGTGGCGGCCACGGTGCTCTCCCTGGTGCTCTCGCTCGATGTGAAGCGGGTGACCCTGGACGGGTCGCTGTTCGATGCGATCGGTCTCCCCGAACTCCCCCGCGGCGACTGGGCCGGGGTAGCGGTGACAATCCTGACCTTCGCCCTCATCGCCAGCGTCGAAAGCCTGCTCTCCGCCGTCGCCATCGACAAGATGCACAACGGCCCGCGCGCCGACTTCGACCGCGAGATGATCGGGCAGGGTTCGGCCAATGTGCTCTCGGGCCTGCTCGGCGGCCTGCCGGTCACCGGTGTGATCGTGCGCAGCTCCACCAACGTGGCGGCCGGTGCCCGCAGCCGGGCCTCGGCGGTACTGCACGGTGTCTGGGTGCTGGTCTTCTCGGTGGTCCTGGCCGCGCTGGTGGAGCAGATTCCGCTGGCGGCTCTCGCCGGCCTGCTCATCGTCATCGGTGTGCAGCTGGTGAAAATGGCCCATATCCGGCTCGCGCACCGCACCGGTGATCTCCTGGTCTACGGCGCCACCCTGGTCGCCGTGGTGTTCCTCAACCTGCTCGAGGGTGTGCTCATCGGTCTGGCACTGGCCTTCGCGCTGCTGATCTGGCGGGTGGTGCGGGTCGCCGTCGCCGCCGAACCGCTCGGCGGCACCGACCGCTGGCTCGTCCGGATCGACGGTTCGTGCACATTCCTGTCCCTACCGAAACTCTCGTCCACGTTCGCCCAGGTGCCCGCCGGTGTTCCGGTGACCGTGGAGATGACCGTCGACTTCCTCGATCACGCCGCCTACGACGCCATCACCGACTGGGCACGGCAGCACGAGAACAACGGTGGTTCCGTCGACTTCGTCGAGATCGGCGAAGCCCGGATGGCACGGGCCGCGGCGGCGCCGCCGTCGCGCAGCCTGGGCCGCGTGGTACTCGACGATGTGATCGGACCGTGGCGGATCGAACGCGACGGCGCGCAGGACGGCGCCGGGAACAACAGGAACCCGCTGGTTTCCGGTATCGCCGCCTACCACCGCAGCCACGCGCACCTGATGCGGCCGCACCTGGACGAACTGCGTAACCGGCAGGACCCGGATTCGTTCTTCCTGACCTGCTCGGATTCGCGAATCGTGCCCAATGTGATCACCAACAGCGGACCCGGTGACCTGTTCACCGTCCGTAATGTGGGCAACCTGGTGCCCGAGCACGGTGACGCCTCCGTCGAAGCGGCGCTGGTTTTCGCGGTCGAGAAACTCAATGTGCGCTCGGTGGTCGTCTGCGGTCATTCCTCCTGCGGCGCGATGGACGCCCTGCACTCGGGTGAATCCGCGGGACCGGGTATCGACCGGTGGCTCGAATACGGCCGGCCGAGCCTGGAACGGTACCGTGCCGGTCATGCGGTCGGCCGGGCTGCCGAGGCCGCCGGCTTCGGTCCCGTGGAGCAGCTGAGCATGGTGAACATCGCGGTTCAGCTGGAGAACCTGAACCGGCATCCGGCCGTGCTCCGGGCCGCCGGAGAACGGGGGCTCAGCGTCTCCGGCCTGTTCTTCGATATCGCCAGTGCCCGGGTCATCGAGGTCCGCGTCGACGGAATCGCTCCCATCGAGGAGAACGAGAGCCTGATGGCGCAGCTGCACCGGGCACCGGCTTCGGCGTCCCGGTGATCGAGTCCGGTGACCCGTCCGGTACCTCCGGGCGGGTCACGGTTCCCGGCTCGTGCGCCCCGCCTCGTAGTCTGGTTGCCGTGGAGAACCGTCCCGAAACCGTGGGGAACCGGCCCGGCTCGGACGCCGCCGGGGTGGTGGCACCGGATACCGGCGACAGCGGCGCAGCCGAGAAAACGGAGCGCTCCGGGCCGGCCGTATGGTGGCGTGCCTACCGGGACCGGATCGCCCGCCGCCCCGCCCTCGATCTCTGCTACCGCATCGGTGTGGCAGTGGTGGGTACCGTCGTGTTCGTGGTGGGGGTCGTGACGATTCCGTTCCCCGGCCCCGGGTGGGCCCTGGTGTTCACCGGTATCGGCATTCTCGCCACCGAATTCGCGGTGGCGCGCCACGCGCTGACCTGGTTACGGGACAAGTACCGGCGTGGGATGGCCTGGTACATCTCCCGCGGTCCACTCATGCAGATCCTGGCTTTCCTGGCGACCTGTGCGGTGGTGGTGGCCACCCTCTGGATAATCGGGACATTCGGATTGGCCGGTGACCTGATCGGAGTCGACTGGCCGTGGCTGCGCAGTCCCCTGATCTCGTGAACACCGCCCGGGGGCCACTACTGGCGGATGAGGCGTGGCTGGCCGCCCGGATCGCGGAACTCAACGCCTCCTGGCGGACCGATTCCCCGCGGGTGGGCGCCACCCTGTGGTGGTGCACGGCGGCATCGTCACTGGTGGAACAGGTCGTGCGGGCCCTCGCACGGGAGGAGTCGATCGCGGCTCCCACCCTGGATCGGTTGGATCTGTCGGTACGGGCCGACGGTACGGTCGAGAAGATCCGTATCGCCGATGCCGATACGGGAAGTGGTGATATCCCCACCGCCCTGCGGGAGACCCTGGCCACGGTGATCGGCCGGCTCGCCGCCGTTTCCGGAGTGCGTGAACCCGCGTTGTGGGCGGTGGTCACCGATGCCGTCGCAGGCTGGGCCCTCGACGTGGGGACGCCGCAGATCGGGCAGCGATTGACCGCAGCGCTGGGGGATGCGCTGCCCGCGCCCCGATTCGTCGAGGTCGCGGGCCGGACCTTCGTGCGCCGCGCCTCCTGCTGCCTGATCTACGAGGCACCGGGATGCGAGAAATGCGTCAGCTGCCCCAAGCGCCGTCCCGCGGAACGTGAGGCGCTGCTCGCCGGCTGGGCCCAGCGCGGCTGATACCCACCGGTCACCGGCCGGGGTGCCGGTAGGGAGCGCGGTGCGGGATCGGCCTGCTCGCCCGGTCCATCGACACGCGGTCCCGCTGTCCCGATAGCATGGTCGCGGCCGGGCTGTGCCCCGGTCACCGAAGAAGGATCGAGCCCTCACCTCCTCCGGCACGAGCCGGAGCGATGCAGGCGGTCCGAAGCCCGAGCGAGCCGGAACCCGACCGGCCGCGGAACCCGAGGAGAGCGCTACCGTGACCACCACAGCCCCCCGCAGCCCAGCCACCCTCGTCCGGGTGCCTGCCGGGACTACGGCGGGTGCCGCGGTGCGCGAGGCGGGCCTGCCCACCAAGGGTCCCGAGACCGTGGTCGTCGTCCGCGATGCCGCGGGACAACTGCGCGATCTCTCCTGGGCCCCGGAACTCGATACCGAGGTCACCCCCGTCGCCGCGAACACCGAGGACGGTCGCAGTGTGATCCGTCATTCGGCCGCGCACGTCCTGGCCCAGGCGGTCCAGCAGGAGTTCCCCGAGGCGGTACTGGGTATCGGCCCGCCGATCAAGGACGGCTTCTACTACGACTTCCGGGTCGAGCGGCCCTTCACCCCCGAGGATCTGGCCAAACTGGAATCCCGGATGAAGAAGATCATCAAAGGCGCGCAACGGTTCTCGCGCCGGGTGGTCGAGCCGGACCAAGCGCGGATCGAACTGGCGAAGGAGCCCTTCAAACTCGAACTCATCGGCGACAAATCCGGTATCGACGATCCGGAGGTCATGGAGGTCGGCGGGAACGAGCTGACCATCTACGACAACCTCGACCCGCGCACCGGTGAACGGGTGTGGGGGGATCTGTGCCGCGGGCCGCATATCCCCACCACCAAGTTCATCCCGGCCTTCAAACTCACCCGCAGTTCGGCCGCGTACTGGCGCGGCGATCAGAACCGGGAAGGTCTGCAACGGATCTACGGCACCGCCTGGGAATCGGCCGAGGCGCAGGACGAGTACTTGCACATGCTCGCGGAAGCCGAGAAGCGCGACCACCGCAAACTCGGCCTGGAACTGGACTTGTTCTCCTTCCCGGACGAACTGGGCTCGGGACTGCCGGTGTTCCATCCCAAGGGCGGCATCATCCGTAAGGAGATGGAGGACTACTCGCGTCAGCAGCATGTGGCGGCGGGCTACGAGTTCGTCAATACCCCCCATATCACCAAGGCACATCTGTTCGAGACCTCCAAACACCTCGAGTGGTACGCCGAGGGTATGTACCCGCCCATGCATCTGGATGCCGAACTGAACGAGGACGGCACCGTGCGCAAGCCGGGGCAGGATTACTACCTCAAACCGATGAACTGCCCCATGCACAACCTGATCTACCGGTCCCGTGGCCGGTCGTATCGGGAACTGCCGCTGCGGTTGTTCGAATTCGGCTCGGTGTACCGGTACGAGAAGTCCGGGGTGGTGCACGGCCTGACCCGCGCCCGCGGTTTCACCCAGGACGACGCGCATCTCTACTGCACCCAGGAGCAGGTCGTCGAGGAACTGACCGACACCCTGCGATTCGTTCTCGACCTGTTGAAGGCCTACGGCCTCGAGGACTTCTACCTGGAACTGTCGACCAAGGATCCGGACAAGTACGTCGGTTCCGACGAATTGTGGGAAGAGGCCACCGAAACCCTGCGTCAGGTGGGGATCGCCTCCGGCCTCGAGCTGGTACCGGACCCGGGTGGCGCCGCGTTCTACGGGCCGAAGATCTCGGTGCAGACCACGGACGCGCTCGGCCGCAACTGGCAGATGTCCACCATCCAGCTCGATTTCTTCGAACCGGATCTGTTCGAGCTGGAATACACCGCCTCCGACGGCACCAAGAAACGCCCCGTTATGATCCACCGGGCCCTGTTCGGCTCGATCGAACGGTTCTTCGGTGTGCTCACCGAGCACTACGCGGGCGCCTTCCCGGCCTGGCTGGCACCGGTGCAGGTGGTCGGTATCCCGGTCGCGGACACCTTCGTCCCGCATCTGGACGCGGTGGTGGCGCAGCTGCGGGCCGCCGAGATCCGCGCCGAGGTGGACCGCGGCGACGACCGGATGCAGAAGAAGATCTTCAATCACACCGCCCAGAAGGTGCCGTTCATGCTGCTGGCCGGTGCGCGGGATGTGGAAGCCGGCGCGGTGAGCTTCCGCTTCCGCGACGGGACCCAGGTCAACGGGGTGCCTGTGGCCGATGCCGTACGGGTGATCGTGGAATGGGTCCGCCGCCGGGACAATTCCTCGCCCACCGCGGAATCGGTCCGCCCCCTGGTGGACAGCGCGGGCGGTGCGCCGGAGTGAGACCGGGTCCGCCCGGTCGGGGAAGGGAATGGAGTTATGAGTGAGCGCACGGCGCCGGACGGTCTGACCGGCGAAACCGGTGGCGCCGATGCGCTACGGTCCGGAGATATCGTGGACCGCGGCGCGGGCGAACCGGATCGACTGCAGCGGCTGTGGACGCCGTACCGGATGTCCTATATCGCCGAAGCCGCCACCTCGGCCCCCAAGGGAGCGACCGGCCACCCGTTCACCGATATCCCCAAGATGTCCGACGAGGACGGCCTGGTGATCGCCCGGGGCGAGCTGGTGTACGCGGTCTTGAACCTGTACCCGTACAACCCGGGACACATGATGGTGGTGCCGTACCGCCGGGTCGCGAACCTCGAGGATCTCACCGCCGCCGAAGCGGCCGAGCTGATGGAGTTCACCCAGCGCGCCATCCGGACCATGAAGAAGGTGTCGCGGCCACACGGTTTCAACGTGGGGCTGAATCTGGGCGGTGTCGCGGGAGGCTCGCTCGCCGACCACCTGCACCAGCACATCGTGCCGCGCTGGGGCGGGGACGCGAATTTCATCACGGTGATCGGTGGGGCGAAGGTCATGCCGCAGCTGCTGCGCGAAACGCGGGCCCTGCTGGCCACGGCCTGGGCGGAGGCGTAGGTGCTGAGCATCTTCGGCCGGGCGACCTTCGCCAAGGCCACGGCTCCCCTGGGCAGAGCGCTGGTGGGCACCGGCCTCACCCCGGACGCGGTCACCCTGATCGGTACCGCCGCCTCGATCGCCGCCGCGGTCACCCTGTTCCCCACAGGACACCTGTTCTGGGGGACCATCCTGATCTGGTTGTTCGTCATGTTCGACATGCTCGACGGTGCCATGGCCCGGGCCCGTGGGGGCGGTACACGGTACGGGGCGGTGCTCGACGCCACCTGCGACCGGATCGCCGACGGCGCGATCTTCGGTGCGCTCGCCTGGTGGGCGGTTTTCCACGAGCGCAGTGAACCGCTGTTCGTCGCCACCCTGGTGGTGCTGGTGACCTCCCAGGTCATCTCCTACGCCAAGGCGCGGGCCGAGGCCAGCGGGTTGTCCGCCGACGGCGGACTGATCGAGCGGCCGGACCGGCTGGTCATCGTGCTGGTCGGCGCGGGCCTCACCGGTATCGGCGGACACTGGGGCATCGACTGGCTGACCTGGGCGATCCATGTGGCCATGTGGATATTGGCCGTGCTCAGCATCGTGACGGTGGGGCAGCGGGTGCTGGCCGTCCGCAATTCGCCGGGCGCCCGGGAGGTCCTGGGCACGCCGCAGCAGGGAACAGGGCGGCCCTCGTGAGCGCACTGCGGGCCGCGCTGAGCGATCGTGGCTATGCGGCCGGGTGGCGGCTGGTGCGGGCTCTGCCCGAGCCGACGGCGCGCGTACTCTTCGACCGGGGCGCGGATTTCGCGGCCCGCAAGGGCGGGCCGGTACAGCTGCGGCGCAATCTGGCCCGAGTGCTCGGGGTCGCACCGGAGCGGGTGCCCGACACCCTGATCCGGTCGAGTATGCGCTCCTATGCCCGGTATTGGCGGGAGGCGTTCCGGCTGCCGGCCATGGATCACGCCGAACTGGTGCGCTCCGGCCGGATCGCGATCCAGGGCCGCGAACACCTCGACGCCGCGCTGGCCCGCGGCCGCGGGGTGGTGTTCGTGCTGCCGCATTCGGGTAACTGGGATATGGCCGGTACCTGGCTGGTCCAGAACTACGGCACCTTCACCACGGTCGCCGAACGGCTGAAACCGGAGTCGCTGTTCGAACGATTCGTCTCCTATCGGGAAAGCCTCGGTTTCGAGGTCTTCCCGCTGACCGGTGGCCAGCAGCCGCCCTTCGCCGCACTGGAGCAGCGGCTACGCGCGAACAAGATCGTCTGCCTGATGGGGGAGCGGGACCTGACCGGCCGCGGCGTACCGGTGACCTTCTTCGGTGAACGTACCTGGATGCCGGCCGGTTCGGCCAAACTCGCCGTGGAGACCGGCGCGGCGCTCATGCCCGTGCACGTCTGGTTCACCGTGGACGAGGCGGGCCGTGAAGGCTGGGTGGTGCGCACCCGGGAGCCGCTGGATGTCTCGGGCGGGATCGAGGCCGCCACGCAGGCGCTGGCCGACTGCTTCGCCGAGGGTATCGCCGCCCATCCGGCGGACTGGCATATGTTGCAGCCGCTGTGGGAAACGGATCTGTCCGAGGCCCGGCTGGACCGGATCGCGGCCGAACAGGCCCGCCGCGATACCCGGCTCGATGCGGGTGGAGAGCGCACCCCATGAAGATCGGCATGGTCTGCCCCTATTCGTTCGATGTTCCCGGTGGTGTCCAGGCCCATGTGGTGGAGCTGGCCCAGGTTTTCCTGGAACGCGGTCACAAGGTGAGCGTGCTGGCACCCGCCTCGGAAACCACCGAACTCCCCGATTTCGTCGTATCCGCCGGGCGCGCCGTGGCGATCCCGTACAACGGGTCGGTGGCTCGGCTGTCCTTCGGGCCGACCGCCTACACCCGGATCCGCCGGTGGATCGAGAACAACGATTTCGATGTCCTGCACATTCACGAGCCCAACGCTCCCAGCCTGTCCATGCTGGCGTTGAAGATCGCCGAGGGCCCCATCGTGGCCACTTTCCACACCTCCACCACCAGATCGCTGGTACTGGCCACCTTCCAGGGGGTGCTGCGGCCGTATCACGAGAAGATCAGCGGGCGGATCGCGGTCTCGGAACTGGCTCGCCGCTGGCAGGTCGAGGCGCTCGGTTCGGATGCGGTGGAGATCCCCAACGGCGTCGATGTCCAGGCCTTCGCCCGGGCATCGCTGCTGCCCGGCTACCCGCGCCCGGGTGGGACCGTGCTGTTCCTCGGCCGCTACGACGAACCCCGCAAGGGGATGCAGGTACTGCTGGACGCGCTCCCGGCGCTGGTCGCCCGGCATCCGCGGGTGGAGGTTCTGGTGGTGGGCCGCGGTGACGAGGAACGGCTGCGCCGCGAAGCCGGAGCACTGGCCGGACATCTGCGTTTCCTCGGCCAGGTCTCGGACGCGGAGAAGGCGTCGGCGATGCGCAGCGCGGATGTCTATGTCGCGCCCAACCTGGGCGGGGAGAGTTTCGGGATCATCCTCATCGAGGCCATGGCCGCCGGCACCGCGGTGGTGGCCAGCGAACTGGACGCCTTCCGCCGCGTGCTGCGCGACGGAACCGCCGGGGTACTGGTTCCGGTCGGGGATGCGGCGGCTTTGGCCGACGCTCTGGCCACCGTGCTCGCCGACGACGCCCGGCGCGCCGAGCTGGTGCGTACCGCGACCCAGGTCGTCGGCACCTACGACTGGCCGGTGGTGGCCGAACAGATCCTGCGGGTCTACGAAACCGTGGTGGTGGGCGATCTGCGGGTGCGGGTGGCCGGATGATCACCTTCTCCGCGACCACCGTCCTCGTTCTCGCCCTGGTGGCCGCGTTCGTGGTGGCGCTGGGCGTATGGGCCTACTCCACGGCGAATCGGCTCGACCGCCTGCACGTGCGCACCGATCTGGCCTGGCAGGCGCTCGAGGCCGCCCTGGCCCGGCGGGCGGTGGTCGCCCGCGCGGTGGCGATATCGCTGACCCGTCCCGGCACCGACCCCACCGCCACCGACCCGGCACCGGCCGAGCTCGCCCGCCGGCTCACCATTCTCGCCGACCGCGCCGAACGGACCGGCCGTGACGACCGCGAAACCGTGGAGAACCAGCTCGCCGCCACCTTGTCCGCGGTGGATATCGGGTGCCTGCCCACTCAGCAGGTGGCCGAACTGGCCGATGCCGAAGCCCGGGTGCTGATCGCCCGCCGTTTCCACAACGACGCGGTGCGCGACACCTTGGCTCTGCGTACCCGGCGGCCGGTGCGCTGGCTGCATCTCGGCGGCACCGCGCCGGTACCGGCCTATTTCGAGATCGCCGAACGTGCCACCCCCGCGGCATCGACCGGTCTGGAGGTCGACACCACCCGGGTTTCGGCGCGGGTGGCGTTGCTCGACGAAGAGGGCCACATCCTGCTCATGCGCGGGCACGACCCCCTGGTGCCGGAGGTGTCGTTCTGGTTCACCGTGGGCGGCGGGGTCGAACCGGGGGAGTCGCTGCGGGAGGCGGCGGTCCGCGAACTGTACGAGGAGACCGGCCACCGGGCCGATCCGGCCGCGCTGCGCGGGCCGATCTGGCGGCGGGTCGCGGTCTTCCCCTTCAACGGTGATCTGATCCGCTCCGAGGAGCTGTTCTTCGCGCTGCGGGTGCCGCGGTTCGAGGTGCGGCCCGGCGAACTGACCTATGTCGAACAGCGGTCGATCACCGGCAGCCGGTGGTGTACGGCGGAGGAGATCCGGTCGCGGGAGGCGGCCGGGGAAGCGGTGTATCCGTACCATCTGGACGAACTGCTCGCCGAGGCGGCACGGGCGGCCGACGGAGATACCGATCCGGAGGTCCGGTCCATCCGGTGAGGTGTGGCCGGGTGCGGTCCGGGCGGGCAGCCTTTCCGGTGTGACGCGGTTCACTTGCGTGATAGGGTCACGGCGGTTTGACACACCGGAGATGTGTCGATTCGGTGTGTGGAGGTGAAAATGTCCTACATCCTGTTCGATTACCTGTTGCCGATTCTCGGGCCCGACGCCGCCGAGTACTGGGCGAAACTGCTGGTCGTCGACCCGATCTGAGTCGGTACTCCGACATCCCGCCGGGTCGGTCCCGCACCGGTCCGGCGGTTTCCTCCCGGCGGTCCAGTGGTCGGGTCGCAGCCGATAATCCCAGGTCGTGACCAGTCCAGTCGGTCTCGACTGGATATGAATCCGGTTTTCGGACGCACCTAGAATCGTGGTGTTCGTCCCCGATCCACAGCTGGCAACAGACACAGGAGCTGCCCGTGACCACGCCCGAGAACACCCAGACCGCCGAAGCGACCCGCGAGGCCGGTACCGCCCGCGTGAAGCGCGGTATGGCAGAGATGCTCAAGGGCGGGGTGATCATGGATGTCGTCACCCCGGAACAGGCCAAGATCGCCGAGGATGCCGGCGCGGTCGCTGTGATGGCACTCGAGCGGGTGCCCGCCGATATCCGCGCGCAGGGCGGGGTATCGCGGATGAGCGATCCCGATATGATCGACGGGATCATCGAGGCCGTATCCATTCCGGTGATGGCCAAGGCTCGGATCGGGCATTTCGTGGAGGCGCAGGTACTGCAGAGCCTCGGTGTCGACTACATCGACGAGTCCGAGGTGCTCACTCCCGCCGACTACGCCAACCATATCGACAAGTGGAATTTCACGGTGCCTTTCGTCTGCGGCGCCACCAATCTCGGTGAGGCGCTGCGCCGGATCACCGAGGGCGCGGCCATGATCCGCTCCAAGGGCGAGGCCGGCACCGGTGATGTCTCCAACGCCACCACGCATATGCGCAAGATCCGGCAGGAGATCACCCGGCTGACCTCGCTGCCCGCCGACGAACTCTACGTGGCGGCCAAGGAACTGCAGGCGCCCTACGAACTGGTGAAGGAGATCGCCGAAACCGGGAAATTGCCCGTGGTGCTGTTCACCGCGGGTGGTATCGCCACCCCGGCCGATGCGGCCATGATGATGCAGCTCGGCGCCGAGGGCGTTTTCGTCGGTTCGGGCATCTTCAAATCCGGCAACCCGGCTCAGCGCGCGAGCGCGATCGTCAAGGCGACCACGTTCTACGACGACCCCGATGTGCTCGCCAAGGTATCGCGTGGACTGGGCGAGGCAATGGTCGGAATCAATGTCGACGAGATCCCGCAGCCACACCGGCTGGCCGAGCGCGGTTGGTGATCCCGGCGGTGCGCTCCGGCGGTGCCGGCGCGGCGCGGGCACGGAAATTCCGCCCTTCGTCAATACCGGCCGACCCGTAGGGCGGGGCGGCCGGGGTGGTCCCAGCGCACGAAATACGACGGGTTCTCGCGGTGCTCCCGATCATGGGCCAGCAGGCCCGGGAGGGTCCACGCCTGTGCATCCGGTGTGTTGCGGGTGAGTGCGGCCGTACTCAGATCGAGCCGGACAGTGCGGTCGAAGGGCAAGCCGCGTCCCAGCAGCATGGGGCCCGCGACGAACAACACCGTCGTGGGTAACGCGGTGCGTCGGCGTGCCCGCGCGGAACGGTCGGCGGCTTCGTCCCAGAGCGCGGGCAGCCAGGTGCCGGAGCTGTGGAAGGGGTCGATCACTTCGCGGCGCAGCGCCGGATAGTCGAACCAGCCGGTGCGGTAGGAGTTCTCGTCGCGGCCGAATTCCATCCGCAGCGAGGCGGGACGGACGTAATCGTGCAGCGAGACGGTTTCGGCCGGCCGGCCGTCCGCTCGCACCCGCTCGGCGGTGTGGCCCGCGAATTCGGCCGGACGCGCCGCATCGGCACCGTCGATACCGACCACCCGATATCCGTCCAGCGTCCGCAGATCCCGGGTCAGTAGTTCGGCCAGAGCATCGGAGGTGGTCGGCGTGAAACGGGGCACCGGACCATCACAGCAGGTCCGGCCGAGGAGCCGGTGACGGGGATTACCCGCGACCGGCTCAGGGAAATCGGACCGTTCGGGATAATCTCAGCGAATGGCGACTATCGAAGAGGCACTGGAGATCGAACGCCTCGAGCGCGATATCTTCCGCGGCGCGTCCACCGAAACCCAGCTTCCCCGGACCTTCGGCGGGCAGGTGGCGGGTCAGGCGCTCGTGTCGGCGGTGCGTACGGTGGAGCCGCGTTATCAGGTGCACTCCCTGCACGGATACTTCCTGCGCCCCGGCAACCCGGAGGCGCCCACCGTCTACCTGGTGGACCGGATCCGGGACGGCCGCTCGTTCTGCACCCGGCGGGTCACCGGGGTCCAGGACGGTGCCGCGATCTTCACCATGTCGGCCTCTTTCCACATCGGTGACGAGGGCCCCACGCATCAGGACGAGATGGCCGATGTGGAACCGCCCGACGAGCTGCCCGACGCCGCCACGAGTATGGACCCCGAGCGGCTGTGGGCGATGCGGGAATGGGAGCACTGGGATATCCGTCCGGTACCGCAGGAGCGGGTGACCCGCCGGCCCGGGGTGGTCTCACCTCAGCAGGTGTGGTTCCGCTACCGGCATCCGCTGCCCGACGATCCGCTGTTCCATGTCTGCACGCTGGCCTATATGAGCGATATGACGCTGCTCGGCTCGTCGAAGGTCACCCATCCCGACGAACCCACCCAGAACGCTTCGCTGGACCATGCCATGTGGTTCCTGCGCCCGTTCCGCACCGACGACTGGCTGCTCTACGACCAGTCGTCCCCGTCGGCCGGGTTCGGGCGCGCGCTCACCGGCGGCAAGATCTTCGATCGCAACGGCCGGCTGGTCGCCGCGGTGGTCCAGGAGGGGCTGATCCGCACCCTGCGCGGCTGAGCGTGCGGGTCGGACCGGTTCCGGGGTGACCCCGCGCACACCGGCCGGGCTCGTAAGCTCGCACGGGTGAACGAATCCGCAGTTTCCCCGGACGTGGTGGCCACCGGCCCGGATACCGGGGTCCTCGATCCCGGCACTCGGCCCACCATCGGTGTGCTGGCCCTGCAGGGCGATGTCCGGGAGCATGTCGCCGTGCTGGAGCGGTGTGGTGCCGACCCGGTGCTGGTGCGCCGCCCGGCCGAACTCGCCGCGGTCGACGCGCTGGTGCTGCCGGGGGGCGAATCGACCGCGATCAGCAAACTACTGCAGGTATTCGAACTGCTCGAGCCGCTGCGGCAGCGTCTGCGCGACGGGATGCCGGCCTTCGGTTCCTGCGCGGGCATGATCCTGCTGGCCGACGAGGTGCTCGATACCCGGCCCGACGCCCGGCATCTCTCCGGTATCGATATGACGGTGCGCCGCAACGCTTTCGGGCGGCAGGTGGATTCGTTCGAAACCGATCTGGATTTCGCCGGGCTGTCCGGTGGCCCGATGCGCGCGGTGTTCATCCGCGCGCCGTGGGTGGAGCGGGCCGGGGACGGGGTCGAGGTGCTGGCCCGGGTGCCCAGCGGACCGGCCGCGGGCCGGATCGTGGCGGTGCGGCAGGGCCGGGTACTGGCGACCGCCTTCCACCCTGAGGTCACCGGTGATCATCGCGTCCACCGGATGTTCGTCGAACTGGTTCGCGACCGCTGACCGGGCACCGCGGCGGCGGCGCGAGTAGGGTAGCGAAACTGTCCGCTCGACCAGCCGGTAGCGTGGACCAGCAGACCTGCCATCGACCTGAAGGAAGTAGGGAATGAGCGGCCACTCCAAATGGGCCACCACCAAACACAAGAAGGCGGCGATCGATGCGAAGCGCGGCAAGCTGTTCGCCAAGCTGATCAAGAACATCGAGGTGGCGGCCCGGACCGGTGGTGGCGATCCGGAAGGTAACCCGACCCTTTTCGACGCCATCCAGAAGGCGAAGAAATCCTCGGTTCCCAACGACAACATCGAGCGGGCACGTAAGCGCGGCGCCGGTGAGGAAGCCGGTGGCGCCGACTGGCAGACCATCATGTACGAGGGATACGGCCCCAACGGTGTCGCGGTCCTGATCGAATGCCTCACCGACAACCGCAACCGTGCCGCCGGGGAGGTGCGGGTCGCCATGACCCGTAACGGCGGCAATATGGCCGATCCGGGTTCGGTGGCCTACCTGTTCCACCGCAAGGGCATCGTCACCCTGGAGAAGAACGGTCTCTCCGAGGACGATGTGCTGATGGCGGTGCTCGACGCGGGTGCCGAGGAGGTCAACGATCTCGGCGAATCCTTCGAAGTCGTCAGCGAGCCGGGTGATCTGGTCGCGGTGCGGTCGGCACTGCAGTCGGCCGGGATCGATTACGATTCCGCCGAATCCGGTTTCCAGCCGTCGGTGAGCGTCGCGGTCGACGTGGAGGGTGCTCGCAAGGTGTTCAAACTGGTCGACGCTCTGGAGGACAGCGACGACGTCCAGAACGTCTACACCAATGTCGATATCTCCGATGAGGTGCTCGCCGAACTGGACGCCTAGTCCACCAGGTCCGCGTAGTAGTCCCGCATCGCGGGGTAGTAGTCGTCGAAATCGGGGTGGGCCCGGCCGGCGCGGGCTGCCCCGAGCGCGTCCAGGTAGTACTCCCATCCCGGTCCGATCTCGGTGACCTGGTCCGCCGAGTCCAGGTGGTGGACGAAGAGGAGTTCGGTCCGTCCGTTCGCCTCGGACAGCGTCACCTCGAGGTGCCAGCTGCCGTATTCTTCCATGGTGCGCAGGGCGAGATGGCGCGGCGGATCGCAGCTGTCGATCGTGTAGTCGGCCCAGGGTTTTCCGTCCTCGTGGACCAGCTGCACCCGGATGGTGCGCCCGGGGCCCGCCTCCCCCTGCCACGGCCCGAACCAGCGGGCGGTGCGCTCCGATTCGGTGATACTGGCCCAGACGTCCTCGATGGGGGCGTGGTAGCTCCGGGTGAGGATCAGGTCACGGCCGTTCGGGGTGTATTCCAGGCGGCCGGTGGGGCGGACGGTCATGCGGAGTTCTCCTTGTCGTGGTGCGGTTCGCGGGGGTGTGTTCCGCCGCGGGGCTCGGGCGCGGGAGCGCCGCGACGCTCTCGCCGGGTGCGGTGGACCTCGGTGGCCAGCGCGTCCAGCCGGTGTTCCCAGCCCACCGGCTGTTCCAGGGCGGCGATCCAGTCGCTCAGCCGACGCAGTGGTGCGGTGTCCAGCGAGTAATGGCGTTCCCGCCCGATCAGTTCGTCGTGTACCAGTCCGCCCTCCCGGAGAACTCGCAGGTGCCGGCTGATCGCGGGCCGGCTGACGGGGAACCGCGCGGCGATCGCGCCGGCGGTCAGCCTGTTTCCGTGCAGTATCTCCAGGATTTCGCGCCGAATCGGATCCGCGATGGCGGCGGCTACTTCGTCCACGGCAAAAGCGTAACATATCGGTTACGCATTTGCTCGCGATACGTGCCATACGGCGAGCGGCCGGGTGGAAACGCGTGTGGTCGACGGTGGGCAGGCTCGGTGGAGGCACAATGGCGGCATGGTCGCTCTCACGCTCGTTCGCGGGGATATCACCGAACAACAGGTGGACGCGGTGGTGAACGCCGCGAATCCGGAACTGCTCGGTGGCGGGGGAGTGGACGGAGCCATCCACCGGCGCGGCGGGCCCACGATCCTCGCGGAATGCCGGCGATTGCGGGAAACCGACTACCCGCGGGGGCTGCCGACCGGCCGGGCGGTGGCGACCACGGCCGGGGATCTACCGGCCCGCTGGGTCGTCCACACAGTGGGCCCGGTGTGGTCGCCCCGGGGTGAACGCGCAGCGCAGCTCGCGCCGCTCCTGGCCTCGTGCTACCGCGAATCGCTGCGGGTCGCCGCCGAGCTGGGGGCACGTACGGTGGCCTTCCCGGCGATTTCGACCGGTGTGTACGGCTGGCCCATGGACGATGGCGCACGTATCGCCGTCACCACCGTCCGGGAGCATGCGGCCGGCTTCGAGGAGGTGCGTTTCGTGCTCTACGACACGGCCGCCTACGAAGTCTTCGCGGCCGAACTGGCGCGATGAGCACGGCGCACCCGCTACCCGTGTCACTGACTCCGAGAGTTTCGCGCCTGCACTAGACTTCGAACAACTGTTCGTTCTCGGGAAGGTTTCGTGGTGCGGGTGATGGGCGTCGATCCCGGGCTCACCCGGTGCGGGGTGAGCATGGTCGAAGGGGGGACCGGCCGCACGGTGCGGGCGCTCGCGGTGGATGTGGTGCGTACCCCCGCCGAACTCGACCTCGCCCAGCGCCTGCTGCGGATCTCCGATGCCGCCGAGCAGTGGATGCAGACCTACCGCCCCGAGGTGGTGGCCATCGAGCGTGTCTTCGCGCAGCACAACGTGCGCACTGCCATGGGCACCGCGCAGGCCGGTGGAGTCATCGCCTTGGCGGCCGCCCGCCGGGACATCCCCGTGATGTTCCATACTCCCAGTGAAGTGAAGGCCGCCGTGACCGGTAACGGCGGGGCGGACAAGAAACAGGTGACCGCCATGGTCACCCGGATACTCGGGCTCACCACGCCCCCGAAACCGGCCGATGCCGCCGACGCGCTGGCCCTCGCCATCTGCCACTGCTGGCGGGCGCCCCTGCTGGAGCGGATGGCCCGGGCCGAGGCGCTGGCCGAACGGGCCCGGCAGCAGTACACCCAACGACTGGAAGAGCAGCGGAAGGCGGTGCGCGGGTGATCGCGTCCATTCGCGGGGAGGTCCTCGAACTCGCCCTCGACCATGTGGTCCTCGAGACGGCGGGAGTCGGTTACCAGCTCCATGCCACCCCCGCGACCCTGGCCGGGCTCACCCGTGGCGAACAGGCGCTGCTGTATACGGCCCTGATCGTGCGCGAGGATTCGATGACCCTCTACGGGTTCGCCGATACCGAGGCCCGGGACCTGTTCGGCCTGCTGCAAACCGTGTCCGGGGTGGGGCCTCGGCTGGCCATGGCCGTCCTGGCCGTCCTGGAACCCGAAGCGCTGCGCAAGGCACTGGCCGCGGGAGATATCGCGGCCCTCACCCGGGTGCCGGGTATCGGTAAACGCGGGGCGGAACGAATGGTCGTGGAACTACGGGACAAGGTGAACCTCGTCCCGGTGCCGCCGGATACCACCCGAACCACCTCGGCGGTGGTGCGGACCCCGGTCCGCGAGCAGGTCGTGGAGGCGCTCACCGGGCTCGGTTTCCCGCTCAAACACGCCGAATCGGCCGTCGACGCCGTGCTGGCCGAACACCCGGATGCCGGCAACTCCACGGCGTTGCGCACCGCGCTCGGCATGCTCGGCAAGAATCGTTAGGCCGTGATGGAAGATCCGCGATACGACGATGCGCCGGACCCCGGAGAATCCCCCGTCAGCGCCGGTTACCTGGCTTCGGACGGTGATACCGACTCCGGACTGCGCCCCACCTCCCTCGACGGCTTCATCGGTCAGCCGCGAGTGCGGGAGCAACTCGCCCTGGTCCTGCGGGGCGCCCGGGGGCGTGGCGGAACCCCGGACCACATCCTGCTGTCCGGTCCGCCCGGCCTCGGTAAAACCAGCCTGGCGATGATCATCGCCACCGAACTGGGCACCTCACTGCGGATCACCTCCGGGCCCGCTCTGGAGCGGGCCGGGGACCTGGCCGCCATGCTCAGCAACCTGGTCACCGGAGATGTCCTGTTCATCGACGAGATCCACCGCATAGCCCGGCCCGCCGAAGAGATGCTGTATCTGGCGATGGAGGATTTCCGCGTCGACGTGGTGGTGGGAAAGGGGCCGGGCGCGACCTCCATTCCGCTCGATATCGCGCCGTTCACCCTGGTCGGCGCCACCACCCGGTCCGGCGCGCTCACCGGGCCGCTCCGCGACCGATTCGGCTTCACCGGCCATATGGACTTCTACGAGCCCGCCGAACTGCTGCTCATCCTGCAGCGCTCCGCCCAGATCCTGGGCGTGGAGATCGATACCGACGCCGCGGCGGAGATCGCGGGCCGCTCACGCGGCACGCCCCGCATCGCCAACCGGCTGCTGCGGCGGGTCCGCGACTACGCCGAGGTCCGGGCGGACGGCCGGATCACCGTACCCGTGGCCCGGGCCGCGCTCGAGGTCTACGACGTCGACCCGCTCGGCCTGGACCGGCTCGACCGCGCGGTACTGGGGGCGCTGGTCCGAGGTTTCGGCGGTGGTCCGGTCGGGGTGTCCACGCTCGCGGTCGCGGTCGGGGAGGAGGCCTCCACCGTGGAGGAGGTGTGCGAACCGTTCCTGGTGCGGGCGGGCATGGTGGCGCGCACACCGCGCGGCCGGGTCGCCACCGCCGCGGCCTGGGAGCATCTCGGCCTGACCCCGCCGGCGGATCTGACGGTCGGGGCGCTCGAGGTCCGGGGACGGGAACCGCAGCCCACCCTGGATTTGTTCGATTGATTTCGCGGCGCATGCGCTTCGAGTGCTGAAACACGACGCGGGCGGTGGTTCAGAGGCCGAGCTCGGTGCGGACTCTGGCGAGGAAGGCGTCGACCTCGTCGGGGTGGTAGCCGCGGGCGAACAGTTCGCGGGGCGGCGGGAGGGCGCGTAGGCGCTCGGAGGTCAGGGGCGGGCCGCCGGCCAGCGCGGCGGCTATCTCGTCCAGGAGGTCGTCCACCGCTTTCTCCTGGTAGCCGCGGCGGCCGAACGGGGCCCTGCGGAATACGACATGCCGCACATCTTCCGGGGTCATGACGCGATTATGGGCGGGTGGCCCCGCCCCCCGCGGGGTATCCGGGGGATGGTGATATCGGCCACGCACATCGGCCGGGGGCCGCCGGTACGCGCCGGTTCCGGCGTGCGGGTGTGGCGCGGATCGGAAGAGCTGGCAGACTGTGTGCGTACCTGTCCCTCTCCTCACCCAGATCAGGAACCGACTTCGATCATGGATCTGCTGTTTCCGCTCGTACTGGCCGCGATGCTGGGAGTGATGTTCCTCGGTATGCGCCGCCAGAAGAAAGAGGCCGACAAGGTCGCCCAGATGCAGGACAGCCTGAAGGCCGGTGACCGGGTCACCACCACCTCGGGCCTGTACGGCACCGTGGTCGAGGTCGACGACACCACCGTCGATATCGAGATCGCCGAGGATGTCGTCACCACCTGGCTGCGTCAGGCGATCCGTGAGGTGCGCGTCGACGATTTCACCGACGACGAGACAGGTGACGACAGCGACGACACGGACGCCGAGTCCACCGCCTCTCCGGCCGCCCCGGCTGCCGAGGAGACCCCCGAGCAGACCGAAATCCGGCTGACCAAGGACTGATTTCCACGGCCCGGCCACCGGTCCGGACACTCCGGGCGACCGGTGGTCCCGGCATGTGCCGTGGCCGTTTCACCCAGAACTTCCGCCTAGGAGATGACGACCTGTGCCACCGTCTCAGGGATCGGCGCACCAACTCCGCTGGCTCGCCTTGTTCGGCGTGCTGGTGGCCGCGATCTACGCGCTGGTGTTCTTCACCGGTGACAAATCACCGACACCCAAACTGGGCATCGACCTACAGGGCGGTACCCGGGTCACGCTGACCGCCCGGACCCCGGACGGGAACCGGCCCAGCCAGGACAGCCTCACCAAGGCGCAGGAGATCATCGAGAACCGGGTCAACGGTCTCGGGGTGTCCGGCTCCGAGGTTGTGATCGATGGGGACAACCTCGTCATCACCGTCCCCGGCGACGACAGCCAGCAGGCCCGCACCCTGGCCACCACCGCCAAGCTGTACATCCGGCCGGTGCTCCGAGCGGCCCCGGCGCCCACCGCACAGCAGCCGCAGGCGCCCGGTCAGCCCGCCGCCCCGGGACAGCCCACGACACCGGAGCAGGGCACGCCGACCGATTCGGCGCCGGCGCCGACGGACGGGACCGCGCCCACCGGCGGTGACATTCCCGCCGAAGGTACGCCGCAGGACCAGTCCGCCCCGGCTGCGGAAACCCCGGCGGCCGCCCCGGTGCCCGCCGAGGAACTCCAGGTCCGGCCGGCCCAGGTGACCGAGGAACCGCAGCCCCCCGCCGAAACCACCCCGGTGCCCGCCGAGCCGTCTCCCGCTCCCGCCCCGGGCGAGCCGGCCCCCGCCGACGAATCGCTGACGCCGCAGGAGCAGGCCCAGAAGGAAATCGACGCCGCGCGCACCCTCCGGCAGAGCACCGACCCCACCATGCAGCAGCTGGCCATGTCCGCCATGGACTGCGCCGCGGCCGATCCGCTCGCCGGTAACGACGATCCGAATCTGCCGCTGGTGACCTGTTCCACCGACGGCACCGAGGTCTTCCTGCTCGACAAGAGCCGGATCGACGGCCAGGAGATCGCCGATGCCACCTCCGGTTTCAACACCGAACAAGCTCGGCACGAAATCAATCTCACCTTCAAATCCGGTGGCAGCGATGCGTGGGCCTCGCTGACCGGTGAGTACATCCAGCAGCGCGTCGCGTTCGTCCTCGACTCGGAGGTGGTCAGCGCCCCGGTGGTCCAGCAGGGTCCCCAGCTGGGCGGCCGGACCCAGATCTCCGGTAATTTCACCGCCTCCAGCGCCAAGGACCTGGCCAACACCCTCAAATACGGTTCGCTGCCGCTGTCCTTCCAGACCTCCGAAGCCGAAACGGTCTCCGCGACCCTCGGCCTGTCGTCACTGCGCGCGGGCCTGATCGCCGGGGCGGTCGGCTTGGCCGTGGTGCTGCTGTACTGCCTGATCTACTACCGCATGCTGGGGTTCCTCACCGCCCTGTCGCTGATCGGCTCCGGTATCGCGGTATACGGCATCATGGTGCTGCTCGGACGCTGGATCGGCTTCACCCTCGACCTCGCCGGTATCGCCGGTCTGATCATCGGTATCGGTATGACCGCGGACTCCTTCGTCGTCTTCTTCGAACGCATCAAGGACGAGATGCGCGAGGGGCGCAGTTTCCGTTCCGCCGTACCGCGTGGCTGGCAGCGCGCCCGGAAAACGATCCTGTCCGGTAACGCGGTGAGCTTCATCGCCGCCGCGGTGCTGTACGTGCTGGCGGTGGGGCAGGTGCGCGGGTTCGCGTTCACGCTGGGCCTGACCACGATCCTGGATGTGGTCGTCGTGATCCTGGTGACGGCGCCGCTGGTGCTGCTGGCCTCGCGTTCGGCGTTCTGGGCCAAACCGTCGGTGAACGGGCTCGGTGCGATGCAGCAGCTCGCCCGCGAGCGGAAGGCGGCCGAGGCCGCGGTGGGGAAGGCGTGACGATGAGCATGACCATGGACAAAGCTCCCGCCCCGCGCCCCTCCGGGCCCCGGCGCGGCTGGATGAACCGTCTCTACACCGGCACCGGTGTCCTCGACGTGGTCGGCAATCGGCGCCGCTGGTATGTGGTGACCGCGCTGATCGTGCTGGTCTGCCTGGCCAGTATGGCGGTGCGCGGTTTCACCTTCGGTATCGACTTCGTGGGCGGATCCCGTATCCAGCTTCCGGCCGGCGACGCCACCACCGAGCAGGTGGAGCAGGTGTACTCCGAGGCGATCGGCTCGGATCCCGAATCGGTGCAGACCGTGGGGACCGGTGATTCCGCGACCATCCTGATCCGTTCGGAAACGCTGGACGCCGAACAGCTCGGTGTCCTGCAGAACGCCCTGTTCGAAGAGTTCCAGCCCACCGACGACAGCGGCACTCCGAGCCGTAACGCCATCAGCGCCTCCGATGTCAGCGAGACATGGGGCGGCCAGATCACCCGCCAGGCGCTGATCGCACTCGCGGTTTTCCTGGTGCTGGTCAGCGTCTACATCGGTATCCGCTACGAGCGTGATATGGCATTGGCGGCGTTGGCCGCGCTCTTCTTCGACCTCGTGGTGACCGCCGGGGTGTACTCCCTGGTCGGTTTCGAGGTCACCCCGGCCATGGTGATCGGTATGCTCACCATCCTCGGTTTCTCGCTCTACGATTCGGTCGTCGTCTTCGACAAGGTCGAGGAGAACACCCGGGGTGTTCTGCACACCAACCGGCGCACCTATGCGGAACAGGCCAATCTGGCCGTCAACCAGACGCTGATGCGATCCATCAACACCACGTTGATCGGTGCCCTGCCCATCATCGGCCTGATGGTCATCGCGGTGTGGATGCTCGGGGTCGGCACCCTGCAGGATCTGGCCCTGGTGCAGCTGGTCGGCACGGTGGTCGGCGCCTATTCGTCGATCTTCTTCGCCACCCCGCTGCTGGTATCCATCAAGGAACGCTGGGGACCGGTGGCCGCGCACACCAGGAAGGTGCACGCGCGGCGCGCCGGCCAAGGATCCGGGGCTCGGCCCGGCTCCGCACCCGAACGTGGCGCCGGTCCCGGTTCTCGGCCCGTGGGTGCCGAGAACCGGAACGCCCAGCCCCCGCGGCGCACCGGCGCGGCCGGCCCGACGCCCGGCGCACGTCCCACCGGTAAACGACAGAGGCGGCACTGACATACGAGGGGTACGGATCGATGCGACAGCCATATCTGCGCCGGGCGTTCGCCCTGCTCGCTACCACCGCCGCGGCCACCGGACTGGTGGCGGGGTGCTCCGATAAGGATCAGGTCCCGTCGATCGGGTACGCCGTCGACACCGCCGTGACCACCTACAACGGTGGCACCACGGCGGGCGCCGCCTCGGCGCAGGCGGTGTTCGGCCGGGTCCTGACGGGATTCTTCTACACCGGGCCCGACGGTCAGGCGGTCGCCGACTCCGATGCGGGCACCGCCAAGGAGGTGCCCGGTGAGGCGCAGACCATCCAGTACCGGCTGAACCCCCGCGGCGTCTACTCCGACGGCGTACCCACCTCCTGCGACGATCTGGTGTTCACCTGGGCCGCTCGCAGCGGTCGTTTCCCCGGCTTCGATTCGGCGAGCACGGCCGGGTACGAAGATATCGAGCGGGTGGAGTGCCAGCCGGGGTCCAAGGACGCCACCGTGGTGTTCCGGCCCGGTCGGCGCTACCTGCCGTGGCGCACCCTGTTCGGCGCCGGGGAGCTGATGCCGGCCCATGTGGCCACCCAGAGCGCGAACGTCCCGGATATCGTGGCGGCGGTGCAGCACGACGACCGTGCCGCGCTGGACCGGCTCGCCGAGTTCTGGAACAAGGGCTGGGATATGGCCCCGGGCGACCTCGACATCACCCGCTTCCCGTCTTCGGGCCCGTACCGGATCGAATCCTTCGACCTCGAGGACGGTCTCGTCCTGGTGGCCAATGAGCGTTGGTGGGGTGAGGCGCCGGCGACCGGCCGGGTCGTGGTGTATCCGAAACCGGTCGATCTGGCCGCCCGTATCGAGGACGGCTCGGTGGCGGTGGTGGATATCGGTACCGGAGCGCTGCCCGAGCTGAATCTGGACGCGTTCTCCGTCGAACGGTTGCCCAGTCGCGGTGTCGAACAGTTGGTGCTCGATACCGGCGGTGTATTCGAATCAGCCGCGGCGCGGCGGGCTTTCGCTCTGTGCGTACCCCGGCAGGCGCTGTTCGACGAGCTCGGCCGCACCCCCGAGGCGCCGGAATCGGGGCCGGGTTCGGCGGTCTCCAACTCGCGCACCCTGCAGCAGGATTCGCTGTATTATCCGGCGGCTACGGAGGCGGCCTCCGGGCCGTTCACCGGCGCCGATGTGGCGGGTGCGAAGGCGGCTCTGGCCCAGGCCGGGGAGAAACAGCTCACCGTGCGTATCGGTTATCTCGCTCCCGACGCGCGGCGGGCGCGGACGGTATCGATGATCGCCGCTGCCTGTGAACCGGCGGGCATCACCGTACAGGACGCCGGCACACCGGATTTCACTCCCGCACAACTCACCGGTGGTGCGGTGGACGCGATACTCGGTGGCCCCGGCGGTGCTCCGGGCCCGGCCGGATCGATCGACGGTATCGCGGCCATCGGCGGGCTACGTACCGGCAGTGGGCTCAATGTGGGTAAGTTCCGCAACGACCGCTTCGACTCGATCATGGCTCAGCTCGCGGCCGACGACAATTCGACGAATCAGCTGAATCTGCTCACCGAGGCCGAGAACCTGCTGTGGACGCAGTTGCCGAGTGTGCCGTTGTTCGCGACGCCGCGCACCATCGCGTTCGCCGGCGGCCTGCAGCACGGCATCGCGGGGCCCACCCGGGCCGGATCCGGCTGGAACATGGACCGCTGGGTTCTGCAGCGGTGATCCCGGTACGGACAATGGAGGTAGGTCGATGAATGAGTCCGCGGCAACCGAACCCGTGGACGCGGTCTCCGAAAGAATCGGCCGGGCCGCCGCGTCGGTGCGCAGATGCACCCGCTGGGCCGACGATTTCCCGGAGCCGGGCGTACGATTCGCCGACCTCACCCCGGTTTTCGCCGATCCGGAAGGTTTCCGGGCCGTGGTCGAATGCCTGGCGACCCTGGTACCCGATGTGGACCTGGTGGCCGGGGTCGACGCCCGTGGCTTCCTGCTCGGCGCGGGAGTAGCGACCGTTCTGGGCACCGGCGTGCTCGCGGTTCGTAAACGCGGCAAGCTTCCGCCACCGGTGATCACCAAGGAGTACCGGCTCGAGTACGGCACCGCGGCACTGGAGGTGCCCGCGAGTGGGGTCGCGCTGGCGGGCCGCCGCGTGCTGCTGCTCGACGATGTGCTGGCAACCGGCGGCACCCTCGCCGCCGCGGCGGACCTGTTCGGCAGTGTGGGGGCGGAGGTGGTGGCCGCGGCTGTCGTCCTGGAGATCGAGGCGCTGGGCGGACGCGCGCGTCAGGGCGACTACCCCGTTACGGCGATAGTCACCGTATGACGTCCCGCTACACCTTCACCGCGGCAGGGGACGCCCGGCGTCGCCGCAGCCCTCGGTAGCGTCGCCGGATACGGGTCACGGCAGGATTATTTTGCGGATCAGCTTTCGTTCGAGTATAATAGCCGAGGTCTTGTTCCCGGGGATCGGAGTCGCCGTTGCTCTCATGAGGTAGTCGCTCGTGCGACCCGCACCATGCGCGTCGCGTTCGGTTCGATACCTCCCAGGGGCAGCATGGCGCATATCTCCGTTTCCGATCTTTCCTTTTCCTGGCCGGACGGCACACCGGTATTCGACGGGCTCGACGCGCTGCTCGGGCCCGGGCATATCGGTCTCGTCGGGTCCAACGGTGCCGGTAAATCGACTTTCCTGCGTTTGCTGGCGGGAGAGTTGCGGCCCGCTCGCGGTTCCGTCGCCGTGACCGGGCGCCTCGGGTATCTACGCCAGGATCTCGGCCTCGCCGGGGGACAGCGAGTGGACGAGGTGCTCGGCATCCATCGGGTGCGCGGTGCTCTGCACCGTATCGAATCCGGTACCGGTGACGAATCCGATTTCGACCTCGTCGGTACCCAGTGGGATGTCGAGGAGCGCGCCGTGGCGCTGCTCGGCCGGCTCGGGCTGGACTATCTGGCCGGTACGGTACAACACCTGGACCGCAGGTTGGAGACACTGTCCGGGGGCGAAACGGTGCTGCTCGGCCTGGTGGCCGAATTGCTCGGGGAGCCCGATGTGCTCGTCCTCGACGAGCCCACCAACAATCTCGACCGAGTGGCCCGGACGCGGCTGTACGACGTCGTCGCGCAGTTCTCCGGGACCGTGGTGGTGGTCAGCCACGACCGGGAACTGCTGGAGCGGATGCAGACCACCGCGGAACTACGCGGCGGTCTGCTGCGCCTCTTCGGTGGTAATTACAGCGAATACCGGCGGATCATCGACCAGGAGCAGGAAGCGGCCCGCGCGGCCATCCGCGAGGCGCGCAGCGATGTCCGTAAGCAGGCACGCGAACTGGTGGAGGCGCGGATCAAACTCGACCGGCGGCAGCGGTACGGACAGAAGATGTACGAGAACAAGCGCGAACCCAAGATCGTGATGGGAGAGCGCAAACGGCAGGCGGAGGTAGCGGCGGGCAAACTGCGCAACAGCCATCTCGAGAAGGTGGAGGACGCGAAGGAGCGGCTCGAGCAGGCCCAGGAGTTGTTGCGTGACGACCGGGAGATCCGGGTGGACCTGCCGGATACCCGGCTGTACCCGGGGCAGGAGGTCGTCACGCTGGCGGAGGTGACACTGGCCAACGGGCCGGTGGTCTCGCTGGCGATCGACGGTCCGCAGCGGGTGGCGATCACCGGCCGCAACGGGGCCGGTAAGACGACGCTGCTCCAGCGGATCACCGACGAACCCCCGCGGGTGCCCTGGCGGTTGCTACCGCAGCGGCTGGACCTCTTCGACGAGCGCCGGACCGTATACGAGAACGTAGCGGACGGTGCGGTGCACGCGGATCCGGAGCGGATCCGGGCCCGGCTCGCCCGGTTCCTGTTCCGGGGTGCCGCCGCCGATGTGCCCGCCGCGGCGCTTTCCGGCGGTGAACGGCTCCGGGCGGCCCTGGCGATGCTGCTGCTCGCCGAACCGGCGCCCAAGCTGCTGATCCTCGACGAACCCACCAACAACCTGGATCTGGTGAGCCTCGGCCATCTCACCCAGGCGTTGGCGGCGTTCCAGGGGGCGCTCATCGTGGTGAGTCACGATCCGCGGTTCCTTGACGATATCGGGGTGACCCGGCGGCTGGAACTCACCCCGGAAGGGCTGATGGAATGAACCGGAACCGCCCGGGCCGGGGAAGTTCTGGCTCGCGCCGGGGCCGGATCGGCGCGATATGTGTATCGATAGGTGTCGATGGTGTTGCGGTGCGGGCTTCCCGCACTACCTCGGGGGCTAAAGTTGGTGGTCTGGAACGTTGCGGTGACAGACCGCGGCACGGAGAGGTGGTGGCATGACTCAGCATCTGGGCGAGGCGAATGTCGAGCAGACATCCGGCTCGCGGTCCAACGGTGCCGATGCCCCCACGCCCACTGCCGGGGCGCAGGGCGGCTCGGCAGCCGAAACGGGGGCCGTACGGCAGTCGGGGGCCGTGCCCAGTTCGGCGTCCCGGCGGGTGCGCGCCAGGCTGGCCCGCCGGATGACGGGTCAGCGTGGTATCCCGGCGGTGAAACCGGTGCTCGAGCCCTTGGCCACCGTGCATCGTGAGCTGTACCCGAAGGCCAACCTCACCCTGCTGCAGCGCGCCTTCGACGTGGCCGACGAGCGGCACGCGACCCAGTTCCGCAAATCCGGCGACCCCTACATCACCCATCCGCTGGCCGTCGCGAACATCCTCGCCGAACTGGGGATGGACACCACCACCCTGGTCGCGGCCCTACTGCACGACACCGTCGAGGACACCGGGTATTCGCTGGAGCAGCTCACCGCGGACTTCGGCTCCGAGGTCGCGCACCTGGTGGACGGGGTCACCAAACTCGACAAGGTCAATCTGGGGGCGGCGGCCGAGGCCGAGACCATTCGCAAGATGATCATCGCCATGGCGCGCGATCCGCGTGTTCTGGTGATCAAGGTGGCCGACCGGCTGCACAATATGCGGACCATGCGGTTCCTGCCGCCGGAGAAACAGGCCAAGAAGGCGCGGGAAACGCTCGAGGTGATCGCGCCGCTGGCGCACCGGCTCGGTATGGCCACCGTCAAATGGGAGCTCGAGGATCTCGCCTTCGCGATCCTGCATCCCAAGAAGTACGACGAGATCGTCCGCTTGGTCGCCGACCGGGCGCCGTCACGTGACACCTATCTGGCGAAGGTGCGCGCGGAAATCGTCAACACGCTGGCCGCGTCCCGGATCCCCGCCACCGTGGAAGGCCGGCCCAAGCACTACTGGTCGATCTATCAGAAGATGATCGTCAAGGGGAAGGATTTCGACGATATCCACGATCTGGTGGGTATCCGGATCCTCTGTGACGAGGTCCGCGACTGCTACGCCGCGGTCGGCGTGGTGCATTCGCTGTGGCAGCCGATGGCCGGACGGTTCAAGGACTACATCGCCCAGCCCCGCTACGGCGTTTACCAGTCGCTGCACACCACGGTGGTCGGCCCGGACGGTAAACCCCTCGAGGTGCAGATCCGCACGCACGATATGCACCGGACCGCCGAATTCGGTATCGCCGCGCACTGGCGCTACAAGGAGACCAAGGGCCGCCATTCCGGTGACGCCGCCGAGGTCGACGATATGGCCTGGATGCGGCAGCTGCTCGACTGGCAGCGGGAGGCGGCGGATCCGGCCGAGTTCCTGGAATCGCTGCGGTTCGATCTGAAGGCGCCGGAGATCTTCGTCTTCACCCCGAAGGGCGATGTGATCACCCTGCCGCAGAAGTCGACCCCCGTGGATTTCGCCTACGCGGTGCACACCGAGGTAGGGCACAAATGTATCGGCGCGCGGGTGAACGGGCGGCTGGTGGCGTTGGAGCGGCAGCTGGAGAACGGTGAGGTGGTCGAGGTATTCACCTCCAAGGCCCCCAATGCCGGTCCGAGCCGCGACTGGCAGAGTTTCGTGGTCTCGCCGCGAGCGAAGGCCAAGATACGTCAGTGGTTCGCCAAGGAGCGTCGCGAAGAGGCTCTGGAGAGCGGTAAGGACCAGATCAACAAGGAGGTCCGCCGCGTCGGGCTGCCGCTGCAGCGCTTGATGAACGTCGACGCCATGAACGCGGTCGCGCACGAACTGCACTACGGGGATATCTCCATGCTGTACACCGCGGTCGGGGAGCATCAGGTCTCCGCCCACCACGTGGTGCAGCGGCTGATGGCGCAACTGGGCGGTATCGGCGATGTGGAAAACGAACTCGCCGAACGCTCCACACCGTCCACCACCCCGTCGCGGCAGCGGCTCACCGGCGATGCCGGGGTGCTGATCCCCGGCGCCGAGGGCACCGTCGCGAAGCTCGCCAAATGCTGTACCCCCGTTCCCGGGGACGAGATCATGGGTTTCGTCACCCGCGGTGGCGCGGTGAGTGTACACCGGGTGGACTGCACCAACGCCGATTCGCTACGGGCGCAATCGGAGCGCATCATCGACGTGGAATGGGCCCCGTCGCCGCATTCGGTGTTCCTGGTGGCGATCCAGATCGAAGCCCTCGACCGTACCCGGCTGCTCTCCGATGTCACGAAGGTGCTGGCCGACGAGAAGGTCAACATTCTGTCCGCCTCGGTGGCCACGCACGGGGACCGGGTGGCGATCAGCAAGTTCACCTTCGAGATGGGCGATCCGAAGCATCTCGGGCATTTGCTGAATGTTGTCCGCAACGTCGAGGGTGTCTACGACGTCTACCGGGTGACGTCCGCCGCCTGAGCGTTTCGGGGACTTGTCAACCCCACTGGCTCTACCGGAAAATTTGTAACATTCGGGCGTCGGCGCGCCGTCATGTATGCGGGTCGGCCAGGCGGGTCGCGTAAACTCTTCGCCCTTTCAGCGGTCATAGCCGGAATCTGTTACCGTCTATTGCGTTTCATCGCGCTCGGTAACTGCGGTAGGACTGATTGCGGGTCGCTATGGCTGGATGCACAAGAATTTCGGGGATGCTGTTCGCACTCACCGTCGCTCTGGCGACCGCGGCAGCAGGCACTCTCGCCGCCCCCGCGTACGCTCAGGCGCCGAACCCGGCGGGCCCGTCCACCGAACTCGCGGTTTCCTCGTGTCCGGCGCTGTACGCGTTGGGGATTCAGGGCACCGGTGAATCGTCGCCGGACGCGGCGCCCACCACCGATACCGGCATGCTCTCCACCGTGTTCCGGCCGCTTATGGCCGCTGCTCCGGAACAGGGGCTGGTGGACCGGGCCTACGTGCCCTACGAGTCCAGTTTCGGTGGTGTGGACGGTGGTAGCGCCACACCGTATTCGGATTCGGTCAGCGGTGGCCTGATGCGGTTGCGGAGTATGGCCGGTTCGGTGGCGAAGCGCTGCCCCGAAACCCGGTTCGCCATTGTCGGGTACTCCCAGGGCGCCCATGTGGCTTCCCTGTTCGCCCAGGAGATCGGCCAGGGCGACGGGGCGCTGCCCGCCGAGAAGATCGCGGCGGTGGCGCTCATCGGCGACCCCACCCGCACTCCCGGCGCCCCGCTCTTCCCCGGCGCTCCGGGCAAGGCGACTCCCGATCCCGTACCGGGCACCGAGGGTGCGCAGACGGCGCAGATCGCCGCGCTGCCACAGACTCCGGCGACCGGCGGCGGTATCGCCCCGAACCGGGACGCGGCGGAGGATTTCGGCACGCTCACCGGACGGGTGGCCAGTTTCTGCGCCGCCGGCGATCTCGCCTGCGACGCACCCGAGGGCGCGCCGATCCTCAAGGCGGTGGCCGGTATCGTGGGCCAGGCCAAGCTCAGTGGTGGCGATCCGATCGCCTCGCTGACCTCGGTCGCGCAGGCGCTCGCGTTCACCTCGATCAAAACCGCCACCAAGGTCGTGAACGAGGATATTCAGGGCACCTCACTGGCGACGCTGAACATCTCGCCCAAGAAGTCGATCTCCGAACGGCTGGCCGACGCCGCCGATCCGCGCACCCCCTTGGATATTCCGGGCGCCATGCGTGCGTTGCTGAAGGTCGGCCTGATCGGGTTGAACGCGGTGGTCACCGTGGTGCGCACCGTGCTGAACCCCACCGCGATCGCCGAACTCGCCACCGCGGGCCTGGCGAATCCTCCGGCGGCGCTGCTGCTCCTGGGTACCAAGCTGCTGGGCGCGATACCGCAGCTCATCCCGCCGACCACCGGAATCCGGCTGGTGAGCCAGGCTTTCGACGCGGTGGTCGAGAACATCACCGATAACCACGCTCTGCTCGACACCACGACCTGGGTCCGGTACTGGGACACCATCCAGCGGCATCAGGCCTATGGCAACGCGGCTGTTTCGGCCACCGGTGAGGCGCCGACCAAGTTCATCGCCGACTGGTTCGCCGCCGCCGCGCGAGATCTCGCCGCGGTACACGGCAGCGGCAACAAACCGGTTTCCGCCGACTCGCCGCGAGTCGAGAGAACCACGAAAGCGCAGGTCCCGCCCTCGGAAGGATCTTTCGGCGCCGACCCCGGCGCGTCGCCTCCCCCCGCTCCCTCCGGTACGGGACAATTTCCTTTTGGGACAGGAGCCGACGGTGCTTCCTCGGACGGGCCGGCGGCCGCCCCGTCCAGCGCGCCGTCGACAACCGGAACCTACTCGTTCTCCGTGAACTGATCGCCGAGAGGGATCGATGATGCGATATCACGTGCCCGGCGCCACGGGAATGGGGGAATGTTGAAGTCCTACAAAAAGCTCGACCGATGGTACGATCCGCTCGAGCCGGAAGCGGAGAGCGACACGACCGTGCCGGCCGGCCACGGAGATCGCGGGGCCGAGGTCACGGAGTCGGCGGACGACGGTCCGGCCCGGTATCCCGACTACATCGCGGAGGCGGGCAGCGCTTCCGCCTCACCCGATCCGGCGCCCGCCGAACTGTCCGGCAGGCGTAGCGAGTTCACCGGGGGCTGGTCCGACTGGGTGGACGAACCCGAGACCGATCACGAGGGCGATCTGGTGCGGTTTCCGTGGCCGGACGGCGAGGGGGAACCCGCCGAGCCCCTCCGGATCGGCCGCGCCCGACCACGGGAAACCTCCGGGGGCACCGAGGTCCAGCGGCGCCGTGTCTTGGTCGTACTCGCCGCCGCGGTGGTACTACTCGCCATCGCCGCGGCCGTCGTGCTGTATCTCCTGGCCCCGGGGGCGCCGCAGGCCGCAACTCCCGACGACGGCGCCGGCCTTCGATTCACCTCCGGCAGCACCGATACGGGACCGGCCGCCGATCGGTGCCCCACCGAACAGACCGGCACCATGGTGCGCGGCGCGGGTCCCGGGGGAACGGATTCCGGACCGGCCGCGATACTGCGCTTCCAATACGCCTACTACGTGCAGCGTTCCGGTACCGAGGCACACGCGGTCGTCGCTCCCGGAGCACCCGTGTCCACCGCCGAGGTCATCCAAGCCGGGATCGACAGCGTCGAGCCCGGTACCGGGCACTGCGTGCGGATCGTGACGCTGGCCGAGGGGCGGTACTCCGTCGAGGTCACCGAGTACCGGCCCGGTGGCGAACCCGCCACCTACAGCAGGCAGACGGTCACCACCGCGGTGGTCGACGGCCGCACCCTCATCACGGGTATCGCGGCCGGGTAGAGGAGAGTGCAGCGATGGGAGAGGATTGGAGCCGCTGGCTCGATACCGCACCGGATTCCGGTGCGGCCGACGAGCCCGACGCGGCCGGGAATGCGCCCGTGGTGCGTTTGCGGGGCGAAAGCCGGTACCGTGCCGCCGGGGCGGCCCGGCCGATCCTGGTGGTAGGCGGATGCGGTGGTGCCGGAACGACCACCACCGCACTGGGTCTGGCGGGCGAGCTCGGTCTCGGGGGAACCGATACCGTAGCGGTCGACGCCACCCCGGCCGGGGGTGATCTCGCCTTGCGCGGCGCCGACGAGCATTTGCACCCGATCAGCCTCCAGCAGTGGCTCTACGGGCGCGGCGACGACGAGGCGGCACCGCTGAAGGAATGTATGTCGCGGGCCACGTCGGGGATCGGCCTGCTGTGGCGGGATGCCGCGCCGCTGCGCCGCCGCGCCAGCTATCTCACCGTGGCGCGGGCGGTGGACCGGGACGGATACACCGCCGTCTACGACGGCGGCAGCCCCATCGCGAGCCGCCAATTACGTCCCCTGCTCGACGACGCGGATGTGGCACTGGTCCTGACCATCCCGGCGCGTAGCGACGCGGCGAACCGGCTGCGGGTGACACTGGAGTGGCTGGACGACGAGTACGGGGATGCCGCCGAACCGATGGGCGGCGGAATCGTCGGCGACACCACCATCGTCGTTTCACACCAGCACCCGGGCGCCGATTCGCGGGTGGCCGACCATCTGCGCGAGCATCTCTCCGGCTGGGTTCGCGATATCGTCGAGGTGCCCTACGACCCGCATCTGGCGCGTGGCGAATTGGTATGCCATACCGCACTCGCCGAGGAGACCCGCCGGATCTATGAGCGACTGTTGGCGGGGATGGCGTCATGATGCGATACCTCCGCCTTCGCTGCGGTCTCCGCGGACCGTGTGCGGCGTCTCCGAGGGAGGTGCGGTACCTTCGCCTTCGCTGCGGTCTCCGCGGACCGTGTGCGGCGTCTCCGAGGGAGGCATCATGTCTCTTGCTATGAATCTTCCTCGCCGACCCGACCGTACCGCTACCGCCGGAGTGGTGCCGCCACCGGAATCGCGCTGCGCCGCGATCTGGGACCGACCCGTTCCCGGCGCCGGACGGGCGCCGCTGGTGTGGCTGCTGGGTGTCCACGGGGGCGCCGGGGTCAGCACTCTGGCGCATGTGCTCGCCCCCGCCGCGGATTCGGGCCGTCGCTGGCCCGGCGTCTTCGACCGGGAGTCTCCTTTCGTGGTGCTGGTGGCCCGCGAAACCATCGCCGGTCTGACCCACGCCCATGATCTGCTGCGCCAGCACCACTCCGGATTCGCCGGCCCCAGCCGGGTCCTGGGCCTGATCACGGTGGCCGCACGCCCGGGACGGATGGCACCGGAGATCCGGCGCTACCGGGATGTGGTGGCCTCACTGGCCGGTCAGGTGTGGCAGGTGCCGTGGTACGAGGAGTGGACGCTGGTGGAACCGGAGAAACTGCCGGTGTGGACTCCGGGGGCGGCCACCGCGGTTCAGCGTCGCCGCCGGATCGACCCGTTGGACGAGGTTCCCCTGGACGTCCGGGAAATCGGTTCGGAGATCGTCGCGGCGGCCCGCGCCGCGCTGGAGGAACCGGAGGCCGCCCCTGTCCGGGGCCGATCGAGATTCGTGGAGGAGTGATGCCGTGATCGCCGTCGAGCACGTATCCCGTTCTGTGCTCCCCGCGCTCGCGCGGACCCCGAATTGCACCTCAGCTATCGAGAAAGGCACCCGATGAGCACCGTACTTCTCGCGGTTCACCAGGCCTACGACACCGTCGTTGTGGCGCAGGTGGGCAATCCGACCCCCGAGGCCCCGCCCGGGTCGGAGAAGATCCTGCAGCTGGTCCGGTATCTCACCTGGTTCGTGCTGCTGTCCGGTATCTGCGGCATCATCTACGCGGGCGGTAAATTCGCCTGGGAGAAGTGGACCGGTGGCGGTCTGGAATCTCCGAAGATGGTGGCGGGCGCGATGATCGGCGGTGTGGTCGCCACCAGCGCGGGCACCATCATGAACGCCGTTATCGGAACGTGAGGTTGTGATGGATGTGGTCGGGGCGGTCGGTGTACTGGCGTACAAGCAGATGCCGGCCGAGGTTCTGGAACCGTTGATGCAGTTGTTGAACTGGCTGCTGTGGTTCGTTCTCATGGGTTGTCTCGCGTGGATGATCGTTTCGGCCGGAAAACTGTGGCTGACCTTCAAGGGTGATCTGGCGATGAACGACGCCTCGCACGGGGTACTCATGAGTCTGCTCGGCGCGACCGTCGCCAGCACTGCCTCCGGTATCGCCCTGGCGTTCCTGCCCGGGTGATCCGGCGGCGAGGCGAGGGGAACAACTGGGCATGAATTCGACCGTGATACCGGCCGCGCGCCGGTTCCGCCGGCCGTGTGCCGCGGTCGTGCTGGCCGCCGCGGCCCTGCTGGCCGGTGCCGTCGGCTGTGGCGACGGCGACACCACCGCGCCGCCGGATTTGTCCGCGCCGCCGACGAATGTGCGCTGGATAGCCTTCCAGGGCGTATCGTTGCCACATACCGACCAAGGTCCTTCGGCGGAAACCAACGGTGCCGCAACAGGTTTCGAGCATTCTCCACCGGGTGCCGCCGTGGCGGCCATGGTGCACACCGTGCGGCTCTCGGTGGCCGACGATGGGCAATGGTCGAATATCGTTGCCCGGGAAGTTGTTCCGGGCCCGGCGAAGGACGAATGGGCGGTGAACCGGGTGCAGTTGTCGATCAGCGGGCCCGCGGATCCGGTCTACGCGCCGCGACTGCTGGGGTACCGGATCACCGAGTACACCGATCAGCGCGCGGCGGTGGATGTGTACAGCGAGTACTCGGATAGTTCGAGGGCGGTGAACCACACCGTGGTGGAGTGGTTCGCGCAGGATTGGAGGTTACGGCTGCCGGATCCGGAATCGACCACGCGTCCCATCGATGCCGTTGACGAATTACCCAGTGACACAGTGAAATTGGAGGCACCGAAGTGAGCGGGAAGGAGACCTATCAGCGTGACCGCGTCTCCTTCGGTGTCGTGGCGTCCGCGGCGGTACTGGCCCTGATCGTGGTGGTCGGTGTCGTCATGTGGACCGGCCGGGACGAGAAGCCCGAATCGGCTCCGGCGCCTCCGCCCGCGGTCGGCGAAGGGTTCGCCGATCCCGATGTAGACGTTTTCAACCGCCGGGTGGATATCCCGAACAACCCGGCCGGACAGGTTCTCCCGCAGGACCCGTCGCCGCAGCGCAATCCGGCGGACCCGGACTGGCTGACCGCGGCGCCGGCGGGCACGACCGAGCCCCGTGGCTGGCAGCGGGTGTACGGAGCCTCGGTGCCGTTCTCGACTTCCGACGGTCCGCAACGGATCGAGGACGGCCTGGCCGTGGGGTATGCGCATACCCCGCAGGGCGCCGCGCTGGCAGCGGCCCAGATCACCTACCGGCTCAATGCCCGGCCCGCGCATCGTGACCTGTACGTGCGTCAGGTGCGGGTTTCGGCGCAGCAGATCGCGGCCTACGACAAGGCGCTGGAATCGGATCTGCTGCCCCAGCAGCAGCCCGAATCGGTGACCAGGTATCTCGTGGCCTCCGACGCGTTCAAGATCGACGACTACGCGGACGATATGGCGATCGTGCGATTGGCGTTGCGCGCCCCGGCGCTGGACGGCAAACCGATATGGGTGACCTTGCGGCTGATCATGGTGTGGGACGCGGGCGATTGGCGGCTCAAGCCGACCACCTCGCCGAACACACAGACCGAGTATGTCGAATCGCTCGAGGGGTGGACTCGATGGTGATTCCGATGTTGGGACGGAAAGTGGAAGCTCAGGTAGCACGCGAAGACAGCTCGCCCGCCGACCGGGAGCGGGACCCCGCGATATCGCGACGGGTATCGCTGGCCAGACGGTTCGTCACCATTTTCGCGGTGATCTTCACCGTGATGGTGGCGACGCCCACCGTGGCCTACGGTCAGACCTACGGATTCGACGAGACCTGTAACGAGATACACGACGCTCTCGACGAGATCGGTCTGCCCGGGCTCTCCCTGGGCGATGCCGCGGCGGCGGTGTGCAAGGCGGGTAACGCGGCGGCACATCCGGGCGAGGCCGCCACCGCGGTCAAGGACAAGGCGTGGGATTCGACCTTCGGCAAGGTGGTCGATTCGTTGATGAACGGCTTGGGCGAAGCCATCATTCTGGCGCTCACCTTCTGGATGAAGGTGCCCAATGAGGTGACCAGTGATTCCGGCACCCTGTTCACCAAGATCAACGACTACACCTATCAAGTACAGATACTGCTGCTCATAGCCTCGATCATCATCACCGGTCTACGCCTGGCCGAGGCCAGACGCGGGGCCGCGATGGACGAAGCGGCCGAATCGTTCCGTATGTTCACCAGAGTGGTGTTCAGCTCCTGGATGCTGGGCGCGGTGATCGTCGCCGGCACACAGGCCTCGGACCGCTTCGCCGAGTGGATCATCCAGGACGCCACCGACGGCAACGCCCGGAACATGGCCGAACTCATGGTGAAAACCAGTGCTTTGCAAGCGTTCTCGCCGGGTCTGGTGCTGATCATCGCGATCGTCGGGTTGCTCGGCGCGCTCGCCCAGATCGTGCTCGCCATCGTCCGGCAGGGCCTGCTGGTGATCGCGGCCGGCGTACTGCCCCTGGCGGCCGCGGCCTCCGGGATGAACACCGGTAAGCAGTCGTATCAGAAACTCGTGGGCTGGATCATCGCCTTCATGTTGTGGAAGCCCGTGGCGGCGATCGTGTACATGATCGCGTTCACCACGGCCGGGCATGTGGACGAGATGACTCCGGCCGGGCTGCCCGAGGCGGAGGAAGCCCAGCGGATGCTGGTGGCGATCGTCCTGCTGTGCAGCGTGGCCTTCGTCCTACCCGCGCTGATGCGCCTGGTGACCCCGGCGGTCGCCATCGTCGGCAGCGGCGGTTCCGGTCTGACCGCGGCCGGTGGCACGCTGATCGCGGCGGCCGGACTGGGTGCCATGGGCACCAAGGCGGTGGGCGCCAAGGGCGCCGCCGCACCCGGCCGAGCCGGATACGTCGGCGGCGCCGCGGGTCCGCCCCCGCCGCCTCGCGGGGGCGGACTGCCCCGCCCGACCCCGCCCCCACGCGGGGGCGGAGGCGGCGGCGCGCCTGCTCCGGCCGCACGAGGCCAGCGGTCGGGTGAACCGTCCGGAGCCGGCGGTGTACCGTCCGGAGCGTCCCGGGTGGCCAACAGGATCGGCGCTGCCAGATCCGCGACCGCCGGGATGTCCCGCGCGGATCAGGCCATGGGTGATGTCGCGGGCGACCGCTGGGCCAACCGTTCCCCCGACCTCGGTAGGAGCACGATCCCGCGATGACGAGCACCGAAACCTACGAACGCCGCTCCTACGGGCTGTGGCAGAAACCGCGCAGCGCCGGTCTTTTCGGCTTGCGCTGGGAAGAGACCGTGCTCGGGTTCGCCGTGGTGATCACCGCGCTGGTCACCGCCATGGTCGGTGGTTTCCAGTGGGGTGCGATCGTGGGCGGGGCCGGTGTGGTGATCATGGCGCCCCTGGTCATGCGGAGCGGGGGCCGTTCGGGCTACGAGACGGGATTGATGATGTTCCACTGGATGCGTTCGCGCAGCCGCGGTGAGCATGTGTATCGCGGCGGCCGGTTCTCCCGGGTCCCGGGTGGTTTCACCCGGCTCCCGGGGCTGCTCGCCCCCTCCAAGCTCTACGAGGGAATCGATGCCGGCGGTTACAGCTTCGGCATGATCCACCTGCCCCAGTTCGCGCAGTACACCGTGGTGCTGCGTGCCTGGCCCCAGGGGCACGAGGCGGTGGACCAGCCGGTGATCGACCGCTGGGTATCGGCGTGGGGGACCTTCCTGGCCTCGGTGGGCCAGACCAGCGATATCGTCGCGGTGGTTCCGGTGATCGACACCGTCCCCGAAACCGGGAACCGGTTGCTCACCGAGGTCTCCACGATCACCCGGCCCGAAGCGCCCGATCTGGCTCAGCAGGTGATGTACGAACTCGCCACCGAATTGCCGCAGGAGCGGGTGCAACTGCTGCCGCGGGTCGCGATCACCTTCAAGGCCACCACCGCCGAACGCCGGAAGAACCCGGCGGAGGAAGCGGTGGAGATCGGCCGCCGGCTGCCCGGTATCTGCGCCGCGCTCGCCGAGGCCGGGGTCCGTGCCCAGCCGATGTCGGCGGACGAGGTGATCTCGTTCATCCGCCGCAGCTACGATCCCGCCTCCCAGGCCGATCTCGAGGTGGCCGCCGGTGAACCGGAGGGACACGGCCTGGACTGGGCGGACGCGGGCCCGGTATCGCACGACGAGAAATGGGATCACCTCATCCACGACGGCGGGCGATCGGTCACCTGGGAAATGGACACCGCTCCGGAGGGCGCGGTGGACGAACGGGTGCTGCAGCGGCTGCTCGCACCCAATCCCGAGGTGCCGCGGAAACGGATCGCCATCGTGTACCGGCCGCATTCGGCGGCCGACGCGGCCGAGATCGTGGACGACGATTTCAAGAACGCCCTGGTCGCCCAGCAGAGCGAGCGGGGTGTGGTGTCGGCCTCGGCGACGCTGCGGGTGGGCGCCACCCAGCAGGCGCGCGAGGAACAGGCACGAGGTCACGGGGTCACCCGGTTCGGTGCGCTGGTCACCATCACCGAACCGCTGCGCGGTGATCTGCCGCGTATCGAGGCCATCACCCGCGATCTGTCCACGCAGGCCCGGCTGAAGATTCGCCGTTGCTACCGCTACCAGGCGGCGGCCTTCGCGGCATCGCTCGGTTGCGGGGTGATCCTGCCCGAGCACGCGACCATTCCGAAAGCATTGGCGGGGTGAACGACTGATGGCACGCGAGCACGAGCCACCCGTACGGGAACGCGACCGGGTCCGGGTCACCGGTGGCGACCGGGCGCGCCCCGGCCGCGACGGCGACCGGGGCGGGCTGCGCGGCGGTGCGCCCGCCGAGTGGCGCGACGGCGAACGCTCGCGTGCCCCGCGCCGGAACCGGGCCGACAGCGACGGTGCCCCGGCAAGCCGGGACCGTGCTCGCCGCACCCGGGTGGACACCACCGCCGACCGGGCCATGGGTACACCGGAATTCGACAAGGCCGCCCGCCGCGCCCGGATGCGGGCCGAGAAACGGCGTCGATCCGGCCCGCCGCTGCTGGACGCGGCCACCCGGTCGCGACTGGAGGAGATCAGTCGCGAGGGCGCCGGACTGCGCGCGGCGTGGGCGACGTTCCGGGTCCGCACCGACGATATCCGCCGCCGCAACTACGCCGCGCGGGCCGAACAGGAATTCCAGGACGGTTTCGACCGGCAGACCGCGCAGCTCACCGATCGCGGTTTCGCGGGCGCCGGGGGCGGCCGGATGAACGTGGTGGGTCGTCCGGTGGAATATCGGGCCACCACAGCCCAGGTCGCCGGTCTGTGGCCGTGGTCGGTGGGTGCCGGCGCACCGCTCATCGGCACCCCGCTGGGCTCCCATCTGCACACGGGCGCCCCGGTCTGCTTCGATCCGATGAACTGGTTCATGCGCGGCAGTTTCATCACCGCGCCGAGCCTGTTCGTGCTCGGGCTCAACGGTTTCGGTAAATCCTCGCTGGTGCGCCGGATCGTACTCGGCGGGGTGGCGCAGAACATCACCCCGCTGATCCTGGCCGATGTGAAACCCGACTACCGGCGGCTGGTGGAACTGGTCGGCGGCCAGGTGATCGACCTCGGTTACGGGCACGGCAAACTCAACCCGCTGGCCGGTGGGGTCCTGGGTGATATCGTGCCCCGCCTGGACGGGCATCCGGAACTGCAGTTGCAGGTGCTGCAGGATCTGCGGGCCCGGCAGGTCACCCTGATCGCGGGCCTGGTGGAACTGGTACGCGGGGCGCGGGTGCGCGACTACGAGGAGACCCTGATCTCCACCGCCCTGCGCATTCTGTACCGGCCGGGCAGTGGCTACACCCCTGACCGGCCGCCCATCATGGAGAATCTGCTCGAGGTCATCGTCGCCGGAGGCGAGGAGATGATGCTCGACGCCGGCGCCGACGATCCGGCCGAATACCACGCCGCGATCCGGGGCCTGCGGCGCTCGTTGCGCGCGCTCACCCAGGGGCCGTTCGGAGCCGTGTTCAACGGCCAGACCACCGTGCCGATCGATACCGATTCGGTGGCGGTGTGCATCGATGTCTCCCATATCCCCAACGGCGACAAGAAACTCAAGGCCGCCGTGATGCTGGCCTGCTGGGCGGACGGTTTCGCCGCGGTGGAGGCGGCGCATACGCTCACCGACGCGGGGATGGCTCCGCAGCGGTACTTCCAGGTGGTGATGGACGAGCTGTGGCAGGTTCTGGGCCTGGGCGATTTCATGGTGGACCGGGTCGACGAACTCACCCGCTTGCAGCGTGGTATCGCCACCGCCTTGATCATGATCAGCCACACCATCAAGGACCTGCAGGCGCTGGGTTCGGAAGCCGCCATCGCCAAGGCGCTCGGTTTCCTGGAACGCGCGCGCGCCAAGATCTTCGGCGCGCTGCCCGCGGAGGAGATCAAACGGCTGGACAGTACGGTGCCGTTCACCGCCGCCGAGGAGGAGATGGTGACCGCATGGTCTGCGCCGCAAGCGCTCACGGGGGAGGCACTCAAACCCGGACAGCTGCGACCGGCTCCGCCCGGCACCGGTAAATTCCTGCTGAAGATCGGTGAGGACCGCCGGCCCGGAATTCCGTTCCACATGGAATTCACCGCCGCCGAGAAGCTCAGCGGTATCCACGACACCAATCAGCGGTTCGACGAGTTCACCTCCTACCCCGGGCGGTCCGGTGGTGAGCCGGCCGCCGTACCGGACGGCGCGCACCCGGCGGGCGGGAGCGGCGTATGATGCCGCATCGGTCCTATCGTCGGGTGTCCCCCGAGGTGCGGGCCGCCGCCGTCGAACAGGTTCTCGCGCTCACCGGAAAATTGCGCAGCGAATCGGAGGCGTGCCGGGTGGTGGCCGAACAGATCGGGGTGCACACCAATTCGGTGCGCAACTGGGTGCGGGCCGCCGAGGGACCGAGCCTGGAGCGGATGGACGCGGCCGCGCTGCGGCGCAAGGTCGCTCTGCTACAGCAGCAGCTGGCGGCCGCCGCGGAGGTGAATCGCGCCCTGGCCGACACCCTCAACGAGACCCGGCGCAACACGTGACCCCCGGAACCCGGCGGTGAGCGCGAAATCGGTGCTGGGGACGGCCCTCGGGTTGGTGCTCGGCCTGATGACAGTGGTGTTGGTGATCGTGATGCCCGCGGTCGACGATGTATGCGAGGGCGGCTCGGTGCTCGACCCCGGGGCGGGAACGACGCCCCCGCTGGGGGATCGGCGCGCCGCGGCGGTATCGCCCGGGCCGGAGGAGACCGCGACCGCCAACCCGGCCGCGACCGCGACACCGTCGCTGGCCGCGGGTGTCGGACGGCTGGACCGTGTCCAGCCGATGGCCGCCGGTACCTATTCGGTTTCCGATGTGTTCGGCTCCCGCGGTGGCGGGCACAAAGGGATCGACCTGGCCGCGGCCGACGGCACGCCGATCTTCGCGGTGGCCGACGGGGTGGTGGTGGCCGCCGGTCCGGCCTCCGGTTTCGGGAACTGGATCGTCATCGATTCGGTCGACGCCGGTAACGGGCGCGCGTTCTCCACGGTCTACGGGCATATGTGGGACCACGGGGTACTGGTGCGGGTCGGCGAGACGGTGCGGGCCGGGCAGCATATCGGCGCGGTCGGCTCGGCCGGGGAATCCAGCGGCCCCCATCTGCATTTCGAGGTCGTACCCGGTGGCCGGTTCACCGGCGGCCGCCAGATCGACCCGATGCCCTGGCTGGACGGCGCTCCGACCCCGGATCTGGGTGGTGCCCGCGCCTATTCGACCGATCCGCGGTGCGTGCGCGGTTTCGGTACGCCCGGGGGATCGCTGGCCGACGGCAAAGTTCCGCCGGAACTGGAGATCTGGTATCGGCGGGCGGGATCGTTGTGCCCGCAGGTCACGCCGTCGTTGCTGGCCGCGCAGGGGCGCCAGGAGTCCGGTTTCCGGCGGGGCCTCACCTCCCCGGCGGGGGCACAGGGTCTCGCGCAGTTCCTGCCGGGTACCGCGACCAGCACCAATCCCGACGACGGGCAACCCTATGTGATCGATGCGGACGGCAACGGGGTGGCCAGCGTATGGGACGACGGGGACGCCATCATGGGCCAGGGCCGGTACATGTGCGCCATCGCGGGCAAGATCCAGGGCTGGATCGCCGAGGGCCGGGTCCACGGCGATGTGGTGGCGCTGACGTTGGCCGCCTACAACGCCGGTGAGGGCGCGGTGCTGGCCTCGGGCGGTATGCCCAACCAGGTGGCGGCGCACTATTCCGAAACCCAGCCGTATGTCGCGAACATCCTGGCGATGGAGGCCGAGTACCGCGATCCCGGTGCGTCGGGCCGGTTCACCCCGGGCGAGGAGGGGGAACCGGGCGACCAGATCGTGCGGGCCGCGCACGAATGGCTCGGCACCCCCTATGTCTGGGGCGGCGGTGGGCCGCAGGGGCCCAGCGGCGGCGGGCTCGACGGCCCGGGTCTGACCGCGGCCGCGGTTTTCGCCGCCTCGTCGGGCGCCGTATCGTTGCCGCGCACCGCCGAACAGCAGTGGGAAGCCGGTGCGGAGGTATCGCTCACGGAAATACGGCCCGGCGACCTGGTTTTCAGCGATTTCGGACCCCGGGGGCCCGCGCAGGTCGGTATCTATGCCGGGAACGGGCAGATGATCCACGCCGCGCCCCCGGAGGGCGCGCGCTCCGCCGGTGGGGTGGCCGAGGCCGCCGTACCGGGTGACGCTCGGGCGAGGAGGGTGCTGTGAACACACGCGGATCGTTGCCGGGTACGGCTTCTCGGCGGTTAGCCTGGAACGAGAACGAGCGTGCGGGTACGGGACTGGTGGTGATGCTGATGCTGGGCATCACGGTGCTCGCGGGGTGTGGCGGCGGCGCCGGTGATCCGGGCACGGCTACCGGCCCGGTGACCACGACGGTCCGGCGGCTCGAGGCCGTGCCCGCACCGGATCCGGTGACCCCGGACGGGGTCGCGGTGGCGGCGATCCGCGAAATCTATCGGTGGGAGCCCGCCGTCGAGGTACCGGGTGCGTCGCTGGAGCGAGCTCGGAAATGGTTGGGGCCCAGCCTGCTCCGCGTAGTGGATGCTTCCACGGATACCGCCGGTGGGCCGGGAGTCTCGCTACGGTGGGGCGAATGGGCGGCCGCGGGTGCGCGGGTCGAAGCGTTCACCTTCGCCTCCGGCGATCGCCCGCCCGCCGGGCCGGATCCCGCAGTACAGCAATTCAAGATCGGAATCGAGCAGACTGTCGTTTACCCGGACGGCCGCGAGGAATCCCTGGCACCGTCCACCGTTATCGCGACCGTCGTGCGCACGCCCGAGGGCTGGCGGCTCGACGGGTATCGGTGACCACCGGAAGGGACCGTTCAGGAGGCAGGTATGGCGAAGAAGAAACCGGTGAAGGATCCGGCCGTAGTCGGGCCCGATCTGAGCCTCATCGCGATCTACGTCGGCGGCGCCGTCCTGGCAACCCTGTGGCTGGCGTTGCACCTCGGCAATATGTTCTCGCTGCAGAAGCAGGACATGCCGATCAACCCCATCGATATCGTGGTCGGGCTGGCCAAGGGAGAGCTGCGCTGGCCCACCGGGGCGACGGTGATCCTCGTGCTCGTCCTCGTCGCACTGGTGGGTTTCGTGGTGTTCCGGCGGCGCGCCGCGGCCAAACGACTCGTGGGCCGGCTCGCCGTGGACGACAAGGCCGATGTGATGGGTAACGGTGGCGCCATCGCCGCGCTCACCGAAGCCGGAGTGCGGGAGAAAGCACAGCAGATCGGCGTCCGGCTCGGTTACAACGATTCCCCGGGCGTGCCCATCGGGGTAGCGGTCGCCGACGGCACCATGCTCTACGGCTCCTACGAGGATCTGCACCTGGATATCTGGGGTCCTCGGCAGGGGAAATCCACCTCGCGGGTGATTCCGGCCATTCTCACCGCCATCGGCCCGGTGCTGGCCACCTCCAACAAACGCGATGTGGTGGATGCGACGCGGGATGTCCGTGAATCGAAGGGCAGCCGCACTTTCGTTTTCGACCCGCAGGGTGTGGCCGGTGAGGAACCCACGTGGTACTGGAACCCCCTGTCCTGGGTGGACGCGCACAGCGACGGGTGCGAAATGCGGGCAGCCCGGCTGGCCGGCCATTTCGCCGACAGCGACAGTGGTTCCGATTCCCGGCAGGACGCCTACTTCGATCCCGAGGCCGAGGATCTGCTCGCCGGGTTGTTCCTGGCCGCGGCGATCGCCGAGAAACCGATCACCCAGATCTGGGAATGGGTGACCGATCAGCAGAACATCGAACCCATCCAATATCTGCGGGACGCCGGCCACGATTTCTCCGCCTCCGGTCTGGCCGCGCAGTACAACGCCGATCCGCGCACGCGCAGCGGTATCTTCGGCACCGCGAAGAAGATGGTGCGCTGCCTGAAGCTGCGTAATGTGCACAAATGGGTTACGCCGAGCACGTCGAGCGATGAGCGGCAGCGCCTGCCGTTCGACGAACTGGAATTCATCGAGAACAACGGCACGCTCTACAGCCTGTCCCTGGAGGGCCGGGGTTCGGCCTCTCCGCTGGTGAGCGCGCTCACCGAGGCCGTGATCGATGTGGCCGTGCGCAAGGCCTCGCGGTCGGCCTACGGACGGCTGCCGATCCCGTTGCTCGCGGTGCTGGACGAGGCCGCGAACGTGGTCCGCTGGAAAGATCTGCCCAAGCAGTACAGCCATTTCGGTTCCCGGGGCATCGTGGTCATGACCGTGCTGCAGTCGTGGGCGCAAGGCGCCCGCTGCTGGGGCGAGGACGGTATGAACGCCCTGTGGTCGGCGGCGAATATCAAGGTGCTCGGCAGCGGTGTGGACGACACCAACTTCCTGCGGGAGCGCTCGGAGGCCATCGGCGAGCATTCGTCCATTTCGGCATCGGTATCGGAGTCCAAGGGCGGGAAGAGCTATTCGCGGTCGCTGGGCTCGTCCAAAACCTTCACCGTGCAGGCCCTGGCCACGTTGCCGCGGGGCCGGGCCATCGTGTTCTCCTCCGGGGCACCGCCGGTGCTGGTGCGCACCGTGCCGTGGTGGGAAGGTGAATACGCGGCCGCGGTGAAGAAGTCCATCGAGCAGCACGATCCGCAGCGCAAAACCCTGGTCCCCGATCTCATCGGCTCCCCGTCGCTGATCAAACAGACCCCCACGCAGCCGGACAACGGTCCGGCAGCCGCACTGACGGAACCGGATAACGGTCCGGGTAGTACACCCCCGGGCCCGGAGAACGGCCCGGGAGAAAGGCAGGAGGTTCGACCGTCGTGACCGAGTCTTCCCGACAGCAGACACCGACCTACAAGAACGTGGTGGAGTTCGTCGAGAACTACCTCAGTGTCGTCTACCGCCGGCAGGTCAGCGATCTCAGCGATACCGTCTGGTGCCCCGAATGGTGGAAGCATACGGAGGCCATCGCGCGGCTCGACGCGATGTGGCGGGCCTGGGAGCATCTGCGGCAGAACGGCGCCACCGGGATGAGTGTCTGGTTCCTCGACCACGCCGATCAGCACATGGCCGTTCTCCTCGACCCGAAGGGCCCGTTCAAGTACTGCAGCGTGCGCAACGGGCACAAGGATATGCTCGGCGCCCTGCCGCTGACGCCGCCGCCGGATGGAATGTTCAGCGATCCGGGCGATGCCGTGGACCCGGCGGGTGAGGCCGAGCCCGCCGGCAGCGAGCCGCGTCCCTGACCGGCCGCGCCTGCGCCGCGAAAACGAAAACGCCCGTCATCCGACGGGCGTTTTCCGCGCGGGGCCGAACCTAGCGGCTGCGTTCGAGACCGCGGGCGAGTTCTTGCTCACGGGCCCGCTGGACCGCCGGGGTGCGGTCGGGACGGGTACGGACCGCCTCGCTCGGGGGAGTGGCCTGCCCGACGTCCACCAGCATCCGGGCGGCGGCGAGTTCGGGCGCGATACCGATCTTGGCCAGATGTGCGGCCAGGGCCGCCCGGCGTTCGGCGGAGTCGTAGCGTACCGTCTCGGCCGCGCTGCTCGCCTGACCGGACCCGCCGAGGGAGAAGCGGTCCTTCTCCAGATGAACTCCCCGGTATCCGGTCGATCCGCGCTGCGGTGTCGGCGGAGCTTTCACCTCCGCCACCGACCGCGAGATGGTCTGGGCCAGAGCCAGGTTGCGTGGATCCTTCGCCTTGGCGTCACGCGCCTCGCGGATCTGCAGTTCCCGGGCCTCTTTCACCCGGGCCTCGGTGAGTTTCACGCGCATTTCGGCCTCACGCTGACCGCGTTCCCGAGCCTTGAGCGCGACAAGTGTCGCGATCTGCAACATCGTCTTCATCATGGCCGCGGTTTCCCGGCCGATGTCGTCCAGTTCCTCGGACATGGCTGCTCCCCGATACTGCGGTGTTCACTATTGGATGTTGTGGTGCCCCGGCGCGGCGAGCCACGGGGCGAACCGGGATCCGCCACACGACCCGCTGACCGCCCGGCGATCGCTCGCCCGGTCTGACGCGAACACCGGGAGAACCCGCGAACAACGCCCCCGGCCCGGAACTGCGACCGGCGGGCACGAGATGGTCACGCGCACTCCCTGTTTCGAGGTTACCCGAGAAACAGGGGCATAGTCGCCGCAACGCATTTCCGACCAGCATATATCGCACGGAACCGGTTCCGGGGGACGCGGCCGCCGGTGCGGATCAGTCGATCCGCACCGAGTTCAGCGTCACCGGCTGGGTGGGCTTACCGTCACCGGGGCCGTTGGATTCGTCCTGGCCGTGCCCGGCGATCGTGTCCAGGGTCGCCAGCCCTGCCTCGTCCACGGTGCCGAAGATCGTGTAGTTCGGCGGCAGCATGGAATCGCCGTACACGACGAAGAACTGGCTGCCGTTGGTGCCCGGACCGGCGTTGGCCATGGCCAGCACGCCGCGCTCGTAGCTGATCGGCTGCTGCAGTGCCGGGTCGTTCGGCGCGTACTGGTCGGTGGGGTATTCGTTGTCGAATTCGTAGCCCGGACCGCCGGTGCCCGTACCGGTCGGGTCACCACACTGCAGCACTTTCAGTCCCTCGCCCTGGGTGAGGCGGTGGCATTGGGTGCCGTCGAAATAGCCCTGGCCGGCCAGGCTCGCGAAGCTGTTCACCGTGCACGGCGACTCGGAGTTGTTCAGCGTGAGACCGAGGGGACCGTGGTTGGTGTCCACGCTGAGGCTGAGGGTGGCGTTGCCGTCGGCCGTCTGGATGCCCTCGGTCCGCGGCTTCTGCACCGGTTTGGCCGCGGGTTCGGCGGTATCGCGGTAGGTGCAGTTCACGCTGGCCGGTTTGGCGGCCGCCGCCGGTGGCGGCGCCGCGCCCGGGGTGCTGGACAGCGAGGCGTCGGGCGTCTGCGAGGCGCTGCTCTGCGCTGCCGTATCGGCGTCGTCACCGCCGCGGGTCAGGAAATACACACCGGTTACCGCGGCGATCGCGACGACCACGCCGAGGGCGGATCCGGCGATGGTGAGTTGCTTACGTTTGCGCGCGCGTTCGGCCCGGTTCGCGAGCTGTCGTTCCAGCTTGCGTTTCGCCGCCGCTCGGCGTTGTTCGTTGCTCGGCACTACCACGTTCCTCCCGTGCGGCGGCCGGGCAGGGCCCGGCCGGTCGCTGCTGGTCTGTTACTTCCGGTTCTAGAGTCTGCCATCTCCGCCGCCGCGTACCAGGAGATCGCCCGGGATGATCTCTCGGGGCGGTGGTCGTGGCGGAACCGGTTGGACGCGGCCGGGCCGGGTGGGGGAAACTGGTTCACCGTGACCAAGACCAGCAGCTTCTCCGCCCCGAAGGGGGTGCCGGATTATGTCCCGCCCGGTTCGGCCGAGTTCGTCGCGGTACGCGACGGCCTGATCCGGGCCGCCCGACTCGCCGGGTACGGGCATATCGAACTGCCGGTTTTCGAGGACACCGAACTCTTCGCCCGCGGCGTCGGCGAGTCGACCGATGTCGTGAGCAAGGAGATGTTCACCTTCTCCGACCGCAGTGAGCGCAGTGTCACCCTCCGCCCGGAGGGCACCGCCGGGGTCATGCGCGCGGTCATCGAACACGGTCTCGACCGCGGCCAGCTGCCGGTCAAGCTGAGCTATGCCGGACCCTTCTTCCGCTACGAACGACCCCAGAAGGGCCGCTACCGGCAGTTGCAGCAGGTGGGTGTGGAGGCCATCGGAGTGGACGATCCGGCGCTGGACGCCGAGGTCATCGCGGTCGCCGATGCCGGTTTCCGCAGCTTGGGCCTGAGCGGTTTCCGGCTGGAGATCACCTCGCTCGGCGACGAGACCTGCCGTCCGCAGTACCGGGAGCGGCTGCAGGAATTCCTGTTCGGGCTGGATCTGGATGCCGAGACCAGGCGGCGCGCGCAGATCAACCCGCTACGGGTGCTCGACGACAAACGGCCCGCGGTGCGGGAGATGACCGCCAACGCCCCCCTGATGCTCGATCACCTCTCGGAATCCGCGAAGACCCATTTCGAACAGGTCCTCGCGCATCTGGATGCCCTCGGCGTGCCGTATGTGCTGAACCCGCGGATGGTGCGCGGACTGGACTACTACACGAAGACCACCTTCGAATTCGTGCACGACGGCCTCGGGGCCCAGTCCGGAATCGGCGGTGGCGGGCGCTACGACGGCCTGATGGCCGAACTCGGCGGGCAGGCGCTGTCCGGTATCGGGTTCGGCCTCGGAGTGGACCGCACCGTCCTGGCGCTGGCCGCCGAGGGGGTCACCGCGGGCGATCCCGCCCGCTGTGAGGTGTTCGGGGTGCCACTCGGCGAGGCCGCCAAACAGCGGCTGGTGGTGCTGGCCGGGGAACTGCGGGCCGCGGGGGTTCGCGTGGACCTCGCCTACGGCGACCGGGGGGTCAAGGGCGCCATGAAGGCCGCCGACCGCTCGGGCGCCGGATTCACCCTGATCCTCGGTGACCGTGATCTGGCCGAGCGGACCATCGGCCTGAAGGATATGCGCACCGGTGAACAGCGGCAGATCCCGCTGGACGACATAGTCGCCACCCTGACCGCCGCGACAGCCTGAGCTGCCGGCTCGCCGGTGGTCCGAGGGCGTGCCGGTGGAGTACGTGATCCGGCCGGGCGTAGTACTGTCCGGAGCGACTCTCTCCCCGGACCGGAGCGCCCCACTGTGACCGATGCCCCGTTTCCCGCCGCCGACCAACCCATCGGACTGGACCTGGTGGCGCCTGAGGTGTACGCACCGACGCTGCGCCGGCTGGCATTGGTGGCGCTGGGCCTCGCCGTCGTCGTGGGAGCGATCGCGACCGTATTGTTCGGCCCGGTCGCGGGGCTGGTGGCCGGTCTCGTGGTGGCGGTGCCCGCCGTGGGCCACGTACTGATGGCGCCGCGGCGCCGCCTGTGGCTGCGCGGAACCACTGTCGAGGCCCGCCGGCTGCTGCGGACCCGCCAGCTGGAAGTATCGGCCGCGACCGGCGTCGAACTGCTGGTGTATCCGGGCCGGTTCAGCCGGGTGGCGCTGAGGCTGACCGCCGGGCCGGACCGTCAGCTGATACCACTGGCGCTGTACACCGATTCCGGGAGCGGACGGGAGCTGCATCTGCTGGGGTTACGGCGGCTGGCCGACGCGCTGATATGTAGCGAGCTGGCCTCGGCGGTGCTGGTTGCGGACGTGCTCGTCCATCAGTTGCGTGCCGAAGCCCGCGATGCCGGGCTCGCGGACCGGCCGCTGTACCGCGCCGTCACCGTGGCACGGGCGAAGGACTATGTCGGCACGGTCGTTCTCACCGATCAGGAGATCGCGGCCCTCTACTAGAGTGGCCGGGGCCGGTGCGCACAGCCGTCGCCGTGCCGTCGGGGCCGGATGGACGTACCGGTGCCGGGTCGATCCGCGCCCGCCGGGGCCGGGCGGTCAGGCGACCGTCCAGGTTTCCGGCCCGGTGAGCAGACGTTGCAGCGAATCGGCGCCCACCGGCGACTTCTCCCGGGCCGCGGCGGTCTGCGCGCGGACACCGTCGTCGTAGGTGGGGCGCCGTACCGAGCGGAAGACGCCCGTCACCACGTGCCCGAGGTCCTGGTCGGACAGACGCGACAGCGCGTAGGCGTATTCCGGGTCGTCGGTATGCGCGTCGTGCACCAGGACTTCACCGCCCGGCACGCTCGCCGCCGGCACCACGGCCATGCCGAAACCCTTCCGCACCACCGCGTACTCGCCCTCGGCGCCGAAACGCAGCGGCTCGCCGTGTCGGAGCCGGATCAGCCGGGATTCGCTGTCGCCGCGGCGCAGCACATCGAACGATCCGTCGTTGAAGATGGGGCAGTCCTGCAGGATCTCCACGAACGAGGTGCCGCGGTGCTCGGCGGCCGCGCGCAGGACCTCGGTGAGGCCGGCCCGGTCGGAGTCCAGCGCCCGGGCGGCGAAGGTGGCCTCGGCGCCGAGCGCCACCGACAGGGTGTTGAACGGATGGTCCACCGATCCCATGGGCGTGGATTTGGTCACCTTGCCCGCTTCCGAGGTGGGGGAGTACTGCCCCTTGGTGAGCCCGTAGATCCGGTTGTTGAACAGCAGGATCGTCATGTTCACATTGCGGCGCAGCGCGTGGATCAGGTGATTTCCGCCGATGGACAGGGCGTCGCCGTCCCCGGTGACCACCCAGACCGAGAGATCGGGCCGGGTCACCGCCAGACCGGTGGCGATCGCCGGGGCCCGGCCGTGGATCGAATGGATACCGTAGGCGTCGAGATAGTAGGGGAACCGGCTCGAGCAGCCGATCCCGGAAACGAACATGAGGTTCTCCCGGCGTAGACCCAGGTCGGCCAGGAAACCGCGCACCGTGGCCAGGATCACGTAGTCGCCGCAACCGGGGCACCAGCGCACCTCCTGGTCGGAGGTGAAGTCCTTGGCCTTCTGCGGGCCCTCCGCGGCCGGTACCCCGGCCTGGCCGGATACCGGCGTGATGCCGAGCTCCTTGCCGACCGGCGAGGTTTCGATGATCGTCATGCCGCACCCCCGTTCGTGCGATAGGTGGCCCGCGCTCGCGCGGTGAAGACCTTGTCCTGCTCCAGCTCGGTGAGCGAGCCGTCCAACGCGGCGTCGATGACGCCGACGAGTTCCTGGGCGGAGAACGCCGTACCCGCGACCTTCGTCCAGGGTTGCACGTCCACCAGGTACTTCGCCCGCAGCAGCAAGGCGAGCTGACCCCCGTTCATCTCCGGCGCGACAACGGTGCGGTACCGCCGCAGTACCTCACCCAGGTCGGGGGGTAGGGGATTGAGATGGCGCAGATGCAGCTGGGCGACCCGGACACCGCGCCGCCGCACCCGGCGGCATGCCTCACCGATCGGACCGTAGGAGCTGCCCCAGCCCACCAGCAGGAGCTCCGCGGTGCCATCCGGATCGTCCACCTCCGCCGGTGGGACCGTGATTCCGTCGATCTTGGCCTGCCGCAACCGCACCATGAGGTCGTGATTGGCCGGATCGTAGGAGATATCACCGCTACCGTCGGCTTTTTCCAGGCCGCCGATCCGGTGGGCCCGCCCCGCCGTTCCCGGAACCGCGAGCGGGCGCGCCAGGGTTTCCGGATCCCGGGCGTAGGGCTGGAAGTCGCCCTCGCCACCGCTCTCGAAATTCGGGTCGATCGGCTCGAGTTCTTCGACCGCCGGGATCGCCCACGGCTCGGATCCGTTGGCGATCGCGCCGTCGGAGAGCAGCAGTACCGGTGTGCGGTAGGTGAGGGCTATGCGGGCGGCCTCCACAGCGGTGGCGAAACAGTCGGCGGGGGAGCGGGGTGCCAGCACCGCGACCGGTGATTCGCCGTTGCGTCCGTACAGGGCCTGCAGCAGGTCGGCCTGTTCGGTTTTGGTCGGCAGGCCGGTGGACGGGCCCCCGCGTTGGACGTCCACGATCACCAGCGGTAGTTCGGTCATCACGGCCAGCCCGACGGTTTCGCTCTTGAGGGCCAGCCCGGGCCCGGAGGTGCTGGTGACCCCGAGGGCGCCGCCGAGTGCCGCTCCCAGCGCCGCGCCGATACCGGCGATCTCGTCCTCGGCCTGGAAGGTGGTGACACCGAAGTTCTTGTGTTTGCTCAGCTCGTGCAGGATATCGGAGGCCGGGGTGATCGGGTAGGTCCCCAGGAACAGGGGGAGACCGGCGAGCGAGCCCGCCGTGATCAGCCCGTAGGCCAGCGCCGTGTTACCGGTGATCTGCCGGTACGTGCCCGCGGGTAGTGCGGCCGGGGCCACGCTGAAGGTGGTGGCGAAGGCCTCGGTGGTCTCGCCGTAGTTCCAGCCGGCCCGGAAGGCGAGGATATTGGCCTCGGCGATCTCCGGCTTCTTCGCGAATTTCTCCCGGAGGAATTTCTCGGTACCGCCGATGGGCCGCCCGTACATCCAGGACAGCAGCCCCAGCGCGAACATGTTCTTGGCACGTTGACCGTCTTTTTTGCCCACGCCCGCCGTTTCGGTGGCGGCCAGCGTCAACGATGTCATCGGCACCTGGTGCACGACGAAATCCGTGAGGCTGTCGTCGGCCAGCGGGTCGGTGGTGTAGCCGACCTTGGTGAGATTGCGTTTGGTGAACTCGTCGGTGTTGACGATGACGGTGCCGCCACGGGGTAACTCGTCGAGGTTGGCCTTGAGCGCCGCCGGATTCATCGCGACCAGGACGTCGGGCTGATCGCCGGCGGTGAGGATGTCGTGGTCGGCGATCTGGATCTGGAACGACGACACTCCGGGCAGCGTGCCCTGGGGTGCCCGGATCTCGGCCGGGAAATTGGGCTGGGTCGCCAGGTCGTTTCCGAAGGCTGCCGCCTCATGGGTGAACCGGTCGCCGGTGAGCTGCATACCGTCGCCGGAATCGCCCGCGAAACGGATGACGACGCGGTCCAATACCGCTGCGCCGGAACCGTTCTCGGTGCGTGCGGTATCGGGAGGGGCGATATTGTCGTGGTGCGAGACCATACGCGTGCTTCACTTCCTCGTCGAAATGAGCTACCAGTCGCCAACCTACCCCGGTGCCGGGGTGCGGCGCCGGGAAAACGTATGCCGGGTGGGCGGCCGGTGCGGGCGCGGTGGCGCCCCCGCGCAGCGCCACAGGGCTTCTACCAGGCTATATCTCCTTTCCGGTGGGGTCGAGTAAGGCGCGGGGCGCGTATTACCGCTCCGGGGCCGCCGGGTTCGGGTGCCGTACGGCGGCGCGGCCGCGGTGGGCCCTCGTCCCGCCGGTATGCCGGACGGTGACGAAGCCCGGTCCGCGCGGTCTCCCCGGGAGGTGGCGGTCAGGCGAACAACTCCAGCTGGGACGTGGCCTCCGGTTCCGGAGCGGGCTCCGCGTGCGGCGGTTCGGGTTCTTCCCGGAGCAGGCCGTGCGCGCGCAGGAGCGGATCGATCCGCTCGCGCAGCCAGGCCGCGTATTCGGGGGCGACCGCCGTGCCGCGGTAGAGCTGGCGATAGCGGCGCAGCAGCGCCGGATGGTTCTCGGTCAGCCAGCTCAGGAACCAGCCGCGGGTACTGCCGCCCAACCGCAGGGGCAGGGGTACGGCCGAAGCCGCTCCCGCCGCGGCCAATTCGCCGAAGAGAGCGTCGAGCTGGGCGCGGCCGTCGGTGAGATAGGGGACGATCGGTGCCACCATGACGTTCACCGCGAACCCGGCATCACTGCACGCGCGCACCAGGTCCAGCCGGGCGTGGGGCGAGGGGGCGCCGGGTTCGAGGCCGTGGTGCAGCTCGGGTTCCAGTAGTGCCAGCGAGATCCCGAGACGCACGCTCACTTCGCGGGCGGCCAGGGTGAGCAGCGGCAGATCGCGGTGCAGCAGCGTGCCTTTGGTGAGGATCGAGAACGGTGTCCCGGAATCGGTGAGGGCTCCGATGATTCCGGGCATCAGCCGGTATCGGCCCTCCGCCTGCTGGTACGGATCGGTGTCGGTGCCCAGCGCCACCCGTTCCCGGCGCCAGGACCGGCGGGTGAGTTCGCGGCGCAGCACCGCGGCGATATTGGTTTCGACCACGATCCGGGTGTCGAAATCGGTTCCGCCGTCGAATTCCGGGCCCGCGTGGGAATCGCGGGCGAAACAGTACCGGCAGGCGTGCGAGCATCCCCGCATGGGATTCACCGTCCACCGGAAGGGCAGATCCGATTCGTCGGCCACCTTGTTCAGCGCGCTCGTGCACAGCACTTCGTGAAAGGTGATGCCGTCGAATTCCGGGACCTGTACGGTGCGAGTGAACCCGGCCCGGTCGAGGCCGGGGAGTGCGCCGTCGTCCAGGGTCTGGTTCTGCCACCGCACCGAACCAGTCGAACACGCGTTCTAGGGGGTGTCAAGCGGTCGGCGTGAAATCCGGTAGTGGCGTGTGCGGGTCGGCGAAGAAGGCCACCAGATCGCGTACGGTGTCGTCGATCGGGCGCGGCCGGTAGCCGAGTTCGCGTGTGGCTTTGCCGTGGTCGACCAGAGGGGCCGAAACCAGCGCCCCGAGGGCGGCTTTGGAGATGATATCGGTGCCGAGTCGTTTGCCGACCGGCTCCAGCAGGGGGATGAGACCCGAGACGAGTTTCGGGGAGATGGAAAAGCGTGGGCCCTTCTTGCCGCCGTGCCGGGCGGCCATCCGGCACAGTTCCAGCATGGAGATCATCTCGCCGCCGATGAGGTAGTTCTCGCCGCTCCGGCCGTGTTCACCGGCCAGGACGAGACCGCGCGCGACATCACGCACATCGACCAGGTCGAAACCGCCGTCGATCATGGCCGGGATGCGGCCCCGGGCGGCGTCGCGCAGGGAGCGGTTGATCCGGGACAGCGGCGTCCCGTGGTCGACGGGGCCGAAAACCCCGGTGGGATTGCAGATCACCGCATCGAGACCGGCCGCGACGACCTTGCCGAGCTCGATCTCGCCGGCCCATTTCGACCGGTCGTACACGGGGAGGCCGGGATCGGTGGAACGAGGCGTGTTCTCGTCGATGTTGCCACCGCAGCTGTACTGGTCGAAAGCGTGTATCGAACTGGCGTGCACGAGACGGCGGACGCCCACCGCGTGGGCGGCCTCGGCGACCACGCGCACGCCCTCGGTGTTCACCCGCCAGGCGAGGTCGTGTTTGTCCGCGAGGGTGATCACGGCGACCAGGTGGTAGACCAGTTCCACTCCATCCAGCGCGGACCGCATGGATGCCGGGTCCAGTACGTCGGCGTCGACCCAGGTGACGTTCGCCGTGGGCTGCCGGGGCGCCACCCGGTCGATGGCGACGATATCGTCGCCGCGCTCGGTGAGCAGCGGGAGCAGATTCGAACCCAGGTAGCCGGCGGCGCCGGTCACTGCGACCTTCATGGGGACGAGAATATAGAACTTGTTCTAATTTGCAACAGGTTCTAGTTTTGGCCGTGCCGCTGCCTCGTCCACGTGTGTCCCGGTGGGTTATATTCGGGCAGCAACCATATGGCACCGCCGGGGGTGGGTTGTCGTTGCGGCGAACGAGGAATCCCACCCGGGGGTCATGATGATGTCCACGACGAATCAGGGGGGAGCTCGATGAGTGATCTCTCGGTAGAAACCGAAGCGCTGCGGGCGTTCGGGGTCACGAATGCCGGAATCGGCACCGAGATCGCGGCCGCCGGCAATTTCGACGCCGTCGCCCATGTCGCGGCGTTGACACCGGTGTTCGGATTGATCGGGGCGGACTACCTGGCCATGTTCGCCGCCGCGCAGGTGCTGCAGGCACGCGATATCAACGATCTCTCGGCCAAATACCAGAAACTGTCCCAGGCGGCGTTCTCCTCGGCGCTGAACTACGACGGCACCGACAGTGGTACCGCGGGTGTGCTGGGGGCCGTGGGAGGTGCGCTGTGAAACCGCTCGACAGCACCGGCTCCGCGGGGGTCATCGCTCCCGAACTGCAGCGGGCGGTACCCGCCACGGCACCGGTCGCGCCCGATACCGGCGGACCGGATCCGGCTGCCGCCATCCAGGACGTACCCCTGGCCCAGCTCCCCGAGGGAGAACAGCCCGGCGAGGCGCCCGAATTCGTCCTGTCCCAGCGTGTCTCCGATGACGCGCCCGCCTCGGCCGGACTGTCGGGTTTTCCCGGGCTCTCGGGGCTCGACGGCGGCGCACCGGAGGCCCAGGACATCCTCGCCGGTACCGTCGCAGAGGTGTCCACCCAGGCGGACGCGCTGCTGGGAGTGGTGAACGCGGCCGCGGCGCCATTGGTCGAGACAGCGCAGGGCGTGCTCGGTCAGGCGCTGACCGCAACCGGAACCGGAACCGGTGCGCCCCCCGCGGCGACCGGCGCGGCACCGGCCGCCGCGGCCCCGGCCCTACCCTCGGATCCGGTGGGTGCGCTGCTCGAAGGAGCCGCGCTGCCCGCGCTCCCCGGTATCGATGTGCTGTTCCAGCCGATCCGTGAGCTGCTCGGCAGTTTCGGTACCGGGATCATCGGCGCGCTGGACCCCACCGCCATCCTGAGCCAGTCCTCACAGATCATCGAAATCGCGATGGGAGTGGGTAAGAGCAGCCTGACCGCCATGGGCCAGGCCTGGGAGAGCGAGGCGTCGCGCACCGCCCAGACCGCCGGGGAGGAAGCCAACGTCTCCGGCCGGCAGACCAGCCAGCGCGGTATCGATATCGCTGCCCTCACCCAGGCGGCGGCCGCGGTCGTGCAGCAGGGCAACGCCCAGCTGAACACCATCGCCTCCTCGTTCCTGAGTCAGGCGGTCGCCCTGGCCCCCGTGGTGATGACCCCGCCCGCGCAGACCGCGCTCATCGCCTCGGCCACCGCGCATCTGGGGCAAGCGGTGAGCGTCGCCAACATCACCCGTGGCGACCTCGCGGGTAAGACCGCGGAACTGGGCGGGGTGGTGCAGCAGTTGCTCGGTGTGGACGGGCAGCAGGTCGCTCAGACGGCGCAATCCGTGGCGCAGAGCGTGGGCGAGCCGATCATGCAGCAGGCACAGAGCGTGCTCTCCGACAGCTCGGCTCTGGAATCGGTTCTGGGCTCATCCGGGGAGGATCCCGCCTCGACCACCCTCGCGGGCCTGAATTCCGGTGCCCCGAGCACCACGGGCAGTCCGGGGCTCTCGACCGGCGGCCCCGGAACGCCGACCGGATCACCGAGCGGCGCCCCGAGCCTTCCGGGATCACCGGCGACCCCCGGCGCCCCGGGCACGAGCCAGAACCCGTTGACCGGTGTGCTGCGCCCCGGCGCGCTGACCACGGGCCTGCCCACCGCGGCGGCCACCTCGCCCGCGAGTTCCTTCATGGGTGGTCCGGGCGCCGCGGCGGCGGGCCAGCGCGGCAGCGATGAGCAGCATTCCCGCACGGTCGAGTCCTATCGGAGCCCCACCGGTAACGACGATCTCACCGGACCGCTCGGGGAATCCGCACCGGAGGTCATCGGCGCGGTGGACCTCGACGAGGACGCCGGGTACGACAGCCAGTTCTGAGGGGATCAGCGCAGGGCGGAGGGATTGTCCAGGTCGCGCGCCGAATAGGTATCGCAGGCCGCGACCTGGCCGGTTCGGTAGCCGGTGAGGAACCATACCTGCCGCTGCTCGGACGCCCCGTGGGTCCAGGCTTCGGGATTGACGCGGCCCTGCGCCGCCTCCTGGATCCGGTCGTCGCCCACCGCCGCGGCGGCCGAGAGCGCGTCCTGGATATCGGTATCGATCAGCGGGCGTAGAAACGGCGTATCCGAACCAGGGGCCGGCGTGCGGTCGGCGTAATGCGCCCAGATACCGGCATAGCAGTCGGCCTGCAGCTCGGTGCGTACCGCGCCGGAGTCCGGGCCTCGCGGATCCTGCTGGGCCCGGCCGAGGTCGCCGAGCAGGTTCTGGATGTGGTGCCCCACCTCATGGGCCACCACGTATTCCTGGGCGAGCGGTCCACCGGTCGCGCCGAACCGGTCCACCAGCTCCTGGAAGAAGGTCACGTCGAAATAGGCGGTCCGGTCGGTCGGGCAGTAGAACGGCCCGACCTCACTCGTCGCGTAACCGCAGCCCGTGGAGATGGCGCCGCTGAACAGCCGTACATCGGGCGGGACATACCCGGTGCCGGTCTGCCCGGGCAGCTCCTGGGACCAGACCGCGTCCAGGCTCTGCGCGGTGAGCACCACCCGGCAATCCACGTAGGTGTTGGCATCCGCGCCGGTCCGGCAGTGTTCCGGGGTTCCGGCCGTTCCCGCCTCACGCTGCCCGGTGTCCTGGGCGCCGGTGAACTGGCCGAGTACCGAACTCGGATCTCCGCCGATCAGTAGCGCGAGGACCAGGACGATCAGCCCTCCGGCGCCACCGCCGAGGGCGATTCTGCCGCCCGGCCCCGGGCCTCCGCCCGACGAGGCCCGGCCGGGGTCGATCGACACATGCTCGTTGAAGGTCATGAGTGATCCCGTCTGTGAGCTGTCGCTGCGGCTTTGCTCGGGTGTTCGCAGGATATCCGTTTCCACCCCTCGCGCGGGGCCCACTACGATGGCAACCGCATCCCGGAGGCCGTCCCGGTGTGCTCCGAACGTCGAAAGGAAAGCCGTGCTGCGCACCCACTTGGCCGGTTCACTGCGAAGCGAACAGGCCGGTCAGACCGTCACCCTTTCCGGTTGGGTGGCTCGGCGGCGTGACCACGGTGGCGTGATCTTCATCGATCTGCGCGATGCCTCCGGTGTGGCGCAGGCGGTGTTCCGGGAAGGTCCGGCGGCCGAGCAGGCACACCGGCTGCGGGCCGAATACTGCGTACGGATCGTCGGCGTGGTCGAACAGCGACCCGAGGGCAACGAGAACCCCGAACTGCCGACCGGCGCGGTCGAGGTGAACGTCAAGGAGCTCGAGGTGCTGAACGAAAGCGCCCCGCTGCCGTTCCAGCTCGATGAGCAGCCCGGTGAGGAGGCCCGCCTCAAATACCGCTACCTGGATCTGCGGCGTGAGGTTCCCGCTCATGCCATCCGGTTGCGGTCGAAGGTGAACGCCGCCGCGCGCTCGGTGCTGGCCCGGCACGAATTCGTGGAGGTGGAAACGCCGACACTGACTCGTTCCACTCCTGAAGGTGCCCGTGACTTCCTGGTGCCGGCCCGGCTGCAGCCCGGTAACTTCTACGCGCTGCCGCAGAGCCCGCAGCTGTTCAAGCAGCTGCTCATGGTGGGCGGTATCGAGCGGTACTTCCAGATCGCGCGCTGCTACCGCGACGAGGATTTCCGGGCCGACCGCCAGCCCGAGTTCACCCAGCTCGACCTCGAGATGAGCTTCGTGCGCCAGGAGGATGTGATCCTGCTGGCCGAGGAGATCCTCACCGCGCTGTGGGATCTGGTGGGCTACCGGATCCCCACCCCCATCCCGCATATGACCTACGAGGAGGCGATGCGCCGCTTCGGTAGCGATAAACCGGATCTGCGTTTCGGGGTGGAGATCACCGAGTGCACGGAGTACTTCGCCGAAACCCCGTTCCGCGTGTTCCAGGCGCCCTATGTGGGTGCGGTGGTGATGCCGGGCGGGGCGAGCCAGCCGCGTCGCCAGCTCGACGCCTGGCAGGAATGGGCCAAGCAGCGCGGCGCCAAGGGGCTCGCCTATGTGCTGATCGGGGAGGACGGCTCGCTCGGTGGCCCCGTCGCCAAGAATCTGAGTGAGGCCGAACGCGCCGGCCTGGCCGCCCATGTCGGCGCCGAACCGGGGGACTGCGTGTTCTTCGCGGCCGGTCCGGCCAAGGCACAGCGGGCCCTGCTCGGCGCGGCGCGGTCGGAGATCGCGCAGCGGGTCGGGCTCATCGACGAGAACGCCTGGTCGTTCGTATGGATCGTGGACGCTCCGCTGTTCGAACCCGCCGCCGATGCCACCGCCGGTGGTGATGTGGCATTGGGATACTCGGCGTGGACCGCGGTGCACCACGCGTTCACCTCGCCGAAGCCGGAATCGATCGACACCTTCGACACCGACCCCGGCTCCGCGCTCGCCTACGCCTACGACATCGTCTGCAACGGGAACGAGATCGGTGGTGGGAGCATCCGTATCCACCGGAAAGATGTCCAGGAACGCGTTTTCCAGGTTATGGGGATCAGCGAAGCCGAGGCGCAGGAGAAGTTCGGCTTCCTGCTGGACGCGTTCGCTTTCGGTGCGCCGCCGCACGGTGGTATCGCCTTCGGCTGGGACCGTATCGTGGCCCTGCTCGCCGGGCTCGATTCGATTCGCGAGGTGATCGCCTTCCCGAAGACGGGCGGCGGTGTGGACCCGCTCACCGATGCGCCCGCGCCGATCACCGCGCTGCAGCGCAAAGAAGCCGGGCTCGACGTGGATCCGCGGGCCGGGGACAAGGCCACCGGTAACGGCGTGGCGCGGGCCGCGGCGGGCGGCACCGCGTAGGACACGGCTACACCGGGGAGATCGGTCCGCCGGTGAGCGTGCGATACGCGTAGGTGACCGCGATCGCCGCCACCGGCCCGGCCGCGAGCAGGCCGAAACCGCATGCGAGCAGACCCAGCACCGTAATGACGATGACCGTCAGTACGAGCAGGAAGACCCGCCACGGATCCTGCAGAACCAGCAGAAAGCTGGATTTGATGGCCTCGACCGGGGTCTGTCCCTGTTCCATCGCGAAATGCAGCGAGAACATACAGCCGATCCCCACCAGGATCCCCGGGACGAGGCACAGCGCCGAGGCGAGGGTGGTGGCCAGAAAGGCCAGCAATGCGGTGAGGAAGGCGTTGCCGAGGTTGCCGAAGTAGAAGTAGGAGCCGAAACCCGGCCGGTAGCCGTCGGTTTCGTAGAGTGCTCCGCGTACCAGCGCGGCCTGGAGCACCCACAGGCCGGCCATGACAGCGGCGAAGAGCACCAGCAGAGCGAGCATCGATCGCGGTTCGACGATCCGGACGACCAGGGTGAACAGCAGATAGATGATCAGGCCGAGCGAGGTCACCGCCACCCAGGGGCCGAAGTTCAGGCGGAACTTCTCCAATCCGTAGCTCAGCGCGTGCCCGATATCGAGCCGGCCGGGTATCCCGGTACCGAGCGTCTGGTATCCGTAGACCGGTTCCTCGGGGGCCGGTCCGGTCCCCGGTGGTCCGTAGACCGGCCGGCCGGAGGAATCTCCGTGCCCGGTGCCGGGCGGTGCGTCCGGGCCGGTGGTCTTACCCGCAGCCGGGGGCGGCGGCGCGGCAGGGCCCCGGCCCGAGGGCGCCGGCCCCGGAGCGGGGTGCGCACCGGTCGCGGGGGTTTCCGCGGGTGTCCCGGACGCGGGGTGGGGGTTGTTCGCGGCGGCGGGTGGCCGGCCTGCCGCACCGGGTTCACCGGGTGAGCCGGGGGTGGAACGCGAGGTGTCGGTCACGCTGGCATACCTTTCGGCTCGGGCGGTTTCCGGTGCGGCGCACAGCAGTTCAGATCGAGAAAACCCGACCGGAAGTGCGGTGTCAAGCAGGGCGCCGAACACACCGGACACGCCGGACGACACGGAAAGGTTGTCGAACCGCTCGCTAGAAGTGACCGGATGCGAGTAACTTGAGATGCGATGACTGCACTACTGGCCGAACGAGCCACCGAAGTCGTATCCGCAGCGCAGCAGTTGCTCACAAAGCGAATGGGTGCTCCGGTGAAGCTGAGCGACCCCGTCGAACTCAGTGGCAGCGGTAGGACGACAGTCCTACGCGTCCGGGTTGCCGAGAACGCCTTTTCCCTACCACGCACGTTGATCGTCAAGCAGGTGCGCGGTGCCGTTCGCGACCCCAAGAACGTGACGATTGCCCCCGGTGTCGCCAGCGTCGACTCGGCGTTCCTCCGCGAAGCCGTGTCCTACCAGTTCACCACGGCGCTGAGCCGCGGCGAACGGCCCGGCGCCTATCTGATCGCGCACAGCCTGCCCGACCGCCTGCTCGTGCTCAGCGATCTGGGGGAGAACACCAAACTCACCGATGTGCTGCGCTCCGGTGCCGAACCGGCCACCCGCAACGCGATGATGGCCTTCGCGCAGGCGCTCGGGCGGATGCACGCCGCGACCGTCGGGCGTGAACCCGATTTCGTGGCCCTGCTGCGCCGCGTCGACGTCACCCACCGTGTCGACGGAATCGCCCAGCAGGCCGAGGCGGCCGTCGCCGAGGTGCCCGGTCTGCTGCGCCGCGAACTGGGCATCGAGGTCCCCGACGAGGTCGTCGAGCAGGTCGCGCACGGTGCCCGGCTGTTCTCCGGGGGCCGCTTCCGGGCCTTCAGCCCTTCGGATCTGTGCCCCGACAATGTCATCATCAACGACGAGGGCGCCCGCATCCTCGACTACGAATGGGGCGGGTTCCGCGACGCCGTCCTCGATATCGCCTACGCCCTGGTGTCCTTCCCCGGCTGCCTCTGCGATATCGAACTGTCCCGGGAGCGCGCCAACCAGATGGTGGAGGCCTGGCGGGCGGAAGTGGTCGGGGTGTGGCCCGCCCTCGCCGACGACGCCCTGCTGGCGGACAAGATCCTCGAGGCCCGGCTCATCTGGGTCTGGCTCAGTACCTACTGGTTCCTGCCCGCCGATCACGCCCGGATCGCCGCCGCCCGGGAGCACGGCCTGTCGGTACCTCGTTCGGATGCCCTGCTCAACCGCTGGGCCGGCCTGGCCGAGGACGCGCGCTGCCTCGGCAACGACGCGGTCGGCGATTTCGCCGAGGGCGTCTGCGCGCTCCTCGACGAGCACTTCAGCTAGGGCCCGAAGGCGTCGGCGGCCAACGGTAGCGTCGCAGACATGAGTGATGGTCTGTTCGATATGCCCGGCGCGCCGGCGGTCGCGCCGGACGTCGCCTCCCCCGGGCAGGCCGCGTGGGAAGCCGGTGCGCGGGCTCCGCTCGCGGTACGGATGCGGCCCGCCTCGCTCGACGAGGTCGTCGGACAGCGGCATCTGCTCGGTCCCGGTTCCCCGTTGCGGCGGCTGGTCGAAGGGTCGGGTGCGGCGTCGGTATTGCTCTACGGTCCGCCCGGTACCGGGAAGACCACCCTCGCGTCGCTGATCTCGCAGGCCACCGGCCGCCGGTTCGAAGCGCTGTCCGCGCTGTCGGCGGGGGTCAAGGAGGTGCGGGCGGTGATCGATGTGGCGCGGCGGCGGCTCACCGCGGGTGAGCAGACCGTCCTGTTCATCGACGAGGTACACCGGTTCTCCAAGACCCAGCAGGACGCGCTGCTGGCGGCGGTGGAGAACCGCATCGTGCTGCTGGTCGGCGCGACCACGGAAAATCCGTCGTTCTCGGTGGTGGCGCCGCTGCTGTCACGTTCGCTGGTGCTGCAGTTGCAGTCGCTGGGCGCCGACGATATCCGTGCGGTTCTCGAGCGTGCCCTGGCCGATCCGCGGGGTCTGGACGGGCAGTACACCCTCACCGCCGAGGCGCTCGACCATATCGTGCGGATCGCCGGCGGCGATGCCCGGCGTGCGCTCACCGCGCTGGAGGCCTCGGCGGAATCCTCGCTCGACGGCACCATCGACCTCGATCTGGTGGCCGCCAGTATCGACAGGGCCGCCGTCCGCTACGACCGTGCCGGGGATCAGCACTACGACGTGATCAGCGCGTTCGTCAAATCGATCCGCGGTTCCGATGTCGACGCGGCCTTGCACTACCTCGCCCGGATGCTGACGGCGGGAGAGGATCCGCGTTTCATCGCCCGCAGGCTGATGATCCACGCCAGCGAGGACATCGGGATGGCCGATCCCACCGCGCTGCAGGTCGCCACCGCCGCCGCGCAGGTCGTGCAGCTGGTCGGCCTGCCGGAGGGCCGGCTGGCCCTGGCGCAGGCGACGATCCACCTGGCCACCGCACCGAAATCGGGAGCGGTGGTGGCCGCCATCGGTGCGGCCATGGCCGATGTGGCGGCGGGTAAGGCGGGGGCGGTGCCCCCGCATCTGCGCGACGGGCACTACGCGGGTGCCGAACGTCTCGGGAACGCCCGCGGCTACCGCTACCCGCACGACGACCCCGACGGAGTGCTCGCCCAGCAGTACCCGCCGGACGAACTCGTGGGCGTGGACTACTACCACCCCACCGATCACGGTAACGAACGGGCCGTGGGCCCACGGGTGAGCACCCTGCGCAGAATCGTCCGCGGCCTGCGCCCCGCAAAACCGGCTCGGTGATAAATCGGGTGAACCGCACCGGTAGGCTGGATATCCGTGCAGACCCACGAGATCAGACGGCGATTCCTGGACCATTTCGTTCGTGCCGGGCATACGGAGGTGCCCAGTGCATCGCTGATTCTCGACGACCCGAACCTGCTGTTCGTGAACGCGGGCATGGTGCAGTTCAAACCGTATTTCCTCGGTCAGCAGACGCCGGCGTACCCGCGCGCGACCAGCGTGCAGAAATGCGTGCGCACCGGTGATATCGAGGAAGTCGGTATCACCACACGGCACAACACCTTTTTCCAGATGGCGGGCAATTTCTCCTTCGGCGACTACTTCAAGGAAGGCGCCATCCGCTTCGCCTGGGAACTGATCACCAATGCCCAGGAGGACGGCGGCTACGGTTTCGACCCGGAGCGCATCTGGGTCACCGCCTACCAGGACGATCCCGAGGCCGCCGAGATCTGGCGGCGGGTCGCGGGGATCCCCGAGGAGCGGATCCAGTTCCGCGACGGTAAGGACAACTACTGGGATATGGGTGTGCCGGGCCCCGGCGGGCCCTGCTCGGAGATCTACTACGACCGGGGGCCGGAATACGGCCGCGAGGGCGGGCCCGTGGCCGACGAGGATCGCTATCTGGAGATCTGGAACCTGGTCTTCATGCAGGACATCCGCGGCGAGCTGAGCCCGAAGCTGGGGCATCCGCCGGTGGGTGTGCTGCCGAAGAAGAACATCGATACCGGGATGGGTATCGAACGTATCGCGCTGCTGCTGCAGGGCGTGGACAATGTCTACGAAACCGATCTGCTGCGGCCCATCATCGACAAGGCCGAAGAACTCACCGGCCGCTCCTACGGCGTCGAGCACGCCGACGACGTCCGGTTCCGGGTGATCGCCGACCACGCGCGTACCTCCGCGATGCTGATCGCCGACGGGGTGAACCCGGGCAACGACGGCCGGGGCTATGTGCTGCGTCGACTGCTGCGCCGGATCGTGCGCTCGGCCCGGCTGCTCGGCGCCGAACAACCGGTGATGAGCGAGTTCATGCGGGTCGTCAGCGAGTTGATGGCTCCCTCGTATCCCGACCTGGCCACCGATTACGCGCGGATCGAAACGGTGGCGGTCGGTGAGGAGACGGCCTTCCGTAAGACCCTGAGCACCGGTTCGAAACTGTTCGACGAAACCGCCGCGCAGGTCAAGGCCGCCACGCCGGGCGGCGCCACCGGCACCATCTCCGGCGCCGACGCCTTCACCCTGCACGACACCTACGGTTTCCCGATCGACCTCACCCTGGAGATGGCGGCGGAGGCCGGGCTGGCGGTGGACGAGGCGGGCTTCCGGACGCTGATGGCCGAACAGCGGCGCCGGGCCAAGGAGGACGCGCACGCGCGTAAACACGCGCACGCCGATCTGTCCGTGTACAAGGAACTGGTCGACCGGGGCGATACCGAGTTCACCGGGTTCGATGAGCTGACCTCCGAGGCGCGGGTGCTGGCGCTCATCGGTGACGGGGTCCGGGTGCCGACCGCGGTGGCCGGTACCGATATCGAGGTGATCCTGGACCGCAGTCCGCTCTATGCCGAATCCGGTGGGCAGATCGCCGACCGCGGCACGATCACCGCGTCGGGCACCAAACTCGTCGTCAACGATGTGCAGAAGATCGCCAAGCGGCTGTGGGTGCACCGCTGCACGGTGGAACAGGGGCAGATCACCGAGGGCGACGTGGTGCTGGCACAGGTCGATCCGGCCTGGCGGCGGGGCGCCACCCAGGGGCATTCCGGTACCCATATGGTCCATGCCGCGCTGCGGCAGGTACTCGGCCCGAACGCCGTCCAGGCCGGTTCGCTGAACAAGCCGGGTTATCTGCGTTTCGACTTCAACTGGCAGGGCCAGCTCTCCGAACAGCAGAAAGCCGATATCGAGGCGGTCTCCAACGACGGGGTGGGCGCCGATTTCCAGGTCAACACCTTCGTCACCGATCTGCCCAAGGCCAGGGAGATGGGGGCGCTGGCGCTGTTCGGGGAGAACTACGGCGACCGGGTGCGCGTGGTGGAGATCGGCGGACCGTTCTCCATGGAACTGTGCGGCGGCACCCATGTGGCCCATTCCTCGCAGATCGGCCCGATCACCCTGCTGGGAGAGTCCTCGGTGGGGTCGGGGGTGCGCCGGGTGGAAGCGTTCGTGGGCCTGGACTCCTACCGGCACCTGGCCAAGGAGCGGGCACTGCTCGCCGGTGTCGCCTCGATGCTGAAGGTGCCCTCGGAGGAGGTGCCGGGCCGGGTCGAGCAGCTGGTGGACCGGCTCAAGGCCGCCGAGAAGGAACTCGAGCGGACCAAGATCGCCGCGGTGCTGTCCTCCGCGGGCGCCTACGCCGATGCCGCGGAACGGGTCGGTGAGGTGCTGCTCGTCGCCGCCGCCGCGCCGGAGGGTGTGGCGCCCGGCGATCTGCGCACCTTGGCCACCGATATCCGTGGACGGCTGGGCAGCAGTCCCGCCATTGTGGTGTTGCTCGGAAATAACGAGGGTAAGGTCCCCTTCGTGGTCACCGTGAACAAGCCCGCGCAGGCGCTGGGATATGCCGCAGGCGATCTCGTGGCCGTTTTCGGGCCGCGTATCGCCGGTCGCGGCGGCGGTAAACCGGAAATGGCCCAGGGCGCCGGCTCGGATCCGTCGGGGATCGACGCGGGCCTGGCGGCGGTTCGCGACCATATCGGCGCGCACGCCGGCTGATGGCCGGGCCATCGGGAGACGACCCGCCGGTCGACCGGCCCGATCCCGTGACGGATCCGGGCCGGGGCCGTCGGCTGGGCATCGATGTGGGCAGCGTGCGCATCGGTGTGGCGGCCAGCGACCCCGACGGGATTCTCGCGACGCCGGTGGAGACCGTGGCGCGGGATACCCGGTTCCGCCGGACCGGGCGGCGGCCGCGTCCCGCCGGGAACCACGCCCCATCCGGAGCCGGCTCCGCGAGTGCCGCGACCGCCCCCGGTACCGATATCGCGCGGATAGTGGAGATCGTCCACGAGTACGAGGCGGTGGAGATCATCGTCGGCCTGCCGCGGACGCTGCGCGGTGAAAAAGGAACCTCGGCGCGGATGGCGGCGGAGTTCGCCGGAAGGTTGCGCGACTCGCTGCCCGATACGCCGATCCGGCTTTCCGACGAACGTTTGACTACGGTGTCTGCTGCACGCGCTCTGCGGGACAGCGGTGTTCGAGCGCGCGGACAGCGGCAGGTGATCGACCAAGCGGCCGCCGTATCGATCCTGCAGAGCTGGTTGGACGAACGGAGTTCGATGATGAGGTCGGCCAAGGACGCGGCCCGTACCGCGTTGTCCGGAGACGATGTATGACGGACCGTTGGGCGCAGGCGGAGGCGCGATTCCGGCAGCGTGAGGCCGAGCGGAAATACCGTCGCGACGATCAGGCATGGGAGCGGTCCCGCCGGGCGTCCGCGCCGGTCGCCGACGATCCGGAGTGGGACGAGGAGCCGGAGAGCGGCTGGGATCCCTATGAGGACGATGACACCACCGTCATCCCGCGCTATGTCGACGAGGACGATATCGACGAGGACGAGTACGACGACGAGTACGACGAGCCCACCCCCGCGCCCCGATCCCGCGCGCGTGGTCGCGCCCGCGCCACCGCGCGTCCGGCGCCTCGCCGCGGGGGGCGGGCCGCTGCCCGCAGGGCGGCGGAGCGGGAACGTGGCGGACGTCGTCGGCTCCTGTGGATCACGGCCGCCGTTCTGGTGGTGCTCGTCCTCGGGGCCGGGGTCTACAAGCTGGTCAACCGTTACACCCCGGCGGAGGATTTCGCCGGTCCCGGTGGGGCGCCCGTGGTGGTACAGGTGAAAGCCGGGGATACCGCCTCGGAGATCGCTTCGACGATGGAGGAGGCGGGGGTGGTGGCCAGTTCCGCCGCCTTCTACGAGGCCGCGGTGCAGAACGAGGGGATGAACGCGGTCCAGCCCGGCTACTACGAGATCCCCGAGCGCAGCCCGGCGCGGGACGCGGTCGCGGCACTGGTTTCAGCGGAATCCCGGGTCGGCAATGTGGTGGTTTCCGAGGGGCGGCAGCTACACGACCAGCACGATGTGAACACCGGCGCGCGTAAGGAGGGGATCTACACCAAGATCGCCGCGGCCAGTTGTGTGGGCAGCGAGCCCGAACGCCGGTGCGTCACCTACGAACAACTCGAACAGGCCGGTGCCGGCACCGATCTGGCTGCCCTCGGCGTACCGGAATGGGCCATGGAGGCGGTGCGGCAGGTTCCCGACCGCGCCCGCCAGCTCGAAGGTCTCATCGCCGCGGGCAGCTGGGATTTCGATCCGCGCGGTTCGGCGCAGGAGATCCTGCGGCATCTGGTCAGCGAAAGCGCCCGCAGCTACGAAGCCACCGGATTGCTGGAGTCCGGCAATGCCAACGGTCTGAGCCCGTACGAAACATTGATCGGCGCCTCTCTGGTGGAACGGGAAGCGTTGCCCCAGGATATGAGCAAGGTCGCCCGGGTCATCGTGAACCGGCTGGAGATCGACCAACCGCTGCAGTTCGACTCCACGGTCAACTACGCGCTCGACACCACCGAAGTGGCCACCACCGATGCCGACCGTTCGCAGGTCACCCCCTGGAACACCTATGCCATGGCCGGCCTGCCCGCGACGCCGATCTCCTCGCCGTCCCTCGCCGCGCTCGAGGCCATGGAGCAGCCCGAACCCGGTACCTGGCTCTACTTCGTCACCATCGACAAGGAGGGCACCACGCTGTTCACCGAGAGCTACAGCGAGCATCTGCAGAACATCGAACTCGCGTTGGAAAGCGGGATTCTCGACAGTGGCCGGTGAAGCGGCGGGACCGCGGCGTGCCGCGGTCCTGGGCAGCCCCATAACGCATTCGCGCTCCCCGCAGCTGCATCTGGCCGCCTATCGTGCTCTCGGGCTGGACTGGCTCTACGAGCGGATCGAGTGTACGGCCGAACGATTGCCCCGGCTGGTGGACGGGCTGGGCCCGGAATGGGTCGGGCTCTCGGTGACCATGCCGGGTAAGGAGGCGGCTCTGGCGTACGCCACCGAACGGAGCGAGCGGGCGGTTCTGGTCGGCTCGGCCAACACCCTGGTCCGTACCGCGACGGGATGGCGCGCGGACTGTACGGATGTGGACGGTGTGCTCGGGGCGCTGCGCGGTGGCGGGGTGACGGAACTGTCCGAGGCAGTGGTGCTGGGGGCGGGCGGTACCGCCCGGCCCGCACTGCTGGCGCTGGCCGGTCTCGGCGCCGAGGGCGTGACCATCGTGGCTCGCGATGCCGGACGGGCGGCGGGGGCGCGTGAACTCGCCGAGCGGCTGGGGATGAAACCGGAGGTGATCGGTTTCGATGCCCCGGAGCTGGCGGCCGGATGCGCCCGCGCGGGTGCCGTGGTCAGCACCATCCCGTCTGGAGCGGCCGCCACGGTGGCGACGCAGGTCGCGGCCGCGCCCGTAGTGCTCGACGTCCTGTACAACCCTTGGCCCACGCCGCTGGCCGAGGTGGTCACCGCCGCCGGTCATACCGTGGTCGGCGGACTCCGGATGTTGCTCGAACAGGCCTATGGCCAGGTAGAACAGTTCACCGGACAACCCGCACCCCGAGCGGCCATGGCCGCGGTGCTCGACCTTCCCGCCTGAACCCGATCCGAGACGGTCCTGCGGTTCGCTGCCGAAATTCTGTAACGGGTTCTAGTCGGGGCGCGCGGAGAGTTATGGTGATCGGCATGACTGCGTGGTTGTTGCGGGCATCGGCGCTCGGTGGGCTGGCCGTCGTGCTGCGGGTACTCCTCGGTTTCGCGATGGGTTACATCCCGACCTACGGGCTGTGGTTGCGGCTGCTGTGCCTGGTGGTGCTGATCGGCGCCGCGGTGGCCTGGGGACTGGCCGACGGTCGCGCCGACCGCCGCGCCGAGCCGAACCCCGAGCGCGGTACCGATCTGACCATCCGCTGGCTGCAGGCCGCGGTGGCGGGGGGTATCGGCAGCGGTCTGCTCTCCTGGGCACTGGATTTCCTGCCCCGGGTCGATCTCGGAGACGGTGGTCTGCTGTTCGAGGCCACCGCCGCCGCGGCGTTCATCGTGCTGCTGATCTTCGTTCCCGCCCTGATCGGTGTGGCGATCGGGCGCCGGCTGGCGAGCCGGGAAAACGATCGTTCGGCGGATACCGGGGCCCTGCGCCCGGCCGGTTCGGCAGCCTGACGGCTGCCGGGCGTGGAACACGTCGAGGTCGTCGTGGCCCATCACGAGCGCGCGACCCTGCGCGTAGGCGATATCTTCCTGAAGATCGACGCCGACCGGACCCGCACCGACGTCGACCTCGACATGATCCGTGCGTGGTGGTCGTTTACGGAGCCTGCGGGGAGTCCGCCGGTCGAGTACGGCTTCGACCCGGCCACGCCGCGCGGCGAGGTCGATGTGCTGATGAACCAGGCGGGGTAGCACCAACGCAACCGGGGCTGTCGGTCCCTATGAGGGACGGTCCGGGCATGGCTCGGTTCGGATCCGCGCGAGTATCCATGCGCGGACAGAAAGGCGACTACGGATCGACGTGCTCACCGCTGCGGGATGCGAAAGGATCCGGGTCGGCGAGGCATCCGGGAACCGGCGCGACACCCGGAGCGAGACGAACGCTTCGGCCATCTGCGCCTCGGCGAGCGCCGGTTGCCCGATCCGCCGACTCCGGCTCAGAGCAGGATCGCCCCGCCCCCGGTCGTACCGGCCCCGGCGACCGCCGAGTACGCGGCGGCGAGCAGAGCCGGATCCGGGCCCTCCAGCCGGCCCGGTTTCGCCAACCCGTCGAGTACCACGAAACGCAGCACCCCGGACCGGGTTTTCTTGTCCGTCTGCATCGCCTCCAGTAGCTGGGGCAGCGCGTCGGGATCGTAGGTGGTGGGCAGACCGACGCTTTCCAGGATGCGGCGATGCCGGTCGGCGGTGGCGTCGTCGAGACGACCCGCCAGGCGGCCCAGTTCGGCGGCGAAGACCAGCCCGACCGAAACGGCCGCACCGTGCCGCCAGCGGTAGCGTTCCCGGCGTTCGATCGCATGTCCCAGAGTGTGGCCGTAGTTGAGGATTTCGCGCAGCGCGGACTCCTTGAGATCGGCCGCCACCACTTCCGCCTTGACCGCGATGGCCCGCCGTACGAGCTCGGGGAGGATCTCGCCCGTGGGATCGAGGGCCCCCTGCGGATCGCTCTCGACCAGGTCGAGGATCACCGGGTCGGCGATGAAACCCGCTTTGATGATCTCCGCCATCCCGGCGATGATCTCGTTGCGCGGTACGGTCTCCAGAGTCACCAGATCCACCAGCACCGCCGCCGGTTCGTGGAAACAGCCGACCAGGTTCTTCCCGGCTTCGGTGTTGATTCCGGTCTTGCCGCCCACCGCCGCGTCCACCATGGCCAGCAGGGTGGTGGGGACGTGCACGATCTTCACCCCGCGCATCCAGGTGGCGGCGACGAAACCGGCGAGATCGGTGGCCGCTCCACCGCCGAGGCCGACCACCACATCGCTACGAGTGAGGCCGATCCGGCCGAGTACCTCCCAGCAGAAACCGGCGACCGCGAGTTCTTTACCGGCCTCGGCATCCGGGATTTCGATCCGGTGCGCGTCGAGACCGGCCTCGGCCAGGGCGGTGCGCACCACTTCGGCGGTTTCCACCAGAGACGGCTGGTGGAACAGGGCTACCGTGCGCGCCCGGCCCGTACCGGTGACCGCCTCGACGAGTTCGTTCAGCAGTCCGCGGCCGATGATCACCGGGTAGGGCTCGGCGGTGCGGACCTCGATACGCGTCGGTTCTGTCACGTGTGCTGCTCCGATCCTGTCTGTGGCTGCTCGCCCTGTTCACGTTGTTGCCGGCGGGCGCGCGCCCGCCGAGCCCGCGCCCGCCGGGAACGGCCAGGGGTACGCAGACTGTTGTCGCCCTGAGCCGGGCCCGCTGTGCCGCCGTTCGTACCCGGGTCCGGTGCCGCGGCGGCGTTGTTCGTCGCGGATGCGCCCGGACCGCCGGCGGTCGCCTCCGGTGCCTGTGTCGCGGCACCGGAGGATGCCACCCCGGTGCGCTGCTGGGCGGCCGCTGCCCGTCGCGCCCGGGCCCGCGCGCGACGTCGCGCGCGAGACCTGCTGGTGCGCTGTGAGCTCGGGCCCGCAGGGGTCGTGACGCCCGCCGTATCCGTATCCGTATCGGTGCGGACCGATTCCAGGGATAGTTTCCCCAGGATGGCACGGACCACCCGGCCGGGGCTGCGGCCGTCGGTACGCACACGTACCGAGGCCACCTCCCGGTACAGCGGCCGCCGGATCCGCATGAGTTCCCGGTACTTGGCGCCCGGATCGGCGCCGCCCAGCAGCGGCCGGGTATCGCCGGCCCCGGTGCGGCGGAGTCCTTCGGTGATGCTGATCTCCAGGTACACCACGGTCCGCTCGCGGAGCAGGGCCCGGGTTCGTTCGGAGAGCACCGCGCCGCCACCCAGCGAGACCACGCCCGGCTGGGTACGCAGGGCACGGCCCACCACTTCTTCCTCGATCCGCCGGAAACCGGCCTCACCGTCGGCGGCGAAGATCTCCGGAATGGTCCGGCCGGTGGTCTCCTCGATACCGGCGTCGGTGTCGTAGAGATCCACCCCGAGCTCGCGGGCCAGCTTCCGCCCGATCGTCGTCTTGCCCGCACCCGGTGGGCCGATCAGCACCACCCGGGGGCTGTGCGGATCGGTCTGCACGCTCATTACGCCGGGTCGGCGGCGACGGGATCGCCCGGATTCAGGTGGGGGCGCCCGCTGATCCGCTTCAGGTAACCGTCGAGATTGCTCACCGTCTCCGCCACCGAATCGCCGCCGAACTTCTCCAGCGCCGCCTGCGCCACCACCAGCGCCACCATCGATTCGGCGACCACACCGGCGGCCGGTACCGCGCACACATCGGAGCGCTGGTGGATGGCCACGGCCTCCTCACCGGTGGACATATCGACCGTGGCCAGGGCGCGGGGAACGGTGGAAATCGGCTTCATCGCGGCGCGCACCCGCAGCGCCTCACCGTTGGTCATACCGCCCTCCAGGCCGCCGGCGCGGTTGGTGGAACGCAGGACACCGTCCGGCCCCGGTCGCATTTCGTCGTGGGCCCGGCTCCCGCGCCGTCGCGCGGTTTCGAAGCCGTCGCCGACCTCTACCCCCTTGATGGCCTGGATGCCCATGAGGGCCGCCGCCAGCCGCGAGTCCAGACGTTTCTCGCCGCTGGTGAAGGAACCCAGGCCGATCGGGAGCCCCGCGACCACCACTTCGACGACTCCGCCGAGGGTGTCGCCGTCCTTCTTCGCCGCATCGATCTCGGCGATCATGGCGGCCTCGGCGTCCGCGTCGAAGGCCCGGACCGGGCTCCGGTCGATGGCGGCCAGATCGCCGGGGCCGGGTACGACACCGCTGGTGTTCGCCGCGGTGCCGATGGACACCACATGGGAGAGCACCTCGACCCCGAGTGCCTGGCGCAGGAATGCCCGCGCCACGGTGCCGGCCGCCACCCGGGCGGCGGTTTCCCGGGCGCTGGCCCGTTCCAGGACGGGGCGGGCGTCGTCGAAACCGTATTTGAGCATGCCCGAGTAGTCGGCGTGGCCGGGCCGCGGCCGGGTGAGCGGGGCATTGCGGGCCAATTCGGCGAGTTCGGCCTCGTCGACCGGGTCGGCCGACATCACGGTGGTCCATTTGGGCCATTCGGAATTGGCGACCTCGATGGCGACGGGACCGCCCATGGTGCGCCCGTGCCGGACCCCGCCGATCACGGTGACCTTGTCGGCCTCGAACTTCATCCGGGCGCCGCGGCCGTAACCGAGCCGCCGGCGCGCCAGCTGTGCGGAGATCTCCTCCGAGGTCACCTCGACACCGGCCACCATCCCCTCCAGGATGGCGACGAGAGCGGGTCCGTGGGATTCTCCAGCAGTTATCCAGCGCAGCACGCCGACCATCTTCCCATGTCGGCGCGACGACCGGGGCATGCGGGCGGTGGTGTCCACCGGGCATATGACCGGGCGGCGGGCGGGAGCACCGGATGGTCAGCACAGCAGTAGCCCCAGAAGTGTCGCAGCACACATCGAGGGGCCGTGCGGGACGGTCGTGGCCGGGGAATCCGGCGATAGAGGCCGGATGCCGGGACCCGTTCCGCGGCGCCCGCTCGAGTAGCGGCGGGCGAGCAGGAGACCGATCCCGGCGCTCGCGGTGAGCAGCGGCGCCGTCACGGCCGACCAGACCCAGGCCTGTGCGCCGCCCAGCCCCGCGGCGGCACCCAGACCGAGTGCCAGTTTCACATCACCGGCCCCCAGCGCCGCCGGGCGCAGCAGGTGCAGCAGGAGGTGGGGCGTAGCGAGCAGGGCCGCTCCCCGGGCCGCGGCGGGGAATTCCCCGATGAACAGCGCATAGCCGAATACGGCGGCCGCGCCCGGCAGGGTGAGGGGATTCGGTAGTCGCCGGGTCCGGATATCGATAACGCTCAAGACCCCGCACCACGCGGCGAAGAGCGGAAAGCAGACAGCCGTCACACCACCACCATCGGGCCGCTGCCGCGACGACGGGGCCGGCGGATACGGAATGTGGACAACCGCGAGCGCGGCGGTGTCATGTGAACATCGCATGCTCCGGAATGCGGCCCGCCCCGTGCGGGCAGGTGTACGCAGACCGTGTCGGCGGTACTTTTGTGCCATGTCTGCTGATGCCGGCCGCGCCCCGGAGACTCGGCCCGATTACGCCGCCCGCCGCGGATTGCTGCGCAACCTGCTGGTGGAGAACGAAATCGACGGTCTGCTGGTCACCGATCTGGTGAACATCCGTTACCTCACCGGTTTCACCGGCTCCAACGCCGCGCTGCTGGTGCACTCGTGGGACACCGCGCCCGCCGAGGATCGCACGGTGATCGCCACCGACGGCCGCTACGACACCCAGGTCGCCGCCCAGGTGCCCGATCTGCGCGCCGAGATCGCCCGTGCCGTCACCCGGCGGGTGGTGGAACTGGCCGGGGAATGGAAGTTCGGGCGGCTGGGATACGAGAGCCATATCGTCACCGTCGACCAGTACCGGTCCCTGTCCGAACTCGGTACCGGACTGGATCTCGTCGCCACACCGGGCCTGGTCGAGCAGTTGCGGATGGTCAAGGACGAGTACGAGATCGATCGGCTGCGCGCGGCCTGCGCGGTCGGCGACGAGGCGCTGGCCGCGCTGCTCGCGGCCGGTGCGCTCCGGCCGGGCCGCACCGAGCGGCAGGTCGCCCGCGATCTCGAATGGGCCATGTTCGAGCGGGGGGCGTCGGGGGTCGCCTTCGAAACCATTGTCGCCGCCGGGGCGAACTCGGCGGTCCCGCATCACCGGCCCACCGGCGCGGTGCTGGCCCCCGGGGATTTCGTGAAGATCGATTTCGGGGCGGTGGTGGACGGCTATCACTCGGATATGACCCGCACCTTCGTGCTCGGCGAGCCGGCGGACTGGCAGCGGGAGGTCTACGATCTCGTCCGGGCCGCGCAGCGTGCCGGGTGCGAGGCCCTGCGGCCGGGAGTGCCGTGCGCCGATGTGGACGCCGCGGCCCGCGACGTGATCGCCGCCGCCGGGCACGGCCGGTTGTTCGTCCACGGCCTGGGGCACGGGGTGGGGTTGCGTATCCACGAAGCGCCCGGAATCGCCAAAACGGGCACGGGTACACTGCTGTCTGGCGTGGCGGTGACCGTCGAACCAGGTGTGTACTTTCCCGGCCGCGGCGGGGTCCGGATCGAGGACACGCTCGTGGTGCGCGAAGGGGGCCCGGAACTGCTCACCCACACCAGCAAAGACCTGACCGTCGTCGGATGACGCCGGTCGCCCGAGAACCGAGGAGACCCGAACACAGTGGCGGACACCAGCGACTTCAAGAACGGCCTCGTGCTGAAGATCGACGGTAATCTCCAGCAGATCGTCGAATTCCAGCACGTGAAGCCGGGCAAGGGTCCCGCGTTCGTGCGGACGAAGCTGAAGAACGTGCTGTCCGGCAAGATCGTCGACAAAACCTTCAACGCGGGTGTGAAGGTGGAGACCGCCACCGTCGATCGCCGGGATATGACCTACCTCTACCACGACGGGTCCGATTACGTCTTCATGGACGGTGAGACCTTCGATCAGATCTCCATCGCGGAGGGAACCATCGGTGAGCAGGCCCGCTTCCTGCTGGAGAACATGACCGTGCAGGTCGCCACGCACGAGGGTGAGCCGCTGTACGTGGAGCTCCCGGTTTCGGTCGAGCTGGAGGTCACCCACACCGATATCGGCCTGCAGGGCGACCGCTCCACCGGCGGCACCAAACCGGCCACCGTGGAAACCGGCGCGGAGGTGCAGGTCCCGTTGTTCATCAACACCGGCGACAAGCTCCGCATCGATACCCGCGACGGCAGCTACCTGGGCCGCGTCAACTCCTGATCGTGGCGGACCAGCCGGCGGAGAAGAAATCCGCGTACAAGAAACTCGGCGCCCGCCACAAGGCCCGCCGCCGAGCGGTGGACCTGCTGTTCGAGGCCGAAGCTCGCGATATCGATCCCGCCGATCTGGCCGACGAGCGGGTCGAGCTGGCCGCCCGGGATCAGGCTGTCGCGCCCGTACACGCCTACACCCGCACCCTGGTGGACGGTATCGCCGAGGATCTCGATCGAGTGGACGGGACCATCGAGTCGTATCTGCACGACTGGGCGTTGTCCCGGCTGCCCGCGGTGGATCGTGCCATCCTGCGGGTCGCGGTGTGGGAACTGCTCTACGCCACCGATGTGCCCCCGGTCGTGGCGGTGGACGAGGCGGTGGAACTGGCCAAGGAACTGTCCACCGACGATTCGCCGGGATTCGTCAACGGGGTGCTCGGTCAGGTGGTGCTGGTGGCACCCCAGATCCGGGCCGCGGCCGCGGCCCGGTCCGGTGAGCCCGAGCAGGAGGGCTGAGATGCGCAAGTATCTGGTCCTGGCGATGCGAACGCCGGCCTTCGACGATTCGGTGGTCCAGCCGCACCGGCAGTTCCTGGACGGTCTGCGCGAGCGGGGCATGCTGGGGGAGACCGGGCCGTTCACCGACGGTAGCGGCGGCGCCTACATCGTGTTCGCCGATTCGCGGGCGGATGCCGAGGCGGTGGTGTACAGCGACCCGCTGCACACCACCGGCGCCTCGGAACTGACCGTGTACGAGTGGGAGATCACCGGCTGATCGATCCGGTGGATCGCTGTCCGGCCATCCGGTATGCCCGGTTCCGCGCAAATGAGAGGACGATAGTCTATCTATCGCAACGTCCCCTGATGTCGAGGAGTGCGGACAATGAGCGAGAAGATCGCCATCCTGCCCGAGGGCGGTTGTACCGCCGCGCAGGCCTGGGAGATTTTCGATTCCCTCCCGGCGGCCCGGGTGGACGAGGTCACCACCGGCCGCTGGCGCGGCGCGGAACTGCCCACCGGCCACCCCATGGACGGCACACTTTCCGAATCCGGTTGGTACGGCAAACAGTTCGACGCTCCCGACCAGGTGCATCCGTTACTCTTCACCGATGAGCTCGGCACCGTGTTCGCGGTGGACCCGCGCCGGGTCCCGCTGGGGCTCGCCGGCAAGATCCCGGCGCACTGGCTGCGGCCCGTCCGGAACCGCTTGCGAACCCTGGCCCCGCTACTGCGCACTCGTAAGGCGACGGCACGACTGCGTGATATCGAGTACCGGGGCGTGGTGAGCGCGGCAATGGTCTACGACCACTTGCCGATCATCGACCATTTCCGCCGGGTCGACGACGCCACCCTGCTCGGGGTGATGGATATGCGGGGCCTGCCCGAACCGTATTTCTTCGTCTTGAAGCGCTGAGCGGTCAGCGCGCGGCGGCGTCCGGTACCGGGATCACCTTCCCGAGTGGTGTGCGCGATTCCAGGAGTTCGTGCCCCTCGGACCGAAGAGTTCCACCGGTTCTGGCGTGACCACGTCACCACTCTGCTGAGTGAGGCGCGCCCGGATCTGGACGCCGAGCCGGTCGGCCGGTTGCTGATGGACGGTCTCGCCGGCCCCACCGTCCCCGAGATGGTCCACGCGGAGGAGACCGATCGGTTGCTGGCGGCGGTGCGTGCCCTGGTCGCATCGGTGCTGCGGGCCTCCTAGCGACCGGAGTCCGGAAACTTCGTTGCCCCCCTTCGCTCTCCGTGCTTTTCTGATCCGGCTACGCGAGGTGCTCTCGGAGGTGACATGACCGTGCGCAACAGCAGGCCGCGCCGGGTGGCGGCCACCGGCGAACCACTGAAACTGCATCGGCGCGTCCTGATGCTCGACGGCCGGGTGTACACGGTGGTGACCCTGCGTCCGGGCACCGATTTCCGCTTTTCCACCAACCGCTTCCACGAGACATGGCATGTGCTCTCCGATTGGCGTGGTGCCCGGGTGCTCGCCCGTCTGCTGTGGGGACTGTCGTACCAGCGGCGTCCCGGGACGCTGGTGCTGCTCGACCCGGCGCATCTGGATCCGAACCCGTTCGATGCCGCGCCGGCCGATCCGATCGTGCTGGTGCCCTCGGATCGCACGGTGTTCACCAGAAAGGCCGCCGCGGAATTGCGCCGGAAACTACCATTGCGCGGCCGGTCGGCGGGCACGGTCCGGTGGCAGACGTTCGGTCTGGCCGCGGAGTCGGACAAGCTGCGGGAATGGCGGGAACGGATGTCGGCGGGCACGTACGAACATATGCCCGCCCCGCGGGGTCACGGCCGGGTGGACCGGGTCGGCCGGCTGCTCGTGTTCGCGGGTTCCGCGCAGTGGCTGCGCAGTTGGGCGGTGTCCGTCGCCTGGCTCGGCGAAGATGCGCCCGGGGGGTCGGACTACGTATTTCTCGACGAGGCCGGTGCAGGGGAAGTACAGATCTTCCGGCAGTACCGGCGGATGGTCGGTGCCGCGCGCCGGGCGCGGGCCGAAGTATGCGCGGTATCCACCGATCCGGAGGATACCGTCGAATCGCGTATCCAGGAGCGCGCCTGTGTCATCCGCCGTCGCGGGCTACCGGCGGTGCCCATCCGGGAACAACCGCTCACCGCACCCCGCGTGGCCGGAACTGAATGCTGATCCGCGGCCCGGTGGGCCGCCGGGTCTTCGGGACCGCGTGCTCCCAGGTGCGCTGACACGAACCACCCATGACGAGGAGGTCGCCGTGCCCCGGGAGGAAGCGGAGGCTCGGACCGCCGCCACTCGGCCGTAGGAGCAGCGGGCGTGGTGCGCCCAGGGTGAGAATCGCGACCATGGTGTCCGCGACGGCGCCGCGACCGATGCGATCGCCGTGCCAGGCCACGCTGTCGCGCCCGTCCCGGTAGTAGCAGAGTCCGGCGGTGCGGAACGGCTCGCCGAGCTCGGGGCGGTAGTAGGTGCTGAGCGCGGTACGTGCCTCGTCGAGGATGGGGTCCGGTAGAGAGTCGGATTCACCGTAGAAGCAGAGCAGCCGGGGGATATCGACGATCCGTTCGTACATGGGCCGGCGTTCCGCCTGCCACGGTACCTTCGCCGCGAGCCGGTCGAACAGTTCGTCGGCGCCGTGCAGCCATCCCGGGAGCAGATCGATCCACGCGCCGTGGGCCAGCGGGGTTCGGTGCACGCCCGTGAGCGGGCCGAGTTCGGTGTCGCCGAAACCGCCGAGCAGCGATCCCTGCAGTGTCATGGCGACAGCCTACGCCCTGTTCGAACATACGTTCGCAATTCCTCGGTCCTCTCCTGTGCGCGGAGCATGCGCGCTGGTGGCTACGGCGGCGGAGCTCCGGGACCGGATACCTTCTCTCCGTCCGGCGATGAGCCCGGAGTAATGCTGCTCACAGTGCGCGTGGTGGTCTCGCTCACACCCCGCCCGTGCCCCTCACCTGGTGAAAGTCGCCGGTGAGCGGCTGATAGGCTGCTCGGCGTAAGACATCCTTTAACGGACCGTCCAGTGAGGCGGGGAAGGAGGTCGGTATGGCCGTGCCCGAAGAACGCGGCGCTGCCGAGGCGACGCCACCCCCGGAACGGCATACGCCCGAATGGGTGGCGGCGGGGCGGGAACTGTTGTCCGCCGCCGATGTCGGCCGGACCATCGCGCGGATCGCGCATCAGATCATCGAACGTACCGCCCTCGATTCGGGTGATCCGGGGACACCGCGCGTCGTATTGATCGGCATCCCCACCCGGGGGACCACCCTGGCCGCGCGGCTCACCGGCAAGATCGAGGAGTTCTCCGGTGTCCGGCCCGCGCTCGGCTCGCTCGATATCACGCTCTACCGCGACGATCTGCGCAGCAAACCGCATCGTCCGCTGGAGCGCACTTCCGTTCCGGAGGGTGGAATCGAGGACGCGCTCGTCGTACTCGTCGACGATGTGCTCTTCTCCGGGCGGACCGTGCGCTCCGCCCTCGACGGGCTGCGCGATCTCGGCCGTCCCCGCGCCGTCCAGCTCGCGGTCCTCGTCGACCGTGGTCACCGCGAACTGCCCATTCGCGCCGACTTCGTGGGTAAGAACGTGCCCACCGCCCGGACCGAGGACGTTTCGGTGCTGCTGACCGAACACGACGGCCGCGACGGTGTATTCCTGCACCAGGGAGAGGGACAGTGAGACATCTGCTGACGGTGACCGATCTGGACCGTGCCACCGCCACCGGACTGCTCGACGAGGCCGAACGCTTCGAACAGGCACTACTCGGTCGTGAGGTACGTAAATTACCCACCCTGCGCGGTCGCACGGTGATGACGGTGTTCTTCGAGAACTCCACCCGTACTCGGGTTTCCTTCGAGGTGGCGGGTAAATGGATGAGCGCCGATGTGATCAATGTGAGCGCGAGCAGTTCATCGGTGGCCAAGGGTGAATCCCTGCGCGATACCGCGTTCACCCTGCACGCGGCCGGGGCCGACGCGCTGATCGTGCGGCATCCCGCCTCCGGCGCCGCGCATCAGATCAGCCGCTGGTTCGAGGACTGGTCGCGGCGGTCGGGCAGTTCGGTACCCGCGGTGATCAACGCCGGGGACGGTATGCACGAACATCCCACCCAGGCGCTGCTGGACGCGCTCACGCTGCGGCAGCGGCTCGGCGATATCGCCGGGCGGCGGGTGGTGATCGTCGGCGATATCCTGCACAGCCGGGTCGCCCGGTCCAATGCCTTCCTGCTGTCCACCCTGGGCGCGGAAGTGGTGCTGGTGGGCCCGCGCACCCTGCTGCCGGTGGGAGTCGAGGACTGGCCGGTGCGCGTTTCGGTGGACCTGGACTCCGAACTGCCCGGCGCCGACGCGGTACTCATGCTGCGAGTGCAGGCCGAGCGGATGAACGGGGGTTTCTTCCCGTCGGCGCGGGAGTACGCCATCCGTTACGGCCTGTCCGAACGCCGGCTGGCGCTGCTCGACGAGCATGCGGTGGTGCTGCATCCCGGGCCGATGCTGCGCGGTATGGAGATCGCGTCGTCGGTGGCCGATTCGCCCCGCGCGGCCGTCCTGCAACAGGTGACGAATGGAGTTCATATGCGGATGGCGGTGCTGTTCCGCCTGCTGGTCGGAGTGCAGGAGGCCGCGGCATGAGCGGGCCGGGTCCGGAGGAGGCAGCGGAGCGTGACCACGGAGCGCCCGGAGACCACGGCATGAGCGAGTCCGTACTGCTCACCGGAGTGCGGCCTTATGGAGCCGGGGACCCGGTCGACGTACTGATCTCCGGCGGAGTGATCCAGCGAATCGGGACCGATCTGTCGGCGGACGGTGCCGAAATCGTCGCGGCCGACGGCCAGATCCTGCTGCCCGGGTTCGTGGATCTGCACACCCACCTGCGCGAACCCGGACGCGAGGACACCGAGACCATCGAATCCGGGTCCGCGGCGGCGGCGCTGGGCGGGTACACGGCGGTTTTCGCCATGGCCAATACCTCGCCCGTCGCCGATACCCATGTGGTCACCGATCACGTCTGGCGGCGCGGACGGGAAGTCGGGCTCGTCGATGTGTACCCGGTGGGTGCGGTCACCGTCGGACTCGCCGGTGAGCAACTCGCCGAGATGGGAACCATGGCCGGTAGCACCGGCGCGGTGCGCATGTTCTCCGACGACGGGCACTGCGTACACGATCCGCTGATCATGCGCCGAGCGCTGGAGTACGCGCGTTCGCTCGGCGTGCTGATCGCCCAGCACGCCGAGGAACCGCGACTGACCTCCGGCGCGGTCGCGCACGAGGGCCCCATCGCGGCCCGGCTGGGTCTGGCGGGGTGGCCGCGGGCCGCGGAGGAATCCATCGTGGCCCGGGACGCGCTGCTGGCCCGGGACGCCGGCGCCCGCGTCCATATCTGTCACGCTTCCACCGCGGGCACCGTGGAACTGGTGAGGTGGGCCAAAGAGCAGGGGATCTCCATCACCGCGGAAGTCACCCCCCATCATCTGCTGCTCACCGACGCGCGGTTGGAAACCTACGACGCGGTGAACAAGGTGAACCCGCCGCTTCGCGAGGCCTCCGATACCGAGGCGCTGCGGCGGGCGCTGGCCGAGGGGATCGTGGACTGTGTCGCCACCGATCACGCACCCCATGCCGAACAGGACAAATGCTGCGAGTTCGCGGCGGCCCGGCCCGGCATGCTGGGCCTGCAGACCGCCCTGTCCATCGTGGTGGAGACCATGGTGCGGCCCGGTCTGCTGGACTGGCGCGGGGTGGCGCGGGTGATGAGCGAACGGCCCGCGCAGATCGTCGGGCTCGACGAGCACGGGCGGCCGATCGCCGAGGGTGAACCCGCGAACCTGGTACTGGTCGATCCGGACGCCACCTGGACCGTCCGGGGCGAAGACCTCGCCAGTATCGCGAGCAATACGCCCTACCAGTCGATGACCCTGCCGGGCCGGGTCACCACCACCCTGCTGCGCGGCCGGATCACCGCCCGTGACGGGGTCGTGGCAGCGCCCGCCGGTGCCGGAGCGGGGGAGCGCTGATGGAACGCACACTGTGGGTTGTCGCCTGCGTTGTACTCTGGGCTCTGTTCATCTACCTGATGTACCGGGGCTGGCGTAACCGTGCGGCCCGGCAGGCGGACCTGATCGGCGAACTGCCGCCGGTGCCCGATGACACCGGGGCACAACTACTGGAACCGACCACCGGCCTCTACCTCGGCAGCACTGTGGCGCCGAGCTGGCAGGACCGGATCGCGGCAGGTGGTCTGGGTTTCCGCGCCACCGCGGAACTCACCCGTTTCGAACGCGGCATCCTGCTGGCCAGGCAGGGCGCGGCAGCGATCTGGATCCCGGCGGAGTCCGTCACCGCGATCCGGACCGAACGCGGGCACGCGGGCAAGGTGATGACCGAAGACGGAGTGCTGGTGATCCGCTGGATCCTGCCGACCGGAACCGAGATCGATACCGGGTTCCGCGGCGACGACAAAACGGTGTATCCGGCGTGGGTGGGGGCAGAGACGGGAGACGACGAGGAATGACGAGTACGACAGCAGCCGCCCTGGTTCTGGAAGACGGCCGGGTTTTCCGGGGTACCGCCTACGGTGCCGTGGGCCAGACCCTCGGTGAGGCGGTGTTCTGCACCGCCATGACCGGCTACCAGGAAACCCTCACCGATCCGAGCTACCACCGGCAGATCGTGGTGGCCACCGCCCCACAGATCGGTAATACCGGCTGGAACGACGAGGACGACGAATCGCAGCGGATCTGGGTGGCGGGCTACGCGGTACGCGATCCCGCGCGCCGCGCCTCGAACTGGCGTTCCACCGGCACCCTGCCCGGGCAGCTGGAACGGCAGAACATCGTGGGTATCGCCGGTATCGACACCCGCGCGGTGGTGCGGCATCTGCGCACCCGCGGGTCGATGAAGGCGGGTATCTTCTCCGGCCCGGCGCTGGCCGAGACCGAGGAACTGCTCACCCGGGTGACCGGCCAGCCGTCCATGCTCGGCGCTGATCTGGCCGGTGAGGTCAGCACGGAGGAGATCTACACGATCGACCCCGCGGGTACCCCGCGGTTCACCGTGGTCGCGGTCGACCTCGGGATCAAATCCAACACCCCGCGGATGTTCGCCGCGCGTGGTATGCGCGTGCACGTGGTGCCCTCTTCGGCGACCCTGGATCAGATCCTGGAGTTGAAACCCGACGGCGCCTTCCTGTCCAACGGGCCCGGCGACCCGGCCACCGCGGATACCGCTGTCGCGCTCACCCGGAGCATCCTCGACAAGGGTCTGCCGCTGTTCGGTATCTGCTTCGGCAACCAGATCCTGGGCCGCGCCCTGGGCCGCGACACCTACAAGATGAAGTTCGGGCACCGGGGCGTCAACATCCCCGTCGTCGAACACGAGACCGGGCGCGTTTCGATCACCGCGCAGAACCACGGATTCGCGCTGGAAGGTGAGCGTGGCGAGCGGTTCGACACCCCGTTCGGTAAAGCCGAGGTCAGCCATGTCTGCGCCAACGACGGCACCGTGGAGGGGGTCCGCCTGGTCGACGGCCGGGCCTTCTCCGTGCAATACCACCCGGAAGCGGCAGCCGGGCCCCATGACGCCGCGTATTTGTTCGACCGGTTCGCCGGTCTGATGGAGGGAGCCTGATGCCACGCCGTACCGATCTCGAACACATCCTGGTCATCGGTTCGGGCCCGATCGTCATCGGTCAGGCGTGCGAGTTCGACTACTCGGGTACCCAGGCCTGCCGGGTGCTGCGCTCGGAGGGGCTGCGGGTCTCGCTGGTCAACTCCAATCCGGCGACCATCATGACCGATCCGGAGTTCGCCGACTCCACCTACGTGGAGCCGATCACCCCGGAATTCGTCGAAAAGGTCATCGAGAAGGAGCGCCCCGACGCGCTGCTGGCCACCCTGGGCGGGCAGACCGCGCTGAACACCGCGGTGGCTCTGCACGATCGCGGCGTGCTGAAGAAGTACGGGGTCGAGCTGATCGGCGCCGATTTCGATGCCATCCAGCGCGGTGAGGACCGGCAGAAGTTCAAGGACATCGTGGCGAGCGTCGGCGGGGAGAGCGCCCGCTCCCGCGTCTGCTACACCATGGACGAGGTCCGCGACACCGTCGCCGAGCTGGGCTTCCCGGTGGTGGTGCGCCCCTCGTTCACCATGGGCGGGCTCGGCTCCGGGATGGCCTACGACGACGCCGACCTCGACCGGATCGCCGGGGGCGGCCTGGCCGCCTCGCCGACCGCGAACGTGCTCATCGAGGAATCCATCCTGGGCTGGAAGGAATACGAGCTCGAGCTGATGCGCGACGGCCGCGACAATGTCGTGATCGTCTGCTCGATCGAGAACGTGGACCCGATGGGTGTGCATACGGGCGATTCGATGACCGTGGCCCCCGCGCTCACCCTCACCGACCGCGAATACCAGAAGATGCGCGATCTCGGTATCGCGATCCTGCGTGAGGTCGGCGTGGACACCGGCGGCTGCAATATCCAGTTCGCGGTGAATCCCCGCGACGGGCGCCTCATCGTGATCGAGATGAACCCGCGCGTCTCGCGGTCCTCGGCGCTGGCCTCCAAGGCCACCGGCTTCCCGATCGCCAAGATCGCGGCCAAGCTGGCCATCGGCTACACGCTCGACGAAATCGTCAACGACATCACCAAGGAAACCCCGGCCTGTTTCGAACCCACCCTCGACTACGTGGTGGTGAAAGCGCCGCGATTCGCCTTCGAGAAGTTCCCCGGTGCCGATCCCACCCTCACCACCACCATGAAATCGGTGGGGGAGGCCATGTCGCTGGGCCGTAACTTCTCCGAAGCCCTCGGCAAGGTTCTGCGCTCGCTGGAGACCAAGGCCACCGGTTTCTGGACCGCCGACGATGGGAAATGGGCTCCCGCCTCCGCGGCACAGGCCGATATCGACGCGGCGATCGAGGCAATCCTCGACGATCTGCGCACGCCCACCGAGGGCCGTATCTACCAGGTGGAACGGGCCCTGCGGTTCGGCGCGAGCATCGACGATGTCGCGGCGGCCTCCGGTATCGACCCGTGGTTCGTGGCCGAGGTCGCCGGGCTGGTGGATCTGCGCCGGGAACTCCTCGAGACCGCGGTCCTGGACGAGGCGCTGCTGCGCCGCGCGAAGTACCACGGACTGTCCGACCGGCAGATCGCCGCGCTGCGGCCGGAGCTGGCCGGGGAGAACGGGGTGCGCGCCCTGCGGCACCGGCTCGGCGTGCGACCGGTGTTCAAAACCGTCGACACCTGCGCCGCGGAATTCGAGGCCAGGACCCCGTACCACTATTCGGCCTACGAACTCGACCCGGCGGCCGAATCCGAGGTGGCCCCACAGCCCGACCGGGACAAGGTGATCATCCTCGGTTCCGGACCGAACCGGATCGGGCAGGGCATCGAATTCGATTACTCCTGTGTGCACGCCGCACAGACATTGTCGGCCGCCGGCTACGAGACGGTGATGGTCAACTGCAACCCGGAGACCGTCTCCACCGACTACGACACCGCCGACCGCCTCTACTTCGAACCCCTCACCTTCGAGGATGTGCTCGAGGTGTACCACGCGGAATCGGAATCCGGTACGGTCGCCGGCGTCATCGTGCAGCTCGGCGGGCAGACACCGCTCGGGCTGGCACAGCGGCTCACCGCCGCCGGGGTCCCGGTGGTCGGCACCAGCGCAGCCGCTATCGACCTGGCCGAGGATCGTGGCGAATTCGGTGACGTCCTGGTCGCCGCGGGTCTGCCCGCTCCCAAGTACGGCACCGCCACCACCTTCGACCAGGCCCGCAAGATCGCCGCCGATATCGGCTACCCGGTGCTGGTCCGTCCGTCCTATGTGCTCGGCGGACGCGGTATGGAGATCGTCTACGACGAGCAGTCGCTCGAGGGGTACATCTCCCGGGCCACCGAACTCAGCCCCGAACACCCGGTACTGGTGGACCGCTTCCTGGAAGACGCCATCGAAATCGATGTGGACGCCCTCTGCGACGGTGACGAGGTCTTCCTGGGCGGGGTCATGGAGCATATCGAGGAAGCCGGTATCCACTCCGGCGACTCGGCCTGTGCGCTGCCTCCCATCACGCTCGGCCGCAGCGATATCGAGGCGGTGCGGCGGTCCACCGCCGCACTCGCCAAGGGAATCGGCGTCCGCGGTCTGCTGAACGTGCAGTACGCCCTCAAAGACGATGTCCTCTATGTGCTCGAGGCCAACCCGCGCGCCAGCCGTACCGTGCCGTTCGTCTCCAAGGCCACAGCGGTCCCGCTGGCGAAGGCCGCCGCCCGTATCATGCTGGGCGCCACCATCGCCGAACTGCGCGCCGAAGGCATGCTGCCCGACGGCGACGGCGGGCATGTACCGCTGGACGCCCCGGTGGCGGTGAAGGAGGCGGTCCTGCCCTTCCACCGGTTCCGTCGCGCCGACGGCAGCGGCATCGATTCGCTGCTCTCCCCGGAGATGAAATCCACCGGAGAGGTCATGGGTATCGACGCCGATTTCGGTACCGCCTTCGCCAAGAGCCAGTCGGCGGCCTACGGGTCGCTGCCCACCGAGGGCACCGTATTCGTCTCGATCGCCAACCGGGACAAACGCGCCATGGTGTTCCCGGTGAAACGGCTGCACGATCTCGGCTTCCGGATCCTGGCCACCGCGGGCACCGCGGAAATGCTGCGTCGCAACGGTATTCCCTGCGAACAGGTGCGCAAGCATTCCGACCCGGTGCCCGAGCCCGGCACGGGCGAAACGTTCGCGCCGTCCATCGTGGACCAGATCCGCGACGGTGAGGTCGATATGGTCATCAACACGCCCTACGGCAACTCGGGCCCCCGGGTGGACGGCTACGAGATCCGCAGCGCCGCGGTGAGCGTCAACATCCCCTGTATCACCACCGTGCAGGGCGCCGCCGCGGCCGTCCAGGGCATCGAGGCCAGTAGCAACGGCGGACTCGGGGTGCGCTCTCTGCAGGAACTGCACTCGGCGCTGCGGGGCTGAGGGGCGCGACCGTGACAACCCCCTTCGGTGCGCGCCTGGACGCGGCGTTGCGCGAATACGGACCGCTCTGCGTCGGTATCGACCCCCATCCCGCCCTCCTGGCGGAGTGGGGGCTCACCGATGATGTGAGCGGGCTGGAAGCCTTCGCCGAACGGTGCGTGGAGGCCTTCGCCGGCTTCGCGGCGGTGATCAAACCCCAGGTCGCTTTTTTCGAGGCATACGGGTCCGCGGGTATGGCTGTGCTCGAACGTGTCCTCGAGTCGCTGCGCGGCTCCGGGACCCTGGTGCTGGCCGACGCCAAACGCGGCGATATCGGCTCCACCATGGCCGCCTACGCCCGGTCCTGGCTCGCCGACGGGCCACTCGGCGCGGACGCGGTCACGGCCTCGCCCTACCTGGGCTACGGTGCCCTGCGACCGGCTCTCGACACGGCCCGGGAGAACGGGCGCGGCCTGTTCGTGCTCGCCGCCACCTCGAATCCCGAGGCCGCCGCCGTACAGCGGGCCGACACCGGCGGGCGGACCCTCGCCCAGACGGTGGTCGACGCCGTGGCGGAAAGCAACCGGGGCGAGGAATACGGTTCGGTGGGCGTGGTGGTGGGTGCCACGCTCACCGATATCCCGGACCTCACCGCGCTCAACGGGCCGATCCTGCTGCCCGGTGTCGGCGCGCAGGGGGGCACCCCGGACACGGTCCGTGCCCTGCTGCCCGAGGAGGTATGGCCGGCGGCGGTGCCGGCCGTGTCCCGCGACGTACTCCGGGCGGGGCCGTCGGTGCCTGCTCTGCGCGCCCGCCTGGCGGCCTTGCAGGAGGAGTTCTCCTTCCTGGGGTGAGCGGGCCTTACGGAAGGTGGATGGATTCGCGGAAGGCGGGAGAGGCCGCCTCGTGAAGGTGGAAGGTGAGCCGGCCCGCGAGGGTGGGGTGGTGAGCTGCTTCGCGAGGGAGGCGGGGCGCGGTTGCGTGGCGGGGAAATGGTGGTGGGGTGCACCCGTGTCCTGTTTTTCGGATGGTTCGCGTTCGTGGTTCGGGCCTGTCTCGGGTCCGGAGCGACCGAGCGCAGGAGTGCGGACCCGAGACGCAAGGGACCCGAGCCACGCCTCACCGCAAGCGGGGCCGAAGATACCGCTACTCGCTTTTGTGTGGGCAGCCCCACTCGCTCGTTCGTCTTTGCGGTACCCCCGCTCGCGTGTGTTTTCGTCCCCTTTGCCGCCCGGTTCACAACCCCTGGGCCACGCCTGCGGGCCTCGTCAGGGCCGCTGACGAAAATTTCCGAGAAAATTCCTGGTAGGGCGGCTGGGAGGTAGCCAGACCGTGGCAGGGTGCCGTGGTTATCGCACCGCTACCCCCGGTGCTTGCCGAAAACCCGCTGCTGAAGCGGTGTTTCGCGGTTCGGTAGCGGGTATTCGGGGCATGGGCAAGCAGGGATGCGGAGAGGTCGGCGGGGCGTGGTGCAGGGCTGCGATTCATGCCCTGACCTGGGGGGTGGGTTCGCAATCCGGGGGCGTCGTGGGTACGGTCGCTGAGACTGCCGGGTTATCGGCAGGGAGTTGAAGCAATGAACGATGAGACGGAGGAACCGTGGCCCTTCCCCAGCTGACTGACGAGCAGCGCGCCGCTGCTCTGGAGAAGGCGGCTGCCGCTCGCCGTGCTCGGGCGGAGCTCAAAGATCGCCTGAAGCGCGGCGGCACCGACTTGAAAGAGGTCCTCGGCAAGGCCGAGACCGACGAGATCATCGGCAAGATGAAGGTGCGCGCACTGCTGGAAGCCCTGCCCAAGGTCGGCAAGGTCAAGGCGGAGGAGATCATGAACGAGCTCGAGATCGCGCCGACCCGACGGCTGCGTGGTCTCGGTGATCGGCAGCGCAAGGCGCTGCTCGCCAAATTCGATCTCGGCGCCTGACAGTTTCGGTGATCGAGAACATGACGAAGGGTCGGCTGGTTGTACTGGTCGGCCCCTCGGCCGTGGGCAAGTCCACTGTGGTGCGCTGTGTCCGCGAACGGCTGCCGGAACTGGTTTTCAGCGTCTCGGCGACGACACGGGACCCGCGTCCCGGGGAAGTCGACGGCCGCGACTACCGGTTCGTCAGCCGGGCCGAGTTCGACGCGATGATCGAGGCCGGCGAACTGCTCGAATGGGCGGATATCCACGGCGGGTTGCAGCGGTCGGGTACCCCGGCGTTGCCGGTGCGTGCCGCGCTGGCGGAGGGTCTGCACGTGCTGATCGAGGTCGACCTCGAAGGAGCACGGTCGATCCGCCGGGTGATGCCGGAGGCCGTGCTGGTGTTCCTCGCTCCGCCGAGCTGGGAGGAGCTGGTGGATCGGCTGCGCAGCCGCGGCACCGAATCACCGGAGGTGATCGAACGCCGGCTGGAGACGGCGCGGGTGGAATTGGCCGCGCGTGACGAGTTCGACACCGTGATCGTGAACGACACCGTGACCAGCGCCTGTGAGCAGTTGGTATCGTTGTTCGTCAGCACGAATTCCAATTCGTAGCCAGATACGCGGCCGGAGAGCCGCCGCGTATCCGCGCCCCCGACCCCGCAGGAGCTTCCTCAGTGAGCAGTACGGACATTGCCGCCGCGCCCGCCTACGACACCCCGGTCGGTCTCACCAACCCGCCGATCGACGAGCTGCTCGACCGCACCTCGTCCAAATACGCCCTGGTGATCTACGCGGCCAAACGGGCCCGCCAGATCAACGACTACTACAACCAGCTGGGCGACGGCATCCTCGAGTATGTCGGCCCGCTGGTGGAGCCGCTGCCGCAGGAGAAGCCGCTGTCGGTGGCCATGCGGGAGATCCACAGCGATCTGCTCGAGCACACCGAAGGCGAATGACCCGGTAACCGGGGCGGAGCCGATAGGGCAGGAGGCGCGATGGCGCGGGTAGTTGTCGGTGTGGGCGGCGGTATCGCCGCCTACAAGGCGTGCGCCCTGGTGCGGCGGTTCACCGAGACCGGGCACACCGTGCGGGTGATCCCCACCGACGCGGCGTTGCAGTTCGTGGGTAAGGCGACCTTCGAGGCGCTGTCCGGCCACCCGGTGCACACCGGGGTGTTCGCCGATGTGCCCGAGGTTCCGCATGTGCGGTTGGGGCAGGAGGCCGAACTGGTCGTGATCGCCCCCGCCACCGCCGACCTGATGGCGCGGGCCGCGCACGGCCGAGCCGACGACCTGCTCACCGCCACCCTGCTCACCGCCCGATGTCCGGTGCTGTTCGCACCCGCCATGCACACCGAGATGTGGGAGCATGCGGCGACCGTCGCGAATGTCTCCGCCCTGCGTGCCCACGGTGCCACGGTGATGGAGCCCGCTTCGGGCCGCCTCACCGGCACCGATACCGGCCCCGGCCGGCTGCCCGAACCCGAGGAGATCTTCGGTCTGGCGTCGCTGCTGCTCGAACGCGCCGACGCGATCCCGCGGGACCTGACCGGCCGGCGAGTGGTGATCACCGCGGGCGGGACCCGGGAGCCGTTGGACCCGGTCCGTTTCCTGGGCAACCGCAGCTCCGGTAAACAGGGCTATGCGCTGGCTCGGGTGGCCGCCCAGCGCGGCGCCCAGGTCACCCTCATCGCCGGTAACACCATCGAGATGGCCCCGCCCGCCGCGGTCGAGCTCGTCCACATCACCACCGCCGAACAGCTCAAGACCGCCGTCGAGAAACACGCGGTCGGCGCGGATGCGGTGATCATGGCCGCCGCTGTCGCCGATTTCCGGCCCACCACGGTGGCCGCGGCCAAGATCAAGAAGGGTAAGGGCGAACCGGACACCATCGCGCTGTCCAGGACCGAGGACATCCTTGCCGGCCTGGTCCAGGCCCGCCGGGACGGTCAGCTGCCCGGCACCGCCATTGTCGGATTCGCCGCCGAAACCGGTGACGAGGACGGCGACGTGATCACCCATGCCCGGGCCAAGCTGGCCCGAAAGGGCTGTGACCTGCTGGTGGTCAACGCGGTGGGGGAGGGTAAGGCCTTCGAGGTGGACACCAACGACGGGTGGTTGCTGGGCGCCGACGGTAGCGAGCAGGCGCTCGATCACGGTTCCAAAGCGCTGCTGGCCAGCCGCGTGCTGGACGCGCTGGGTCCGCTGCTGCGCTGAGTCCCGCCGGTTCGCCGCACCCGGGCCGCGCCGCGCACCCGCGCGGGCCGGATGCCGCTGTGCCGTGCTCCGGGCGGCTGGGCCGTGCCGCCGCCGTGGCCGGCCGCCCGGTGGCATCGGCCGCCACCCGGGCACGGCCGGATCGGGAAACCCCGCCGGGTTGGTGTCCGAATCCCCAAAGAGGCCGTTCGTTCTAATAGTCTGAAAGTTCAGGGTCGCGATCGGAGCGGTGCGCTTCGGTCCCTCCCGGACACGAGTAACCGTTGAGGAATGAGGGAAACTGTGCGCACGTCCGGTAGCCGGCTTTTCACCAGTGAGTCCGTGACCGAGGGTCATCCGGACAAGATCTGTGATGCCATCAGCGATTCCATCCTCGACTCTCTGCTGGCCCAGGACCCGCATAGCCGGGTGGCCGTGGAAACCCTGGTGACCACCGGTCAGGTGCATGTCGCGGGTGAGGTCACCACCGAGGCCTATGCGGATATCCCGCATATCGTCCGGGAGAAGATCCTGGAGATCGGATACGACTCCTCGGCAAAGGGTTTCGACGGCAACTCCTGCGGTGTGAACGTCGCCATCGGTGCCCAGTCACCCGATATCGCGCAGGGTGTGGACACCTCGCACGAGGCGCGGGTCGGCGGCTCCGACGACGAAATCGAACAGCAGGGCGCCGGTGATCAGGGCCTGATGTTCGGTTACGCCAATACCGACACCCCCGAACTCATGCCGCTGCCGATCGCGCTGGCGCACCGCCTGTCCCGCAAGCTCACCGAGGTACGCAAGACGGGGGTGCTCCCGTATCTCCGGCCGGACGGTAAAACCCAGGTCACCATCGAATACGAGGGTGACCGCGCGGTCCGGCTGGATACGGTGGTCGTCTCCACCCAGCACGCCGCCGATATCGATCTGGACAACCTGCTGGCCCCCGATATCCGGGAGAAGGTCGTGGACGCGGTACTGGCCGATATCGCGATCCCCGACCTGGATATCTCCGATATCCGGCTGCTGGTGAATCCGACCGGGAAATTCGTGCTCGGCGGTCCGATGGGCGACGCCGGGCTGACCGGCCGCAAGATCATCGTCGACACCTACGGCGGTATGGCGCGGCACGGTGGCGGCGCGTTCTCGGGTAAAGATCCCTCCAAGGTCGACCGCTCGGCCGCGTACGCGATGCGCTGGGTCGCCAAGAACGTGGTCGCCGCCGGACTCACCGACCGGGTGGAGGTGCAGGTGGCGTATGCGATCGGCAAAGCGGCGCCGGTGGGTCTGTTCGTGGAGACCTTCGGTACCGAGAAGACCGATCCGGCCCGGATCTCCTCCGCTATCACCGAGGTGTTCGATCTGCGTCCGGGGGCGATCATCCGCGATCTGGACCTGCTGCGTCCGATCTATGCGCCCACCGCCGCCTACGGTCATTTCGGCCGCACCGATATCGACCTGCCCTGGGAGCGTACCGACCGCGCGGAGAAGCTGCGCGCCGCCGCCGGTCTGTAGGACCCGCGTCTCGCGTGGACCGTGCAACGGACGACACCCCCGGCGACGCCGCGTCGCCGGGGGTGTCGTCCGATTCGGGCCCGTCACGTGCGGCGGCTCGTGAGTCCGCGTCCGCGGCCCCGGTGACGATCACCCATCCGATCGCCCGGGTGCTGCCGCTGCTCACGCCCGCGCACCTGGACCGGGACTTCGATTATCTCGTCCCACCCGAACTGGACGAGATCGCCCGGCCGGGGGTCCGGGTGCGGGTCCGTTTCGCCGGACGGTTGGTGGACGGTTATCTGCTTTCCCGCCATACCGGGTCCGATCATCCGGGCAAACTCGTCCGTCTCGAGCGAGTGGTTTCGGCGGAACGGGTTCTGACCCCGGAGATCCTGCGGTTGGTCACCACGGTGGCGGCCCGGTGTGCGGGGACCCGGGCCGATGTGCTGCGCCTGGCGATCCCGCCTCGGCACGCCCGGGTGGAGAAGGCCGGTGACGGGAAAAAAGAGGCGCCGCGAAGCGATTCGCGGACGGCAGGGGAGGAGTCGGTGGTGCCGCGGCCGCCGGGCGTCGGCGGACTTTCCGATACGGATGCCGGGAAGGTCTCGGGCAACGACGATCTCGGCGACCACCCGGATTCCGCAGGCGCTTCCGCCCGCGGAAGCGTTGCTACGCCCGCGGATACGCTCCGTGGCACGGAAACCCGTCGAGCAGGGGACCTGTCGGCCGCCGGCGCGGGCCCGGTCGCTACTTCGGCACGGGGTCCGGCGGCGGATGTCCACGGTGAGTGCCGGGCCGAAACGATACCGGCGGCGCCCGCCGGCCCGGAATCGTGCGGGGACGAGCCGGAACCGGAGGAGCCGGGCGCGGTCCGTTCCCGGCGTGCGCGGGGTCCGGACACGGATCCGGCGGTATCCGGGCCGGGGCCCGGTGCGAGCGGTGCCCGATCCGGCCCGGGAATCACCCCGGACACCGTCGATGCCGAGGCCTGGCGTCGGTACCGGCACGGCGAGGCGTTCCTCACCGCGCTCGCCCGGCATCAGGGGGCGCGGGCGGCCTGGCAGGCACTGCCCGGGGAGAATTGGGCGCGCCGGTTGGCCGAACTCGCGTCGGTTGTCGCGGCAGGGGGGCGCAGCGCGATTCTGATGGTTCCCGACCAGCGGGACCTGGACCGTGTGCTCCGGGAATGCGAACGTTTGGTGGGGGACGCGGCGGTCGGACTGTCGGCCGGGCTGGGGCCCGCGGCACGGTACCGGCGCTGGCTGGCGGTGCTGCGCGGAACCGCCCGGGTGGTGGTGGGCACACGCAGCGCGGTGTTCGCGCCCGTGGCGGATCTGGGCCTCGTCGCGATCTGGGACGACGGCGACGATACCTATGCCGAACCCCGCGCGCCGTATCCGCACGCCCGCGAGGTCGCCATGCTCCGGGCGCACGACAGCGGCGCGGCTTTCGTCGCGGCGGGGTTCGCGCGGACCGCGGAGGTGCAGGCGGTCGTGGAGTCGGGGTGGGCGCACGACCTCGTGGCCGACCGGGCGGTCGTCCGAGCCGCGGCGCCGCGGATCAGCGCGCCCGGTGATACCGACGTGGCCCTGGAACGCGATCCGATCGCCCGGGCGGTGCGGATCCCGGGTGCCGCTTTCGCCGCCGCGCGGCGGGCATTGGCGGCCGGGCACGGGGTCCTGGTCCAAGTGCCGCGCCGTGGGTATGTTCCGGCTCTGGCCTGTACCAGATGCCGGATACCGGCCCGGTGCCGCCAGTGCGCGGGACCGCTGTCGCTACCGGGTGCGCAGGCGGGTACCGGTGCGCAGACGGCGCACAGCCCGGTGTGCCGCTGGTGCGGCCGGACCGAGGCGGCTTTCCGCTGTCCGGGTTGTGGGGGCCGGGCACTGCGGGCCGTGGTCATCGGGGCCGCGCGGACGGCGGAGGAACTCGGCCGGGCCTTTCCGGGGGTACCGATCCGTGGCTCGAGTGGCGCGGCGATGCTGGACACCGTTCCGCCGGGGCCCCAGGTGGTGGTGGCGACCGTCGGCGCCGAACCACTGGTGAGCGGTGGCTACGGCGTGGGGTTGCTCTTGGACGGCTGGGCCTTGCTGGGCCGCGCCGATCTGCGCGCCGCCGAGGACACGCTGCGCCGCTGGCTGGGGGCGGCCGCGCTGGTACGGCCGGACGGTGAGGTGCTCGTGATGGCCGACCCGGCCGTACCCACCGTGCAGGCGCTGCTGCGCTGGGACCCCGCCGGTCACGCCGCCGCCGAATTGGCTCAGCGTGCCGAGGTCGGGTTTCCGCCCGCGGTCCGGATGGCCGTCGTCGACGGTACGCCCGACGCGATCACGGAATTGCTCGCCGATACCGCGCTTCCGGCCGCGGTGGAGATCCTGGGGCCGGTGCCGCTGCCGGCGACCGCCCGGCTGCCCTCCGGCGCCCGGCCCGGTGACGACGCCGTCCCGGTCGAACGGGTGCTGCTGCGGGCTGCTCGTGCGCGCGGTACGGAACTGGCTCGTGCCCTCACCGCCGCCCAGGCGGTGCGTAGTAGTCGCCGCGCGGAGGCGCCGCTACGGGTGCAGATGGATCCTCTGGATATCGGCTGAGGTCGCTGTCCGGGTTCTTGTCCCGGCTTCGCCGGTCCGGCGGGACGTCCGAGGTCGGTAGGGAGTTCGCGCAGCCGTGCCCGACGGCCGCTGCTATGCGGCGTTTTTCGAAATCCTCGAGCGGCCCTTGCCCTGGATAGATTGACGATATATCGTCGATACTAATAAAGTAGATCGAGTGGCTGAGGAGGCTGCTATGGAGAACATGGAGAACGCGGAGTTCCGCAAGGGCCGGGGGCGGTGGAACCGCCGCCATCGCCCGGACGCGGAATGCGGTCCCGGCGGGGCCGGATTCCGGCACGGCGGTCCGCCCGGGTTCGGGCCGGTTTTCGGTCCCGGCTTCGATCCGGGTTTCGGCCCCGGGTTCGGCCCTGGATTCGGGCGCGGCCGGGGCCGTGGCGGCCGGGGTCGCCGCGGCGACGTACGGGCCGCGGTGCTGCTACTGCTCACCGAGCGCCCTATGCACGGCTACGAACTGATCCAGCGGATCCGGGAGCGCAGCGACGATCTCTGGCGGCCCAGTCCGGGGTCCATCTATCCCGCGCTGTCCCAGTTGGAGGACGAAGGACTCATCACGATCGAGAAGGTCGCGGGCCGCAAAACCGCGCAGTTGACGGAGGCGGGTACCGCCTATATCGCCGAACACCGGGAGGAACTCGGTGATCCCTGGACCGAGGTGAAGGAGGGGGTGGGGGCGCACACCAGTGATCTGCGCGCCCTGATCCCGCCGCTCATGGGCGCGGTCGCGCAGGTGGCCGCCGTCGGTACGCCGGACCAAGCGGCCAAGGCGGCCGAGGTGCTCACCGAAGCGCGGAAATCCTTGTACCGCATTCTCGCCGGAGACGACACCTTCGAAAAGTAACGGGGTGGTGAAAACCGCGACCCTCGCTGCTCTACCCTGCCGCCAGGGTGGAAGATTGTGGCATGGAACAATATCGATGGCCGACGGGGCGGGACGGTTCACAACGCCGCGGGCTGCTGCGCATGGTGACCGTGGTCGTCGTACTGGTCGGGGCGGTGGTGTTCGGGACCGCGCACGGGGCCGCTCAGCCGCCCGGTTATCTGCCGCCGGTGATTCCCGCCGATCCGGCTCCGCCGCAACCGGATCATCTGGGTGCGGCGCTGTACATGAAATCGCATCCCGACGCGGTACCCCAGGGCGTCAACGACTTCTCCTGTGTCCCGGATGCCGCGCATCCGCGACCGGTCGTCCTCGCCCATGGCACCGATGCCAGTGCCTACACCGACTGGTCGGTCATCGGGCCCCGGCTGGTGGGGCAGGGGTACTGCGTTTTCGCGCTCAACTACGGCGGTAAACCGGGTGCGGTGAGTTTCGGCACCGAGGACATCGTGCTGAGCGCCCACCAGCTCGCCGCGTTCGTCACCGAGGTGCGGGCGGCGACGGGGGCTCATCAGGTGGACCTGGTGGGGTTCTCCCAGGGCGCCACCGTCACCCGCTACTACATCAACAAACTCGGCGGCGCGCCCGCGGTCGGGACCTGGGTGGGGCTTGCCTCACCCACCTACGGCGGCGTCATGTACGGGCTGGTTCCCCTCGCGCAACGGATCCCCGGCGCCCTGGACCTGGCCGCGCGGGCGCTGTCGGTGGCCGCGGTCCAGCAGGCGCAGGACTCGCCGTTCATGCGGGAACTCAACGCGGGCGGCGATACCGTGCCGGGAGTCCGGTACGTGACGATCGGCAGCCGGGTCGACGAGATGATCCAGCCGTTCTCCAATATCGCGTTGCGCGGGCCCGGCGCGCAGAACATCGTCGTCCAGGACCGGTGCCCTGTCGATCTCACCGGGCACTTCCACATGGTGTACGACCCCTTCGTCATCGGTCTGCTGCTCGAAGCCTTGGACCCGGTGCACGCGCCGGAGCCGGTCTGCGTGCCGGTCCCGCTCGGCGCCGGTGTCCCGCAAGTGATCATCGGCGGCAATATCTGAGTGCCGCGGGCCCCGCGGCGGTGCTCCGCCCGGGTGCGGTGCGGGGTGGGTAGCGGCGCCTCGCGGGTCACTAGAATGAACTATTCCTGCCCTGCCACCTGTCTTCGGGAGCTGCCGTGACCGTCCAGTCCGTTCGCCTCTTCGGCGATCCCATCCTGCGAGCCCGCGCGGCGGAGGTCACCGAATTCGGCCCCGAGCTGCGGCAGCTGGTGACCGATCTGACCGACACCATGTACGACGACGGCGGGGTCGGGATGGCCGCCCCGCAGATCGGTGTGGGCCTGCGGGTCTTCGTCTACGACACCCACGATGCGCGCGGTCATCTGATCAATCCCGTCTGGACCGCACTCGGCGAGGCGGAGCAGATCGGTCCGGAAGGTTGCCTGTCGATTCCCGGAGTGAACCACGACACGCGGCGGGCGCTGCGGGTGCGTGCCACCGGCGTCGATATGCACGGCGCTCCGGTGGAATTCGAGGCCGAGGGGTTGCTGGCGCGTTGTGTCCAGCACGAAACCGACCATCTGGACGGCATCCTGTTCATCGACCGGCTGGATCCACCGCTGCGTAAAGAAGCCATGCGCGCCATCCGTGAATCCGATTGGTTCACCGCCGGTATCACCGTGCGGCCGAGTCGTGCGCTGGCCGAGCGAGGTCGCTGATGCGCGTCGTCTTCGCCGGCACCCCCGAACCGGCCGTACCGTCCCTGCGGCGGCTCCTGGAATCCCGGCACGAGGTGGTCGCCGTGGTGACCCGGCCGGACGCGGTGGCCGGGCGGGGCCGCAAACTGAAACGTTCCCCGGTGGGGCAGCTCGCCGACGAGCACGGTATCCCGGTGCTCACACCCAGGAAACCCGCCGAACCGGAATTCGCCGAGGTTCTCACGGAGCTGGCGCCCGACTGCTGTCCGGTGGTCGCCTACGGGGCGCTGTTACCCGCCGAGGTACTCGATATCCCCCGCCACGGCTGGATCAACCTCCATTTCTCGCTCCTGCCCGCCTGGCGCGGCGCCGCGCCGGTCCAGGCGGCGATCGCGGCCGGCGACGAGATCACCGGGGCGTCCACCTTCCGGATCGAGACCGGGCTGGACACCGGACCCGTCTACGGTGTGGTGACCGAGCGGATCGGCGTCACCGATACCGCGGGAGCGCTGCTGGAACGGCTCGCCGACAGCGGTGCCGCGCTGCTCGAACAGACCCTCGACGGGGTCGAGGACGGGACGCTGCAGGCGGTTCCGCAGCCCGTCGACGGTATCTCCTACGCACCCAAGATCACCGTGGAGGCGGCGCAGGTGCGCTGGGACCAACCGGCACTGGCGGTCGGCCGGGCGATCCGGGCGGTGACTCCCTTCCCCGGGGCGTGGACCACGGTGGCCGGTACCCGCCTCAAGCTCGGTCCGGTGGAACTGGCCGAGGACGTGCTGCCGGAACGCCATATCGATGTGCGCAAGACCGGCGTATACATCGGTACCGCCACCACCGCGGTACGACTGGACAGAGTCCAGCCCCAAGGTAAACGCGTGATGGCCGCCTTGGACTGGGCGCGCGGCGCGCGCCTGGAGCCCGGCACGGTGGCCGAATGACCGGTTCGGCGGGCGATCGGCCCCGCGGATTCCGCCGCTACCCGAAGCCGGATGCGCGACCCGGCGGCCCGGAACCGGACCGCTCGGCGGATACGCCGCAGGGACCCCCGCGCGGGACGGACCGAAGCGTGTCCGATCGGTCCGGTGCGGTCGGCCCGGAACGGCGCGGCCGCGGCGACGAACCTGCCGGGCGCGGCGATGCCCCGGGCCGCGGTGGGGCGGCCGGAACCCGAGGTGAGCGCTCGGGTGCGCGTCGTACCGCCGGAGGTGATTCCGGCGCGGAGTCTCCGGCACGGTCGCGAAACCACGGGAAAGCGGCCGAGGGGAGAACCCGGCCCGATCCGCAGGATTCCGGCGGCACCCGTTCCGGATCCGGTCGGCGGGGCGCCGGAGGGAACCGGCGCGCCGGAGCGGGCGGCTCCGGTGGCCGTGAGACGCGCGGCGGCCGGGAGCGCGAGACCCGCGACGCGGGTGCCCGGTCCGGCCGTGGGCAGGCGCCGTCCGCGGGCGGTAGGGACACCGGGCCGGCGGAGGGTGGACGGGGTGAACGCCGTACCCGCGGTGACGCCCGGCGGAAGCCGCCGGAGCGGCGGGCCCGCGGCGGTGGCCGCTCTACCGATGCGCCGGGCCCGGCGCGAAGCGGTCGCGGCACCGCCCCGGCGCGCTCCGGCGCGACCGCTGATCCGGCCCGGCGCGTCGCACTGGAAACCCTGCGTGCGGTGCGCGACCGGGATGCGTACGCCAATCTGGTCCTTCCGGCGCTCCTACGGGAATACGCGGTGCAGGGACGCGACGCCGCCCTGGCCACCGAACTCGGTTACGGTGCCTGCCGCACGCTCGGCATGCTGGACGCGGTGATCGCCGACTGCGCTGGGCGCGACATCACGGAGATCGACGGCCCACTACTGGACATCCTGCGTCTCGGCGTCTACCAGCTTCTGCGCACCCGGATCGAATCGCATGCCGCGGTGCACACCTCGGTCGAGTTCGCCCGCGCCGAATCCGGTACGGGCCGGGCCGGATTCGTGAACGCTGTACTGCGGCGGGTCACCGAGCGGACGCCGCAGGAATGGGTGCGGCGGCTGGCCCCGGCGGACCCGATCGGCCGGCTCGCCTTCGAATACGCGCATCCGGAATGGATCGCCCGGGCATTCGCCGATGCGCTGGGTACCGAGGCCGGTGAACTGCGAGACCTGCTCGCCGCCGACGACGCCCGCCCGGTGGTGCATCTGGTGGCGCGTCCCGGCGAGATCACCGCCGAGGAACTGGCGCTGGTCACCGGAGGGGAGGAGGGGCGCTGGTCGCCCTACGCCGTCTATCTGGAAGGGGGTGACCCGGGCGCACTGGAACCGGTGCGGGAGGGGATGGCCGCCGTTCAGGACGAGGGCAGCCAGCTCGTAGCGCTCGCGCTCACCCGGGCGCCGCTGCACGGCGCGGACGGCGGCCGCTGGCTGGATCTGTGCGCGGGCCCGGGCGGGAAAACCGCGCTGCTGGGCGCGCTCGCCGATATCGACGGTTACCGGGTGGATGCGGTGGAACCGGCACCCCACCGCGCCGAACTGGTCCGCACGGCCACCCGCGGTATGCCGGTCGACGTCCATATCGCCGACGGCCGCGACAGTGGTCTCACCCCCGGCTACGACCGGATCCTGGTCGATGCCCCGTGCACCGGTCTGGGCGCGCTGCGCCGCCGTCCCGAGGCCCGTTGGCGCCGCACACCCGCCGATATCGCCGACCTGACCGCCCTGCAGCGCCAGTTGCTGACCGCCGCCTGGGAGCTGCTACGCCCCGGCGGGGTGGTGGTGTACTCCACGTGCTCCCCGCACCTACCGGAAACCGTTGCCGTGGTAGCGGATACGGTCCGCCGCACCGGAGCCGAGCAACTGGACGCCCGCCCCCTGCTGCCCGGCGTCACCGGGCTCGGCGCGGGCCCCGCCGCCCAGCTGTGGCCGCATCGGCACGGTACCGACGCCATGTTCGTGGCCGCCCTGCGCAAACCGAGGTAGGTGTGTTCGTTCGTCCAGCCTCCGGTGGGCGGGTTGGGCCGGAGCACAACGCCACAACGGCTCAACCCCGCGGCGCCGCCATGGATACAGCTTCCACCTTGACCCAGGTGCTGTTCACCGCCGCGTTGCCCGAGATCCGGTCCACCTGCTCCGGATCGTGCAGGAGGTTGACATTGGCCCCCGGCAGTGAGGCCGCCACCTTCCAGCCGACTCCCGGTTCCCGGTGACCCCACCCGTGCGGGATCGCGACCGTACCGGGCCGGATATCGGTGCTGATCTCCACCGGTACGACGATGGATCCGATGGATGAGCTGATCGTGGCCTCGGCACCGTCGGACAGGCCGCGCGCGGTCGCGTCCCGCGGGTGCATCAGCGCGGTGCACCGGGCCCGGCCTTTCACCATGGCCGGTACGTTGTGCAGCCAGGAATTGTTGCTGCGCAGGTGTCGTCGTCCGATGAGGCGCAGATCGTAGCTGCCCTCGGCCGGCGCGACCGTATCGCGGGCCTCGTCGATGAGGCGGCGTGCCTCGGCGACGAATCGGGCCGGTGCCAGCGCGACCTTGCGGTCGTCGGTGGTGATGAGGGAGCGCAGCCGCGGGCGCAGCGGTCCCAGGTCGATTCCGCCGCGCGCCGCGCGTACTTTTCGCAGGGTCACGCCCTTGCGGCCGCGGCGCAGCACCCCGTGCGGGCCCATCGCCATACCGAGCGCCGCCGCCCGCATCGGACTGAACCGGGCGAATACCGCGTCGAGGGCCCGGCCGGTGAGCGAACGCAGGGGCAGCGGCAGGATTTCGGTGGTCAGCCGTGCCATGATCTCCCAGTCCTCGAGGCCTTCCTCGTCCGGCTCGACCGCCCGCGCGTTGTAGCGAATGTTGTTGCGCACGCTGAACATGGTGAGCAGGATGTCGAGATCTTCGCGTTCGAGCGGGGACAGCGGCGGCAGGATGATGTCGGCGTGCCGGGTGGTTTCGGTGATGTACATGTCCACCGCCACATAGAAGTCCAGTGAACTCAGTGCTTTGTCGAGTTGTCCACGTTGCGGAGTGGACAGTACCGGGTTGCCGGCGTAGGTGATCATGGCGCGGATCTGTTCCGGTCCCTCGTCGAGGATTTCGGTTGCCAGCGCCGCCACCGGCAGTTCGAAGCGGAACGATTTGTACTTTCCGGAGCGATCGGTCCAGGCGCCGTAGAACGGTGGTACCCGCCGGGCCAGCGGCAGCAGGTCGACCGCGGGTGTGGCGTACATCTGGCCGCCGGGCCGGTCGAGGTTGCCGGTGACGGCATTGATGGTGTTGACCAGCCAGTGGGTGAGCGTGCCGGTGAGAGTTTGGCAGACGCCGATGCGCGCGTACACGACCGCCGATTTCGCCGCGGCGTGTTCCCGGGCCAGCCGGCGGATGGTATCGGCGTCGACCCCGGCGTGCGGGGCGGCCTCCTCCGGCGTGAAATCGGCGACCAGTTCGCGTAGTTCACCGAGGCCGCCGCATTGGGCGTGGACCGCGGTCCGGTCGCACAGATCCTCGGTGAGCAGCACATGCAGTACGGCCAGCAGGAGGTAGGGGTCGCCGCCGGGGAGTACCGAGATGTGTTCGTCCGCCAGCCGAGCGGTTTCGGTGCGTCGTGGATCGATCACCACGACCTTTCCGCCGCGGGCCCGTACCTCTTTGATGCGGTTCTTGGCGCCGGGCATGGTGGTGACCGAGCCGTTGGAGACCGCTGGGTTCGCGCCGATGATCACCAGCCGGTCCGTGCGGTCGATATCGGCGACGGGCATGAGGTAGTTCGAGCCGTACATCTGCCAGGCCACGAATTCCTGCGGGAACTGGTCGATGGAGGAGGCGGTGTAGAAATTGCGCGTCATCAGGCCGGCACGCAGGGCGAAGGCGTACATGATCGCCGAATTGTGCGCGGCCGGGTTGCCCAGGTACATCCCCACGGAGTGCGGGCCGTGCGCGCGCCGTATCTGCCGCAGCCGAGCGCCGACCTCCCGGAAGGCTTCGTCCCAGCCGATGGGTTCGAACCGGTCACCCACGCGCCGCACCGGGGTGCGCAACCGGTCCGGGTCCTCGTGCAGGCCGGCCATGGCGGTGGCCTTGGGGCAGATGTATCCCTTGGACAGCACATCGTCGGGATCACCTTCGATCCGGGACACCTTCGAATTCTCGACGGTCACCAGGATGCCGCAGTGGGCTTCGCACAGAGTGCATTGCCGGGCGATGGTTTCAGCGGTCATGAACATCACCTTCCGCCGCGTCGTCGTCGACGCGCTACCCGCAGGAGCGCCGGACAACGGGCCGGTCCGGCTGATCGGTTGCTCTGGTTCGTGGAGAAAAGCGGGCCCCGACGGGAATGGTCGTCTGAGATGAATTCCCACTCATGCTCTCATTGATGAGAGTAGACCGATCGGCGAAGCGGGCACAACAGGTCGCCGCGGGCGGTTATTCGCGAGCGGACTGCTCCCGCAGGCGCGCCAGCGTCTTGGCGAGAATGCGCGATACGTGCATCTGGGAAATCCCCATCTGCTGCGCGATCTGGGTTTGGGTCATGGACTCGAAGAATCGCATGGTCAGGATGCGGCGTTCCCGCTCCGGAAGGCCCGCCAGCAGCGGCCGGATCGCCACATACTCCTCCACCCGGTCGAACTGCGCTTCCTCCTCGCCGAGCGTGTCCAGCAGCGAAGCGTCGGTATCGCGGCCGACCGAGGCCGCATCGATCGACGTGGGCTGGTAGGCGTTCCCGGCGATCACGGCCTGTGTCACCTCGTCCGGGTCGACATCGAGCTCGGCGGCGATCTCCTTGGCGGTGGGGGAGCGCCCCAGCGATTGCGACAGCGCGTCGACCGCGGCGCCGATTCGCAGATGGGTTTCCTTCACCCGCCGTGGCACCCGCATCGCCCAGGTGTTGTCGCGGAAATACCGGCGCACCTCGCCCATGATGGTGGGCACCGCGAAGGACAGGAAGTTCGAGCCGCGGGAGATATCGAACCGGTCCACCGCGTGCACGAGCCCCACCCGGGCCACCTGGGTGAGATCGTCGAACGGTTCGCCACGGCCACTGAACTTCCGGGCGATATGGTCGGCCAGCGGGATGCAGCGCGCGATCAATTCGTTGCGCAGGGCCGCGTGCGCGGCCGACTCCGGTTCGGTGGCCGCGAGTCTGGTGAACAGATCGGCGACATCGTCGTACCCGCTCACCTGAGGAGGGATCTCCAGATCGGCCTCGGTGTCCGTTTCCTGCTCGTCGTCGGGAGATTCGAGCGGCTTCTCCTGGTCGACCACTACGCTTTCCCCCGGACCCGACGGAACACGACCGTTGTCGGATATCCGGAAACCTGCTGGTCGAAAGGCTCTTGCCGGGAGTCCACCGCATCGGTGAGCGTACGCAGTACATGCCAGCCGAAACTGCGCGCGTCGGGCAGGCCCTCGTGTGCGGCCACTCCGCTCACCTGTACCCGCAATTCGGTGTCCCCGATGGTGAACACGCAGCGCAGACTCGTTTCCGGCGCCGCCACGCCGATCAGCGTGGAACAGGCTTCGTCGACCGCCAGCCGGATATCCGCCACCTCGTCGAGGGTGAAATCGCTGAGCAGGACCAGTGTTTCGGCGAGACCGCGCACGATCGGCAGCTGTGTCACCGACGCTGCCACCCGAATCTCCACCGGGGAGCTGTGGATCCCCTGTTCCGCCGAAGTATTGATCACACGGTGAGTTTATGGCTCGCCGTCGACAGCGAGGTGGCGGGGGCAGCGTTGTGGCGCGTCGGTACGCGCGGGTGGGCCGGTCGGGGCCGGAGGGGCGAAGGCTCAGGGGCTCGGCCCCGGGTGCCGGAGACACGCCCCTATACTCCGCCTGTGACTGCGTCCGAGCCCCTGTTCACCCGTCCCGCGGCCCCGATGATCGCCCCGTCCATCCTGTCCGCGGATTTCGCGCGACTGGCCGAGGAAGCCGCGGCGGTCTCCTCGGCGGACTGGCTGCACGTCGATGTGATGGACGCGCATTTCGTGCCGAATCTGACTCTGGGGCTGCCGGTGGTGCAGAGCCTGCTGAAGGCTACGGACATCCCGTTGGACTGCCATCTGATGATCGAGGATCCGGGCCGGTGGGCGCCCCCTTACGCGGAAGCGGGCGCCTACAACGTGACCTTCCACGCCGAGGCCACCGATGACCCGGTGGCCGTGGCCCGGGACATCCGGGCGGCGGGCGCCAAGGCGGGGCTCTCGGTGAAGCCGAACACCCCGATCGAGCCCTATCTGGAGATCCTGCGTGATTTCGACACGCTGCTGGTCATGAGCGTCGAACCCGGGTTCGGGGGGCAGTCGTTCATACCGGAGGTGCTGGACAAGGCGAAGGCGGTACGCCGGCTGGTCGACGCCGGCGAGTTGCGGCTGGTGGTGGAGATCGACGGCGGTATCAACGCCGACACCATCGAACAGGCGGCGGAGGCCGGTATCGACTGCTTCGTCGCCGGGTCGGCCGTCTACAACACCGACGATCCCGGTGCGACCGTGGAGAAATTGCGCCGGCAGGCCGCCGCGGCGCGTTCGGCCCATCACGCCCGGGGGTGATTCCTCCACCCGGGAGGTGGTGACGGCGCGGAAGCCCTAGGGCCGCCCGCTCTCGCGTGCCGCGTCGATCACCGCCTCCTGTGGCGGGCGGGTGCCGACAGCGTCGGGGCCGGCGATCCAGATCCGGTAGCCGCTGAGCTCGTCCTCGGCCGAGGGCAGCACGATCTGGCTTCCGGTGCCCGCGACGGTGGTGTACAGCCGGAACAGTTCGGCGGCCGCGGCGGCGGTGAACACGTCGTGACGGGTGGGGCCGGTCAGGAAGGTCCAGCGGCGGGCCCGAGGGTGGGCGAATACCGGCCCGGTGATCCCGGACGCCCGGAGTCGCTGCAGCACCCGCTCCCCGAGTTCGGTGGGCATGGTGACGGCGCCGTGGGTCGCGCCCACGTGTAACAGGATGCGCTGGCCGGTGGAGTCGACCTCGGCGGGTAGCAGATCCTTCTCCCGATACCGCCGGCAGTGCCGTTCCAGGGCGGACTCGGTGAATGTGGTCATAGCGGGTTCGGCTTCCTCGAGTGGGGGCGTGCCCGGTAGGGGAAACATCCCGGAAGTGCGGGATACCGCGATTGCCGCCCGGCGCTGTCCTCGGCACAACCGATACCCGGCCGGCCCGAGGGGCATCGGATCGCCGACCGGCTACGGATCCGTACGGCCGGAACTGCGCGGGCGCATCCAGTTGTGGGCGGTGAGGGCTTGTGGCGCACGGTGTTCCGCGGCGGTGGCCGGTGCGGTGTGGACGCTGCGCCCGGCCGCGCCGCGGGGTGGTCGAGGCGGCGGACCGGTCACCTCACAATATTGCGGCGGCTGTGGTGAGTCCGCAAATCAAAGAATATTTCAGGTTTCGATGTGATCTCGGAAGGGAAAAGGGCCGGTGTGGACAATGCCGGCGACCTCGCTGACCACTTTCGGATCGAGGGCGACGGTCAGCGGTCGAGCGACGCTCATCGCCGAGCCGGAAAATTTCCGACCGACAGCTTCGTGGTGGATACGGGTGGCCGGGACGAGCCGGGCGGCCTGCGGCGGCCTGGGTGCGAGAGAGCGGAGGCCACTAGTCTGGTCGTGGACGGCGAACTGGGAATACTCGAGACCACTCCCGCCGTTCCGTATGCGGAACACCGACGCGAACGGGAGAAGACATGTTCACGGGCATCGTCGAGGAACTGGGCGAAATCGTCGCCCGCGAACAGCTGGCCGATGCGGCCCGGCTCACGATCCGCGGCAAACTGGTCACCTCCGATGCCGGGCACGGCGATTCGATCGCCGTCAACGGTGTCTGCTTGACCGTTGTCGACGTGATCGACGACGCCTTCACCGTCGATGTGATGGGGGAAACGCTGCGCCGGTCCGCCATCGGCGATCTCGCGCCCGGTGCGCGGGTCAACCTGGAGCGCGCCGCTGCTGTCAACAGCCGGCTCGGCGGTCATATCGTGCAGGGCCATGTCGACGGTACCGGCACCATCCTGTCCCGGACCCCCGCCGACAACTGGGAGGTCGTGCGGATCTCGTTACCGGAGCCGATCGCCAAGTATGTGGTGGAGAAGGGCTCCATCACCGTGAACGGTATCTCGCTGACCGTCTCGGGGCTCGGCCGCTCCGATACCGCAGCCGCCGACGGTACCCGCGACTGGTTCGAGGTGTCGCTCATACCGACCACGCTGAGTCTCACCGACCTGGGCACAGCCACCGCCGGAAGCGTCGTGAACCTCGAGGTCGACGTGATCGCGAAGTATGTCGAGCGTCTGTACCAGCGCGGCTGATACCTCCGGCCGCGCCCGGGCGGGCCGGAGGGACCCAGTAGTGTGAGCGGCACCTATCGAGATGGAGCAGTGCAGACGTGACCAGGTTCGACAGCATCGAGCGGGCCGTCGCCGATATCGCGGCCGGTAAACCGGTCGTCGTGGTCGACGACGAGGACCGGGAGAACGAGGGCGACCTCATCTTCGCCGCGGAGAAGGCCACCCCGGAGCTCGTGGCGTTCATGATCCGCTACACCTCGGGCTACATCTGTGTACCGCTCACCGGTGACGACTGCGACCGGCTCGGCCTGCCGCCGATGTACGCGGTCAACCAGGACAAGCACGGCACCGCCTATACGGTTTCGGTGGATGCCAAGGAGGGCGTGACCACCGGTATCTCCGGTGCCGACCGTGCCACCACCATCCGGCTGCTGGCCGATGCCGACGCCAAACCGAACGATTTCACCCGGCCGGGGCATGTGGTGCCGCTGCGGGCGAAGGAGGGCGGGGTGCTGCGCCGGCCCGGCCATACCGAGGCCGCCGTGGACCTGGCCCGGATGGCCGGTCTGCGGCCCGCGGGCGTGATCTGCGAGATCGTCAGCCAGAAGGAAGACGGGCATATGGCCCGCACCGACGAGCTCCGCGTCTTCGCGGACGAACACGAACTGGCGCTGATCTCGATCGCGGAGATGATCGCCTGGCGGCGCAAGCACGAGAAGCATGTGGTGCGGGTGGCCCAGGCGCGGATCCCCACCCGGCACGGCGAGTTCACCGCTGTGGGCTACCAGAGCATCTACGACGATGTCGAGCATGTGGCCCTGGTGCGGGGTGATCTCGGCGAAGGTGACGATGTGCTGGTGCGGGTGCATTCGGAATGCCTCACCGGCGATGTCTTCGGTTCGCTGCGCTGCGACTGCGGCCCCCAGCTGGACGCGGCTCTGGAGATGGTGGCCGTCGAGGGCCGGGGCGTGGTGCTGTACATGCGCGGTCACGAGGGCCGTGGTATCGGCCTCATGCACAAATTGCAGGCCTACCAGCTGCAGGACTCCGGGCACGATACGGTCGACGCCAATATCGAATTGGGCCTGCCCGCCGATGCTCGTGATTACGGGACCGGCGCGCAGATCCTGGTCGACCTGGGTATCCGGTCGATGCGGTTGCTCACCAACAACCCGGCCAAACGGGTCGGGCTCGACGGGTACGGCTTGCGGATCACCGAGCGGGTGGCCATGCCGGTCCGGGCCAATGCCGAGAACCTGCGGTATCTGCGCACCAAACGCGACCGGATGGGGCACGACCTGGTGGGCCTGGACGATCTCGACCTGGGGGAGACCGCGCAGTGACGACGGCCGGATCGAAAGGCGGAAACCGATGAGCGGTACCGGCGTCCCGAGCTTCGCGCTCGCCGATGCGAAAGACCTGCGGCTGGCGATCGTGGCCTCACGCTGGCACACCGAGATCTGCGACACTCTCGTCGCCAATGCCGAGCGGGTGGCCGCCGACGCGGGTGTCCGGCATACGACGGTCGCCCGCTGTGCCGGAGCCATGGAGCTTCCGGTACTGGCGCAGGAACTCGCCCGCACACACGACGCGGTGGTCGCGCTCGGCGTGGTGATCCGCGGTGATACCCCGCACTTCGAATACGTCTGTGACGCGGTGACCGCGGGCCTGACCCGGGTCTCGCTGGACGAGAGCACTCCGGTGGCCAACGGCGTACTCACCACGAACAACGAGGAGCAGGCCCTGGATCGCGCCGGGCTACCCGGTTCCGCGGAGAACAAGGGTGAGCAGGCGGCTGCCGCCGCGTTGGACGCCGCCCTCACCCTGCGCGGACTGCGCGCGGCAGGCTGAGCCATGCCGGTGGTGCGGATATGGCGCCGGGGAAATGGTGCGGGTGCCGGTGCGGCGGAACCACCGGCCTGGGAATTCGAGGTGCGTCCGCGTAAGGCGCGGCGGACCGCGGTGATCGTCGCCGTCGGGTTGGTGGTGGCGTTCGTCCTGCTCGGGATCTTCCTGCGCGTCGAGTACACCGGGGTGTACTTCCGGGTGGTGGATCAGTTCGCCATGGGTGCTCTCGGCGTTTTCGGTGCCGGGGCCGTGCTGCTGCTCACCCGGCCCCGGGTGCGCGCCGGGAAGCAGGGGGTCGTGGTGCGCAATGTGCTCGGCGACAACGAGTTCTCCTGGGAACACATCCGCGGTGTGTCGTTCCCGGATCGCAAGGCCTGGGCCCGGCTGGAACTGGTGAACGACGACTATGTGCCGATGCTGGCCGTACGGTCCAACGATGGTGACCACGCCGCCGCGGCGCTCGACCGGCTCCGCGAACTCGGTGCGAAGTACAGCGCCGGTGGCGAATCGAAGTGAATCCTCCGCGCACGCGAATATGATCAGTCCCGCGGCCCGACGCGCCGGATCGGCGGCAGGGTGTAGGTGCCGTCGAAAACGGCGTCCCGCGGCTCGTAGATGCGCAGGAGCGGGCGGAAACGTCCGGCCGGTGCCGGCAGCCAGTTGGCCCGCCGGTCCGGGGCGCCGGGTTCGTCGTGCTGTAACGCCATGGTCAGCGAACCGTCCGCCGCCGTCCGCATACCGGGAGTGTGGTCGCCGAGGGAGTAGCGATCGATCGGATTCTCCACGAGGTGGAAATCCGGTACGTCGTACATGGTGACCGACCAGAACGCGCCGCAGGGTGGCATTTCGGTGAAGCGCAGTTCGTAACGGTGGGACCCGTCCAGCGGACGTCCGGCACCGTCGATATGGGCCATCGCGTAGGCGGCCTCGTAACCGTGGTTGCCCCACAACCCACCGCGGGCCGCACCGGCCCGGAGCCGATAGCGATCCGGATCGTCGGGAAGTTTCCAGTGCGGATCGTCGCGGGCGCCGACCTCGAAGAAGTCCAGGTTGTAGTCGTAGATGTGGTAGGTGAGGTTCCAGCCGTTCTGCTGGGGCGCGCTGCTGTGCTCGAGCGCTGTTTCCAGCTGCTGCTTGCCGTCCGCCAAACCGTCGCGTAGTGCCGTCGCGAGGACCGGATCGAGATCGGTGTAGGGAGTGACGGCGTCCAGCAGGCCCAGTGGCGCGAACCGCCGCTGGTAGCGGCGGTCGCGTTCGGCGGGTGGGAAGGCCCGCATCCCGGTCCGCAGTTGTTCGAAGAAGCGGAGGTCGGCCGGTACGTCCGGTGCCGGGGTGGGCAGTCCCGGGCCGGGTGCCGTGGGGGTCAGGCGCAGCCGGTTCTGCAGCGCGTGGACCGCCGGGAGATCCTGCTCACCCTCCACGGCCCACCGGCCGACGATGGTGGCGATCGTGGTGGGGAACTCGATCGCGGTGACACCCACCGGCGGCATACCGTCCCAGCCGGGCGGCACCAGCAGGTACGACCCGGCCAGAGTGCCGGTCGCCCGGCGCCCCACGTAGGCGAAATTATTGGTCCAGACGTCCACGAACTGCAGAACGTAGTAGCGGCCCGCCGAATCCGGGACGTCCAACAGGACCGGACCGCCGCCGGTATCGATGATCGCGATCGAGTAGAGGGTGTCACTGCCGACCGAGACGAACGTCGTCTCCGGCCCGAGCGGTGTGGCGGCATGACCGAACACGTTCCTCGGCGTCGGCGAATGCCCGCCCAGCCCCTCCCGGGTGAACCGAGCGACCTGCTGGAGATCGAAGACGAGCGGGAAACCGTAGACGAAGGCCTCGGCGGCCAAGATCGTGAGGTCGGACCGGGTCAGCCGGATCGGATCGGTTCTCGGCATACCACCAGCCAACTACGGGTCCGGCCGCGGCGGTTCACCCGGAGCGGGTGGTTACGCCGCCCGGACCGGTGCTGGGCCGCCGGCCCGTGGTCGCACCCGTTCAGTGGGCGAGTTTCAGCCCGACCACCCCCGCGATGATCATCACCAGGAACACGGCCCTGAGCACGGTGACCGGCTCCTCCCCGGTGGCCATGGCGTAGACCACGGTCAGCACCGCACCGATCCCCACCCACACCGAGTAGGCGGTGCCCACCGGCAGGTCGCGCATGGCGTAGGCGAGTCCGGCCATACTGGCGACGAGCGCGAGCACGAAGAGTACGGTGGGCGGCCATTTGGTGAAACCCTCGGTTTTGCCCAGCGCGGTGGCCCACACTGCTTCCAGCGTCCCCGATACGACCAGAACGAGCCACGATATCGACACGACGTCCTCCACGGGTCGTCTTGTCGCACGCCGGGTACGACCCCCTCGTCCGGAAACCCACGTGTCGTGGGCTCTGGCCTTCACGGTGGCACAGCGATTGCCCAGGGGCAACTCCGTACGGCTCCGAGGCGAGGTGGCTCACACCCGCCGGGCGGTCCCGCGGCCACAGAAGCCGGCCGGATCAGCGGTTGTCGCCCAGCACCTCGCCCTCGCGCCGGGGGTCCGCGCCCCCGACCCAGCCGATTTCGCCGTCGCGGCCGAGCACACTGAGCCCACTGGTCTGCGGGGCCACCGACACCTCGTGCCCCCGTTCACGCAGCCGGGTGACGAGAGGTTCGTGGGCACCGTCGTCGCTCGCGTCGATGGCGGGATGCTCCCCGCCCACATTCGTGACGGGGGTGTTCGCGGCGCCGAACGCCACCGCGGATACCGCCTGTTGCGGATCCAGGCCCCAATCCAACATGCCGACGAGGGTTTTCACTACGAATTGGATGATCACCGAGCCGCCCGGGGATCCGACCACATGGGTCAGCCTGCCCGGCGACCCGCCGTCGCCGCCGGTGAACACCAGGGTCGGGCTCATGGAACTGCGCGGTCGCTTCCCGGGCTCGACCCGGTTGGCCACCGGTTTCCCGTCGGTACCGGCCGGATCGGCGGCGAAATCGGTGAGCTGGTTGTTCAGCAGGAACCCGTCGACCATGTGGAAGGAACCGAACGCCGATTCCACTGTGGTCGTCATGGCCGCGGCATTGCCGTAGGAGTCGACCACCGAGATATGGCTGGTGCCGTGCTCCGGCGGCTGCGGTCCGACGCCCAGTGGGGTCTGCCCGAACTCCCCCGGTTTCGCGGTGCCCATACTGTGATGGGCGTCGATGAGCCCGGCACGCTGTTGCAGGTATTCCGGATCGACCAGCGTTTCCGGCGCATTACCCGGCAGCGGAACGTAATCCGGGTCGGCGATGTACTTGTCCCGGTCGGCGTAGGCGAGCCGCTCGGCCTCCGCGATCAGATGCACCGCCTCGACCCGCGGTACGCCGCCGTTGCGGTCGACCCGGTCCGGTGGCAGGGCCGGCAGATCGAAGTTCTCCAGGATCCCCAGGGTGGCGGCCACCGTGATACCGCCGGAGGAGGGCCCCGGCATCCCGCAGATCTCGTGCTCCCGGTAACCGGTACACAGCGGGGTCCGTTTCACCGCCCGGTAGGAGCCGAGATCGGCGGCGCTCATCAGGCTCGGGGTGCGCCCGTGGGTGCCCGCCGTGGCCGCGGCCACGATATCGGCGGCGATGGGGCCGGTGTAGAAGGCGTCCGCCCCCTCGGTGGCGACCGCGGTCAAGGTTTTGGACAGCGCCGGGTTGGTGAGCATTGCGCCCGCGGGCTTGGGGGAACCGTCCGGGTTCAGGAAGTACTCGGCCGCGGCCGGATCGCGGGCCAGTTCACTCGCGGAATCGGCGATCTGGCCGGCCAGCCGGGGGCTGATCTCGAACCCCTGGTCGGCCAGCGCGACGGCGGGGTCGAACAGCTCCCGCCACTCGGTGCGCCCGTGCTCGGTATGCGCCAGCTCGAGCATGCGCAGGACGCCCGGGACACCGATGGAGCGCCCACTGGCCCGGGCGTCGGGGCGGGGCTCGGTGCGGTCGGTATCACTGATCCAGCGCAGATAGTTCTCGGTCGCGGCGGCCGGCGCCGTCTCCCGGCCGTCGTAGGCCGTCACGGTTTCGTGTTCCGCGTCGTAGTAGAGCAGGAACGCCCCGCCGCCGAGCCCGGACGCCTGCGGCTCGGTGAGCCCGAGCACGGTCTGGGCGGTGATCAGCGCGTCCACGGCGGTACCGCCCGCGCGCAATACCTCGCAGGCGGCGCGGGTCGCGTGCGAATTCGCGGTGGACACGGCGTAGCCGACGGTACGGACGGCGGTCATATCGCTGCGGTAGCCCGAGGCGATCTCCGGGTTGGTCGCCAGATCCCGGGAGGTGGGGGCGGTCGGTCCGGGGGCCGCGGTGACGGGTGTGCCGTTGGGTGCCGGAATGCACGGTCCGGCCGCGCCGCTGTCGTCCGCGCATCCGCTCAGCGAGCCTGCCACCAGCAGCGCCGTCACCATCAGCGCGTACCGAATCCGTTGTGTCGGGCGCATATTCCGCATGCTAGCCGCCGGGGGCGCGGGCCGGTGGGTGAACTCGCGCCACGGACGGAAACGGTGGGCCGTGGCCTTCCCGGCCGTCGGTAAAGGTGTCCGGGGGCGCCACTACGCTGGATACGTGGCAGATCCCGCGACGTACCGGCCGCAGCCCGGCACCATTCCCGTCGAACCCGGTGTCTACAAATTCCGGGATTCCTACGGCCGGGTCATCTACGTCGGCAAAGCGAAAAGCCTGCGTAACCGGCTGAACTCCTACTTCGCCGATGTGGCCGCGCTGCACCCGCGCACCAGGCAGATGGTCACCACCGCCGCGAGCGTGGAGTGGACGGTGGTGTCCACCGAAGTGGAAGCGCTACAGCTGGAATACAACTGGATCAAGGAGTTCGATCCGCGGTTCAACGTCCGGTATCGCGACGACAAATCCTATCCGGTGCTGGCCGTCACGCTGAACGAGGAATATCCGCGGCTGTTCGTCTACCGCGGCGCCCGGAAGAAGGGGGTGCGCTACTTCGGCCCCTACGCCCACGCCTGGGCGATCCGGGAAACCTTGGATCTGCTGCTGCGGGTGTTCCCGGCCCGCACCTGCTCGGCCGGTGTGTTCAAACGGCACAGCCAGATGGGCCGGCCGTGCCTGCTGGGCTATATCGATAAATGCTCGGCGCCCTGTGTGGGCCGGGTCTCGGCGGAGGAACACCGGCGTATCGTCGACGATTTCTGTGATTTCCTGGCCGGCCGGACCGATCGGATGGTCCGGGATCTGGAGCGCCGGATGCAGGCCGCTGCCGAGGAGCTGGATTTCGAGACCGCTGCCCGGCTGCGCGACGATGTGCAGGCGCTGCGCCGGGCGCTGGAGAAGCAGGCCGTCGTGCTGGGCGACGGTACCGACGCCGATGTGATCGCCTTCGCCGGCGACGACCTCGAGGTGGCGGTACAGATCTTCCACGTGCGCGACGGCCGGGTCCGCGGTCAGCGTGGCTGGGTGGTCGACAAATCCGGTGACGCGGTCGACACGCCCGAATCGGGCGGTGAGCTGGCCGCACTGGTGGAACAGTTCCTCACCCAGTTCTACGGCGAGCAGGCGGCGGTGGCCGCGCAGACCGGCGGAGAACAGCCGGCCGCCGTGGTCCCCCGGGAAGTGCTCGTCCCGGAGCTGCCCGCCGAGGCCGAGGAGGTCCAGCGCTGGCTGTCGGCGCTGCGGGGCGCGGCGGTGCGGCTGCGGGTACCTCAGCGTGGTGACAAGAAGGCCCTGGCCGAAACCGTGACCCGGAATGCGCAGGAGGCCCTCGCCCAGCACAAACTCCGCCGTGCCGGTGATCTGACCGCACGGTCGGTGGCTCTGCAGGACATCCAGGACGCACTGGACCTCGATACCGCCCCCCTGCGTATCGAATGTGTGGACATCAGCCATGTGCAGGGTACGGATGTGGTGGCCTCGCTCGTGGTGTTCGAGGACGGCCTGCCCAAGAAGTCCGACTATCGGCACTATGCGATCAGAGAGGCCGCGGGCGAGGGCCGCTCCGACGATGTCGCCAGTATCGCCGAGGTCACCCGGCGCCGGTTCGCCCGGCTGCGCCGGGAACGCGACGCCACCGAACAGGCCGAGCTCGCGGGTTCGGCACCGGTACCGGATTCCGCCGCGCCGCCGGACCCGGGGCCCGCGGCGGCGGCCGGTGTGGAGCCGGACGGGGCCGGACCCGAGGACGACGAGCTCACCACCCGTCCCGGAATCGATCCGAAGACCGGCAAGCCCCGGAGATTCGCCTATCCGCCGAACCTGTACGTGGTGGACGGCGGCGCCCCGCAGGTGGCGGCGGCGGCCGAGGTACTCGAGGAACTCGGGCTCACCGATATCGCCGTGGTGGGCCTGGCCAAACGGCTCGAGGAGGTGTGGGTACCCGGGGAGCCCGACCCGGTGGTGCTACCCCGCACCAGTGAGGCCCTCTACCTGCTGCAACGGGTCCGTGACGAAGCGCACCGCTTCGCCATCACCTTCCATCGCAGCAAGCGTTCCCGCCGGATGACGGCGTCGGTGCTGGATTCGGTCCGGGGTCTGGGCGCGACCCGGCGCACCGCCCTGGTCACGCATTTCGGCTCGGTGGCCCGGCTGAAGGAGGCCACCGTCGAGGAGATCATCGAGGTGCCGGGAATAGGCCGCGCGACCGCCGAGGCGGTGCTGGCCGCCCTGCGCGATCGATAGCCCCGGCGCGGCGGGCCGCGCAACCGCGCGCCGGCCCGCGCCGGTCACGTACGTTTGTTTCTGCGCGTCACGGCAGCGACCGGGGCGCGGACCTACCGCAAGGTGACCGAAAACGCATTCCCGAACACAGATCCGGGTGGTACATGACTCGCGTCGAATCGAACAGCAGGACGACAGTGGTGCCGGGCGCCGATCCGGGCCCGAACACCCCGGTCGAGGTCGTCATGGTGACCGGTCTGTCCGGTGCGGGCCGCGGCACGGCCGCTCGGGTCCTGGAGGATCTGGGCTGGTACGTCACCGACAACCTGCCCCCGGAACTGATCGCCCGGATGGTGGAGCTGGGTGCCTCGGCCGACCCGCCCATCCGGCGCCTGGCCATCGTCATGGATGTCCGCAGCCGTTTCTTCACCGGCGACCTCCCCGCCGTCACCGAACAACTGCGCGCCCGCGGGGTCCCCACCCGGATCCTGTTCCTGGAAGCGTCCGACGATGTGCTGATCCGCCGGTTCGGCTTCGCCCGCCGCCGCCATCCGCTGCAGAACGACAGCGCCGAGGGCACCCTCTCCGCGGGTATCGCCGCCGAACGGGTCCGGCTCGCCGGGGTGAAGGCCGCAGCGGACGTGGTCATCGACACCACCGAACTCTCGATTCACCAGCTGCACCGCAAATTGGAGGAGGTCTACGGCGGCGGCACGCCCGCAGCACTCCAGCTCACCGTGCAATCCTTCGGATTCAAGTACGGTGTCCCGCTGGACGCGGACATGGTGCTGGATGTGCGTTTCCTGCCCAACCCGCACTGGGTACCGGAACTTCGTCAGCACACCGGTCAGGAAGAAGTGGTCAGCGACTACGTGCTGTCACGTCCGGGTGCGGAGGACTATCTGCGGACCTGCGACCACCTGATCGGGCTGACCACCCGGGGTTACCGCCAAGAGGGGAAGCGTTACATGACGGTCGCAGTGGGTTGCACCGGCGGCAGACATCGCAGTGTCGCGATCGCCGAGGCCCTCGGCAAGCTCACCGGCGACCGTATCGAGGCCGGAGCGGACGGTCCGGTGGACGCGGTGCGGGTGCTGCACCGGGATCTGGGGCGCGAATGACCGGCTCCACCCCCGATTCCGCCGGTCCCGCGGTCGTCGCGCTCGGCGGCGGCCACGGCCTGTACGCCACGCTGTCCGCGGTGCGCCGGCTCACCCGCCGGGTGAGCGCGGTCGTCACGGTGGCCGACGACGGCGGATCCTCCGGCCGGCTCCGTACCGAGCTCGGGTTGCTGCCGCCGGGGGACCTGCGGATGGCGCTGGCCGCGCTGGCCGCCGATACCGACGGGGCGCTCACCCGCACCGTGCAGCATCGTTTCGGCGGCACCGGCGCGCTGGCCGGGCATTCGGTCGGCAACCTGCTCCTGGCCGGTCTCACCGAGGTACTGGGTGACCCGGTCGCCGCCCTCGACCAGGTGGGCGCGCTGCTGGGGGTCAGCGGCCGGGTGCTGCCGATGTCCACCATTGCGCTGGATATCGAGGCCGATGTATCCGGCCTGGAGGCGGACCCGCGCGTGAGCCGCTGTATCCGCGGACAGGTCGCGGTGGCCACCACTCCCGGAAAAGTACGCCGGGTGCGGCTGCTGCCCGCCGACCCGCCGTCCTGCGCCGAGGCCGTCGCCGCGATCGAACACGCCGACGCGGTGATCCTGGGCCCGGGTTCGTGGTTCACCAGTGTCATCCCGCATCTGCTGGTTCCCGGACTGCGGGACGCGCTGGTCTACACCCGGGCGCGTAAAGTGCTGATCCTGAACCTCGCCGCACAGCCCGGTGAGACCGCGGGGTTCTCCGCCGAACGGCACCTGCATGTATTGTCCCAGCACGCACCGGATTTCGCGGTCGACGAGGTTCTGGTCGATTCGGGGTGTGTGCCCGAGGGGCGTGAGCGTGAACATGTGGCCAGAGCTGCGGGGCAATTACGTGCGCGAGTAGTGTTCTCCGATGTCGCCGACGCGGGAACGGACCGGCACGACCCCGGAAAGCTCGCCGCCGCACTGGATCAACTGATCCGCGAGCCCCGGCCACGGTTGCCGGGGCTTCGAGTCGAGGGACGGCACATGGGTCAGGATGTGCGGTCCGGGTTGGGTGGAAAGGAGCACGTCTCGTGGCGATGACAGCCGAAGTGAAAGACGAGCTGAGCCGGCTCGCCGTAACACAGGTGAGTGCGCGCAAAGCCGAACTGTCCGCCCTGCTGCGTTTTGCCGGCGGTCTGCATATCGTCGGCGGGCGGGTGATCGTCGAAGCCGAAGTCGATATGGGGTCCATAGCCCGGCGGCTACGGCGGGAGATCTTCGAACTCTACGGATACGGATCCGATGTGCACGTACTGAGTGCGGGCGGTCTGCGTAAATCCTCCCGGTATGTGGTGCGGGTCGCGAAGGAAGGTGAGGCGCTGGCCCGCCAGACCGGTCTGCTCGATGTGCGCGGTCGGCCTGTGCGCGGCCTACCCGCCCAGGTGGTCGGCGGCAGCGTGGCCGATGCGGAAGCCGCCTGGCGCGGGGCGTTCCTCGCGCACGGGTCGCTGACCGAACCCGGCCGGTCCTCGGCGCTGGAGGTGAGCTGCCCCGGGCCGGAAGCCGCGCTGGCGCTGGTCGGTGCGGCGCGGCGGCTGGGTATTTCGGCCAAGGCCCGCGAGGTGCGCGGTACCGACCGGGTGGTGGTCCGCGACGGGGAAGCCATCGGTGCGCTGCTCACCCGGATGGGCGCCCAGGACACTCGTCTCACGTGGGAGGAACGGCGGATGCGGCGGGAGGTCCGGGCCACCGCCAACCGGCTCGCCAACTTCGACGACGCCAACCTGCGCCGCTCCGCCCGTGCCGCGGTCGCCGCGGCGGCCCGCGTGGAACGCGCCCTGGAACTGCTCGGCGACGATGTGCCGGACCATCTGGCGGCAGCGGGGAAGCTGCGCGTCGAACACCGGCAGGCCTCGCTCGAGGAACTCGGCCAGCTCGCCGAGCCGCCCATGACCAAGGACGCGGTGGCCGGACGGATCCGGCGGCTGCTGTCCATGGCGGACCGGCGGGCCAAGGAGCTGGGGGTACCGGATACGGAGTCGGCGGTGACGGCGGAGCTGCTCGACGAAGCATAGGATGCTGTGTTTATCGGCGGCGCCTGCGGCGCCGCGGGGTTGAGCCCCCTTGGCGTCGTGCTTGGGCACTCGAGACTCGCGCCTGCGGCGCATGCGCTTCGAGTGCCCAAGCACGACGCGGGCTCAACCCTTTGTGGGCCTCGTAAGACTCGGCGCTGTGTGGTTACGTCAGGTGTGGACCACCGGTTCCCGAGGTCGAGTGTCCGGGGAGCGCGAGTGGCCTCTCGGTGCGGGAGTGTGCGTCGGCCCCGGTCAAGCTCGGCGCAGCATGCACCAGGTGCGGGGGCCGTCGTGGGGGATTTCCACCTCCGCCGTCACCCGGAAGCCGAGGCGTTCGTAGAAGCGCACATTGCCGGTGGTGGAGGTTTCCAGGAACGCCGGAACGCCTTCCCGGTCCGCCGCCGCCAGGCCGGGTTCGATGACGGCACGTCCCAGGCCCCGGCCCCGGCGGGCGGGGTCCACGCCGACGGTGCCGAGGAACCAGACGGGCTCGCTCGGGCGGTGCGGTGCCAGGGCCGCCTCGGCCGCCCGATGTGCTTCGGCGCGATCACCGGCCAGTTCGGCGAAGCGTGGGGCGAGTTCGGTGAACACCGATGCGGCGTCGGTGGCGGGGGTGGTCCATATCGCGACCGCGTCGCCGTCGTCGGCGACCCATACCTTGCCGTGGGGTAGCCCGATGCGGGTGAGGAAGAGGTTCTGGAAGGTGGCGAGGCGGCGTTCGTGGTCGTCGGCGGCGATGGTGTGCCGGGTCCAGGGGTAGGTGGCGAAGGCTCTGGTGAGAGTGCGGGTCGCGCGCGCGGTATCGGCGGGGGCAGCGGGACGTACGACGGCGCCGGACCGTGGATCCGGGGTGGGTTTGCTGGACATCCCGGCCATCTTGCTGTGTGCCGGGCCGGCTTGCCAACACCCCCAGGTGCCTGTCGGTGGGACAGCACCGAGGCATTAGGGTGAAAGGGGCATCGGAATGATCCGCTTGACAGCTGAGGAGCGATAACGTGACTGTCCGGGTAGGTATCAACGGCTTCGGCCGGATCGGACGCAACTTCTTCCGGGCGGTGGAGGCGCAGAAGGCGCTCGGCACCACCGATATCGAAATCGTGGCGGTCAACGACCTCACCGATAACGCGACCCTGGCCACCCTGCTCAAGTACGACTCGATCCTCGGCCGGCTGCCCAAGGATGTCTCGTTGGACGGCGAGGACACCATCGTGGTGGGCGACCAGCGCATCAAGGCGCTGGCCGTCAAGGAGGGCCCGGCGGCGCTGCCGTGGGGCGATCTGGGCGTGGACGTCGTGGTCGAATCCACCGGTATCTTCACCGACGCCACCAAGGCCAAGGGGCATCTGGCCGCCGGCGCGAAGAAGGTCGTCATCTCCGCGCCCGCCAAGGGTGAGGACATCACCATCGTGATGGGTGTCAACGACGACAAGTACGACGGCAGCCAGAACATCATCTCCAACGCGTCCTGCACCACCAACTGCCTCGGCCCGCTGGCGAAGGTGCTGCACGACGAGTTCGGCATCGTCAAGGGCCTGATGACCACCATTCACGCCTACACGCAGGATCAGAACCTGCAGGACGGTCCGCATTCGGATCTGCGCCGCGCCCGCGCCGCCGCGCTGAACATCGTGCCCACCGGCACCGGTGCCGCCAAGGCCATCGGCCTGGTGCTGCCCGAACTGCAGGGCAAGCTCGACGGTTACGCGCTGCGTGTCCCGGTTCCCACGGGTTCGGTCACCGATCTGACCGCGAATCTGGCCAAGTCCGCCACCATCGACGATGTCAACGCCGCGATGAAGGCCGCCGCCGAGGGGCCGCTGCGGGGCATCCTGAAGTACAACACCGATCCGATCGTCTCCAGCGATATCGTCACCGATCCGCATTCGTCGATCTACGACGCGCCGCTGACCAAGGTGATCGACGATCAGGTGAAGGTCGTGTCCTGGTACGACAACGAGTGGGGCTACTCCAACCGCCTCGCCGACCTCATCGGTCTCGTCGGCAAGTCCCTGTAAGGACCGGTGTGAGCATCAAAACTCTGGAGGATCTCCTCGCGGAGGGCGTCGAGGGCCGTGGCGTGCTGGTGCGCTCCGACCTCAACGTTCCCCTCGACAACGGCGAGATCACCGATCCGGGCCGGATCATCGCCTCGGTGCCCACCTTGCGGGCGCTGGTGGAAGCCGGCGCGAAGGTGATCGTCACCGCCCATCTCGGCCGCCCGAAGGGCGCTCCGGATCCGGCGCTGTCGCTGGCTCCGGTGGCCACCCGGCTGAGTGCCGAACTGGGTCGTAATGTGCAGCTCGCCGGCGATGTGGTGGGGCAGGACGCGCTCGCGCGCTCCGAGGGCCTCACCGACGGTGATGTGCTGCTGCTGGAGAACATCCGTTTCGATCCGCGGGAGACCAGCAAGGACGACGCCGATCGGGCGAAGCTGGCCGCCGCCCTGGTGGAACTGGTCGGTGAGGACGGCGCGTTCGTCTCCGACGGGTTCGGGGTGGTGCATCGCAAGCAGGCCTCGGTATACGACGTGGCGAAGCTGCTGCCGCACTACGCCGGTCGGTTGGTCGCGGCCGAAGCCGAGGTGCTGGCCAAGCTCACCGAATCCACCGACCGCCCGTACGCGGTGGTGCTCGGCGGCTCCAAGGTGTCGGACAAGCTCGCCGTGATCGAGGCGTTGGCCCCCAAGGTCGATACCCTCGTCATCGGTGGCGGTATGTGCTTCACCTTCCTCGCCGCCGAGGGGCTGCCGGTCGGTTCCTCGCTGTTGCAGGAGGAGATGATCGACACCTGCAAGGGGCTGCTCGAACGTTACGCGGACGTCATCCATCTGCCCCGGGATATCGTCGTCGCCGATTCCTTCGCCGCCACCGCGGAGTCGAAGACCGTGCCGGCGCACGAGATTCCGGAAGGTTGGATGGGCCTGGATATCGGCCCCGAATCGGTGCAGCGCTTCGCCGCGCTGCTCACCGAGGCGCGGACGGTGTTCTGGAACGGCCCGATGGGTGTGTTCGAGTTCGAGAAGTTCGCGGCCGGTACCCGCGGGGTGGCCGAGGCCATCGCGGCGGCCACCGGTAAGGGCGCCTTCACCGTGGTCGGCGGCGGCGATTCGGCCGCGGCCGTGCGGGCGCTCGGTATTCCGGAGGGCGATTTCTCGCATATCTCCACCGGCGGTGGTGCCTCGCTGGAATATCTGGAGGGCAAGAAGCTCCCCGGTATCAGCGTGCTCGACGAGGCGGAGGAATCGTAGATGGCCCGGAAACCGCTGATCGCGGGCAACTGGAAGATGAACCTCAACCACCTCGAGGCCATCGCTCTGGTGCAGAAGATCGCGTTCGCGCTGCCCGAGAAGTACTTCGACAAGGTCGACGTCACGGTGGTGCCGCCGTTCGTCGATATCCGCAGCGTGCAGACGTTGGTCGAAGGCGACAAACTGCGTATCACCTACGGTGCGCAGGATGTGTCGGTGCACGAATCCGGCGCCTACACCGGTGAGGTCAGCGCGGCCATGCTGGCGAAGCTGGGTTGCACGTTCGTGGTGGTCGGGCATTCCGAACGCCGCCAGTACCACAACGAGGACGACGCCACCGTGCTCGCCAAGGCCAAGCAGGCGCTGAAGCACGGACTCACCCCCATCGTCTGTATCGGTGAGGGGTTGAACGTGCGTGACGCGGGCACCCATGTCGAGTACAACCTCGAACAGCTGCGGGGTTCGCTGAAGGGGCTGTCGGCCGCCGAACTCGGGAAGGTCGTCATCGCCTACGAACCCGTGTGGGCGATCGGCACCGGGAAGGTCGCCACTCCGGCCGATGCGCAGGAGGTGTGCGGCGCGATTCGCGGCGAGCTGGCGCAGCTGGCCGGCGCGGAGGTCGCCGAAACCGTCCGTGTGCTCTACGGCGGTTCGGTGAACGCCAAGAATGTCGGCGAGCTGATCCAGCAGGCCGATATCGACGGCGCCCTGGTGGGTGGCGCCTCCCTCAAGGGCGATGAATTCGCCACCCTGTCCGCTATCGCGGCGGGTGGACCGTTGCCCTGAGTGGCTGCGCACTCCTCGAGGTCCGCCGGGCGCGCGCCCGGCGGACCTCGTCGCTTTTGCCGACCGGTGGGGCCGCGATCGCGCCGGGAGCCGGGTCGTCGAGCCCCGTGGACCGCACCGTGCCTTCCTCACCACTCGTGCTTCGGCACCAGCTCCGCCTTCGCTTCCGTCAGCAGATCACGTTGCAGCTCCGCGCAGTGGGCCCACCAGTCGGGATGGGCGGCAGCGTCGCGGACGGCGTCGTGTAGCCCTCGCGCATGAGCGACCATACGATCCCGCAGCGCATCCGAGCAGATGATCTCGACCCGCTTCTCCGCGAGCCAGACGTTTTCCATGAGCCGTTTCAGATCGGTAGGGTTCCCGCCGCGCTCCCGGATATCCAGTTCTCCCTGTAATCGTTGCGCCGACTCGAAATAGTCGATGATCGCCGACTTCAACTCCTCACGATGGGCGAGGTGGGTCTCGGCGAGAAATTTGAGTTTCGTGGTGCGCGCCGTACTCCGCTGCACCAGCAGGGTTGCCGACGCACCGAAGCCGGCGCCCAGCAGTGGTAGCAAGCCTGTAACGAACGTTGAGAGAACCCCGGAAGACATGCTCTGGATTCTCCCGTCCCGGCCGCTGTCGCGCCGCCCGGAGCCCGGACGGACCGCCTTCCACGGCCCGCCTCCGGGCGGCAAGGCGACCCGAATGCGCGGTGTTACCGGGCGCGCAGGGTCAGGCCGTGGCCGTTCGGGTTGCGCAGAGTGAGGGTGTCGGCGTCGACCGTGGCCTGTGCGGTGCCGTCCAGGGCTGCCAGTACCGCCTGTTCGACCTCCATGATCTCCGGTGCGCACATCATCCGGGTCGTGGCCGCGGTGAACGCGATATCCGCGCCGGCCGGGGTTTCGGTGACCACGGCCCGGCCGGTTATCCGGTTACAACCGGCGAATCCGGTGAGCGCGTCGTCGGCGGTGATGGTGAGCGTGGGCCGGACCTCGTCGAGGGTGCGCGACTGGATCCGCGCGTCGGGGGTCAGCAAGGTGGTGACCACCCATTCGGTACCCCGGACCGGGCGATCCGGCCGGACGATCTTCTTATCCGTCAGGACCACCGTCGTCTCCGGCGCGGTCAGCGTCAGCCGGTCCCCGTCGAGCTCCCAGGTGGGGTCCGCGCGCAGCAGTTCACCGACCCAGGTGTCGGACTCCGCCCGCTCGCCGGGACAGCCCGCCAGGGTGCTCGCCGGATCGGAGATGTGGAGGACGTGGCCGTCGAGTTCCACCGCGCCGCTGTGGGTGTTGCAGCCGGCTTCGGCCGATACCCGGTTGTCGGCGAAGGTGAGGGTGAGGGGACCGCCGCCGGGAATCGGGGTCCCCGTGACCTCGGTGGAGATATAGGTATGCCCCATCGGTGTGGGGCCGGGGGGCGCGGGTTGGTTCTCGGGTGAGCAGGCCGCCGCGGTGAGCAGGACCAACGACAGCGCCGCGCCGAATCGAAGTGCTCGTCCCCGCATACCGCGATGCTACCGGGCCACCGGCGCCGGGTCGCCTGCCGGCGACCGGGAATCTCACTGATTTCAACCGTTCCGACCAGGCCCGTACCACCATATTCTCGCCCGGCCAGTCCATGCGGGAGCGAAGGAGACATCATGTCAGTGCTGGAGGCCGGGGCGGCACCCGCACCTACGGACGAACGTCCCGGGACGGCCGGCGACCGGCTCGGGGCCGCCGATACCCGCAAGGCGGTCGCGGCGAGCCTGATCGGCACCACCGTCGAGTGGTACGACTTCTTCCTCTACGCCACCGCGGCGGGCATCGTTTTCGACAAGCTCTTCTTCCCGAACACCAGTGCGTTCGTCGGGACCATGCTGGCGTTCGCGACCTTCGCCGTGGGTTTCGTGATGCGGCCGATCGGCGGGCTCGTCTTCGGGCATATCGGCGACCGCATCGGCCGGAAACGAACGCTGGCCCTGACCATGGCGATCATGGGTGGGTCCACCGCCCTGATGGGCGTCTTGCCCACCGCCGCCGCGATCGGGGTGGCGGCGCCGGTCCTGTTACTGGTGCTGCGTATGCTGCAGGGCTTCGCGCTCGGTGGGGAATGGGCCGGTGCGGTGCTGCTGGCCGTCGAACACAGCCCCCGCAAGAAGGTGGGGTTGTTCGGCAGCTATCCGCAGGTGGGTCTGGCACTCGGTCTCGCCCTGGGGACCGGGGTGTTCGCGCTGCTGCGCACCACGCTGAGCGAAACGGCGTTCCTCGACTACGGATGGCGGATCGCGTTCGGCGCCAGCTTGGTACTGGTGCTGATCGGGCTGGTGGTGCGCCTGAAGATCGACGAGACTCCCGCGTTCCGAGAGGTGAACCGGCTCAACCGGATATCGAAAGTGCCCGTGGTCGAGTTGTTCCGCAACGCGCGCGCCCGGCGCAACACTGTGCTCGGCTTGCTCTCGCGCTGGGGTGAGGGCGCGGCGTTCAACACCTGGGGTGTTTTCGCGATCACCTTCGCGACCGGACAGCTCGGTTTCGAGCAGGTTCCGGTGCTGGTGGCGGTTACCGCCGCCGCGTTGGTGATGGCGGCGCTCATTCCGGTCTCCGGCCTGCTCACCGACCGTTTCGGGCCCCGCCGGGTCTATATCGCCGGAATCGCGGCCTACGGAATACTGGTGTATCCGGTCTTCGCGCTGTTCGGTACGGGGAACATCGTGGTCTTCACCGTCGCGATCATCACGGTTTTCGGTGTGGCGCACGCGGTGTTCTACGGGGCGCAGGGCACGTTGTACGCGGGGTTGTACCCGGCCGAGGTGCGGTACACCGGTCTGTCGTTCGTCTATCAGTTCTCCGGGATCTATGCGTCGGGCCTGACACCCATGATCGTTACGGCCCTGATCGCCGTCGGAGGCTCGACGCCATGGTTGGCCTGCGCGTATCTGGTGGCCACGGCGCTGGTGAGTGTGTTCGCCACACTGTTGATCAGCGAGGACGATCGGCTCACCGCTTGATCGGGCGGTGTACCGGCTCCCCGCACCGTTTTCCTCCGGCCCTCGGTGTGGGGCCGGGGCACACCCGGTCCGGGCCGTACCGCGCAGCGGTGGGGTGGTCCTTCACCTGCCGGTCCGGTGAGAGCACGAGGCTATGCTGTCCGGAGTGACTACCGCCGCCTCGAAACCTGTTTCCACGTGGGCGCCGTTGCGGTCGCGGGTGTATCGGGCGCTCTGGATCGCGCAACTGGTCTCCAATCTGGGGACCTGGATGCAGATGGTCGGGGCGCAGTGGGTGATGGTCGACGAACCCAATGCGGCCGCGCTGGTCTCCTTCGTGCAGACCGCGACGACGCTGCCGGTGATGATCCTGGCCATACCGTCGGGGGTGCTCGCCGATCTACTGGACCGCCGCCGTCTGCTGCTCGGCGCCCAGTCCACCATGGCCCTGCTCGCGGCGACCCTGGCCGTTTCCACCGCCACCGGACACACCACTCCCTCGGTGCTGCTGACCTTGCTGTTCCTGCTCGGCTGCGGGCAGGCGCTGGTGGGTCCGGCCTGGCAGGCCATCCAGCCCGAGCTGGTGCCGCGCGATCAGATTCCCTCGGCGGCCGCGCTGGGCAGTATGAACATGAATATCGGCCGCGCGGTGGGTCCGGCGATCGCCGGTGTACTGGTGGCCCTGTCCGGCCCGGCTCTGGTTTTCACGCTCAATGCCTTCTCGTTCGCCGCCATCGTCGCGGCGTTGCTGTTCTGGCGACGGCCGAAGGTCGAGAAGGAACTGCCCAGCGAACGACCGTTGGCGGCCTTGCAGGCGGGAACACGGTTCATCCGGTCCGCGCCGGCGATCCGGCGGGTGCTGTTGCGCACGATTCTGTTCGTCGCGCCCGCCAGCGCGCTGTGGGCGCTGCTGCCGGTGATCGCCCGCAACCAGCTGGGTATGGGTTCCTCCGGTTACGGTCTCCTGCTGGGCGCGCTGGGGGTGGGCGCGGTACTCGGCGCGGTGAGCCTGGCGCGGGTGCGCGCGCTGCTCACCCCGACCCAGCAGATCGCGGTCGCCGCGGCGGTGTTCGGGGTGGCCTGCTGCGGTACCGCGGTGCTGCGAGTCGAGGCGCTGGTGCTGGCCCTGCTGGTTTTCGCGGGCGCGGCCTGGCTGCTCACCCTGGCGACCATGAACGCGACCATGCAGTTGCTGCTACCGGGGTGGGTGCGGGCCCGGGGGCTGTCGGTGTATCTGCTGGTCTTCATGGCCGGTCAGGCGATCGGGTCGGTGGTGTGGGGGCTCGTCGCCGGCGCCTACGGCGCGGTGACCACCCTGCTGGTGGCGGGCGCGCTGCTCGGTCTCTGCGCGGTGAGCGTGGTCTGGTTGCCGCTGCGGCAGTTCACCGCCGGTTTCGATCTGACCCCGCAGGCCTACTGGCCCGAACCGCAGCTGGTGGTGGAGCCGGACCCCGACGACGGCCCGGTACTGGTGCTCAAGGATTACGACGTGCCCGCGGACCGGGTGCCGGATTTCCTGGCGGCGATGGGTTTCGTGGGCCGGTCCCGGCAGCGCACCGGTGCGATGGAGTGGCGGTTGTACCGGGATGTGGGCACCGAGGACCGGTATGTGGAGGCGTTCGTGGTGCGGTCCTGGTCCGAACATATGCAGCAGCACAGGGTGCGGCTGACCGCGCAGGATCTGATGCGTGAGCGGGCCGTCGCCGAATTCGCGCACGACGAGACGCTCACCCACCTGGTGTCGGTGGAACCGCGGGCGTAGTTAGACTGTCCCGCATGCGGATGTTCCTGGATATCCTCCTGATCATCACCAGCCTGCTGCTGGTGCTGCTGGTGCTGCTGCACCGGGCCAAGGGCGGGGGTCTGTCCAGCCTGTTCGGTGGTGGTATGCAGTCGAGCCTGTCCGGGTCGACCGTCGCCGAGAAGAACCTCAACCGCATCACCATCTTCACCGGCCTGGTGTGGTTCATCGCCATTCTCGGGATCGGGCTGGAGATCAAGTTCTCCTGAGCCCGGGTTCAGTCGTGCCGGGGGATTCTGCCATCCACATCGGTGAATCCGTAGTCCTCCGCCAGGTCGGCGACTCGCCAGGCCTGTCCGGAGCGTTTCTTGCGGGCGGGATCGCCGGCCAGCGCCACCACCGCCCGTCCGGCGAACCGGGGGCTTTCCGCCTCGTTCAGGTCGAAGCTGCCTTCGCCCGGTAGGGTCACCACACGTTTTCCCTGCTCGTCGGCGGGAATCAGTTGGAGCAGTTCGGTATCGACGAGACCGGGCCAGATCGAGACGACGCTGACCTCGGTATCGGCCAGATCATGCGCGAAGTCGGCGGTCATCCGGTCGAGGGCGGTTTTCGCGACCCCGTACATCGCGTTGTGCATATAGCGCCGCGAACCGGGGGAGGAGATGTTGACGATGAGCCCACCGCCCCGTAGCAGGAGCGGCGCCGCGTAGACGGCGGCGGCGTAGTGGGAGCGCACTCCCACGTCGAAGGTTTCGTCCCAGGCCTTCGGCGGTACCTCCCAGAACTTGCGGCCGAGCCAGCGGGCCGCGGCGGGGGAGTTGTAGACGTTGTTCACCAGTACGTCGAGCCGGCCGTGCTCGGCGTCGATCCGTTCGAAGAGCCGGGCGGTGGCCGCGTCGTCGCGGTGATCGCAGACCACCGGTATGCCCGTACCGCCGAGTTCGCCGATCCGGGCGGCCGTTTCGTGCACGGTGCCCGGTAACTTACCGGGTTCGGCCGACCGCCCGGTGAGATACACGGTCGCGCCCGCCGCGCCCAGTTCCAGGGCGATACCTTTGCCGATGCCACGGCTCGCGCCGGTGACCACCGCGATCCGATCCGTCAGTGGGTGTGGTGTTCCGTTCACAGTCCCGGGACGTTACCGTGAAACTGTAACGTGTTCTAGTATTCGGGAGGTGCGGTGGAGCCGACACACCGGTTCATCACCACCGGCGGCGTGCGTATGCACCTCGCCGAACAGGGCCGGGGTCACCCGGTGATCTTCTGCCACGGCTTCCCGCATACGGGCTATGTGTGGCATCGCCAACTCGGCGCGCTCGCCGCGGCCGGATACCGGGCCATAGCCCCCGACCTACGCGGTGCCGGCCGCACCGAGGCACCGGATTCGATCGATGCGTACACCAACCGCGCGGTGATCGACGATCTGCTCGCGTTACTCGACGATATCGGTGCCCGGCAGGCGGTGTTCGTAGGTGTCGATTTCGGTGCGGCCCTGCTCTGGGAACTCGCCCTGCGCGCGCCGGGCCGGGTCCGCGGCCTGGTGGTGCTGAACAATCCTTTCGCACCGCGCGCGCCGAAACCGCCCGGATATTACTGGGCGAAAATGGCCGAGCGGCATTTCCTGCACCTGGAGTACTTCCAGGAACCGGGTGTGGCCGACGCGCACCTCGCCGCACAGCCGCGGGAATTCCTCTCCCGCGTCTATTACGCTCTCAGCGGGGATTTCCACTATCTGGATGTGTGGCAGCATCCCCCCGGGACCCGCTATATCGATGCCCTGCCCCAGGCCCCGGAACTGCCGTGGTCGTGGCTTTCCGCCGCCGAATTCGACATCCTGGCCGAGGCTTTCGAACGGACCGGATTCACCGGCGGCCTGAACTGGTACCGGGCCATCGACCGCAACTGGGAACTCACGGCGGAATACACGGGCGCCGTTCCGGAAGTACCGGTGTATTTCGGCTACGGCGAGAAGGACCCCGATATGGAGGGCTTCAGCGGCCGTGACCCGCTCGCCACCATGCGCGCGGCCCTGCCCGACCTGCGGGCGATCCACCGCATACCCGGTGCCGGGCATCTGGTACAGCTGGAGGCGACCGAGGCGGTGAATGCCTTCTTGTTGCGGGCGCTGGAAGATATCATCGACGGCTCACCGTAGTCCGGTCGGGCGCGTTGCCGGAGGAACTCCGTGACGACCGGGATCACCGACCGGGATCACCGCTCGAATGGCGTCCTGGTACCACACGCCGCGATCTTTCGGCGGAACCGAGACAGCGGAACCCACCGGACGAGTGGCGGCGCCCGCGCGGGGGCGCCGGCCGCACCTGAAATCCGGGTGGGCCGGTATCAGGGTTGTTCGTTCAAGGGGCGAGCCGGTGGAAGGCCGTCAGCCGCTGGCGGTGGTATTCGAGGTCGTCCTCGTCGTGTTCGATGCCGCGGGCGACAGCGCGGCCGAAATACACTGCTTCTCGGCGTAGTCGATGCCGCATGAGCTGGGCAAGCGCGGTGTCGTCCAGTTCCCCGGCGGTGCCACCGGCGGCGTAATAGGCGTCGGTGAAGCGGCGAGCGGCAGTGAGATCACGACCGTATTCGTCGGCGAATTCCAGCGCGGCCGAGGCCAGTTCGATTTCGGGTGGGCCGATCAGCGCCTCGTCCCAGTCGATCACCGCGACCACGTGACCATCGCGGGACAGGAGGTTGCCTTCGTAATAGTCGCCGTGCAGCGGTTGCCGGCGCGCGGCCGCCGTGAACCCGGCGAGCCAACGGTCCAGGCCCGGGTCGGGTAGTTCGGCCGAAGGCGCGCCGTCGAGACCGATTTCCAGAAACGAGGGCCGCGGCCGGGCCGGGGGCCGGTGGTCGGCCAGGGCGTGATGCAGGCGAGCCAGGAGCTCGGCTGCCTCGGTGAACTGGACCGGGTCCGCGCTGTCGGCCCACCGCCCCTCGACCAGTGGCCACACCGTGACGGGTCGGCCCTCGACCACCGCCACCGTCGATCCGTCCGCACACGGCAGCGGCGCCACCACCTCCGGAACCGGCCGCGCCGCGGCGGCGATTCCGTGGCACCACCGTATCTCGGCCGGATCGCGGTCCGGTGCCCCGATCCGCACGACCACCTCACCCACGCGGTAGGCGGCCGATTCCTCACCCCCGTACAGGCGCTCGCCCTCGCCCGTGTACCCCCAGGCCACGGCGACCGTGTACCGGATATTGTCGGTGAACGGAATATCGATCTGGACCACCCGTCCAGATCTACCGCGCCGACGAGCGCGGCGCAGCCGGTTTTCCCCGGAGCGGTCGCCCCGATCGATTACGGCCGTGGAATCGCCGAACCCATCGAAGCGCCCGCTCTCGGTGCTGTCCCTGCGGATCCGGGGCGAGTTCTCGGCACCGGTCTCACCGCAGGTGGGTCACCCTCAGGAAGGGACGGTTACCGTGACCGTCTCGCCCAGCTCGAACCCCCCGGCGGGGCTGGTATCGGCGCAACCGCCCCTGGCGGTGATCGTGGACCCCGGCTCGAGCCCGGTGAGCGAAGTCGTCACCGTCTGCCCCGGATTCGCCAGCGATTCCGGTTTGCTCTCACCGAAGAAGACGTGGTTGTTCTCCGGGCCCACTCCGGCCTCCGCCCAGCACTGGCCCCGGTCGTTCGGGTTGTGCAGCGTTGCCGTAACCGTCCCCGGTGCGGTGCCTTCGAAGGTGACCTCGGGCGCGGTGAACGGCGTGTCCGCGGCCGCCGGCGCGGCGGTGAAGAGGGCGAAGATTACGGCTGCGGCGGATACGGCCGGCCGGACCGCTCCATGAAATCGTCTGTGGACCACGTACGAGATAGTGCCCGAGAAAGCTCTGCGGCACAAAGAGATCCGGCGAAACGGTCGATTCCGGATGGAAACTATGCCCCGGGCTCGTCTCTGTTACCGGCGAGCAGGCGTTCGGCGGCGGCCTCGATATCGGCTTCGCTCAGCAGTACGGTCGTGGCGGCGGGGCCGAGCGGGACGAAGCTGTCGGCGCTGGTGACGCGGATCTGCCGGCCGGCGAATCCCGCGTCGATCAGGGCCGCGCAGACGGATTCGGAGACACCGCCGCCGTGGCGGGTCTCATCGGCGACGAGAACCCGCCCGGTGGCCTCGGCATGCCGGAGCAGATCGGCGCGGGGGAGCGGGGACAGCCAGCGGAGGTCCAGTACCCGGGCGCCGATACCGCGCCGCGCCAGCCGCCGGGCGACACGCAGGCTCATGGGCACGGAATTGGCGAAGGCGACAATGGTCAGATCGGTTCCGTCGCCGTACACCCGGGCCTGTCCGATGGGCACATGGGTGCCGGTGATCGCGGACGTCCACTCGCCGTCGCCGCTCTCGTACAGATCGCGGGTGTGGTAGAGCGCGATGGGTTCCAGGAACACACATACCCGCCCGTCCACCCGGGCGGCCGAGACGCAGGTGCGTAGCACGGCCGCGGCGTCGTCGGGGCGCGCCGGCGAGGCCACGACCACGCCGGGGATATCGCGGAGCGCGGCGACGGAATTGTCGTTGTGGAAATGCCCGCCGAAACCCCGTTGATAGGCGTACCCGGCGATCCGGACCACCATGGGATTGCGATACCGCCCGGCGGAGAAGAACGACAGCGTCGCGGCCTCACCGCGTAGCTGGTCGAGGGCATTGTGCACATAGGCCAGGTACTGGATTTCCGGGATCGGGACGAAACCCGCGAGACCGGTGCCGAGCGCGGTACCGAGAATGCTCTGCTCGTCGAGCAGCGTATCGAATACCCGGCGGGCACCGAACCGGTCACGCAACCCTTTGGTCACGCCGTATACCCCGCCTTTGCGGGCCACGTCCTCCCCGAACACCAGGACATCCGGGTCCCGTTCGAGCATCTCGCCGAGCGTCCGGTTGACCGCCTGCGCGAGGGTTTCCCGAGCCGCGGCCGGCGCGCCGTTCGCCAGGCCCGCCGCTCGTCCAGCCGGGCCCCCGCGCCCGGCATCCCGGCGCACTTCCTCCGGGCGTGCGGGCGCCAAGGGGGCGATCACCGCCTCGGCGGTGCCGAGTTTCGGCTCCCGGCACACTTGTTCAGCTGTCACCGCGACGTCTCCGGCCAGCTCGTCGTAACGGTTCAGGAGTTCGTCCGGGGTGCATACACCCGCGCCGACCAGCAGCCGGGCGGTACCGAGCAGCGGGTCGCGGGCCAGATCCGCCTCCATATCGCCGGGGGTACGGTAGGCGCTCTCCACATCGGAGCCGGCGTGCCCGAACAACCGCACCGTGCGCAGATGCAGGAAGGCGGGCCGGCGATGCGCGCGGACCCAGTTCACGGCCGCGTCGGCGGCGGTGACGGTGTCGTACAGCGTGCACCCGTCGGCCGCGAGATACCGTAGCCCCGGACGGTGCCCGTAGGCGTATTCGATCCAGTCGGGCGGGGTGGGCACGCTGATACCGATCCCGTTGTCCTCACAGACGAACAGAACCGGCACCGGTACCCCGAGGTGCGCGGTATGCACCGCGGTATTGATCGCGCCCGCCGCCGTGGAATGGTTGGCCGAGGCGTCCCCGAAACCACACAGCACCACCGCGTCCGGCGGCCACGGGCAGGAGATACCGAGGCGGGCGGCGCGAGCGATCCCGAAGGCCAGCCCGACCGCCCGCGGCAGCTGGGAAGCGATGGTGGAGGTCTGCGGAACGATATGCGCCGCCGCGCTGCCGAACACCTTGTGCCGCCCGCCGGAGATGGGATCGGCCGCGGCGGCGACCACCCCCAGCAGGAGATCCCGGACCGGATCGCCGATACCGGCCCGCCGGGCCCGATGCAGGAACAACGCGCCGGACCGGTAATGCGGGAGAACGGGATCGGTGACTCGGCTCGCCGCGGCCAGCGCCACATTGCCCTCGTGGCCGGCGGAGCCGATGCTGTAGAACCCACGCCCGGCGGCGCCCAGTTCCCGGGCGGCGAGGTCGGCGAGCCGGCTCAGCAGCTGGGATTCGAACAGCGCCAGGCAGTCCTCACCGGTGCGGCCCGGAGGAAGCGGGAGCGCGGCGTCCGGCGCCCGCAGTCCCGCGATCTCCGCGCGTAGTCGCTGATCGGCCTCCCGAACGTTCACCGGATCATCACCGCCACCAGCCTAAGCGGAGCTGCGGTGACAATCGGTGAAAGGCGCGTACCGTGCTACGGCGGGTCGCGCCGGATCGGTCAGTCCAGGCAGAACTCGTTGCCCTCGGGGTCGGTCATCACGAGGAAACCGGTGCCCAGCGGGGGATCCGGTTCGTAGCGGCGCACCCGGGTCGCGCCCAGCCGGACGAGCCGATCGCCTTCGGCCTCCAATGCCGCCATCCGTTCCTCCCCCTGGAGGTCAGGAGCCGCACGGACGTCGAGATGGACGCGATTCTTGGCCACCTTGTCCTCCGGCACCTGCTGGAAGAACACCCGTGGACCGTGGCCCTCCGGATCCTCGATGGCCGCCATCGTGCGCTGCTCCGGCGGTACACCGATCCGGTCGAGGAACTCGTCCCACGCGGCCAGCGGGTCGGCATCGGCGGGCAGCTCGACCCCGGGCGGGCCGGGATGGATATACCCCAGTGCCTCGCGCCAGAAGGTGGACAGGGCCAGCGGATCCCGGGCGTCGAAAGTGATCTGGATATGGCGGCTCACCGGATGGCTCCGTTCTGTTGTATGTGCAGTACCAGGCCGGCCAGGGAAGCTTCGGGCAGGGTCTCAGCGCAGGCCGGAAGCCGCGCCGTGATCCAGCAGCCAGGTCGTGGACTCGATACCGTGCGCACCCGCCGCCGGGATCTCGTGCGGGGCGGCGCCCTCCAACGCGGCGGCCACCGGATCGGCCTTGCCCGCGCCGGAGACCACCAGCACCACATGCCGGGACCGGCGGATCGCGGGGAAGGTGAGCGTCACCCGCACCGGCGGCGGTTTGGGGGAGTCGGTGACCGCGACAGCCAGTTCGCTGTCCTCGCCGAGGGCCGCGGCCCGCGGGAACAGCGAATTGATATGCCCGTCCGGGCCCATTCCGAGCAGGTGCAGATCGAAGGCGCCGTGCGCGGCGAGATAGGCACGGACCGCGGTGGCGTATTCGGCCGCGGCCTCCACCGGATCCGGGTATTCGCCATCGGAGGTCGCGACCGTGTGGATCCGGGCCGGGTCCACCGGAACGTGATCCAGCAGCGCCCGGTGCGCCTGCAGTTCGTTGCGCTCGGGATCACCGGCCGGGACGAAACGTTCGTCGCCCCAGAACACATCCAGCTTCGACCAGTCGAGGGCCCCGGAATCCGCGCGTACCTTCTCCAGCAGCGTGATACCGGTGCCGCCGCCGGTCACCACCACCGACGCGGAACCGCGCTCGGCCTGGGCGGCGGCCAGTATCTCGGTGAACCGGCGGGCGGCGGCGGTGGTCAGGGCGTCGGCGTCGGTGTGGACCTCCACGGTGGGTTCCGGTACCGCCGTGTCGGAGCTAGTGGTCATAGGTCACCCTTTCGATTCCGGCCAGGGCCTCGGCGTAGATCTCGTCCGCGTCCAGCCGGCGCAGTTCCTCGGCCAGACAGTCACGGGTTTCCCGGCGCGCCAGCGCGATCCGCTGCTCGGGGTCGCCGGTGCGGGTCAGTGTCGCGGTGACGCCGGTCTGCGGGCGGGCGATGGCCACGGAAACCGACGGGCGGTGCAGCTCCACCCGCAGCTCCCCGGTCCGGCGGTGTACCGGGCAGTCCAGGCGCGCGGCGAGCCAGCCCGCGAGGATATCGAGGGCGGGCTCGGTGCGCAGCCCGGATACGGTCACCGATTCCACCGGTTCGTACGGGGGCTCGTCCAGCGCCGCCGCCAGCAGCGCCCGCCAGTAGGTGATACGGCTCCACGCCAGATCGGAATCACCGGGGGCATAGGAGCCGTGGCGCTTCCTGATCGTCGCCTGCGGATCAGCGGCGAAAGTGGCGTCGGTGATACGGCGGGTCGCCAACCGGCCCACCGAATCCTTGGACGGAAACGCCGGGGCGCCGCGCGGCCACCACGCCACCACCGGGGTGTCGGGCAGGAGGAACGGGATCACCACGCTGCTCTCGTGGTTCACCAGCTGCCCCTGCAAACGCAGCACGATCACCTCGGCGGCACCGGCGTCCCCGCCCACCCTGATCTGCGCGTCCAGCCGGGTGGCGGCCGAGCGGTCGCCGCGGGCCAATACCACCACTCGGCACGGATGTTCGCGGCTGGCGTCGTTGGCGGCGTCGATGGCGTCCTCGGCCTCGGAACTGTCCAGGGTGCACACCACCAGCGTGAGCACCCGGCCCATGGTGATCACCCCGTTGCTCTCGCGCAGGGTCACCAGGCGTTTGGTCACGGCGCCGGTGGTGGTGTCCGGAATATCGATGATCACGGTCGCCGCCATTCCCGGCCGGTGCGGGCCAGCATCGCATCGGCGGAATCTGGGCCCCAGGTCCCGGCCTCGTACTGTTCGGGCTTTCCGTCGGCGGCCCAGTGGGCCAGGACCGGATCCAGGATGCGCCAGGACAATTCGACCTCCGCATTGACCGGGAACAGCGAGGGCTCGCCGAGCAGCACATCCAGGATGAGCCGTTCGTAGGCTTCCGGGGACGATTCGGTGAACGCCTCGCCGTAACTGAAGTCCATGTTCACATCGCGCACCTCCATGGACGATCCGGGCACCTTGGAGCCGAACCGCATGGTGATGCCCTCGTCCGGCTGTACCCGGATGACCAGGGCGTTCTCTCCGAGTTCCGCGGTCATGGTCTGGTCGAAGGGCAGATGCGGGGCGCGTTTGAACACCACGGCGATCTCGGTGACCCGCCGGCCCAGGCGTTTACCGGTGCGCAGATAGAACGGCACCCCCGCCCAGCGCCGGGTATCGACCTCGAGGGTGAGCGCGGCATAGGTTTCGGTGCGCGACTGCGGATCGAAACCCTCCTCGTCGAGCAGGCCCACGACCTCCTGGCCACCCTGCCAGCCGGCCGCGTACTGGCCGCGCGCGGTGGTCTCGTCGAGCGGTTCGACGAGTTTGGTGGCGGACAGGACCTTGATCTTCTCCATCTGCAGCTGCCGGGGTTCGAAGCTGATCGGCTCCTCCATGGCGGTGAGCGCGAGCAACTGCAGCAGATGGTTCTGGATCACGTCCCGGGCCGCGCCGATACCGTCGTAGTATCCGGCCCGGCCACCGAGACCGATGTCCTCGGCCATGGTGATCTGCACATGGTCGACATAATTGGCGTTCCAGATCGGATCGAACAGCTGGTTGGCGAAGCGCAGGGCCAGGATGTTCTGCACCGTCTCCTTACCGAGATAGTGGTCGATCCGGAACACCGTCTCCTCCGGGAACACCCGGTTCACCAGGGCGTTGAGCTCCCGTGCGCTGTCCAGGTCGTGCCCGAACGGTTTCTCGATCACCACCCGCCGCCACGGCGCCCGCCCGTGGCCGCCGGTCCGGCTGGTGAGCCGGTGCCGGTGCAGCTGGTCCAGCACCACGGGGAAGGTATCGGGCGGTATGGAGAGGTAGAAGGCGTGATTACCGCCGGTTCCCCGCTCGGCGTCCAGCCGGGCCAGGGTCTCGGCGAGACGGGCGAACGCGGCGTCGTCCTCGAAGGTCCCCCGGACGAACCGGAACCCCTCCGCCAAATGGTCCCAGACCTCCTGGCGGAACGGGGTCCGCGCATTCGCGCGTACGGCGTCGTGGACGATCTCGCCGAAATCCTGATCCGACATATCACGCCGGGCGAAACCGACCAGCGCGAAACCCGGGGGCAACAGCCCCCGGTTCGCCAGATCGTAGATGGCCGGCATGAGTTTACGCCGGGACAGATCCCCGGTGACCCCGAAGATCACCATGCTGCACGGGCCCGCGATCCGCGGAATCCGTTTGTCCCGGCTGTCGCGCAGCGGGTTACGCCACGGGGTGCCGGATGCCGTCACTGTGCTCTCCGGAGCGCCGGCCATCGGGGTCAGTTACCTCCGGTGTCCGCGGAGCCGGCCGCGCGCAGTTCGGCCGTCGTGGCCTCCAGCAGCTCCGCCCAGGATTTCTCGAACTTGTCCACGCCCTCGCGTTCGAGCACGACGAAGACATCGTCGAGGTCGATACCGACCGCGCGCAGCTGCTCGAACACCTGCGCGGCCTCGGCGGCGGTACCGGAAACCGTATCCCCGCGGACCGCACCGTGATCGGCGACGGCCTCGAGAGTCTTCTCCGGCAGCGTGTTCACCGTATTCGCCGCGACCAGTTCGGTGACATAGAGCGTGTCCGGGTATTCGGGGTTCTTCACGCCCGTGGAAGCCCACAGCGGTCGCTGCCGGTTGGCGCCGGCGGAGGCCAGATGCTTGTAGGTGGAGGCGTGTTTGCCGTCGGCGGCGAAGACATCCTCGTACTCGGCGTAGGCCAGCCGGGCGTTGGCGACACCCGCCTTACCGCGCAGCGCCAGGGCCTCGGGGGTGCCGATCGCCTCGAGCCGCTTATCGATCTCGGTGTCCACCCGGGAGACGAAGAACGAGGCGACCGAGTGGATCCGGGCCAGGTCCTGGCCGGCGACGCGTGCCTTGCGCAGGCCGTCCAGATAGGCGCCCATCACGGAGCGATAGCGCTGTACCGAGAAGATCAGCGTGACGTTCACGCTGATGCCCTGCTCGATCACCGAGGTTATCGCGGGCAGGCCCTCCTCGGTGGCCGGGATCTTGATGAACAGATTCGGCCGGTCGACGATCTTCCACAATTCGACCGCCTGCGCCACGGTTTTGTCCGTGTCGAAGGCCAGCCGTGGATCGACCTCGATGGAGACCCGGCCGTCCACTCCGCCGGTCCGCTCGAAAACCGGGGTCAGGACATCGCATGCCGAGCGCACATCGTCGGTGGTGATGGTGCGGATGGCGGCCTCGGTATCGGCGCCCTGGGCGGCCAGCGCGCGAACCTGCTCGTCGTAGGCGTGGCCCTTGCTGAGGGCGCCCTGGAAAATGGTCGGGTTGGTGGTGACCCCGACGACCCCGCGGGTCTCGATCAGTTCGGCGAGGTTACCGGAGTCGATCCGGTCGCGTGACAGATCGTCCAGCCACACCGATACGCCGGCCGCGGCCAGGGCGGCGATGTTCTCGTTCTGTGCCATGAGCCCCTATCCCTTCACGTTGTCGAGCGTGCGCTGCGCGGCGGCCACGACGGCCTCCGGCGTGAAGCCGAACTCGCGGAACAAGGTCTGGTAGTCGGCCGAGGCGCCGAAATGCTCGATCGACACGATCTCACCCGCGTCGCCGGTGAACCGGTACCACGGCATGGCGATACCGGCCTCGACGACCACCCGGGCGGCGACGGCCGGGGGAAGCACCTCGTCGCGGTAGGCCCTGTCCTGTGCGTCGAACCACTCCACGCACGGCATCGAGACCACCCGGGTACCGATGCCCTGCTCCTCCAGCGTAGTGCGGGCGGCGACGGCGAGCTGGAGCTCCGAGCCCGTGCCGATCAGGATCACCTGCGGTACGCCGGTGGACGCCTCCGCCAGGATGTAGCCGCCCTTCGCGACGCCCTCCTGGCTGGTGCCCGCCAGTACCGGCAGGTTCTGGCGGGTCAGCGCCAGTGCCGCCGGCCCACCGGTACCCACGGCGTCGCTGGAGACGAACGGCGAATTGTGCTTACCGCTGTGCTTCTCGATCACCGCGCGCCAGGCATAGGCGGTTTCGTTGGCGTCGCCGGGCCGTACCACCGACAACCCGGGGATGGCGCGCAGTGCGGCCAGATGTTCGATCGGCTGGTGGGTGGGGCCGTCCTCGCCGAGACCGATCGAATCGTGGGTCCAGACGTAGGTCACCGGGACCCGCATCAGTGCGGCCAGCCGCACCGCCGGGCGCATGTAATCGCTGAACACCAGGAAGGTGCCGCCGTAGGGGCGGGTGGGCCCGTGCAGGGCGATACCGTTGAGGATCGAGCCCATCGCATGCTCGCGCACACCGAAATGCAGGGTGCGGCCGTACGGGCTCGCCTTCCACATACCGGTCGAAATGGTTTCGGGCCCGAAGCTCAGCGAATCGGGGATGGTGGTGTTGTTGGATTCGGCGAGGTCGGCCGAGCCGCCCCACAGCTCCGGCAGTACCGGGCCGAGGGTGGCGAGCACCTTGGCCGAGGCCTTACGGGTGGCCAGGCCCTTGGCGTCCACTTCCCAGGTGGGCAGATCGTCGGCCCAGCCCTCCGGCAGCTGCCCGTTGAACAACCGGTCGAACAGAACCTTGTTCTCGGGGGAGCGCTGGGCCCAGGCGTCGAACTCTACGGTCCACTCCGCGTGCGCCCGGGCGCCGCGCTCGGCGGCCTTCCGGGTGTGCGCGATGACGTCCTCGTCGACCTGGAAGCTCTGCTCGGGATCGAAACCCAGGGCGCGCTTGGTGGCGGCCACCTCCTCGGCTCCGAGCGCCGCGCCGTGCGAGGCGCCGGTGTTCATCTTGTTCGGCGCCGGGTAGCCGATGATGGTGCGCAGCAGGATCAGCGACGGCTTACCGGTTTCGGCCTTGGCGGCGGCCAGCGCGGCCTCGATCGCCACGACGTCCTCGCCGCCCTCCACCACCTGTACATGCCAGCCGTAGGCCGCGTAGCGGGCCGCCACATCCTCGGTGAAGGCGATGGTGGTGTCGTCCTCGATGGAGATCTTGTTGTCGTCGTAGATCACCACCAGGTTGCCCAGCTGCTGGGTCCCGGCGAGCGAGGAGGCCTCGGAGGTGACGCCCTCCTCCATATCGCCGTCCGAGGCGATCACGTAGATGTGGTGGTCGAACGGGCTCGTACCGGGCGCGGCCTCCGGATCGAACAGACCACGTTCCCGCCGGGCGGCCATGGCCATACCCACGGCCGACGCCAGCCCCTGACCCAGCGGGCCGGTGGTGATCTCGACGCCCTTGGTGTGCCGGTACTCCGGGTGGCCCGGGGTCAGCGAACCCCATTTGCGCAGATTACGCAGATCGTCGAGTTCGAGACCGAAACCCGCCAGGTACAGCTGGATGTAGAGGGTGAGGCTGGAATGGCCGCAGGAGAGGACGAAACGGTCGCGGCCGACCCATTCGGGGTCCGCGGGATCGTGGCGCATGGTGCGCTGGAAGAGTGTGTAGGCCAGTGGCGCCAGGCTCATGGCGGTGCCGGGGTGGCCGTTGCCCGCGGTCTGCACGGCATCGGCGGCGAGGACCCGGACGGTGTCGACGGCCTTGGTGTCCAGATCCGTCCAGTCGTCCGGCAGATTCGGCTGAGTGAGGGCGCGGATGTCGTCTGTCACTGACACGACCGTGTTTCTCCTGACATTTCGGGGCGTCGAAAGGTGGCGGGCAAGGCGGCGAACCGGTGCGGCACGGTGACTGTGGCGCCGCATACACCCCCTACCCTAATTGCGTCCGGCCGCCCCCGTGCACGCCCCCCGGCAAGTCCGTTGAGCCCGTGTTTCCCGGCATGACCGAGGCTACGGTGTGACGGGACGTGCCGCCCGGTGTGCCCGTGCGCGCGGGGGTGAGCGGCGGCGAGCGGCGAGCGTGGGTCTACCATCGTCTGTAGTAGTAGCCGCGTCGCAGCCGCGCGCTGCTCGTCCTACAGCCGGATGCGAAGCACAGCGTGCGAGGAGAGATAGTGCGGATCGGTCATGACCCGGGGGTCGGCGGCGCCCACGATTCCGCCCCGGCGCCTGCGGACCGCGTCCTCGGCAGCGTGACGCTCGCCCGGATCGCCCGCCGGCCCCTGGCCTATATCGCGCTCACCAAACCCCGCGTGATCGAGCTGCTGCTGGTGGCCACGATTCCGACCATGCTGCTGGCCGACCGCGGGCAGGTCGATATCGGGCTCATTCTGGCCACCCTGTTCGGCGGCTGGATGGGTGCGGCGAGCGCGAACACGCTCAACTGTGTCGCGGACGCCGATATCGACAAGGTGATGAAGCGGACCGCCAAACGGCCGCTGGCCCGCGAGGCCGTTCCGACCTCTCATGCGTTCGTGTTCGGCGTCACCCTGGGGATCGGTTCGTTCGCCTGGCTGTGGTGGCAGGCGAATCTGCTCAGCGGCGCGCTGGTGGTGGCCACCATCCTGTTCTATGTCTTCGTCTACACCCTGGGGCTGAAGCGGCGTACCTCGCAGAACGTGGTGTGGGGTGGGGCGGCCGGCTGTATGCCCGCGCTCGTGGGATGGTCGGCGGTGACCGGCACGATCGGCTGGCCGGCGCTGGCGCTGTTCGGGGTGATCTTCTTCTGGACTCCGCCGCACACCTGGGCACTGGCCATGCGGTACAAGGAGGACTACCGCGTGGCCGGGGTGCCGATGCTGCCGGTGGTGGCCACCGAACAGGTCGTCACCAAACAGATCGTGATCTACACCTGGTTGACGGTGCTGACCACCCTGGCCCTGGTCCCGGCCACCGGGGTGATCTACACGGCGGTGGCGCTGGTGGCGGGTGCCTGGTTCCTGCTGATGGCGCATCAGCTCTACGCCGGGGTCCGCCGCGGGGAATCGGTGAAGCCGCTGCGGTTGTTCCTGCAGTCCAACAACTATCTCGCGGTGATCTTCTGCGGTCTGGCCGTCGATTCGGTACTCGGTTGGACCACCCTCGGTGAGGTCTTCTTCGGCTGAGCCCGCCGCGGCGATACCGGCCCTGCCCCGGCCGCCGTTCCCCGGATGGTGCCGCACCGATCGCCGGGTTGTGGATCTCGGCGTCAGTCGAGCCGGCCGATATAGCCGTCCGGCCGCACCAGGACCCGGGTGCCGTCGTTCGCGTCGTACGCCGCGTAGGCGTGACCGTCGACATCCACCAGTGCCGCCGGGGTGCCCGCCGCGCTGCCCGGCCGGAGCACGGCGTGGGCCCGGCCCCCCGGTAGCGTGGGCAGGTCGCCGGTGGCCCCGAAGCACAGCAGGGTGGAGTGCGGGCCGCGGAAGAGATCGAACAGCCGTACGGGACGACCACCGGAATCCTTCAGTGGGGCATCGGGTGCGCGGTCGCCGGCTGCGAGCCGGCGAGGATCGGCAGGATCGCGATAGCTGATATCGAGCTGCCGGGTCTGTGCGCCGCGCTCCATCGCGTCCTCGGCGCCCTCGGACAGTTTGTCGAGCAGTTCGGTGCTGATTCCGAGTACGCGCGCCGCCACCGCCCGTCGTTCCGGCTCGTAGGTCCGCAGCGGTTCCTCGTCGCCGCCCAGCGCGGCCGCGAGCTTCCAGCCCAGGTTGTAGGCATCTTGGATGCCGGTGTTCATACCCTGCCCGCCCGTGGGTGGATGGACGTGGGCGGCGTCTCCGGCCAGGAACACCCGGTCGGCCCGGAACCGTGCGGCCAGCCGGATATTGGGCCGCCACACGGTGACCCAGGTGAGATCGGTGAGGGTGAGGCCCGTCGGACCGGAGTAGCGGTCCGCGGCGGCCTGCAGGGCCGCCAGGGTCGGTTCGGTGGTCTCCTCGGCGGGGGTGGCGAACTGGAACAGGCGGCCACCGGGTAGCGGGGAGAGCGCGATGCCGCGCATCGGATCCGCTGCCGCGGCGAACCAGTAACCGAAATCGTGGTCGAGCAGGTCGGCGCGGACGTCCCCGAGCAACATACGCAGTGATTCGTCGGTGCTTCCCTCGAATGCGATCCCCGCCGCCCGGCGCACGGTGCTGTGACCGCCGTCCGCGCCGACGAGGTAGCTGGTCCGTACGGTTTCGGTTCCGTCCGGGCCGGTCAATCGCGCGGTGACCCCGGCATCGTCCTGTTCGAAGGACATCAGCGCCGTGCCGAGTTCGACCGGGATACCGAACTCCGCCAGGCGGGTACGCAGGATCGCCTCGGTCTGTGCCTGGCCGAGGACCCACGGGTTGGGGTAGGGGACGGCCGGGGTCGGGGCCACGGGCTCGCTCATCCGCTGTTCGCCGACGAACTGCCCATCCAGATACGCCCGCATCACCGGTACCGCACGGCCGGCGGCGCGCACCGCCTCGAGGACACCCAGATCGTCGAAGACCTCGAGCGTGCGGGGCTGGATGCCGTCACCGCGCGAGCCGATACCGAACGTGGTGGCTTTGTCGATGACGCGCACGGGGATGTTCCGGCGGGCCAGGTCGATGGCGAGGGTGAGACCGGTGGGGCCGGCACCCGCGATGAGGACCAGGGGAGACATGGACGCTCCTGTCGAAAAATGCTGAATCTATATTCAGTGAATATGAATTCAGTATCCGATTGGTAGGTTGCCCTGTCAAGGAGGTGAGGTCGGTGGTATCGAGCCGTCGGGAACGGGCGGAAGAAACGGAACAGGCGCTCAAGGCCGCCGCGCGGCGGGTCTTCGCGGAGCGCGGCTATCTCAACACCAAGATCACCGACATCACCGCGGCGGCGGGCCGGGCGGCGGGATCGTTCTACAACCATTTCGCCGGGAAAGAGGAACTTCTCCAGGCGCTGCTGGTCGATCTGGGCGAAGCCGGCGACGCGGGGGCCGAACAAGCCGGGCACAACCCGGATTTCAGCGACCCCGAAGCGGTGCGCTTCCATATCGCCGCCTACTGGCGGTTCGCCCGCGACCACGCACCGGTGCTGCGGGCCATGGGGCAGGCGGCGATGGTCAACGAGGATTTCGCCGCGCTCATGACGCGATTCGGTATCGAACAGCGTGCCGATATCGCCGACCATCTCGACGGAGTGGTCGACAAGGGCCTGCGATTACCCAGTACGCCCGACGCCAGCCTGGCGATGATGTTCTCTCTGGCGCAGAGTATTTTCGCGGCGGTCGAGGACGGGGCGGTGGAGCTGACCGACGCCGAGGCCGTGGAGGGCCTGACGCGTTTCGTCTACCGCGGACTCACCGGACGCGACTACTGACGTGCCGGTCAGGGCAACAGGACGATAGAGCCGGTCGTCTTCCGGCTCTCCAGATCGCGATGGGCCCGGGCGGCCTCGGCGAGGGGGTAGGTCGCACCGATCCGGACGGTGAGAGAACCGTCGGCGATCGCCTCGAGAACATCGCCGGCCCGCCAGTCCAATTCGGCGCGGTCACGGGTGTAGTGGGCGATATTCGGGCGGGTGACGAACACCGAACCCGCCGCGTTGAGACGCTGCAGGTCGACCGGTGGCACCGGGCCGCTGGCGGCTCCGAACAGTGCCAGCATGCCGCGTACCCGCAGCGAGGCGAGGCTGGCGTCGAAGGTCGCCGCGCCGACACCGTCGTACACCGCGGCCACCCCGGCGCCCCCGGTCAGTTCACGGACTCGGTCGGCGAGGTCCGGACCGTAGCGCAGCACCTCCCATGCGCCCGCGCTCCGGGACAGGGTCTCCTTCTCGTCGGAGGACACCGTGGTGATCACCCGGATATCCCGGGCGGCGGCGAGCTGGGTGAGCAGTAGCCCCACCCCGCCCGCGCCGGCATGGACCAGGACGGTCTCGCCGGGTTCGGGCCGGTAGACCGATTCGATCAGGTAATGGGCCGTCATACCCTGCAGTAGCGCCGAGGCGGCCACCGCCGGATCGATATTCTCGGGTACGGCCACCGCGACCGCTTCGTCCACCACGGTGCGCGGTGCGTAGCTGCTGGGCCCGGCGGCCCAGGCCACCCGATCGCCGACCGCGAACCCGGTGACGCCCGAACCGGTTTCGGCCACCACGCCGGTGCCCTCGGATCCCGGGATGTAGGGAACGGGGCGCGGGTAGGTGCCGGTGCGGAAGTAGGTGTCGATGTAGTTGACGCCCACGGCATCGATATCGACCAGTAGCTGGCCCGGGCCCGGTTCCGGATCGGGAACCTCGGCGAGGGTCAGCACTTCCGGACCGCCGTGCCGGTCTACCTGGATGGCGCGCATGGTCCAGTTCTACACCGGCGCAGCGGCCTGCGATACCCGGGTCCGGTCGGCGCGGAGTGCCGCGGGCCGGCGCCCGGGCCGGGGCGGTGGACACGGTCCTACTCGCCGGTAAACTCCGGATCATGAGTGCAGATACCGCCACCGCCACTGTTCGCGCGCCGAAGGAAACCGTCGACTCGGTGCGGAAGTTCGTCGCCGCGCACGGGGGTTCGGCCCAGGCCGTCTTGCAGCCGGTGGGCCGGCGGGGTGTCCGGCTCACCCTCGTCGGCGCGGACGGTGTGCTCGGGGACCGGATGGTCGCCGATATCGCCACCGCGCAGGCCGTGGTGGCCGGAGTCGCCGAATTGACCACGGCCGACGGCTGGGGGCGTGATCTGGTGGCGAAGACCGAGCCGCGTACCGGGCACTGGGCGAAGATGGCCGGTTGGGTGGCTGGTCAGACCCGTTTTCCCAAGGCCCGCAACGAGAGGTGAACCCGCCGCGCGGCCTGTGGGCGCTCACAGGCCACCGCCGCGGACTTCGGGTGTTCCGAACAGTTTCGTGGGCAAAAACTACTGACGAGTAACCACTTCGCGCTACCGTTGGTGCCTCGAGCGTCACTCCGGGGTAGAAGGAGCCGATATGACGGTCAGTAGTCCGACCCGTTCAAGACTCACGGTGTCCGGCCGTCCGATTTCCAACCATCTACGGGATGTATCGACATTGTCGCGCCAGATGGTCGGTCATTTCGTGGAGAATGTCGCGCCGTGCGGGACGTTACCGGGCGATGCTCTGCAGGGGGATGTGACCGCGGTGACCCGGCTGTGTCTCGAACTCACGCTGAGCCGGCTCGACGGGCGGGAACTCCCGGAGAAGATCGAGCAGGTTCGCGAAGCCGCCGCCGAATGGGCGCGCGAAGGTATCCCCATCGACACCATCAACCACGCCATCCACGAGGGGTTCAAACTCGGTTTCGACCGCATCATGGCCACGGCCGGGCCGTCGGATTCGGCGACCCTGGTCGCCACCGCGCGGCGGATGCTGGAAATACTGGACACGATCACCTCGGAGGTCGCCCTGGCCTACGTGGGGGAGTACCGGGGCGTGGTCTCCGAGCACCACACCGCCGTGCACACCCTCACTTCGGCGCTGCTCGGCGGGCACAGCACCGCCACCATGGCCCGCGAATGCGGTATCGAGATCTCCGAGTCGTACCAGGTGCTGGCATTGGCGCTGCCGCCGCATCCCGACGAATCCGCGCCGCAGGTCGACGGCCGGATCGTGGCCCGCCGCAAACTCCGCCGGGTACAGGCCGAACTCGCCCATCGCTGCGGTGAGCGCGCGCTGTCGCTGCTCAGCGTCGACGGCGGCACCGTGCTGCTACCCGCGGATCTCTTCCCCGACGACACCCTCGACGATCTGATCGCACGGCTCTCGCATGCCGCGCAGGTCCAGGTGACCGGCACCGTGATCACCGCGGCCACCGCCGATATCCCGGACGCCACCGACCGCGCCCACGAACTCCTCGACACCGTGCAACGCATCACCGAGGGCGGTGGGCTGTACCGCTTCACGGATCTGGCCCTGGAATTCCAGATCACGCGGCCGGGCCCGGCACGGGAACATCTGAGCGCCATCCTGGATCCGCTGGACGAACATCCGGAACTGCTGGAAACCCTGCGGCAGCACATCGCGAACAATTTCAACCGTCAGCGCACCGCCCGGCTCATGCATATGCACACCAATACGCTGGATTACCGGCTCAAGCGGGTTCGGCTGCTCACCGGCTTCGACCCGGCGGTTCCCACCGGCCTGTGGTACCTGACCTCGGCGCTGGTGGCCCGGAGTTATCGGACGGGCACGCCCGGAAGCTCATCTGCGCGGCCGGGAACCGCAGTCGCCCGATAGGGTGGCCGCGCGACGGTTTCGTCGGCCGCGCGCCGGGCAGCCGAGCCGCCCGGCGTGCGGAGCCGAGAAGCGACCTCAGGCGGGCTGGGGGTCCACAGCCGTGGCGGGCAGTGTTTCCCGTGTACGCAATGACGCCCACAGGGCGGCGGTGGCGGCGGTGCACAGGGCCGCCCCGCCCACGTGGATGGCGACCAGGGCGGCGGGTACATCGGTGAAGTACTGGACGATACCGACCAGCGATTGGGCGACGACGAGTCCGAGCAGGACGAACAGGCGGTTGCGGACCGGTGTGGTGATCCCGATGGCGTACAGGCCGAAACCGAGACCTATCAGCAGGGCCAGATAGCCGACCAGCAGCTGCGAATGCAGGTGCACCAGCGTGACGATTTCCACCTCGAGCCGGGCCACCGGCCGGTCGATGCTCTTGTCCCCGGCGTGCGGTCCGGCGGCGGTGACGAGAGTGCCGGCGACCAGGACTCCCGCCAGCGCCACTCCGCTGAGGACCGTGAGCCACCGCAGTGGCGCCGGGGCACGGACGGTCTCCACCCCGTCGTCGGGTGCCGCGACCTTCGCGTACATCACAGCGGCCAGCCACACCATCAGCATCGAGGCCAGCAGGTGCAGCGCCACGGTCCACCAGATCAGCCCGGACAGGACCGTGATACCACCGATGATCCCCTGCAGGAGGGTGCCGGCCGGCATCAGCCACGCGTAGATCAGTACCTCACGGCGGCGGCGGGCCCGGGTGACCGCGAGCACGATGAGCGCGGCGAACAGAGTGACCACGATGGTGAGCAACCGGTTGCCGAACTCCACGGCTTGGTGGAGCACCGGCACCTCGGAGACCCCGATGGGGGTGAAACTACCGGGGAAGCATTGCGGCCAGGTGGGACACCCCAGGCCCGAGGCGGTGACCCGGACGATCGCGCCGGTCACCGAGATGCCGGCCTGGGAGGCGATAACCGCCAGGGCGATCAGTAGCTGGGTGCGCCGGGACGGCAACGGCAACCGGTCGACGAGTCGCAGGAACGCGCGATAGAGCACGTCACGATGGTAGCGGGCGGATCGATACCACCCGCGACCGGACTACTACAAGTCGTCGTGGGGCTCATTCGAAACGGAACCAGCGGGCGGCCAGCAGCCCCGCCACGGTGCCCCATACCGCCAGCACCGCGATACCGAGCCAGTCCACCCCGCCGTCGAGTGCCCGTTCCAGAGCCACCGCCAACGCTCCCGAAGGCACCAGACGGACCAGCGTGTGCACCACCTCGGGTAGCTCATCGGAGGCGAACACCACACTGGCGATACCGAGTAGGACGAACCAGAGGATATTCGCCAGCGCCAGAACGATCTCGGCCTTCAAGGTGCCGCCCAGCAGTAGGCCCATCGCCGCGAAAGTGGCGGTGCCCAGCGCGATCAGTACCGCGCCCAGAACCAGCCCGGCCGGGCCCGGCCGCCAGCCCAGAGCCACCCCGAGCAACCCGAGCAGCACCGCCTGCAGGATCACCACGAGCAGTACCGCGCCGCTCTTACCGGCCACGATCCCCCAGCGTGGCAGGGGTGTGGCGCCCAGCCGTTTGAGCGCGCCGTAGCGGCGGTCGAACCCGATGGCGATGGCCTGGCCGGTGAACGCGGTCGACATGACGGCCACCATCATCACCGCCGGCACGATCTTGTCGATCTTGTCCGGACCCATATCGCCGAACGGCAGCAACGCCAGGCCGACCAGCAGGGTGATCGGAATGAACATGGTGAGCAGCAGCTGCTCCCCGTTGCGCAGCAGCAGCACCAGGTCGAGGCGGGTCTGCGCCAGCAGCATGGCGCCGCGCGCGGCGGGCCGCGGCCCCGGCGCGAACGTACCCGGTTCGAACCGGTTGGCCGTCGGATCGGGTTCGCTCACCGAGTGTGCTCCTTCGGGCCTGATGGACGCGGTCCGCGGCGGCGGAGGTATCGCATCACGGGGTGTGCTCCTTAGGACCTGGTGGCTGTGGTCCGCGGAGGCCGCAGCGAAGGCGGAGGTATCGCATCACGGGGTGTGCTCCTTAGGACCTGGTGGCTGTGGTCCGCGGAGGCCGCAGCGAAGGCGGAGGTATCGCATCATGCGCGCAGATCCCGTCCGGTCAGTTCCAGGAAGACGTCCTCGAGCCGGCGCTGATCTATCCGGATATCGGTCGCGAGCACGTTCACCCGGGCGCACCAGGCCGTCACGGTCGCCAGCACCTGCGGGTTGATCTCACCCTCCACCAGATACGAGCCGGGCCCGACCTCCCTGGGTGTGAAGCCCTCCGGTAGCGCTCGCTGCAGCAGCTCCAGATCCAATTTCGGCGGCGCGGCGAAACGCAGCTGCCCGGCGGCGCCGTGCGCGGTTACCTCGGCCGGTGTCCCGGAGGCGACGATCCGCCCGTGATCGATGATCACCAGATGGTCGGCCAGTTCCTCGGCCTCGTCCATGAGATGGGTGGTGAGCAGGACGCTCACTCCGTCGCGGCGCAGCGCGGCGATCAACTCCCACACCAGGATGCGGGCCTGGGCATCCATTCCCGCGGTGGGCTCGTCCAGGAAGACGATCTCGGGCCGCCCCACCAGGGCGCAGGCCAGGGAGAGCCGCTGCTGTTGGCCGCCGGACAGCCGGCGGTAGGGGGTCCGGCGGCTGTCGGCGAGCCCGAGTACGCCCAGGAGCCAATCAGGGTCCAGCGGATTCGCCGAATAGGAGGCCACCAGGTCGAGCATCTCCCCGGCGCGGGCGCCCGGATAGGCGCCGCCGCCCTGCAGCATGACGCCGATCCGGGGCCGCAGCCGCTCGGAATCGGCGATCGGATCGAGGCCGAGCACCCGGACACTGCCGGTATCCGGCCGGACGAACCCCTCGCACATCTCGACCGTGGTGGTCTTACCGGCGCCGTTGGGTCCGAGCAGGGCGAACACCTGCGCCGGTTCGATGGTGAAACCGATACCGTCCACCGCGGTCGTCTCGCCGTATCGTTTGGCGACAGCGTCCACCTGGACGGCGGGTACCCGGGAAGAGGTCACGAGGTCACACCGTAGGCCCCGGCCGGCTGTGACGAGGCCGACACCCCCTGCTCGGCACGCCAGGGCAGCGCATTCCGGGTGACCACGATGAACAGCACCGAGACGATCACCGTCGCCACGGCCGACCCCACGATCTGGAACACCTCGAGGTCGGCGCCGCGCGGCATCAGGATCACACTGACCACCGCGGAGATACCGACGGCCGGTGCGCGGAACGCCGGCCGGGTGGCCCAAGCCGCCAACGGCACGATCGCCCACAGCAGGTACCAGGGCTGCACTACGGGGAACAGCAGCACGATCGCGGCGAGGGACACCCCCAGCGCTCCCACCGGGTGCACCCGTCCGGTCCAGGTGGCCGCCAGCATCCGTACCGTGAGGAAACCCGCCACCACCGCGGCGATGGGCCGGGTGATGCTCAGCAGCGCGGTGGTGTGGTCGCCGAGGCCGAGAAGGACGCCACCGAATCCGGTGATGATGCCCAGCGCGGTCGGCAGCGACATCCAGCTGCGCACCGCGTTGGCGGTGCCGAGGGTGTTCATCCAGCCGAAACCGAGTCCGCTCACCGTACTGATCACCAGGGTGGTGAGCGCAGCGATGACACCGAGCAGTGCCGCGGCGGCGAGAACCGGCCGCAGACCCGGGCCCCAGCGCCGCGCCAACGCCATTCCCGCGAAACCGAGGGCGATGATCGAGGTGATCTTGACCGACGAGGACAGGCTGATGATGACCGCTCCCGCGATCAGCAGGGACCACCCGCGGGCGTCCAGTGGGGGCGGTCCGCCGTTGCCGGGCACTCCGTGGATCGCGCGCAGCGCGAACTCCAGGCCCGCGAGCATCAGCCCCAGCATCAGCGCGTCGTTGTGTACCCCGCCGACCAGGTGGAACAACACCAGCGGGTTCGCTACGCCCAGCCACAACGCGCTCACCGGCGCCACCCCGCAGCGGATCGACAGCCGCGGCAGCGCCCAGACGATCAACGCCACTCCCGCCAGCGCCAGCACTCGGTGCACCCACACTCCGGCCAGGATGTTGTCCCCGGTGATCTCGGCGATCCCGTGGCCGATCCAGAGGAAGAGCGGGCCGTAGGGGGCCGGGGTCTCGCGCCAGATATTGGGAACGTTGTTGGTGAGAACGTTGTCTATGCCCAGCCCCGCGACCGGGCCCTCTTGGTAGGGGTCGATACCGCGTGCGGCGATCTCGCTCTGCGCCAGGTAGGAGTAGACATCGTTGCTGAACATCGGGGGCGCCACGCACAGCGGAACGATCCACAGCAGCAGGGTGCGGTCCAATTGGCGCCGGGTGAGCCGGTGCCGGGGTGAACCGCCCAGGCCGCCGACCGCGAACCGTCCCAGCAACAGCCATGCCAGCACCACGGTCACCGTGCCGACCATGCACATGGCCAGCGACCCGGTATGGGCCCGCGCGAAGATCCCGAGGACGCGCATCCCGGAAGTCGGATTCTGGTGCACCGGTTGCGCGCCGATACCGAGTGCGCTGATGGCCATCAATACGGTGCCGGTGGCCCCCATCAGACGGATCCGGTCGAGTTGTCTGCGTTCCCGGCGGTCGAGCCCGGGGACCTCGGATTCGTCGCTGTGCAGTACCGCGATGGTGTGATCCGAGGGCGGGACGTCCAGTCCGAGAGCGCGCCGCATCAGTTTCCGCGCCCGCTGCTCGAGCGACACCGACGCGCCTACCTGTCCTGCCACGGTCTCCGACACTAGTTCGCCGGACGTGCCGATGGCCTCCCGGCCACAGCGCGGCGCGCATCCGCGGGGCGGTGGCCGCGCCGACCGCCGACTGCGGCCACCACCCGGCTACCGGTCTCCGTGGCGGCTTCCCGCCCGGCTCCCGCCGTCCCGTCCGCGCTTTTGCGGTGTCCGCCGCGCGCGGTCGGCCGGAACGCCCTCGGGCGGCGGCTCGGCCGCAGCGCCGGTGCAGCCGGACAGCAAATCCTCTCGTACGGGTCAGGCGGTACCGCCGACGAGACGTGCGGTGAAGCACATCACTACCGGCTTCGGCGCGCTCGCCGGCGCTCGCCTTCTCCGGCGTCGGAGCAGGGCATTTCCGGTATCGGCGCACGAATCGCCGCACCGGCGCTCCCCGCCTGCTCAGGGCACCCTTATTAGATTTCGGGAACGAATTCCGCCACACTGATGTTGTGAAAACTGTGGGTTTGCCGAATGTAGACGAAAGGGCTGGTCACCGGGCCGGTACCGGGTCTGTCGGCGTCCCCGTCACCGAGGGCCATACCCGGGCCGCGATCGTACGGCTGCTGCTGGAAGAGGGGCCGATCACCGCTACCGCGATCGGGCGTGCGCTGGGGCTGGCCCCCGCGGGGGTGCGCCGGCATCTCGACGCGCTCATCGAATCCGGGCAGGCGCGCGCGGGCCGTTCCGCGCCCTGGCAACAGAAGGGCCGCGGCCGGCCGGCCAAGCAGTACCAGCTCACGGCTGCCGGACGCGGCATGCTGGGGCACGCCTACGACGATCTGGCCGGTGCGGCCATCCGGCAGCTCCGGGAGATCGGTGGCGAAGAGGCGGTCACCGCGTTCGCGCGGAAACGGGCGCGCACCCTGGTGGACGGCATCGAAGCGCTGCCCACCCAGCGGGACGAGCCCGCCGCGGATGTCGTGGCCCCCGGGGACGAGGCCGCGCGGTCCGGGACGGCGGCCAAAGCCGAGGAGATCGCCACGGCGCTGTCCGGCGCGGGCTTCGCGGCGAGTACCCGCCGGGTCGGTGCCGGGGTGCAGATCTGCCAGCACCACTGTCCGGTCTCCCATGTGGCCGAGGAATTCCCGGAGCTGTGCGAGGCCGAACTCGAGGTCTTCCGGGAGGTACTGGGTACCCATGTGCAGCGGCTGGCCACCATCGCCAACGGTGATTGCGCCTGCACCACGCACGTACCCCTGACGGTGCTGCCGACCCCGGCGGTCGCCCGAACCGACGACACGTCACCATCAGCCGTTGCACAGCCCGCAACGGACGTAACGAACGACTCCGGAAGGAGTGCCGAATGACGACCACCACCGACCAGGTGCCACCGCTCACCCAGGAGGAGGCGATCGCCTCACTGGGTAAATACGGCTACGGCTGGGCCGACTCGGACGTGGCGGGAGCCAGTGCGCAGCGGGGTCTGTCCGAGGAGGTCGTCCGCGATATCTCGGCCAAGAAGGACGAACCGGCCTGGATGCTGGAGAACCGGCTCAAGGCGTTGCGGATCTTCGATCGCAAACCGATGCCGAACTGGGGCTCGAACCTCGACGGTATCGATTTCGACAACATCAAGTACTTCGTGCGCTCGACCGAGAAGCAGGCCGAGAGCTGGGAGGACCTGCCCGAGGACATCAAGAACACCTACGACAAGCTGGGTATCCCGGAGGCGGAGAAGCAGCGGCTGGTCGCCGGTGTCGCCGCCCAGTACGAGTCGGAGGTCGTCTACCACCAGATCCGCGAGGATCTGGAGGCCCAGGGCGTGATCTTCCTGGACACCGATACCGGGCTGCGTGAGCATCCGGAGATCTTCCAGGAGTACTTCGGCAGTGTCATCCCGGCCGGGGACAACAAGTTCTCCGCCCTGAACACCGCGGTGTGGTCGGGTGGTTCGTTCATCTATGTGCCGCCGGGTGTGCACGTGGACATCCCGCTGCAGGCCTACTTCCGGATCAACACCGAGAACATGGGCCAGTTCGAGCGCACCCTGATCATCGTCGACGAGGACGCCTACGTGCACTACGTCGAGGGTTGTACCGCGCCGATCTACAAATCGGATTCGTTGCACTCGGCCGTGGTCGAGATCATCGTGAAGAAGGGCGGCCGCTGCCGCTACACCACCATCCAGAACTGGTCCAACAACGTCTACAACCTGGTCACCAAGCGGGCCAAGGCCGAGGCGGGCGCGACCATGGAGTGGATCGACGGCAATATCGGCTCCAAGGTCACCATGAAGTACCCGGCCGTGTGGATGACCGGTGAGCACGCCAAGGGTGAGGTGCTCTCGGTCGCCTTCGCCGGTGAGGGCCAGCATCAGGACACCGGCGCCAAGATGGTGCACCTGGCCCCGCACACCTCCTCGACCATCGTGTCCAAATCGGTCGCGCGCGGCGGCGGCCGGGCCTCCTATCGCGGCCTGGTCCAGGTGAACAAGGGCGCGCACGGCTCGAAGTCGACGGTGAAGTGCGATGCGCTGCTCGTCGATACCGTCAGCCGTTCCGACACCTACCCCTATGTCGATATCCGCGAGGACGACGTGACGATGGGGCACGAGGCGACCGTGTCGAAGGTTTCCGAGGACCAGCTGTTCTACCTGATGAGCCGCGGCCTCACCGAGGACGAGGCCATGGCGATGGTGGTGCGCGGGTTCGTCGAGCCCATCGCCAAGGAGCTCCCGATGGAATACGCGCTGGAGCTCAACCGCCTGATCGAACTGCAGATGGAAGGAGCCGTCGGCTAGTGAGCGAGCTCGCGAGCGAACAGAGGAATACCGCAGGTGGTCCGACGAATGTCGCCGTGGCCGCCGAGGCTCGTACGCCGGCGATCAACAAGGGCGAGGTGTTCACCTCCTTCGATGTGAACGCCTTCGAGATCCCCTCCGGTAAGGACGAGGCGTGGCGGTTCACCCCGCTGCGCCGGTTGCGTGGTCTGCACAACGGCACCGCCACCCGCGACGGACAGGCCGGTGTCGAGATCGCCGAGGCGGCCGGAGTCACCGTGGAGACGGTGGGCCGCGACGACGCCCGGCTGGGCGCCGGTGGTACCCCGTCCGACCGGGTCGCCGCCCAGGCGTACTCCGGGTTCGAGCAGGCGACGATCGTCTCGGTGGGCAAGGAGACCGAGGTCGCCGAACCGGTGGTCGTGCGGATCACCGGTCCCGGGGTGGGGAAGACCGCCTACGGGCACCTGCAGGTGCGGCTCGCGGAATTCGCCGCGGCCACCGTGGTGATCGATCAGCGTGGCAGCGGAACCTACGCCGAGAACGTGGAATTCGTACTCGGCGACAGCTCCCGGCTCACCGTGGTCGCGGTGCAGGACTGGGCCGACGACGCGGTACACACCACCGCGCACCACGCCACTCTCGGCCGTGACGCGGTACTGCGGCACACCGCGGTCACTCTCGGCGGTGATCTGGTGCGGCTCACCGGCAACGTGCGCTACGCGGGGCCGGGAGGCGACGCCGAACTGCTCGGTCTCTATTTCGCCGACGCCGGTCAGCATTTCGAACAGCGGCTACTGGTGGACCATGCCGTCCCCCACTGCAAATCGAATGTGCTGTACAAGGGCGCCCTGCAGGGTGACCCCGCATCCCCCAAGGGCGATGCCCGCACGGTATGGGTCGGCGATGTGCTCATCCGCGCCGCCGCGGAGGGCACCGATACCTTCGAGATCAATCGCAATCTCGTGCTCACCGACGGCGCTCGCGCCGATTCGGTGCCCAACCTCGAGATCGAAACCGGTGAGATCGTCGGTGCCGGGCACGCCTCGGCCACCGGCCGGTTCGACGACGAGCAGCTGTTCTACCTGCGTGCCCGCGGTATCCCGGAGGACGCCGCCCGCCGCCTGGTGGTACGCGGCTTCTTCCACGAGATCATCCAGAAGATCGCGGTCCGTGAGGTCGCCGAGCGGCTGGAGGCGGCCATCGAGGCCGAACTCGCCGCCATCGGTGTCTGACCGCCCTCCAGCCCCCAGCCCCGAAGAGGAAAACAGCATCCTATGACCACCCTGGAAATCAAGGACCTGCACGCCGAGGTCGCCACCCCGGACGGGGACACCGTCAAGATCCTCAAGGGCGTGAACCTCACCGTGAACTCCGGTGAGACGCACGCCATCATGGGACCCAACGGCTCGGGTAAGTCCACCCTGTCCTACGCCATCGCCGGCCACCCCAAGTACACCGTCACCTCGGGTTCGATCACCCTCGACGGCGAAGACGTACTGGAGATGTCGGTGGACGAGCGGGCGCGGGCCGGACTGTTCCTGGCCATGCAGTACCCGGTCGAGGTCCCCGGTGTGTCCATGTCCAATTTCCTGCGTACCGCCGCCACGGCGGTACGTGGCGAGGCGCCGAAGCTGCGGCACTGGGTCAAGGAGGTGAAGGAGTCGATGAACGAACTCGATATCGACGCCGCCTTCGCCGAACGCAGTGTGAACGAAGGCTTCTCCGGCGGTGAGAAGAAGCGGCACGAGATCTTGCAGCTGGGGCTGCTGAAGCCGAAGATCGCCATCCTCGACGAAACCGACTCCGGCCTGGACGTGGACGCGCTGCGTATCGTCTCCGACGGTGTCAATCGTTATCGGGAGCGGGAGAACGGCGGAGTCCTGCTGATCACCCATTACACCCGTATCCTGCGCTATATCCAGCCGCAGTTCGTGCACGTGTTCGTGAACGGGCGCATCGTCGCCGAGGGCGGCCCGGAACTCGCCGAGGAACTCGACGCCAACGGCTATGTGAAATTCACCCGGACCGCGGGGGCCGGAGCCTGATATGACAGCGATCCTCCCCGCCTTCGATGTCGCCCGGATCCGGGCCGACTTCCCGATCCTGAACCGTACGGTCCGGGACGGGAAGCCGCTGGTGTACCTGGATTCCGGGGCCACCGCCCAGCGGCCGCTGGCGGTGCTGGACGCCGAACGCGATTTCCTGCTCGAACGTAATTCCGCGGTGCACCGGGGCGCACACCAGCTCGCCGAGGAAGCCACCGACGCCTATGAGGACGCCCGCGCCGAGATCGCGGATTTCGTCGGCGTCGCCGCCGAGGAGATCGTGTTCACCAAGAACGCGACCGAATCACTGAACCTGGTGACCTACGCCTTCGCCGACGACCGGTTCCCGCATCATGTGGGCCCGGGCGACGAGATCGTGATCACCGAACTCGAACACCACGCGAATCTGGTGCCCTGGCAGGAACTCGCCCGTCGTACCGGCGCCACGCTGCGCTGGTACGGGGTGACCGAGGACGGCCGTATCGATCTGGAATCGCTGGAATTGTCCCCGGCCACCAAGGTCGTGGCCTTCACCCACCAGTCCAATGTCACCGGGGCGGTGGCGCCCGTCGCCGAACTGGTGCGCCGGGCCCGCGCTGTCGGTGCCGTGGTGGTGCTGGACGCCTGCCAGTCGGTTCCGCACATGCCGGTCGACTTCCGGGCCCTGGACGTGGACTACGCGGCGTTCTCCGGGCACAAGATGCTCGGTCCCTCCGGAGTGGGTGTGCTGTACGGGAAAGCGGCGATCCTGGCCGATACCCCGCCCTTCATCACCGGCGGCTCCATGATCGAGACCGTCACCATGGAGCAGACCACTTACGCCCCACCGCCGCAGCGGTTCGAGGCCGGCGTGCCGATGACGTCTCAGGTGGTGGGCCTCGGTGCCGCGGTGCGCTATCTGCGTAAGCTCGGTATGGAGGCGGTGGCCGCGCACGAGCACACCCTCGTCGAGGCTGCGCTCGCGGGGCTCGGGGCGGTACCGGGGATCCGGATCATCGGTCCCACCGAGAATGTCGATCGCGGGGGCGCGGTAGCGTTTCTCGCCGAAGGTATCCACGCGCACGATCTGGGGCAGATCCTCGACGACGAGGGTGTCGCGATCCGGGTGGGTCACCACTGCGCCTGGCCGCTGCACCGGCGTTTCGGTGTCGCCGCCACCGCACGTGCCTCGTTCGCCCTCTACAACACCGTGGACGAGGTGGACAAACTGGTGGCCGCGGTGCGAAAAGCCCAGAACTTCTTCGGGGTCGGCTAGCACATGCGTATGGAGCAGATGTACCAGGAAGTGATCCTGGATCACTACAAGCATCCGCACAACCGCGGGCTGCGCGAGCCGTTCGGCGCCGAGGTGCACCATGTCAACCCCACCTGCGGTGACGAGGTGACCCTGCGGGTGCATATCGGCGACGCCGGTGATGTCGCCGATGTCTCCTACGACGGCCAGGGGTGTTCGATCAGCCAGGCATCGATCTCGGTGCTGACCGAGCAGGTGATCGGCCTGCCGGTCGCCGAGGCGCTGGGCGTCGTCGATTCGTTCAACGAGATGATCGGCAGCCGGGGGACCGTCGAGGGCGACGAGGAAGTCATCGGTGACGGAATCGCTTTCGCCGGTGTCGCCAAGTACCCGGCCCGCGTGAAATGCGCGCTGCTGGGCTGGATGGCGTTCAAGGACGCGGTGCTCCGGATCGATGGTGCGGCCGATGCCGTGACCTCCGGGCCCGATACCGACCGAGCACGGAACGGGGAAACAGCATGACCGATACTCCTGCCACCGAATCCGCCGCGGCCGCGGCGGGCACCGCCGAGAACGAACTGTCGGCCGATGAGCTCGCGCAGCTCGCCGATATCGAGGAGGCGATGCGTGATGTCGTCGACCCCGAACTCGGTATCAATGTCGTGGATCTGGGGCTGGTCTACGGTATGCGGGTCGAGGAGACCACCGCGGTGCTGGATATGACGCTGACCTCCGCGGCCTGTCCGCTCACCGATGTGATCGAGGATCAGTCGCGTAACGCCCTCGTGCGCAGCGGCCTGGTGGACGATCTGAAGATCAATTGGGTCTGGATGCCGCCGTGGGGTCCGGACAAGATCACCGAGGACGGCCGGGAACAGTTGCGGGCTCTCGGTTTCACCGTGTAGCAACCGGTAGTTCTTCCGGGCCGGGTATCGATCGCGGCGGCGACCATCGGGTCGCCGCCGCGATCGGTCTGTCGTCGAATTGCTCCGCCGGCGACCGCGAAGCAGACTGTTGGTACGGACCGATGTGGTGTTCCGGTGGTATTCCATCCCTATTGCCGGAGTGGTTCGGTATTGCGGCCATTTCACATACCGGCCGAAGCGGGCCGAACGAGGTTCGCGCATCCGTGTTTCAGGGATTTCGGCCGTCGGCCCGAGTGGTTAGGGCCGGGTGGTGTGGAGACATTCGATCCACCTTGTTATCAATTTTTCGGTCCCATCGCCAATCGCCGACCGTCCGGTTCGTACTCGGGTTCCTTTGCTGGTGATAGGGGATGCCGGGCGGCTGTGCGCTGAAGCACGCCGCGGTCCGCGACGGTGTCCGGCCGGTTCTCGCCGCCGTGATCTTCGCCCGCGCAATACCTTCCGCATTCAACGAGGTCGCGGCCCTATCACGGAACGGTGACAATCGATTATCGGTGGTTATTGAGAGACTTCACGACAATGCTGCTACTGTGAGCGAGTCGTCGGGTTCCCGGCCGTCGGAGGATGTGCTCCGACGCCAGCGATCGGCCGAATGACTTGTCCCTTAGTTACTTTCGAGTAGGCGAAAGTAACTAAGGGATATGTCACCGACCGTAGCTGCCGGTACCCGACAGGGACCTCATCCGGCCAGGGGCAAACATGGTCGGCGTCGCGAGGAAGGCGAGACGAAGCGCCGTGGCATGCCACGGCACCGCGTGGCGCGCCTCGAGCCCCGTCAACGACGAGAAAGCTGATGAATCTGAATACCGCCGTGCTGCTTCCTTGGATCCTCGCCCCCATACTGGTGCTCGGCGTGGCGTGGTACGCCGTTCGGGCCGTGCGAGAACAACAGAGCCGTCTGGACGTGCTCGAGCGGGAACTGGCTGTGCGTGACGATGCGCTCGAGCATCTGGTCGCCAGCACGCTCCCCGCGGTCTCGGACTCGGTGCGCCGAGCCGAACAGACCGCCGTCGCCCCCGAAGTGCCGCCGGGGCTGGAGAACTCACGTTTCGCGCAAGGTCTGCGCTGGATCATCGATCGGGTATCGGAGGATCTGCGCGCGGTTCAGAGCGAAACCCGGGAAACCGTCACCCAGGAAACCGAAGAACGGATCCGCACCGCGGTCGCGGCCGCCGAGCACAGTGTGCGTTCCGAAGCCGATTCCGCCCGGGAGCGCGCGGAGAGCCTGTCGCGGGAAGCGACCAGCGCCGCCGTGCGTTCGTTCGGTACCTCGGTGGTCAGCCTGGGCGCGGACGTGAGCCAGGTGGTGAGCTCCGCGCTGCGTGAGCACCGGGACGACCGCGTTTACGAAACCCTCATCCGTATCGACCACACCGTGCAGCAGATGATCCGTCAGGCGCAGTCCTACGTGATCGTCTGTGGCGGTCTTCCCGGCCGCCGGTGGCCCGCCCAGTCGCTGACCGACGTGGTCGGCGGCGCGACCGGGCGTGTCCGTGACTACCTGCGCGTCCGGGCCTCTCAGCTGGACCGGGTCGTCATCAGCCGTGCGGTGGAACCGCTGGTGCACACCCTCGCCTCGCTCATCGACAACGCGCTGCGCTACTCCCCGCCGACCTCCTTCGTGGACGTCACCTTCCAGGAAGGTCACCACGGGGTGACCGTGATCGTCGACGATGCCGGCGTGCGGATGAACGCCGAGCAGATGGAAGAGGCCCGGCAGGTCCTGGCCAACGAACGTTCGGTGGACATCCACCAGCTCGGCCCGGCCCCCAAAGTCGGTTTCCCCGGTATCGCCGCGCTCGCCCGCCGCTACGGGTTCACCGTCTACATCGATGGTCCCAACGCCTATGGTGGTATGCGCGCCATGGTCTACATCCCGGAGGCACTGCTGGTAGCACCCAAGGCCGACCAGGACAACGACGCCGCGCCCAACGGTGTCCCGGCCCAGCGGGAGCTCGCCGCGGTGCCGGGCGGGCAGGCCCCGTCGATCTCGACCGCCACCGGCCACCCCCTGACCGGCAACTCCGTATCATCGGTCGGCGGAGCGCATTCCGCCCCCGTTACCGGTGCCCACGCCGCGGTCCCGGCTCCGGCCGAGGCCTCCGTGCCGGGTGGTCCGGCATATGCGGATGAGAATGAGAGCGAGCAGCGTACGACAGTCCACGACATCACCAGCGGCGGTCTGCCCCGGCGTCGGCGCCGGGCCGCGGCCGTCCCAGCAGATATCAACGATCGCGTGTCCGGACAATCCAGGACCGAACCGGGGCAGGCCCGCCCCGATATCGCCGCCGCCTGGCAGAGCGGCTCCAAGAGCGGCCGTGCCGCCGCATCCGAACACACCGAAGGGATGACATCCTGATGGGTTCACCGAGGACAGTGGTATCCGACAGCACCAACAAATTGGGCTGGTTACTGGACGATCTCGAGGTTCCCGGCGTCCGATTCGCCGTCCTGCTGTCCGAGGACGGGCTGCGCATCGCACATTCGGCGAGCATCGCGAAAGACGATGCCGAACGATTCGCAGCCGCCGCCTCCGGTCTGCGTTCGCTCGGTAAGGCGCTCGGCGAATTCTGCGGTAGCAACGGAAACGATGTGCGGCAGAACATGACCGAATACGACCAGGGCATGATCATGATCACCGCGGCCGGCGAGGGAGCGCTGCTGGGGGTGGCGACCATGACCGATATCGATGTGGGTCTGATCGCGCACCGGATGAACGAGCTGGCAGGGCGCGTCGGTCACGAGCTCGGTAGCGAACCCCGCAGAAACGCACACGGCGGCGATCTGCAATGAGCCGGTCGCGGCGTGATCCAGACCTGGTCCGCGCGTATGTGCGGACCGGCGGACGCTCCCGTCCGACACGTGAGCTCGGTCTGGTGACGCTGGTCGTCGCCGTCGGTGACCCGGCTCCCGGCGCCACTCCGGACGCGCGCCGGGTGGTCGACGTCTGTGCCCGGGGCGCCCTATCGATCGCGGAGGTCGCGGCCTATCTCGACCTCCCGCCTTCGGTGGTGACCATCGTCGTCTCCGATCTGCTGGACAGCGGACATCTGAATATCCCGACCCCGGCGGAAATCATGCCGGAGATCGCCCTGCTCGAGGAGGTACTCAATGGGCTCCGTGCTCTCCCGGCCTGATCGGCCCGCGGAATACGGCCGCGCGGTCGACTATGTGGCGGAGACGGTGACCCGATCGGTGAAATTGCTGGTCGCCGGTAATTTCGGTGTCGGCAAGACCACCTTCGTGAGCAGTGTTTCCGAGATCAAACCGCTGCGCACCGAGGAAACCATCACCGAGGCCAGCGTGGGGATCGACGATCTCGGTGGATTGGGATCGAAGACCCAGACCACGGTCGCGATGGACTTCGGCCGTATCACGCTCAACCCCGAACTGGCGCTGTACCTTTTCGGTACCCCCGGTCAGCAGCGGTTCATTCCGCTGTGGGAAGAGCTGGCCAAGGGCGCGCTCGGGGCCCTGGTCCTGGTCGACACCCGGCGTATCGAGAAGGCCGACGAAGTGCTGGCCGTGCTCGAGGAGCGCGGGGTCCCGTACGCGGTCGGGGTCAACGAATTCGAGGGTGCCAACCGCTTCCCGCTCTCGGAAATCCGGGAAGCACTCGATCTGACAGAAGACACTCCGCTGGTCGCTCTCGACGCGCGTGATCGGCGTACCTGCCTCCAATCGCTGATCACGCTGGTCGAATATTTGTTCCATCGATTGGAGTCTCGTCTTTGACCACGCAGTTCTCTCCGGTTCCGCAACAACAACCTCCTTTCACCGGTTGCCCGGTGATCCACGGAGAACCCACCGGAGGCGTTGGCCCACGTTTCACCCTCTACACCGAAGAATTCGCCAACGATCCACACCGTGCCTACGCGGCCATGCGTAGCCGGTACGGCTCGCTGGTACCCATCGATCTGGCCCCGGATGTGCCGGCCACCCTGGTGATCGGTTACGAAGCCGCCGTTCGCATCCTGAACGATCCCGAGCGGTTCCCGGCCGATCCGCGCACCTGGCAGACCAGTATCCCGCAGGATTCGCCGGTCCGGCCGATGATGGAGTGGTATCCGAACGCGCTGCGCAACAGCGGTGAGCTGCACCAGCGGTATCGCCAGGCCTATGTGCACGCGATCGACGGTATCGATCTGCACGAACTGCACCAGACAATCGAGCAGATCGCGGTGCCGCTGATCAACTCCTTCTGCGAATCGGGTAAGGCCGACCTCGTCACCCAGTACGCCTTCCCGCTGGTGTTCGAGGTGCTCAACCGAATGGTCGGGTGCACACCGGAACTGGGAGAACGGGTGGCCAACGGGATGGCCGCGCTGTTCGACACCGTCAACGCCGAATGGGGGATGAACCACCTCAGCGAGGCGTTGATGGAACTCATCTTCCAGAAGCGGTCCGAGCCCGGTGAGGATGTCACTTCACGGCTCGTGCACCACCCGGCGAATCTGAACGACGAAGAACTGCTGTCCAATCTGATCAGCTTCTACGGGGCGGGCGTGGAACCGCAGCAGAACCTGATCAACAACACGCTGCTGCTGATGATGACCGACGACCGGTTCGGCGGAAGTATGCTCGGCGGCGCGCTGTCCACCCGTGACGCGTTGGACGAGGTGCTGTTCAACGACCCGCCGATGGCGAATTTCTGCACCACCTACCCGCGTCAGCCGATCCTGGTCGAGAACACCTGGCTGCCCGCGCATCAGCCGGTGCTGATCAGCTTGTCGGCATGTAACAACGATCCGGCCGTGCGCGGCGGGGACCACACCGGTAACCGTTCGCATCTGGCCTGGAGTATCGGACCACACGCCTGCCCCGCGCAATCTCCGGCGCTCGTGGTGGTCCAGGGGGCGATCGACCTGCTCCTCGATGCGCTTCCGGAATTGGAGCTGGCGGTTCCGGTGGAAGACCTCGTCTGGCGTCCCGGGCCCTTCCACCGGGCACTGGCGGCGCTTCCGGTGGCCTTCCCGCCTTCTCCTCCGTTGAATCTCGTGTAAGGAGATGCTCGTTGCAACGCGAACCCATCGTCCTGGATATGGCCGGCGCCGATATCCAAGGTGAATCGGTCCGGCTGCGTGCCCAGGGCCCGGCCGCGTTGGTGGAGTTACCCGGCGGGGTGCCCGCCTGGTCGATCACCGACGCCGCGGTACTGAAAAGCCTGCTGGCCGATCCGCGGGTGTCCAAGGATCCGCGCCAGCACTGGACGGCGTTCGTGAACGGGGAGATCACCGAGGATTGGCCGCTGCTGCCGTGGATCGCGGTGGAGAACATGTTCACCGCCTACGGCGCGGATCATCGCCGACTGCGCAAACTGGTGTCGCCGGCGTTCACCCACCGGCGGACCGCCGCGCTACGACCCCGCGTGGAGGCGCTGATCGCCGAGCTGCTGGACCAGTTGGCGGCCGCGCCCGCCGGGCAGGTCGTGGATCTGCGCGAGAGCTACGCCTATCCGGTGCCGATCCAGGTGATCACCGAGCTGCTCGGTGTCCCGGATTCGCTCGGGCCGGGGCTGCGGGTCTGTGTGGACCGGTATTTCGATACCACCATCAGCCAGGAGGACGCGCAGGCCAACTTCGTCGAAATGTACGGCCTGGTAGCCGAACTCGTCCGATACCGGCGCGACAACCCCGGCGACGATATCACCAGCGTGATGCTCGGCAGCCGGGACGACGACGGTACGCAGCTCACCGAGAAGCAGATCATCGAAACCCTGATGCTGGTCATCAACGCCGGCCACGAGACGACGGTCAATCTGCTGGATCAGGCGATCGTCGCTCTGCTCACCCATCCGCAGCAGCGGGTCGCGGCCCTGACGGGGCAGGCGAGCTGGGCGGATGTGGTGGAGGAGACGCTGCGTTACGAGGCGCCGGTCGCGCATCTGCCGCTGCGTTTCGCGGTGGAGGACATCGAGATCGAGGGCGGTCCGCGAATCGGCAAGGGCGAAGCCATTCTCGCCTCCTACGCCGCGGCCAGCCGTGACCCGAAGGTGCACGGGTCGTCCACCGATACCTTCGATATCACCCGGGCCGTCAAGGACCATGTGTCCTTCGGCTACGGCGCACACCACTGCATCGGCGCACCGCTGGCGCGGATGGAAGGCGAACTGGCGCTGCCCGCGCTGTTCCGGCGCTTCCCGGACATACGGCTGGCGGTCGAGGTGAGCGAACTGAAGCCGGTCGTGAGTTTCGTTTCCAACGGTCACCAGGAATTGCCTGTGTATCTCGGCTGAGACCGGTACCGTACGAAGACCCGGTTACTACAACTTCATTGCTGATGGCTCGTCGCGGACGTCGCTGAACGGGATGTATGGGTCGGCGGATAGGTCTGCGAAAACGCACTGTCCACCGATTCATACGAACCTCGGAGTGTGACGCCTTGACCACAGCACGACCCGATCAGTACCTCGCGGCAGATAAGCGTTTCGTCTTCCACGGTTCCCCCGTGGACACCGCCGCCGGTCCGCGAATCCCGTTGTACACAGAAGAGTTCGCCGCCGACCCGCACCGGGTGTACCAGGAGATGCGGCGCCGTTTCGGCTCGCTGGCCCCGGTGGAATTGGCGCCGGGGGTTCCGGCGACCCTGGTGATCGGTTATCGCACGGCGGTACGAATCCTCAACGATCCGGAGCGGTTCCCGGCCGATCCCCGCGTCTGGCAGCGCGGGGTACCCGAGGATTGCCCCGTACTGCCCATGCTGGAGTACCGGCCGAATCCGCTGCGCACCGTCGGTGACGACCGCGTTCGCTACCGTTCGGCCGCGGTGGCAGCCCTCAACGGTGTGGATATGCACGAGTTGCACGGCATCATCGAGGAGATCGCGATCCCCCTGATCAACTCGTTCTGCTCGGACGGCTACTGCGATGTGCTCGGGCAGTACGCGGCGCCGCTGGTCTTCGCCACGCTCAACGTCATGCTGGGTTGTCCTCCGGAACTCGGGCACCGGGCCGCCCGTGGGTTGGCGGCCATGTTCGATACCGTCGATGCCGCCGAGGGCAATGCCATCCAGGCAGACGCCCTGCTCGAGCTGGCCCGCCTCAAACGGGCCGAGCCGTCCGAGGACATCACCACTCGCCTCGTACAGCATCCGGCCCAGCTCAGCGACGAGGAGGTCCGTCAGCAGTTGGCGCTGCTGTACGGCGCGGGAACCGAGCCGCCGCAGAATCTGATCGTGAACACGCTGCTGCTGATGCTGACCGACGAACGGTTCGCGGCCACGGTGCTCGACGGCAGTCTGTCCACCCGGGATGCCTTGGACGAGGTGCTGTTCAACGATCCTCCGCTGGCCAACTACTGCGCCAGCTACCCGCGGCAGCCGATTCTGATCGACGGTGTCTGGCTGCCCGCACATCAACCGGTACTGATCAGCATGGCCGCCTGTAACAGCGATCCGGCCGTCAATACCGGGGGGCTGACCGCCAACCGGTCGCATCTGGCGTTCAGCGCCGGTCCGCACAGCTGCCCGGCGCGTTCGGTGGCTCTGCTGATCGTGCAGGACGCGCTCGACCAGCTGCTGGACGCGATACCGGAGATGGTCCTGGCGGTACCGCCGGGGGAATTGCGATGGCGTCCGGGCCCGTTCCATCGTGCCCTGGTCTCGCTGCCGGTCACCTTTCCGGAGAGCCCCCCCATCCGGATCGGGAAGCACTGATGGATCGGGGCATTCGAATATCCCTGCCGATTCCGCCGGAAGATGTTCGGTGCCACCTCGGGGGCCCCGGCCACTGATACCGGCATGCCGTGGGTTTGCGCGCTCGGGCCGGGGAGCGCGGAGAAGGTAGGTCGCCGTGGCGTCATCGGCCGGGTTCGGTGCCGATCCGGCCCGGTCGAAGAGTCCCTCGAAAATATTGTGGCTCGGTAATATCGGAACGCCGCGAAACGTTTGCGGGTAGAGTCGCCAACTCAGCCCGCGGCCGGTCCCCGGCCCCCCGAACCACACCCGCAGGAACAAGCAGAAGTTGCATATCGACAGCGCACCCCTACCGAACGCGGCACCCAGTGATTTCGACGGGCCGCGTGTTCCTCTGTACACGGAGGAGTACGCGGCCGATCCACACCGGATCTACCGGGAGATGCGAAGCCGTTTCGGTTCACTGGCTCCGGTGGAGCTGGCACCCGGCGTACCGGCAACCCTGGTGATCGGCTACTACGCGGCCGTCCGGATCCTCAACGATCCGGACCATTTCCCGGCCGATCCGCGGTCCTGGGAGAAGAACATTCCCGCCGATTCCCCGATTCGGCCCATGATGGAGTGGCGGCCCAACCCCCTCCGCAGTGCCGGAAACGAACACAAGCGATACCGGGCAGCGGCCGCGGGCGCGCTCGGCAAGATCGATCTGCACCGTTTGCACAGCACCATCGAACGGATCGCGGTCCCACTGATCAACTCGTTCTGCGAGGACGGACACTGCGATATCCTCGGCCAGTACGCGCTCCCCGTCATCTTCTCGACCCTCAACGAGCTGCTCGGCTGCTCACCCGAGATCGGCCAGCGGGCGGCGACCGGAATGCTGGCCCTGTTCGATACCGTCGACGCCGCCGAGGGCAACCGCATGCTGTCCGAGGCATTGATGGAGCTCATCCGGACCAAACGCTCGGACCCCGGCGAGGATGTGACCAGCTGGCTGGCACAGCATCCGGTGCAGCTGGACGACGAGGAGATGCTGCACCAGCTGGTAACGCTGTACGGTGCCGGGATCTCGCCGCCGCAGAACCTGATCGCGAACACCCTGCTGCTGATGCTGACCGACGAACGGTTCGGCGGAAATGTCCTCGGCGGCAGCCTGTCGACCCGGGACGCCTTGGACGAGGTGCTCTTCAACGATCCACCGATGCAGAACTACTGCATCAGTTATCCGCGTCAGCCCATCCTCATCGAGGATTTCTGGTTGCCCGCGCACCAGCCGGTTTTGATCAGCATGGCTGCCTGCAACAACGATCCGGCCATCCGCGCCGCGGGGTTCACCGACAACCGGTCGCATCTGGCCTTCGGTACGGGACCGCACGCGTGCCCCGTCCGTCCCGCGGCGCTGCTGATGGTGCAGGACGCGATCGATCAGCTGCTGGACGCACTGCCGGAAATGCAACTGGCCGTCCCCCGAGCGGAGCTGCGGTGGCGGCCGGGCCCCTTCCACCGCGCCCTGTTCTCGCTACCGGTGACGTTTCCCAAGAGCCCGCCGATCCCGGTGTTCGATATGTGATGCTCCGGTAGTGGAGGGATGGTGCCCCGGTACTCAGCTGGTCCGCAGGTCCCGCTGCCGGAACCCGAAGGCGCCCGCCGCGCACAGCACCAGCGCTACCAGCAGGGTGATGAGCACCGGAGCCGGTTCGAAGGGTTGCGCCGGTACCAGTGGAATGTTGTCGAACGGGGACAGGCTTCGCAGCCACTCCGGGAATTTCAGCGTGGCACCGAGCATCAGTACCACCCCACAGAACGCCATAGCGCCCCAGGCGGCCGCGGTCGCCCGGGGCACGAACCCGAACAGGAACAGTGTCACCCCGGCGAGCACCCAGACCGCGGGCAGATAGGCCACCGCGGCTCCGGTCAAGACACTGATGCGGGAGGGGTCACCGGTCAGGAGACCATAGGTGACCCCCATCCCGAACCCGCTCAGCGCCACCACCACGGCGGAACCGGCCAGAACGATCACCGCATGCCCGGCCAGCCAGCGGATCCGGGTCAGTTTCGTGGAGAGCAGCGGTTCGATATGCCCGGCTGCTTCCTCCGCCCGCGGGCGGAGACCGGCCGAAATCGTATACGCCGAGGCGATGACCGCCAGGATCGCGACCGCCATGGCGTAGAACGCGTCGGTGAGGCTGGTCGTATTCTGGCCGAGTACCTCGTTCAAGTCGATATCACCGAGCAGTCCCTCGACATCGTCGCCGATGGTGCCGAAGGACGATCCACCGATGAACATCCCCAGCGACCAGCCGAGTAGCGAGCCCCGCTGGAGGCGCCAGGCCAGGCCGAACGTGCCGTACAAGGATTCGGCGGCCCGCGGTGGGCCCGGACGCGATGGGAAAAGGCCGGCGCCGAAATCCCGGTGGTCCAGCAGCCGCGCTGCCAGCACGCCGATGGCGAGCGCCACCGCCACCGACAACAGGGCCGGCCACCAGATCTCGTGGTCATAGGGGCGCATCGCCTGTCCCCAGCCCAGCGGGGAGAACCACGACAGCACCCCATCGCCCACATCGCCGACCGCGCGCAGCAGGTATGCCACGGCCAGCGCGGTACCGGTGATGGCATAGCAGGTGCGGGTATTGGCGCTGAGCTGCGCGGCGAGCAGCGCGATCGCCCCGAAGACCAGTCCGGCGCAGCCCGCTCCGACGCCCAGCGCGACCGAGCCCGGCACCGGCAGCCCGTACCCGATCAGGCTCAGCGCGATGGCCGAGCCCAGGAGAACGTTCGCGGCCACCGTGAGCGAGGCCGCCGCGGTGGCCGGGGCATAGCGGCCGACCACTCCGGACCGGATGAGTTCGTCGCGGCCGGTTTCCTCGTTGGAACGCGTGTGCCGGCCGATGAGGAACATACTCATCAGCCCGGCCACCAGCATCCCGAACGCACTGGACTGGAACGCCACCTGGCCGGCCACGGTGTCCAGTACGCGGGGCGGGCCGGCCATGGCGATCATGGCGGCATTACTGCCCAGGCTCCGGGCGAGTGCGTCCAATTCGGCCTGGGTCGGGTAGGCGGCGTCCAGCCCCACCGCCTGGGACCAGTAGATCAGGGTGCCGCCCACGAGCCAGGCCACCAACGGCAGCCGTTCGCGGCGCAGTGCGAACCGGGCCAGTACATCGGTACCGGTGAAGGTGCCCGGCTCCCGGGCAGTGCGTGTCGCGGTCACGATTCCGGCACCCCCGCGGCGGCGAGTTCGTCGCCGTAGTGGCGCAGGAACAGTTCCTCGAGCGTCGGGGGCCGGCTGGCCAGGGTGCGGATACCGAACGAGGTCAGGTGCCGCACCGCCGCATCGAGTTCGACCGTGTCCACCTGGAACCGGACCCGGGTACCGTCGTCCACCAGGTCGTGGACACCACGCAGTTCGGTCAGGCCCGTCACGGGGCGCTCGGTTTCGGCGTCGATCGAGGTCCGGGTGAGATGCCGCAGCTCGGCCAGGGTGCCGGATTCCACGCTCCTGCCGTGCCGGATGATGGTCACCCGGTCGCACAGCGCCTCCACCTGGGCCAGGATATGGCTGGAGAGCAGAACCGTGCGCCCGGCGTATCGCATTTCCTCGACGCATTCCTGGAACACCGCCTCCATCAGCGGATCCAGTCCCGCGGTGGGTTCGTCGAGCAGGAGCAGTTCCACATCGGAGGCCAGGGCCGCGACCAGAGCCACCTTCTGCCGGTTGCCCTTGGAGTAGGTCCGGCCCTTCTTCGTCGGGTCCAGATCGAAACGTTCCAGTAGCTCGCGTCGTCTGCTTTCGTCCAGGCCGCCGCGGAGCCGGCCGAGCAGGTCGATCACCTCACCACCGGTGAGGCCGGGCCACAGACTCACATCGCCGGGCACATAGGCCAGCCGGCGGTGCAGTGCCGAGGCCTGGGACCAGGGGTCGCCGCCGAGCAGCCGGATCCGGCCGCCGTCCGCGCGCAGCAGCCCGAGCAGTACACGCAGCGTAGTGGATTTACCGGCCCCGTTGGGGCCCAGGAAACCGTGCACTTCTCCGGCGGCGACCCGCAGATCCAGTCCGTCCAGCGCGCGGGTGCGGCCGAATGTCTTCACCAGGCCGGATATATCGATCGCGGCAGTCATGGGAGAACAGTATTCCGATTCCGGTGGGCTCGTGGGTCTTCCCGCACCGGACTTCCGGGACTTCGGGAGCGGACGGGGGCCGCGGGTTCAACCGCCACGATGCACCTCCAGGAAATCGCCGACGGCTCGGCGCGGTGTCGGCGGCTGGGCGGGAGTGGCCGGCGCGGTGCCCACCCGCACCACCACCTGCGGTGCGGCGGGCTCGCGCAGCAGATTCGCGATGGCGCGGCGGCTGACCGGTATCTCGGTGATATGGGTGAGCGGGCAGGTGGCCAGTCCGGCGGCCGTGCAATCGAGCAGCACCGCCGACAGCGCTTCCCCGGTACGCAACCAGTCCAGGGGGCTGTCCGTGGTGGAACCGAGAACCAGCAGGCGGGAGGAATCGGTGAGCTCGCCGCGCCGCAGCGACGGCGGGGCGATCGGGAACGCGCGGCCCACCCCGACCTGCGCCAGTTCCGCCGCGGAGACCAGCGCGGAGAGGGGTACCCCATCGGCGGGTGAGTCGTTACCGGCCCACCAGTGCAGTTCGTTCAGATACTGCGGGTCGTATTCGCGCAGCGCGGCCGATCTGGCCGAAGCTGCCGCGAGCCGTAGGCGGGCGGAATCGTCGAGGACTTCCAGGAGGGTGCCGTGGCGCAGCGCGGTTGTATACAGCCCGGGCGCCACGCGGTCCCAATCCCGGGGCGGCAGCATGGGCAGCCGGTCGGTGTAGCGCCGTTCGATCGCCGCCGCGCGCGCCCGGTCGGTATCGGAGACCCTATGCGCCGGCGCGAACTCGATCGAGGCGAGATGATCGGTGACGGTGTCCGGGAACCGGGTCACCGTGGTATCCCAGCCTGCCGCGGCGAAGGCGGTGACCACATGGTCGAGCACGGCCCCGCAGCTGATCACCAGCTGCCGGCCCTGCGGATCGGCCGAGGACAGCTGCCGGTAGGTGTCGCGGTGGAGATGCAGCCGGTGGCCGTCGAACACCCAGCGCCAGGGCTGGGTGTTGTGCACCGACGGTGCCCGCCGGGCCAGCGACAACGCGGCCTGCACCGTCGGATGGTCGGGGACCCGTACCGTGCCGATAGCGTCCATCTTCCGAGTCTGCGCTCCGCGACCGCGCCGGACCACCTTCCGGACCGAATCGTGGCGGTCAGGGCATGGGGCCGATACCGGTGATCAAGGTTCGGTTACCGATTCGTATCGTCGTGACCAGTTGCGGATTGTAGGCCAGTGGCGCCGAGCCGGGCCGGTGCTCGGTGACGACCACGGTGTACTGCCCGACGAACGCGCCCGGGGTGATGCGGACACAGTGGGTGGTCCCGGCGGGGATGGTGTCGATACCGCGCTGGATATCGGGAGCCGGCGGCACTGCGGCATCGGGAGCCACCAGGGCCCGGGCCTGCTCACCGGAGCGGGCGACGTAGTAGGCGTGCTGGAACCCGAAGATCGCGTCGGGTCCGGAATCGGTGCCCCCGGACCCGTTGCCCTGTACGGTGCTGCCGGTGCGTTCGGCCGGACAGTGCGGGTCCGCGGTGGGAGCGGCCGATGCGGTGGTGGCGGGTGCGGCGGCCACCGGCGGGGACGCCTCGTCCCCACCGATCACCGCGAACTGGACATAGGCGGCGGCGGCCAGCGCGGCGGCACCGGCTGTGCCCAGCAGGACGGGGAGGACGCGGTTGCGGGCGGGCCCGCGTGCGGCCCGAACCGGCGGGGGCGTGGTGTCGGCGGTTGGCGCGAGCCGCCGGCGCAGGCGTTCCCGGGCGGTGGTGGGTGCTTCGGGTTCCGGTACCGCGTTCGTCTCGGCCGGGCCGCTGTCGTCCGGGTGTGGGGGTGGCTCCGGGAGCGGGTCGGGGCCGGAACGGGCGTCCTGGGCCGGGTGCGGTGTGGCCGGTCGCGTGTGGCCGGTCGCGTCCGTGTCCGCATCGGTACGCGCGACCCAGTCCGACCATTCGCCCTCGTAACCGGCGTGCCCCGCGGGTGGGAGCCGGGGGATCGGCTCGGTGGGTGTCGGGTCGGCGGGGACCGTGTACTCCTCGCCGGTATTCGGGGCGGGCCGGTACGGGTCGGCCTGCGGTGGAGCCTGCGGGCCGGTACCGCCGGATGGCGGGCCCGGCGGTACGGTGCCGCCGGGTATCCGCGGCGGGCGGGTCGGGTCCCATCGGGGCGGCTCCCCACCGGAGGGACCCGGGGCCGGTCGGTCCATGGCGCGTCCCCCTTCATCGGTTCCCGGCGCGCGGTCGCTGTCCACTGTTCTAGTGGATCGGCCGACGGCGCGCAGCCGGAGGGGCCTCTCCCGGGCGCGGACGGTGCGTCGCGCCCACACCGATCACCAGTGTATGTTCACCGGATCGCCGATACTGACGGTCTCGTAGTACCAGGCCGCGTCCTCCGGGGACAGGTTGATACAACCGTGGCTGACGTTGGAATTACCCTGCTGGTCCACCGACCAGGGCGCCGAGTGTACGAAGACGCCGCCCCAGGTGAGCCGCTCCGCCCATTCACCGTCGATGAGATAACCCTCCGGCGAATCGAGCGGTATCCCGATCGTGCGGGAATCGAAGATGATGTTGCGGAACTTCTCCAGGACGGGAAACGTGCCGACCGGGGTCTCCCAGCCGGGTTTGCCCATGGAGGCGGGCATGGTGCGCACCACTATGCCGCCGATACTGACGGTGAAGGTGTGGGCGGACATGTTCGCGTCGGCCACTACTCCCGGGTTGGTCTCGAACTGGGTGCGGCGGTCTCCGAAGTTCACGGCGACAGTGCTGTTCGCGGGCAGATAGCCGCGGGGTGTCCAGGTCAGTTCCCGGTCGTCGCGCCAGGAATAGGTGCCGGGCAGCGGATCGCCGGCGGTGACCGACAGCGACTGCTCCGCGCCGGCCCGATCGGTGACCGGGGACGAGAACCGGATGGTGACCGGATGGGCGATACCCACCACGGCGCCGTCGGACGGGGTCACCGAGGAAACGGGTACGAGGCGGGGGCCGCCGATCGTCATGGCGTTCGCCCCGGCGGGGACGAAAATCACCGAGAGCGCGATCGCGATCACCAGGAAGAGATGCCGGGCAACGATATTCATGGTTCCACCCCTTGTGGACGGACTGGTGGACAGATGTCCATCCTAAGGGGCCATGATCAACTGAACCAGTCAGGATATCGTCCCGGCATCTGTTCGCGATATCGACACACCGGGCGATCGCTATTCGGTGACGAGCGTCCACTCGTCGGGTAGTCCGTGTACCTGCATGGTCGAGCCCTCCGCGTAGATGCTCACGGTGGCCGGGCCGAGCCGCAGATCGGTCAGGCCCACCTCGCCCCATTCCCGCGGTAACTGGGGGGTCACGCGCAGGATGCGGTGCGGTGCACAGGGGGACAGCCCCAGGAACGAACGCACCAGCAGCAGCGGTGCCGCGCTCGCCCACGCCTGCGGGGAGCACGAGGTGGGGTAGGGGACCGGGGAACGGAAATCGGTGCGCGCGAAACCGCAGAAGAGCTCCGGGAGCCGGCTGCCGAACTCGCCGGCCGCGTCGAGCAGGCCGGTGGTGAGCCGTTCGGCCAATTCGCTCGCACCGGCGATATGCCGGTACCGCAGCAGACCCGCCACCGCGATGGCCGTATCGTGCGGCCACACCGATCCGTTGTGGTAGCTCATCGGGTTGAAGGCGCCCATGGTGGCGGCCAGTGTGCGCAAACCGAAACCACTGTCCATCGCCGGGTCGGCGAGGCGCTCGATCAGCTCGGCGGCGCGCTCGTCGGAGACGATACCGGTCCACAGGCATTGCGCGGCATTACTGGTCAGCGAGTCGACCTGGTTCTTCTGCCCGTCCAGCGCCACGGCGTACCAGCCGTTCTTGGCGACCCAGAACGCTTCGTCGAACCGGTCCTTGAGGTTCTCGGCCTGCTCGCGCAGCCGCTGCGCGGTACCGGCGTCACCGAAATGTTCGGCCAGCTGGGCTCGGGCCAGCCGCGCCGCGTAGACATAGCCCTGGACCTCGCACAACGCGATGGGGGGCTCCGCGTGGTGCCCGATGGCGTCGTTGATGGCGTCGAAACTGTCCTTCCACCCCTGGTTGCTCAGTCCGCGATCGGTTTTGCGCCGGTATTCGACGAAACCGTCCCCGTCCGCGTCGCCGTACTCGTCGATCCAGGCCAGCGCGGCGTCGGCGGCGGGCAGCAGCTCCTCGACCACCGATTCCCCGGCGCCCCAGCGCCAGCATTCGGCGAGCAGCATGACGAACAGCGGGGTGGCGTCGACCGACCCGTAGTACACCGTTCCACCGAGTACCTGTCCGCTGGCCGGGCCGTGCCGCATCTCGTGCATGATGCGGCCCGGTTCCTCCTCGGTGATCGGATTGACCTTTCTGCCCTGCAGTTCCGCCAGCCGCCGCAGGGTGCCGACCGCCAGCTCGGAATCCAGGGGGAGCGCCATCCACGAGGTGAGCAGACTGTCCCGGCCGAACAGGGCCATGAACCAGGGCGCCCCGGCGGCGACGTAGGCCGGCGCGCCGTCGCCGGTACCGTCGATGCGGAGCGCGCCGAGATCGCTTTCGGTGCGTTGCAGTATTTCCGACAGGGCCGGATCGGAGGCGGTGAGATCGGTCGCGGTGGCCCGCCACCGTTTGAGCCGGCTGATCGGGCTGTCCTCGTGCTCGCCGAAGGCCATCTGTACCCGGCGGTGCGCGAGTACCGGCTGGGCCAGGATCTCGGTATCCCACCGGCCGCGCGCCGGCACCACCACCTGCCAGGTGATGGTGCCGGGCAACATAACGGCCCCGGCCGTGGCGCTGATGGTCAGGCCACGGCCGGGTTCGTTGTGGTCGGTGAGATGCAGATCGCCGTCCACCGCATTGTGTTCGGCGCCCCCGCCGTGGTTGCGGCCCTCCTTGACCGCGAATAGATCGGCGAAATCGGCGTCGACGAAAAGGGTTATGGTGATCCCCGTGTCCTCGTGACCGAGATTGTGCACGGTGATGGCCTCTTTGAGGCCGTTGTTGATGAACCGGCGGCGCACCACCAGTACGGTGCTGTCGGCCACCCCGGCTCGCGGGGGTTTACGCAGGATGAACCGGCCTTTGAAGGCCTCCGGCGTCACGACCGTGAGATGTTCGGTGGGTTGACCGTCCATCCGCAGTTCCCAGCGGGAGATCACCCGGGAGTCGCGGTAGAACAGGCCCTGGGAAGTGCCGGAATGGATATCGCCGAGGGGGTCGGACAGGCAGAAGGTGCTCGCCTCGACCAGGGTGACCGTCCCCCCGCCGCCGTTGACGGCGGCGGGCTGGCCGGAGTTGAGAATTCTCGGCGGTATACTCATGCCCTGCTCCATACCGGTGTCGTGCCGGCGTCGCCACGTATCGCGGGTACCGCATTGCGGCGCATACCGACGGCGGAAAAGGTCTGGCCCCTGCTGTGGGATTCGTCCCACGCATCGAGTATGCGGTAATAGGCCGCCTCGTACCCGGCACCCAGCTGATCCACGCCGAAATAATCCTCGACACGCCGTCGGCAGGCATGCGGATCGAGTTCGCCCACCCGCGCTATGGCGGCAGGTAGTTCGTCGGGGTGATCGCAGATGAAGCCGGTGACCCCGTCCTCGATCACCTCCTCGACCGCGCCGCCGCGCAGGGCGACCACCGGCGTGCCGCAGGCCATGGCCTCGATCATCACGATGCCGAACGGTTCCTCCCAGCGGATCGGGAACAGCAGGCAGCGTGCGCCCGCGAGCAGCTCTCGTTTGGCCACCGCGTCGGCTTCACCGAAGACGTGGTCGTTATCGGTGAGCAGCGGCTCGATCTCTTGCGCGAAGAAGGCCTTTTCCGGCGGTTCGTTGCATTTACCGGCGAGGACGAGCTTTATCCCGGCCTCGTGGGCGGCGCGCAACGCGAGATGCGGGCCCTTGTACGAGGCGTAGCGGCCCAGGAACAGCGCGTAGTCCTGCTTCTCGGTCCGGAACGGCCATTCACTGGGGCGCAGCGCGTTGTGCACGCGGCCGATCCAGTTGAAACTCGGTGCCAGTTCCCGCTGCCGATCACTGATCGCCACGAGACGGGTGTGCTCGTCGAGCGCGCCGTAGTACTCCCACATATCGTTGTCCACCGGACCGTGCACGGTGACCGCGGTGGGGATGCCCAGCGCCTCGTAGGCGGGGGCGTTGAGAGGTCCGGCGAAGGTGTGATCGTGGATGATGTCGATATGCCGGGAGCGTGCCAGTTTCTCCACCGTGCGCCGCACCTTGAGCGCATTGACCACCTCGGGGAAGGGATCGCCCAACCGCTCGGCCTGGGTGGATTCCCAGACCGGGACGAACTCCGCCTCGGTTCCGGGCTTTCCGGCGCCCAGTAGCGTCACCCGGTGCCCGCGTGCCACCAGGGTGTCGGCGAGTTCGGCCACCACGGCCTCCACACCGCCGTAGCCGACCGGGGGGACATCGAAATACGGTGGCGCGACGAGCACGATGTTCAGGGGGTTATTGCGTCCCGCGCCGCCGAATCGGGCCCGCCCGGGTTTTCGCGCCGGAGTATCCGATTCGGTATCCGCATTCGTGATTATGGTGCTCAACTTTTCCTCCTCGTTTTGTGGCCGTCCGGCATGGGGCAATCGCCGCCCGGCCAATGGGGTGGAGCCGATCAAGAACCATTCGTCGTAAGAGCGGTGGTGCTATCGAAAGCACGCCGGAATAACCGGCAGGGAAAGTTACGCTGCGGTCACACTGTTCTTACCCACTGCGGGAATCGGTCACTCCCGGCCGGGCGAAATACCGAAAGGGGACCGGTCCGGTGGTGCGGCAATAGCCAAGGTGAGACCGGCCCGTCTGCGGACCAGGCATTCGGGAGAACAAAGTCGGTGGATATCGTGTGCGCGCCGGGCCTGGCCGAGCGTCAACGTTCCGGGATCGGCCGAGCAGTCGGCGATATTGGAGACGACTCCGTGTTCGGTGATGACATCGATACCCGGCTCGAGGGCTTCCGCCGCGGCCGGCGCCGATGTGTACCCGATCCTCACCGTTACCTCCTGCACTCGTCGAGCTGGGGCAAACAGTTCCCCGGCCGCCGGTGCCCCCGCCGGCCGGTCTAGCTGATGAAGCCTGGGTCGAGCGGTGGAGCAGTGTGAATATCAGGAACGCCGCCCATTCTACGCGCGCTCCCTTGTTCGTCTGATCTCGAAAAATCCCAGTTCGGCATATACCTGGTCAAATGCCGCGTGCTGATATGTACACGCTGATCAGGTGCGGACCGCGTGGAGAACCTCTTGGTGCAGTGAATCCGCCCGTGCGGTGATTTCCTCGATGCGTCCCAGCACGCCGGCGAACGTGGCGCCTCGTTCGGGAGGGAGCGATACCAGATTGACCTCGATATTGAGCTGTGAGGTCACCGCGGCCGCCCGGGCGGCCGCGCCCGCGGCGCCGATATCGGTGACCACATTCGGGTTTCCGATGGGCAGTAATTCGGTTGCCAGGGAGAGTATTTCGTCGGCTTCGTCGACCACGGCCGCGGGTACCCGGGCGGCTTCCAGCAACGCTTCGCCGATGGCCGCGGACCGGGCTGTGGCCGCGTCTTCGGTGTCCTTGGGCAGTTTGTAGGCCGTGCCGACCGCGGTGAAGGCCGCGGCGTCGGCATCGGCGAGGGCGAGCGCCCGCTCCCGCGCCGCGTCGGCGGCTTCGATGATCCGGTCGATCGCCGGACGATGCTCGGCGTCTTTGGCCCGGGTGGTGTAGCGCGCGACCATGGCGACCAGTGCGGCCCCTTGGGCGGCATGCAGCGCGGCTACCGCGCCGCCGCCGGGGGCGGGCACCTTCGCCGCGAGTTCGCCCAGGTAGTCGCCGATCGGTGAACCGCTGAATCCGGTGGCGGTGTGCTGTGGCGATTGGGTGGGCTGCGACACGGTTCGGCCTTTCTCGATCATAATTGCTCGAAGTTAGCTGCACTGCTCATCGCACTGCAGGTTTCAACCTACCGCCTCGACCGGCGTGGCCGGTGCCGGGCCACCCCGTAACCGGGATTATGTTGAGGGCATGCGGATCGGATTGAGCATCAACTACTCGGGTGGCTTCACCGAGGCGGCGGCCGAAGTGGCCGATTTGGAACGAGCCGGCCTGGACATCGTGTTCGTGCCCGAGGCGTACTCGTTCGACGCGGTCAGCGCGCTGGGATACCTGGCCGCGAAAACGACCCGGCTGCAACTGGCCTCGGGCATCATGCAGCTCTACACCCGGACACCCACGCTCACCGCGATGACCGCCGCCGGCCTGGATTTCGTCTCCGACGGCCGGTTCGTCCTCGGCCTGGGCGCTTCCGGGCCGCAGGTGATCGAAGGCTTCCACGGAGTGCCCTACGACGCGCCGATCGGACGGACCCGGGAACTCGTGGAGATCTGCCGGAAGGTCTGGCGCCGCGAGCGGCTGGACTACCAGGGCAAGTACTACCGGATCCCGCTACCCGAGGGGGAGGGCACCGGGCTCGGTAAACCGCTGAAGCTCATCAATCATCCGGTGCGCGAACGTATTCCCGTGCTGCTGGCCGCGCTGGGGCCGAAGAACGTCCAGCTCGCGGCGGAGGTCGCCGAAGGATGGCAGCCGATCTTCTTCCTGCCCGAACGCGCCGATGCCGTCTTCGGGGACGCGTTGCGCGCCGGGAAACAGCGGCGGGATCCGGAACTCGGCCCCCTCGAGGTCTACGCCGGGCCGGCCCTGGCCATCGGCGAGAACGTGGAACCGCTGCTGGGGTTCGTCAAACCGATGCTGGCGCTCTACATCGGCGGAATGGGAGCCAAAGGCAAGAACTTCTATCACACCCTCGCCACCCGCTACGGCTACGGTGCCGAAGCCGACCGCATCCAGGAGCTGTACCTGGCCGGTAGGAAAGACGAGGCGACCCAGGCGGTTCCGGACGCACTGGTACGGGATATCTCGCTGATCGGTCCCGCGGGATATGTGAAGGAGCGGATCGCCGCCTTCGCCGAAGCCGGGGTCACCGTGCTCAATGTCGCGCCACTGGCGGCCACTCCGGCCGAGCGGGTGAAACTCATCGAACAGTTCCGCGCGCTCTGCGACTGACCGGGGTAGGCGATGGGACGGGTGCGGTGGGACTTCCACCGCACCCGGCCCATCGCCGTGCTGGGGCCTCGCTCAGCCGTTCCGTAAGCTCGCCAGAGCGGCATCCAGGGTGGAGTGCAGGGCGAAGACCTGATCCAGTGCCGTCATCTTGAGCTGCCGGCTGGTGGCCGGGCCCTCGGCGACCAGAGCGATGGTGGTCTTGTCCCCGGCTCGCTGATGCGCGGCGACCAGCGCGGCCATACCCGCCGACGCCAGGAAACTCACCGCCGCCAGATCGACGACCAGGGCGGCCGGACCCGTCTCGAGCGCCGCGTCGATCGCGGTCTCCAGGGCTGGGGCCGTGGCCAGATCGATCTCCCCGGTCACCGTGAGCACGGTGACACCGTCGTGATCGGCGACCGAAGTCGTCATCGTATCCGTGAGCGGATTCGCGTCTGGAGAAGTGTTGGTCACATCATTACAATCTGCCATGAGTCCCTCGATCTCGCTGCATCGTCTCGCCACCGGCTGGTTTCTGTGTCCCGCGGAGGGCACCGGCCACCGGGAACGTGATGGCCGGCAGGGTCACCGACATCCGCACCCGCGTACCCGGCCCGGCGTGATCTATTTCGAGTTCTTCGGTGAGTGCCCGCATCATATCGATACCCCGGCCCCGTGGGCCCGGGTCGGCCGGTCGTGGCCGCCAGGTCCCGGTATCCGTGGTCTCGATGACCACCCGGCCGCCGACACATTCGGCCGTGAGTACCACCCGCTCCGTCTCCCCGGTCCGCTCCGGGTAGGCGTGCTCGATACTGTTGCTGCACGCCTCGTTGGTGGCCGCCACCAGATCCGCGGTCAGATTGTGCGGTACCGCCGCGGCGGACAACCATGCCGTCAGGGTACGGCGCAGCATCGCCAGGCGATCCGGCCGGGCCGGAACATCCAACCGTAGCGGTGCCGGCGGCTGCCGGTAGACGACCATGGCGATATCGTCGTCGTACCCACCCTCCGGGCGCAGGGCCGACAGCACCGCGTCGGCGACCTCGCGGGGCAGCTTCTCGGCCGTATCGGCCAGCACGGTGGCGATCTTGGCGAAACCTTCGTCGATATCCTCGCCCCGCCGCTCCACCAGGCCGTCGGTGAACAGCACCAGGGTCGAACCCGGCGGCAGGGGAGTGGTGGCCTCCGGGCGGCGCGGCGTGTCGAAGGTCGCCAGCGGCACCGATCTGCCGCCCTCCAGCAGTCGGCCGCTACGGTCCACATCGGCGAGGATGGGTGGCATATGGCCGGCATTGCTGTACCGCACCAGTCCGCGCACCGGGTCCAGCACCGCCGCGCATACGGTGGTGCACAGGGCGCCCGGTATCCGGGCGGCCACCGGATCGAGTTCGGTGAGCAGCTGGGCCGGACCGGCGCCGCGGAGCAGCAGCGCGCGCGCCGCGGTCCGCAACTGTCCCATCACGACGGCGGCGGACAATCCACGACCCACACAGTCGCCGACCACGACGCCGATGGTTCCGTCCGGTAGCGGTACCACGTCGTACCAGTCGCCGCCGATCTCGAGGGGCGGCAGGGCCGGTTCGTAGTGCACCGAGAACCGCGGTGGCAGTTCGATCGGGCCCAGCATGGCCCGCTGCAGGGTGAGCGAGGTGGACCGGGCCTGGTCGAAGTTGCGGGCGCGCTGTACGGCAAGGCTCAGATGTCCGATGAGCAGTGAGAACAGCGTCCAATCCGCGGCATCGACCACCCGCGGCACGGCGAAGCGCAACCACAGCGCGGCATCGCTCTTCTCGCCGAGTGGGGCGACGATCCCCTCCGCGCTGCCCGCGCCCTCCGGAACCGCGATGAGGGTGCGCCCGGGGCGCACCCGTGCCCGTTTGAGCAGGGCCTCCGTGCCCGGCTCGAGTTGCGCCGTCTCGGCCGGCGTCCCGGAAACGTACAGCTCGGGCGCCGCGTGACCCGCCCAGACCGCGACCACCGCGGTTTCGGCGCCGACGGTACGCCGCAGTTCGTCGAGACCCACCTCCAGGACCTCCGCCACCGTGGTGGCCGCGGCGAGCGCGGTGGCCAGCCGGTTGGCAGCCTGATCGCGGGCCTGGGCATCGTGTTCGGCGGTGACATCGCGCACCGTGCCGACGAAGATGTGCTCCTCGCCATCCGGTTTCACCAGGGCACTGGTACTCACCGCGATCCAGCGGCGCCGACCGTCCCGGTGCTGGATGGGAACCACGAAACGGGAGGCTTCGGTGCCCAGATCCGGGTAGCGGGGCCCCTCCGGAATCGACCACGGGTGCGGGATCGGATAGGGCACCCCGGCCGCACCGTAACCGGTGAGCTCTCCGAACGCCTTGTTGACCTCGATGAGCGTGCCGCGCGCGTCGGCGACGAAGAAACCGTCCTGCAGCGATTCGACCAGCGCGGTGCGGAACGCGTCGCGGCCGGCGAGATCGTCGGCACGGGAACGCTGCTGTTCGTAGCGCCGGGTGCCGTCGAGGTAACCGCGGGTGGCCACATCGAGCGTGATCAGGGTCTGTAGCAGGAATTCGAGCGCGTCTTCGGCAGTGTGATCCGTGGTCCCGGCGCCCGGGACCGATGTGGCCTCCGGGGCGCGTCCGGCACGGGCGTTCTCGGCTTTCACCTGTTCCACCACCCGGAAGTGGTGCTCGGTGAGATCCAGCAGGCTGATGCCTTCCACCAGCGCGCGCCGGCCGAGCTCGTGGCCTTCGGCCAGACCGTCGCCTTCGGGCGCGGCGAGATGACGGCGTAGCGCACCGGCGTAGGCGTCCAGGAACGCCGCCAAGATCTCACTCATCGCCGGCTCCGGCGCATCACGACACTGCTCGCTGCGGGGTCCCGCTGGAGACACCCCGTACCCGGGCGGCGAGGACCAGTGCGTCATCGGTGTCCTTCGCGTGCCGTTCCAGCAGGCCCTGCGCGATATCCGCGGTCGATTTGGCCAGGTCGATGCTCTTACCCGGCTTCACCTCCACCCCGTCGGTGGACATCAGCAGCAGATCGCCCGGACGGACCGGTACGGTCTGCGACTGCAGGGTGGAGGGCAACCGATACCCCACGATTCCGCCGCTCTGCAGCGCGGTGGCGCTGACCTTCGGTCCGGTGGGGCCCGCGGTGAGCACCTGCGATTCCACATTGCCCACCCCCAGCCACTGTGCCTCCTCGGCGCCGAAGAGTGTCAGGGTCACCGCGGCGCCCCGGGTGTTCGACATGGCCCGGTGGCACAGCACCATGAGCACGTCCAGCGGTTCGCCGCGGTTCTCCGCGAGCACCCGGCTGGCGCGATCGACCGCGGCCGCCGCGGCGGCGCCGTGGCCGAGGCCGTCGAGTACCGCGAACAGTACGGCTCCGGTACCGGTATCGAGGACGACACAGCGGTCCCCGGACACATCCTGGCCGGGGAGGGCGCGGCCGGCCATCGCCCATTCGATCCGGCCGATGAACCCGTCCTCATGCACCGTTGGGTACCCACTTCCACATTTCCACCAGGGTGCCCTGGCCGGGCGCGGATTCGATGGCCATACCGTCCATCAGGCGTTTGGCCCCGGGTAGCCCCAGACCCAGGCCGAGACCGGTGGAATAACCGTCTTCCATGGCGCGGGGGATATCGATGATCCCCGGCCCCTGGTCCTTGGCCTGGACCACGAGCGCGCGGCGGCCGTCGCGCTCGTCCACCTGCAACCGGATCTCGCCGCTCCCGGCGTAACTGGTGATATTCCGCGCGACCTCGGAGATCGCTGTGGAGATCATCGTCCGGTCGGTGAGTGTGAAGCCGAGTTCCTCGGCCAGCTCCCGCCCGGCCTGACGTGCGGTCACGATGTCGTTCGACATCTTCACCGCGATAACCACCTGCTCAGCGGCCACTGTCACGACCATCTCGGTGCCGGGCCGAAGCCTTCCGGTTCAGCCAAGCCAAGCCCTCCTCGAGGTCCAGTGCGGTGTGCATGTCCTCGAAGGTGAGGCCGAGTTGAACCATAGCGAATGCGACCTCGGGCTGCAGGCCGACGATAACGGTCTCCGCGCCGCGCAGCTGCGTCATATGCGCGATGGTGCGCAACGATCTGGCGGCGAAGGAGTCCATCACATCGATGGCTGTCACGTCGACGATGATGCCCTGGGCGCGATACTTGCTGACCTGGTTCATCAGGTCGGCCTGCAGGCGCTCGGTATCGGCGTCGGTCAGCGCGGACTGTACCGACGCGATCAGATATGTGCCCTGTTTGAGGATCGGTACCGGCATATCGATTCCGTCAGCGCGAATCGCGTTCGCTGCGCTCGGTCGCCCGGGATACTTCGTAGCCCAGCAACCGCTCCGCTTCTTCGATACCGCCCTGGAGGTCGCCGACCGCGTTCACCTTGGACAGGTCCAAGCCGATGGTCACGAGGGTCAGCGCGATCTCCGAGGACAACCCGGTCATGATCACGCTCGCACCCATCAAACCGGAGGCGTCCACGGTCTGTACCAGGTGGTTGGCGACGGTGGAGTCGATATCGGGCACACCGGTTATATCGATGACCACGACTTTGGCGCGATTGTCGCGTATCGCCCTCAGTAGCTGTTCGGTGAGCTGCCGGGCCCGCTGGCTGTCGAGAACGCCGATTATCGGCAGGATCAGCAACTGCTCGCGCACCTGGAGCACGGGGGTGGACAGCTCGCGGATCGCTTCCTGCTGCTGGCGTATCACACGCTCGCGCTCTTGTACGAAAGAAATGGCCACCGTGTTGGCGATTCGATTCGCGGCCGGTTCGTACGCGTCGAGGACAGCGTTGAGGAGGTCGAAGTTGGACTGGTACTTCTCGAACAGGGAGCGGGCCAATACGTCCCGCAACAGCAGCACCATGCCGAGGATCTCGTCGGTTTCCACCCCTCTCGGTATGATGCGCTCGGACAGGTCGCGGGCGTAACCCTGCAACGCTTCGACGCTGCCGGTTTCGAGCACTTCCACGTAATAGTCGTACGTGGAGGTCGCCTCGGAGAAAACCTCCTCGGGCGTCATCGCCGTGAGCAACCGTGCTTCGCTGATGCGCCGTGCCCACTCCTCCCGCAGTGCGGTGCGGTTCTGGCGCAGGTGTTCGACGAGCTGCGGAAGCAGCTTGTCGACGGAAACCTCGGCCAATGAGTCCGCCGAAAGGCCCATGGACACCTCGGACATGTAACTTGTGCCCCTTTCGACGGCGGTCCGGTACATCGTAGTGACTTCGGCGGTCGTGCCGATACCGAGCCTAGTCATACCCCCGCTGCTATGCCGGTGAAACCTGTGGGTCCGGTTACTCCTCGGTTGTGATCGGCGACGCGTCCGATCCGGCGAAGCCGCGCTCCAATGCCGCGAGGGCGCGATCGAGATATACGGTCAGATCGGTATCGGCGCGGGCCAGCCATGCGTCGAAGGCGGCACGGGCGGCGGCCAGGGTGGTCCGGCCCACAGCCATCGGGATCAGTGAATCCGCGGGTTCTCCCAGCCGGGACGCCGCGAACTCGCCCACGGCGCGTTCCCAGGCGTCGTAGTGGGCGCCGGCGGTGGCGGCCAGGGCGGGGACATCGGCCACCAGTTTCATCCGGGTACGCAGTTCCGCGACGTCCTCGGCGCGGTAGCGGTTGGCGTTCACCACTACCCGCCGCACCGCCGTCATCATCGGCTCGTCCGGTGCCACGGTCGCGAAGGCGGCGCGCAACTCGGCGACCTCGTCGTCGAACGAGTACCACAGCACCTCGGCCTTACCGGGGAAATAACGGAAGAAGGTGCGTCCGCTGATCCCCGCCGCCGCCGCGATCTGCTCGACCGTCGTCTCGTCGAACCCCTGTTCGCTGAACATCTGCATGGCGATCAGTTCGAGTTCGCGTTTGGTGGTGCCCCGGGGGCGTCCTCGCGGATGCTGTGCCGTCACGGTGCGATTTTGCCGCCCACTTTGGCAGGGCGGGAGTCCGGGGCCGTTTTCGCGGTGCCGATGAACTCGGGTGGCACTGTTCGTCATATCCCACAAGGCATCCGGGGCAGGCCTTCGAGTGAGCCTGTCGATCGGCGACCACATCCTGCCGAATAACGAATTTCTCCCAACGAATTCCACCCGTAGAAGAGGCCCTTCGAATAATTGCGGGTTGCGTCGAGACCGAGGGCCGTCGATCCGAGCCCGGTGGTGTCGCTGCATGCGGTTTCCGGGTTCCCCTCCGGGAGTGGGTTGATTGTGTCAGTGACTGACGTTAATGTCGGCGGCATGATGGTGGCGGACCTCACATGGCCCGAGGTGGGTGATCTGGGCAACAGCGGGGCGCTGCTCGTGGTGCCCGTGGGGTCCACCGAGCAGCACGGTCCCCATCTGCCCATATCCACCGATACCGATCTGGCGATCGCGTTGTGCACGGGTCTGGCCGCTCGCCGCCCGGACGTGGTGGTCGCCCCGGCCGTCGCGTACGGCGCCAGCGGCGAGCATCGTGGATTCCCGGGCACGTTCTCGATCGGGCAGGCGGCGCTGGAATTGCTGATCGTCGAACTGTGCCGGTCGGCCACCGATACCTTCGAGCGGATCGTGCTGGTCAACGGGCACGGCGGAAATGTGGAACCGCTACGCCGGGCGGTGACCCTGTTGCGCAGCGAATCCCGCGATATCCAGCTGTTCCTGCCGCGCTACTCCGGCGACGCCCATGCCGGCCGCACCGAGACCTCGCTACAGCTGAGCCTTTCCCCGGAGCGTGTGCGCGGCGACCGGGCCCGGCCCGGCGATACCCGCCCGCTGGCCGAAGTGCTGCCGCAGTTGCGGACGGGTGGAGTGCGCGCCGTCAGCGCCAACGGAGTCCTCGGTGATCCCACCGGCGCCGATGCCGGGGAGGGCGCGCGGCTGCTCGCCGATCTCGTCACCCAGTTGTTCGAGCAGGTCCGGCGCTGGTGGCCGGAACCAGTGGAAAGGATCCGACCATGAACCCGTGGTTCGAAACCGTCGCCGAGGCGCATCGCCGGGCGAAGAAGCGGCTGCCGAAATCGGTATACGGCGCCCTCGTCGCCGGCTCGGAGCGTGGCCAGACCATCGATGACAACCAGGCGGCGTTCGCCGAACTGGGATTCGCTCCGCATGTGGCCGGCCCGATCGGGGAGCGCGACCAGTCCACGACCGTCCTGGGGCAGCAGATCTCGATGCCGGTGCTCATCTCGCCGACCGGGGTGCAGGCCGTCCATCCCGACGGAGAGGTCGCGGTGGCGCGGGCCGCCGCCGCCCGCGGAACCGCCATGGGCCTGTCGTCGTTCGCGAGCAAATCGGTGGAAGAGGTCGTCGCCGCCAACCCCGCCACGTTCTTCCAGCTCTACTGGTGTGGCAGCAAGGACGATATCTCCGCGCGGATGGCGCGGGCGAAGGCCGCCGGTGTGGTCGGGCTCATCCTCACCCTCGACTGGTCGTTCTCGCACGGCCGCGACTGGGGCTCACCGGTGATTCCGGAAAAACTGGATCTGCGCACCATGGCGAGTTTCGCCCCGCAGGTGATGACGAAACCCCGCTGGCTGGCCCGCTATCTGAAATCGGGCACCCTGCCCGACCTCACCGCGCCCAATATGGCGCTCGGTGAGGCGCCCGCACCCGGCTTCTTCGGGGCCTACGGCGAATGGATGGGCACCACCCCGCCGGATTGGGCCGATGTGGCCTGGGTCTGCGAGCAGTGGGACGGGCCGGTGATGCTCAAGGGTGTGATGCGGGTGGACGACGCCCGGCGGGCGGTCGACGCCGGTGTGGCCGCGATCTCGGTATCCAATCACGGCGGGAACAATCTCGACGGCACCCCGGCGTCCATCCGTGCGCTGCCGGTGATCGCCGACGCGGTGGGTCAGGAGATCGAGATCCTGCTCGACGGCGGTATCCGGCGGGGTAGCGATGTGGTCAAGGCCGTCGCGCTCGGTGCGCGGGCGGTGATGATCGGCCGTGCGTACCTGTGGGGTCTGGCGGCCAACGGGCAGGCCGGGGTGGAGAACGTTCTCGACATCCTGCGGGGCGGTATAGATTCCGCGCTGCTCGGCCTGCGAAAGACCAGGGTCACCGAACTCGACCGCTCCGATATCGTGATTCCGGAGGGTTTCGAACGCCGGCTGGGGGCCGAGGCCCCGGTGCGGGTCGGGGGCTCGGCGGCCGAAGCGGTACGAACCACGGCGGGATGATCACCCACGGGCTGTTCTCGGCCGCGTACCCGCCGCTGGAACCTCGTACGTAACAGAGGGTGTGAACGCGCTCACCGGATTACGATTTAGGTTTGCCTTACTAACGGCGGTGGGGTGCTCGGCCGCTAAGCTCGCTGTGCTCGACCCCCGGTACAGCGGCGTTCACCGTGGCTGTATCTGTTCTACCCGCAGCCCACCTCCGAAGGAGTGCGATCGGTGACCGCTCCCGAGTTCCGTTATTCAGACCTGCTCCCGATCGGCGCCGACGACACCCCGTACCGGCTGCTCACCACGGAGGGCGTACGCACCTTCGAGTCCGGTGGCCGCACCTTCCTGCAGGTCGACCCCGAGGTGCTGCGCCTGCTGACCGCCGAGGCGATGCACGACATCAGCCACTATCTGCGGCCCGCGCATCTGGCGCAGCTGCGGCGGATCATCGACGATCCCGAAGCCAGTGGCAACGACCGTTTCGTCGCCCTGGATCTGCTGAAGAACGTCAACATCTCCGCGGGCGGCATCCTGCCCATGTGCCAGGACACCGGTACCGCGATCGTGATGGGTAAGAAATCCGAGGGCGTGCTCACGGGTGTGGACGACGCCGAATGGATCAGTCGCGGTGTGTTCGACGCCTATACGAAACTGAACCTGCGGTATTCGCAGCTGGCGCCGCTCACCATGTGGGACGAGAAGAACACCGGCTCCAATCTGCCCGCTCAGGTCGAGCTGTACTCCGCGCCCGGCGATCCGGCGCACCCGTCCTACAAATTCCTGTACATGGCCAAGGGCGGGGGTTCGGCGAACAAATCCTTCCTGTACCAGGAGACCAAGGCCATCCTGAATCCCACCCGGATGCTGGAATTCCTGGACGAGAAGATCCGCTCGCTGGGTACCGCGGCCTGCCCGCCCTATCACCTCGCCGTCGTGATCGGCGGTACCAGCGCCGAATTCGCGTTGAAAACCGCCAAATACGCGTCCGCGCACTATCTGGACAATCTGCCCACCGAAGGGTCGATGACCGGGCACGCCTTCCGAGATCTCGAACTCGAGCAGGAAGTGTTCAAGCTGACCCAGTCGTTCGGGATCGGCGCCCAGTTCGGTGGTAAGTACTTCTGCCACGATGTCCGTGTGGTGCGGCTGCCCCGGCACGGTGCCAGTTGCCCGGTGGCCCTGGCGGTTTCCTGTTCCGCGGACCGGCAGGCGCTGGCCAAGATCACCCCCGAGGGTGTGTTCCTGGAGCAGCTCGAGCGCGAACCCGCGCAGTACCTGCCCGAGCAGACCGACGAGATCCTCGGCGGGGACGTCGTGAAGATCGACCTGAACCGGCCGATGGACGAGATCCGCGCGGAACTGTCGAAATACCCGGTGAAGACCCGCCTCTCGCTGTCCGGCCCGCTGGTGGTGGCCCGTGACATCGCGCACGCCAAGATCAAGGAGCGGCTCGACGCGGGCGAGGAGATGCCGCAGTACCTGCGCGATATGGCCGTCTACTACGCCGGTCCGGCGAAAACCCCCGACGGATACGCCTCGGGTTCCTTCGGCCCCACGACCGCGGGCCGGATGGACTCCTATGTGGACCAGTTCCAGGCGGCGGGCGGCTCGTTCGTCATGCTGGCCAAGGGCAACCGTTCCGCTCAGGTCACCAGGGCGTGCAAGGAACACGGCGGTTTCTATCTCGGTTCGATCGGCGGCCCGGCCGCCCGGCTGGCCCTGGACTGCATCAAATCGGTGGAGGTCCTCGAATACCCCGAGCTGGGTATGGAAGCGGTCTGGAAGATCGAGGTGGAGGATTTCCCGGCGTTCATCGTGGTGGACGACAAGGGCAACGACTTCTTCGCCGAAACCCAGAAACCGATCGCGCTGCGCGTGCGCACGAGGTCCAAAGAGCGGGTCTGAACTTCTCGCCGATGAGGCGATCCGTCCGCGCCTCCGCACGCTGGAAGCGGCCGGGCCGCGTTTCGGCTCCAGCGAGGGGCCGGGACCGAAACGCTGCCGCACTCGGCTCAGGAGGACAGGATCTCGACGTAGCCGTCCGTACCGTGCACGCGGATCCGCTGCCCGTCGCGGATTCGCCGGGTGGCGTGCTCCACACCGACAACGGCCGGGAGGCCGTATTCCCGGGCGATCACCGCGCCGTGGGTCATCAGGCCGCCCACCTCCGTCACCAGGCCCGCGATCGCGACGAACAGGGGAGTCCAGCTCGGGTCGGTATAGGCGGTGACCAGGATATCGCCCGCCGCGAGTTCGGCCTGCCCGATATCCGATACGACGCGGGCTCTCCCTTCGACGATTCCGGCGCACACCGGTATTCCGGCCAGCGCCGCGGCTGGTAGGTCTGTGCGCCGGTACGTTCCGATGACCGCTTCGCCGTCCGAGGTGAGCACCCGGGGCGGTGTGAGCGCTCCATACGAGCGGAAAGCGGCCTTCCGTTCGTCGATGAGCCGGTAGGACACCCGGCGCGTGCGAACGACCTCGTGGAGCTCTTCGAAGGTCAGGTAGAAGATATCTTCTTCCCCGCGCAGCACGTGCTCGCGCACGAGTCGATCGGCTTCCTCCGACAGGGCTTGTTTGTAGACGAAGTAGCGGCTGACCATGCTGTATTTCGGATACTCCCGATAGCCGGAGAAGGCACGGACGCGGTCGATCATCCGTTCGGTCTCTTCGGCTTTCCGTTCCCCGTCCGGCAGGGCACGGAGACGTTCGAGCAGTTCGTGTTTCTTCTGCTCGGCTTCGCGCCGGCCGTCCACGAAGCGCCGCGTGCCGGCGCCCGGCTCGAAGTTCTCGATATCGACGAGCAGCGCCGGCACGAGTGCGGCGGGGTGCTCGCTCCAGCGTGGCCTCGTGATATCGATCTCGCCGACACAGCGCATACCGTATTCCTCGAGATAGGCGTCGATGGCTGCCCGCGCCTCCCGCCCGCCCGGCAGCCGCACCAGCTCGTCCAGGAAATCCCTTCCCGCGGCTCCCGAATGCTCGACCTCCCGTAGGAAGGCCACGATATCCGGGTGCGGCCGGATCGCATCGGCGACGTCCAGCAGCGCCAGGCCCATCTCGGATGTGACATTGTGGGGGACCGATCGGGTGAGCGTATCGGCCGTGTTCTTCTCGCCCAGCCACTCCTGGAGCCGCTCGTTGAGCCACCAGGCGGCCTCCATACCCGCCATGAGTACCTGGTGCCCGCGTGGTCCCATCAGGTTTCGCCGCAGCTCCTGGATATCGGCCAGGATGAAGTCGAGCAGCTCCGGTCCGGATCTGGTCGCGATATCGCGCTTCAACGCGTCGAGGGAGGCCCGGCCGTGCGCGATCAGTTCGGCCACGATCGCCGGATCGGTCGCGATCGGTGCGGTGGCGCCGGCCGGTGGGCCGCCGGGTGCCTCGTCCGCGCCCGGCCGGACGAAGTCGTCACGTTCGAGAACGGTCCGCAGCGCGTCCCCGATGAGCGGATCGGATGTGCCCAGGGTTTCGATCAGGCCCTCGCGGGCCGCCGGGGAGGACAGGCGCTGGGTGACGTCGAGGAACAATCGGCCGCCCGCGTGGCGCATGGGCCCGGGGCTCGTCAGCTGCCACACCGAGATTCCCAGCGGTTTCATGGGGTCGGTCATCATCTGCTGGTGGCCGACGGAAACGTAGACGCGGTTCTCGCTGTCCTCGGCCTCGGGAATCGGAAAGAGCGTGGTGACCGGCCGGCTCTGCACGATATGGAATTCGTCGCCGGCCGAACACCATTCGATGTCCTGCGGGCTGCCGAAGTGTGCCTCGATGCACCGGCCGATCTGCGCGAGGCGCACGATCTGCGCATCGGTCAGCACCGGCTGATCCCGCCGGCCGGGTTCGATCTCGCGGATATGTGTGCCGCCCCCCGGCGCGGCCTGCGCAGCGACCTTCTTGGTGGCGATCGTCTTGTCGGTGACGGCGCCGTCGCGCACCTTGTACACATCCGCGTTCACCAGGCCGGAAACCAGGGCTTCGCCGAGACCGAATCCGGCGTCCACGGATACGACCCTGCGATCGGAGGTGACGGGGTCGGCGGTGACCAGGATCCCGGAGGCCCGTGGAAAAACCATCCGCTGCACCACCACCGCCATATCGATCATGCGGTGGTCGAAGCCGTTGCGCAGCCGGTAAGTGACGGCCCGCTCGGTGAACAGCGAACCCCAGCACCGGCCGATGTGCCGGAGGATCGCCGCCGGTCCCGCGATGTTCACATAGCTGTCCTGCTGACCGGCGAAGGACGCGGCCGGCAGGTCCTCGGCCGTCGCGCTGGATCGCACGGCATAGGCGTCGTGTTCACCGAGCCGGACGAGCGAGCCGAGAATTTCGGTCGCCATATCGCTGGGAACGGCGACTGCCTCGATCGCACAACGGATTTCCGCGCTCAGCGCCCGGATCGACTCGCGGTCCTCCGGTTCGAGAGCGGACAATCGATCGAGCCGCTCGTCGAGCGAGGGCACTTCGGCCACGGCCCGCCGGAAGGCCGCTGTCGTCACACAGAAGCCGTCCGGCACCCGGATACCGTCGATCCGTGAAAGCTCTCCGAGGTTCGCACCCTTGCCGCCTACCTCCGGAACCCGTGTCCGATCGATCTCCTCGAAACCCAATACGTAACCCATTCCACTGCTCCTGACCTGTAGGTTCCCGCGTCAGGGGGCGATTATGGGCGATAATTCGCAGCCTCATGAGGGGCCCGGATCGGGTATAACGTAAAAGGGGGATGGGAAGCGGCGCCCGAGGTGGTACGCGACGGTGTCGATCTGCTCATCGGCCTCGCCGAGCTACCGCGGCCTCATCGTCTCGACCGGACCCGGCGTACACCCCCCGGGTTGCGCTCCTCCGGGAGGTTCGAGAGGAACAGGGTCGGCTGCCCGGCAGAAGGGATCGAGTTATGAGCAGGCAGGTCACTGCGCCGAGTGGCGTTCCGGACAGCTTCCGCACCGCCTACCCGGACTACGAATCCACGGGCGCGCTCGACCGGTTACGCCTGACGGAGTATTCGTACCTGAACCACAGTGACCAGGTCTACCTCGACTTCGCCGGATCCGGGTTGGCCGCGACGGCACAACACCGCGCGCACCTGGCCCGGATATCGCAGAGCTGTTTCGGCAATCCGCATTCGGAGAATCCGACTTCGCGGGCCGCCACCGATCTGATCGAACAGGCACGTCGGGCGGTTCTCGATCATCTTCATGCACCGGCCGGCGAATATCGGGTGATCTTCACCGCCAACGCCAGCGCCGCCTGCCGGATCCTCGGCGAATCCTATCCGTTCACCGAGGGCACCCGTTTCGTATTCACCGCAGACAATCACAACTCCGTCACCGGAATACGGGAATTCGCCAGAGCGAGAGGTTCCGCGGTGGCGACTGTGCCGATCACGACCTCGGACCTGCGCACGACCGACGACGCGGTACGCGCCGCGCTGAGCGTGCACGCGCGGACCCCGCACCCGGCTTCGCGCCAGGACACGCCTTCTCCCCAGGGTGTATTCGCCTATCCCGCGCAGAGCAATTTCACCGGGGTGCAGCACCCCCTGGAATGGGTGGATATCGCGCACGAATACGGATACGACGTCCTGCTGGACGCGGCGGCTTATCTGCCCACCAATCGGCTCGATCTGTCCGTGGTGCAGCCCGATTTCGTACCCATCAGCTGGTACAAGGTGTTCGGATATCCCACCGGAGTCGGATGCCTGGTCGCGCGCAAGGAAGCGCTTGCCCGGCTGAGCAGGCCGTGGTTCGCCGGCGGCACGGTCACAGCCGTGAGCGCGCTCGGCGATTGGCATGCCCCCACCGATGACGAAAGCGCCTTCGAGGACGGCACACTGAACTTTTTGTCGATTCCCGATGTCACCTTCGGTATTCGCTGGCTCAACGATATCGGCATCGATCTGGTGCGCCGCCGAGTCCGCTGTCTCACCGGCTGGCTACTGGATCGGCTGGGCTCGCTGACACATGACAACGGGGCGCCGATGGCCCGGATCTACGGTCCCCGAGACACCGTCCGGCGCGGGGGCACAGTGGCGTTCAACTTCCTCGACCCGAATGGTGTCCTCGTCGACGAACGCCTGGTGGCACACGAGTTCGCGGCGGCGGGGTTTTCGCTGCGCACCGGCTGCTTCTGTAACCCGGGTGCGGGTGAACGCGCCTTCGATATCGATGTGTCCCTGCTTCGTCGTCTGGCCGGAACCCGCTTCGACACCATCGACGAATACCTTCGGGCGCTGGGGCTGCCGACCGGCGGCGCTGTCCGCGTCTCCTTCGGGACACCGTCGAATATCGATGATGTGCAGCGTTTTCTCGCCTTCGCGGAGACGAACTACCGGAACCGGTTCGCCACCCTCGATCGCCTTCCGCCCAGGCAGCGATGCTGAGGAATCGGCGAACGGCCGAGACTGCGTGCGGTCGAGGTCTCTGCTGCTTTCCCGCGTGCCGCGATGCCGAAATGTGGGCTGGTGTGCCGCGCTGCAGTGCGGTGGTGAAGGCCTACGCGGGAGGGCCACCAGGGCCCGAGCATGCTCTGGACGGGTCGGGCCCCCTGCTCTTCGTCGCGTATGCGGCCGCGAAGGTGACGGTCGGTTCGAGGAGGCGCCTGGATCACCGGACAGGTCATCTGCACCGAAGGTGGCTTCGGCCGGTGGCGGCCCCGCGGTCCGCGCTGAGCGGAGCATTCTGCCGCCGGGCCGACCCAGCTGAGAGCGAAACGCCCGGCCGAGCGGAGAGACCGGGCATTTCGTGGGGTCGTCAGGCGAAGACCTGGTCGAGGGTGGAGGCTGTGATGAGGCGTTGCAGCCAGGTGTCGACAGTATCGGGGGTGGCTGTGCGGATTGTGCTGATGGTTGTATCGGGTAGCGAGCCGAATTTGATGGTCAGCAGTTTGACCAAGGTTTCGGCGAGTCCCTCGGCGCGGCCCTCGGCGCGGCCCTCGGCGCGGCCTTCCGCGCGGAGCCGTTCGGCTGTGGTCATGATGGCCTCCTTGGCTCGGGGACCGAGTTGCTCGATCAATGGGTCGAGGTCGCCGGGGCGTGTACACAGCTGCGTCGGCTGGGGACGAAACGACTCGGCCGCCGCAACGGCCTTTCTCGAACCACTTTGCGGACATGTCCGATACACGGACGACGAAACGCTCGGCGGTTGGAAGGGTCCGAGCGTTTCGTGGGGTCGTCAGGCGAAGACCTGGTCGAGGGTGGAGGCTGTGATGAGGCGTTGCAGCCAGGTGTCGACAGTATCGGGGGTGGCTGTGCGGATTGTGCTGATGGTTGTATCGGGTAGCGAGCCGAATTTGATGGTCAGCAGTTTGACCAAGGTTTCGGCGAGTCCCTCGGCGCGGCCCTCGGCGCGGCCCTCGGCGCGGCCCTCGGCGCGGCCTTCCGCGCGGAGCCGTTCGGCTGTGGTCATGATGGCCTCCTTGGCTCGGGGACCGAGTTGCTCGATCAATGGGTCGAGGTCGTCTTCGGTGGTGTCGCCGACTATGAGGATGTAGGTCATGACGGCCTGGAGTTCGCTGATCGGGTGCGGTCCCGTGGCAAGGGCTCGCAGGTCGTCGACCAGGTCCAGCATATCGGAACCGAGGTCGGTATTGCGGGGGGCGATCTTGTGCAGGGCCAGCATGACGCGGGTAGCGGGGGTGAGGTCGCGGGCGCGCAGCGCGGCCAGGTCGGTGGCGGCGATATCGTCGAGGAGGAATCTGAGCCGGGGCAGATGCGGCTGCAGGATGTCCCGGGTGCCGGGGTCGAGGTCGATGAGGTCCGATATCTCGGTGGGGGCGTTCCAGGCCTGGCCGGTGCTGTTGCTGTGGACGACCAGGGGGATGACGGCGGGCAGGGTGCGGGCCTTCGGGTGATGGTCGCGGTGCTGGTTCCAGATGTTGACCAGGTACTCGAGGATACGCAGCGGCATGAACCGGTCACTGCTGCTCTGGTGTTCGATGAGGAGATAGAGGTAGGCGGTGTGGCCGTCGAGGTGGGTGCGGTAGAGCAGGTCGCTGTAACGGGAACGTAGTTCGGTGGAGACGAAGCTGCCCGGTTGTAGCTGTAACCGGTTCCAGTCGATCCGCCGGGTGAGAGCCTCCGGGAGGGCGGCGCGTAGCTCCGAGGCTGCGTCGGCGGGGCGAGCCAGGACGTGCCGGAAGTACGCGTCGTGCGGGTTCGACGGTTGGGCTGGCATGACCGCGAAACTACCCGCAGGCTCCGACTTCCTCACTGGCGCATCGTGGTTCGCAGGTTCAAGAGCCGCGCCTGTCGTCGGCTGGTGAGTGAAGGAGCGGAGCGTATACGGGGGCGCCGGCCGGAAGCGAAACTCGGTCGCCGTCACCGCCTCCTCTCGAGGGGCGCGGCGACCGAGGGACTCGCCTCCGGGCAGGGGCCTGTACTCAGGGACTACGGTCGGTCGAATTCTCCGGACTTGGCACCGGCCAAGAAGGCATCCCACTCGCCGGGTGTGAAGACCAGGGCCGGGCCGGTCGGATTCTTGGAGTCGCGCACGCCGACGAGCCCTCCGTCCAGGTGCGCCGTCTCGACGCACTCTTTGGTGCCGGAACTTCGGCTGCTCTTGAACCACTGTGCCCCGGTTAGGTCAGCGCTGTTCATGGTGCTCCTTCGCTATCTTCTTCACCAGATCTCGGGTTCGGTCTTCGTCGAGCGCCACACGCCTGATGCCGGCGGCTGCCATCTGGTATCGGTCGATTTCCTCTGGCCGCTCGAGGTACTGGTCACTGGTGTAGCCCTGAACGTACACAACCGGCGGCTCTGACAACCATGCTGTTCGATGCGGTGGGAACTCCAGCAGGACGAACAATCCCGCGTCGAGGCCGACGTGAGTAGCAGTGAAGGGGACAGCCTTGATTGATACCTTGGGGAGCTCGCTCAACTCGGCGAGATACTCCAGCTGTTCGGCCATTACCGCAGGGCCTCCGACCTGGTGCCGTAACGCAGCCTCGCTTACCAGGATCTCCACTTCCAGGTTGGGGTCGTCGTGTAACCGCGACTGCCGCCGGGTCGCGATCTCGATGTGTTGCTCTACCTCTACAGTGCGCATCCCTGGATTCGATGTCCAGATCATCGCCCGCCGGTACGGCTGTGTCTGGACCAGTCCGGGAAGTAGCGTCGGGGCATAGGTCAGGAATCGGCTGGCCGCGACCTCCAAACCCAGGTACAGGTCGAAGTCCTTCGGTACCGCCTCGCGGTAGGCGTGCCACCACGATTTGTACGACAGTCCACTCAGAAGGTCCAGCAGGACATCTGTAACCTCCTTAGGCGCCTTGTAGATCCGGCACAGCTCCCGCACCTGTAAGGCCGAGATGCGTGTGGACTGTCCGGTCTCCAAGCGCCATAGGGTCTGATGCCCTACGCCGATGGCCTTCCTGGCCGCTTGGACACTGACTCCCGAAGTCTCGCGCAGGTTTCGTAGTTGTCTCCCCAGCATCCGTCGCGCGAAAGTGCTGTCGGTCTCCCTGTCTGTCATCCCACTCCCCTTTGCGCGGGCCTCCACATCCCGCACTGGAACGCAGTCTGCCTCGAACTGGAATGCGCGGAGGGCAAAAACTGGAATGTTGCAAATTTTCTCAGGAATTGACGCACCGGAAGCTTCCGAACCCGTTGCCGTCCTTGTCTACTGAGGAAGCACCCGGCGCAGGCCACCTCCAGAAACCCTGGGGGACACCAGGTCAACGCCAGGAGCGCCGCGAACTGGTGGTCCAGCATTCACAGTTTGGTCGCTGATGCCCTGTTGGACCCTGCGCCGGGTGCTCGCCAACACTATGCCAGGAGCAGGTGATTCCTCATGCGTGTCAATGGATTGCCGAACCAGTACAGACCGGGCGCCTCGGGTCCGGCGCGGTTACCCGCCCGCGTGCCGGGGGCGACCGGGATACCGGACGGGCCGGTGGCGGTGCTGCCGTCCATCGAACGGCTGGAATACCTCGCGCACGCCGTTCGCCGCTGGTGTGCGGAGACGGACGGCCCCGATGGTCACCGGTGACCGTCCCGCCGCTATCGCCCTGGTCCGGTGTGATGTCCCGGCACCCGCCGTGGACCTGCACGAACTGGCGGCGCGGCACGGATACCGGCTGGTGTTCACCGTCGTCACGGACGCGGGTCCGCGGGTGACCGCGCTGGCGCTGGCCCGGCACGCGCAGGAGTGGGATGCCCGGGCGGTCGTCGTACCCGGATTCGAGCATGCCGAGGTGGTCCGGCACCTGGTCACCGATATCGCGGCACTCATCACCCCGATGCGGCTCTATCCGCGCGGGCACCGCTGGGCCGGGGCCGGTCACCGCTGGGATCGGCCGGTGGATGGCTGATGTGGTGCTGGTGCAACTGGCGCTGGGTCTGCTCGGGTTGACGGTCGCGCTGTGGTGGCCCGGCGGCGGGCACTGAACACCGCCGGGGTCGTCCACCTGGTCGGCGCCGCGGGGTCCGCCGTACGTCACGGCACGGCTGACCCCGCGGGGCATGGGTTCAGGGGCCGGCCGCGCGGGTCGATTCGAGGACCAGTCGCAGGGCCGCATCCGCCGCGGCGCGCGTGTGGTCCCCGGAAAGCGCGAGTTCGAACAGGAGGCCGCGGGCGGTCGCCAGGGTGGTCTGTGCCAGCAGTTCAGCCCGTTCCCGGTCGTAACCGGCCCGCGTGAACAGGGTGGTCAGTACGGTCTTCCATTCCTGGATCCACTCGGCGAGCGGCACCGCCCACGGCTTGCGCTGCATGGCGGCGGCCGCGATCTCGAAGAACAGCGGACCCAGCCGGGACGCCTCGTCGGCCATTCGCTCCCAGAGCGTGTAGGCCGCGGTGTAGGGGTCCGCGGAGGTATCGAGCAGCGCTGCCAGGGAGCGATGCTGTTGTCCCCAGGACGCGGTGACGACGGCCGCCAGGAGCCCGTCCCAGGAACCGAAGTGGTAGTGCAGCATTCGATGACTGGTGCCGATCTCCTGGGCTATCGTCCGGAGGCTGGTATCGCCCACACCGTGGACGGCGAACCAGCCGACCGCCCGTTCGAGCAGGGCTTCGCGGGGATTCGTCATCATGGGCGGCCGGTTCCGGTGAATCGTGCGAGCACTCGGTGCAGTGCGGCGGGGTCGTCACCACGGTAGGCCACATAGCCGTCGGGGCGGATCAGGACGTATCCGTCGTGGCGCATACGGTACCGCTCCCGTGCCTCGCCTGCCGGGTCCGTCGTGGGGTCGATCCGCACCACGGCCGGGCTCGGGGCGTGGTGGGGAAGCGCGCGCACTTCGCCCTTCGGGGTGCCGAAGCGCAACAGGGTGAAGTGGTCGAAACCCAGCCGGTCGTGCACGGTTCCCTCGGCGAGGGTGGCATCGGGCGCGCGGTCACCGATGCCGGGCCGCCGCGAGAACGGCCACCGTGACCGGCCGGGGTAGCCGATCGCGAGCTGGGAATTCTGCAGACTGGCTCGGCGCGCGGCACCCGGAATCCGCGCACCGAGCCGGAGAACGGCGTCGCGCAGCGCTCGGGCCCGCGGCCCGCGCAACGCATACAGGCGCCGTCGGCCCTCGACATCTCGGATGGTCGCCGCGGCGACGGGCCGGCGCTCGATTTCGTAGTCGTCCAGCACTTCGGCCGGGGCGCCCGATTCCACCCGCGCGATTCGCCACGCCAGGCCCACCGCGTCCTGGATACCGAGGTTCATCCCCTGCCCCCCGAACGGCGGGAAGACATGGGCGGCGTCACCGGCCAGGAACACCCGGCCGCGGCGGTACCGCTCGGCCAGGCGTACCTGGGTCCGGAATATCGACGTCCAGCAGACCTGCGTGATCCGCATACCGGGGGTGCCGCGTTCGTCGAGGAGACGCTGGAGTTCCGCGGGGCCGGGATCGGACAGCTCTTCTCGCCGCGCTCGGTCGGTCATATCGACGAACACTCGCCAGAGTTCGCCGTCGCCCGGCAGGCGCATCATCATGAAGGGGCCGTCGGCACCGAGCCACAGCGCGCTGTCCTGGAACGGGGCCGCGGCTTCCAGCACGATATCGGCGAGGTAGTAGGTTTCGCCGGTCGCTTCTCCGGTGAAGGCGATGTCCAGGGCCGTGCGCACTCGGCTGCGCGACCCGTCGGCACCGATCAGCCAGTCGGCCTCGAGGCCGCGTCCGTCGGTGAGTCGCACGCCGACACGCTCGTCGTTGCGGGTGATCGTCGCTACCTGTGCGTCGTATTCGATCTCGACCCCCAGCGTGCGTAGCCGGTTGCGGAGGATCGCCTCCAGGCCCGTTTGCGGCAGCACATACGTGTAGGGGTACGGGCTCTGCGGCGGGACCCACGCCAGCCGGGACAGTTCCGCGTCGCCGCGCATGATGGAAGCCCCGGAGAGGGGATAGGCGGCCCGCTCGATCTCCTCGGTCAGCCCTGCTCCGGCGAGCAGTTCCATCGATCTGGCCTGTAGACCGAGCGCTTTCGAGCCGGAACTCGGTCGCGGACGACGTTCCAGAACCCGGCACGGTACGCCATTGGCCGCCAGCACCAGCGCTGCCACCATCCCGGTCGGCCCGGCGCCGGCCACGAGAACACTCACCGCGCGCTCCTTCGGATGTAGGCCGTTGTATCGGATGCGGCCGTGAGCGACCGTCGGAATTTCCACATGTACCAAATGGTACATACGAAAGTGGGTGAGGCGGTACCGACGGAGACCTGCGCGCGATGGCTACCGCTGTGGTGTGTGGTCCGCTCGGGGGATGACGCGCAGGGCGTGGCCCGGCTCCGTGTGGAGTGCCGGGGCGGGACGTGACCGCTTCCGGATCGGAGGGCGATCACATTTATGCAGCTCGAGTGCAACGCGCCGGTCCGGCGGCGGCGGCCCGGATAAGATCATCCGCATGCTCCACCGCGTAGGCGCATTGTCCCGCAGCACCGGTACCGTGGCGGCGATACTCACGACGGTGGGTGTGCTCCTCTCCGGCGCCGCCGAAGCCGCCGCATCGCCCTTCCCGGTCCCGCCGCTCACCGAGACGGCCGCCGCCGCGACCGAGGGACTGGACCCGCTGCTGGCGCTCGCCTACACCATGGCCGAGCAGGAGGCCCACGCCGCCGGGGTGCCGATGCGGATCAATTCCGGTTATCGCACTCCGGGTGAACAGCAGGCGCTGTGGGAGGACGGGCTGCGTACTTACGGTACGCCCGAGGAAGCCCGGCGCTGGGTCCTGCCGCCCGAGGAATCCACGCACGTCACGGGCCGGGCGGTGGATATCGCGCCACGGGAGGGCGCCGCATGGCTGGAGGCCGAGGGCCATCGGTGGGGGCTGTGCCGGACCTTCGACAACGAATGGTGGCATTTCGAGTTGGTCACGGTGCCCGGTACGCCGTGCCCGCCCCGCGTACCGGACGCCACGCACCGCTGAGACCAGCGCCCCCGGCGGCTTCAGGCCCCGGACAGCGATCGCAGTTCGTCGAGATAGGCGCGGGTGCGCGGATCGCCCGGGAAATTCGTGACCAGTTCGTGGGCCACTTCGCTGCCGATACACAGCAGTGAGGGCAGAGAACGTCGTTTCGCCTCGAACGCGCGCCCAGCCTCGGCCACCGCCAGTTCCAGATCCCGGCCCCGCGCGGCCACCACGGCCAGCGTCAGACGGGCCTCCGCGACCCGCATCGGGTTGCGTACCACACCGTCCAGGCCGACCGAATCGGCCAGGACCGCACGGGCGTAGGCCTCCGCCTGCGCGTCGTCGCCGACGACCCGGCAGCAGTCCATGGCGTAGAAATCGAATTTCTGCGGGTCCACCACGAAATGGTTGTCCAGATCGTCGGGGTGGCCGAGGCGATTCATCAGGGTACGGCCCTCGAGCAGGGCGGCGTCGACCGCGCCGCGATCGCCCAGGCGGGCCCAGGCCTTCGCGCGCTGGGCCGCGAGCTGCACCCCCACACCACTGGACGCGCATTCCGACGGCACCGCCTCGGCGGCCTGGATGACACCGCGGTGATTGCCCTGGGTGAGGGCGAACCAGGCGGCCAATTCCGCGCTCCAGCCGATGATCTCGGGATGTTCGGCTTCCTGGCCGAGGGAACGGGCCGCCCGGCGGGTGGCCTCGGCGTTGCTGCGCCGGCCCAGATCGTATTCCAGGCAGCCGAGCAGCAGCGCCACCCAGCCCGCCAGTTCCAGCACCTCCTTGTGCTGGGCGAGGGTGAGCCGGCTGTCGAGCAGCGCGGCGATCCGGCGCAGCCAGCCGGCGGCCTCGCGGTGCAGGGTGTGCGGATCGGCGGAGGCGTAATCGCAACACAGTCGCTGGGCGGTGATCCGCACCGCGTCCAGGGTCGCGGTAGAGACATCCGACATCCGCAGCCGGCCCATGAATTCCAATGTGTCCATACCGGTGGCCGTGAGCAATTCGTCGTCGCGGCTCGGCCGGACCTTGGGGAAGAAAGCGGCGGTCACACTGTCGAAGGCGGCGGCGATCAGGGGAGCGTAGAAATCGTCCGGCCGCGATTCGCCCGATTCCCAACGCCGCCAATTACGTAGCAGAGTGCTGTCGGTCGGCAAGTTCTGGGAAGACTTGGCGCGCAGGGCCCGTACGGCCTCGGCCTGTGACCACCCACGCGCATCGCGTTCCGAGCGCATCCGGATGGCCCACAGCGGACGATCTTCAGCAGCAGTCACGCCGCCAGTATTGCACCAGCAAACTTCCCGGGAGCCGAAGAGGGCATCGGCATGTCCCCCACATGACCTCTTCTGTCCCCGGGCATCTTCGGTCATGCTGAAATCGAGCCGGTCCCGTGCCGGTTCGAGCAACACACCCGCGAATGCGGGAGGAGATCCCGGAGCAGGAAATGGTTCCCCGCCGAGGCGGGGAAGAAATTCAGGAGGTTCGGGTGGAAGCATTGGTATACGGGTATTTACGCGACGATCTGGCCGCGGACGACGGCGACGATATGGAAGCCGCGCTACGCGAACTGGCCGATGCCCAAGGATGGTGCTTCGCCGCGACCTTCCACGAATCCCATGCCGGCGACGGTACGGCGTTCGCCGAACTGACCCGGGAACTCCTCCGGGCGGATGCCCACCACGTGGTGGTGCCTTCGCTCGATCACCTCACCGGCCAGACGATCCCTCGCGAGCTGCTCATCGCGAAACTGGCCAGTGACGCCGCCGCCCGTATCTGGTCGGTGGCCGGCTGAACCGCCGGGCCCGGCGGCGCGGCGTCCCCCTCAGCGCCCGAAGCCGCCGGGCCCCCGCCGGCGCAGATATTTCTCGAACTCGGCCGCGATGGTATCCCCGTCGATCTTGGCCATCGCCTCGTTGACATCGATCGCGGCATCGCCGCGCTCCTCCAGCGAACGCACGTACTCGGCGATCTCCTCGTCGGCGACCGTCATCTCGTTCACCGTCGACTCCCACTCCTCGGCCTGCTGCGGTAGCTCCCGCAACGGCACCTCGATATCGAGGACCTCCTCGACCCGGTGCAGCAGGGCGATCGTCGCCTTCGGGTTCGGCGGCTGCGAGACGTAGTGCGGAACCGCGGCCCAGAACGAGACCGCCGGTACTCCCGCCTTCACACACTGGTCCTGCAGCACCCCGGTGATACCGGTGGGGCCCTCGTACCGGGTCTGCTCCAGGTTGAACCGTTCGGCCGCCTCCTTGCTGTAGGCGGAACCGGTCACCGGAACGGGGCGGGTATGCGGCGTATCGGCCAGCAGGGCGCCCAGGATGACCACGGTCTGTACGCCGAGCTGATCGATGAACTCCAGCAGATCGGCGCAGAACCGCCGCCAGCGCATATTCGGCTCGATACCACGCAGCAGCACCACATCGCGGTCGCTGCCGGGCGGTGAGCAGACCGAAAGGACGGTCGCGGGCCAGACGATCTCCCGGGTCACACCCTCCACCTGCCGGACCATCGGCCGGTTCACCTGGTAGTCGTAGTAGTCCTCGGAATCGAGTTCGGCCAGCGGCCGCGCGTCCCAGATCAGTTCCAGGTGCTCCACCGCGCCACTGGCCGCGTCCCCGGCATCGTTCCAGCCCTCGAAGGCAGCAACGAGCACCGGGTCGCGCAAGACGGGCAGTTCCCGATCCACCGCAGATTCACTCGAGCTCACCTCTGCCAGCCTACGGGGCGGGCCGCCACCGGCGCGCAGTATCGGTGCCGCCACGCCTGTCGCACGCGGCCGGGCGGGTATGTTCCGCGACCCGGGCTGTGGCCGCCCACACAGGGCGCGAGCTAGCCGAACAGCTCAGCGGGCGCGCCCACTAGTCTGGATCCATGTCTGCCTCTCGTTCCGCCGAGTTCGATACCACCTTGCTCGACACCCTCAGCCGGCGTGTTGTGATCGGCGACGGTGCGATGGGCACGATGCTGCAGGCCGCGGATCTCACACTGGACGATTTCCGCGGCCTCGAAGGCTGCAACGAGATCCTCAACGACACCCGTCCCGACCTGCTGCGGCATATCCACCGGTCCTATTTCGAGGCCGGCGCCGACGCCGTGGAAACCAATACGTTCGGCTGCAACCTGCCCAACCTCGGCGATTACGAGATCGCCGACCGTATCCGGGAGCTCTCGGAAAAGGGCACCCGGCTGGCCCGCGAGGTCGCCGACGAGATGGGTCCCGGCCCCGACGGTGTGGCCCGCTACGTACTCGGCTCGATGGGACCCGGCACCAAACTGCCCACCCTCGGCCACGCGCCCTACGCCACCCTGCGCGACGCCTACACCGAGGCCGCGCTCGGCATGCTCGACGGCGGTGCCGACGCGGTACTCATCGAGACCTGCCAGGACCTGCTGCAGGTGAAAGCCGCCGTCAACGGCACCCGCCGGGCCATGGAGCGGGCGGGCCGCCGGATCCCGATCATCACCCACGTCACCGTGGAGACCACCGGCACCATGCTGGTGGGCAGTGAGATCGGTGCCGCCCTCACCGCGCTGGAACCGCTGGGTATCGATGTGATCGGCCTGAACTGCGCCACCGGCCCGGACGAGATGAGCGAACACCTGCGCTACCTCTCCCAGCATGCGCGGATCCCCGTTTCGGTGATGCCCAACGCCGGGCTGCCGGTACTCGGCGCCCACGGGGCCGAGTACCCGCTGACTCCCGAGGAGCTGGCCGCGGCGCTGCGCGGGTTCGTCGCCGACTACGGTTTGGCCCTGGTCGGGGGCTGCTGTGGTACCACCCCGGAGCACATCCGCCAGGTCACCGCGGCCGTCCGCGAGGTCGAACCGGGCCTGCCCCCGATCGGGCAGCGCCGCTCGCCCGCCCCCGAGCCCAGCGTGTCCAGTATGTACACCGCGGTACCGTTCGAGCAGGATGCCAGTGTGCTCATGATCGGCGAGCGCACCAACGCCAACGGTTCGAAAGCGTTCCGGGAGGCGATGCTGGCCCAGGACTGGTCGAAATGCCTCGATATCGCCAAGGACCAGACCCGTGACGGCGCCCATGTGCTCGATCTGTGCGTCGACTACGTCGGTCGCGACGGCAGCGCCGATATGTCGGAACTGGCCTCCCGGCTGGCCACCGCCTCCACCCTGCCGATCATGCTCGACTCCACCGAGCCGCCGGTGCTGCGCGCCGGACTGGAGCATCTGGGCGGGCGCTGCGCGGTCAACTCGGTGAACTACGAGGACGGTGACGGCCCGGATTCGCGCTTCCAGCAGATCATGCGGCTGGTCGCCGAGCACGGCGCCGCGGTGGTGGCGCTGACCATCGACGAGGAGGGCCAGGCCCGGACCGCGGAACACAAGGTCGCCATCGCGGAGCGGCTCATCGCCGATATCACCGGCAACTGGGGGCTGCGGGTCAGCGATATCATCATCGACACGCTGACCTTCACCCTCGGCACAGGCCAGGAGGAATCGCGCCGGGACGGCCTGGAAACCATCGAGGCCATCCGGGAGCTCAAACGCCGCTACCCCGAGGTGCAGACCACCCTGGGCCTGTCCAATATCTCCTTCGGCCTCAATCCCGCCGCCCGCCAGGTGCTGAACTCGGTGTTCATGCACGAATGCGTCCAGGCAGGCCTGGACAGCGCCATCGTGCACGCCTCGAAGATCCTGCCGATGAGCCGGATTCCCGAGGAGCAGCGCGAAACCGCCCTGGATCTGCTCTACGACCGCCGCCGCGAGGGTTACGACCCGCTGCAGAAACTCATGCAGCTCTTCGAAGGCGTCTCGACGGCCGATTCCCGGGCCTCGCGCGCCGACGAACTGGCGGCGCTACCCCTGTTCGAGCGGCTGGAACGACGCATCGTCGACGGGGAACGGGCCGGGATGGAAGCCGATCTCGACGCGGCCATGACCGAGGTGCCGCCGCTGCGGATCATCAACGAGACGCTGCTGTCCGGTATGAAAACCGTGGGTGAGCTGTTCGGTTCGGGGCAGATGCAGTTGCCCTTCGTGCTCCAGTCGGCCGAGGTCATGAAGGCCGCGGTGGCCCATCTGGAACCGCATATGGAGGCCACCGACGACAGTGGCAAGGGGCGCGTCGTCCTGGCCACGGTCAAGGGCGATGTGCACGATATCGGCAAGAACCTGGTCGACATCATCCTGTCCAACAACGGCTACGAGGTGGTGAACCTCGGGATCAAACAACCCATCGCGAGCATTCTCGACGCCGCGCTGGACAAGAAGGCCGATGTCATCGGCATGTCCGGTCTGCTGGTGAAATCCACCGTGGTGATGAAGGAGAACCTGGAAGAACTGAACTCCCGCGGGGTGGCCGGGCAGTTCCCGGTACTGCTCGGCGGTGCGGCCCTCACCCGCTCGTATGTGGAGAACGATCTCACCGACGTCTACGAGGGCGATGTGCACTACGCCCGGGACGCCTTCGAAGGCCTGCGGCTGATGGACGAGATCATGGCGCGCAAACGCGGGGAAGCCGCCGACCCGGACAGCCCCGAGGCGGTGGCCGCCCGGCAGAAGGCGGCCGAACGCAAGGCGCGGCACGAACGTTCACGGCGGATCGCCGAGCAGCGCCGCGCGGCCGAAAAGCCGGTGGAGGTGCCGGTCCGCTCGGATGTGGCCGCGGATATCCCGGTTCCGGTTCCGCCCTTCTGGGGAACCCGCGTGGTCAAGGGCCTGGCGGTGCACGAGTACGCGGGCCTGCTGGACGAGCGGGCACTGTTCCTGGGGCAGTGGGGGTTGCGGGGGCAGCGCGGCGGCGACGGGCCCAGCTACGAGGAACTCGTGGAATCCGACGGCCGGCCCCGCCTGCGGGCCTGGCTGGACCGGTTGAGTACCGAAGGGGTACTCCAGCATGCCGCGGTGGTCTACGGCTACTTCCCGGCGGTTTCCGAGGGCGACGATGTCGTGGTGCTCACCGAACCGGAACCCGACGCGCCGCAACGTCATCGCTTCACCTTCCCGCGTCAGCAGCGGGACCGGTTCCTCTGCGTCGCCGATTTCATCCGGTCGCGGGAGTACGCCCGGGAGACCGGCCGGGTGGATGTGCTGCCGTTCCAGTTGGTCACGATGGGGCAGCCGATCGCCGATTTCGCCAACCAGCTGTTCGCCGCGGACAACTACCGGGATTACCTGGAAGTGCACGGGATAGGCGTCCAGCTGACCGAGGCGCTGGCCGAGTACTGGCACCGGCGGATCCGCGAGGAACTCACCCTCGACGGTCACGCCATCGCCGAATCCGATCCGGCGGAGGTCGCCGAGTACTTCAAACTCGGATACCGGGGCGCGCGCTACTCGTTCGGTTACGGTGCCTGCCCCGAGCTCGAGGACCGTGCCAAGCTGGTGGACCTGCTCGACGCCGGCCGCCTGGGGGTGACCCTTTCCGAGGAACTGCAGCTGCATCCCGAGCAATCCACGGACGCTTTCGTTCTGCTCCATCCGGAGGCCAAATACTTCAGTGTCTGAGGCGGAATAAACCTGCCGCCAGTGTGATTGTGGTCACCTCCTCTTGTGGTGGGTGGCTCCGGCACCGGCAGCGGTGATCGAAAACGCAGGTAGCCGGGCTCCGGTGGGGCCGGCAAACGCATACTGCCCGCGCGGCTTCCAGGTACCGGAGGCTAGGATTTCCGGGAATTCCGCCGAGGTTCCCGCCGAGCCAGAAGTCCGGACGGCGCTCCTCGGGTGCGTTGGCCGCGCCGGACCGTGGCGGAGCCGTAGGCAGTCGCCTGTGACGCGCGCAGTGCTGGAGACTCGGCGGCTAGCAGAAGGGGCCACGACAGAGATGACCAAGGATCGGCTGATCTCCGGGCGGTATCGGCTCACGGATCCCATCGGCACCGGCGCCATGGGCGTGGTGTGGCGGGCGCTCGATATCCGCCTGCAGCGCACCGTCGCGGTCAAACAGGTTCTGCTGGGCCCGAACCTGACCGAACAGCAGACCGCCGAGGCGCGTAAACGCGCCCTGCGTGAAGGCCGGATCGCCGCGCGTCTGCACCACCCGAATGCCATCTCGGTCTTCGACGTCGCCGACGAGGACGGCCAGCCGTGGCTGGTCATGGAGTACATGAACGCGCCGAGCCTGGCCAGCCGGCTCAATCTCGACGGCACCCTCGGTCCGGTGCAGGTGGCCGAACTGGGTGCCCAGGCCGCCGCCGCGCTCGCCGCCGCGCACGACGCCGGTATCGTGCACCGCGATGTGAAACCGGCGAATCTGCTGGTGGGCGACGACGGGACGGTGAAGATCACCGATTTCGGGATTTCGCGCGCCACAGGCGATGTCACCGTCACCGCCACCGGTTTCCTGGCGGGCACCCCCGCCTATCTGGCTCCCGAGGTCGCCCGCGGTGAGCAGCCGATCCCCGCCTCGGATGTGTTCGCACTCGGATCGACGCTCTACCACGCCCTCACCGGCCGTCCTCCGTTCGGCGACGGCGACAACCCGCTGGCCGTCCTGCACGCGGTCGCCGGCGGTCAGGTCGAACCGCCCGAGGGTGCGGGCGCGCTGGGACCGGTGCTGATGCGGCTGCTGGAGAACGAGCCCGCGACCCGGCCCACCATGGACGAGGCCCGCGTCATGCTCGAGGAGGTGGCCGCCGGACGGGCTCCGGTCGCCGCGGTGCCGTCCGCCACGAAGGTTCTGCCCGCCGGTCTCGGCGCCGCCGCGGCGCTGCCCGCCGAGGACCCCGAGCCCGCCCCGTCCGCCGGAGGAGCCGGTACCCCACCCGCCTTCCGTGATCCCGGGCGCCGGTCCGGCGCTGCCCCGGTGGCCGCGCCGCCCGCCGCGCCACCTCCGGCGCCGCCCGCGCCGCAGCGCCCGTCCGGGGATACCGGGGATGGCGGTTCCCGCACCCGGACGGCGGTACTGGCCGGGGCCGCGGCCCTGGTCCTGGTGGTGGCCATCGGGTTGCTCCTGGCCAATGGCGGTGATACCGAGAATCCGGTCGCGCAGGGGCCGGACAGCAGCCAGGCGATGGCCCCGGACGACGAGGCGGATTCCGGCGAGACCGCCCCCGGCAGCCCGTCGGCCGCAAGCCCCAGCGCGGCGCCGGCGACCACCACCTCGGCCGAAACCGGCCCGCCCTCGGCCGCCCGGGTGGAGCAGTTCGTCCGCGGCTACTACGGTCTGCTGCCCGGCAACCCGTCCGCCGCCTGGGCGCAGCTTTCCCCTGAATACCAGGCAACCACCGGCGGGTACGGCGAGTACACGCGCTTCTGGTCGACCATCTCCGCGGTCAGTATCGGCTCCGTCAGCCCCACCGGCACCGGTGCCGCCGTCGCCACGCTCACCTACACCATGAGCAACGGGTCGGTGCAGTCGGAGAGCCGGTCGTTCCAGGTGGCGCCGGTCGGTGGCGCGTTGGTCATCACGGCCTCGCAGGTGGTGTGAACCCGCTCCCGCCCGGTTTGCCCCGGCTCGCTCGATATGGCTACCGTCACCGGGAGGGGGCGGCGCCGTACCGGGAATCCGCCGGTACCGAGATGATCCATCGCGACGAAAGGTCGTCATCTATGGCCGAGCTCGCCGGAGTGCTCTGGGATATGGACGGTACGCTGCTCGATTCCGAGAAACTGTGGGATATCGGTGTCCGGGAACTGGCGCGGGAGCTGGGCCGGGAGATGACCCAGGAGATCCGGCACGCGCTGATCGGTGCCTCCGGGACGAACGCGCTGCGGATCATCTTCACCGAACTCGGCGTGCCACCGGAACCCGAGGCGGTCGCGGCGGCCGGCCGCTTCCTGGAGCAGCGGGTCACCGAGTTGATGACCGGTCCGATTCCCTGGCGGCCGGGGGCGGTGGAGGCGCTGGATATGGTGCGCGCCGCCGGCCTGCCCTGCGCGCTCGTGACCAACACCAAACGTTCGCTCACCGAGCTCGCGCTGGAAACGCTGGGACGCGACCGGTTCGATATCTCCGTCTGCGGTGACGAGGTGCCGCACGGTAAGCCCGACCCCGCTGTCTATCTGCGCGCGGCCCAGCTGCTCGGCCTCGATCCGGGCGATTGTGTCGCGGTCGAGGATTCGGTGACCGGGGTGGCGGCCGCCGCGGCCGCGGGATGCGCGGTGCTGGTGGTGCCCTGTGAGATCCCCGTACCGCCGCACCCCTCCCGCGTGCACCGGGAGAGCCTCGCCGGTCTCACCCGCGCGGATCTCGATCGCGTGCTGAACCTCTGCCGTGCCTTCGTTCCGGGGCAGGTTTCCGCTTCCTGATTCCGGATCGGCCGCCATCACCGCCGGTTCCGTGGCGGCGCTGCCACTGTACGCGCTGGAGCCGCCGGTGCTGGTTCTGTCCGCACCCCATGAGCTCGAGCGCGTCCCGCGCGACCCCGGAGCGCCGGGCTCCGGCACGGGCGCGGCGGTCGTGGCCGGAGACAGGGTGGGTAGCGGCGCCGGGCACCGGTCATGCCCCGCTGGTTTCCACCCGCGGTGGGAGTGCTGGGCGGCGGTGCTATCAGCCTGGTCTATATGGGCCTGTTCGCTCCCGAGGGGATCGACACCCGGCCTTTCGCTGCCGGAATAACGTTGACGCTCCTGGTCTTCGGTCTCACGGCCTGGTTGCAGTGGGTATGGAAGGCAGGTGGCGTCGTACCCCGGTCGCCGGTGGAGGAGCCCCTACAGCAATGGAAACAATTGTTTTCGTACATACTGCCGGTGGGATTGATCAGTGGGGTGGGTGTCATCCTGGGCGGGCAGACCGGAAACCTGCGCTGGATGTTCCTCCCGTTCGAGCTGATCGTCGGTGGCTTCCTGTGGTTCGTGCTGGAGCGTCGGCGAACCCGGTCGCGCCGGAGCTGAGGCAATCGCTCACCCCGGCATGACGGGCGAGCAGATCACCGAATTCGGTGGCGTAGGCCAGGTGCCGCCGTAGCCGTTCAGTGCTGTCACGGGCCTTGTCCCGGCATCGCCGGAGGTATTCGCTTGCCAGGGCGCGCTGTTCGGCCGTGGCGGTGGGGTCGTCGAGGATTTCCAGGGCGTCGAGCAGTTCTTTCATTTCCGCCAAGCCGAATCCGAGCGGTTTCATCCGCCGGATCACCAGCAGCCGGTCCACATCGGCGCCGCTGTAGAGGCGGAAGCCGCCGGCCGAGCGCGCCGCCGGGTCGACCAGCCCGACTTCTTCGTAGTGGCGGATCGTTTTGATCGACAACTCGGTGCGCTCGGCGACCTGCCCGATCCGCAGGAAACCCTCCGCGCGAGGTTCGTTCACCGGTCAGTGTGCTCCGGTCAGGTAGCCGGAGAGCCGGTCACGGCGAGCTTCGGAGGCGGGGTTGAGGCCGACGATCTCCACGGTTCTGCCCTTGGCGGCGTATTTGGTGGTGATGGCGTCGAGGGCGGCGACGGTGGAAGCGTCCCAGATATGGGCTTCGGACATATCGATGACGATATGGTCCGGGTCGGTGGTGTAGGCGAACTGGTAGACCAGATCGTTGCTGGAGGCGAAGAACAACTCCCCGCGCACTTTGTACACCCGCCGCCCCCGCAGCACTCCGTCCTCGGTGATACGCGGGTCGTCGAAGGCGGTCACCTGGGTGAAATGCGCGACGCGGTGGGCGAAGGCGATCATCGCGACCAGCACGCCGGTGATCACGCCGTAGGCCAGGTTGTGGGTGACCACCGTGACCGCGACAGTGATCAGCATGACGGTGGTCTCGGCGATCGGCATGCGACGCAGCGTCTTCGGGGCGAGGGAATGCCAGTCCAGCGTGCCCACCGAGACCATGATCATCACCGCCACCAATGCGGCCATCGGGATCTGCGCGACCAGATCGCCGAGGCCGACGACCAGGATCAGCAGGAACACCCCGGCCAGGAAGGTGGAGATGCGGGTGCGGGCGCCGGAAACCTTGACGTTGATCATGGTCTGCCCGATCATCGCGCAGCCACCCATACCGCCGAACAGGCCGGTGACGAGGTTGGCCACCCCTTGCCCCCAGCCTTCACGGGTCTTGTCGGAGTGGGTGTCGGTGATGTCGTCGACCAATTTCGCGGTCATCAGCGATTCCAGCAGCCCGACCAGCGCCATCGCCAGCGCGTACGGTCCGATGATGCACAGGGTGTCCAGGGTGAAGGGCACATCCGGGATGAGGAACGCGGGCAGGCTCGAGGGCAGCTCGCCTTCGTCACCGACGTCGGGTACGTCCAGTGCGAATCCCATCGTCACCGCCGTCAGTGCCACGATCGCCACCAGCGGTGCCGGCACCGCGGTGGTCAGTTTCGGCAGGAACACGATCACCGCCAGCGCGGCGGCGACCATCGGATACACCAGCCACGGCACCCCCAGCAGGTGCGGCAGTTGAGCGGTGAAGATCAGGATCGCCAGCGCGTTGACGAATCCGACCATCACGCTGCGGGGGATGAACCGCATCAACTTCGCCACCCCCGCCAGGCTCAGCGCGATCTGCAGCACCCCGGCCAGCAGCACGGTGGCGATCAGGTGATCCGTACCGTACTCCTTCACCACCGGCGCGACGACCAGTGCGACCGCGCCGGTGGCCGCGGAGATCATGGCGCGGCGACCACCCACCAGTGCGATCGTGACCGCCATGGTGAACGAGGCGAACAACCCCATCCGTGGATCCACCCCGGCGATGATGGAGAACGAGATCGCCTCCGGAATCAACGCCAGGGCGACCACCAGCCCCGCCAGTACCTCGATCCGCAACCGTTTCGGGCTGCGCAGCGCCGACCACACCGACCCCTCGACCAGTGGTGGCCGCTGAGTTGTGGAAATCATCCGATACTCCGTCCAGAATCCGCGCGCACGGCAGCGCCGCCGGAAAACCGTGGCTCACCGGCTGGGTCGATGAAAAACAGGGGGGCGCCGAGCAACGGCTCGAGCGCCTCGGGAATCCCGGGCCCGGCCACGATGCCAGTCTCCGGGAGGAGACGGGCGCTATCGGCTCGACCCGAGCGACGGTACTCTCCCCCGAGGGGAGAGTGGCAAACCGAAGGGGCCGATCGTGTCCGACGTCTCACGCCGGAGCGGGTATGTCGTCGCCGGTCTCGGGCCCGGGGCCGGATTCCGTTCGCCCGGCGTTAGCCACGGTGGCGAGTGGCGAGTCCGGCGACCGGACGGCGTTGCCCGATGCGAAGACCGACCGGTCCGTGATGGGGCTCACGGGTTATTTCGTACATTCGCCGGGCGTGTTGCAGATCGTCCGATAACAATATCGCTATGGCCGCCACGGTGACCCTGGACGAGATCGTCGATACCACCCGCTATCCGTTGACGGAACCCGGTTCGCCCGGCTGGCGCGACGCGGTCGCCGCCGCCCGCGCCGATCTCGCCGAGGACGGCTGCACCGTATTACGCGAGTTCATCCGGCCCGAATTGCACGCTCGGCTCGCCGAGCAGGGGGAAAAGATGGCGCCGCAGGCCTACTACCGCACCGAGCGGGTGAACGCCTACAACATTCCGCTGGATACGGAACTCCCCGAAGAACATCCGGGCCGGATCGTCTTCGAACGCGGTAACGCCTTCGTGCCGCGCGATCGCATCCCCGTCGACGCGCTCATCCATCGGCTCTACACCGATACCGGTTTCCAGCAGTTCGTCGCCGACTGCTTCGGCCGCACCGAACTACACGAATTCGCCGACCCGCTCGCCGGTCTCGTCCTCAATGTGGTGGCGCCCGGACAGTCGCATCCCTGGCATTTCGACACCAACGAGTTCACCGTCAGCATGCTCACCGCGCTGCCGGAGGCCGGGGGAGTGTTCGAGTACTGCCCGGGTATCCGTTCCCCCCGGACGGAGAACCTCGCGCAGGTGCGTGCGGTGCTGACCGGTTCGGACGACCGGCTCATCCGACGGCTGACGCTGCGCCCCGGCGATCTACAACTTTTCCAGGGCCGATACTCGCTGCACCGGGTCTCACCGGTGCGCGGTGACGCGGCCCGGCACACGGCGATCTTCGCCTACAGCGACCGTCCCGGTGTCATCGGCACCGTGGAACGCACCCGCCAGCTGTTCGGGCGGGTGCTTCCGGAACATCTCGCCGCGGCCGACGCCGTACGAGGTGACCGGCTGCTCGATTGAGCAGTGAACGCGATCGAGTGGATTCGGCCCGACCGAGAGGAATACAACGTGCCAGTGCCGTTGCACACCACCGGGAAAGCATCTTTCGACGATATCTACTCGAGACCCGACCCGCGTGATTACTACGCGCGCATGGCCGAACTGGATTATCGCATCCCGGAACTGGCCAAACCCCATCTACGCGCTCAGATCACCGCATGCGGGGAGGCGGCGGGCGCGGCGCCCACCGTCCTCGATATCGGCTGTTCGTACGGGGTGAACGCGGCACTGCTGCGGCTGGACACAACACTGACGGAGCTGGCCGCGTCCTACACGGACCCGGATATGGGCACAGCGGAGTTCATCGCCCGCGACCGGGCCGCCCTGGCCGAGGCGAACGCCCTGCCGGGCGTGCGATTCATCGGAATGGACGCCTCGGCGCCCGCGCTGGACTACGCGCGCGCCGCGGGCCTGCTGGACGCGGTGGTGCACGCCGATCTCGAAGCCGCCGATCCCAGCGACGAACAGCGCGAGCTCCTGGCGTCGGCGGATCTGGTGATCTCGACCGGCTGTATCGGTTACGTCACCGAGAAGACCATCACACGGATCGTCACCGCGAACCCGGACCGGCGCCCCTGGATGGCGCACTTCGTCCTGCGCATGTACGGTTTCGAAACCATAGAGGCGGAACTGACGGCGCTCGGGTACCGCACCGAGCGGATGCCGGGGGAGTTCGCCCAGCGCCGGTTCGCCTCCGACGCCGAACGGGAACAGGTGCTCGATACGCTGGCCACCCGTGGAATCGATACCGCGGGGCTCGAGGACGAAGGCCGGCTGTATGCCAATCTCTATGTGTCCCGGCCGGTTTCGTCGCAACCTGCAGCATGAGCCACCGGGCACCATCCGACGACCGAACGACCGGAGAGACCGACTTGACCGAACCCACCTTCGCCGCCGAAGACCGACTCCCGCGGGTACCGCTGCCGACCCTGGAGGACAGCTGCGCGCGCTTCCTGGAATGGTGCACACCCCTGCTGACCGCCGAGGAACTGGAGGTCACCGAACGGGCCGTGGCCGATCTGCTGCGGCCCGACGGCGCCGGCCGGAAACTGCATGCCGCTCTCCGTGAATACGACGCGACCCCCGGGGTGGGCAGCTGGCTCGATCTGTTCTGGCCGTCGCGGTACCTGGGACGGCGCGACCGGATCGCGCTGAACGCCAATTTCTTCTTCCTCTTCCGCGACGATACGGCGCTGGCCGCCTCCACCGCGGCGACCCAGGCCGACCGCGCCGCCGCGCTGGTCGCGGCCGCGGTCGATTACAAACTGGCCCTGGACCGGGAAGAGATCCCGCCGGCCACCCAGCGCGGGCAGCGCCTGTCCATGTGGCAGAACAAATACCTGTTCTCCGAAACCCGGATTCCGGGAGCGGAACAGGACACCGTGCGGGTTCCCTACACCGAGGAATGGCCGGGCCCCTCCACGGCTCGCCACATCCTGGTCTTCCATCGCGGCAACATGTTCCGGATGGACGTGCTGGGCCCCGACGGTGATCCCTATGCTTTCGAGGATCTCGTCGCCGGACTGGGCGCCATCCTGAAATCCGCCACCGAGCCGGCACCGGCCGGGACATCGGTGGGCCAGCTGACCACCGCGGCCCGCGCCGACTGGGCCCGCGCCCGAGCCGGACTGCTGACCGATCCGCACAACGCGGCAGCGCTCGACACCGTCGAGACGGCGCTGTTCTGCGTATGTCTGGAGGATTTCGCGCCGCGGGACGATCTGCACGCCTCCGACACCCTGCTACACGGCGACAGCGCCAACCGCTGGTTCGACAAATCGGTGTCCTTCATCGTCTTCGCCGACGGGCAGGCCGGTATCAATGTCGAGCACTGCGGGCTGGACGGCACCACCATCCTGTCGTTCGTCGACACCCTGCTGGAAACGCCGGTCACCGGGCATACCGAACGCTCCGGGGCGCGGGGCCAGGGACTGCCGCCGGTGGAGCAGATCGAATTCCGCCTCGACGACGACCAGCGTGCCGCGGTGACCGCCGCCGGCGCGGCATTCGCGCAGTACGCCGCCGACAATGCCACCACCACGGTGTCCTTCGACGAGTTCGGAACCGCCCGGGCCAAACAGCTCGGGATCTCCCCGGACGCGTTCGCTCAGCTGAGCTATCAGCTCGCGCACCGCCGCAGCAAAGGGCTCACCGGCGCCACCTACGAATCCATCGCCACCCGGCAGTACCGCAACGGCCGTACCGAGGCCATGCGGGTGGTGACGCCGGAGATCATCGTCTTCGTCGACACCATGCAGGATCCGGCGGCCGATACCGCCGCGAAACTGGCCGCGGCCCGCACCGCCGCCGCCGCGCATGTGACCCGCGCCAAACAGTGCCAGTCCGGCGAGGCCCCGGAACAGCATCTGTGGGAGCTCGAGTGGATCCAGCGCCGCCGCGGCGCCGAGCTCGGGGTGACCGAGGAGATCCCGCTCTACCGCAGTCCCGGATGGACGATCATGCGCGACGACTACCTGAGCACCAGCTCCGCGCCCTCGGTGAACATCCGCTACTTCGGTTTCGGCTCCACCAGCCCGAAATGCATCGGCATCGCCTATGTCCTGCTGCCCGACCGGTGGAACCTCTACCTGGCCACGCCGGCTCCGGTCGCCGACCAGATGTACGCCTTCGCCGGCCACTTGCGCACCGCGGTCGCCGAACTGGAGGCACTGCTCTCCGAGCAGTGATCGTGGCGGGGGTGCTACGAGCGCGTGGCGCCCCGTGCGGTGAGCGTGCCGTCTCCCGGTCCGGGCCCCGGCCCGGGAGACGGTGATCCGGGCGCCGCGTGCGGCCGCCGGTCCCCGGCCGGACGGGTGTCACGACACAGCGGTGGCACTCGGGCGGAGGCGCGCCGCGGTGGTCTGAAACAATGGCCTGCCGTGAAGACTTTCGAGGCCCTGTTCGCCGAGCTCCAGGATCGCGCAGCCACCCGGCCCGCCGGGTCGGGTACCGTCGCCGCACTGGACGCCGGTGTCCATGCCCAGGGCAAGAAGGTGCTGGAGGAGGCCGGTGAGGTCTGGCTGGCCGCCGAACACGAGGGTGACGAGGCGCTCGCCGAGGAGATCTCGCAGCTGCTGTACTGGGTGCAGGTACTGATGGTGGGCCGCGGGCTGCGGCTGGAGGACGTCTACCGACATCTGTAGACGCCCCGATCGTTCCGCCGAAGCCGAAAGGAGCAGCCATATGCTGCGCGTCGCAGTACCCAACAAGGGCGCACTCTCCGAATCCGCGGTCGCCATCCTCACCGAGGCCGGTTACCGCAAACGCACCGATTCCCGCGATCTCACCGTGCTCGACCCGGCCAACCAGGTGGAATTCTTCTTCCTGCGGCCCAAGGACATCGCCATCTACGTCGGTTCCGGGGAACTGGACCTCGGTATCACCGGCCGTGATCTGGCCCTGGACTCGGGCGCCCCCGTGCAGGAACGCCTTTCGCTCGGGTTCGGCGGGTCCACCTTCCGCTACGCCGCACCGCAGGGGCGGGAGTGGACGGTGCGCGAGCTGCAGGGCAAGCGCATCGCCACCTCCTACCCGAATCTGGTGCTGGCCGACCTGGCCCGGCACGGAATCGAGGCCGAGGTCATCCGGCTCGACGGGGCGGTGGAGATCTCCATCCAGCTCGGGGTGGCCGATGCGATCGCCGATGTGGTCGGTTCCGGCCGGACGCTGCGCCAGCACAACCTGGTCGCGTTCGGGGAGTCGCTGTGTGATTCGGAGGCGGTGCTCATCGAACGCGCCGACTCCGATCAGCGTGACCGGGCCCGTAACCAGCTGATTGCCCGGGTCCGCGGTGTGGTGTTCGCCCAGCAGTATCTGATGCTGGATTACGACTGCCCCAAGAGCCTGCTCGAGCAGGCCGCGGCGCTCACGCCCGGACTGGAATCGCCGACCGTGGCACCGCTGGCCGATCCGGACTGGGTCGCGGTCCGCGCGCTGGTCCCGCGGCGCCGGGGCAACGAACTGATGGATCAGCTCGCCGACCTGGGCGCCCGCGCCATCCTCGCCACCGATATCCGCTCCTGCCGCGCCTTCTGACCCGGGCGGGGCAACCCTGCCTCTTCCGGCTCGGCGCCGAGCTCACGTCTCGGCGCCGAGCCGGGTCCACCGGGTTTTCGGTCCGTGGCCCGTGTTCGTTCCGAAGCCCGGGCATCGCGATCGTGCGACCCGGCCTGTCCGGGGACGGCGACCGCCGGAGGCATCGCAGGCGCCGCCCAGCGTCAATCCGATACCGATTCGGACAAGGTTTCGGGGGCGGATTCGTCCTCCGCTGGCCAGCCGGGATACGGCGGCGGCTTCCCGTCGAACGCCGGGCACAGCGATTTGTAGGCGCAGTAATCACACAGCCAACCCGGGTTCGGCGGAAAATCTCCGGTGCTGCCGGCCGTGCGCACCGCCTGCCACAGGGCGGTGAGCGTGCGCTCGAAGCGGCGCAGCTCCGCTTCGTCCGGGGTGTAGGTGAGCAGTTCGGCGTCGGCCAGGTAGATCAGCCGCAGCTGGGCCGGTACCACCCCGCGGGTGCGCAGCAGCATGAGCGCGTAGAACTTCAACTGGAACAGGGCGCGGGTCTCCTGGTCGGGTCTCGGTACCCGGCCGGTCTTGTAGTCCACCACCCGGAGCTCCCCGGTGGGGGCCACATCGATGCGGTCGACGAACCCACGCAGCGGGGCGCCGCCGGGTAGTTCGACCTCGAGCCGCGTCTCGCACGATTCCGGCTCGAAGCGCCGCGGATCCTCCAACTGGTAGTAGGTGTGGACCAGGGCGCGTACCTCCTCGAGAAAGGTCTCGAGTTCACCCTCGCCGTCCAGTAGCCGCGCGGCCTCGGGCTGCTCGCCCAGCACCCGGCTCCACGCGGGCCCGGCCAGCGCGGTGGCCCGCTCCGGGGTGCGCTCGGTCTCCGGCAGCGCGTAGAGAGCTTCCAGCACCGCGTGCACCACCGTGCCGCGTACGGCCCGGCGGGTCGGCGGTTCCGGTATCCGATCGATCGCCCGGAAGCGGTACTTCAGCGGGCACTGTTTGAAATCCGCTGCACGCGAAGGAGACAGCGCCGGCCGCGTGGGCCGGGGTGCGGGTTCGGGGCCGCGAGTCGTCGGGGGTGTGCTCGGGGGCGCTGCCATACCTGGCAGGCTATCCGGCGGCACCGACACCGGTGCCCGCGCGCGGATATCCGCGCGGACCATATCGCGGAACGGAGATCCATGACGGCCAGACGGACCGGGCCATTCGTCGTCGGCGACCGGGTGCAGCTGACCGATGCCAAGGGCAGGCTGTACACGGTGCTGCTGGAACCGGGCAAACAGTTCCACACCCATCGCGGTGCCATCGCCCACGATGATCTCATCGGCGCCGAGGAGGGCACTCTGGCGCATTCGAACAACGGCACCCCCTACCTGGCCCTGCGCCCGCTGCTCACCGACTATGTGATGTCGATGCCGCGCGGGGCGGCGGTGATCTACCCCAAGGATGCCGCGCAGATCGTGCACGAAGGCGATATGTTCCCCGGCGCCCGGGTTCTGGAAGCGGGCGCGGGTTCGGGCGCGCTGACCTGCTCGCTACTGCGCGCGGTGGGGCCCGAGGGCGCGGTGCTGTCCTATGAGATCCGCGAGGACCACGCCGAGCACGCGGTGCGCAATGTGGAGCGGTTCTTCGGTGAACACCCTGCGAACTGGCAGCTGACGGTGGGGGATGTCGCCGACTACGCGGGGGAGCGGGTGGATCGAGTGGTCCTGGATATGCTCGCCCCCTGGGACGCGCTACCGGCCGTGGCGAAGGCCCTGGTACCGGGCGGAGTGCTCATCGTCTACGTCGCCACCGTGACCCAGCTCTCGAAGGTCGTGGAGGCGCTGCGTGAGCAGCAGTGCTGGACCGAACCGCGGTCCTGGGAGTCGATGGTGCGCGGCTGGCACGTGGTGGGTCTGGCGGTGCGGCCCGAGCACCGGATGCAGGGGCATACGGCCTTCCTGGTGAGCGCGCGGCGGCTGGCCGAAGGTGTGGTCACCCCGAAGCCGCAGCGCCGGCCGTCGAAGGGCTGAATCGTCCCCGGGACGGCCGCGGAGCCACGGGAGAGCCGGATCACCGGCGATCCCGTGGCCGGGCGCGGGGCAGGCGCGGCTAGGCCGGAGCGCAGGGGATCTGCGCGAAACCGAGCAGTACACAGGCGCCGGAATCGGACAGTTTCCAGGTACCGTCCTGGTGCTGCCAGATCAGCTCCATCGGCGGGGCGCTCTGACCCATCGGGCTGGTGATGGTGGTCTGCCCGGTGGCGGTCTCCCCGTTCACCTGGATATCGGCGACCTGGAAGGTGATCCCCCGGTAGGTCTGCAGAGCGGCGTTGAGCTGTTCGAAATGGCTGCGCCGTTTCTCGCCGTCGACGACGAGATCCACCTTCTCGTCCACCGAGACATCCGGGTTTGCGATCTGTTCCAGCCCGGCCTGTAGGCTCTGCGCGGTGGGCGTATCCCCGGATTCGCCGTGGTCGTGGTCGTGATCGTCCGTCGCGGCGCCGGTGGCCACCGCGCTGCTGCCGGCGACTGTACTGGTGGCGGCGGCGTCGGAACCCGAGTCGTCGGAGCCGCAGGCCGTGAGTCCTACCGCCAGGGCGAGGGCGGCGGCTGTCGCCGCCGTGACCCTGGTCAACCGCAGTCTGCGGGCGGGAAGGTGCATAGCTGGCAACCTTTCGGCTAGTCGGTGAGTACGCCCACCGTTGTTGGGTTAGGGCAGGCTAACATGGTTTGACCAGCAGATGGCCGCGGACCAGATGTGATCACGACGAAACCATGTCGGACAGCGCAAACGGGCCGCGCCCGGTAGCGTTGATAGACCGGGATTGGGAGGAGCAGCATATGAGCCCCATCGAGAATTCGGATTCGGCGGCCTGGAGAGAACTCGAGGCGGTACGCGCCGAAGCGGCTGCACTCCGGAGGCAACTCGCCGATTCACCGGATCGCACACGGGAATTGGAAGCCCGTATCGATTCGCTGACCATTCGCAACACCAAGCTGATGGATACCCTGAAAGAGGCGCGGCAGCAACTCGTCGCGCTGCGTGAGGAGGTCGACCGTCTCGGTCAGCCGCCCAGCGGTTACGGGATTCTGATCGGGGTGTACGAGGATCAGACCGTCGACGTGTTCACCTCCGGCCGCAAGATGCGCCTGACTTGCTCGCCGAACATCGAGACGTCGACCCTGGCCTACGGTCAGACCGTCCGGCTCAACGAGGCCCTGACCGTGGTCGAGGCCGGTACCTTCGATTCGATCGGTGAGATCGGGACACTGCGTGAGGTCCTCGACGGCGGCCGGCGCGCCCTGGTCGTCGGGCACGCCGACGAGGAACGTGTGGTCTGGCTCTCCGGCCCGCTGGCCAGGCTCGCCGATGCCGACGATCTGGATGATCCGGACTCTCCGGTGCGCAAATTGCGTCCCGGCGATTCGCTGCTGGTCGATACCAAGGCCGGTTTCGCGTTCGAACGTATTCCCAAGGCCGAGGTCGAGGACCTGGTGCTGGAAGAGGTGCCCGATGTCGGGTACGCCGATATCGGTGGTCTCGGCCGGCAGATCGAGCAGATCCGCGACGCCGTGGAGTTGCCGTTCCTGCACAAGGACCTGTTCCGCGAGTACGCACTGCGCCCGCCCAAGGGCGTGCTGCTCTACGGTCCGCCGGGCTGCGGTAAGACGCTGATCGCCAAGGCGGTGGCCAATTCGCTGGCCAAGAAGATCGCCGAGGCGCGGGGTGAGGACGCCAAGGAGGCCAAGTCCTACTTCCTCAACATCAAAGGTCCCGAACTGCTGAACAAGTTCGTGGGTGAGACCGAGCGCCATATCCGGATCATCTTCCAGCGGGCGCGGGAGAAGGCCTCCGAAGGCACCCCGGTGATCGTGTTCTTCGACGAGATGGACTCGATCTTCCGCACCCGCGGTTCCGGGGTGTCCTCGGATGTGGAGACCACCGTGGTCCCGCAGCTGCTGAGCGAGATCGATGGTGTGGAAGGGCTGGAGAACGTCATCGTCATCGGCGCCTCCAACCGCGAGGACATGATCGACCCCGCGATCCTGCGGCCCGGCCGGTTGGACGTGAAGATCAAGATCGAACGTCCGGACGCCGAATCCGCGCAGGACATCTTCTCGAAGTACCTCACCCCGGAGCTGCCGCTGCACGCCGACGACCTGGCCGAATTCAACGGCGACCGGGTGGCCTGCATCAACGCCATGATCGAGCGGGTGGTGGACCGGATGTACGCCGAGAGCGAGGACAACCGCTTCCTGGAGGTCACCTACGCCAACGGTGACAAAGAAGTCCTGTACTTCAAGGATTTCAACTCCGGTGCCATGATCCAGAACATCGTGGACCGCTCCAAGAAGTACGCCATCAAATCGGTGCTCGACACCGGTAACCCCGGCCTGCGGATCCAGCATCTCTACGATTCGATCGTGGACGAGTTCTCCGAGAACGAGGACCTGCCCAACACCACGAATCCCGATGACTGGGCCCGTATCTCGGGTAAGAAGGGCGAGCGGATCGTCTACATCCGCACGCTGGTCACCGGTAAGAACGCCAGCGCCAGCCGGGCGATCGATACCGAGTCGAACACCGGTCAGTACCTGTAACCGGGCCGACCCGAGGGCCGCGCACCCCGCCGGGGGCGCGGCCCTCGTGCGTCCGGCCCGCCGTGGTGCCGATACCGGGTACGCCTGCCGGATGACCCGGGGTAGCTCGCACTGCTCATCCCGGAATGGTCCGGCAGGGGGACGGCGGTGCGGGTGCCGCGCGGTTATGTTCGAAGGGTCTCGTTCGGCCCCAGGAGTATCCGTGAGCACGATCACCGACGTGGAGCCCGCACGCTCCCCTGCCGACCCCCTCCGTCCTTTCGCCACCGTGCCGGTGGTGGGTGTGGCCGCCGCGGCCGCCCTCGTCCTGCTGCTCTCGGCTCCCCGATACGGTTACTTCGGGGACGAGCTGTACTTCCTGGCGGCGGGCCGGCGGCTTTCGACCGGGTATGCCGACCAGGGGCCGGTCCTGCCGTTTCTCGCCTGGCTGATGGACACCGTCGCCCCCGGTTCGCTGGTGGCGCTGCGCCTGCCCGCCATCGTGCTGACCGTGGTGGCCGTGGTGGTGAGCGCGCGGATCGCCCGGGAGTTCGGTGGTGGTCGTGGTGCCCAGATCCTCACCGCGGTGGCGTACGCGACCTCGCCATTCCTGCTGCTACAGGGCAAGAATCTGTCAACCAATGCCATCGATTGCGCGCTGTGGGTCCTGATCACCTGGCTGATCGTGCGCTGGGTCCGGACCCGTCGTGACGGTCTGCTGCTGGCAGCGGCCGTGCTCACCGCAATCGATACGCAGGTGAAATGGCTGATCCCGTTCTTCTGGCTGGCGACGGTGATCGCCTCCCTGGTGTTCGGGCCCCGCGATCTGGTGCGCCGGCCGCTGCTGTGGCTGGGCGGATTCCTGACATTCGCCGCTTCGGTGCCCGCGTTGCTGTGGCAGGCCGAGCACGGCTGGCCTCAGCTGGTGCTGGGAGCGGTCGTGCGGGAGGAACAGAGCTACGCCGGTGGCCCCGTGGCGTTCGCCCCGCTGGCGGTGCTCCTCGCGGGTGCGCTGGGCGCCGTGCTGCTGTGCTATGGGACCTGGGCGCTGCTGCGGGACCGGACGCTGCGGCCGTACCGTTTTCTGGGGGCCGCCCTGGTGTTTCTGCTGGTGCTCTTCGCGGTCACCGGCGGCCGGTCCTACTACCTGGCCGGTATGTACGGGGTGGCCTTCGCGGCGGGTGCCGTGGCTCTGGCCGAGACGGTGAACCGGTCCGCGACGGCCCGGCGCCGCCGGGTGCTCACCGTCTCGGGAGGCGTGCTGTGCGTGGTCTCGGTGGTGGTGGTGCTGGCTGCGACGCCGTGGCAGGCGGCCGAGGACATCGCGCCGGCCGGCAGTGAGGCCGAGGCGGCGATGCAGATCGGGCTCTACGGTGAATTCGGCTGGCCGGAACTGACCGCCGGGGTGGTCGCGGCGTACGAATCCCTGACTCCGGCCGAACGAACCCGGTCGGCGGTCATAGCGCATACCTATTGGCAGGCGGGTGCCTTGGACTACCTGGCGGGTGACGACCTCCCGGAGGTCTACAGTCCCTCCCGCGGGTTCGGGTACTTCGGGGCCCCGCCGGATTCGGCGGCCACCATGGTGTGCGTAGGCGGCGACGAGGAGCGATGGCGCGCCCAGTTCGCCGTTCTCGAGCCGATCGGAAGGGTCGACAGCCGGCTCGGTTTCCTGGACAACACGAACGACGTCACGCTGTGGAAATGCGCGCAGCCGCGCGAATCGTGGGCGCGTGTCTGGCCGGAATGGATGCATATGTGACGAGTGCCGCCACACGGTACGGACCGGAAAACGTGAACGCTACCCTCACTGATATGAGCACTCCGGAAGCCGAGATCTGGCACAACCCCCGCTGCAGCAAGAGCCGGGCGGCACTGGCACACCTGGACGCCACCGGTACCGCCTACTCGGTGCGCCGCTACCTGGACGAGCCGCCCTCGGCCGCGGAACTGCGGGCGGTGCTGCAGCGACTCGGTGCCGAACCGTGGGATATCGCCCGCACGGGTGAGGACATCGCCGCGGAGCTGGGACTGGCCGAGTGGGGGCGCACCCCCGCCGACCGGGAACGCTGGATCACCGCGCTGGCCGAGCATCCGCGGCTCATCCAGCGTCCCATCGTCTTCGCCGCCGACGGGCGCGCCGTGGTCGCTCGTGACCCGGATGCCCTGCGTTCGCTGGACTGAGTCGACAGCCGGTTGCCGGGGGATAGCGGGGATGGCGGTGGTTTACGGCGGCAGCGCGCGTGGTGAACCGTTGTCCACCGCGCGGGCCCCTCGGGCGATCATCCGCCCGGCGATCCCGTCCGGCCCCGAGCCCCGCCGCCGCGGAGCCCGCGCAGGAAGACCACTCGTGGCCGGAAGGTAGCGGTAGTGTCGGTTCATGAAAGTTGAACTACGGCACGGTCCGTCGTCGACAGTGGCGCGGTGCGTACTGGCCGGTGGCGAACCGGTGCGGGTGGAAGCCGGCGCCATGGTGGCGCATTCGGCCGGGGTGAACCTGGCGGCCAAGGCCGAGGGCGGCATCCTGGCCGGTCTCAAACGGTCGATGCTGGCGGGGGAATCGTTCTTCGTCTCCACCTTCACCGCACCGCCACAGGGCGGCTGGGTGGACGTGGCGCCGTCGCTGCCCGGGGACATGCTGGCCCTGTCCATCGCACCGGACCGGCCGTACTTCATCAGTCGCGGCGGCTGGATCGCGAATTCCTCCGGAGTGCAGGTGGAGGGCAAATGGGGTGGTTTCGCGAACCTGCTGGGTGGTGAAGGCGGTTTCGGTCTGCGCGCGCACGGGCAGGGTGAGATGGTGGTCGGGGTGTTCGGTGCGATCGACGTGATCGATCTGGCGCCCGGGGAACCGATCACCATCGACACCGGGCATGTGGTGGCCTACGACCTGTCGATGCAGTTCACCATCCGGCGTGCGGTATCGGGACGGTCTCTGCAATCGCTGAAATCCGGTGAGGGCCTGGTTTTCGATTTCACCGGCCCCGGCCGGGTGCTGTTGCAGACCCGCAACCCCCGGGCTTTCGCCTCCTGGACCGCCTCGGTCTCCTCCACATAGGTGGCCCGCCCCGATGGTGGTCGCAGGTGCCGCGGCGGATCAGGCACCGGCGGGCACGACCGCGTAACGGATACAGGCGAATTCGCCGTTACGCGCTACTTCGGTGATCCGCAGCTCCAGTTCCCGTGGTAACAGCGGCGCGCCCGCACCGAGGGTCACCGGGGCGATCGAGACGAGTACCTCGTCGAGCAGACCGTGATCGGCGAACTGCCCGGCGAGATCCCCGCCGCCGACGACCCACAGCTTTCTGCCCTCGGCTGCCGCCGTCATCGCCTTGTGGACCGAGGTGACCGGCTCCTGAGTGAAGCGCACATCGGCGCCGTCCGGTACGGGGAATTCGCGGTGGGTGCACACCCAGGCCGGCACGGAATAGGGCCACGGCTCGTCGCTGTGATGGTCGAGGATCCACCCGTAGGTATTGGCTCCCATGACGATTGCCCCGATATCGGCGATGAACTCGCCGTAGTTCATCGGACCGTTCTCCTCGGACTCCCGGGACAACAGCCAATCCAGCGAGTGATCGGTGGTGGCGATGTAGCCGTCGAGGCTCGTCGCCGTGTAGTACACCATCCTGGATGTGGTTGCCGATGCGGTCATCTCAGCCTCTCCTTCGCAGCCAGTCGATCGGATCGCCCCAACCGGCGCTTTCCTCGGGTGAATCACCGCGTAACCAGTACCGCACCTGCTGGCGGCGATACGCGGAGTAGGTGAGCACATGGGCGATCACGCTGCCCAGTACGAAACTTTCCGGCGGCTCGCACAGCGCGTCGATCAGCGTGTCGCCCCAGCCGCCGCGTCGATCGATCTCGCGGATCGTGTCCAGCCAGCGCGGCGCCACCTCGTCGAGCCGGGCCATGAGCGAAGGCAGGTCGTCGCCGCCGCGGGGCGGGGTATCGGCGCCGTCGATCGAGGCCAGCCACATCTCCTTGGCGCGGATCAGGTGATCCAGCATCGCCGCGATCGAATCCTCCGGACCGTCCCACGGCAGCACCATGGTGACGCCCGCCCGTGAGCGGCGGTACTGCTCCTCGGTCAGTCCGGCCGCCGCCTTCAGCAGCAGCCGTGTGTCGTCGAGATCGTGGTGCACCAGCAGCGCGGTGGGATCCATATCGGAACGCCCTCTCGGCTCGCCCTCCACCCACAGCGACATGGGCGGATGGAAATGGATTCCGTTCACCGAGGGCAGCCACCGCGGCCCCCGGCCGGTCAGCGGTGGAGTGGCGCTGGGCGGGTGGCCGAAGGCACGGGTGAATGCCCGGCTGAAACCCTCCACCGAGTCGTACCCAGCGGCGAAGGCGGCATCGGTCACCGCCGCGCCCTCGGCGAGTTGCCAGCACGCGCGTTCCAGCAGTACCCGCCGCCGCAAACTCACCGGCGATTCGCCGGTGCCGCGGCTGAACTGCCGCGCGAAATGGTACGGGGACGAGTAGGCGCCGGCGGCCATCTGCCCGAGTGTCGCGTTGTCCTCGTGCAGTACGGCGTCCAGCAGCTCCCGCAGGCGGTCACGTCGGTTGCTCACCTGTCGAGTGTGTCGTGCGACCCCTCCGGCGCGCTTGACCGATCTTGCCCTGTACCCCGGGAGGCGGGCTCAGCGGCTGCCGCGCCGCAGACCCTTGCGGTCGTAGACAACGGTGACCACTGCCCCCAGCAGCAGGCCGATCGCCAGCCCCGCCAAGCTCATCCAGACACCGCGCGCCAATCCGGGGTTGCCGTGGGCGTCGAAATAGAGAATCGCCCGGATGCCGAGATAGACCTGGTGCATCGGCTCGAACGTGGCCAGCCAGGCCATATAGCGCGGGGTGGCTTCCAAGGGGATGGTCCCGCCCGCCGAGGGCAGACCGAGCACGATGAACAGGATCAGGTTCACCAGCAGTCCCGCCGACCCGAACACCGCCAGTACCGACAGCGCGGTGACGCCTACCGCGATGATCGCCAGAGTGCTGAACAAGAACAGCGCCGCCGCGTGATCCAGCGGCATATCCAGCAGCGCTGCCACCCCGAGGAATACACCGGAGACGAGCGGTGCCGTGACCGCTATCACCCCCCATTTCAGCAGCAGCGTACGAAAACGAGAGTGCGACGATGTGGGGTGGTGAACGAAGAAGGGCCCGTACTCGGTGGGCATGAACCCGAGGGCCGAATCGACCATGGAATGCACGATCATGGCGCCGGTGAAACCGGCCAGCACCACCAGCAGCGTGTAGAAGAACGCCGAGAGCCCCTGCCCGGTCCCGTCCGGCAGCGGCCGGTACGGTTCGACGAGTACCTCGATCGGTTCGGCCAGCATCAGGCGGGAGGCGCCGGAGAGTTCGGTGGTCGCGCCGGGCGCGGATGCCAGTTCGGTGTCGACCGTCTCGACCAGCTGCCGGCCGACCTCCGCATTCACCTGGTCCAGTGCCCGCCGGCTCACCAACTGCACGATCTGGGTGGCATAGGTGCCGGTTCGTGGATTGGTGAGCACGGTGATCACGGGCTGCTCGATCTCCCCGGGCACCACCCCGCCCATTCCGAGGATCGACAGTCGTTTGGACAGGTCGCTGGGCAGGATGACGGCGCCGTAGACCTCGCCGTTGGCGAGCAGCCGCTGCGCCTCGCTGATACCGGTGATCCGCAGGTCGATCTTGTCCCGGGGGATCCCGTCGGTGAGCGCGGCGGTGATCCGGTCACCGACGTTCACCTGTTCGCCGTCCCGGATCTCGCCGTCGTCCTGATTGACCAGGGCGATCGGAAAATCGTGCAGATTCTTCTCCGGATCGACCACATAGCCCAGGTACATGGTCGCCAGCAGGGTCATCAGCAGGGTCACGACCAGGAGGGGCCCGGCCCAGATCCGTATCCGGCGTCGTGTTCCGATCCCCGCGGTCGGGGCGGTCGCCCGGGTGTGGGTGCCCGTATCGTCGCCGGCGCTGTTCGGGCCCATCGCTGTCCTCCGTCACCACTACGGTTGTTCTCGTGCTCGGCTCCGGCCGGTGGAGGTCGCCCGCCACGGTCGGCGCCGGGAACAATCGTGGCAGTTCACCGGGCCGCCGACGAGGGGATGAACGGGTGTGTCGGCTCACTCGGATACCGTCCGGTGCGGCAGGGTGGTGCGGGCGACAGCCGGGCCGGGCTCGGCGCCGCGTTCGGCCCGGCCCGGAGCGGCGGGTGGAAGGTGGTCCCGCCGTGCCCGGGTCAGGCGCTGGTAGCTCGTATGCCACAGCCACTCCACCGGGCCGCGGTCGAACCGGCGTAGCCAGTAGTGGGCGAACAGCGCGATCACCGCGACCACCACCAGGTAGACCGCCACCGTGAAGAGGAGGCGGTGGTCCGGGGCGAACCGCGCGGCCGCGCCGAACCCCCAGCCGTAGCACAGGATCGACGCCACCAGGTTCTGCAGGATGTAGCAGCTGAGGGCGGTCCGGCCGATCTCGCTCATCCGGCGCCCGGCGAAACCCACCCGGGGCCGCCGCAGATACACCTCGGCGACCAGGGACAGGATCGCCAGGGCGACGAACGGAGCGAGCAGATACCGGGTCACCAGTATCTGCTCGCCCCCACCGAGCAGACCGAGCAGCAGATCCAGCGGTGCGGCGATACCGAAACCGACGATCACGAGCCGCCGCCGGACCCGGCTGCCCTCGGGGCGGAACACGCCGGCGTGGAACAACCGAGCACCCACCAGGAACAGCGCGATCGACAGCGGCAGGATGAGTATCACCTCCAAGCGGAAGGCGAGCGCGTGCTCGGCACGGAACACCACCAGATCCCGGAACGAACCGTCGGCGTACGGATTCGGGGACAGCGGCCGGGAAGGATCCGGATCTGTGGGCGGGGCGGTTGCCAGGGAAAGGAAATAGAGGGCGATCAGGGTGAGGTGCAGGCCCAGTGCGGCGCCGAGCCAGCGCCCCTGTGTGCGCGGGCCACGAGAGAGTACGAAAGCGACGATCAGGGCCGTGACGGCATAACCCATCAGCACGTCGAACTCGGCGATCAACAGGAAATTGAGCAGGCCGTCGACCAGCAGCAGCGCCGCCCGCCACGGATAACCGCCCGGCCAGGGCCGCCCGCCGCGGCGCGCGGAGGCCTGCTGAACGGCCAGGCCGATCCCGAACATCACGGTGAGCAGGCCCAGGAATTTGCCCTGGGCCAGTTGCTGGAGAACCTTCTCCGCCCACATCCATCCGTCGGTGGGCGCGGTGGTCAACCGGTCGAGATAGCCGGGCATGCCCTGCGGATCGGTCAGGATCCAGATATTGGTGCCGAGGGTGCCCAGGATCGCGATTCCGCGCAGGACGTCCAGGGCTGCCAGCCGGGCCGGCCGGGGCGGGGGAGAACCGGGAACGAGGGGGTCGGCGGCGGTGCGGGTCATGGTTCGAGCATGTGGGGCCGGTACCCGCCACGGCATCCGCCGGAAGTACCACTCGACGGATGATTCGCCCGTCGTCGCCTACTCTCGAACCCATGCAGCGCATCATCGGTATCGAGGTCGAATACGGAATCTCCACGCCTACCGAGCCGTCGGCCAACCCGATCCTCACCTCGACGCAGGCGGTTCTGGCCTATGCCGCCGCGGAGGGGGTGCCACGCGCCAAGCGCACCCGGTGGGATTACGAGGTGGAATCGCCGCTGCGCGACGCCCGTGGTTTCGACCTGAGCCGGATGAACGGTCCGGCACCGGTGATCGACGCCGACGAGGTCGGGGCGGCGAATATGATCCTCACCAACGGCGCCCGGCTCTACGTCGACCACGCGCATCCGGAGTACTCCGCCCCCGAGGTCACCGATCCGCTGGACGCGGTGATCTGGGACAAGGCCGGTGAGCGGGTGATGGAGGCGGCCGCTCGGCACGCTTCCAGCGTGCCGGGTGCGCCGCGTATGCAGCTGTACAAGAACAACGTCGACGGCAAGGGCGCCTCCTACGGCACCCACGAGAACTATCTGATGAGCCGCGAGACCCCCTTCAACGCGGTTATTCTGGGGCTCACCCCCTTCTTCGTCTCCCGCCAGGTGATCTGCGGATCCGGACGTGTCGGGCTCGGGCAGTCGGGCGACAACGCCGGTTTCCAGCTCTCCCAGCGCTCGGACTACATCGAGGTCGAGGTGGGTCTGGAGACCACGCTCAAACGCGGCATCATCAACACCCGCGACGAACCGCACGCCGACGCCGACAAGTACCGCCGGCTGCACGTCATCATCGGGGACGCCAACCTCGCCGAGATGTCGACCTACCTCAAGGTGGGCACCACCGCCCTGGTACTGGACCTCATCGAATCGGGCGCGGACCTCTCCGACCTCCAGCTGGCCCGCCCCGTCACCGCGGTGCACACCATCAGCCACGATCCCACCCTGCGTGCCACCGTGGCCCTGGCCGACGGACGCGAACTCACCGGGTTGGCCATTCAGCGGCTCTATCACGAACGAGTTGCGAAATTCGTCGAGGAGCAGGGCAACGAGGACGAGCGGGTGCGCGATATCCTCGACAACTGGTCGATGGTCCTGGACCTGCTCGAACGCGACCCCATGGAATGCGCGAACCTCCTGGACTGGCCCGCCAAACTGCGGCTGCTCGAGGGAATGCGCAGCCGGGAGGGCCTGGGCTGGGCGGCGCCGAAGCTGCATCTGATGGATCTGCAGTATTCCGACGTGCGGCTCGACAAGGGCCTGTACAACCGGCTGGTGGCCCGGGGCTCGATGAAACGCCTGGTGACCGAGCAGCAGGTGCTCGACGCGATGACCCAGCCACCCACCGATACCCGCGCGTACTTCCGAGGTGAATGCCTGCGCCGGTTCGGCGCCGATATCGCGGCCGCCAGCTGGGACTCGGTGATCTTCGACCTGGGCGGCGATTCGCTGGTGCGGATCCCCACCCTCGAGCCGCGGCGGGGGACCAAAGCCCATGTCGGTAAGCTCCTCGACGGTGTCGACACCGCCGCTGAACTGGTGGAACAGCTGACCACCTAGTTCGTTCCCGGGCGGTCGCCACGGTATCGCCACCGCCCGGGTCGGACGTAATCCGACTACGTGTCGTCCCGGCTGGGTAGTGTTGAAGAACGAGCACAGAGGCTGCTCACGATTCGTCCGGTACGCACCAGCGTCCGGTCGGTGGAAAACAGAGGAGGTCGGCTGCGATGGCACAAGAGCAGACCAAACGCGCCGGGGGCGGCGACGATGACGAGGGCCTGGACGGCGTCGACGCCGCGGGTCAGGAGCGGCGCGAGAAGCTGGCGGAGGACACCGACGACCTGCTCGACGAGATCGACGATGTGCTCGAAGAGAATGCCGAAGACTTCGTTCGTGCCTACGTGCAGAAAGGTGGCCAGTGACCGCAGGTGACCCCTCGCGTCTCCATCTGGGGTACGCCCTGTCGTCCTTTTCCGAACATTTGCGTCAGCACGCACCGGATCTGTTGCCGGGCAACCGATTCGATGCGCTGAACCAGCCCACCGCCGCCGGGAATCCCGGCGGCGGTGCCGCGGGGGATATCGCACCGCACGGAACCACCGTGGTGGCGGTCTCCTACCGGGGCGGGGTCCTGATCGCCGGCGACCGGCGCTCCACCCAGGGCAACCTGCTGGCGGGCCGCGATGTGGAGAAGGTCCATATCACCGATACCTACTCGGCGACCGGTATCGCCGGGACCGTGGGCATGGCCATCGAACTGGTGCGCCTGTTCGCGGTGGAACTCGAACACTACGAGAAAATCGAGGGTGTTTCGCTGACCTTCGACGGTAAGGCCAACAAGCTGTCGAAGATGGTGCGTGACAACCTACCGGCCGCCATGCAGGGGCTGGCGGTGGTGCCGCTACTGGTCGGCTACGACCAGCAGGCCACCGATCCGGACCGGGCCGGCCGCATCGTCTCCTTCGACGTGGTCGGCGGGCGTAGCGAGGAGCGGTTCGGTTTCACCGCCGTGGGCTCCGGCTCGCTGTTCGCCAAGACTTCGTTGAAGAAGTTGTACGCCAAGGGTATCGACGCCGATCGCGCGCTGCGGATAGCGGTCGAGGCCCTGGTCGACGCGTCCGACGACGATACCGCCACCGGCGGGCCGGATCTGCTGCGTGGTATCTACCCGACGGCGATCCTCATCGACGACGAGGGCGCGGTCGAGGTCGCCGAATCCCGGCTCGAGGAGATCGCGCGCGGTATCGCCGCGGACCGCGAGGCCGCCGAGGAAGGGAGCGCCCGGGCATGACCCTGCCGCTGTATGCGTCCGCCGAGCAGATCATGCGCGACAAGACCGAGCTCGCGCGTAAAGGTATCGCCCGGGGCCGCAGTGTCGTGGTACTGGCCTACGACCGGGGCGTGGTGTTCGTGGCGGAGAATCCGTCCGCGACCCTGCACAAGGTCAGCGAACTCTACGACCGGACCGGTTTCGCCGCTGTCGGTAAGTACAACGAGTTCGAGAACCTGCGCCGGGCCGGGATCCTGCAGGCCGATCTGCGGGGCTACCAGTACGACCGGCGCGATGTGACGGGCCGAGCCCTGGCCAACGCCTACGCCCAGGGTCTGGGATCGATCTTCACCGATCAGCTCAAACCGTACGAGGTGGAGATCTGCGTCGCGGAGGTGGGTTATCCGGAGCAGGAGCCGGAATCGGTGCTCTACCGGATCACCTTCGACGGTTCGATCGTCGACGAACGCGAGTACGTGGTGATGGGCGGGACCACCGAGCCCATCACCGCGGCGCTGAAGGATTCCTACCGCCCGGGCCTGGATCTTCCGTCCGCGGTCGGGGTGGCGGTCGCTGCCCTGCAGGCGGGTATGCCCGACGGTATCGACAAGGAGAAGCGGACACTCGGCGTCGGTTCGCTGGAGGTCGCCACCCTGGAACAGGCACGGCCGCGGCGGGCGTTCCGCCGCATCGGCCGGGCAGCGCTGGAGCAACTGCTGGCGTCGGGGACGGTGGAGGACGGCGAACCGGGCGAGAAGAAGACATCCGGCTGATCGCGGCCGGCTCCGCCGCGTATTCGCCGTTGCGGGCCGCACGCCGCCACAGGCGTGCGGCCCGCAACGCTGCGCGAAAGTGACGATCGGCGGGCGCGGGGCGATGGTCTTCCGTTCGTCGCGGGACGGCCGCGCGGCAGTGGATTTCTCGCGTCCGGCACCCATTCGGCGAACGATCGCCGAGCGAATCGTTGCGAAGCCGTATACATCGGGTTTTCCACACCGACCCGCAGGAATCATCCAGCGCTGTAACCTCGATAGTGTGCAGCGACGAATTATGGGGATCGAGACCGAATTCGGTGTGACGTGCACCTTCCACGGACACCGTCGGCTCAGCCCCGACGAGGTGGCCCGGTATCTGTTCCGCCGGGTGGTGTCGTGGGGGCGCAGCTCCAATGTGTTCCTTCGTAACGGCGCCCGGCTCTACCTCGACGTCGGTTCGCATCCGGAATACGCCACCGCCGAATGCGACAGCCTGGTCCAACTGGTCACCCACGACCGGGCCGGGGAGCGAGTACTGGAGGAGTTGCTCATCGACGCCGAGCAGCGCCTCGCGGAGGAGGGAATCGGCGGGGACATCTACCTGTTCAAGAACAACACCGATTCGGCCGGCAACTCCTACGGTTGCCATGAGAACTTCCTGGTCGTGCGGGCCGGGGAATTCTCCCGGATCTCCGATGTGCTGTTGCCGTTCCTGGTCACCCGGCAGTTGATCTGCGGGGCCGGTAAGGTACTGCAGACCCCGAAGGCGGCCACCTATTGCCTGTCGCAGCGGGCCGAGCACATCTGGGAGGGGGTCTCCTCGGCGACCACCCGCTCGCGTCCGATCATCAACACCCGCGACGAACCGCACGCCGATGCCGAGAAATACCGGCGGCTGCACGTCATCGTGGGCGATTCGAATATGGCCGAGACGACGACCATGCTCAAGGTCGGTACCGCCGCGCTGGTGCTGGAGATGATCGAGGCCGGGGTCTCGTTCCGCGATTTCGCCCTGGACAACCCGATCCGGGCGATCCGGGAGGTCAGCCACGATCTCACCGGTCGCCGTCCGGTCCGGCTGGCCGGTGGGCGGCAGGCCAGCGCTCTCGATATCCAGCGTGAGTACTACACGCGTGCCGTGGAGCATCTGCGCAACCGGGAACGCGATCCGCAGATCGACCAGGTGGTGGATCTGTGGGGCCGCACACTGGACGCGGTGGAGTCCCAGGATTTCGCCAAGGTCGACACCGAGATCGACTGGGTGATCAAACGCAAGTTGTTCCAGCGCTACCAGGACCGTTACGGGATGGAATTGTCCGACCCGAAGATCGCCCAGCTGGATCTGGCCTACCACGACATCAAACGCGGCCGCGGCGTCTTCGACCTGCTGCAGCGCAAGGGGCTGGCCAAACGGATCACCGAGGACGACGCGGTCGACGCCGCGGTGGACACCCCACCGCAGACCACCCGGGCCAAACTGCGCGGTGATTTCATCACCGCCGCCCAGGCGGCCGGCCGCGATTTCACGGTCGACTGGGTACACCTCAAGTTGAATGATCAAGCTCAGCGCACGGTGCTGTGCAAGGACCCGTTCCGCTCGGTGGACGAACGGGTGGACCGCCTGATCGCCTCGATGTAGAAGGCCCGGATCCACAGGTGCTCCCCGCCCTTGTGCACTGCTGTGTACGGACGCACACATGGTCGGCGTACAGATAGCCGGGGCAGGGGTGGCCCGGCTATCTGAGCCGGGAGGTGAGTTGGGCCGCTGAGCCGGGAGGTGAGTTGGGCCGCTGAGCCGGGAGGTGAGTTGGGCCGCTGAGGTGGGAGGTGAACCGCCTCGCGAAGGTGCTGTGTTTTTGGCGCGCTGGCGCGCGCGGGTTCGGGGCCCCCTTGTGTCTCGGGTCTTCACTCCCGCCGGTCGGTCGCTGCGCTCCCTCCCTCTGGTCGCTCCAGACCCGAGACGGGCCCCGAACCACGGAGGACACCCTCCGCGAAAACACAACCACCGAGACACCCCCCGGCCAGGGAAGTCACCCGTATGCACTCCCCACACGGAACCACCCCGCAGTCCGGCAGCTCCGACCTCGGGAACAGATGGTCCGCATCTGGCGTAACCACCCAGCGCCGAGGCTTGCGAGGCCCATAAAGGGTTGAGCCCGCGTCGTGCTTCAGCCCGCGAAGCGCATGCGCCGCAGGCGCGAGTCTCGAGTGCTGAAGCACGACGCCAAGGGGGCTCAACCCCGCGGCGCCGCAGGCGCCGCCAAATAACACTGCATTACCCTGTTCGGGTGGCGATATCCAAGGTCGAGCGGCTGATGAATCTGGTCATCGCGCTGCTGTCGACCCGGCAGTTCCTGACCGCGGAGCGAATCCGGGAAAGCGTCGCGGGTTACGAGGATTGTGCCAGCGACGAGGCGTTCAGCCGTATGTTCGAGCGGGATAAGAACGAGCTCCGGGATCTGGGCATACCGCTGGAGGTGGGGCCCTCCGGGCAGTTCTCCACCATCGAGGGGTACCGGATCAACCGGGACGCCTACGAACTACCCGATATCGACCTGACCAGTGAGGAGTCCGCGGCTGTCGCCGTGGCCCTGCAGATGTGGGAGTCTCCCGAGCTCGCGTCGGCCGCCGCCGGGGCGTTGTTGAAGTTGCGGGCCGCCGGGGTGCATGTGGAGACCGATACCGCGTTCGCCGCAATCCCCGCGGTGCCCGCGCGTACCCGCGGGTCCGAGCCCGTGCTGGGAAAACTGCTGGCCGCTATCGACGCCGGTCGAGCGGTGCGGTTCGAGCATCGGGGCGCGAGCAACGCCCCGTATCTGATGCGCGATGTGGAGCCGTGGGGTGTGGTCACGTTACGGGGCCGCTGGTATCTGGTGGGGCACGATCGGGACCGTGACGCCGTGCGTACCTTCCGGCTGTCCCGGATCGGCGAGGAGATCACGCCCTATGGTCCGCGTAACGCCGTCCGCGCGCCCGCCGGGACCGACCTGCGTGAGATCGTCACCCGCGTCACCGGTAGCGCGCCGGTGACCGGTTCGGCGACGATCTGGGTGGCGCAGGGCCGCGGGCGGGATCTGCGCCGGATCGGTGAGGTGACCGGAAGCAGGGTCGTCGCGGGCCGGCCGGGGAGTGTGCTGGAGGTGCCGATTCGTTCGCAGTACTGGCTGGCCCGGCTGATCACCGGGCTGGGCCCCGACGCACTGGTGCTGGAGCCCGCGGAACTGCGGGCCGATGTGATGGCGCGGCTGCGCTCGGTGATCGGCCGCAGTGAGGTGGCGTTGTGAGTACCCGGCTGTCCGCGCGGCTGTCGCGCCTGTTGAACATGGTGCCGTATTTCGTGGCCAATCCGGGTATCAGCGCGGCCGAGGCCGCCGCGGATCTGGGGGTGAGCACCAAACAGTTGATGGCCGATCTCAATCAGCTGTGGATGTGTGGCCTGCCCGGGTACGGGCCCGGTGACCTGATCGATCTGTCGTTCTCCGAGGAGAGCGTGCAGGTGACCTTCACCGCCGGGATCGAACGTCCGCTGCGACTGACCTCCACCGAGGCGACCGCGGTGCTGGTGGCGCTGCGGTCGCTCGTGGACCTGCCCGGCATGGTGGATCCGACGGCCGCGCATGCGGCGATCGCCAAACTCGAGGCGGCGATATCGGGGGCCGCGCCGACCGGTGTCACCGGTGGCGGTGCGGCGGGTGATCCGCCCGCGGAGGCCCCCGCGGTGGCCGCCGTGCGTTCGGCGGTGGCGGCGCGCCGGGCGTTGCGCCTGGAGTACTACTCGGCCAGTCGCGATGTGGTTTCGGAGCGGGTGGTCGATCCCATCCGTATCGTCGCCGTGGACGACAACAGCTATTTGCAGGGGTGGTGCCGCGAGGCCGAGGGCGTGCGGTTGTTCCGCTTCGACCGGATCGAATCGGCGGCCGAGCTCGACGAGCCGGCCCACCCGCCGCGTGAGGTCCGCGATACCGCGGAAGGGCTGGACCTGTTCCAGGACGATCCCGCGGTGCCGCTGGCACGGTTGTCGATCGCCGCCGATCACGCCTGGGTGCTGGAGCAGTATCCGATGCACCGGGTGGCGCTCCACCCGGACGGTCGCCTGGAGACGACGATGCGGTTCGCCACCCTGGACTGGATGGCGCGCCTGGTGCTCGGGTTCGGTTCCGGGATCACCGTACTGGGCCCGCCGGAGCTGGTGGAGGCGGTGCGGGATCGGTCCGAGGCGGCGCTGGCGGCCTATGCCGCGGCCGGTTTGGGGTAGCCGGTCCGAGTGGGGCCGGGCGGGCACGCGACCCCGGAATCCGGTGTTCCGGTAACCACCGGTTCACCCGCGGTGCGATGTGTGGGTCGTCGCTCCCGGTTGCGTTCGGGGCCGCCGTTGCGCCAGGTAGCATCGGTAAGACCACAGTCTTGGGAGGTAACCACAATGGGCAGTCTGAGCATCTGGCACTGGCTGATCATCGCGGCGCTGTTCGTGGTGTTCTTCGGCGCGAAGCGGATGCCCGACGCGGCCCGCAGTCTCGGCCGGTCGCTGCGCATCTTCAAGAGCGAGGTGAGCGAGATGCACAACGACGGTAAATCCGCGAGCCCCGCCGCGCAGCCGGCTCCGGAGCTGCCGTCCGGCCGTGAGGCGGGTACGTCCACCACGGAGACCCGGAGCGAGTCGAAAACGCTCTGAGGCCCGTATCCGTGGAGTCGGCCGGCCGGCGCCGCGGATACGACGGCTGTCGACCCGGCGCTGCCGACCGGGCCCTGACCGTAGCCCGGGCGAGAAACCGTCACGGGGCCATGGCGCAGTGCCGCAGGCCGAGCGGAGCGAGGCACGCTGATACGAGGGCATCCATACACCATGCGAATTCCGTTCGACCCCCGGCGCAGTAAACGCCGGACCAATCCCGACGGCACGATGTCGCTGGTCGAGCATCTCCGGGAGCTGCGGACCCGGCTGTTGATCTCGCTCGCCGCCGTTGTCCTCACCACGATCGTGGGCTTCCTGTGGTATGCGCATTCGTTCCTGGGCCTGGACAGTCTCGGTGAGATCCTGCGCGGCCCCTACTGTGACCTCCCCGCGTCCACGCGCGCCTCGCTCTCCCCGGACGGGGAATGCCGATTGCTGGCCACGGCACCGTTCGAGCAGTTCATGCTCCGCTTGAAAGTCGGTGTCACGGCGGGTGTGGTGCTGGCCTGCCCGGTGTGGCTCTATCAGGCGTGGGCCTTCATCACGCCGGGTCTGTACCCGAAGGAACGCAGGTATGCGATCGGGTTCGTGGCCACCGGTTCGGTGCTCTTCGTGGGTGGCGCGGTGCTGGCGTACTGGGTTATCGCCCACGCCCTGAGCTTCCTGCTCAGCATCGGTGACAATGTGCAGATCACCGCCTTGAGCGGTTCGCAGTACTTCGGTTTCATCATCCAGCTGCTGATCATCTTCGGTGTCAGTTTCGAAACGCCGCTGCTGATCATCGGCCTCAATCTGATCGGGATCCTTCCCTACGAGCGTTTGAAGGCGTGGCGGCGCGGCATCATCTTCGGTCTGTTCGTCTTCGCGGCCATCGTCACGCCGCAGGATCCGTTCTCGATGCTGGCGCTGGCGCTGGCGCTGACCGTGCTCTTCGAGTTCGCGGTGCAGTTCGCCCGGGTCAACGACAAACGACGGGCCCGGCGCCGGGAGCGGGAATGGGGCACGCTCGACGACGAGGAGGCCTCCCGGATCGAGGCGCCGGGCTCGGTCGGCCCGGCGACGCCGATCCGGCCCGCCGATCCGGTACCCGCTCCCGGTTCCACCGACCGGACCACCACGGACTATTCGGACACTCTCTGATCGTCACCGGCCGGTTCGCGCGGTTTATCGGCGCGACCGGTGTCGGGTTCCTCGATTAGTCTCGGACCCGTGACACCGAACGCGTCGCTGACCGCCGAACTGTCCCGGTTCGCCGCCCAGCTGACATTCGAGCTGGACCCCTTCCAGCGCCAGGCCTGTACCGCCCTCGAGGAGGGGCACGGGGTACTGGTCTGCGCGCCCACCGGCGCCGGTAAAACCGTCGTCGGGGAATTCGCGGTGCATCTGGCGCTGGTCTCCGGCGGCAAATGCTTCTACACCACCCCCATCAAGGCACTGTCCAACCAGAAATTCGCCGACCTCACCGAACGCTACGGTCGAGCGCGGGTGGGTCTGCTCACCGGCGATCAGTCGATCAACCCGGACGCCCAGGTGGTCGTGATGACCACCGAGGTGCTGCGGAATATGATCTACGCCTCCTCCGATGCGTTGCGCGCGCTGTCGTATGTGGTGATGGACGAGGTGCACTACCTGGCCGACCGGTTCCGCGGCGCGGTCTGGGAGGAGGTCATTCTCCACCTGCCGCCCGAGGTGCGGCTGGTGAGCCTGTCCGCCACGGTGTCCAATGCCGAGGAGTTCGGTGCCTGGATGGAGACCGTGCGCGGGAACACCACGGTGGTGGTGGACGAGACCCGTCCGGTGCCGCTGTGGCAGCACGTCATGGTCGGCCGTCGTATGTTCGACCTGTTCGACAGCGAATCCTCCGACCAGCGGGTGCTGGTGGATTCCGATCTGGTGCGCTATATCAAACAGCGCGAGGCCGCCGATCGGATGGAGGGCTGGGGCGGCCCCCGCGGGCGTGGCGGTCCGCGGCGCTTCTTCCGTCCGCTGCCCCGGCCGGAGGTGCTGGCCAAGCTGGACGACGAAGGTCTGCTGCCGGCCATCACGTTCGTGTTCAGCCGGGCCGGCTGTGATGGAGCGCTGGCCCAGTGCCTGCGCTCCGGACTGGATCTCAGCGGTGACAGTGATCCCGAGGTGATCGACGCGATCATCGACAAGCACACCGGGGAGCTTCCTCGTTCCGATCTCGAGGTGCTCGGTTACTGGGAATGGCGGGAGGCGCTGCATCGGGGCCTGGCGGCGCATCATGCCGGGATGTTGCCCGCGTTCCGGCACACCGTGGAGGATCTGTTCGTCAAAGGGCTGGTTCGCGCCGTTTTCGCTACCGAGACCCTGGCGCTCGGTATCAATATGCCCGCCCGCACGGTGGTGCTCGAACGGCTGGTCAAATTCAACGGGGAAACGCACGCGGAACTCACCCCGGGGGAGTACACGCAGCTCACGGGGCGGGCCGGGCGTCGCGGTATCGACGTCGAGGGACATGCGGTGGTGCTGTGGCAGCCGGAGGTGGACACCAGTGCGGTCGCGGGTCTCGCCTCCACCCGGACCTATCCGCTGCGCAGCTCGTTCCGGCCCGGCTACAACATGTCGATCAACCTGATCGACCGGCTCGGTGCCGAAGAGGCCCGTATGCTGCTGGAGCGTTCCTTCGCGCAGTTCCAGGCGGACCGGTCGGTGGTCGGGCTGGTGCGCGGTATCGAACGCAATGAGGGGCAGTTGCGTAAGCTGGCCGCCCAGCTGGGGGGCGAGGACGGTGACTTCCTCGAATACTTCACCTTGCGGGAGCGGATCAAACAGCGCGAACGCCGGCTCGATCAGCAGACCCGGACCGATCGGCGCACCGCGGTGGTCGCCGCGCTCACCGAGCTGCGTCGCGGTGATGTGGTCGCCATCGGCGCGGGGCGCCGGGCCGGGCTGGCGGTGATCCTGGAGCCCGACGCCACCCCTGGCGATCCTCGGCCGCTGGTTCTCACCGAGGACAAGTGGGCCGGCCGGGTTTCGGTCGCCGATTTCCCGGTTCCGGCGCAGCCGCTGGGCCGGATGCGGTTGCCCCGCCGGGTCGATCACCGGACCGCCCGCACTCGCCGCGATCTGGCGTCGGCACTGCGCAGTACCGGAATCACCGCGCCGCACCGGCCGCGCCGTGACAAACGCGCCCACGGGGCCGATGATCCCGAGCTCGCCACGCTGCGGCGCACCTTACGTGCCCATCCGGCGCATTCCCGGCCGGACCGGGAACAACTGGCCCGCATCGGGGAACGGTACAACCGGGTGCGGCGGGAGACCGAGACCATGCGGCAGAAGGTCGCGGCGACCACCAATTCGCTGGCTCGCACCTTCGACCGGATCGTCGGCCTGCTCGAGGAGCGCGGGTTCGTCCGCGACGGGGAGGTCACCGCCGACGGGCGGCGGCTGGCCCGTATCTACGCCGAAAGCGATCTGCTGGTGGCCGAATGCCTGCGCCAGGGCCTGTGGCGCGGGCTCGGGCCGGCCGAACTGGCCGCCGTGGTATCGATCCTGGTGTACGAATCGCGCTCGGAGGGCGGGTATCTCGGTGCCGCCGGCCCGACGGCGCCCATTCGGCGCGCGGTGGCCGATACGATTTCCCAGTGGTCCCAGCTGCGCGAAGACGAGGCCGAACACCGGCTGGCGCCGAGCCGGGAACCCGATCTCGGGTTCGTGACCGGTATCTATAAATGGGCGCGTGGTGACGCGCTGGCGGATTCGCTGCTGGCCAGCGGTGATCAGGGAACACCGCTGTCGGCCGGGGATTTCGTGCGCTGGTGCCGGCAGGTCATCGATCTGCTCGATCAGATCCACACCACCGCGGACGATACCGAAGTCGCGGCGACCGCGGCCAAGGCCGTGCGGGCGATTCGGCGTGGCGTCGTCGCGGTGGACGCGGCGTGAGACCATCGATTGTGATTTGATTTCAACCGCACGCGGGGGGCTACCGTGTGTTTGACGATGCGAGTGGAGGCAACCAGATGAGCGGGCCGTACGGACCGAACGACGTCCCGGGAACCGGGGAGGGACGTAACGATCCCACCCAGGTCTGGGGTGGGCAGCAGCCGCCCGGCGGCGCGCCGCAGTGGGGGAGCCAGCAGCCCTCGCAGCCCCCGGTGAATCAGCCCGATCCGCAGCAGGCGCAGCCCACTCAGCAGTGGGGTAGCGATCCGGGCGCGCAACAGTGGCAGCCCGCGCCCCAGCCCCCGCAGCAGCAGTGGAGCCAGCCACAGCCGCAACCGCAGCAGCCCCAGCCGCAGCAGTGGGAGGGGCAGCAGCAGTGGGGGCAGCAGCCCCAGCAGCAGTGGGGTGACCCCAACCAGCAGCAACCGCAACAGCAGTGGGGCGACTCCGGTCAGCAGCAACCGCAGCAGCAGTGGGGTGATCCGGGTCAGCAGCAGTGGGGCCAGCAGCAGCCGCAGTCCGGGCAGTGGGGCCAGCCCGCCCCGCAGCAGTGGGGGCAGCAGCCGGCTTCCGGGGGCGGCAAGAAAACCGGCTTGATCATCGGACTCGCGGTGGCCGCCCTGGTGGTGGTCGGTGGCGTGGTCGCGGCGATTCTGCTGCTCACCTCGAAGGACCAGCTCGATCAGGCGGCCGTGCAGACCGGGGTGGCGAAGGTGCTCGAGGATTCCTACGGGATCGAGGATGTGAAGGATGTCCAGTGCCCGGCGGGCCAGGAGGTCGCGGTGGACGCGACGTTCACCTGTGATCTGAAGGTCGGCGGCGAGGCCAAGAAGGTCAATATCAAGATCACCAAGGAGGACGGCACCTACGAGGTCGGCCGCCCCAGCTGATTCGCACGACGGTTCGTCCCCGCCGGAAGCTGCTACCGGCGGGGTTTTTCCGTTTCCGGTGGGTGTGCGCGAACCGTCGGCCCGGCGGTGTTCTCCCGGGGTGCTCGGTCCCGCCGCGCCGGATAGCGGCCGAGGTGCCGGCTCGGCTGCTCTTCCGGCACGAACAGTGCCGGCATGTATGCTGTGGGAGCACGGGTTCACGAATTTGCCTTGAGAAGCAGGGTTGGCGTGACCGGATGCTTCGCGCATCCCGATCCGATTCGGATGCATATGAATCCCCATGTCAGCACTGCGCCTGTCTTTTCGACTCCTTCCTCACGCCGGTATATGAGATCACCCGACCAGCAACTGGCTTTCCGCCTCCGGCGCCGAGGGGACATCATCGTCCTGTCGGCCCGCGGCGAGGCGGACGCCTACACCCTGCCGTTGTGGCGGCAGCAGGTGCGGGAGGCCGTCGAGGCGGCTCGAACCGCTCGGGGCGCGCTCATCGTCGACGCCACCAGGCTCGACTTCCTCTCGCTGCGCACCCTTGCCGCCCTGGCGGAGGAGGCCCGGCGGTGCCGTGGCGACGGTGTGGAGATATGCCTGGTCACCTCCGACGTCCGGCTCGTCCGCATCGCCGGCGGCGACCCCCGGCTCGCCCATTTGTCCGTCCGCTCGACCGTGGTCGGGGCATTGACCGTTTTCGAACTGCACAAGCGGAGCACACCGTCGGTCGTCCGCCCGCCCCGCTACCAGCCGCCGCGGATTCTTCCGGACGAGCCGGAATTCGAACCCGAAGTACGTTTGCGCCTGCTGTCCGGGGGGAACGCCGCCGGGCCCGGGAGCGATTTCCAGGGTCCGCAGCAACCGGCTTCCCTGCGGCGCGGCCGGTAGCCGCGTCCGGGATACCGATCGCTTCCGCCGCCGTGGCTGTCGCCGAAGCGCCGCTGCCGAACGTCACGCCGAAGGGCGACATAAGGTGGGTGCTACGCACCCATTCCCCGGAAGCGGAGCCGGGCGTCCTCGCCGCGCGGTGTCCGGGCGGGGACTGTCCGAAAGGCGGTATCGCACCGATGACGGCGGAGACGCACGGCGGCCCGGGCCATGAGCCGGGGCAGGAGACCACCGCTACCGGGAGCTCCGCGGAAGATCTCGCCGTGCGATTGGGCGATCTGGCCCGCTACCTGGAAGCCCAGGACGATGTGAAATCGACGCTCGCGGGGATCGTCGAGACCGCGGTGCACACGGTGCCCGGCGCGGCCTACGCGGGAATCTCGGTTTTCGCCGGGCGGAAGACGATGCGTACCCCGGTCGCCTCCGCGGATATCGTCTACCGGGTCGACCGAGCCCAGATCGACACGGGCGAGGGACCGTGCCTCGATGTGCTGTACGAAACGCATACCGTATCCCTGCCGGATACCTCCGACGAACCCCGGTGGCCGCGTTTCGCCGCCCGGGCCGCCGAGCTGGGCATCGGCAGTATGCTGTCCTTCCGGCTCTACGTCACCGCTCAGGACCTCGGCGCCCTCAACGTCTATTCTCCTCTGCCCCGGGCTTTCACCCCCGAATCCGAGCGGGTCGGCCCGCTTTTCGCCGCCCATGCCGCCGTGGCCATGGCCTCCGCCCAGCAGGTCACCCAACTGGAGCAAGCGATCGATACCCGTGATCTGATCGGTCAGGCCAAGGGCATTCTCATGGAGCGGCACAAACTCACCGCCGATCAAGCTTTCGCCCTGCTCGTGCGCGCCAGCCAGCATACGAATACCAAACTCGCCGTTATCGCCGGATATCTCTCCGATACCGGGGAGCTCCCTTCGCCTCGATAAGCGAGTCGCACCCCGCCGGGCGGGCACCGATCCCGGCGACCGTTCGATGTCCGGCCCGCCGGTGCGGCCGCGGGAACTCAGGCGCAGGTGGCCAGAGCCTTGACGAGCCGCTCGACCGGGCTCTCCGCGTTGTAGCGGCGAGCCAGTTCGTACAGCGCGTCCATGTCGGCCGGGATGGGATGCAGGATATCGGGCCGGGACAGGATCACATCCGCGTCCCGAACCACACGTACCACCGGGGCCGCCGCGTCCAGATACTCCGCCGCGGCCCGCAGTTTCGCGCGGACCCCCTGGGCGAGGTCCGAACCGGGATCGTCCACGGCGGCCCGCAGCGCCTCGAGCGAACCGAACCGTCGGATCAACGTGGCGGCGGTTTTCTCGCCGATACCGGCCGCACCCGGCAGGCCGTCGGAGGAATCCCCGCGCAGGGTCGCCATATCCGCGTAGGCGGGGCCGGCGTTCTCCCGCGGCACACCGTATTTCTCCGCCACCTCGGCGGGACCGAAGAGCTCCGCCTTCGCCAGGCCACGACCCGCATACAGCACCCGAACCGTCGGTTCGGGGGTGTCACGGACCAATTGCAGCAGATCACGGTCACCGCTGACCACGATCACCGGGTCGGTGCGCTCGGTGGAGGCGAGGGTACCCAGGACATCGTCGGCCTCCAGACCGGTGGCACCGCCGGTGGCGATCCCGGCGGCGGCCAGGACCTCGAGGATCATCTCGACCTGTGGGGTGAGCCGGTCCGGTACGTCCTCGGCGCCCGGCGCGGCCGTCGCCGAGGTATCGAGGCGGTGGGTTTTGTAGGTGGGCACCAGCTCCACCCGGAAGCGCGGCCGCCACTCCAGGTCCAGGCATACCACGAGCCGCGCGGGCCGATGGCGGGTGATGAGGGAGGCGACCATATCGGTGAAACCGCGCAGCGCGTTCACCGAGCGGCCGTCGGGTGCGATGATCTTGTCCGGGATGGCGTGGAAAGCCCGGAACCACAGACTCGCTCCGTCCAGCAGCAGCAGCGGACGCGGCGTGGATTCGGTCGTAGTCACCCGGCGAATCTACCGGGCGGCACCGACCGATCAGGTGTTCCGCCCCATGATGCGGGGTAAGTTCGAGATCATGAGCGCGCATTCGGAATCACGGTTCGCGGCAGATGTCTACGGGGAACGACTGGAGCGGGCGGTGCAACTCATCCGCGAGGCGCACCTGGACGCGCTGCTCATCACCCCCGGCCCGGATCTGAGGTATCTCATCGGCTCGGCCGCCGAATCGTTCGAGCGGCTCACCTGCCTGGTCGTCACCTCGGACAAGGCCACCCCTTCGGTGGTGGTCCCGAAATTGGAGCTGGCCGGGCTGCGTGATTCCGCGGTGGACGAACTGGGCCTGCGGGTCCTGGACTGGGTCGACGGCGTCGACCCGTACCAGCTGGTGCGATCGGCCCTGCACATCGGCTCGCGGGTGGCGGTGGCCGATGCCATGCCGGCGTTGCATCTGCTGCCGCTGGCCCGCAGTTTCAGCGGTCTGCCCGTCTCGGCGACTCCCGTCCTGCGCGAAATGCGGATGATCAAGGACGCCGCCGAGATCGCCGCGCTCCAGCGGGCGGGTGCGGCCATCGACCGGGTGCACGCCCGGATGGCGGAATTCCTGCGCGTCGGGCGGACCGAGGCGGAGGTCGGCCGGGATATCGCGGACGCCATCGTGGCCGAGGGGCATACCGGGGCCGCGTTCGTCATCGTCGGTAGCGGGCCCAACGGCGCCAACCCGCACCACGAGCTCTCCGACCGCCGGATAGCGGCCGGTGACGTGGTCGTCGTGGATATCGGCGGCCCGGTGGAACCCGGATACTATTCCGATTCCACCCGCACCTATGTGCTCGGTGAACCCGATGCCGATATCGCCGCCCGCTGCGCTGTACTGGAACAGGCCCAGGCCGCGGCGGTGGCCGCGGTAGGTCCCGGTGTCCGGGCCGAAGCGGTGGACGCGGCCGCCCGGCAACCGCTCGAGGCGGCGGGCTACGGTCCCGCCTTCGTGCATCGGACCGGCCACGGTATCGGGCTGTCGGTCCACGAGGAGCCCTACATCGTCGCCGGTAACGATCTCGAACTCCGGCCCGGGATGGCCTTCAGTATCGAGCCGGGCATCTACTTCCCCGGCGAATGGGGTGCCCGCATCGAGGACATCGTGGTGGTCACCGAGGACGGATGCGTTTCGATGAACCAGCGCCCCCACGGTCTCACCGTGCTTCCCGCCTGACCGTTCGCCGGGAGCGCGTCTACGACGCGGTCCGGCAGGGCCGGTGGCCGGCCGGATCACCGCGCAGCCGGACGCCGATCGGGGCGCACCGGATCACGGGTTGTGCAGCGCGACTCCGCACAGCACGCGCTGCACCTCGATGACCAGCACCACCCGGGCCGGATTCTCCCGCGGGGTCCGGTAGCGTTCGGCGTAGCGGCGTTCGGCTTCGCGGACCGCGGCCGGATCGTCCAGGACCACGGCCCTGCCCTCCAGGGTCAGCCAGCGGCGTCCGTCCACCTGACCGACCGCGGCATAGCCGGAGCGCCGGGCGTTCCGTGCCTTCACCGAATCCCCGCTGGTGATCACCCGGACCAGCCCGGCGTCACCGTCCCAGGTGAATCCGACGGGCACCACGTGTGGGGTACCGTCCGCCCGCAGGGTGGTGAGGGTGGCCAGATGCCGTTCGGTGAGGAACTCGACGGCGGCCGGAGACAATTCGACAGTGCTGAGCGCCATGTACAGACCGTAGCGGGCGGCGGGGACGTATCTCGGCCGGTGTCACCGGACACGACCGTGTCTCCCGGTTCGGGGCGTATGCCCGCCCGGATGACAGACTGAGCGCATGGTTGTGCGTCGTACACGAGAGATCGACCCGGGAACGGTGCTGGTGCTGGGCGGCCGCAGTGAGATCGGCCTGCAGGTCGCGCTGCGCCTCGCACCGGGCCGGGCGGTCGTGCTGGCCGCGCGGCGGTGCGAGGATCTGGACGCCGAGATCGCGGCGCTCACGGCGGCCGGGGCGACAGCGGTGCATCCGATCGAATTCGACGCCGACGATACGGCGAGCCATCCCGCTCTCCTGGGCAAGATCGCCGCCGATTACGGGCCGATCGGTGTCGCGGTGCTGGCGTTCGGGGTGCTGGGCGACCAGGTCCGGGCCGAATCGGATCCCGCCCACGCCCTGGCCGTGGTGCACACCGATTACACGGCGCAGCTCAGCGTGCTCACCGTCCTGGCCAACGAACTCCGCGCGCAGGGCAGCGGTCAGATCGTGGTGTTCGGCTCGGTCGCCGGTGTCCGGGTGCGGCGGGCCAACTACGTCTACGGCTCGGCCAAGGCCGGACTGGACGGTTTCGCCAGCGGTCTCGCCGACGCTCTGCACGGCAGCGGTGTGCACCTGTTGCTCGCGCGACCGGGTTTCGTCGTCGGCCGGATGACCGAGGGTATGCACCCCGCCCCGTTCTCCAGCACTCCCGACCAGGTCGCGACGGCGGTGGTCGCCGCCCTCGGTCGTCGTGCGGGGCGGATCTGGATTCCGGGCATCCTGCGCCCGGTGTTCTTCGGTATGCGGCTGCTGCCCCAGGCCGTCTGGCGGCGGCTACCACGGTGAGCCGTGTTCCGGGCCCCGCCGCGGAACGGGTACCGGCGGCGGTGGTGACTCGTGCCCCGGCCACCGGGTTCCGCTGGACGGGTGCTCCCGTTCCCGTCGTGGGTATCGGCGCCGACGGCTGGGCCGGTCTGCCGGAGCGGTCGCGGGCGGTGCTGCGGGAGTGTGTGGTGCTGCTGGGTTCGCCCCGTCAGTTGGCCTTGCTCCCCGACGAGGTGGAGGCTCGTCGCGAGCCGTGGCCCGCACCGCTGCTTCCCGCGCTGCCCGAGGTGCTGACCGGCCACCGCGATACCCAGTTCGGGGTGCTGGCCAGCGGTGACCCCATGTTCTACGGGATCGGTACCACGCTGGCCCGGTTGCTCGGGCCCGAATCGTTGCGGGTGTTCCCGCAGCCCTCCTCGGCGTCCCTGGCATGCGCCCGGCTGGGCTGGTCGTTGCCGGAGGTGAGCATCGTGAGCGCGGTCGGCCGGCCGCTCGAACGATTACTACCCGAACTGGCCGACGGCCGCCGGATTCTTGTGCTCAGCGCCGACTCCGGAACTCCCGCCGCGGTGGCGGAACTGTTGCGGCGCAACGGTTTCGGTCCATCGACTCTCACGGTGCTGGAGCAGCTGGGCGGACCTGCCGAGCGGCTGGTGACCGGTACCGCGGCCGACTGGCACGAAGTACCGGGCGATCCGCTCAATATCGTCGCCGTCGCCGCGGTGGGCGAAGCGGTCCGGCCGCGGCTCACCCGGGTACCCGGACTGCCCGACGGTGTCTACGGTGGTGACGGCCAGCTCACCAAGACCGAGATCCGGGCGCTCACCCTCGCGGCGCTCGCGCCCGCCCCCGGTGAGACGCTGTGGGATATCGGCGGCGGCTCGGGCACCATCGCCATCGAATGGTGTCGCACGCATCCGGCCTGCCGGGCCGTGACGTTCGAAATGCTGGAGCGGCGCCGCGCGCAGATCGCGGCCAATGCCGCCGCGCTGGGTGTGCCCGATCTCGAGATACGGGGTGAGGCGATGGCCGAACTCGGCTCCGCCACCGGGCTCACCGCGCCCACCGCGATCTTCCTCGGCGGCGGGCTCACCACCGCCGGTCTGTTCGAGCGCTGCTGGTCCCGGCTGCGCGCGGGCGGGCGGCTGGTGGCCAACGCGGTCACCGCGGAATCGGAAGCCGCGCTGGTGCGCTGGTCGGCGGCACACGGTGGCGAATTGCGCCGGTTCCAGATCTACCGCGGGGAACCGCTGGGCCGCTTCACCACCTGGCGGCCACAGTTGCCGGTGACGCAGTGGTCGGTCGTGAAATATTGAGCGGAAGCCGTTCTCGGAGGCGGGAACCCGAATGGACGAATCGGGTATCGGTAGTAAGGTCACTGTGGTTCGAGCGTGGGTCACGCGGACCCGCGCGCAACGGGGAGAACGATAAGTGAAATACAAGAAGTTCGCCGCGACCGCGATCATGGCGGCCGCCGCCACCGGTATCGCCGCAGGCACCGGGTACGCCGCCCCTGCTCCCGCGGCTCCCGCCGTCGAACAGCAGCAGAACGCGGTTCCGGAGGTCACCGGCCACGATCGCGGCGTGGATTACACCCTGAGCCTGGCCGAGGCCGGTACCGCGCTGGTCACCACCGTCTCCGGGGGCGCGTTCAGCCTGGATGCCGCCAACAACGCGGTGGTGCTGACCAATGCCGCCGGGGAGCGCCTGACCAGTATTCCGCTTTCCCAGGAGACCGGCGGCGAGGTCGTCGCGGTGGCCGCCACCATCGACGAGGACAGCAGCCGGCTGACGCTCACCCCGCAGGCCACCCCGGTCGCGGGCGCACCGTCGCAGGCGGAATTCATCGGCGCCCAGCAGTGGTTCATGAGCGAGCTGCAGCGGGCCTCGCTGGGCGCGGCCGTGGGTGCGGCGATCGGCGCCGGTGTCGGTTTCCTGTTCCTGGGTGTCGGCCTGATTCCGGGCGCGATCATCGGGGCCGGTATCGGCCTGGCGGTCGCCGGCGGCCCGCCGCTGCTGGATGCCGCCATCGCCTACTTCAGCGGCCAGCCCTGAGAATTCTGCTGCTGGGCGGTACCGGCGAAGCCCGGGAACTCGCCCACGCACTCACCGGCGAGCGGGGACTCGAGATCGTGTCCTCGCTCGCCGGTCGCGTTTCCGATCCGGTGCTACCGGCCGGCGCGGTACGGATCGGTGGTTTCGGGGGCGCCACCGGGTTACGCGCCTGGCTGGTGGACCACCGGATCGACCTCGTGATAGATGCCACGCATCCCTTCGCCGCGACCATGACCGCCCACGCCGCGCGCGCCACCGCGCAACTCGGGCTTCCGATGATCCGGCTGAGCCGTCCCGGCTGGACCGCCGGGCCGGGCGACCGCTGGTACCGGGTCCTCGACACGCCCGCCGCCGCGCGCACCGCCGCCGGGCTGGGCGGTCGCATTCTGCTCACCATCGGCAGGCAGGGGGTGGGCGCGTTCGCCGGTTACGCCCGGCCCTGGTACCTGATCCGGGCCATCGACCCGCCCGGCCCCGAACTCCCGCCGCGCCACGAGATCCTGCTTGCCCGAGGGCCGTTCACGGTGGACGAGGAATCCGAACTGCTGGCCCGCCACCGTATCGATGTGCTGGTAACCAAGGACAGCGGGGGCGCGGCCACCGTCGCGAAACTCACCGCCGCCCGCGCGGCGGGTATCCCCGTGGTGATGATCGACCGCCCCGCCGTGCCACCGGATGTGGTGGTGGCCGGTACGGTCGCGGCGGCGCGGGCACTCGTGGTGGAGCACAGGGCCCGGGAGTCCGGCGCCGAGGGAAAAACGGCACCGGATTGATATTCCACCCGTATCGGCCGCGGGAGAGCCGGTGGCGGCGGCCCGGTGTGCACGCGATTCCGGGCGGTGGGATCACGGAGAGAGCAGTCCGGGTAACCGGTCGAACCAATCCAGTACGGCGCGTTCGTATCCGATACCGAATTCGAGGGTGGCCCGGGTGAAGGGCGAGAGCGTTTCGAGGTCCTCGGCGCGGTAGCGGTCCAGCCGTTCCTGGTGGATCTTGCGACTGTTGTCGATGATGGTGGCCAGATGCGCGGGATCGAGGTGGCCGCCGAAATGCAGGGTGAGCAGGAGCGGGAAACGGATGGTCTCCGCGCTCGGATCGCGGGCGATCCATTCGGCGAACTCGGCGCGCCCGGCATCGGTGATGTGGTACGGGGTGCGGTCGCGGGCTCCGGTCTCCCCTTTGACCACCAGACCGGCCGCGTCCATCGTGGCGAGTTCCCGGTAGACCTGACTCTGGGTGATGGTCCAGAAATCGCCGATACAGTCCTGTGCGCGCGTCACCAGATCCCAGCCGGACATCGGCCCCTCGTGCAGGAATCCGAGCAGTGAGGCGGCCGTGGAGTTCAGTGGCCGCTTCGTTTTGCCGTTCACCACATCTTCCTTCCACCGACACTATTCCATAGTGGAATGCTATCGGATGACGCGCGATCAGGCGTGGTAGCGGCGGGAGGTGAAGACTCGGGGCGTACCGCCGTCGCCGACGACGGAGGTGGTGGAGGCGCCGATGATCAACAGGGTCCGCATATCCACTTCGTCGGGATCCAGATCGCCGAGGGACAGTACCCGTACCGACTCCGTGGGCCCGCCGACGTCCCGTCCCACGACCACGGGTGTATCCGCGCTCCGGTGCTCGAGCAGGATGTCCTTCATCGCACCGACCTGCCAGGTGCGCCGGCTCGAGGCCGGGTTGTACACGGCGATCGCCATATCCGCCGCTGCCGCCGCGGCCAGCCGCCGCGCCACCACATCCCACGGTTTGAGGCGGTCGGACAGCGAGATCATCGCGTAGTCGTGGCCCAGCGGCGCACCGACCCGGCTGGCCACCGCATGGGCCGCCGTCACACCGGGCAGTACGCGCACCGGGACACCGGCCCACTGCGGATCGGCCGATTCCTCCAGCACCGCGGCGGCCATGGCGAACACTCCGGGGTCACCGGAGGACACCACGGCCACCCGGGCGCCGCGCCGGGCGAGATCCAGGGCCATGGCGGCGCGTTCGGATTCGACCCGGTTGTCGCTGGCGTGCCGGCGTTGTCCCGCGCGGACCGGTACCCGATCGATGTAGGTGGTGTATCCGACCAGGTCGGTCGCCGCGGCCAGGGCCGCGGTGACCTCGGGGGTCGTCCAGTTCGTATCGCCCGGACCGAGTCCCACGACCACGACCTCGCCGGTACCGGACGACGCGGGAGGGGCCCCGGGCGCGGCCGGGCGTGCGGTCGTCCGGTGTGTTCCGGGCGCGGCGTCCGAGGTGGCGGGGCGGGCCGTTCCACTTGTGCTCCGGGTTCTCCCGAGGGCCGTGGTGGGTTCGGGGCCCGGAACGATGGCGATCGCGAAATACGGGACCTGCGCGTCGTCCGCTTCGTCCGCCGCCAGTACCCGTTCCCGCCCGGTACTGGCCCGCTCCACGTAGTACGCGCGATCCAGCCGGCCGGAATCGGCGAGCGCCTTGCGGACACCGGGGTAGGTGCGGCCCAGTTTCATGATCGCGGCCGCGTCGCTGTCGGCGAGGCGACGGGTGAGTTCGGCGGTGGGCATGGTGCCGGGCAGGACCGTCAGCACCTGTTCACCCTCCACCAGTGGCGTCCCCAGCGCCGCCGAGGCCGCGCTCACCGAGGTGACGCCGGGGACGATCTCGGTGTCGAACCGGTCGGCGAGCCGGCGGTGCATATGCATGTAGGAGCTGTAGAAGAGCGGATCGCCGGCGGCCAGCAGGGCCACCGACCGGCCCGCCGCCAGATGCGCGGCCAGCCGTTCGGCGGCCGTGGCGTAGAACTCGTCGATAGCGCCCTGATAGCCGCCCGGATGATCGGTGGTCTCGGTGGTCACCGGATAGATCAGATGTTCCTCGAGCTGCCCTGGCCGCATATACGGTTCCGCGATACCCCGCGAGATACTGCGCCCGTGGCGGGCACTGTGGAACGCGATCACATCGGCTTCGGCGATGATCCGCGCCGCCTTCACGGTCACCAGTTCCGGGTCGCCCGGGCCCAGCCCCACACCCCACAGTTTTCCGGTCCGCACGGTCATTCCTCTTCGGTCGCGATCGCGTTGAGCGCCGAGGCGGTGATCGCGCTGCCGCCGCGGCGACCCCGCACCGTCAGGTAGTCGAGGCCGGTGGTCGCGGCCAGTGCTTCCTTGGATTCGGCCGCCCCCACGAACCCCACCGGTATCCCCAGCACCGCGGCGGGGGCGGGTGCGCCCGCCGCGATCATGTCCAGCAGGTGGAACAGGGCGGTCGGGGCGTTCCCGATGGCCACCACCGCACCGCCTAGCCGGTCCCGCCACAGCTCCAGCGCGGCGGCCGAACGGGTGGTGCCGAGCCGGGCCGCCAGATCCGGCACCCGCGGGTCCCGCAGCAGGCACAGCACCTCGTTGCCGGCGGGCAGCCGGTTACGGGTGACACCCGAGGCGACCATATTCGCGTCGCACAGGATCGGCGCCCCCGCCCGCAGCGCCGTCCGCGCCGCCCGCACCACGCCGGGGGTGAACAGTACGTCCCCGGCGAGATCGACCTGGCCGCAGCCGTGAATCATCCGCACCACCACCTGCGCGATATCGGCCGGAAACCGGTCCAGCGCGGCCTCGGATCGAATGATCGAAAACGACCGGCGGTAGATTTCGTCCGCGTCGGTGAGGTAGCTGGTCGGTGCGTCGGGCATGCCGACACCCTATGCCGCGCCGGGGTGCCGAGCCGGTGTGGGTGGCGGGAAACCGGGCCGCTCCCGGCACGCCGCCACGGTGATAGGCCCTCGGCCTCCCGCGCACGAGCTACCGGAGGACCCGCCGCACCGGCACCGTAGATTGGTTGCCGTTCACTGTTGTGACAATGCTCGACCGCAGGAGGATCGCCCGTGCCCGCTCCCGACCCCACCCTGTTGTATCCGTCCACCCGTCCGGATCTCACGAACGTGATATTCCTGGCCAACCAGGTGGATTCGCCGTTCATCGAGGTAGGGGAGTTCACCTACTTCGACGACGAGGGCAGCGGCGTGCCGTTCCAGGAGGCGAACGTTCTCTACAACTACGGGCCGCAGCGGCTGGTGATCGGGCGGTTCACCGCGATAGCCCCGCGGGTGACATTCGTGATGCCCAGCGGTAACCACCCGATGGCCGGGCCGTCGACCTACCCGTTCACCATGTTCGGGGGTGAGTGGACGGAGAATACGCTCGAGGTGTTCACCGGGATCGATCCGCTGCCCGATACCGTGATCGGCAACGATGTCTGGATCGGGCGTTCGGCCACGATCATGCCCGGGGTGACGATCGGAGACGGCGCGGTGGTCGCCGCGCACGCGGTGGTGACCAAGGATGTCGAACCCTATGCGATCGTCGGGGGCAATCCCGCCCGGCATATCCGTACCCGTTTCACCGCGGAGGAGGTCGAGCTGCTGTTGCGGGCACGCTGGTGGGATTGGCCGACCGACCTGATCACCGCGCACGCCGCCACCATCATGGGCGGTACTGCGGCCGAACTGGCCGCGATCGCCGATTCCCGCTGACCGGCAGCCGTTCCGCCGCAGCCGGCCCACGGCGCGCCCGCCCCGCTACGTTGCTGTATGGCAGGAGTTTCCGTGGCCGTCGCTTTGCGGATACGCGCTGTCGGCAAAGGGTGTGAGCCTCGTTCCATGCCTGTTCCACCGTTGATCCGACGCACCCTCGACCTCGGCAACGGCTACGGTAGTCTCAACGCGTTCGCGGCGGAGACCAGCCGTGCTACGGCGGTTCGTCCCTCGCGCGGTTCATCGATCCGGGGCGGAATGTGTGGTGGCTGTTCGGCCCGGCGAGCGCGGCTGCGCCGGAACCGTCCTGGGAGCCCGGGAACGCCGGTACGGAATCGTCGGTTCACGCCACCCTCTGCGCGGTACTGCGTGAGTTGACTCCACCGGAGTGAGTTCCGGCGGGAGGAGAACGGAAGCCGTGGCGGTACGGACCGCACCGAGCCGGCCGGTACCGGCTCGGTGCGGGTGCCGCGGTCCGGGCGGGCATCATTCGGCCGTATGGGCGAGGACGGCGGTGGCCAGTTCCTCGTGTACCTCCGGCGGCAGCGTATGGCCCATACCCGCCACGATCTTCAGCCGCGCGCCCGGGATCTGCTCGGCGATGATCGCGCTGTGACCCGGTTTGGCCGGTTCGTGGCTGCCTTCGACGACCAGCGTGGGTGCCGTTATCCGAGAGAGCGCGCCCACCGGTTCGAAATCCGGATCGGCTGCCGCGGCCAGCCGGTGGTTGGCCACCGCGGACAGGTCGCGGGCCCGGTCGTGGATCCGTTCCTGCAGCCGGCGTGCCGCGTCCGCGTCGAACGGTAGCCCGGTGCCGTGCAGTACGCGCTGCTCGGCGATCATGCCGTCGATCGCGGCGCGCCGGTTCTCCGGCGGCGGGGCGGCCAGCAGCGAGCGGTAGAAGTTCACGAACTCCGGCGTCGGTTCGGGCAGGCTCCCCTCGGGCTGCGGCTGCCCCATCAGTGCCCGCATGATCACCTGACCTTCGCTGCCGCCAAGCGGGGAGGAACCGATAACGGTCAGTGAGCGCACTCGCTCCGGCCGCTCCACCGCCACGAACTGGGCGAGCAGTCCGCCCGCCGAATGGCCGACCAGATGCGCGCTCGCCAGGCCGTGGGCGTCCAGCACGCGGTACACGTCGTTCTTGATGGCGTGCCACGTGTACGGTTCCGCCGCGAAGTCGACGGTCTCGGACAGTCCGGTGTCGCGGTGGTCGTACCGGATCACCCGGCGTCCTCCGGCGACGAGGCGGCCGATGAATTCCTCCGGCCACAGGATGCCCTGCGACATCGACCCCATGATCAACAGGATCGGCGCGTCCGTTGCGGCGCCGAACTCCTCACTCCAGATTTTCACATCACGCATAGCGCAGAGCATGTCCTTCCGGCCGTTGCGGCCTCGTCGGGGAATTCTGGGTACGACCGGGCCCTACCTGGCCCCGTGCCTGCCGTGCCGGGACCATCCGTTCCTGGCGGTAGCGGTGTTCCGTGGTGGCACGGGGCGCGCCACGTAACGTTGCGCGGCAGGGCGAATGGGGTAGGTGCCGTGCTGCTTTCGCATAGAAATCGCGCCTTTCGTGAAAACCGTAGAAGCCGGGCTTCCGGCAGGGCGTAAGAGAAATCCCGAGCCGTACCGCTTCATTCGTAGTACTCTGCCTGCAGTGGTTTGAACCATAGTACTACGGACGGAGTGGTGTCAAGGCCTGGCGTGAATCGCGGACGTCACCCCTTCGGTAACCGCTCACGACGGTTCTGTCGTGCCTCGCGAGCTTTTCCCGGTCCGGCCTGCGACCAGCACGGCGAAGCCGTCGAGGTGCCGTGCGAGTCCGTATTCGAACAGTCCGTCGAGATCTGCCGTCGTATCCTCGGGAGTCGCCGCGAGCAACGGAAACCGCCCGGTCCCGAGGAGTTCTTGCGTACGTGCCCGTGCCGCCGTCCGCCATCCGTCGAGAGTGACGCCGGTGTTCTGCTCGGCTTCGGCTTCTTCGGTTCTGGACAACGCAACCGTGAGAACGAGTGAGTGCAGGGTGAGAGCTTCGCGCATCCGGATCTCGGCGGAAAGCCCCAGCCCGTCGAGCGCGCGGAGTATCCATTCGGTATGCGCCATCATGTTGGGAGCGAGCAGGGGGCGGGTGAACGAGACGATTCCGGGCAGCCAGAGATGCCGTCGGCACAACTGCCATTGCAGGCGGGCGATCCGTTCGAGGTCGACGCGCCACCCGCGTGACCCCGGTTGCGGGAGGGGGAGCTCACCGAAGGCCTCATCGGCCATCTGGGTCAGCAGTTCGTCCTTGTTCGCGACGTAGCGGTACAGCGACATCGGTCCGACACCGAGTTCGGCCGCGAGACGCCGCATCGATACCGCGTCGAGCCCCTCCGTATCGGCGATCTCGATAGCACTGCGCAGCAGGGCTTTCCGGTGTGGCTCCCGTTCGGTGGGTCCGGGCCGCCGCATCGTCGGAGTGGTGCGCGGGTGTGGCGCGGGGGAGTCGGTCCTCCGGCTCCGGCCGCCGAACGCGCTGACCACCGTGCCCGCGCCGACCCGTGCTTCGACCAGCCCTTCCGCGCGCAGGACCGCTGTCACCTTGGTGGCGGTCGCGACCGCGACCCCCCACCGCTGGGCGATCTGCCGGATGGAGGGCACCCGGTCGCCGGGGCGCAGGTCGCCCCTCGTGATCCGGGCGCGGATCTCCGCGGCGATCGCCTGATAGGGCGGTCCCGGATGTCGTGCCGGTGACGGCATGGCCCCTCCGATGTTCCGATACGGTCCGTGTCCATCAGAGTGTACTAGTTCACCGGCGGCGGTGAACTAGTACACCAATTGTCATCAAAAGTGTTGTTCGGCAACGTTTATGCCTAATCTCTAACCGGAACAAATACGACGTACGAGTCGCTGTAGTGCGGACCTTCGCACGTCCATCGCCACTTCCGGTCACCGGCAACCGCCGGGGCGGGTCGTCGGCTCCGACGAGACAGCAGGAGAATCAATGGAGAACCGGAACATTCTGATTTCCGGTGCCGGAATCGCCGGGCCGGCCCTGGCGTACTGGTTGCACAGGTACGGCTTCCGGCCGACCGTGGTGGAACGCGCCCCCGAACCGCGCAGCGGCGGTCACGCGGTCGATATCCGCGGAACTGCCCGGGAGGTGGCCGCCCGGATGGGTATCGTCGCGCAGGTCCGCGCGGCGAACACCGGAGCGCGGGGTATGGCGTTCGTCGATGCCTCGGGCAAGCGCGTCGCGACCATGGGTGCGGAGGTCTTCGGGCATTCGGGCGGCCCGGTCGCCGAATTGTCGATCCGCCGTACCGATCTGGCGCGGATCCTCTACGAGGTCACCCGCGACGACGTCGAGTATGTGTTCGACGAGACGATCACCGCCGTCGAGCAGGGCGACGACGGCGTACACGTCCGGTTCCGGCGCGGCGCCACCAGAAGGTTCGATCTGCTGATCGGCGCGGACGGGGTGCATTCCACCGTCCGCCGGCTCGTCTTCGGGCCGGCGGAGCGGTATCTGCGCGACCTCGGCTGCTACCTGTCGTTGTTCACCATCGGCACCGAGATGGACCACGACGGCTGGCGGCTGATGTACACCATGCCGGCGGGCAACGGCCGGCCCGGGCGGACCGCGGGTATCTATCCGCAGCCCGAGCCCGGTACCGCGCTGGCCGGATTCTTCCTGCGCTCGGCCCCGCTGCGCTACGACCGCAACGATATCGATGAGCAGAAGCGGATCGTGATCCGTGCCTTCGAAGGAGATGGGTGGGAGGTTCCCCGGATGCTGGCCGCCATCTGGGAGGCAACCGATTTCTATTTCGACAGGGTGCTCCAGGTGGAGGTCGACACCTGGTCGCGCGGCCGGACGGTACTGCTCGGGGATGCCGGTTACTGCGCCTCGCCGATGTCCGGTATCGGCACCAGTCTCGCGCTCGTGGGCGCCTACGTCCTGGCCGGCGAACTGGCCGCGGCCGACGGAGAGCACAGCCGCGCCTACGCCGCCTACGAGCAGAAGATGCGCCTGTTCACCGACCGTGCCCAGAAATTCGCCCGCGGTGCCGGAGACGGGGGCCTCATGCCCGATTCGCCGGCGCAGATCTGGCTGCGCAACCGGATGGTCCGGATGCTGCGGTACCTGCCGAGAAACCTCGTCGGTCGTGGCATGGAGAAGGTGGCCGACACCATCGACCTCGGCGAATGCCGGATCCCGGCGGCTCGTTGAAATCCCGGTAGAAGGAAAAGGTTATGCGAACGAGTACATTCCTGTGGTTCGACGGCTGCGCGGAGGAAGCCGCCGAACACTACACCCGCCTCTTCGCCGACGCGGCGATACTCGACCGGCAACAGGACGCGGACGGCCGGGTCACCACCGTGGTCTTCGAACTGGCCGGGCAGCGGTACATCGCCTACAACGGTGGTTCGCGGTCCGCTGCCGGCGGCGCGATCTCGCTGTATCTCGAGTGTGACACCCAGGAGGAAGTGGATACGGCGTGGGCGATTCTCGCCGACGGTGGGCGGGAAGGCCCGGGTGGTTCCCTGATCGACCGCTTCGGGGTCATCTGGCAAGTCGTCCCCACGGCGCTCGCCGAACTGCTGGGGGAGGCCGACCCGGAGGCGGCCGAGCGAATTCTCCAGGCGGTCCATGCCATGACGAGAATCGATATCCAGGGCTTGATCGACGCCCGTGCCCGGGGATGAATGTGGTGCGGGGCGCCTTCCGTCCGTCCGGGCGGCCGCTCGTCGGGAGTGATCGATCGGCACGGATTCGCGGGCGGCGCCTCTGGCCGGAGTTCCGGAACGCACCGGGTGAAGCGCCTCCGGCGGCCACCGTCTGGAAGGTCACCGTGTGCGGGTGTCCGAAACGATCACGCGGCGGATGGTATCCGTGAGCTCCCGGCGTCGTACTGCGTGATCGACCCATCGCGGCACGGGTCTGCTGCCTTTCCCCGCAACCGTGAGGGCGAAATTTTATGGTATGTCCATACCACTTTGGTGGTATGTTCATATCGTAAAAGCGGAGGAGAGGGAGCTCATGCCGAAGATCGGGCAATTCACCGACGACGAGGCGAAAGCCGTCCATCAGCGCGCGTACAACACCCTGGCGCAGCGATGGCCGGTGCCGTCGACGATCAGCGATATCGAAACCTCTTTCGGGACAACGCGAGTCCGCGGATCCGGAGGGGTGGTGGCGTCCCGATCCTGCTGCTGCCGGGGATCTCGGGCAACGGGATGGTATGGCATCGCTTCATCTGAGCAGATGACCGCACTGACCGCGCCGCTACTGGTGCTTTTCGGTGCCGATACCGTGGTCAGCGATCCCGAACGCGGTGCCGCCCGCGTCCGCGCTCTCATCCCCTCGGCGGAGATCGAGATCTATCCGGGTGTCGGCCACGACCTGCTCTGGGCGAATCCGGAGCAGGTGATTCCGCGCTTTCTGGCCTTCGTCGACAGTCACGATCAGGTACGCGCCTGAATCGAGCGGAGTCGCGGAACCGGTGCCGGCCCCGTTCCGGAGAAATTCGCTCCGGTTCCCGGCTCCGCCGCGGTCATGAGCGTGCGGATCCACGGCATCCGTGTAGGGTCATGAGATGATCGACCCCGCCGAGTCCGGCGAGTTCGTGCTGGTGATTCGCTCGGATCTCGAGGTAGACCATGGATCACCGATCGCGAGGAGTCGTCATGACCATACATCGCGTAATCCGCCGTACGTTCTGTCTCGTCGCCGCCGTCGCCGGTCTCGGTGTGCTCGGTGCCGCCGGCGCCGGCGCCGAGCCGGGTGCCGGTCCGGCTCCCGTTCCCTTCCTGGACCTCGACAGGTATCTCGGTACGTGGAACCAGCTCGCCGCCGTCCCGCAACCGTACAATCTCGCCTGCGCCCGCGATACCCGAGCGGACTACACACGGGATCCGCAGGGGAACATCGCCGTGCGCAATCAGTGCACCACGTGGTCCGGAGGCCGTAACGAGGTACACGGCACCGCCGTGGTCAACGACCCGGTGACCCGGGCGCAGCTGCACGTGAGCTTTCGCGGGGTCCCCGGTCAGGACATGATCGACGGGCCCACCAACTACATCGTCACCGCCCTCGCCCCCGACTATTCGTGGGCTGTGGTCACCGATCCGAGCCGGCTCTCGGGTTTCGTCCTGGCCCGCGGGACCACACTGGACGCCCCGTCCTGGGACCAGGTGCGGGCGGCGATCGCCGCGGCGGGGCAGAGCTCGTGTATATATCTGACCTCGCCGGTCACCGGCGGGATCTCCGATATCGCACCGTTGTGTTTGCGGTGAACAGCGCCGTTCCGGCCGGGCCTGCGGCGTCGCTTCCGTCGTGGGCCCGGACCGGGTGGGTCGGTTCTTCCCCGTAAGCGTGGTCCGAGCGTGGCCGTCATCAGCGCCGGAGCACGGGAAGGCCGCCCGGAATATCGATTTCGAGCCCCACCGCCCGTCCGCCGTTCGGGCGGAAACCGCCGAGCAGGACGGTCAGTGCGAAGAGGCGGAATTTCATCCCGTACTTGGTGGTCATCGCCCGTTTCGCCGTCCACAGCCCGCCCGCGGACAGCACCTGCGCCGTGCCCGGGCACCATGGACCGGTGGGAGTTCCGTCGAAGGTGGAACGTGCGACCTCGACCCGAGGATCGGCGAGGACACGCCGGACCTTCCCCGAGCGGCCCGGTGTGTAGCCATACCACCGGCCGCCTGCCGACGCCAGCCGGATCGCGGTGGTGACCGGTGAGCCGTCCGCGCGAAAAGTACGCAGTGCGAAGAACTGGTCGCCGTCGGGATCGTCGGTGAACGCCATATTCCGTAGTGTGACAGCTTCCCGGCCGCGGTGGTCCGGCCGCGGCGGCACTTCCGGCCCACGCCACGCACGCCGGAAATGCCGCCGCGCGGACTCGGATCCGGGGCATAATGCCGCGTATGGCGGACGACTGGAACGATCGGATCATCACCGAATTCCGCGCGAACGAGGGCCGGGTGGGCGGGCCTTTCGAGGGGGCGCCGATCGTGCTGGTGCACCATCGGGGTCGCCGGTCCGGTCGTGAGTTCGTGACCCCCATGATGTACATGCCCGACGAACAGCATCCCGACGACCTGATCTACGTATTCGGCAGTAAAGCCGGGGCGCCGACCCATCCCGACTGGTACTACAACCTGACCGCGGCCGGGAAGGGCACGGTGGAGCGTGGGACGGGCTCCTATCCGGTGACGGTCGCGGAGGTGACCGGTGAGCGGCGCGACAGCATCTACGCCGAGCAGGCCCGCCGCTACCCCGGTTTCGCCGAGTACGAGGAGAAGACCCGCGGGATCCGCTCCATCCCGGTGCTGGAGCTGCGCCGCGCCTGAGCGTCAGGCGGCACTCGGCTCGTGCAGCGCTTTGGCGGTGGGCGAATTGGGCACTCGCGCGGGGTCGGGGTAGGTCCCGAGCAGCCGGTCGGCGGTCCCGGCGGTGGTGACGGCGAACCAGTAGTGCTCGTTCTTGAAATGGTGCAGGCGGTGGTTGCGCCGTATCGCGCGCAGGAGTGCGCCGCGCGGTTGGTAATCGGTATGCACCAGGTGGTGCGTCCATTCGTATCCGAGGCCGAGCGCGCCGACGGTGGCGAGGAAGGTCAGACCCGGGCCGGGGTGGCCGAAGGCCGGTAACGCGATCGCCGCGATCCCCAGGAGGGCCGGCAGCAGCCACAGGAAGGTCTGCCAGGGGATGAAGACCAGTTCGGTGCGGCGGGGATCGGCATGGTGCTCACGATGTTTCCGCGCCAGCAGGGAGTCGATCCGCCGGTGCCCGAGGGTGCGTGGCCGCCAGTGCAGGACGCAGACGTGGATCACCCATTCCACGAAGGGGAACGAGGCCACCATGAGCACCGGTATCAGCGCATCGCTCATCTGCCAGTCGCCCACCAGGATCCGCGCCGTGACGGCCGTGGCGAACAGAGTGGTGATCACCCAGGGGGAGGGGGCCCGGACGAAGGTCCGGAAGACATCGGCGAGACCGACCCGTGTACGCCGGGCGGTCCGTGCCTCCTCGTCGGCCAGGCGCCGGTGGGCGAGGCGGTCGATCTCGGAATCACGGGAGCGCTTCGCGCGCAGGGTGTTCCGCAGACGTGTGGTGAGTGCGAACTTCGGCGAATTCATGAGGGAGACTGCTCCAGACGAACCAGTAACGAATCGAATTCCCGGCCGGCCAGGGACAGCAGGGCATCGGCGCGGGTCCGGGCGGTATCCGCGTCGCCGGTGGTGACGGCCGCGGCGAGATCGCGGTAGCGATCCGCCCGGCCCACCTCGGTATCCATGACACCGGTGAGTGCCGCCATCGCGGGTTCGTACACCCCGCGCAATTGGTTGAACAGCAGGCGGTAGACGATCGAATCCGCGGCGTCGACGAGGTGATCCCAGAACACGAGTGCTTCGTGCTGCCGGGCCAGCGGATCCTGCTGGGCGGCCAGCGCCGTGACCGCGGCGGTGAGCTCCGGTTCGCGGGCGGCGCCGCCGCGCCGGGCGGCCAGCGCCGCCACTTCACGGCCCAGCGCGGCCCGGGTCTCCAGAATGCTGCGTACCACGGAATGGTCGAGCCGGCCCCCGCGCAGGATCAGGCGCGGCAGGAGTTCCAGGCCGCCCGAGCGATGCGGATCGCGCACCGTCGTACTACCGCCCTGGCGCACTTCCACCAGGCCGGCGCGCGCGAGCCGCTGTAGCGCCTCGCGCACGGTCGGGCGGGAGACCCCGAGCGCTTCGGCCAGTTGCCGTTCGGCGGGGAGGGTGGCGCCGGGCGCGAGTTCACCGGTGAGGACCTCGTCGACGAGCTGGTCGTAGATCTCATCCGGTACCGAGCGGCGGGCGATCCGTTTCAGGGCCATGGGTACGACGGTAGAGCCGCTGACGGTAAGAGGTCAAGTGGTCAGACCAATTATTCGTTCAGCGGTCCGCATCGGTATAGCGGATGACACCGCGGATATTGCGTCCGGCGAGCATGTCCTGGTAGCCCTCGTTGATATCTTCGAGCCGGTAGCGCCGGGTGACCATATCGTCCAGATTCAGCTTGCCCACCTGGTACATCGACAGCAGATGCGGGATGTCGTAGTGCGGGTTACCGCCGCCGAAGATGGTGCCCTGCAGGTTCTTCTGCAGTAGCGTCAGCATGGACAGGTTGAGGGTGGTGCTGTTGTCGGCGAGATTGCCCATGGCGGTGAGTACGCAGGTGCCGGCCTTGGCGGTGATTCCCATCCAGCTGTCGACATCCTCGCCGTGGACCGCGCCCACCGTGACGATGACCTTCTTGGCCATTCCGCCCCAGGTGATCTCGGCGCAGGCGGCGGTCGCCTCCTCGATGGTGGCGTAGGCGTGGGTGGCGCCGAATTTCAACGCCTGCTCGCGTTTCCACGGCACGGGATCGACCGCGAAGATGAACCGGGCGCCCGCGTGTGCGGCACCCTGCAGGGCGGAGATGCCCACCCCGCCCAGGCCGATGATCGCGACGTCCTCGCCGGGGCGGATATCGGCGGTGCGCACGGCCGAACCGTATCCGGTGGTGACCCCGCAGCCGACCAGGCAGGCCACCTCGAACGGGATGGCCGGATCGATCTTCACCACCGAACTCTGGTGTACCACCATGTACGGGGAGAAGGTGCCCAGCAGGGCCATCGGGTAGACGTCCTGTCCGCGGGCCCGGATCCGGAACGAACCGTCGGTCACCGAGGTACCGGCGAGCAGCAGCGCCCCGAGATCGCACAGATTGCGCAGTCCGGCCTGGCACGACGGACATTTCCCGCACGATGGGATGAACGACAACACCACGTGGTCGCCGACCGCGAGATCCTCCACGCCCGCGCCGACCTCGATGACGACGCCGGCGCCCTCATGGCCGCCGAGGACCGGGAATCCCATCATCGGGATTCCACCGGTCACCAGATGGTGGTCGGAATGGCACATTCCCGCCGCTTCGAGCTGGATCTTCACCTCATGCTTACGCGGATCGCCGATTTCGATTTCCTCGATCGCCCACGGCTGATCGAATTCCCAGATGAGAGCGCCTTTGGTCTTCATCGGTGTACTCACTTCCGTACTAGCGTCCCGGGTTCGGCGTCCGGCCGGGCGCCGGGGCCCGGGCTTGATGAACAGGTGTTTGGACATCCGTCCGGACGACGATACGACAGTGTAGCCGTGCGAGGGGGTATCGGAGGCGAGAAGCGACTGTGTGAGCGTGGCGTGGAAAGGCTCGACCGCTCCCGGCGGAGTGGAGATCCTCGCCGCGCGGGCGGCCGCGAGATCGCGTCCGTGATACCGGCTTCCCGCCGGGAGTGTTCTGCGCAACCCGGCGTTCCGAGAAATTGAGATATTGAAGTAGCATTCGTCTCAAGATTTCAACCCGGGTAGACATGGAGGTCGGATCGTGGGTGCTCCGAATACCGCCGACACGCCCGCCCCGGTGGGCGCGCCGATCGGCCCAGGGTCATTGACCTGGAAATACGCCGGTGACTTCCGGAACATGCTGTTCCTCGGGCGCACCGGCATCCTGCAGAACATGCACCCCGCCGTCGGCGCGGCCCTGCAGGACCACTCGAACTTCTTCGACGATCCGTGGGACCGCCTGATCCGCTCCCTGCCGCAGATCCAGGGCATGATCTACGACGCCGACAACGAGGCGCAGGCCGCGCGGGTGCGCGATTACCACCGCCCGTTGAAAGGCACCGATTCCCGCGGCGAGCGCTACCACGCGCTCAACCCCGACGTGTACTGGTGGACCCACGCCACTTTCGTGGAACTGACCATCGCCATCAACGAATATTTCGGAACCCCGCTCACCGCGGCCGAAAAGGATCAGCTGATCGCCGAGGGCGTCACCTGGTGGCGGATGTACGGGCTATCGGACCGGGTACTGGTCTCGAACTACGCGGAGTTCGAGGAATACTGGAACCGCACCATCGACGAGGTCCTCGAAGCCAATGCCACCACCGATTTCGCGTTGCGGCTCGGCCGCCACCGGGTTCCGGCGCTGCCGGGTATTCCGGAACCGGTGTGGTCGGTGATCTGGCGGCCGGTCATGGCGTTCAATGTGTGGCTGGCCAACGCGCTCATGCCCGAGCGGGCCCGGGAGATCCTCGGCCTGCGCTGGACCGCGGTCGACCAGAAGCTGTTCGGGGTTTTCGCGGCGACGGTGCGCACCGTCTGGCCGCTGCTACCGGAGCGGATGCGCTACGCGCCGCGCGCCTACGCGGGTATCGACCGGGTGCGGTCGGCCCGGCCGCCTGTTCACGCCTGAGCTCCGGGAGGCGTCACCCGGTAACCGTCCGGTCCGGCGGTGACCTCGGTGACCGGCACCGCAGGGCGTCCGCAACGCCGGTGGCAGCCCGACCAGTGCTGCCGGCCGGTGGTGACCACCTCCGCCGCGGCGATCACGGCGTCCGGCCCACCGGCGGCCGCGGCGGCGGTGCGGCCGGATTCCACCGCGGCGGCGGCATCGGCACGGACATCGGTATGGGATCGGGCGCAACCCGGCCGCCCCGCGCAGACGGTGACCTGTAGCCACGGTGAGGCCGCGTCGAAGATCAGGCCCATCGGCGCCAGCACCCGGACCACCTGTTCGGCCGGCCATTCTTCGAGATCGGCGACGACCAGGCTGCGCCACGGAGTGAGCAGCACGGGACGTCCGGCCGCGGCGAGGAATTCGGCCGTGCGGGCCGGTAACGACCCCAGGCGTACCCCGGCGCCGAGCGCGACCAGCCCGTCGTCCTGCGGGAGCCAGCCGATCGGGGGATCGGCGGTATCGGCGAACCGCAGACGTTCGGTACCGGGAGACAGTCCCAGCCATTCGGTCAGGCGGACGGTGCCATCGGCCACCTCGTGCAGCCGCCAGTGACCGGCACCGATCTCCCGGAAGCCGTGCGCGGCGGCCACCAGCACATCCACCACCTCGGCGGTGGTCACCCGGATACCGCTGTCCGCGCCGGCCAGCAGCAAGGCGAACCGGTCCGCATCGAGTGCGTGCACCCCGATATCGGGACGCAGTGCGCTCATATCGCCGCGGCCGTCGTCGAGAGCGAACAGCAGCCGTCCCGGCAACTCGGCCAGCAGCGGTGAGTCGAGCAGGCGGGCGTCGAGGGCGGGAACCAGGGGACGGATATCCGGATACGGTCCGCTGCGGCCCGAGAGAGGGGAGGCGACGATATTGCGGACCCGCTCATGGGTCCGGCTCGGTAGCAGACCGGCGCCGGCCAGGTGTTCGCCGAGCGTCACCGCATCGCGTACCCGGCGCAACTGCACATTGCCGCGCGAGGTCAGTTCGATATTCCCGTCGCCGAGCTCGGCGGCCGCCTCGGCCAGCACCTGGAGCTGCGCCGCGGTGAGCGCGCCACCCGGAACCCGCACTCGTGCCAGCGGGCCGTCGGCGGCTTCGTGCAGCCGCAGGACACCGGGGCAGGAATCGGGATCGGTACGCACCATGATCCGGCCAGTTTACGGGCGTACCGAACCGCGCGAACCGCTGCCTTCGCGCAGGCACCGCCCGGAAGCGAGCGCCGTCGAGCGTCTTCGCCCCGGAACCGGTCGCGCCGTCGGCTCCCGCCGGGCCGTGCCCCCGGGGGCCGGGATGAGATGAGGTGGGCAGGGTGCGCGCGGCACCGGCTCCCCGACGGAGACGCGCACGGTCCCGGAATGCGGGCTTCCTCCCGGCGCGCGGTAGCATCCGGGGGCTCGGCGGGTGACGAGGAAACCGGTGGGATTCCGGTGCGGTCGCGCCACTGACACAGCCAGACCCTCTCCGGCGAGCACATCGAACCCCGACGGGCGCGTCACCCCAGGAAGGTCACCGTTGTGATTCTGCTGCTGTCCACCTCCGACACCGATCTGTTGAGCGCGCGCGCCAGCGGCGCCGCCTACCGGTGGGCCAATCCGGCCCGGCTGCTGGTGGAAGACCTGCCCGGCCTGCTCGCGGACGCCGATCTGGTGATCGTGCGGATCCTCGGCGGCAAACGCGCCTGGGAGGACGGGCTGGCCGCCGTGCGGGCGAGTGGGGTGCCGGTGGTGGCGGTGGGTGGCGAGATGGCGCCCGACGCCGAACTCATGGAGTGCTCGACCGTGCCGGTAGGGGTGGCCGCCGACGCGCACAACTACCTCGCGGCCGGTGGCCCGCGGAATCTGCGCCAGCTGTACAACTTCCTGTCCGATACGGTGCTGCTGACCGGGCACGGTTTCGAACCGCCGGTGCAGCTGCCGAGCTGGGGGCGCCTCGAGCGGGTGGCCCGGGATCCGGAACCGGTGGCCGGGAAACCGACCGTGGGTGTCGTCTACTACCGGGCGCAGCATCTGGCCGGGAACACCGGTTATATCGACGCCCTGTGCGGTGCGATCGAGGACGCCGGCGCGGTACCGCTGCCGGTGTACTGCGCCTCGTTGCGCACCGCCGAACCGGAGCTGCTCGCCACCTTGGGGCAGGCCGACGCGCTGATTGTCACCGTACTGGCCGCCGGCGGTAGCAAACCGGCGCTCGCCTCGGCCGGTGGCGACGACGAGGCCTGGGATATCGGCGCCCTCGGCGAACTGGATGTGCCGATCCTGCAGGGACTGTGCCTCACCAGCGGGCGCGCCCAATGGGAGGCCAACGATGACGGGCTGTCCCCGCTGGATGTGGCGACCCAGGTCGCGGTGCCGGAATTCGACGGGCGGCTCATCACCGTGCCGTTCTCCTTCAAGGAGTTCGACGAGGACGGTCTGTCCACCTACGTACCCGATCCGGAGCGCGCGGCCCGGGTGGCCGGTATCGCGGTCCGGTATGCCCGGCTGCGGCATATCCCGGCCGAGCGCAAGCGGTTGGCGATCATGCTGTCGGCGTACCCGACCAAGCACGCCCGGATCGGTAACGCGGTCGGGCTGGACACCCCGGCCAGCGCGATCGAGCTGTTGAGCGAACTGCGAAGTGCCGGTTACGATCTCGGCGCCGCGGGGGAGGTTCCCGGTCTCGCGGAGCGAGACGGTGATGCCCTGATCCATGCCCTCATCGCGGCCGGTGGCCAGGACCCGGACTGGCTCACCGCCGAACAGCTGGAAGGTAATCCGATCCGGATCGGCGCGGACGTGTACACCGCCTGGTTCGACACCCTGCCCGCCCGGCTCCGCGACGCTGTCGTCGAGGCGTGGGGACCGCCGCCCGGTGAACTCTACGTCGACCGTTCGTCCGACGCGCGCGGCGAAATCGTCATCGCCGCACTGCGCTTCGGCAATATCGTGCTGATGGTGCAGCCGCCGCGCGGTTTCGGTGAGAACCCGGTGGCCATCTACCACGACCCCGACCTCCCGCCCAGCCACCACTACCTCGCCGCCTACCGCTGGCTGGCCGCCGACCCCGCGGCCGGTGGGTTCGGCGCCGATGCGATGGTGCATCTCGGCAAACACGGCAACCTGGAGTGGTTGCCCGGTAAGACACTCGGTATGTCGGCCGCCTGCGGTACCGACGCGGCCCTCGGCGATCTGCCGCTGATCTACCCCTTCCTGGTGAACGATCCCGGAGAGGGCACCCAGGCCAAACGCCGGGCCCATGCCACGCTGGTGGATCATCTGATCCCGCCGATGGCACGGGCGGAGAGCTACGGCGATATCTCCCGCCTCGAGCAGTTGCTGGACGAGCACGCGAACATCTCGGCGCTCGATCCGGCCAAACTGCCCGCGATCCGCCAGCAGATCTGGACCCTCATGCGCGCGGCGAAGATGGATCACGATCTGGGGCTGGCCGAACGCCCGGACGAGGAAACCTTCGACGATATGCTGCTGCACGTCGACGGCTGGTTGTGCGAGATCAAGGATGTACAGATCCGCGACGGCCTGCACGTGCTCGGTCGCGCGCCGGCGGGGGAGAGCGAGGTCGATCTCGTGCTCGCCATGCTGCGGGCGCGGCAGCTGTGGGGCGGAGAGCTGTCGGTGCCCGGATTGCGGGAGGCGCTGGGCCTGCGCGAATCCGGTGACGAGGCCCGGGAGCGGGTGGATGCCGTGGAGTCGCGGGCCCGGGAGTTGCTCGTCGCGCTCCAGGCCGCCGGGTGGGCGCCGGATGCCGTGGACGGGCTCGTCGATCGTTTCGCCGCGCGGCTGTTCGGCGATGCGGGTGGTGACCGTGCCGCTGTGACGGCGGTGCTGCGTTTCGCCGCCACCGAAGTGGTTCCCCGGCTGCGCGGAACCACCGTGGAGATCGAGCGGGTACTGCACGCGTTGAACGGCGGTTTCGTCCCGGCCGGCCCCAGCGGTTCCCCGCTGCGCGGTCTGATCAATGTGCTGCCCACCGGACGTAACTTCTATTCGGTGGACCCGAAGGCGGTGCCGTCGCGACTGGCCTGGGAGACCGGCCAGGCCATGGCGGAATCGCTGCTCGACCGCTATCGGGCCGATCACGGCGAATACCCGCGGTCGGTGGGGCTCTCGGTATGGGGTACCTCGGCCATGCGCACCTCCGGCGACGATATCGCCGAGGTGCTGGCGCTGCTCGGGGTACGTCCGGTCTGGGACGAGGCCAGTCGCCGCGTCACCACGCTCGAGGTGATCGACCTCGCGGAACTGGGCCGCCCGCGTATCGATGTCACCGTGCGGATCAGCGGTTTCTTCCGGGATGCCTTCCCGCATGTGCTGGCGCTGCTCGACGATGCCGTACGCCTGGTGGCCGCGCTGGACGAACCCGCCGAATCCAATTACGTGCGCGCTCATACGATCGGCGATCTCGCCGAGCACGGTGACGAACGCCGTGCCACCACGCGTATCTTCGGCTCGAAACCGGGGACCTACGGGGCCGGACTGCTCCAGCTGATCGATTCCAAGAGCTGGCGCACCGACGACGATCTCGCCGAGGTGTACACCACCTGGGGTGGTTACGCCTACGGCCGTGATCTCGACGGCGCACCCGCGTCCGAGGATATGCGCACCGCGTACCGCCGGATCGCGGTAGCGGCCAAGAACACCGATACCCGCGAACACGATATCGCCGACTCCGACGACTACTTCCAGTACCACGGTGGCATGGTCGCCACGGTGCGAGCGCTGACCGGTAAGAACCCCGAGGCCTATATCGGCGACAGCACCCGTCCGGATTCGGTACGTACCCGCACCCTCTCCGAGGAGACCACCCGGGTCTTCCGGGCCCGGGTGGTGAACCCCCGCTGGCTCGAGGCCATGCGCCGGCACGGCTACAAGGGTGCCTTCGAGATGGCGGCCACGGTGGACTACCTGTTCGGGTACGACGCCACCACGGATGTGATCGCCGACTGGATGTACGAGAAACTCGCCGACAGCTACGTATTCGACGAGACGAACCGCAAGTTCATGGAGCAGTCCAATCCGTGGGCGTTGCACGGTATCGCCGAACGACTGCTCGAGGCCGCCGAGCGCAAGATGTGGGCCGAACCCGACACCGAGACGCTGGACCGGCTGCGGCAGGTGTACCTGGAGACCGAAGGCGAGCTCGAGTAGGAGCTCACAACGTCCACGCCCCGTGTACGACGTCGTCGGCGGTGGCGAAGACGATCTCCTGCGGGCGCTGGTCCTCGGGGACGCCGAAGGCGAGGAGCCCGGTATGCGGCCGGCCCGGTTCGACGAATCCGGACGGGCATTCCCCGGGCACCCGGGTGAGCGGGTAGATCACATCGCCGTCGGCCGTCACCAGGCGCAGGTCCAGGGTCGGGATGAGGTACGGGGTTCCCGTGCGCTGTTCGGCGGTGAGTTCGTAGACCAGGTTCTGCCGGCCGTCGGTGCTCGGCGGCACGGTGGCGTCGGTGGCCCGGACGGTGACGGCCATATCCCCACCGCTGTGGACCTGGATCGTGGTGCCCAGCGGTCCGGCGGCGAGCGCCCTTTCGGAGATCACCGCTTCCGGCGGTAGGGGGGTGGGTTCGGCCGGGGCGGTAGCGGGGAATGCGACGAGGGCCGGGAGAACGACCGCGCAGGCGGTGGCAATGGTCCGTTTCATGGTGGGTCCTTCGAGAGTTATCGGCCACCGGGTGCGGGTCTGCTCCCGGTGCGACCGGAAAATCGGCGGCCGACGTGGTCGGCATGTGCTGGTAACGCTCGGTTCGAACAACCACGGGTCCGTCGATGGGGCCGCGGCCACCCGCGAGCCTAGAACCGGCCCGTGTGGGCGCCGCACCCGGAGGGTGGTTCGTATCGGTTCCGTGATCCTCGATCTTGGCGAGACGAATCCGTTATCCGCCACCGTGCCCGTTGTCCGCGGCCTCGAACAACCGCCGAGCCGCCTCGATTCCTCGCGTGAGCGCGCCCGGGTCGGGGGTCAGCCGGGTCGTGATCGTATCGATCTCCCGCAGTCCCGCCCGCTCCAGCAGCCGCTTCTCGTTGGTGACCCATTCGCCGCGGGCGGCCAGGATCGCGTGCGCGGTCTGCATCGCCGCGGTGGCCAGGGCTCCCGCGGTCTCGGTGACCTTGCCGTGGGGTGCGTAGGCGGTGCGGGCGTAGCGCAGGGTCAGCGCGGCCTGGTTCCGCCAGATCGGCGGCGCCGTCTCCCGCATGATTTCGGGAAATCGGGGGCGTGGCAGCGCTCCGCGCAATACCTGGGCCGCGGCGAGTTCGCCCACCACCAGATAGCTCGGGATCCCGGCCAGATGGAAGGCCAGGGGCTCCCAGCGGAACCGTCCCGCCTCGGCTTCCGCGCGTTCGTGTTCGATCACGGTCAGGTCGCGGTAGTGCACATCGACCGCCCGGTTCTCGATCGTGAGCCAGGCCCCGCCGTTGAACACCCCGCCCCAGGCGCCGAGCTCGGAGACCTCTCCGGTCCAGCCGAGGGCGCGTAGGCCGGCCGGGTCGAACCGGTCGCGGTAGTAGAGCGCGAAATCCCAGTCGCTGTCCGGGCCGTGCGTGCCCAGGGCGCGTGAACCGCCCAGGGCGACGGCCACCACCCCGGGCAGGGCGGCGAGCCGGTCGGCGACGAACGCGAGGAATTCGCCGTCGGTCATACGAATCTCCCGGGGGAGTCGAAACGTTCGCGGTCAGTGGTGCTCGGTTCGCGGTGGGCCGCGTCTCCGGTCGCCGGGCCTACGGTACCGGCCGCCTGGGCGCGGAGTCGCGCCTCCAATCCGTCGAGCACGCACAGCAGGCCGAAATCGAAGCCCATCGCATTGTCCACCGTATGGCCCTCGGACATCATGGCCTGGTAATCGGCGAGTATCTCGGGGTAGGCGGCGGCCGCTCTGCCGACCGCTTCGGCCACGCTCGCCGGGTCGGTGCCGCCGCCGTGGGACTTCTCCAGGGCGATCACCGGAATCACCTGACCGAGGACGAAGTTCGTGATCGTACCGCTGGCGAGGTAGACGTCGACGCGCTGGAAACCGGCCGCGGTGAATGCCCGGCGCAGCCGGTCGCTGAGCCGGAAGAACTGCGGTCCGATACTCGGTACCCGGCCGACCAGCGAGGCCGACCACGGGTGGGCCAGGAGTACGCCGCGCAGGTTGTAGGCGTAGGTGGTGAGAAGCCGGCGCAGGGTGGTGGCCTGTTCCAGTCCGGCATCGTCCACCTGGCCCCAGATCTCGTCGAGGACGAGCTCGAGCAGTTCGTTCTTGTTCGCGACGTGCCAGTACAGGCTGGTGGCGCCGGCGCCGAGCTCCGCGCCGAGTTTGCGCATGCTCAGCGCCTCCAGACCTTTTTTGTCCAGGAGCGTCACCGCGGCCCGCACGATCTGTTCCCGGCTCAGGCCCGAGGTCTTGGGGCGGCGGGGTTCGCGGAGCCATACGGAACTGAACTGGTTGGTCACAGTGAGATCTTATCTTCGCTCGCACACTGTGCGATTAGATCGTACAGTGTGCGAATGAAATCGAACACTGTACGAGACGGGCGCCGGTGGTTGATCCTCGCGGCGCTCTGCCTCGCCTTGCTGGTGCTGATGATCGACAGCACCGTCCTGAACATCGCCATCCCGTCGCTGATCCGCGAACTGGACGCGACCCCCTCGGATATCCAGTGGATCCTGGATTCCTACGTGCTGGTCTTCGCCGGGTTACTGCTCACCGCGGGCAGCCTCTCGGACCGGTTCGGCCGGCGCCGCATGCTGGTCCTCGGACTGGTCGTCCTGGGAGCCGGGTCGCTGGCCGCGGTACTGGCCGCCCAGCCGTGGCAGCTCGTCGCCGCCCGCGCGGTCATGGGGGTGGGCGGCGCGCTGCTGATGCCGTCGACACTGTCGATCCTGATGACCACCTTCGACGAATCCGAACGCAGGATGGCGCTGGCGGCCTGGTCCAGCGTATCCATCCTGGGTATCGTCGCCGGGCCGGTGCTCGGTGGTCTGCTGCTCCAGCACTACTGGTGGGGATCGGTCTTCCTGTTGAACATTCCGGTGGCGCTGCTGGCCATCGTCGCGGCGCTGGTCCTCATGCCCGAGACCACCGGTGAACAGCGGCCGATAGATCTGCCGGGTGTACTGCTGTCCGTGCTCGCGCTGAGCTCGGCCGTCTACCTGATCATCGAACGGGAATGGAACCCCGTCGCGTCGGTCCTGGCCCTGGGCGCGGCCGCCGCCTTCGTGATGTGGGAGCGGCGGCAGGAGCACCCCATGCTGCCGCTGGGGCTGTTCGCCAACCGCGATTTCACCGGAACCTGCGCCACCGTTCTGCTGATGGTGTTCGGTATGGGCGCGGTCATGCTGATGCTCACCCAGTACCTGCAGTTCGTCCTCGGCTACGGCCCCATGAAGGCCGGGCTGGCGTTGCTGCCCTATGCCCTGGCCGGGGCGGTGTGCAACGGTCTCGGCGCCACCCTGGGCAAGAACCTGGCCAACCGGACCCTCATCGTCACCGGGCTCACGGTGATGGCCGCTGCCTTCGCGGTCCTGGCGGTGGGCAGCGGGTATGTATGGGTTTTGGTGAGCATGCTGGTGATGGGTATCGGTGGCGGTCTGGCCGGGCCGAGCGCCTACACCGCGATCATGAACGCCATCCCCCTGCGGCATGCCGGTGTCGGCTCCGCGCTGAACGATACGTTGCAGCAGGTCGGGATGGCCCTGAGTATCGCGATCCTGGGCAGTGTGCTGGCCGGCGTGTTCACCTCGAACATGCCCGCGGCGGCTCCCGCGGCGGCGCGCGAATCCATCGGCGCGGCCTTCGAACTCGGTTATCCGGAGGAGGCGAGAACGGCGTTCACCGAGGCGGTGTCGGTCGGGGCCTGGGTGAGCGCGGGATTCTGCCTGGCGGCCGCGGTGCTGGGGCTGCTCCTCCTGCGCGCCCGCCCGGCGCCGAGCGAGCGGGCTCGGCCCGTCGGCGCGGCGGCCTGAGCCCCGCAATCGTGACGCGCGTTCCGTCCGGTGCGGTCCGGCGGTGATCGGCCGATGCCGGCCATCCGAACATCCGGGCGGCCGGCATCGGCCTGCGCTCCTGGGTGCGGCGGTGCCGGGTTCAGGGAGCGAGGCCGGTGAGGGAGAAGAATTCCTGACGAGACCGGGCGTCTTCGCGCAGGGTGCCGAGCAGGGTGGAGGTGACGGTGGTGGTACCGACAGCCTGGACACCTCGCAGGGTCATGCAGGTGTGTTCGGCCTCGATCACCACGCCGACCCCGCGGGGGTCGAGTTGTTCGGTGAGCCAGTCGGCGATCTGTTTGGTCAGCCGCTCCTGGACCTGGGGGCGCCGGGAGAAATGTTCGACGATGCGGGCCAGTTTGGACAGCCCGAGGATACGGTCGCCCGGCAGGTAGCCGACGTGGGCGACACCGACGAAGGGCAGCAGGTGGTGTTCGCATACCGACCGCAGGGGGATGCGGCGGGCGAGGACGAGTTCGTCGTAGCCCTCCTCGTTGGGGAAGGTGGTCAGGTCGAAGGCGCGTGGCGTGAACAGTTCGGCGTAGGCGCGGGCCATTCGCCGGGGCGTGGCCTGGAGATGGTCGCCGGCGAGGTCGACGCCCAGGGCGGCGAGGAAGGTGCGGGCAGCGTTCTCGGCGATGGTCAGGTCGATCGCGCCGGTGTCGTGGACGACGTGCAGGGCGGGCTGGGTCATGAATCGGCTCCCGCCGACGCCGAGAGCGGTGAGCAGGACCGGCGCGCCGATCGCGAGCGGCCACTGCGCACCCCGAGCCGTCGCCGCGCTGACCGGGCGCTTGATCTGTCGTATGTCATCACTCGTGACACCCCTCGGTTCCGGGCCGCTATTTCACTAATAAATATTGGCGTAATTAGGTGCGGGGGTCAAGAGGTGCTGATCGGAGCTGTACCCGGTCATTTACGACCGATACGATCGGCGCTATTGTGGATCGGTGACCAGTGAAGCCGATATCGGCGCCGTCGCCGCGCTCGACGATGAACTGCGCCGGGCCATGTACGGGCTGATCCGCGCAGCCCAACGTCCTGTCACCCGCGACGAAGCGGCCGAACACGCCGGCATCTCACGCAAACTCGCCGCGTTCCACCTCGACAAACTCGTTTCCGCCGGCCTGCTCGTCGCCCGCTATGAACACATCGGCGGAATTCGGCGGGTCGGCCGGGCACCGAAGGTCTACGAGCCCGCCGACATCGAGGTACGGGTCACTATCCCCGAGCGGCGCCACGAGGTCCTGGCCGAAATTCTGCTGAACGCCGTACTCACCGAAAGCGGTGAGGAAACCGCGCGCGACGCGACGCTGCGCGTCGCCGCTGATCGAGGCCTCGATACCGGGCGTGAACTGCGAGAACGGTTGCGCCCCGGTCGGCTCGGCGCTGAACGTGCCCTCACTCTGCTGCACACCGTGCTCGGCGAACAAGGCTTCGAACCCACCAGAACCGCACCGGCATGCCTGCGGCTGCGCAACTGCCCGTTCCATCCCCTCGCCGCCCGCGCGCCGGATCTGGTGTGCGCGCTCAACCACACCTACCTCACCGGACTGATTCGAGGACTCCGAGCCGAAACCATCCGGGCCGACCTCGCCCCGGCCGCCGGCGAATGCTGCGTCGAGCTCCACGCCCGACCCGATACCTGACCACCGGCCACCACGAGACCGCGCCGGTGCCCCGGCCGGGAAGCTGTTCCGGCGCTACGGCCGGCCCGGTGCCCACCCTTGGCCACTGCGGCCGGTCGACCACCGAGCTCCGGGCCGTGCCCCGGCCACGGGGCAGGCCCCGGGACGATCACCCGGGACCCGCCGTCAGCTGGTGAGCGGCGGCCCCTCGGGCCGGAGGGCCGGGCCGATGGCGGTGAGCGAGCCGGGTTTGCGGCCTTTGCCCCAGCCGATCTGCGCGCGGTAGCTGCCGAGCAGGCCGCGCCGGATCAGGTCCGGCTGGTCCACCGCGGAGGAGGATTCGGGCTCGGGTGTCGTTCGAGGGGAGACGTACAGGGCGTCGGCGGGGCAGTTGGCCTCGCACTGGAAGCAGGTCTGGCAGTCGCTGTGCCGGCTGATCACCGGAATACCGTCGGCGCCGCGGTCGAAGACGTTCGTCGGGCAGACGGCGATACATTTATCGCAGGTTGTGCACCGCTGCGCGGAAACCAATTCGATCACGACGCCACCTCCGCCGCTACTGCCACCCGTTCCGGGCGGACCCGGATCCGGTCGAGTCCGGAGGTTATCAGCCGATGGTGCTGATCCGGATCCTGGTCGGGAAAGTCGAGACGTTTGGCCATACCGCGGGTTTCGGTGCGGGCGAGCGCCGTGCGGTACATCCAGCGGGCGTGGGCGGTCATGGCCGCGGCCTGCCGGGTGCGGATCCGCTGTTCCCCGTCGCCGCCCAGGGATTCGCGCAGTTCGCTCCAGGTGCTGTCCAAGGCGGTGAGGGATTCGGCGAGCACGCGGCCGTGCCGCAGATAGTTCTTGTCGTAGGGCAGTACCTCACGCTGTACGGCGGCGACCACCTCCCGCGGCTCGAGCGATGCGCAGCTCCCCGCCGGCCGGGCCCCCGCCTCCCCGATACCGCGTACCCGGCGCTCGGTGGCGCCGGCACCGAGCGCGAGGGCGTAACGCGCCGCGCCGCCCCCCGCCCAGGTACCCGAGGAAATCGCCCAGGCCGCGTTATGGCTGCCGCCGCCGGTGAAACCGCCGCAGATCGGTTCCCGGGTGGCGGCATCACCCGCGGCGTAGAGCCCCGGCACGGTGGTCGCGCAGTCGTCGGTGGCCAGCCGGATACCGCCGGTACCGCGTACGGTTCCCTCCGCGATCAGGGTGATCGCGAAGGTATCGGTGAAGGGGTCGATACCGAGGCGGTCGAAGGTGAGGAAGAAGTTCGGCTGAGCCCGGCGCATCGCCGCGCGGGCGGGCTCGTCGGCCCGGTCGAGCCGGCACAGAACCCGGTCCCGCAGTAGTTCCGCGGCGATGGGTGAGCGGTTGCGGCTGCTCGCGCCCTCCAGCACACTGCCGTCGGAGCGATAGAAGGTGGCGAAATGGTAGAACGCCGTTTTGGTCACCGAGGTGCCCTCCGGCGCGATGCCGTAGGCGTTCGAGAACTCCATTCCGGAGAGTTCGGCCCCGGCTTCGACGGCGAACAGCGCGCCGTCGCCGGTGTTCACATCACAACCCAGCGCTTTGGACTGGAAGGCGCAGCCGCCCGTCGCCAGGACGACTGCCCCGGCGCGGACCCGGTAGTCCTGCCCGGCCTGCCGCTGGTGACCCACCGCACCCGCGACCGCCCCCTCCGCGTCCACCAGCAATTCGGTGACCGGACTGTGGTCGAGGATACGTACTCCGGCCCGGCGCACCAGAATGCGCATACGCCGCATGTACTCCGGACCCTGGAGCCCGTTGCGTAGTTGCCTGCCGTCCGGGCCCACGGGAAAAGGGAAGCGGGCCACCTCGGCGAGTTCGTCGAGCCGCGCGTAGGTCTCGTCCAGTACACGGGTGGCCCAGCGCCGGTCGGCGAGATATCCGCCCAGACTCTCCCGGCTCGCCAGAGCGGCCTCCCGTTCGATCGGATCGGGTGGGACGTACCAGACTCCGGTGCCCGCGGCCGCGGTGGCGCCGCTGGTACCGCAGTAGCCTTTGTCGGCGAGGACCACTCGCGCCCCGTCCCGTGCCGCGCGCAGGGCGGCCCAGGTGGCCGCGGGACCGCCGCCGACCACGAGAACGTCGGCGCTCATATCGATTGTCTCGCTCATTCGAACCCCTCGATCCGTGCGCTGCGGTCTATCGGCCGCCGGGACGAATACCAGGCTGCCCGAGCCCGTGGTGGCGGGACAACGATTGGAATCGCCGGTAGCGCAAACCTCGCCGGTAGCTGCCGGGATCGCCATGATCGCCCCCATGCGTTCACGTCCGGCGGCCCTGCTCGTCCTCCTGCTCGCGGTCGTCTCTCTCGTCTCGGCCTGCGGTGGTGCGGCGCCGACCCGGACCACGCCCGACGGCCGGACGATCATCCGGTATCAGGGGTGGGCGAGTCAGGTGACCTACCCCGAACTCGCCGCCGATCTGGGATATTTCGAGAAGATCGCACTCGAATGGGTCGGTAACACCACCAGCGGTCCGCAGGACATCCAATCCGCGGCCACCGGTGCCACCGATATCGGCGGCGCGTTCAACGGCGCGGTGGTGAAACTCGCCGCCGCGGGTGCCCCGGTGACCTCCGTGATCAGCTACTACGGCTCGGACGCGGAGAATTTCACCGGATACTACGTTCCGGAGGACAGTCCGATCCGCGGCGCTCGTGATCTGATCGGCAAGAAGTTCGGGGTGAACACCCTCGGCGCGCACCACGAGTTCGTGGTGCGGGAGTGGCTGGCCCAGCAGGGGCTCTCCAATGCGGAGATCGCTCGGGTGGAGCTGACCGTGGTGCCCCCGGTGAACGCCGAACAGGCGCTGCGGCAGGGCGATATCGACGCTGTCGCGCTCTTCGATATCTGGCGGGACGAGGCGGTGGCCCGCGGCGGGGTCCGGCCGCTGTTCACCGACGGTGATCTTTTCGGCGCCTTCAGCTACGGAACCTATATCGTCCGCGACGATTTCCTGGCCCGGAACAGGGAGGCGGTGGCCGATCTGGTCCAGGGCACCGCGCGAGCGATCCGCTGGGCGCAGATCACGCCACGGGAGCAGGTGATCGCGAAATTCACCGACATCATCGTCCGGCGCGGCCGCAACGAGAGCCCGGACAAGGCCGCCTACTGGAAGAGCACGGGCGTGGCCGGTTCCGGCGGAGCGGTGCGCGAACGGGAGATCGCGCTGTGGATCGACTGGCTGGTCCGCAATGGTGAACTCGAGGCGGGCGCGCTGTCGCCGCAGGATATCTACACCAACGAGTTCAACCCGTACGCCAACGGCACCTATCCGGAGAACGCGGGGCCCGACGGGCAGGTGGCCGGGTAAGCGCGCCGCGACGATCGAACCGAACACATGACCTCCGTCCGGACACCGCTGCGTCCGCTGCTGCCCACGGTTTTCCTCCCCTCCGCCGTTTTCGGTATCGGCCAGGGGGCCGGCTCCCCGGTGATCGCGCTGACCGCGCGCGATCTCGGGGCCTCGGTAGGTACGGCGGGCCTGATCGTGGCATTGGTCGGGCTGGGAGCCGTGCTGGGCGATCTCCCGGCCGGCCGGGAGATGGCCCGTTTCGGGGAGCGCCGCTCGATCATCGCCGGATCCTGATCGGCACCGGGGGTGGGCTGCTGTCACTGGTCGCCTGGATCCCGGTGGTGCTCGCGGTCGGTGCCCTGCTGACCGGGGTGTCGAACGCGGTGTGGGGGCTGGCCCGGCAGAGTTACCTGGCCGAAGCGGTGCCGATGTGGCACCGGCGGCGACACGTGCGGAATTCCTGGCGGCGTGGCGGCTCACTCGTGATTTCGGGATGTTTCCGGGCCCGTTGCGCGCGGGGGCCGCGGCGACCGTGGTGGCGCTCGGTGTGGCGGTGGCCGGGCTGGGGGTGGTCTCGACGGCCGGGGCGGCGGTCATGTTCCGTTATATCCCGCGCTAGCCATTGCCACGGGTGGGTGCTCCGTCATGTTGCCGGTGGTGACAGCGCCTGGTAGAGCTCGGGTTTCGGCAATCGGTGCCATATCTTCGGGTGGGTATCGGAATCAGCGACCGGATACGGAGCAATTATGGGCACACTGGACGGCAAAGTCGCATTCATCACCGGCGCCGGACGGGGGCAGGGACGTAGCCATGCCGTCCGGTTCGCCCGCGAGGGAGCGCATATCATCGCCGTCGATACCACCGCGACGGTCGCCAGCGTTCCGTACCCGCTGGCCGGCGCCGAGGACCTCGCGGAGACGGTCCGCCTGGTGGAGGCCGCGGGTGGGCGTATCGTCGCGCGAGACGCCGACGTCCGGGACTATTCCGCCCTCTCCGCCGCGGTCACCGCCGGAATCGAGGCCTTCGGGCGACTCGATATCGTCCTCGCCAACGCCGGTATCTCCAGCCCCGCGCCGACGCTGGAGATGAGCGAGGACGTCTGGCAGGACATGATCGATATCAACCTCACCGGTGTGTGGAAAACGCTCAAGGCCGCGGTACCCCACATCATCGAGGGCGGCCGGGGAGGTTCCGTCGTGATCACCAGCTCGCTGGCGGCGGTGTACGCCAACGAGAACACCGCGCACTACGCGGCGGCCAAGGCGGGTTTGGTGATGCTGATGAAAGTGCTCGCCAAAGAGCTGGCCCCGCAAGATATCCGGGTCAACACCGTGCATCCCACCACCGTGGCCACCCCCATGATTCTCAACGACGCGACCTATCGCCTTTTCCGTCCCGACCTGGAAGCTCCCGGCCGATCCGATTTCGAGGAGGCGGCCCGCACCCTCAACCGGCTGCCGGTCGTCGCTCTCGAGCCGGAGGACATCACCGCCACGGTGTTGCATCTGGTTTCCGACGAGGCCCGCTACATCACCGGTACCACCCAGTTGATCGACGCCGGCGGCGCACTCTGAGGAGAGCGGCACCGATACCTGCGCCCGAGCCGCTCCGGGAGGTCGTTCCGTAAGGCTTCCATAAGGTTTTCTCGAGCGCGGTCGATAGATTCACGGTATGACGGAGCGAGGAGTGCGCCGGGTATTACTCGGCGTGGGTTGGTGCGCATTGCTCACCGGGATCACCGGTATCGCCCTCTATCTGGGTGGATGGCAGCGCCGCGAGCTCATACTGCTCGCCTCGGGCGCGACGTATCTGATGGCGGGAGCGCTGGCCGCACTGCTGCTGTTCCTGCTCGCGCGCGGTTGGCGCAGCGCGGTGGCCGCGGCCGTCGTGCTGACCGGGGTGCTGTGGACCCAGGTGCCGCTGTTCGTACCGGACAGCCGTGCCGCCGCGGGTGCCGAGCTGACGGTGCTGCAATCCAATTTGTTGTTCGGTGAGGCCGATACCGACGCGGTGGTCGCGGCGGTCCGGGAGGAGCGGGTCGATGTGCTCACCCTGAACGAGCTGACTCCGGGCGCCGTGGCCCGATTGCGGGCCTCGGGTCTCGACGCGCTGCTGCCCTTCCGCTACGCCGAACCCGCCTATGGCGGCGGCGGTACCGGTATCTACAGCCGCTTCCCGCTCACCGAGACGGTGGATTACGACGGTTTCGTCCTGCACAATATCGCCGCTACGCTCACCCACCCTGCGCTCGGCCCCGTCCGGGTCTACGCGTTCCATCCCCTCCCGCCGACCGCCGACCACGCGGTCTGGGCGAAGGAGATGGCCACCGTGGACGGCATCCTGCGGTCCTCCTCCGGCCCCGCACTGGTCGGCGCGGATTTCAACGCGACCGGTGACCATGCCGCCTTCCGCCGATTGGTGAGCGGTGATTTCGCCGCCGCCGCGGCGCAGGCGGGCGCGGGCCCGCTGCTCACCTACCCGGCCGATGAATCGTGGGGCCCGCTGATCGGAATCGATCACATACTGGTCGCCGGGGGTGGCGCGGATCATGCTAGTACCGTGAGCATCCCCGGCACCGATCATCGTGCCGTGCTGGCGCGCCTGCGCCTGTCCACCTGATCCGCCTTCGCCCGCCCCTCGATCCATCGACCACCACTCAGGAGAGAACATGTACGCCCGCACCCGCCTGCGCACCATCACCTGCACCGCGGTCATCGTCCTCGCCGCCGGGCTCGGTACGGCCGCGTGCGGCAACAAAGACCGCTGGTGCGAATTCGACGCCACCGATACGAAGGTGGACAACTCCTATTGCGAGAAGAACACTCCCGGTTACGAATGGGAGCCGGACAGCGACGGTAAGAGCAAAACCAAGAAGCCCGGAAAATCCACCACGACGAAACGGTCCGGCCACTGAGGGCCGGGCGTCCGCACGCCGTGCGGACGCCCGCGTGGTAACACCGTGGATCACCGCCGCCGACTGTGCCGTCGGTATCGCCCGGTGGATGCCCCCGGATGAGAAGTCGTTCCTCTCCGGGGGCTTTCCGGTATTCCGATACGGTGCTCCGCTTCACCTGTGCCACGGACCGAGCCATTTCCCGGCCCGTGATATCGCCGTACCGGAGACCATCGCCCTCCCGGGCGCCGGGTACGGGCCGCGGTGGGTGTGATCGTCACCAGCAGCGGATGTTCCGGTATCTCGTTCAGTGCGCACCGGATCGATGGGGGCCCATCGGCGACGAGCGACTGTTCGATACGGAACGTGGGCGCGGCGGCGAGGGGATCGCGGCGCGATGACGAAGACTTTCGGGTGGCGGCATTTTCATCGACTCCTGTTCCGGATAGGCGATCACGTGCATTCGCCGGTACTGCTGGCATAGTGTTGGTGTGCACCCGGTGCAGGGTCCGGCGGCGGTGTAGACGTAACCGATACGGACCACCGGCTTTCGGCACTCCTGACGTCGAGTCGGTGTTCCCCCACGGGCAATGGGGGGAGGGGCCTGCACCGGGCGCGCTTCGAGTAGAGCGTTGCCGCGTCGGTGATTCCAGCGGCAGCGTGGATTTTTCCCATGTTTCTCCCCGCACTTTCACGGCGGGGCATTCCATATTCCACGCAACCGATTAGCAAAGGGAACGATTATGACCATCGGGTCGACGCTGCCGCGCCGGGCGCTGGGCCGTCAGCTGCGGAAACTGCGGGAACGCAACGCGATCAGCCAATCCGCCGCGGCACGAGTCGCCGAGATCAGCCCGCAGTCCTACGGCCGGCTCGAGGACGGCCGGATCACCAAGGTCACCGATCTGGCTCTCAACGCCCTGGCGAACGCCTATCACGCCACCGACGCCGAACGCCGGCTGCTGCTGGACCTCTCCCAGGAGATCCGGGCCACCTCGGCCTCGGGGGCGGGGTGGTGGCGGGCCTACGCGGACGCGATCGCGCAGGGGTTCGATCACTACCTGGCGCTGGAGGAGGCAGCGAACTGGGTGACCTCCTGGCAGACGACGGTGGTGCCGGGATTGCTCCAGACCCGGGAATATCGACGAGCCCTCACCTGGGCACTGTTGCCGAACGGGGCTCCCGAGGAGGTCGAGCGACAACTCGACCTGGTCGCTGAGCGGCAGAACTCCTTGGGACGGGAGGGGTTTCGATTCGAAGCCCTGCTTTCCGAAGCGGTTATCCGACATCGAGTGGGAAGTGCGGCGGTTATCGCGGATCAGATACAGCATCTTGTGGAGCAGTCCGAGATACCCGGCGTCGAGGTGCGCATCGTGCCCTTCGACGAAACCAACCCGGTGGGGCTGGTCGGAAACAGTTTCGTTCTGTTCAGTTTTCCGCCGCTGCCGGCCTCCAAGCTCCAATCCCCTCCGGTGGCCTACCTGGAGACCTTGACCGGAGGGCTCTATATGGAGCGCGACGTCGAGGTCAATCGCTTTTCCCGTGAAGCGGTTCTGATTCGGCGTGTAGCGTTGTCTCAGGTGGCATCCAGGGATCTGATGCTGCGAGCGATGAAGGAGTTCAGATCATGATCGACCTTTCCGAAGCGCAATGGTTCAAGAGTTCGCACAGCGCTGGGGGCCAGGACTGTGTCGAGGCCGCCCATCTGCGGGCGGGGTCGGTCGCGGTACGGGACAGCAAGAATCCGGCCGGTCCGGCCCTCCTCTTCCACCCCGGTGAATGGGATGCGTTCCTGGCGGTCGCCAAGGGCGGCGGTTTCGATCGCGGTTGATCGCTCCTGACAGGTGCCCGGCCCCGGGTGAGGGAGCCGGGCGTCTCGTCGCGCCACGGTAAAGCTGAACAGCGGTTCAGGTCAAGGGGCGGGATGGGGAGCGGGTGCGGGCGAGCCGGAGTCGAGCAGAATCGAGGCGAGCAGGTGGCGGGAACGGGCCAGATCCGAGGCGAGCGCGTCCATCCGGGCGAGCTCCGACCGCAGAATCGCTACGACCTCGGCGCACGGTTCCACCCGTGGCCGAGCGTCACGGGTGCACGGTAATACCCGGCGGATGATATCGGTGGACAGTCCCGCCGCCAGGAGCGCGCGGATACGGAACACGGTGTCCACGGTGGAATCGTCGAAGCTGCGGTAGCCGTTGCCGCTCCGGTCCGCTGTCAGCAGGCCCTGCCGCTCGTAATAGCGCAGCGCCCTGGTGCTGCTGCCGGTGCGCTGCGCCAACTCGCCGATCCGCATTCCACTCACCCCGACTTCGCTCTTGACCTTGACGCCAGTGTCAATGTTTACCGTAACCGCATGCAGATCGGAATCTTCACCGGTGTCACCGATGAAAGTATCGGCCCCGCCGACCTCGCCCGAGCGGTGGAAGACCGCGGCTTCGAATCGTTGTTCGTTGCCGAACACACGCACATACCGGTCACCGTCACCACGCCGTACCCCGGTGGCGACGAGATACCGCACGATTACTACCGGAATTTCGACCCGTTCATCACCTTGTCGTTCGCGGCGGCGGCGACACAGCGGTTACGGATCGGCACGGCGGTGACATTGGTCGTCCAACGCGATCCCATCACCCTGGCCAAGGAGGTGGCCAGTCTGGATCTGGCCTCCGGGGGCCGGTTCGAGCTGGGCGTCGGCGTCGGCTGGCTCCGTGAGGAGATGCGCAATCACGGTACCGACCCCCGGACCCGTGTCGCGCTACAACGGGAACGGCTGCTTGCGATGACGGCTATCTGGACCCAGCGGCAAGCCGAATTCCATGGCGAATTCGTCGATTTCGACCCGCTGTACTCCTGGCCGAAGCCCCGCCAGCGCCCGCGTCCGCCGATCTGGCTCGGCGGCTGGGGGCCGTCCACCCATGAACGCATCCTCGACCACGCCGACGGGTGGCTGGCCCCGGTGGGTATTCCACTCGACGAGCTGGCGAAGGGGGTCCGTGAACTCCAGGCATTGGCCGATCGTCACGGCCGAGCACCGGTACCGGTGATCGCGACCCTCTTCCGGCCCCGGCGCGGCGATCTGGAAAGACTGGCGGAATTGGGGATTCACCGTACGTTGCTGGGTATTGCTCCGGTGCTGCCCCACGATGCGACGCTGCGCGAGCTGGACCGGTTCGCCGAGGTGAGCCACGGACCGAACCGCTGAACCGGTGGGGCCATGATGGCCCTGGCCCCGGACGACACCCGGTCTGTTGCCGGCGGCACCGTCGCCTACCCCCGGCGTTCGGTATCTGACGCCACCGGTCGCAGCAGGGGTGTCCTGCATTCGGCACGAGGAGGCCGAACACCCTGTTCCGCAAGGCCGCATGCCTGAGCCGAATCTTCCTTGGCCGGGCGAGGTCCGAGATAGGCTGCGGTGGGCTGGTTTTGCCGCAGCTCCGGGTTTGCAGGGCGGCCGGCGCGGGAGACGACGGGGAATTGCTGGCTGCGGCCGAGCGGGTCCTGGTGGCTGTGCATCGGCCTGCACCCACACCCACCACCCGGTGGGCTGCGACATCAACTGAACACCGATCACGACATACCGACTCTGAAGCCGGGTGGTCGCGCTCGCGCGTGCGGCGACCGCCTGTTCGAAGCTGTCGAACTCGATCAGGACGACGCGCTCGGCGATTCCGGCTTCGTGTGCGTCGACCCGGTTGCCGACGCTGGCGAGCACCCGCCGACGCCGGCCCCGATGATCGAGACCACCGAGATCTGTGCGATCACGGCCGCGCTGCGCTCTTCGGGAAGGTGGTCCCGGGCCACGCCCATCATCAGCGCGGTCAGCCCGAGCCCGACGCCCTGGGCCGCTCTGCCGGCCAGCAGCCACGCGAACGGCAGCGGCAGTACGGTGAGCGCGCTGCCGGCGACGACGCATCCGGACATAGGAGGCGCCGGCCTCGGTCAGGCACACCAGCGTGACCCGCTTGTCGGACGTGTCACCCCGCCGCTCGACCAGGCCGGACTCCTCGTTTCAGCGATGTTTCCTGGCGAGTGAATGGTCATAAACAACCCATAAATGCACAGGAGTTTTCCGGGCGATGGCGGCGGCCCCGGTGCCGCGCGAAGGGCCGAGGATTCGGTGGCGGCAGTTAGGTGAAGGCTGTGCGGAGTGCGGTGAGGGCGTCGGCGCCCTGCCGTAAGGTCGCACCGTTATGCACGAACTCGCAGACCTCATGCAGATGTGTCCGCCGCCGTCGGCTTCGGTCTCGGTGGACTGGGAGCCGGTCGAAAGCGACCTCGGTGTCACGTTGCCCGCCGACTACAAACAGCTCGCCACGATGTACGGCCCCGGCAATTTCTGCGAGTACTTGTCGATCTATCACCCGCACGGCCCAACCGAGTGGGTCGATCTCCTCGGCCCGATGCCGGCCAATTTGTGCCGACAACTGCGAGAGGATCGCGAGGGTGGTGCATTTCCGGTGGCGCACGACCCGGATGACCTGTTGGCCTGTGGAGTGACCGACAACGGCGAGTATGTCTTCTGGGTCACCGAACCCGCGGACGATCCCGACTCCTGGCGAATAGCCGTCAACGAAGCTCGCGGCCCGGACTGGTACACCTTCGACGGCGGTTTGGTCGCGTTCCTCGCCGCGGTCTTCAGCGGCCGGATCGACGTGCCCCTGTTCCCCGACGATCTTCTCGATGGCGGGGTCGGCTTCTCTGCTCATTCCGAGCGGAAGCCGATGGGGTCACTTACCGATCCCGAACCGAACGCAGCACGCGCCGCCGCATCCGGTGTCGTTCGCGTGTGGGCTCGAGCCGCTGGCTACGACCTACCAGACCGCGGGCGTATCCCCGCCGCGGTGATCGAGGCGTGGGAGGAGGCGACCATCCGACCCAACTGACCATTCCTGGTAGCCGGCCACAGGGCCACCTTGCGCATCGTTCGTAAAAGGATGCATTGTTGAACAATTCTGCGAACTATAATCGCTGGTCAGCGATGTTCCGGTGCGAATCCGTCCAGGAATGCGCCTTTAATGAACAGACAGACGCAGCCAGGCCCGGCCGGTGCGCCGACGCGGGCGTGGGAGTTGTTCACCGTGGCCGGCGCCTGATGCGGCGATCGGGTCTCGCGCAAAATCTGCTACCCGGATGATCGGACCGCCTGCCCGACCGTTCGCCTGCCGGGGCCGTTCTTGGGGGCCGGTCAAGATAGCATCGGGGCCGGTACTAGGTCAGGACTGGAGATGCCTCGCAACAGACGTCCGCAGGATCGGGAAGAGAAGCGCGCGGAGATCGTGGTGGCTGCCCGGCGGTTGTTCGTCGAGGAGGGATACCACGCGGCGTCGATGACGCGGATCGCCCGCGACGCCGGAGTGGTATCGAACACGCTGTACTGGTACTTCCAGGACAAGGACGCGGTATTGATCGCGGTCCTGGATGCGGTCCTGGCCGACTCGATGGCCGCCTACAGCGAAGTGCTGGGTTCGGGGCTGGCCGATCGGTTGTTGTGGCTGGTCGAGGAATTGGAGCAACTGGGGCGATTGGTCAGCACGGTGCACACGCGCGCCGAGGAGTCCGCGTCCATCCGTGAATGGCACGAGCAGTTCCACGCACTGGCCGAGGGATTGTTCCGGGCAGAGCTGATCGAGCTCGGTGTGCCCGCCGATGAAGTTGATTCGCTGGTCACGATCGGCGTTTTCGTTGTCGAGGGCTTGCTGACGCATCCGGGGGATCAGACTCAGCGGCGCGCGGTGATCGAGACGTTGCTCAACAGCGCTCGCAGTCTTGCCGCAGCCGCCGGCTGAGTGTGCCTGGTCTCCCGTACGTCCACGAGCTCGGGGCGCCCTACTGCGTGGTGGGGGCGGTGCAGTCGAATTGTGTCGCCAGAAAATAGAGTTGGTCACGCACGGCGCGTTCGAAGTGCTCGCCCACGTAGATGTCGAAGTGGTCGCACGGGTAGTTCTGGACGTGCACGTGTGCCAGGCCCTGCGCGTAACGCTTGGTGGTTTTCGCGGGCGCGGCCGCGTCGTTGTCGCAGACACACAGCAGCGTCGGGGTGCGCAAGTGAGCCAGCGCGCGACCGGGCCGATCGAGCGGGAGGCGCAGCACCAGCCGTGCGGCCAGGGCGTTGGCGGCATCGAATTCACCGGCCGGGCCGCGCAGTACACCCCATATGCTGTCGCGACCGACACCGGTCACGGGTTCTTCCCTACTGTCGTTCTCGGTCAGCTCGATGTTCTTCGACACCTGAGCCCGCACCGAGGGCAGCCGTTTCAACAGCGCGCTGGTGCGCCGCGAGAGCCGGGTCCCCGCGGGCAGGAGGATGGAATATCGTGCCGGTCATGACCACGGATGACTGGTTGGCCGACACCCGAACCTCGTATGACACGGTCGCGGTCAGCTATGCCGACCAAGTGCGCGGCGCCCTCGCCGGACACCAGTACCTTCGCGCGGCTCTGGCGTTGTTCGCCGACAGCGTGCGGACCGCTGGCGGCGGACCGGTCGCGGACGTCGGCTGCGGCCCCGGTGAAGTCACCGCCCACCTGCATGAGCTCGGTGTCGACGCCTTCGGTATCGACCTCTCCCCGGCGATGATCGACGTGGCCCGGCGCGACCACCCCGGCCTGCGGTTCGAGGTGGGCTCGATGACGGAACTGAACCTGCCCGTCGCTTCGGTGGCCGGCCTGCTCGCCTGGCAGTCGTTGATCCACATCCCCGACGACGAGGTGCCGACCGTATTCGGGCGCTTCCACCGAGCATTGCGTCCCGGCGGACCGTTGCAACTGCTGTTCCACGTCGGCGACGAATCGCTGTTGAAGACGGAGGGCTACGGCGGTCACCCGATGAAGGTCCATGTCCACCACCGTCAGCCGAACCAGGTGGCATCCTGGCTGCACGATGCCGGATTCGTGGTCGAGGCCCAGATGCTGCTCGACCCGGATGCGAAAGCTCAGCAAGCGATTCTCTTCGCACGCAGTAAGTCCTAACCTCTGCATATGCCGGGCTCGCCATTCGGAACCGCGAGGTCCCCGACGTACACCGCCCGGCGGGAAGCGTGGACCTGGAGTACGCATGTCACCGACCAACGCGACGCCGAACCGCATCGCCCCCACTGACGCGCGGCCCCTTCGGCGCCGCGGTCACCGGCCGACCAGACGCCCCGCCCGCACAGTCGACCCAGGAGCCGGCATGGAATCCCGGCGTCACCCACAGCGAGCCCGAAATACGCCCTGCACGTCTGGACCGGCCGGGCACGGCGGGTGATCAGCCGGCACACCGGACGCCAGTGGGCGGGCATCACCGCCGACAAGCTGTGGATCGGAGTCGAGGGCGCCCCTACTCCTTCGGCTACATCGCCGGACCGCACCACTCACGGGCCTGGGACCACGACTGGACCCAGGACGGACGATCCTGCGCGGACCTGATCCCGGACATGAGGACCACCGAATGGCTCGACCACGAGCACACGAACCGGGCCCTGGGGTAACGCCGGGACCGGTCAGAACAGGGTGTCGCGCACCCGCAGCGGCCGGTGGATCCGGCCCGGGCGACCGATCCACTCAGGCGACGGGCCTTGCGGAGTTGATCAGCGACGGGGGCGGTCAGGCCGTGTTGCAAAATACATTCGGGGACAACGTAGTAGCGATGGAAGTGAAGCGGTAACGGCCGGTGTGGATGGGCCGATCTCTGCGTATATTGAAAAGCTGCGCTGCTGGGAATTTGTTCGTCCCGGGTGCTCGAACACAGGCGAGGTCCGATGTCCTACGAAGCTGCGCCCTTCTTTCGGCGGCTCGCTGCCAGAATTCTGGATCTGGCGTTCTGTCTTGTTCTGACGTTCGTTGTCGCCATACCGGTATCGATTCTCTGGATTCCGATCGGACTGGTGACCGAGGGGGCGGATGAGGACCTCGTGTACGGGCTGGGGGCGGCGATGTGCTACTTCATCGCCTATGTCGGGCTGGAGGTGTTTCTGCTGGTTCGACGGGAAGGGCAGACCCTTGGCAAAGGGCTGCTCGGGTTACGGGTCGTGCCGGCAGTGGAGACGGTCGCGCCCCGTATCGGTGTGCGACCTGCCGTGACTCGGATACTGATCATCTTTCTGCCGTTCGTGTTTTTGTCGCTGTCCGGGGGATTCCCGGAGTCAGGCATCCTCAATATGCTGGCCATACTCGGGATGCTGTCGTTTGCGGTCAGCCTGGTGCTCGCGGCCATTCCGGCGGCTCGGCGTCAGGCGCTACATGATCTGGCCGCGCGGAGTCGGGTGGTGCGGGCCGCCAAGCGCAAGATCGATCTGAAGACAGACCTCGTGATGGTGTTGCCGGGCAAGTTGGATATGACGAAACGTCTCTGAATCTCGTGGTAGGCATGTCACGCGGGCCCAGCCGCGGCGGCGTACTGGGCATGTAGCGCCGGTTTGCCCGGCCGGCCCGGCTTCACGCCGCGATATCGAACAAAACCAGCTCCTGTCGAGCCGCCGAAGCCTGGTCGCGCTCCTCGGCACGTTCCCGCGCCGCGCACGTCGGGCCGATCCCCTCGGCCACAGACCGTGGCGACAGCAACCAGCCATGGCACCGGCGGCAGTGCGCGACCAGCTTCACGGTGGGCCGATCCTCGGCGACCTCGGCGGGGTCCTTGTCGGTGCGCAGGCCCCGCCAGCTGGGATGCCGCAGCCCCTCACCGGTGTACTCGCGGTACTCGATATCGCCGACGAGCACCGGATCCACCCACCGCGGCACCCCGGGGCGCCCGAACCGGCCCGGCGACAGGGGGTTCCGGTAGTAATCGCGGAAAAAACAACGGATATGGGGGTCGGCCTGGTCGGGAGCACCTCCCGCAGATGCATCGCCAGCCCCGAGCGAGTGACGTTGCTCCGTACAGGGCACATGTACAGGCTCGACCTGCGGAAACTTGTTGCCTCCGCGGTTGTCTTGGAAAGGTCTGCGGACACCGTGGGCCGTGGACGCGCATGGGATGCGACCTGTACGAGACGTTTCGATTGAACCTGGAGCATCAGCACCCGTCGTCACTGCTGGTCCAGCCAACTTCGTTGTTTTCCGCGCGATTACTACCGGGACCCCGGTTACCGGCAGACGGCGGCGCGGCGCCCATCGCGGCGTGGTTGGTGATGGGGCGCGATCGTGGTTCGTTTCTCATGACCCTCACCTCGGCATCAGATCGGATCGGGCCGGTTCCCCTGTCGCCGCGAGCATGGACGCCGCCAGGGCGTTGTCGGTGCCCTAGGGGAGGGCTTGCAACACGATCACCGTGCCGTGGGTGCCGCACAGGTACATGGTGCCGAACAGTTCGAACGGGTACGGCTCCAGCCGGATGGTGCCGTCGGTGATCCGATGCCGATCGGTCGATGACCAGGCGCGCGGGTGGTAGACGATGCGCCCTATCTTCCCGGTCAGCGCCCGGAGTGCGGGAATCAGCTCGCGTAGCTCGGTCGCGAGATTGCTCGATCGTGGCCACCAGGCCACATCGATATAGCCGCTCGCCACCGAGTCCGGACGCAGACGCAACCGTGGCGTACGAGTGGAGGTGCTGCCGAATGGGGCCAAAGGCGCATTCGTCTGTCGTGGCGTCATGGGACGCTCCTGCCACGATCCGGGAAAAGGCCGGATCGGATGAACTCGGGGACGGCGCAACCTCTGCTGGTCAGCGCGCGTGTTGCCACCGAATACGGTCAACCCTACACGCAGGTCCAACCCCCGCGGCCTGACAGCGGCAGAGGAGCCGATTGAGAGACGACAGCAAAATGTCAGCCGGGCGCGACAGGAAAGTGTCAGTTGGCTCTACCCCGCGATAGCCTGCGTGGATCAGCCGCCTGATGGGCAGTGCCGCAGGTACTCGGCGATCAACACCGTGCGGCGGGAGTCGGAGAGAAGAGATCAGGTCTGTCTCTGTTCGGCACGGTGGACGAAGCGAGGAGAGGCGGCGCCATCGACGAACATGCCATTGGTGAGCACCAGAACCGTAGTGGTGGTGTCCATTTCTGTGGCAACCGCGACATCGTTGCCGAACCCCATGTCGGCCAGCTGACGGCCTGACGCGCATTCGAATACAAGACCCGGCACGTCGATGATCCCGTCGTACAGCGCCTTGGCCGCCAACGCTTCCGCAGACAGCGGCGCCGCGCCTGCCTCGACCAGAGCGGCAACGACCATCCCAGCGCCGACCCAGTCTTCGATGGCCGGCCGCACAGCGTCCTGGCCGGGCCACTGTTCCCCGGCGGGAATGATCGCAACCGGCCGGTCGGCGGTGCCTCACCCCTGTTGGGTCAGCCACGCGGCAACAGCGCTGGGGTTGCGCAGGCACGCAGCGACCACCGGCACGCCCGAGACAGCCGCCGCGATCGCCGAGCCATTCGGTGACGGCAACACAACCGGCGCGGCGCCGGTGCGCCCCTCAGTGTGGCGGGCGACAGCGACCAGGGTCGATCCGGTGATATCGCGCGGCGCCCAACCGCCAAAGCAGCATCATGTCGTGCCGCGAATTCCTCCGCGCCACCGTCCCGCCACGGGCAGGGAAGCACCCCGGTCCCGGCGTCGACGGCTACCGATACCGCAGTGGTGAACGACAACACATCGACTACCACCAGCACCGCGCTGTGCGGACCCAACGCTCGGGCGCTGGCCTGGCCCCACTCGACCCGGACTCCAGCACCTGTCTGCACAACCCACTCCACGGTATTCACCATATGGCTGAAGAGGCCATGATGAGAGTGGTTGCCGAGTGCTGGAACACTGTGCGCGTGAGGTTCTCGATCGTCCTGGTGCCCACGCCCAGTCCGTCCCACCCACACCAGCCGGGCCCGGTGACTACCAGCGTCCGTTAACCGAGCCGGGTAAGGCCCAGGCGATCGGCTCACCGATCAACTCGCTGACATCAGGCCCAGCGCGATCGTGTCCACCCCCTACCTGCGTGCTGTGCAAACACTCGAATCGGCTGCCCGACTGCTCGGTTTGCCGATCTGTATCGACGAGCGGCTACGGGAGTGGGATTCGGGAATCGCACCGGCTCCCGACTACGAGCGCCACTACGAGGAAAGCTGGGCTCGCCCACAGCGGGCACGCCCCGGCGCCGAGAGCCTGAATGAACTCACCGAGCGCGCGGTCGGCGCCCTGATCGACCTGACTGACTCTGCTGGTCAGCCGGTTCTCGTCGGTAGCCACGGCACATTCATATCTCGGGCGCTACTCGGGCTCGGCTGCTCCGGTATCAACTGGGATTTCCATCGCGCGATGCCGATGCCTGCGGTCTACCGGCTCGACTGCGGTGATAGCGGCATCCACGCTGTCGGGCCTGGTCTTTGACCCTTCCGCCGCGGCGACCTGCGCGAACGGCGGTCGCTCCGTCGACTTGTCCTGAAGGTTGCTGTGAGCCCTAGTTCTCAGGGGGTGGCCCAGAGGGCGAGAAGTCGAGACGGCTTGGTCCTAGCGGGGCTATCCCACCCGAGGGGCTGTACCGAACCGTTGGTGGGCAGGTGACGCTGGAATGTCGGTGAATAGAGGCTTCCTACCGGTGGGTACGTGGTCGAATTCTCCTGAGAGTGGTTGAGGGGCCCGGTGGATTCCGGACAGCGGCCTGAAAGGCTATTTCATGCTGCCGTCTGCTGATTCAGGTAATCGGCGTGCACCTGCAGTGGCGCCTTGTAGCCGAGTCCCGAGTGAAGACGTGTGCGATTGTAGAAGGTTTCGATGTATTCCACAATCGCGCGCCGAGCTTGATCCCGTGTTTCGAATGCCGTGCGATGTAACCATTCGTTCTTCAGGGTACCGAAGAACGATTCGGCCATGCTGTTGTCCCAGCATACTCCGGTACGGCCGACGGATTGCCGCATGTTCATCTGTCGCAGTTTCTTCCCGAAATCATAGCTGGTGTAGTTCGAGCCGCGATCGCTGTGGAATATCGCCCGCGGCCGGATATCGATCCGAGTCGCGGCCATATCGAGCGCGTCGGCGATCAACGGGGTGCGGTAGTGGTCGGCCATCGACCAGCGGGCCACCCTTTTCGTGTAGCAGTCGATCACGGTCGCCGAATACAGCCACCCCTGTTTCGTCCGGATATAGGTGATATCGGAGACGAACTTCTCACCCGGTGCCGTGGCGGTGAAGTCACGTGCCACGAGATCGGGGATCCGGTGGTCGATATCGGCGTCGGTCGTGACCGGCCGCCATGGTTTCGGCTGGCACGGCACCAGATCCGGCTCCCGCATCAGCTTACGGACGGTGTCGTCGTCGACCGGGTGGCCCGAGGCGAGCAGCACCGCGTGGACTCGCCGGTGCCCGTAGGTGCCGTGGGAGTCGTCGAAGATCGCGGTGATCATCAGTTTCAGCTCTTCACGCCGCTTCTCGTTCTCATACGCCGGTCGGGTACACCATTCGTAACAGCCCGGTCTGGACACACCCAGGTTCCTGCACATGAAGGCAACAGAGTAGGCCTTCTCTGCGTCCAGTTCTGCGATGAATGCGTATTTCACTGCTGCCGGCTCGCGAAGAAGGCCGCCGCTTTTTCCAGGAACTCGGCCTTCATCCGGAGTTCGCGGTTCTCCCGCTCCAGCTCACGCAGTCGCGCCCGCTCCGAAATCGCCAGTGGTTCTTCCTCGTCCGGATGCTTCTTCCGGTAGGCTGCCACCCAATTGGTGAGCGTCCCGGAATTGATTCCCAGATCCCGTGCGACCGCCGCGATCGAACGGCCGTCACTTTCCAGGACCATTTTCACGGCCTCGTCCTTGTACTCGGGTGAGTACTTCTTCCGCTGGTGAGCCACGACCAATTTTCCCTCACATTCCCGTAACCGCCGTACCAGGGGGCACTGCCCGGAGGGAGCCGGGCACCTCAGACAGAACTGCGAGTGAGGTTGTGTCGCAGGTGGTTTCATATGCGGCTGTGCGTGTCGGAGCTCGATCGCCAGATCCAGCAGCACCCGTTCGAACCGCTACCCGGCCCGGTGGCGTTCGGAATCCGGTCGCCTGTTGAGCGGGGTGATCGGGGCGGCGAAGATCCAGCCGAACTCGGCCGGGCGGGTGATCGCCCAAGTGCGCATGGCGCGGCAGACCGCCAGTATGCGTTCGCCGACCGGCGCGTGGGCATGAGCGTCGCGGACTTGTTCCATCGCCGCAGCCGGCTCGTCGAAGAAATTCGCAGTCACTGCGCCGACCAGCGCTTCGTGACCCGCGCCTTCCGCCGATCTGTGTCGACATCGTCACCCTTCTGCCGGTTCATTGCACTCGTTGACATCCGAGAGCCTCTATGATTTATTAATGCCTCTAAATAATTTTATAACCTCTAGGAGGGGCGTGGATCGTTGGTGGTGGGTGCTTCTGGCGGCTGCACTGGTCGTGGCGGCGGTGTGGTGGCGGCAGTCCAGATCCGCTCGAATGCGCGACGTCGTTGAGCTGCCGAACCTGCGCACCTACGTCCGCGGGAAAGTCGCGATTCTCGGTGACGCCGCGCCGGGTCGGCGCACCCGTGCACTGGACCTCACCATCGGCGACCGTGCTACGCGACACCGCGCTCCCGTTCCTGCCCAGCGCATTCTGCGGTCGTTCGATCACGCCCGCCTACACCTGGACGCTCTGGCCTACCCCAACCTTCAATCCACCCAAGACGAAAGGTCCGGCTCGATGCCCTTTCCTCGAATCGTGATCGCCGCTGTCGCGGTGATCACGATGGTCAGCGCCGTACTGGCCGACCTGGTCATCCCCGACCTGGCCGCACAGCACGCCTTCAACCCGAACTGGCCACCCCATGCGAAGTTCCACGACGCTCAATACATGGTCATGACAGTGCTCCTCGGCATCATCGGCATGACACTCGCCCTGCGACCGGGCCGGGACCCCCGCGGCCGGACGCTGTACGCCGCAGCAGTTGTCGCCACTCCGTGGCTCGGGATGATCGGCGCGCTGCTGTTCCCCGATACCGCCACCTACGATCCCGAGTTCGCCGATCAGACCCTTTTCATTCTCGGCCTGCACGGACAGGTCTTCCTGGCGCTGATCCTTCTCACAGCCCTGCTCGGTGCGATTGCGGTGTCCTGGCGGCGTGCGGGTTCGGCCTTGTAGTGATCGGGCGGCTGGCATCGGCGCCGGCGTGCCCACGGATCATGCCTCGCGGCCCGGAGCGCGCAACTTCTCACCCGTCGACATAAGCACGCCCCTGGCCGTCCAGCCGTCGCGGAATCCACCGGCCGGCCCGTCATCAACGGGAAGTGTGTCTTCCTGCCTCGGGCGCGGCCCCTTCCGTGATCCAGTTCACGATCCGCGCTGCAAGAGCGATCATAGTCGACCCCACCGAATCCGGTCCGGCAGCGCCAACCACCACGCAGGTCCGGTCCATCACGTCGAGGCCGATGGGCCGATTCGGTCGAACGCTGCTCTTCGCGGTGGCCTCGGCGATCGTGATGGGCACGAGTGTGCAGGCCTCCGGTGCCGCACACGCCCAGTATCGACCGTTGCACCGTCCCCTATTCGGCAGGATAGAGCCATGGACCAGGAGACAGCGCGTCAAGGCGCCGACCTGCCGGCGGCCGACATCGAGTCGGCTTTCGGCTTCGAAGTACACATCGACGAAACGATTCCGGAGCGTCTCCTGCGCCGGCCTTCCCCCGCCGGCGTGGTGGATCGAATTCACCGTCCCGGCTCTGAATGTTCTCCTGGCCCTGGCCATCGTGCCCTTGGTCGCCGCCGCACGGAAATCCCCACCCGGCTGGGCGGTGTTTCACAAGTAGTGAGGATGGGGCCCGCCCTTACCTGTGTCGTAGCCATCGCGGTCACCACGCCACGCGGGCGGTACTGCTGGCAATGGCCGCCCATGTCACCGACAGTGCACGACCGGCGGTAGCCGATCCCCGTGATGCGGGACCTCGTGCCGTAACCGATCACGAATCGAGAAGCGGAGGCCGCACCAGACCTCTTAACGTGGCGGAGTATCAGGTACAGGGGCCGAGCAGAGGAGTAACTGTGGCGCGAACAGAGAAGTCGGGGGGACAGCAACGAAGCGTTGTCGGAGTCGGGATTCTCGGCACAGGAGCGCGCCGCGATGAAGCAGCGCGTCACCGAGGTGAAGAACGCCGCACGGCGCGCCCGCGGCGCCGAGAGAGCTGCCGCTGACGAGGCGGATGTACTGGCGAAGATCGTGGAAATGCCTGCCGCGGACCGGGTGATGGCCGAACGTGTACATGCGATCGTGACCACGGTCGCGCCGGAACTGGCTCCGAAGCTGTACTACGGACAGCCCGCCTACGCACGCAACGGGAAAGTGGTGTGCTTCTTCCGAAGTGGGCAGATGGACAAGGAGCGGTACTCGACATTCGGTTTCGGCGTGCAGGCGGCGCTCGATGACGACAGCGGGCTGTGGCCGACCTCCTACGCGCTGACCGACCCCTCGGAGGCGGCCTGGCAGCAGCGCGCCGCTCTTGTCGAGCGAGCCGCGAAATCCTGACCCGATGAACGGCGAAGTTCTTCCGGCGCCGATGCCGGTATCTCCTCCCGGCTCCGGCGAGCAGCCGACCGGATCGGCGGCGGTAGTGGGGTGGTGGTGTCGGCGTGACCGATACGGACCACAGGCCCCGGCGTGGGCAACCGGAAACGATGACGATCACGGACCCGATGTGCGACCAGGGTCAACGGCCTCGAAAGCTAAAAGTAGACTGACCAGTGTTTTTTGGTAGGTCTTCTCGGAGGGGTGCCGGTGGCACGCATAGCGAACGAATACGCCGCGTTCGCCGGCCGCTTGTCCACCTATATCGAGACCTACATTCGAACAACCCGCGCCGCAGCGGGAGAGGTGATCGACGCCGGGGCGAAAGTGGCTCCCCGTCGGCTGGCGGCGGAGGACGCGGCGGCGGCCGAAGGTCTCCGGAACGCGGCCGGTTCCGCTCACCACGGCACGGAAATCCGGAGCCCTCGGGCCGACGTGGGTCCCCCGGCGCCACGCCCGGCCGAAGGGAAGGAGCCGCTGGTACCCCTCGGCCGGAAAGTGGTCGATATCGTGCGTAACGCCGGTGCCGGCCGGGGTAACTTCGGTATCGGCCGGGCCCGCCGCGCCGAAGCCGATGCCGCCGGCCTGGTGTGGGTGGGTTTCGACGCGCACAGGCGGCCGTACGCCGATACCTACCGGTGGGTCAGCAAGGATGGATTGCGTCAGTACCGTCCACCTCAGCAGAAGCCGTCCGGAAGAGGAGTGGAGGCCAACTTCGAGGCGCGGTCCCGGACGAGCCGTCACTGGGAAAGCAATGCGCATCTGGAGATCGCGGAGCAGTGATGAAAGCGGAACTCAAAGGAATGCACAGCCCGGATGCCGATCTCGCCGGCCCGCTCTCGGTCGATGCCCTGCTCGTACAGTTGATGATCGGCCCGGCGGGCGAACCGGGGGCGGAGTCCTTCGACCTCGTTGTCCGTACACCGCGTGGAGACGGGGTGGATACCGAGGCGCTCGGTTTCCGCCCGGATGAACGCGGCCTGGTTCTCGACCGTATCGACGCCGCGGCGATCGCCCGGTTCGTCTGTGAGTACCTCCAGGAGCTGGAACGCCCCACCTGGGAAGAACTGGCGGCGGAAATCGGCCGGCTCGCCCGGTGGGAATTCCAGGATTACCGCCCTGCCGGCGCGGGCGAGTAGCCGCGCGGCGATCCGCGAGCTACGGCTTCCGGCTGTTCGTGCCGGTGGGCCCGGTGATCGCGGTGGTGTTGCGGCCCCGGTGTCGCGAGGGGATGCCCGGCGGAATCGGGGAGTTCATCGCGCACCGCTGGGCATCGTGCGGTATCGCCACGTGATGCGGCCCTGCGCCGGCCGGACCGGTTCGCCGAGATGAGCCGCACCGCTGGGCAGCGGCAGGGGTGGCGACCGGATGCGCCGTCAAGCGGATTCGGCGAAATCGCCCGCCGTCCAGATCTCGGCGAGTTCCTCGAGAGGGAGCTCGAGAACGCGGCTCAGCGAGACGACGGTGCCGAAACCAGGGGAGGGGAGCCGGCCGGTTTCGATCTTGCGCAGCGTTTCGGGGGAGATACCGGCCGCGCGGGCCACCTCGGCGAGGTCGCGTCCTTCACGGGCGGTTCGCAATCGGGCTCCGAGTCGGCGGCCGGCGTCGATCTGGGAGGGGGTGAGTGGGAGGCGGACCATAGCGACATTTTAAGAGTGGTATTAAAGTACCGCAAGAATGGTATAGAAATACCGAGTCTCATGGAGGTTGTGATGGTGGAGTTGAAAACGCCCGGCGAGATCGAGAAGATGCGCGTCGCCGGAGCGTTCGTGGCCGAGATCCTGGCCGAACTACGGGATACCGCCGCGGTCGGGGTGAACCTGCTGGAGCTGGAGAGGATCGTGCGAGAGCGGATCCGGCAGCGCGGCGCCCAGTCGTGCTACTGGGACTACGCACCCTCCTTCGGTCGCGGGCCCTTCCGGAACACGGTCTGTCTCTCGGTGAACGACGCCGTCCTGCACGGGCTGCCGTTCGACTACACCCTGCGCGACGGCGATGTGCTCAGCATGGATCTCGCGGTCCGCGTAGACGGCTGGGCCGCCGACGCGGCGGTCACGGTGATAGTAGGGACACCCCGGGCCGAGGACCAGCGGCTCGTGCGGGCCACCGAGGAAGCGCTCGCCGCCGCGATCGAAGCCGCGGTGCCCGGGAACCGGATCGGTGATGTCTCCGCGGCCATCGCCGCCGTCGCCCGTGCGTACGGCTACCCCGTGAACACCGAATTCGGCGGTCACGGTATCGGCCGCACCATGCACGAGGACCTGCACATACCCAACGACGGCACACCGGGCAGAGGATTCCGCCTGCGTCCGGGGCTGACCATGGCCCTCGAACCGTGGTTCGCCCGAACGACCCGCCGTATCGTCACCGACCCGGACGGCTGGACGATCCGCTCCGCGGACGGTTCGCGCACCGCGCATTCCGAACACACGGTGGCCGTCACCGCGGACGGTCCGCGGGTCCTCACCGCGGCCTGAGCCCCTGCCGGACCGCCCGGCCGACGCCCGCTCAGGTGGCCCGGCTCACCGAGGACATATGGAAATCGGGGATCCGCAACGGCGGCATGGCCGTACGGGTGAACCAGTCCTTCCATTCCCGGGGCAGCGTCTGCTCGGTCGCCCCGGCCTCGGTGACGCGGCGGAGCAGATCCAGCGGGCTCTCGTTGAAACGGAAATTGTTCACCGCCGCCGTGACCTGGCCGTCCTCCACCAGGTACACACCGTCGCGGGTGAGGCCGGTGAGCAGCAGTGTGGCCGGATCGACCTCGCGGATGTACCAGAGCGTGGTGAGCAGCAGACCGCGCTCGGTGCGCGCGATCATCTCGTCCAGCGAAGCCGCCGAACCGCCGGTGAGCAGGAGGTTCTGTACCGCGACGGTGGGGGAGACGCCGTAGTCGGCGGCGATGGCCCGCGGATACACCAGATCGGCGACCGCACCGTCACGTACCCAGTCCACCCGCTGGGCCGCCATCCCGTTGTCGAATACCGAAACCGTTTCCGACGACGCCTGGGTGGCCACGAACGGCAGGCACTGCAGGCCGGGGGCCGCCGGGTCCGAGAACAGGGTCAGCGGGATATCGGTGAGCTTCTCCCCGACCCGGGTGCCGCCCGGTGCGGAGAAGGCGGTATGCCCCTCCTGCGCGCCCCGGCCCTCCATCGACCAGTACAGGTAGATCAGCAGATCGGCCACCGCCGACGGTGGCAGCAGGGTTTCGTAGCGACCCGCGGGCAGCTCGACCCGGCGGGCCGACCAGTCCAGCCGCCGGGACAGCTCCGCGAGCAGGCCGGGGATATCGACATCGGTGAAATCGCCGGTGCTCGCGCCCACCCAGGCGCTGGCCAGCTCGGCACCGTCCCCGCGTTTTCCGTTGATCTCCACCGAACCGGTCGGCTGGGTGTAACGCCGCCGGATCCCGGTGGAGGTGCCCAGCCAGGTGGTGTGCACCTGGTGATGCGCGAAACCGTAGAGCCGGTCGGCGCCGTCGAAACCGGAGGCCAGATCGGCGGCGAGACCGGAGAACACCTCGATTCCGGTGGTTCCGGGCCCCTGTTCCCAGTCGGGGTCCGGCGCGACCGTATCCGCGTCCAGTAGCGGCATGGCGTCCCGGGCCGGTTCGGCGGCCGCGGCGGCCGCTTCGCTCGCCCGCACGACGGCTGCGATCTCGGTGGGGTCCACGCTGGTCGAGGCCACGCTGCCGACCCGTGCCGAGCGCGGTCCCGCCCGGTACACCGAGATCACCGACCAGCGCCGCGCCACCGAGGCGCCGTTGGTGGTCATGGAATTGCCGGCCCAGCGCAGCGCGGCCTCGTATTCGTCGGTGACGATCACGATCGCCTCGTCGGCGCGGGACAATTCCAGCACCCGCTCCACCATCACCGCGGCGGGCAGCACACCCGCACCGGTCGCCGTCATCGCCGGGCCTCCGTCCGGGTGTTGAGTACGTTCACTCCGCGGACCAGTACCGACGGGCAGCCGTGACTGACCGCCGCGACCTGTCCGGGCTGAGCCTTACCGCAGTTGAACGCCCCGCCCAACTGCCATGTCGACGGGCCGCCCACCGCCTCCATGGACCCCCAGAAATCCGTGGTGGTCGCCTGGTAGGCGATATCGCGCAATTGGCCGTCCAACCGCCCGTTGCGGATCCGGAAGAACCGTTGCCCGGTGAACTGGAAGTTGTAGCGCTGCATATCGATGGACCAGCTCTTGTCGCCGACGATGTAGATGCCGTTCTCCACCCGGGAGATGAGCTCGGCCGTGGTGGTATCGGCGGCCGGGTCCGGTTGCAGCGAGACATTGGCCATCCGCTGGATCGGCACATGATGGGGGGAATCGGCGTACGAACAGCCGTTGGACCGGTCGAGCCCCAGCCGGGGCGCGAACACCCGGTCGAGCTGATAGCCCACCAGCACGCCGTCCCGCACCAGATCCCACCGCTGCCCGGCCACGCCGTCGTCGTCGTAACCGACGGTGGCGAGCCCGTACCGCTGCACCCGATCGGCGGTGACGTGCATGATCGGCGTGCCGTAACGGAGGGTGCCGAGCTGGTCGGGGGTCGCGAACGAGGTTCCGGCGTAGGCCGATTCGTAGCCGATCGCCCGGTCGTATTCGGTGGCGTGCCCGATGGATTCGTGGATCGTGAGCCACAGATTGGTGGGGTCGATCACCAGATCGGTCGGGCCCGGTACGACGCTCGGCGCCTGCACCTTCTCGGCGAGCCACTCCGGGATCCGCGCCAGTTCGGTCTCCCAGTCCCAGACCCCGTCCGCCCCGGTGACGTATTCCCAGCCGCGCCCGGCCGGAGCGGCCAGGGTGCGCATGGTCTCGAAGGCACCCGAGGCGGTGTCCACGGTGATCGCCTCCAGCTGCGGGTGCAACCGCACGCGCTGCTGGGTGATCGAGGAACCGGCGGTATCGGCGTAGTAGGTCTGCTCCTTGACCTGGAGTAGCGCGGCCGTCACGTGGTCGACGCCGTCGGCAGCGGCCAGCCGCCCCGAATAATCCTGCAGTAGTGCCACTTTGTCGGCCGCGGGAACGGTGAAGGGGTCGATATCGTAGGACGAGACCCAGCGGGCGTTCTCGTACCGCGGTTCGGCCGCCAGTTCCACGCGCTCCCGGTTCAGCGCTCGCAGCGTGGTCGCCACGGCCACCGCCGACCGGGCGACCTCGGCCGCCGTCGCCGTGTTCAGGGCGGCGTGTGAGGCGAAACCCCAGGTCCCGTCCACGATCACGCGCACCGCGAAACCGAGTTCGACCGTATCGGTCAGTGCTTCCACCCGGCCGTCACGTAACCGCAGCGCCTGGGTGCACAGCCGGTGTACCCGTAGGTCCGCGTGTTCGGCCCCGGCCGCGCGCGCCGCGGACAGCGCCGCTTCGGCCAGCGCCGCCAGCGGTAGGTCCGCGAATTCCGGATCGATATCGTGCCCGGACGGTTGCCCGCCCGATTCGGTGGACGTCGCCATGCTCACCCTGCACAACTTAGTCGGCTCTCGCCTTCTGTGGGCGCTATGTCCGTCGCCGGCGCGGGCCGCGCTCAGCCGAACTGCTGCCAGCCCAGCCGCAGCACCATCGCCACCACGACCATCAGCAGCACCGCCCGCACGAACTCCGCGCCGCGGTCCAGCGCCATCCGCGAACCCAGTACCGCCCCCGCGATATTGGCCAGCGCCATGGCCGCGCCCAGCGCCCACAACACATGACCGGTCAGGCCGAAGTAGACCAGCGCGCCGATATTGGAGCCGCAGTTGATCACCTTCGCCATGGCGGCCGCCCGGACGAACTCGGTACCCAGCAGGGTCGCGAACGTGATGATGAGAAATGTTCCCGTGCCCGGCCCGAGTAGGCCGTCATAGGCGCCGATCAGTCCGGCGGCCGAGGCCACCACCAGCACCACCTTGCGCCGGGAGGGCGGATGGGTGGCCAGGGTGATACCGATCGAGGGGCGGGCCGTGACGAAGATCGCCACGCCGGCCAGCACCACCAGCACGATCGGGATGAACAGGTCCCGGTCGATGAGCGCCACCGCCGCCGCGCCGGCCGCCGCGGTGACCGCGGCCAGTACGGCCGCCGGGATCAGCAGCCGCCACCGCAGCGGGATCGTGCGGGCGAAAGTGGCCGCCGCGGTGGCGGTACCGGCGACCGCGGCCAGTTTGTTGGTGCCCAGCGCCGTTTGCGGGGCGAGACCGGGGGCCACCAGCAGCAGGGTCGGCAGCACGATCAATCCGCCACCGCCCACCACGGCGTCCACCCAGCCGGCCGCCGCCGCGGCCGGTAACAGTAGCAGCCAGTCCGTCACATCCACCCGCCCAGGAAACCAGACGGTCGGCACAGTCGTATGCTCGCCGCCGGGGCGCGACCCGCTCCCTCCTAGGCTGGGTGGGTGCGCCGGTTCAGTCTGTGGCTCCGTGAAAATCCCATCGTCGCCGATTCCCTGCTCGCGCTGCTGTTGCTGATCATCGATCTCGTGGTGGCCCGCGACAGCGCGAACCCGGCGGCGTTCCTGGTGTTCTCGGTCCTGATCCCGGTGCCGATCGTCCTGCGGCGGGTCTACCCCCGGGCCATGGCGGCGACCTTCATGGTGCTCTCGTTCTGTGCCAGCGCCATCGGTTCCATCGTGCACGACCCGACTGTGCACGGCGCTCTCCTCGGACACGGGATCATGCTCTACACACTGGTCGCCTACCTCGGCCGCCGGGAGGGCCTGTGGTACGCGGTGGCGCTCATCGCCGATACCGCCTATGGGATGGCGGTGGTGAGCGGTTTCCGGATCGGTGATCTCGTCTCTGTCGGTGTCTTCTTCGCGTTCTGCTGGACGCTGGCCGAATTCGCGGGCGCCCGCCGGGCCTACGACGCCGAGGTGGCGGCCCGGCTGGCGATCGCCGAATCCGACCGGGAACGCCGCGCGCACGACGCGGTTTCGGCCGAGCGCACCCGGATCGCCCGGGAACTGCACGATGTGGTCGCGCACGCGGTGAGCGTGATGATCGTGCAGGCCGACGGGGCCCGCTTCGCGCTGCGCACCGACCCCGACACCACGGAGCGGGCGCTGGTGACCATCGCCGGTACCGGACGCGAAGCGCTGCGCGAACTACGCCGCACCGTCGCCCTGCTGCGCACCGAACACGCCCCCGACCAGGTCCCCCAGCACGGAACCGCCGGGCTGGCCAAGGTGGCGCAGCTCATGCGGGACGCGGGGCTGGCCGTGGACCTGGAGCTGGCCGGGGAACTGGACGAGGTGGCGCCCGAGGTGAGCCTGGGCGTGCACCGGATCGTGCAGGAGGCGCTCACCAATACGCTGCGGCACGCGGGTGCCCACCCGAAAGCGTGGGTACGGGTGCGCCGGCATGCCGAGGACATCGAGGTCGAGGTCACCGACTCCGGGGGTGTTCCGGTGCGGCCGGAGCACCGGATCCGGGGCAGCGGCCTGGGTCTGGCCGGAATGCGGGAACGGATGGCGGTACTGGGCGGGAAGATGGAGGCGGGCCGTACCCCCGACGGCGCCTGGCGGGTGCGGGCGCGGATCCCGCTCGCCGTACCGGATGGGGAGTAGCGGGGCCCGCCACTACATTGGTCTGCGTGCCGATCACCGTGCTTGTTGTGGACGACCAGGAACTCATGCGTGTGGGACTGAAGATGGTGCTCGGCGCACATCCGGATATCGAGGTCGTGGGTGAGGCCGACAACGGTGCCACCGCGATCGGCCGCGCCGCCGAACTCACCCCCGATGTGGTGCTCATGGACGTTCGCATGCCCGTGGTGGACGGGGTCACCGCCACCGGCCGGATCCTCGCGGCCGGCCACGGAACGCGGGTACTGGTGATGACCACCTTCGATCTCGACGAGCACGCCCTGGGCGCGCTGCGCGCGGGCGCGAGCGGTTTCCTCCTCAAGGACACCCCGCCGGAAGATCTGATCTCGGCCATCCGCAGTGTCGCGGCCGGAGACGCGGTGGTTTCGCCGAAGGTCACCAAACGGCTGCTCGATCGGTTGATCGCCGAAGAACCCACCTCCTCCCGTGACCCGGCCGTCCTCGAGGTGCTCACCGCCCGCGAACGCGAGGTACTCGAACAGATCGCCGCCGGACGCTCCAATGCCGAAATCGCCGCGCAGCTGTTCCTCTCCGAGGCCACGGTGAAGACCCATGTGGGCCGGGTGCTGACCAAGCTCGAGCTGCGCGACCGGGTGCAGGCCGTGGTGCTGGCCTACGAAACCGGTCTGGTCCGTCCGGGCGGCTGAGCCGGGAGCAAAACCGGAGGTTCGTTCGTTGGCCGGGTAGTCCGACCGAAAGGTTCGCCCCATGCCCGTCCTCGGTTTCCTCGTCTATCTCGTCGTCGAGATCGCCACCTTCGCCGCCGTCGTCGCCTGGCTGGGCGCGATGCCCGCGATCCTGTTGCTCATCGCCAGCTCCGCTGCGGGTGTGTTGCTGCTCGGCTCGCAGTGGCGGCGGGTGGGGGAACAGTTCCGGCGCGCTTCCCGCGCCGAGATCACCCCGGGTGCCGCGGTGGCCGACGGTGCGTTGGTCGGGCTCGGCAGTGTGCTGATGTTCGTACCGGGGCTGGTCACCTCGGTGCTCGGTCTGCTGTTTCTGGCCCCGCCGACCCGCGCACTGTTGCGCCCCGTGGTCGCCGTGCTGGCGGCCCGCCGGGTCGCCGGGCTCGCCGCCTCCGTTCCGCATCGGTCGGCGACGGTGATCGATGCCGATATCGCCGACGGTGTGGTGGTGGACGAGTGGTACACCGACGAGCCGCGGAAATCCACGATCGCCGGTGAACTCGGTCCCGGCTTCCGGCCGGGTCCCGGTCCGCGGCGCTAACCCGGGGTGGGGGGCTCGTCCGCGAGGCCGTATTCCCCGCGTTCGAGCCGGGTGAGCAGTCCCGAGGTCCAGCCGGTGAGATTGTCGAAGACACCACTCCACAACTCGAGCAGGTCGGTCGCGTGCGGGGGTTCGTAGCGGCCGGGGTAGTCGCCCACCATCTCGAGTAGTTCGTCCCGGACCTCGCGGCTGCGGTCGCGTTGTTCGCGTAGTTTCGCGATCACCCGGCTGCGCGGTAGCGCGTCCATGAAGGCGATCCCGGCGCCGAGCTCTTCCATATCCACGCTCGTCAGGGCCGCGTCCATCCGCTCCTGGAACTCCGCTTCCCCCGCCGCGGTGAGTTCGAACAGCGTGCGGCCGGGGCCCCGTCCACCGTCCTCGGTGCCGAGGGTGCGCAGTTTTCCTTCCTGGGTGAGCTGTTTGATGGCGTGATAGATGGATCCCGGCTGCACATTGGTCCAGGTGTCCGCTCGCCAGGACAGCAGTTCGCGGCGCACCGCATAGCCGTGGGTCGGCTGCCGCCGACGTGTCACTCCGAGTACCAGCAGCCGCACCGCCGACATCCCCGCTCCTTTCGTCACCGGAACAGTACGGTACTCAAACTTGACCACCGGACGGCCGCGGCTCTAGTCTCCGGTAGTCAAACTTGACTATCGGGAGGGTTCCTCATGGGAGATACCGCGGTACCTGTACTGCCCACACACGATCTGACCCGCACGCTCGAGTTCTACGCGACGCTCGGCTACACGGTCACCCACGAACAGAGCCGGCCCTACGCCTACGGTGCGGTCACCGCGTACGACTGCGACCTCCACTTCCACGCCGCCGCGCCGGGCGACGAAGGTGGTGAGCGCACCGGCTGCCTGGTCATGGTGGACGATGTGGCGGCCCGGCACCGGGCATTCACCGCGGCGCTGCGCGAAAAATACGGGCGCGTACCCGCGCGTGGTTCCGGGCGCCTCACCCGCCTCCGTCCCGGGCAGACCCGGTTCAGCCTGATCGACCCGGACGGGAACTGGATCACCTATATAGAAAGGAACGAGCCACCGAAACTCGAATACGGCGGTGCGGCCGAGCTGACCGGCCTGGCCAAGGTACTGGACAACGCCCGCATCCTGCGTGATTTCAAATCCGACGACCGAGCCGCGGAACGGGCCCTGGAAGCCGGACTGCGCCGCTACGGTGCCGAAGCCGGCCGGTTGGAGCGCGCCCGCGCCCACGCGGCACTCGCCGAGCTGGCGATCGCGCTCGGCAAACCGGACAAGGCGGCCGCACGCCGTGCCGATCTGGCGGCGCTGGAACTCACCGACGCCGAACGTGGCGAACTCGCCGACGAACTCCGTGCTGCCGACGATCTCGCCGAATGGCTGGCACCGGCACGGGAGTGAAGCGGGGCGCCCGGGCCCCGGCTGTCACTCGGTTCCGGCGGGTTCCGTACGCGGGGTGATTTCGATCCCTACGGTGCCCGCCCTACCGCGGCGCAGGAGACTGCCCAACATCACCAGCGGCCCCGTCAACCGATACTTGCGGCGGATGAGGCGGCGCACCCGCGCGGTCTCGTCCGCATCGAGAATCCGGCCGGTACCGTGCAGTACCTCACCGCGCGGCGTGCCCTTGTAATCGCACGGCTGCAGGGTCACCGCGGGATCGCGCCGCAACCGCTTCACCTTCCAGCTGTCGGTGACGGTCCAGACGTACAGTTTGCCGTCCTCGGCCACGGCCCAGAGCGGGGTCGGAACCGGAGTCCCGTCCTTACGGAAGGTGGTGAGCAGGACGTAGTCGGCGGTGCCGACCGCACCGAGCGCATCGTTCATGTACGCAGCGTAATTCGCGCGCGGCCGGCCGGCGCGGCAGCGGCGGTACCGCACCACGCAGCGGATACGGCCGATACCCGCGGACCGGCCCGCGCTTGGCCCACGGTGGTGCGGCAGACTGGACCCCTGTGAGTACGCAGCTGCTGGTCGGAGGCCGGATCTATAGTTCGAGTGCGCCCGATGCCACCGCCATGGCGGTGACCGACGGTGTGGTGGTGTGGCTCGGCGCCGACCACGTGGGACGCACACTGCACCCCGGTGCCGAGGTCATCGACCTGGACGGTGCCTTCGTAGCCCCCGCGTTCGTGGAACCCCATCTGCACACCACCGCCTACGGCCTGCAACTCACCGGCCTCGATCTGTCCGGGGCGCGGTCACTGGCCCACTGCCTGGACCTGCTGTCCGGTTTCGCCGCCGCGAACCCGGACGGCGCGATCCTCGCCGACGGCTGGGACGAAACCCGCTGGCCGGAAGGGCGGCCGCCGTCGCCCGAGGAGATCGACACCGCCGTACAGCCCGGGCGCATGGTCTACCTCGCCCGGGTGGACGCGCATTCGGCGGTGGCCTCCACGGCCCTGCTGGACGCGGTCCCCGGCTTGCGCGCGGCGTCCGGATACCGGCCGGGTGAACCGGTCCGGGCCGCGGCGCACCATCTGGTCCGGGCCGCCGCCCGGGCGTGTATCGGCCGCGCGCAGCGCGATGCGGCGCGCCGAGCCGCACTGGATACCGCCGCCGCGCACGGAGTGGTGGCGGTGCACGAATGCGCCGGGCCGGATATCGAGGGGGAGAACGATCTGCGGGAGCTGCTCGAATTCGAGCACGGGGTGCAGGTGCGGGCGTACTGGGGACAGGCGGTGAGCACCGCCGGGGAAGCACGATCGCTGCTGGCCGAACTCGGGGCCCACGGCCTGGCCGGCGACCTGTTCGCCGATGGTTCCCTCGGCTCGCATACCGCCTGGTTGCGCGATCCCTACGCGGACGCCCCGGGCACCGGTGTCTCCTATCTGGATGCCGACCGGATCGCGGCCCATGTGCGCGCCTGTACCGAGGCGGGCGTACAGGCCGGTTTCCACGCGATCGGCGACGCGGCGCTCGACGCGGTGGTGGCCGGCTTCGGACAGGCGGTGGCCGAACTGGGCGGACCGGCGGTCGCGGCGCGCGGCCATCGGGTGGAGCACGCGGAACTGCTCGACTCCGCGCAGATCGAGGCCCTCGCGTCCTGGGGGGTCATCGCCAGCGTGCAGCCCGTCTTCGACCGCGAATGGGGTGGCCCCGACGGTATGTACGCCGAACGGCTCGGCGCCACCCGTGCCGCCGCGCTCAACCCGTTCGCGGCCATGGCCGCGGCGGGTATCTCGCTGGCCATCGGATCCGACGCGCCGGTGACCGCTCTCGATCCGTGGGCCGCGATCCGCGCTGCCGTGTATCACCGCACCCCCGGGCACGGGCTTTCTCCCCGGGCCGCGTTCGCCGCGGCCACCCGGGGTGCCTGGCGCGCCGGTGGGGTGCGGGACGGGGTGGCGGGCACGCTGGTTCCGGGTGCGCCCGCCTCGTACGCGGTCTGGGCAGCGGACGAGCTGGTGGTCACCGCGCCCGCGGATTCGGTACAGCGCTGGTCCACCGACCCGCGCTCCCGGGTTCCGGGATTGCCGCCGCTGAGCCCGGAGCACGCGCTGCCCCGCTGTCTGTGCACCGTGCACCGGGGCGTCACCGTGTTCGGTGCGTGACTCCGCCCGCCGGCCCGCGTTCCGGCCCGCCCGTACGTCCGGCATCCGGTCTGCACGTGCACCCGTACGTACAGAACCGGGCGGCGGTAGCGGGAACGGCGAGGTGCGCGGCCGGCGGCGGCCGCCCACAGGGCGAGAAAGCGGCTTCGAGAGCGCTTCTCGGATCCGTATTCGGGAACAACAGGAAGTGAATCGTGATTCAGGGCGATAGGACGGCAGTCCGGTGGACCGAGCGGCTCACCCGGTATCCGGTGCTCCTACGATCGGCCGCCGCGGTGGCGGCCGGACTGCTGCTGTTCGGTAGTTTCCCGCCCCGGCCCTGGTGGTTCCTCGCACCCGCCGGGATCGCGCTGCTCACCCTGGTGCTGCGGAGCGGGAGCCGGTGGCGTTCCGGATTCGGCTACGGCTTCCTCGCCGGAGGGGGCTTCTTCCTGCCGTTGCTGCCCTGGACGGGTATCTATGTGGGTCCGCTGCCCTGGCTGGCCCTGTCCACGGCCTGCGCGGTGTATCTGGGCCTGTTCGGGGTGCTGGCACGGGTGGTCGGCCGGCTACCCGGCTGGCCGCTGTGGCTCGCGCTGGCCTGGACGGCCACCGAATGGGCCCGCTCGAGTTTCCCGTTCGGCGGGTTTCCCTGGGGACGGCTGGCCTTCGGTCAGGCGGATGGATGGTTCCTACCGCTGGCCGCGTTCGGCGGGGCACCGCTGGTGAGTTTCGCCGTAGCCCTCTGTGGTGTCTGCGGCGCGGCCGTCGTCCTCGCTGTTGTCCGATCCGGCCGTTTCCGTGCCGTGGAGGCGATGCCGCGCGACGACGACCGCGGCCGCCGGGTCGCGACGGCGGTGGCCGCGCTGACCTGCCTGCTGCTTCCGGTGGCCGGATCGGCGCTACGTGCCGCGCTGCCCGGTCCGCACGACGGGGATCGCACCATCACCGTGGCCGCGATCCAGGGCAGCGTGCCCCGATTGGGCCTGGATTTCAATGCGCAGCGCCGGGCCGTGCTCGACAATCATGTCCGGCGGACCGAACAACTGGCCGATGAGGTGAGCGCCGGTCGGTTTCCGGCGCCGGATGTGGTCGTCTGGCCCGAGAATTCCTCCGATATCGACCCTTTGCGCAATCCGGATGCCGCCGCGCTCATAACCCGGGCGGCGCGGCGTATCTCCGCGCCGATTCTGGTGGGCGCCGTGCTGGTGAACGGGGATCGGACCACGACGAATTCGGTGATGGTCTGGACCGCGGAGGACGGGCCGGGGGAGCGTCACGATAAAAAGATCGTCCAGCCTTTCGGCGAATACCTGCCGATGCGCGGTTTCTTCCGGTTGTTCTCCGACTATGCCGACCGGGCCGGTTACTTCGTTCCGGGTCACGGCGACGGCACAATTCGGGCTTCCGGTACGGAAATCGGGGTGGCAACCTGTTACGAGGTGGCTTTCGACCGGGCTTTCCGGGATTCGTTACGGTCCGGTGCGCAATTGCTGGCTGTGCCCACGAACAATGCGACATTCGGTGACAGTGAAATGACCTATCAGCAACTCGCGATGTCGCGGGTGCGGGCAGTGGAGCACGGCCGGTCGCTCGTCGTCGCCGCCACCTCGGGGGTCAGCGCGATCATCGCCGCCGATGGCAGTGTGCGGCAGGAAAGTACGCTCTTCGAACCGGAAGCGCTGGTCGCGGCGGTTCCCTTGCGTGATACCGGTACTCCGGCCACCTTTCTGGGGCCCTGGCCGGAGCTGGCCGCCGTGCTCCTGACCGTACTGGGCGCGGGGGTCGTACTGCTGCGCCGGTGTAACACGCGCCGCTGAGCCGGCGATGGCGTAGGTGTTCCACGACAAACGGCAGCCCGGGTGTGGTGCCACCACTCGCCGCGTTGCCGAATATTTGCTGGATACGATTTCGTACCGATGGGTAATCGGTTTGGTTTTCGCTCTCGCAGGGTAAGCACAACGGCTCGTTGTGCGTAGTATCTAGATCGGTGTCCGGCGCCCCGAGTGAGAAGTTGGCCGGGATTCCGGATCGTGGCGTCACAGATGTGCCGGTTTTCGGACAGGGTTGTTCGTCGAGTTCTCCGGCGCGAGATAACTATTCGGTTTCGACTGCCAATCCATACAAGGCGATGCTCCGAATAAACAGTCGTGAATCACACCCCACGACCGGTCGGGGTCGGTCGCGGGCTGTTCGGGGAGTATCAAGCTGTAGAACGGAGTGATTGATGAGATCGTCGGCCACCGGGGTCGAAAGCAGTTCGTCGGCGGAAGTTTCGGCCGAACCCTTTCCACTCACGCCGGCGCAGACGGCTATGTGGTACGCGCAGCGCATACAGCCGGATATCCCCCTCGTCATCGCCCAGTACGTGGAGTTCCACGGCGATCTGGATCCGGGACTGCTGCTGTACGCGATCGAACGCTTCGGTGTGGAGACCGGTGTGGCGGCGCAGCGAATCGTGCAGATCGACGGTGTACCGCATCAGGTGCTCGATCCGGATCGCCGGCTCGGGTGGGCCCGCCTGGACCTGCGGGACGAACCCGATCCGCATGCCGCGGCGCTGCGCTGGATGAAGGAGCGCACCAGGACACCGCTCGATTTCGACCGCGATCCCCTCATCCTCAACGCCGTACTGCGCACGGGCGACCGCGACTACATCTGGTACTCCCGGGCCCACCACATCAGCGTCGACGGCTACGCCGCGTCGAACAGCCTGACCCGCACGGCGGAGATCTACAACGCCTACCGCGAGTTCCGGGAGCCGTCGGTCTCCCGCGCCACCCCACTGCGCGAGTTGTACGCGGGGGAGATGGAGTACCGGCATTCGAAGCGTTGCGCCACCGATGCCGCGTACTGGCGTGAGGTCCTCGACGGAGTGGGCGAGGTGGTGAGCCTGTCCACCGTGCCCCATACCGAAGCCGCCACGGCCGCGGACCGGCGCTGGGTCTCCGCTGCGCTCGGCGAAAACACCGAGGCCGCGGTCGCCGCGGCCGCCGCGGCCCGGGACACCTCCGAGGCGCCGCTGTTCATCGCGGCCATGGCCTGCTACGTGCGAGCCATGACCGGAGAGAACGACGTGGTGCTGAGCCTGCCCGTCTCCGCGCGCACCACGGTATCGCTGCGCCGATCGGCGGGAGTGGTCTCGAACGTGGTGCCGCTGCGCCTCCGTTTCGCACCCGATACCACCGTGGTGGATGTGGTGCGTGCGGTGGAACGGCAGATCACCGGTGCCCTGCGGCATCAGCGCTATCGGCACGACGATATCCGCCGGGACTGCGGATACGAACGCGATACCCGCGGTTTCTTCGGGCCGATGATCAACATCATGCTGTTCGTCCAGCCGGTCCGGTTCGCCGACCTCGAGGCTTCCTTTCATGTGCTGGCCACCGGCCCGGTGGAAGATCTGTCGGTCAACCTCTACAACGGCGGTAGCGGCCGGGTCCACCTCGACTTCGAGGCCAACCCGCTGCTCTACAGCGAAGAGGAAGTCGGCGCGCACCATCACCGGTTCCAGGATTTCCTGAACCGTTTCCTCACCGCCGAGACCGGCACCCCGGTGCGCGATCTGCCCGTCATCACCGCGGCCGAACAGCAACAGGTACTGCACACCTGGAACGACACCGCGGCCGAGGTGCGGTCCGGCACACTCGTCGATCGTTTCGCCGAACGGGCCGCCACCTGCCCCGACGCCATCGCCGTGGAGTTCGAGGGAGCGGCGCTGACCTACCGGGAACTCGACGCGCATTCGAACCGGCTGGCCCGTCTGCTGATCGCCGCGGGAGCCGGCCCGGAACGGGTGGTCGGCCTGTGCCTGCGCCGCGGTCTCGAACTGGTCGTGGGGATGTACGCGGTGGTCAAATCCGGTGCCGCCTATCTGCCCCTGGACCCGGAGCATCCGGTCCAGCGGCTGGAAGAGATCGTGGCCCGGGCCCGGCCGATTCTCCTGTTGACGGCCGCACGCGACGAACTCACCGCACCCGCGAACGTCCGTACCCTCGCACTCGACACTCTCGACCTGTCCGCCCTGGACCCCGCGCCCGTCACCGATACGGACCGCGGCGCATCACTGCGCGCCGACCATCTCGCCTATCTGCTCTTCACCTCCGGATCGACAGGGACCCCCAAGGGTGTGGGCGTCACCCACCGCGCGATCGTGAACCGGCTGTGCTGGATGCAGCACGAGTATCCGCTCGACCACACCGACGCGGTACTGCAGAAGACCCCGGCCACCTTCGATGTCTCGGTCTGGGAGTTCTTCTGGCCGTTGCAGACGGGCGCGCGACTGGTGGTGGCGCGGCCGGACGGACATCGCGACCCCGTCTACCTCGCCCGGATCATCCAGGAAAAGGGCGTCACCACAGCGCATTTCGTACCGTCCATGCTCTCGGTTTTCGTCACCGACGCCGAAATCGGCGGATGTGTGTCGCTGCGCAGGGTCTTCTGCAGCGGTGAAGCGCTACCGCCTGCGACGGTGCGTGATTTCCACACCGCCCTGCCGGGTCCGCGGCTGCACAACCTGTACGGACCCACCGAAGCCGCGGTCGACGTCACCTATTGGCCCTGCCCGCCGGACGCCGACGTGGTCCCGATCGGCTCACCGGTGTGGAACACCCGCACCTATGTCCTCGATGCCGCGCTGCGGCCGGTCCCGCCGGGAGCGGTGGGTGAGTTGTACCTGTCCGGTGTGCAACTGGCCCGCGGATACCTCGGACAGGCGCCGCTGACCGCCGAGCGGTTCGTCGCCGACCCGTTCACAGCGGGGGCGCGAATGTATCGCACCGGTGACCTCGCCCGCTGGCGAGTGGGCACGCGGGACACCCGGCAGGGGGTGCTGGAGTATCTGGGGCGCACCGATTTCCAGGTGAAGATCCGCGGGCTGCGGATCGAACTCGGGGAAATCGAAGCGGCCCTGCTGGCCGATGACCGCATCACCCGCGCGGTCTGTATCGCGCACAGCACTCCCACGGGCGATCAACTGGCCGCCTATGTGGTGGCCCGCGGCGATACGGAGCTCGATACCGATTCGCTCCGGACCCGCCTGGCCCGCACACTGCCCACCTATATGGTGCCCGCCACCATCACCGAGCTCGCCGAACTGCCGCTGAACAGCAACGGCAAGATCGACCGGGCCGGTCTTCCGCTTCCCGGGCCGGCCGTGGCCCGGTCCCATACGGCGCCGCGCACCGCGGTGGAAGCGGAGCTGGCGCGGATATTCGCCGAACTGCTGGGGGTCCCCGCGGTCGGAATCGACGACGGGTTCTTCGAACTGGGCGGTAATTCGCTGGTCGCGGCGCGCGCCGTGGCGCGGATCAACACCACCCTCGGTACCGCCCTGACCATTCGAGACCTGTTCGAAGCGGGCACGATCGCGGTACTGACCGAACGGTTCACCATGGAGGAGCCGGATCTGGCCTCCCCGCAGCTGACGCCGCGGCCGCGCCCGGAGCGGATTCCGCTCTCCCCGGCCCAGCAGCGGCTGTGGATCCTGAACCGGTTCGCCGAACACGCCGCCGCCTACAACATGCCGCTGGCGGTCCAGCTGGACGGCAACCTCGATATCGAGGCTCTGCGCGCGGGTCTGCTGGACGTCGTGGAGCGCCACGAGAGCCTGCGCACCACGTTCCCGGACAGTGAACACGGCCCGCACCAGCTGGTGCATCCGGTCTCCGAGGTACCGGTCGCGCTGGAGGTGATCGAGGCCGAAGGCGGCGAGGTAACCGATCTGGCGGCCGATTTCGTCTCCCGGTCGTTCGATCTGCGCACCGAATACCCCTTCCGAGTGGCCCTGTATGCCACCGAAGCCGATTGCCATGTGCTGGTTCTGGTGCTGCACCACATCTGCGGTGACGGCTGGTCGGTGGCGCCACTGGTCCGCGATCTGACCAGCGCGGTCGCGGCGCGGGCGGCGGGCCGTGCCCCCGACTGGGTTCCGCTGCCGGTGCAGTATGCCGATTTCGCGCTGTGGCAGCGGGAACTGCTGGGTGAGGAATCCGATCCGGCGAGCGCGCTGAGCCGTCAGGTGACCCACTGGCGGGCCGAACTGGCCGGCCTGCCCGAACAACTCGATCTCCCGCTGGACCGGCCGCGTCCGCCGCAGCGGTCCACCCAAGGCGGCCGGATCGCCTTCACCATCCCGGCGGAAACCCGGCGCGCTGCGGCCGAATTGGCGGCCGCGCGCGGGGCGAGCATGTTCATGGTGGTGCACGCCGCGCTGGCGACGCTGCTGTCCCGGCTGTGCGGGAGCACCGATATCGTGATCGGTACCCCCATCGCCGGCCGCTCCGACCCGGCGCTGGACGAGCTGGTCGGGATGTTCGTCAACACCCTGGTACTGCGCACCGAGGTCGATCCCGCGGCCGGTTTCACCACGATGCTCGATATCGTCCGGGAAACCGATCTGAACGCCTTCGCCAATGCCGATGTGCCGTTCGAGCGGCTGGTGGAGGTGGTGAACCCGGAACGTTCCGGGGCCCGGCACCCGCTCTTCCAGGTGATGCTGTCCTACGACAACGCCGGGGAACCCGAACTGGACCTGCCCGGCGTACACACCGAAATACTGCCGCTGAACAGCGATATCGCCAAGTTCGACCTGCAGCTCGAAGTGCACGACGACAACGCGGGTGCCGAACTGCACGCCGAAATCGGCTATGCGTGCGACGTTTTCGACGAGCGGACGGTCGCCGCGATCGCCCGCCGGTTCGTCACCGTGCTGGAGGCGGTGGTCGGCGCACCGGAGCGGCCGATCGGCGATATCGATGTCCTGGACCGCCGCGAATACGGCAACCTGGTGCCGGTGGCCGGCGGACCCGCCGAACCCCCGGTTTCGCTGGCCGAACTCCTCGGCCGCTCCGCGGTCCGCGATCCCGACGGTATCGCGGTGCGTTACCGCGGCCGGGATATCAGCTACCGGGACCTCGACGAACGAGCGAACCGGATGGCCCGGCTGCTGATCGCGCGGGGCGCCGGGCCCGAGACCGTGGTCGCCCTCGCGCTGCCGCGCGGCCTGGACGCGATCACCGCGCTCTGGGCGGTGGCCAAATCCGGCGCCGCCTACGTACCGGTCGATCCCGCCTACCCGGCGGAGCGGATAGCCCATATGCTCTCCGATTCCGGCGCACGGCTCGGGATCACCGGCCCGGATCAGTTCCCCTCGCTGCCCACCGGGACCGGTGTAGCCGGCTGGCTGGTACTCGGTACCCCCGAGGTCGAACGAGCCGTGGCCGCGGTGTCGTCCGCGCCGGTCACCGATACGGACCGGATCCGCCCGCTGCGCACCACGCATCCGGCCTACCTCGTCTACACCTCCGGATCCACCGGCACCCCGAAGGCGGTGGTGATCACCCACGCCGGGCTCGCCTCGTTCGCGGCCGAACAGTGCTATCTGTTCGGGGTCACCCCGGCATCACGCACGCTGCACTTCGCTTCGCCGAGCTTCGACGCCTCGGTACTCGAACTGCTGCTCGGCTTCGTCTCCGGGGCGACCGTGGTGATCGCACCCCCGGAGCTCTACGGCGGTAGCGAACTGGCCACCTTCCTGCGCGACGAACACATCAGCCACGCCTTCGTCACCCCGGCGGCGCTGGCCACCGTCGACCCCACCGGACTGGACCGGCTGCGTTCGGTCATGGTGGGTGGCGAGGCCTGTGCGCCGGAGCTGGTGGCGGCCTGGGCGGGCCGCTACCGCATGCACAATATGTACGGCCCGTCGGAGGCGACGGTCGCCGCCACCATCTCCGGGCCCATGCGCCCCGGGCGCCCGGTCCCGCTGGGGCACCCGGTGCGCGGAATGCGGCTGTTCCTCCTGGACTCGCGCCTGCTCCCGGTGCCGCCGGGCACTCCAGGGGAACTGTACGTGTCCGGTCCCGGGGTGGCTCGCGGATACCACGGCCGGCACGGGCTGACCGCCGCCCGCTTCCCGGCCAACCCGTACGGCCGCCGCGGGGAGCGGATGTACCGGACCGGGGATCTCGTGGTCGCCGACCGGTCCGGCCGGCTGCGGTTCCTGGGCCGCGCCGACGATCAGGTGAAACTGCGCGGTTTCCGGATCGAGCTCACGGAAATCGACCATGTGCTGCGCGCCCATCCCGGAGTGCGGTCGGCACTGACCGTGGTGCACACCGACGCGCATTCCCGGGAGCACCTGGTCTCCTATGTGGTGGCGGACCCGTCCCTGGACACGACCGCCGTCCGGGCGGCCGTGCGCCGGCGACTGCCCGGTTATATGGTCCCCGACGCGGTCACCGTGCTGGCGGAGTTCCCGACGACCCCCTCCGGCAAGCTCGACCGCAAGGCGCTTCCCGCGCCGGTGTTCTTCGGCGCGCACGCCACCTCCCGGGCGCCCGAGACCGATACCGAACATGCCCTCGCGCAGATGTTCTCCGAAGTACTGGGCCGTGAGGTCACCGGTGCCGAGGACGGGTTCTTCGACCAGGGCGGTAACTCGCTGCTGGCCACCCGGCTGGTGGCCCTGCTGCACGAACGGTTCGGTGTGGACCTGCCGGTGCGTACCGTATTCGAGGCGCCGACCGTGGCCGCGCTGGCCGAACACGTGGTGCGCACCCCGGTTACGGCCCGGCTGCCGCTCACGGCGTACGACCCACGCCCCGAACGGATTCCGCTGGCGCTGCCCCAGCAACGGTTGTGGTTCCTGAACCGGTTCGCGCCGGAGTCCAGCGCCTACAACATCGCGTTCGTTCTCGATATCGAAGGCCGGCTGAATATGCCCGCGCTGCGGGCGGCGCTGGGCGATATCGTCGAACGGCACGAGGTGCTGCGCACTGTCTTCCCCGACGACGGTCACGGCGCCCAGCAGCGGATCCTGCCGACGGTCTGGGCGCTGCCCGCGCTGGATCTCACCGAAACCGATCCGGCCGGTGCCGCCGAGGCATTGCACCGGGTGGCCACCACCGGATTCGATCTCACCGTGGGTACCCCGCTGCGGGCGGTACTGCTGCGGGTGGCGGACAACCGGTACCGGCTCGGCGTGGTGGTACACCATATCGCCGCCGACGGGTGGTCGATGGCACCGCTCACCCGGGATCTGGTCCTCGCCTACCGGGCCCGGTGCGAAGGGACCGATCCGGAATGGGCGCCGCTGAGCGTGCAGTACGCCGATTTCGGTCTGTGGCATCGCGAATACCTGGGCGCCGACAACGATTCCGGCAGTCTCGCGGCCCGGCAGCTCGGCTACTGGCGCGAGCAGCTCGCCGGACTGCCCGAGGAACTGCCGTTGCCCTACGACCGGCCCCGCCCCGCCGAACCCGAACAGACCGCCGGGATCGTGCGCTGCGATATCCCGGAGCGGACGCGCCGGGCCTTGGCCGAGCTGGCCCGGGAGCAGGGCGTCAGCCCGTTCATGCTGCTGCGTTCGGCGCTCGCGGTGCTCCTGCGATCGGTGACCGGAGGCCGGGATATCGCCATCGGCACCCCGGTCGCCGGGCGTACCGACCGCCGGCTCGAGGATCTGGTCGGCATGTTCGTCAACACGCTGGTGCTGCGTTCGGATGTGGACCCCGCCCGCGCGTTCACCGAGCTGCTGCGCGCCGATCGGGACACCGAGCTCGGCGCCCTCGCGCACGCGGATATCCCGTTCGAACAGGTCGTCACCGCATTGGGGCACGATCCGCGCGCCGGTGCCCGCCATCCCCTGTTCCAGGTGGCGCTCACCGTCCGCGATGTCCCGGCGCCGGAGCTGGAGCTGCCCGGGCTCTCGGTGCGGGCATCGGCCCTCGATATCGCGCGCGCCAAATTCGATCTGGAACTGCGCGCCGGCGATCTCTCCACGGGCGAGCTGGAATTCGTCTACGCCGACGAACTGTTCGACGCGGCGACGGTGGAGGTGCTGGCCCATCGGTTCCTGCGCGTACTCGCCGCGATCGCGGCGGATCCGGCGGTGCCGGTAGGCGATATCGATACCCGCACCGACGCCGAACGTGCCGCCCTGGCCCCGGCCCGGGGGCCGGTTCCCGGTATCCCGCGAACCCTGCCCGCGCTCTTCGGCGCCGCGGCGCTCGCCCACGGCCCCCGCCCGGCGCTGTACGCCGGCGATACCGTGCTCACCTACGCCGAACTCGACCGCCGCGCCAATCGACTGGCGCGGGCGTTGATCCGGCGGGGACTGGGCACGGGGGACAAGGTCGCCCTCGGTCTCACCCGCTCCCCCGATTCGGTGACCGCCGCGCTCGCCATCGCCAAATCCGGAGCCGCCTTCGTCCCGGTGGATCCGAACTATCCGGTCGAACGGATCCGGCATATGCTCGCCGACTCCGGATGCGCTGCCGGGATCAGCCGGACCGGCCATGCCGACCGGTTGCGCGCCGCCGGCGGTGCCGATATCGACTGGCTGCTGCTCGACACCCCCGCCGGGCGCCGCGAAATCGACGGCTGTGCGGGCGATCCGGTCACCGATACCGACCGGATCCGCCCGGTGCGGGTCGCCGATCCCGCTTATGTGATCTACACCTCCGGTTCCACCGGAAAACCCAAAGGAGTGATCGCCACCCACGGTTCGCTCGCCGATCTCGCCGACGAATTCCGGGACCGGCTGGCCGTGACCCCGGTCGCGCGCGTTCTGCACTTCTCGTCGCCGAGTTTCGACGCGGCCGTGCTCGAACTGCTGTTCGCGGTGGGCGCGGGCGCGGCCATGGTGCTCGTCCCGCCGGACGTCTACGGCGGCGACGAACTGGCCGAACTCATGACCGACGCCGCGGTCACGCACGCCTTCATCACCCCCGCCGCGCTCGCGACCATCGATCACATGCGGTGGCCGCTGCCCCGGCTGCGCGGGCTCATGGTCGGTGGGGAACGCGTCGGTACGGAAGTGGTGGCGCGCTGGGCGCCGGGCCGGCGGATGTTCAATGTGTACGGCCCCACCGAAACCACCGTGGTGGTATCGGTGACCCCGGTGACGGCGGACCATCCCGCCACCATGGGCGATCTCATCCGCGGTAGCCGCGCGCTGGTCCTGGACGAACGACTGCGACCGGTGCCCACCGGTGTTCCGGGCGAGCTCTACCTGGGCGGTCCCGGCCTGGCCCGCGGCTACCACGAGCGAGCCGCGCTCACCGCGGCCCGGTTCGTGGCAGATCCCTGCGGTCCGGCGGGCACCCGGATGTACCGCACCGGCGATATCGTCCGCTGGACCCGCGACGGTGATCTGCGATATCTGGGGCGCAGTGACAACCAGGTGAAGGTGCGTGGTTTCCGTATCGAACTCGGCGAGATCACCGGGGTACTCACCGCGCATCCGGCGGTTCGTTTCGCCCATATCGAGGTCCGCGCGCTCGGCGGGGTGGACCGGCTGGTCGCCTATGTCCAGCCGGCCGACCCGGCCCGCGCGCCCGAACCGGAGGAGCTGCGTGACCATATGGCGCAGCGGCTGCCCCGGCATATGGTCCCGGCGGCGTTCGCCCTGCTGGACGAGATCCCGCTGACCCCGGTCGGCAAATTGGATGTCGGCGCCCTGCCGGAACCGCGGGCGCTGCCCACGGCCGGGGCCGGTCGCGCTCCGGAAACGGCCGGGGAACGCCTGGTCGCCGCGATCATGGGTGAGCTGCTCGGCGTCGCGATAGCGCATGTGGACGAGAGTTTCTTCGACCTCGGCGGGAACTCACTGCTGGCCACCCAGCTGGTGGGCCGGCTGAGCGCGGCCACTGGCGTACGCCTGGCGGTGCGTACGGTCTTCGGCGCCCCGACAGTGGCCGAACTCGCCGCTCGGCTCGACGGCGAGAATCCCGGCGCCGCCGGGGGACCGGCGCTGGTGCGCCGGGAACGACCGGAACGAGTACCGCTCTCGCCCGCCCAGCAGCGCCTGTGGTTCCTGGAACGTTTCGGCGGGTCCGGCGCGTCCGGGGGCGCCTACAACATCCCGGTGGTGCTGCGCTTGCGCGGGCCGCTGGATCGCGTCGCGCTGGTCACCGCGCTGCACCGGGTGCAGGAACAGCACGAAACGCTGCGGACGGTGTTCCGGGAGGTCGGCGGTACGCCCACCCAGGTGGTGCTCGATATCGCCCGCGCCGCGGTCACCCTGCACACACCGCAGGCCGGGCCGGAGGAGTACGAGGCCGCGATCGAGCGGTTCATCGCGCCGGGGTTCGACCTGGCCACCGATATCCCCCTTCGGGCGGCGCTGTTCACGGTGGCCCCGGACGAGCACATCCTGGTACTGGTGGTGCATCACATCGCGATGGACGGCTGGTCGCTGCAACCGCTGGCCGCCGATGTGGCCGCCGCCTATCGCGCGGTACGCCTCGGCGCCGGTCCGCAACCGGATACCGACCGGCTGCAGTACATCGATTACACGCTGTGGCAGCGCGAGTTGCTCGGCGACGAGGACGATCCCCACTCACTGATCCGTACCCAGCTCGACTACTGGCGCGAGGCCCTCGCGGGCCTGCCCGAGTTGCTGACGGTTCCGGCGGACCGTCCGCGGCCGGCGGTCCCGTCCTACCGCGGCGGTACGGTCGAGACACGGCTCGACGCCCGCGTGCACCGGGAGCTGCGGGAACTGGCGGCACGCCACGATGTCAGCCTCTTCATGGTGCTGCACGCCGCCCTGGCGGTACTGCTGCATCGGCTGAGCGGGGCCGGGGATATCGCTGTCGGCAGCCCGGTGGCGGGCCGCGGCCGGCCCGAACTGGACCGCATGATCGGCATGTTCGTCAATACGCTGGTCCTGCGGACCCGGGTCGAACCCGGTGAGCGGTTCACCGATCTGCTGGAGACCGTGCGCGATACCGATCTCGACGCGTTCGGTCACGCCGAACTGCCTTTCGAACGGCTGGTGGAGGTGTTGAACCCGGCCCGATCCCAGGCCCACCACCCGCTGTTCCAGGTGATGTTGTCGGTCCGCGACGAACCCGTGCGGGCCCTGGAACTTCCGGGCCTGAGCATCGAGGTGATGGATACCGATGCCGGTATCGCGAAATTCGATCTTCAGTTCACGCTCACCGAATGCCGTACCGGCGGCCGGGCGCCGGACGGGATCACCGTGGCGGTGAACTACAGCTCGGACCTGTTCGACGCGCCGACCGCGGCCCGGCTCGGCCGGCGGTTCGTCCGCCTGCTCGGCGCGATCGCGGCCGATCCGAGCGTGCCGGTCGGCGATCTGGAACTGCTGGAACCCGAAGAATGGTCGGCGCTGGCCCCGGTGCGCCGGGCCGATCCGGACCATCCGGCCACTCTGCCCGAGGTATTCGCCGCCGCGGTGGCCGTCGATCGGCGGGCCGTCGCGCTGGCCGCGGCGGGCACCGAAATCACCTACGATGCGCTCGACCGCTGGAGCAACCGGCTGGCCCGGGTTCTCATCGGCTCCGGTGTCGGCCCGGAAACATTGGTGGCATTGGGTATTCCGCGGACCGTCGAATCCGTGGCGACCGTCCTGGCGGTCACCAAGACGGGCGCGGCGTTCGTTCCGGTGGATCCCGGTTACCCCGCGGCGCGGATCAGCCATATGCTCTCCGACTCCGCCGCGTCGCTGGGTGTCACACTCGCCGAATACCGCGACCACCTGCCGGGCGAGGTCCGCTGGCTGGCTCTCGACGACGAGGCCGTCCGCGCGCAGGTGCTGCGGGCGTCCAGTGCGCCGGTCACCGACGCGGACCGGATCGCGCCGCTGCGCATGGACAACCCCGCCTACGTCGTCTACACCTCCGGGTCCACCGGCACACCCAAGGGCGTGGTCGTCACCCATCGCGGACTCTCCAACTTCGCGGCGGAGACGGCGCAGCGTTTCGAGGTGCGGCCGGACAGCCGCGTTCTGCATTTCGCCACCCCCAGTTTCGATGCCGCCATGCTGGACCTGCTGTTCGCGCTCGGCGGCGCCGCGACCCTGGTGCTGACCCCGCCCGGCGTGGTGGGCGGCGCGGATCTGGCCCGCGTGCTGATCGCCGAGCGGATCACCCACGCCTTCATCACCACGGCGGCGCTGGCCACCGTGGACCCGGCGGGGATCACCGATTTCCAGCATGTGCTGGTCGGCGGCGAGGCGCTCCCGGCGGAGGTGGTGGCCCGCTGGGCGCCGGGCCGGAAACTGCACAATGTCTATGGGCCCACGGAGACCACCATCGTCACCGTCATCTCGCCACCGCTGGTGCCGGGCGGGCCGATTCCGATCGGTGAACCCATTCGCGGTGTCGCCGCCATGGTGCTCGACGCGCGGCTGCGGCCGGCGCCGCTGGGGGTCACCGGTGAGCTCTATCTGGCCGGTGGCGCGCTGGCGCGGGGCTATCACGATCGTTGCGCACTCACCGCCCAGCGTTTCGTGGCCAATCCCTTCGGCAAGCCGGGGGAGCGGATGTACCGCACCGGCGACCTGGTGCGTCTCCGTACCGGTGCGGACGGCGGACCCGGTGATATCGAATACGTCGGCCGAACCGATCATCAGGTGAAGATCCGCGGTTTCCGGATCGAACCAGGTGAGATCGACGCCGCACTGGGCCGGCATCCGGCCGTGGAGTTCTCCCACACCCTCGGTCATCGCACCGCCGCCGGGGCCACCGCCCTGGTGTCGTATGTGAAGGCCGGTCCGGGGACCACCACCGCCGAGCTCACCGCTCACGTGTCCGAACTGGTGCCCAATTACATGGTGCCGCAGGCGATCATGCTGATCGACCGGTTGCCGCTCACCCCCGTGGGCAAACTGGACCGCGCGGCCCTGCCCGAGCCGGTGTTCAGCACGGCCGAGGGATACCGGGCGCCCGCCACCGTAGCCGAAGCCGCCCTGTGCGAGATCTTCGCGGAGGTCCTCGGCCTGGAGCGGGTCGGCGCCGACGACGGGTTCTTCGAACTCGGGGGTAACTCGCTGCTGGCCACGAAGGTCGTCGCCGGGGCCCGGGAAGCCGGTTTCGATCTGCCGATGCAGTTGCTGTTCGGCGAATCCACTCCGGCGGCCCTGGCGGCACGCCTCGGTGACGGCACCACCGCCGACGCCATGAGCCTGGCGTTGGCGCCCCTGCTGCCGCTGCGCCCGGATACCGGTTCCGGCCGCGCGCCGCTGTTCTGTGTGCATCCGGCGATCGGGCTGTCCTGGTGTTACGCCGGGCTGCTCGCCGAACTGCCGGTCGATCAGCCGGTCTACGGTCTGCAGGCGCCCCAGGCGAACGGGGAGCCGGGCTTCGGATCCATCACCGAAGCCACCGAGCACTACATAGGGCATATCCGGACCGTGCAGCCACGCGGCCCCTACCATCTGCTCGGCTGGTCTCTCGGCGGTTTGATCGCCCACGAGATGGCAGTCCGGTTGCAGGCGGCCGGAGAGGAGGTCGCGCTGTTGAGCCTGCTGGACAGTTACCGGCTCTCCGATGATCTGGCCGCCGAAGCCGTTCCCGGACTCGGCGAGATCCTCGGTGAATTCGGCGGCGAACTCGGCGGCGACGGTGCCGAACCCACCCTCGCCGAAGCCGCGGAGCTCCTGCGATCCCGGCCGGGGCCGTTCGCGGCACTCACCGCGGAACATCTGGAACGGCTGTACGCCGGCTACGCCGACGGCCACGCCCAAGCCCATGGATTCCGTCCCGGTGTGTTCGACGGTGACCTCCTGTTCTTCGCCGCCGCCGCCGACCCGGTGAACCGCGCGGCCGACGACCGCACCCCCGAGGCCTGGCGGGATTTCGTCACCGGCACGGTGCGCGCCCACGAGGTGGCGTGTACCCACGCCGAGATGACGACCGTGGAATCGCTGGCCGTGATCGGGCCCGTACTCCGGAAACACCTCGATGACCCGCGATGCGGTGCGGCATCGGAAATTCAGCTCGCTATCGATACAAAGGAGACAGCTCAGTGAAGCCCGCGGTGCGAATCACCGGCCTGGTGAAGAACTACGGCCGAATCCGGGTGTTGGACGAGGTGGACCTCGAAATTCCCGCCGGCACAGTGATGGGTCTACTCGGGCCCAACGGCGCCGGTAAGACCACCATCGTCCGGATCGTCACCACCCTGCTGCGGCCCCAGGCCGGATCCGTGCACGTCGCGGGAGTCGATGTCCTCCACGATCCGGCCGCGGCCCGCCGGCTCATCGGACTGTCCGGGCAGTACGCGGCGGTGGACGCCAATCTGACGGGGTATGAGAACCTGCGCATGGTCGCGCGGCTCTACGGTATGTCGCGTGAGCAGGCCGCGGCCCGGGCCCGGGAACTCCTCGGTGAATTCGGGCTGGAGGAGGCGGCGGACCGCCGGGCCGGGACCTATTCCGGCGGAATGACCCGGCGGCTGGACCTGGCCGGCGCGCTGGTCGCCCGCCCACCGGTGGTGGTGCTCGACGAACCGACCACCGGGCTGGACCCACGGGCCCGTAACGATATGTGGCGGGTCATCGGGGAACTCGTGAGTGACGGCACCACCGTCCTGCTCACCACTCAGTATCTGGAGGAAGCGGATCGGCTGGCCGACCAGATCACGGTGCTCGACAAGGGCCGGGTCATCGCCCGCGGTTCGGCCGACGAACTCAAATCCTCCATCGGCGGGGAACGTCTCACCATCACCTTGGAACCCGGACAGGATCCGGCGCCCGCACAGCGCATTCTCGCGGATATCGGTCTCGGCGAACCCGCGTACGAATCCGGTGTCGACGAGGTCTCGGTGGTGATCGGTGGCGGTTCCCGCACGATGGTCGAAGCGCTGCGCCGGCTCGACGACGCAGACGTGCATGCCGTCGACGCCCGGGTGCACCGCCCCAGCCTCGACGACGTTTTCCTGTCCCTCACCGGCACCCCGGCGCAGCCGGAAACCGAGCCGGAAACCAGCGATGTACCCGAGGAGATCATGTCGTGAGCACCGCAGAAGTCGCGGTCGAAGAAGCCGAAACCACCACTGGGGCCGAGGCGGAGTCGGAGCAGGATCATATGCCCGCCTCGCACCGGATCCCGAAAGCGGCCCGGCCCCGGCTACGTATTCTCCGGGACAGCGCGATCGTGGCGCACCGCAATCTGCTCACCATCATGCGGGTGCCGACGCTGCTGGTCACCGCCACGATCCAGCCGCTGATGTTCGTCTTTCTGTTCGCCTATGTTTTCGGCGCCTCCCTCGGTGGCGGGGAATACCGGGAGTTCCTCATCGCCGGGATCATGGCGCAGACAGTAGCCTTCAGCGCCGCGTTCACCACTGTCGGATTGGCCGGTGACCTGGAAAAAGGCATTATCGATCGAATGCGGGCGCTGCCCATGTCGCGGCTGGCGGTGCTGATGGGGCGCACGCTCTCCGATCTCGTGGTGAGTGTGGTGAGCCTGCTGGTGATGACCGCGTGCGGGTATATCGTCGGCTGGCGGATCGAGGGCAGTGTGGCCGCCGCCGCACTCGCCTACGGGGTGATCCTGCTCTTTGCGTTCGCCATGTCGTGGGTGGGTGCGCTCACCGGCCTGCTCGCCCCCAATGTCGAGGTCGCCCAGAGTGCCGGATTGATCTGGCTGTTCCCGCTGTCGTTCATTTCCTCGGCATTCATCTCCGGCGAATCGCTGCCCGGCCCGCTGGCCACTATCGCCGAATGGAATCCGATCACCGCTGTCGCCGCGACGGGCCGGAAACTGTTCGACAACAGCGCGCCGCCGACGTTCGTCCCGGCGAGCGGCTGGGCCGCCGATCACTGCGTCGAATACGCGGTCATCTGTTCGGTGGTCATCCTGCTGATCGCCATGCCGCTGGCGCTGCTGCAGTACCGCCGGGTGGCCAGCCACTGAAACCGGACCACGAGAAAGGCCGTGCCCGCCGGAAGATCCGGCGGGCACGGCCTTTTCCGAGTCCGCGATGGTGCGGGTACTCAGCCCCGGCGACGGGTCTTGAGCAGCTCCAGACGTTCCTTGAGCAATTCCTCGAGTTCTTCCTTGCTCCGTCGCTCCAGCAGCATGTCCCAGTGCGTGCGGGGCGGCTTCACCTTCTTCGCTTCCTGAGTGGTGCCCTCGATCAGCACGCCTTCCTGGCCGTTGCGGCACAGCCAGGTGGGCGGGATCTCGGCATCGTCGGCGAACGGGACGTCGAACTCTTCACCATTGTCGGTCCGGTACCGGGCGATCCGGCGGGGAGCCAGATCATGGTCGCGGTCGGTTTCGTAGCTCACCGCTCCGAGCCGGCTGCCCCGGAGTACGCGATCTGCCATCTGTACAGGTCCTCTCTGTGTTATCGGCGCGTTGCCGCGCGCTGTTCGCGGTTCCCGGCCACTCGGTCGGCGGAGCACCGAGCGGAGCACACCTGCGGGCGTATCCGCTGCGGGGCACCGCAACCCGAGCCGGGGGCGAACCAGTGGGTTGACCCCTGTGGTTTGCTATCGCGACCTCGTGGGTCGCGTTTCGCCGGCCGTTGCCATCCGCCGACCGTTCGGATCATGTGCGCGGACCGTTCGCTGTGACACGAATTGCGAATTCGTGCCGGGTTCCCGGCCGTGCACTCTGTTTTGTCAACGTTCGCGAGGGGCGATCCGTTCCCGGTTGGGAAGAGCCCTTCTATTGTACGAGCTTCCGCGCGGTGCCTTGCGCGGTGTGCGATGTGTGCTGGGGGCACTGTTCCTATTAAGGTGTCGGGTCATGTCGCGCCGGTTGCAGTCCTGCCTGTGGTGTGGTCGGGAAATAGTGGATTCGGAATCGGGGCGTCGGCGCCGATATTGCCGTCAATCCTGTCGTCAGCGCGCCTACGAACACCGCAACAATGTGAAGGGCACTGGAATCCCCGCCGATTCGGTGGTGCTCAGCGCTGCCGAGGCCGCGGCGCTGGCCGACCGTTGGTTCGCCGCCCGCTGCGCGGCCGAGGACGTGGCCACCGCCATCGACGAGGGCGCCGATACCGCCGAACTCGCGCGACTCAGCGCGGTCCTGGTCCAACTGGCCAGGGACGCGGAACGGTTGCGGTGAGCCGGGCCGGCGGCGCGGCGGTGAGTGCCGCGGCCAGGCCGGCGGCGACGAGCACACCCAGTACGAGGAGCGCGAGCAGGGTTGCGCTGTCCGGGTGTACGAGCGACTGGCCGCGCATCGCCTGCCAGAACGTGATCGCCAGCAAGCCGCCCCAGGCGAGTGCGACGACCCCCACCAGCCTGCTCCGGATTTCCGCGGAGCGCAGCCGGGGACGGCGCCGGGCGCACCAGGCCGTCAGCAAGGCCGTCGCCAGTAGTACGTGGATACCGTGCAATCCGAGGAAATGGGGGATGCGCAGATCGCCGCCCAGAGTGCTCCAGTGGGTGACGGGCATACCGGCCACCGCGTCCGGCGCACCGACGGCCGCCCGGGTACCGGCATCGACGACGGTGTGACCGGCCGCCAGTTCCACCAGGCGGCCGTCGGCGGTGCGGGCGAGCTGGGTGCCGGTGAATCCCATCAGATATCCGAGCGCCATCCCGGTCACCGCGAGCGCGAGCCCGCCCCGGATCGCCCGGAGCAGCGGACGGTCGGCGCGCAGACGTATCGAAACGATTACGGCGATCAGTAGATTCGCGACGAAGAGTCCGGGTACACCGGAGGCGAACACGATCTGCCCTATTTCGTTGACCGTATCGGTCTCGGTATTGAAATGGCTGAAGGTGCCGCGGGCGGCCTGCACCACGATGAAACCCACATCGACGAAACCGGTGACGGCGAACACCACACCGAGCCACCAGGTGACGCGCCGCCCCGTATGGGGTAGTGAGAGCAGCCAGGCGAGGGTGAGCGAGTACAGGAAGAATGCGAGCCCGAATTTCACCGGCTTGAGCCAGACCGATTCGCCGAGCACCCTCCGCTCGTCGAAAATCATGGCGACCAGGCCGAAAAACACCAGACCGGCCATCGCCGCGGAACTGAGCAGCAATGGCCGGTGCAGGCGTCCGATCACCCGACGAAGATCGGAGTTCGTGGGGCGGCCGGGGTATTCCGGCGCGCCGGGAAGGGATATGGCGTACATGGGCCGACGGTAGGAACCGGAACCCGGCCGTCGCGTCCCGCTGCGGGACGGGATGCGGCCGGTACTCCGGTACCGCCGGCCCGTTCGGGATGAGCCGGCGGTGGTATCAGCCGGCGAAGTTGTTGACGTCGAGGCCGCGGGCGGCCAGCCAGGGCTGCGGGTCGATCGGGCCGACGCCGGGCTGGTGGACCTCGTAGTGCAGATGCGGTCCGGTGGACTGGCCGCGGTTGCCGACGGTGGCGATCACGTCACCGGCGAGGACCTGCTGGCCCACCTGAACGAGAATGTCCTGCATATGGCCGTAGACGCCGACGGTGCCGTCATCCTGCTGGACGCGTACCCACAGGCCGAAGCCGCTGGCCGGGCCGGCCTCGATCACGACGCCGTCGGTGACCGAATGGATCGGTGCGCCCATATTGCCGGCGAAATCGATACCGTTGTGGGAGGTACCCCAGCGTGCGCCGTAGCCGGAGGTGAGAACGCCGTTGACCGGTCGGACGGTGGTCGCCCGGGGCGGTTCGGGAGCCGGGAAGGACACGGGAGTGGGCTGGTGGTCGGCCGCTTCCTGGTGCGGCGCCCAGGCTGCCGGATCCTGAGGCGCGGCCTGCTGCGCGGCGGGTTGCATCTCGGCGGGCAGGTCTGCGACGGGAACCGGCGCCTGGGCAACCTCGGTGGCGGCCACCGTGGTGATCTGTTCGTTATCGGAGCCGGCACCGGCGGCGAAGAGGCCGAAACCGGCGCACAGCGCGGTCGAGGTGGCGACTAACTGCGTCGTCAGGCGACGACGGCCGGTCGACGGCACCGTGAACTTGCGGAAAGGTAACGGAAGGGTCACGGGCATGACTACAAGCTAGGGGACTGTCATGCCTGTTCAGCAATCATGTGGTTACTGTCACTCGGCCGCATAAGCCCAGGTCGCGTATTACCGAACGGTAACGAAACCGGGGATATGTCCCGCCTAGCTGCACAAATGAGACATTTGATCTTATTTGACCGTGCGCATTCCGGTCAGTGAGACTGATTCAGTGGTCGCTAACAGAGCTGCGCCGCTGATCGCCCTGGCCGACCCCACTCGGCGGGCGATTTTCGAAGCTCTGCCCGCCGGCCCGAAATCGGTCGGGGAACTGGCCGCGCAGATCGGGATCAGCAGTTCGGCGGTATCCCAGCACCTGCGGGTGCTGCGCGAGGCGCGGCTGGTGATGGTGCGGCCCTCCGGTAACCGGCGGCTGTATTCCCTGGATCCGCGGGGATTGGGCGATGCCCGTGACTACCTGGAACAGTTCTGGCCGAGCGCGCTGGCCGCCTACGCCGCGGCGCTCGGCGAGGCCCGCGGCCGGGGCTGAGGCGGACGGTCAGCCCACCCTGCGGTATGCCGCGCTGGTCACGCCGGCTTCACTGCGCCGCTTCTCCAGCTGCCGGTCCACGGCGGCGATCACCTCGGACGCCTCGATCTGCAACAGGCCGGGGTCGGTGGTGTGCGCGTCCCGGTCGCCGCTGCGCCCCGCCCACAGAACTTCGTGACGGTTGCGCAGGTGCTGCGGCGGCCCGCTCTGTTCCGGGGAAGTGGGTCCGAACAGCTGCACGGTCCGGGTGCCGAACGCGGTCGCGAGATGGGCCACGCCGGTATCCCCGCACAGCACCACCGACGCTTCGGCCACGGTGGCCGACAACTCGATGAGGTTCTGTTCCCCGGCCAGCACGCGGTGACGGGGCAATCCGGCCCGGGCCGCGATCTCCAGCGCATTGTCCCGGTCGTACTCGTCGCCGGTCAGCACCACCTCGTGCCCGAGCACGAGCAGATGCCGGATCACCGCGGCGAACCGCTCGGCGGGCCAGCGTCGTGCGGCCGCACCGGCGCCGACGTGGACCACCATGCAGTCGCGCCGGCTGGTGGTGGCCACCGGCGGCACCAGGCCCAGGTTGCGCCGGTCGGCGCCGATACCGTCGGATTCGAGCAAGTGGCACCAGCGGTCGATGGGGTGCCGGTCGGCCTGCCACTCCGGTCCGGGGATCTCCGGGAAAGCGGGATCGCGGTAGCTGAGAATACGTTCGGCCCGGGTCTTGATGAGCTCCATGATCGGCGGTGCGCCGGCCCCGTGCAGATTCACCGCGAGCTTCGGCGGCGGGCCGTCCCAGCGCAATCCCTGCGGGCCGGAGATGGGCACCATCTCGTCCACCGAGGCGATCACGTCCACGATCGGGCGCAACCGGGCGGAAGTGGCCAGTACGAGGTGATCGTTGCGGCGGGCCCGGCGCAGCGCACGCAATGCCGGAACAGCGGTGAGCAGATCACCGAGACCGCGTGCCTGAAGCACGAGAACTACCGACACCCGACTCTCCTAGCCGCCCGTTGCTCGCTCATCCCGCCCCCTCCCGGACCGCCCTGATGAGGACAGCGCACGACGAGAGCACTCCCTCGGAGGACTACCCGCAGGGCTCCGGCGCAAACTTCGGGGAAGTAGCGGCCTGAGTCACACACCGGGTGCGCCGCGGGCCGGTCGCCGCCTGCGGGAAGGGCGGGTCAGGGCACGTCCCTGGGGAGTGTGGCGCGCAGCAGGTCACGTGCTTGCGTGCCGCCGTCGAGGGCCCGGGTGGCCCGGCGTGAGATCCGCCAGCCGTGCGGGGTGCGAACGAGCTGGAATCTGTTCGCGCCCGCGCGCCACACCCGGTAGTCGTCGTCGCGACGGAGCACCAGCAGGGATTCGCAGACAGCCGAGGCTTCGTCACCGTCGACGACGATATGCGCCGGGCGTGCACACTGCTGCTCGCCCCCTGGGTGGAGCGTCGTTCCCGCGAGGAGAATTAGGCCGCGCTCCCCGGCGATGTGTCCGGCGGCCCCGACCCCGGTTCCGCCGGCTGCCCGGCGGGCTGCCGGCGGTGTTCCCATGCCTCGGCCAGCAGGATCGTCACCCCGACATAGGCCCAGCCCGCCAGCACATCGACGACATAGTGCTCACCCCCGTAGACCAGAGTGAACGCCATGGCCGGGGGGAACAACGCCAGCGGTACCTTCCACCACCAGTGCCCGACCAGCGGCCACAGTGTGATCGAGACGAGCAGGGCGAACGCGGCGTGCAGGGACGGCAGCGCGGCGACCGGGTTGCCCTGTGCGGCCAGCCAGTTCCCGCTGATATCGAAATCGACCAGGTGGAAGCCGAAACCCGTGCTCCGGTGGATCTCGCCGGGGATCACCCCGGTACGGGCCGCGAACCACGGGGGCGCGGCGGGCAGCAGAACATAGGTCAGCAGACCCAGATAGGACAGCAGCACGATCCGGCGCATGTATTTCGACCAGCGCTCCCGGGACTGGACGTAGAAGATCGCGGCGACCAGCCACGGCACCACGAAATGGCTGGTGTAGACCATTCCGGTGAACAGGGTCCACCAAGGCTGTACGCCGTCGTGGATCAGCTGCTCCTGCAGCCGCACCGTGGGAATCGTGCCCCCGAACAGCCACTTTTCCGCCGAGACCAGCTCTGCCACCCGTACCGGCATACCGAGGCCATCGGCGATCCCCCGGGTGTGGTCGTAGATCACCAGCGCGCTGATCAACGGCACCCAATCGACCAGGATGCGCAGGTACTCGCGCCACGGGCGGCCGGGGTTGTAGGCGGCGACCCCGACGATGATCCACAGGGCCTGATAGATCCGGTCGGTGGGCGGTCCGAACAAAACGCTGACGACCGCCAGCGCCACCAGATAGGCCGACCACACCGCCGTGCGCAGCAACCGGCGAGGCCGCCTACCGGACGGCGCCTCGGTGGTGGTGGCACCCATCCCCACAGTTTTCCACCAGGCGAGCGCGTGACGGACGATCTGCCACGCGGAAACGGCGAGATTCGCGCGATGGGGGTCGGCGATCGGTACAGCCGGCCGGTCCCGGCGGATCGTGGACACACCGGCCCAGCGCTCGGTCCGTGAGACGGCCCGTTCCGCCGCAAGAGAATCGGAGCGGTTGCGGCGCCGGTTGCGATGGCACGCCCAGGGGGCGGGATTGCGGAAGAAGGCGCAACGGTGCCGTCCGGTCGTTTCGCCGTCGGACCCCCGGGTAAGCGCTCCGACGTCGGCGCAGGGGCGCCACAGACGGGAGGAGATCGGGTATGGGAGACGGGAACCAGCATCGGCTCACCGGGATCCGCGCGGCCACCACACTGGTCGATCTGGGATTCCCGGCCGTTGCCGCGGGGGTGATCGCGCGGCGCCGCGCGGTGCTCGGGCTGCTCGAACGGATCCGGGCCGATCGCCGGGCGATCGCCCGGATCCACGCTCTCCGCGCGGAATTCGGTCCGGGCCCGGTGGAACTGGCCCTCCCCGGCCGCCGTGTCATCGTCGTACTCGATCCCGCGGATGTCGGCCGTGTGCTCGCACAGGCCCCGGTTCCCTTCGACCCGGCGAACCGCGAGAAACGAGCGGCTCTGAGCCAGTTCCAGCCGCACGGTGTGCTGATCTCGCGCGGCCCGGTCCGCGAGAGCCGCCGGGCGGTGAACGAAGCCGCTCTCGACACCCCGGCCGCCGTGCACCGGCTCGCCGAGCCGTTCGCGGCCGCTATCGCCGGAGAAACCCGCGAACTGCTCGACGGGGCCCGGCAGCGCGGCCGGCTGGATGCCGGTGAATTCACCCGCGCGTGGTGGCGGCTGGTGCGGCGGCTGGTACTGGGCGAACACGCCCGCGACGATGAGGCGCTCACCGACGAACTGTGGCGGTTGCGCTCGGCCGGGAACTGGTCTTTTCTCGCGCCGCCGCATCGTAAGCGGCGGGAGCGCTTTCTGGAACGGCTCTACGACCAGGTCACCACCGCCGAACCGGGCAGCCTGGCCGCCGCCCTGGCCGAGGTCCCCGCCGCCGGCGCGGTCGATCCGGTGGGGCAGGTACCGCACTGGTTGTTCGCCTTCGACGCGGCCGGTATCGCGGCCGCGCGGGCACTGGCGCTGCTCGCCGAACACCCACAGCAGCGGGCGCGGGCCCGCGCCGACGCCGCCGACCCCGGGGATATCCGGCCACGTCCCTATCTGCGTGCCTGTGTATCGGAGTCGGTGCGGCTGTGGCCGACCACGCCGGTCATCCTGCGCGATACCACCGAACGGACCCGGTGGGGCAGCGGTGCGCGGCAGTTCGAGATCGAGGCCGGTGCCGCGCTGTTGATCCTGGCGCAGGCGTTCCATCGCGACCGGCAACAGCTGCCCTTCGCCGATACGTTCGTCCCCGACATCTGGCTGGACGGACGAGCCGAGGAGTACCCGCAGCTGGTGCCCTTCAGTGCCGGGCCCGCGGAATGTCCCGGGCGCAACCTCGTCCTGTTCGTGACGAGCACCCTGCTCGCCCATCTGCTGTCCGGTGCCGAGTTCCGGCTGCGGTCCCGACCCCGCCTCACCCCGGACGCACCCCTGCCCGCCACTTTCGACAACTTCGGAATCGAATTCACGGTGAAACCGGCCCCGGCTCCCACGCCCGCCTCTTCCGGGCTTCCTCGCTGACCGGTTCGCTTCCACCGGGGAAGACGGGCCGGTTGCCGTGACACAACTGTGACCGGCCGTTTCCCCTCGCCGGAGCCGGGTCGGGAAACGCCTTTCCGGCCGGTTCCACCGGGGAGCCGAAGGGGCTGTCGCACAAGACTTCCGGCCCTGTCCTCCGGGTAGGGTTCGTCACTTTTCCGCCGAATTGAAGAGATCACGTTTCGATCACCACCGAATGGGGGTATGTCTCGGGAGTCGAATTGATCAGCGAGCCGATTGGGAGACTCCGAGGAGCCCACGATGAACCCTACGTCCGAACGCCCCTCCCGCCCCGGCCGTACCGATGGTGCCGGTGACAGCTACGACAACATCGAACCCTGGTTCGAGAAGCTCGCGGCCCTCGACCCGGCCGACCCGCACCGGCGAGAACTGCGTGAGCACATCGTGCACCTGTGCCTTCCGCTGGCCGACCATATCGCCCGCCGCTTCGCCGGCCGCGGCGAGACCTTCGACGATCTCCTGCAGATCGCGCGGCTCGGCCTGTTGCAGGCCGTGGACCGCTTCGATCCGGAGCGCGGGGCATCGTTCCTCTCCTTCGCCGTACCCACCGTCATGGGTGAGATCCGTCGTCACTTCCGCGACCACACCTGGGCGGTCCGGGTACCACGCAGCGCGAAGGAGCTGCACCTGCGGATCGGTCCGGCCACCGAGGTGCTCTCCCAGCGACTCGGACGGGTGCCGACAGCGCGTGAGATCGCCGCCGAACTCGATGTGGAACTGACCGAGGTCACCCGCGCCCTGGTCGCCGGTAACGGGCACACCAGCAACTCCCTCGACGCGGCGGTGCAGGACAGCGACGACGAATCCCGGTCGCCGGCGGTACTGGCCCGGCTGGGTAGTGAGGAACGCTGCTACGAACTGCTGGAAGACGCCATGGCGGTGCGCCCGCTGATCGAAGAGCTGCCGCAGCGCGAGCGCCAGGTGCTCGTCTGGCGCTTCTTCGGCGGTATGACCCAAGTGCAGATCGCCGAACGCCTCGGTGTCTCCCAGATGCAGGTCTCGCGGATCCTGTCCCGGACCCTGAAGTCTCTACGGGAGCAGGCACTCGCCGAGCCCGCCTTCCGCAACGCCGCCTGAACCTCGCGGGCACGGACGCGGTAGCGCGGCCTCCTTCCCGCGGCTTCGCGCCGGTTCCCGAGCCACTCGGGAACCGGCGCGGCCCTGCTCACAAGATCGGGCGGCCACCCGTGACGGCCAGGCGTGCGCCCGAGATATAGCTGCCGTCGTCGGAGGCGAGAAGCACATAGGCCGCCGCCAGCTCGGCCGGCTGGCCGGCCCGGCCGAGCGGAACATCATCGCCGAACGCGGCGACTTTCTCGGTCGGCATCGTCGAGGGGATCAGCGGAGTCCAGATCGGTCCCGGGGCGACGCTGTTGACCCGTATTCCCCTCTCGCCCAGCATCTGCGCGAGACTCGCCGAGAAGTTCGCGATGGCGGCCTTCGAGGCGGCGTAGGGGGCCAGTGTCGGCGAGGGCATATCGGAGTTCACCGAGGAGCTGCCGATGATCGAGGAGCCCGGCCGCATATGCGGTAGCGCCGCCTTCACCAGGTGGAAATAGGCGCCGATATTGAGCCGGAAGGTGTAGTCGAATTCCTCGGCGCCGATCTCCTCGAGAGTTTCGTGGGTCATCTGATAGGCCGCATTGCTGACGAGGACATCGATCCGGCCGAATTCCCGCACGGCCCGGTCGATGACGGCACCGCAGTGGCCGGGATCGGCGAGATCCCCCGGTACCAGCACCGCCCGGCGCCCGGCCTGTTCCACCAGTCGCGCCACCTCTTCGGCGTCCTCGTGCTCGTCCAGATACGAGATCAGGACATCGGCACCCTCCCGGGCGAAGGCCACCGCTACCGCGCGACCGATCCCACTGTCCGCCCCGGTCACCACGGTGGCTCTGCCGGTGAGTTTGCCGGAGCCGCGGTAGCTGTCCTCTCCGCAATCCGGTCGCGGGTCCATTCGCGCCTGTATGCCGGGGACAGTCTGCTGCTGCTCGGGAAATCCCATGGTCTCGTATCCTTTCTTCGGGGTGGTGCCGGTGATCGCGTACGCCGTCGCGGCGGCGTTCCACCGGTGCTCCGGGACACCCCACAGCGGGCTACCCGGACGGCTCGGGCACATGCCCCTCCCGGCCGGGAACCACAGGTGCCGAACCGGTCCGGGGCGCGGCCGATCGGCGTGGGCGAGCGGCCGGGCGGGCGCGAGCCCCTCAGCGTGGTCCGGTGGGGGAGCGGCCGACGGCGAGGGCCGCGAGCCGCCGCAGCGATTCGTGGTTCCGCGGGAAGATGGTGAGGTCCTGGAGTGCGTCGGGCAGTAGCCGCGCGGGGCCCTTGGTGACGTGTTCGGTCATCCGGACCTCGGTGAGGCCCGGCCCGATCTCGGTGAGTTCCAGCCGTACTCGCGCCGCGCCGACCGGCCACAGCCGGGCCTCGAGCTCGAGATGATGCGGCGCTCGTACCTCGAGAACCTCTGTGGTGTCGTTCCGCGACAGCGGCCACCCCCCGACACTGTGATGGATACGGGTGCCGACTTCCGGCCACGACTCGTCCACCTTGCGGATATGGGTGGCGCCCACCACCCACAGGCCGTACAGCCAGCCATCGGCGAGGACGGCGAACACCTCTTCGGGGGGCAGCGGTATGCGCACCTTCGGTTGGGCCGCCATCGATCCTCCGATCGTCCGGGATACCACCGCCGGGCCGGATCGGTCGCGACTTCCGCCCGGCCGGGCGACGGGTGGGGTCGTTCCTCGCTCTACCCTGCGCACGCCGCACCAAACAGCCGTGCCGTGGCGATCCGGGTTTCCTCGTAGGCGACGGTGCCCGGGCCACGACCCGGGCACGTCCGCCGAGGACAGGTCGGCTTTCGGTCAGACCAGGTCGCGCGGGATGCGGCGGTGCCAGTTCTGTGAGTACACCCGTTTACGTGTCTCGCGCGGATCCGCCGCGGGATCACCCAGTTCGCAGGCGTCGAGTTCGGCGTCCAGGACGAACTCCTCCGGGGTGCAGCGCAATGTGGTGTGTGTGGTGACCTCCGTGCGCCAGTCGCCGCGTTCGAGCCTGCGTACGGTCCGCGTCTCGCCCCGGACCGAGGTCACATCGTTGCCCCGGAAACTGAACCATTCGGTCGTCGCACGGCGGACGACGGTGCCGGTGTCGTCGAGGCGGATGGTGCCTTGGTCGTTCTCGATCTCCAGGGTGGAGACGCCCGTGGCCAGATCGCGCTCCACCTTCCAGTGATGGGTGCCGGGGGTCAGATGCGTCGAGGGCGCCTCGGGGGCGGCCTCCGGCGGCCCGAACGGCCGCAGCTCCCGATCCTCCGCGCGCGGCGGGCGATGGGGCAGTGTCAGTGTGCTCTCACCGGTGGTGACGGTCAGCATCGCCGGTTCCGGCGAAGGCCACGCCAGCGGCCAGTAGGAGGAGGAGATCGACAGCCGGATCCGGTGGCCGGCCGGGAAGGAATGCGCCATTCCGTTCAGTGGCACGCTCACCCGGTAATCGCGTCCGGGTTCGAGCGGTTCCGGGTTCTCGCTGCCGCCGCGATGGGTGAGATTCAGCAGGCCGTAGGTGACGCGGGTGGCCTCACCGTTGGGCGCCACATCGGACAGCCGCGCCGCCACCATCGCGGTGGGCCGGTCCGCCGAGACCACCAGTTCCAGGGTGGCGGGGCCGAGTACCTCGAAAGCCGTCTCGAGCGTTTCGGTTTCGAACACCAGGGAACCGCCGTCCTCCTCCCGTTGGTCCGACGGCAGGTCCGGGGTCGCCGCGTAGGATGCCCATTTACCGGCGAACATGCCCACGCTCAGCGGGGACTGCACCCGCAGCGCACGCCGTTCGACGCCCGACGCGTCCTCGGTCAGGCCGTATCTGGAGAGGGCGAAACGGCGGGGTCGCAGGTGCGGGGACGGCCAGCTCGGTTCGCCCACCCAACGGCCCGGCCGGTCCTCGTAGGTCGGTTGCGGCGAAACGCTGTCCTGCATCCAGGCGCGCAGCATGGGCTCGTCCATCACCCCCGTATCACGGCCCTTGAGCCAGTGATCCCACCAGCGCACCAATTCCTGCAGGAATCCGATCGCCGGTCCCGGCACACCCGTATGCGGATACTTGTGCCCCCATGGCCCGATGAGACCGCGGCGCGGTACGTCGAGATGTTCGAGCAGCCGGAACACCGCATTGGTGTAGCCGTCGGCCCAGCCGCCCACGGCCAGCACCGGGCAGCGCACCGAACTGTAGTCCTCGTTCACCGAGGCGCGTTTCCAGTAGTCGTCGCGATGCTGATGTTCCAGCCAGGGTTCGATCCACAGCCCGCTGCCCTCGAGACGTTCCCGCCACAGCTCGCGCCAGCGGTCGCCGACGATCTCGGGATCCGGCGGCAAACTGTTGAACGCGAACATCACCGTGGCCTCGGACAAATTGTCCGACAGCAGGCAACCGCCCATGTAGTGCATATTGTCGACGTACAGATCTTCGGTGGCCGACGCGCTGACGATCGCCTTCAGCGCGGGCGGCCGGCGGGCGGCGACCTGCAGACTGTTGAAACCACCCCACGAGATCCCCATCATGCCGACATTCCCGTCGCACCAGGGCCGGGCGGCCAGCCATTCGATGACATCGCAGGCGTCGTCGTGTTCGGTGGGCAGGTATTCGTCGGTGAGCACGCCGTCGGAATCACCGCTGCCCCGCAGATCCACCCGCACACTCGCGTACCCGTGACCGGCCAGGTACGGATGGTTGAGCGCGTCCCGGGCCCGAGTGAGATCGCGTTTGCGATAGGGGATGTACTCGAGCACCGCGGGGACCGGTTCCTCGGTACGCGGGCGCCACACCCGGGCCGCGAGCCGGGCGCCGTCGCGCATCGGGATGAACACGTTCTCGGTCTCGCATACCTGGTAGGGGAATTCTTCGACGGTATGCACCCTCAGTCGTCCTCCTCGAATTCGAAAGGCAGCGCGGCGATGGCCTCCTCGTACCGTCGCTGCAGTTGTTCCGGATCGCCCGCACCGATGTAGAGGGTCGCGAGTTTGTAGCGGTACGTGTCCTGATTGGGCAGTTCGGACAGCCGGTCACCGACCTCGGCGTCCAGGCGCACCACGGTTCCGGGGAATCGGCGCTGTAGCTCGGCTATGTCGCCGGCCCCGGGTACTCGGGTCACGACCCCGTCCTCGTAGCGTGGAACCATGCACTGAGCCGCTACCGCGAACTCTCCCTTGCGGTGCGGCATACGCGGCGGGATACCCAGGGCGACATCGATGGCCACCGCGTGGTTGGAGCTACCGTCGACCTTCATGAACAGGTCACTGTGGGACTGGGAGATACGGGTGTTGACCTCGATCAACCACAGATCGCCGGTATCGGCGTCCCACATGAACTCGGAGTTGAAGCATCCGTTGTCGTACCCGGTGTGCCGCAGATAGCGTTCGGTGACCTCGATCATCCGCTGCTGTACCTCGGGCGGTACGGTCCGCGCCGGATAGTCGAGATGGTCGAAGCTGTGCCCCGCCGCGTCCTTGCGCATATCGAAAACGCCGTGGACCTGGAATTCACCCCGGAACATCGAGCCTTCGGGCGCCGCCTGGGTGCCGGTGATGACCTGTTCGGCCAGACAGGTCCGTCCGCCGAACCGCCGGATCTCCTCCGGGAGGTCGGCCCGGGCCAGTGCCCGGTCGAAGGGGTCGGCCATCCGGCCGATCTCGGCTCGGATCTGTTCCACGGCGGTGGCGAAAACCTCCGCGTCCGGAACCTCGAATCCCAATTGTGAGGAGTGCGCTTTGATCGGTTTCACCCAGAACGGGAACGGAACATCTATTTTTTCCAGGGCGTCGGGATCGAACGGATCGAATGCGCAGAATTTCGGCACGCATTCGGGGACCACTTCGCGTTGCAGGAGACGACTCCAATATTTGTGCTCGTTCTTCAATACGCTTTCCAGGCTGGGAGAAGGTATGTCGAACTCCGCGGCGAGGATCGGAACGAGCACGCTGGTGGGGAAATCCCAATGGGCGATGATCGCGTCCACCGGGCCGTCGAAGGCGCGTAGTTCCGCACGGGCCCGCTCGAGCAGGTCGTCGAAATCGAACTCCTCGGCGGAGATGAGCGTCTCGTAATCGAGTAGGCCGTGTAACGACAATCCGCCCGGAATATCGACGGTTTCGATTTCGCGACGTTGCTTATCGGATAGGGCCGGTACGAATATATTTTTCCTCACGCAACTCGGTTACCCGGGATATAGAAATCAAACCGGGCTGTCATCGGTCCTCCCGTGAGCGCCGTCACGACCGCGGCCGGGTCGCCGCCACGATCCGGGCCGGGCCCGGTGCCGCCGATGCCGCCGGGCGGCTCGGGATACCACCCGGCTCCGATGGGTGGACGCCGGATTCGCAGGCGGGTACCGGGCCGCGGTGCTCAGAAAGACAGATAGGCAGCGGTCGTTAGCGCGATGAGCACGGCAGCGGCCACTGCCGCGTGGGTGCGGCGGTAATGGGTGGCCGATACGGCCACGAACTCACGCAGGAAGGCGGCCGGAACGAAGTAGCGTGCGGTACGGGCGCCGACGACCTGGGCGTCGATCCCGAGGCGGCGGGTCAGCGCGGCGGTGCGCAGCGCGTGGAAGTTGCTGGTGACCACCGTGATCCGGGTACCGGGGCGGTCCAGGCCGTGGTGGCGCAGGATCTCCATGCTGTTACGCAGGTTCTCCTCGGTGTTGCGGGAGTGCCGTTCCCGTACGAGCGCGGTGCCGGCGATACCGGCCGCGAGGAGGTACTCCGCCATGGCGTCGGCCTCGCTGACGGACTCGTCACTGCCCTTCCCGCCGGAGGTGACGATCAGCGGGGACCGCCCGAGCGCCGTTTCGGCCCGGTAGACCTGCAGCGCCCGGTTCAAGCGGGCCGCGAGCAGCGGGGTGACCCGGTTGCGGTCGAGGCCGCAGCCGAGGACGACGATGGCGTCCGCGCCCGTCTCTTCGGGAAGCCGGGCGTACACGGTGGCGTATCCGGCGAACGCGAGCAGGTGCACCAGCAGGTACACCCCCACCAGGGTCGCCGTGGCGGCGACCGGCATCAGCCAGTGCGGTACGGCGGGCCAGCGGCGCAGCGTGAGGGTCGCGGCGAGGGGCAGCGCCAGAAGGCCGAACCCCACCACCACCGGAGTCATCGTGACAGGTCGCACACCCTCCCGGCGGGTGACGGTGATCCCGTTCACGAGCAATCCGAGGCCCGCCACGATCACGGCCGCCGAGAACAGCGCCGCGACCAGTAGCGAAGCCACGGCCGGTGTAGCGGCGCCGACCGGCCGCGCGAATGCGGCGACCGTACCGGCGCCGACCAGCGAGACGGCCGCCAGCAGAAAGAAACCGGTGGACAACCGGCGCGGTTCCCGGCTCATCCGGGCAGCACCGAATATCGCCACGATCCCGCCTGCCGCGAGTAACACCGCCGGATCCACTTCCCGTCTCCTCCACCTCCGGTGCGGCCGGATACCCGGTCCGCTACCCGCGGGATACCCGGAACTCGCCCGTCCTCGCGCCGGGCGGGAACTTTTCGTATCGGGCCGCCGGGTGGTGCCCCGGCGCCGCGGTGGCGGTCAATCCCGGAGGGCGCGTTCGCGCAGCCTGTCCAGGGTGGCGGCCAGGATGCGGGAGACGTGCATCTGGGACACCCCCAATTCGGCGGCGATCCGGGATTGGGTGTAGTTCTCGAAGAACCGCAGATGCAGTACCTGCCGGTCGCGGGCCGGTAATGTGCGCAGCAGGGGGGCGATGGCCAGGGCGTTGTCGGTGAGCTCGTATCCCGGGTCGTCTTCCCCGAGCGTTTCGGTGACCTGAGGCGCCGTGGCCCCGTGTTCGTCGTCCTCGGTCGCGGTATCCAACGAGTTGGTGCGATAGGCATTACCCGCCATCAGCGCCTGGGTGACCTCGAGCAGGTCGAGGTTCATCTCCATGGCGATCTCGATCGCCGTCGGAGTGCGTCCCAGCCGCTGGCAGAGCCTTTCGATGGTGGGTCCGATGGCGAGCTGGGTCTCCTTGATCCGCCGCGGCACCCGGACCGCCCAGGTGTGGTCGCGGAAGTGGCGGCGGACCTCCCCCATGATCGTGGGCACGGCGAAGGCGAGGAAACTGGCTCCCCGGGTGGGGTCGTAGCGGTCGACCGCCAGCACGAGGCCCAGTGAGGCGGTCTGATGCAGATCGTCATAGGTTTCACCGCGGCCGGTGAACCGGCGCGCGATGTGATCGGCGAGCGGCAGACAGCGACGCATGATCTCTTCTCGTAACACCAGCCGCTCGGGATCGTCGGTGTCCATCGCCCCGAGTCGCTCCAGGAGCGGCTCGATTCCGTCGTAGCTGTCGGTGCCGCGGCCGGTGCGGCGTCGGGCGGGGGCGTCGGGTACTGCCACGAGTGTCATGAGAATCTCGCTTTCGTTTGCCTTCACCTGGAAGAGCGCCGGTGGAGGGGGACAACGCGGGGCGGCTACCACCTTCCGGCGCGGACAACCAGCATCGACGTGACCTCTTCGTTCCGGGGACGGCTTCTATGGGGAAATATTCGTTTCCGGCACCGAGTCCGTGTCCCGTTCGTCGCTTCTTCGGGGCACCGGACCGCCGCAGTGGTCGGCATCAGGAAGCCGGAACCCGTACGGTGGTACGAACGGGGCTCATCGACCAGCGTCACGGCTCCGGACACAATTGTCGTTCCGCCCGCTGGACTGCGCGGCCCCGGCGATTCACCCCTACTCGAGAGGATCGCCGTGCGGAATCTGGCGTTCGAAAGCGAAGACCTCGGTGCGACCGAGGAATTCCTGAACAGTGCCTATACCCAGATGCAGATCGCCAACCCCGGCTCGCACCGGGTGCGGACCCGCATCCGCCGGAATATGCTCGGTCCGGTCAGCTTGGACCGCCTGGATCTGGGTTTCGATATGGTCTACGACGCCGAACCCTTGAACAGGGTATGCCTGACCACGGTGTACTCGGGCGCGATCGAGGCGAACCACCAGGACAGCGGCCCGGACACCTTCGCCGCCGGTGATATCGGCCTGCTCACCCCGCATGATCTGCCGTACTCGGGAGTGGTCCGTTCCTCCCGCTTCGATATCACGATGTTCGACCCTGCCCTGCTCACCCGGCTCGCCGGGACCACCGGCCGCGAAGCGCCGGTCCGGCTCAGCGGACACCGTCCGCTGAGCCCGGCGGCGGGGCGGCAACTGGCGGCGGTGATCAGCCACCTCCAACGCGTCGCCACCGATCCCGCCGTGCCGGACAACCCACTGCTGGCCGCCACGAGTGCCGATTATCTGGCCGCGACCGTGCTGGCGACCATGCCGACCACGGCGGTGACCGAACCCGAGGCCGTCGACCGCCGCGACGCCCACCCCGAAACGGTGCGTCGCGCGATCGCCTACCTCGAAGCCCACCTGCACGAGGACGTGACGGTCTCCCAGGTCGCGGCCGCGGCGTTCGTGACACCGCGCGCGTTGCAGCTGGCGTTCCGCCGCCACCTCGACACCACACCGTTGCGGTATCTGCAACGGTTGCGGCTGGCGGGCGCTCACGAGGACCTGCGTGCCGCGACTCCCGGGGACGGACAAACCGTCAGCTCCATCGCCTACCGATGGGGATTCGCTCATCCGGGTCGCTTCGCCATCGTTTACCGGCGCCATTACGGTCGATCCCCGGCCGATGTGCTGCACAGCTGAGGTGAGGAACGGCCGTCGCGATCCGGGTCACGAAGCGGCCGGTCCCGCCGTCCGCCGCGGCCGCGACCACGTCGGATCGGTCGCCGGATCAGGTGTTGACGCCGGGGTCGCCGGTCGCATGGGCCGCGGTGGTGTCGTCGCGGACCCAGGGATCGGTCTGGGTGAGCCAGAACAGGTAGGCGAGGGCCGGTAATACCGTCACCGCGGCCAGGCCCACTACTGCCAGCAGCGCGAGGAGGGTGGCGCGCGCACCCGCGGCCTCGGAGATGAGCAGCTCGTCGACCAGCATCCAGGGCGTCTGGGCGACTGCCCAGCCGATGACGATCGCGGCGACCGCCACCACAGCGGAGACCCGAGCCCATCCGAACCGGCGGCGCAACACCAGGATCAGGGTGAGCGTTCCGGCGAGCGCGGACAGGACGATCAGGGGCAGGGCGCGCCCGAGCAGTTCGGCACCGAGAGTCGGTGCGTCGCGCCGGATGGGGGCGATGGCCGCGATGGCGATTGCCCCCGTCACCCCACCGACGAGCAGTGTGCGGGGCCGTAGGTATTCCGCGAGCGTACGGTCGCCGGAACGGCCGGCATCGGCGGTGAGGAACACTCCGGCCAAAAAGGCCGAGGTACCCACCGCCAGCGTGCCGCCGAGCAGTGAGGTCGGGTTCAGCCACGAGCTCACCCGGTCGCCGTAGCCGTCCGCGGGCACCCGGCCCGAGGCGATCGCGCCGACGACGGTACCGAAGAAGAACGGGGTGATCAGCGACGCTCCGGCGAACAACGCACCGAACAGGCGTGCCTGCGCCATGGTCGCGGAGTACTTGCGGAAGGCGAAGTTCGCCCCGCGCAGCACGATTCCCAGCAGGGCGAGGCTCATCGGAACGAACAGCGTGGTCATGATGGCGGCGAACGCCCGCGGGTAGGCGGTCCACAAGAAGACCAGAATGTAGATCAGCCACACATGGTTGGCCTCCCACACCGGCCCGATGCTGTGGTCGATCAGGACCCGCAGGCGGCCGCCGCGCCGGGCTCCGCCCGCGGTCAGGTCCCAGAACCCGGATCCGAAGTCGGCGCCGGCGAACAGCGAATACAGCACCACACCGGTGAACATCGCGCTCGCGACCACATCGGAGAGGTCCATCGCTCACCGCTCTCCGGCGCCGTGGATACGCTGCGCCAGGTCGGCGGGTGACTCACCGGGACCATAGGGTGCCGCGATCGTTTCGTGGCCGGCGCGCCAGCGTCGCGTCATGGACCGCAGCACGACGACGGCACCCACTGTCATGCCGAGGTAGACCAGCAGCACGCCGGTGAAACTCCACCACAGACCGGTGCTCGTGCTCGCGGCATCGGCGGTGCGCAGTACCTGCCATACCGTCCACGGTTGGCGGCCGACCTCGGTGGCGATCCAGCCGCATTCGAGGGCGAGTACCGCCAGGGGGCCCGCCACGACGGCTGTGCGCAGGAACCAGGGATTGTCCAGGAGATCACGCCGGAACCACCGCATCAGCCAGAACACGGCCACGGTGACCGCGAGCAGGGTGCCGATACCGACCATGGTCTGGAAGGCCAGATGGGTGATGTTGACGGGCGGCCGGTCGGCGACCGGTACCGAATCCAGACCGGGCACGGGCGCGGTCAACGAGTTGCGGGCGATGATGGAGCCCAGGCGCGGAATATCGAGAGCCCAGCGGACCTCGCCGTCCACGAGTACCCCACCGATACGCAGTGGGGCCGGGCCCTCGGTGGTGGTGGCCAGTTCGAAGGCGGACAGCTTCGCCGGCTGCGCGTCGTGCACGCGCATGCCGAGAATGTGTCCGACGAAGGGCTGCAGCAGCGCGGCGACGGTCGCGAAGCCGAACGGCACCGTGAAGCCCAGCCGGTGATGGGCATCGCGGCGGCCGCGGAGCAGGCCGGCGGCGTAGACACCCGACACCACGAACCCGACCACCATGAACGCCCCCACCCACATATGGGCGAACTGCAGGAACGCTCCGTCGTTGAACATCGCCCGCCACGGGTCGATATCGGTGACTTCGCCGTCGACGAGCCGGAAGCCCGCGGGGTCGTTCATCCAGGCGTTCACACTGACCACACAGAACGTGCCCACCACGCCCGCCGCCCCCATCGGGACGAGCATCGCCAGATGCCGCCGTGGTGGCATCCGCCCCCAGCCGTACAGATAGATACCGAGGAAGATGGCTTCGATGAAGAACGAAAGGCCTTCGAAGGCGAACGGCAAGCCCAGTACGTCGCCGTAGCGGCCCATCAGGCCGGGCCACAGCAGACCCATTTCGAAGCTGAGCACCGTCCCCGATACCGCCCCGACAGCGAACAGGATCGCCGAAACCGTGGTCCAGCGCTTCGCCAGCCGCAGCGCGACAGGATCGTCACGGGTGAGCCCGCGCCGGTGCACGACGAAGATCATGGCGGGAAATGCGACCCCGAAGCAGGCCAGGATGATATGCCAGCCCAGCGAGAAAGCCATCTGCTGACGGGCGGGCAGAAGACCGGGCGGGCCGTCCCCGGCCGCGTGGAACAGCGCGGCCACTGTGCTCGACACCATCACAGCCCCTTTCGCTACTCGGCGAACGGACCCGGTTCCCGTACTCGCCGGCCATTGATCGAGCCGTCCCCCCAGTTGTCTCTCTCGGGCTGTCACGCTATCCGTTCGCGGCCCGGGCAACCGGCGGAGCCGACCGAGCGGAGTGTCGCGCCGGATCCGGGGCGGGGAGTTCGGCTACCGGGCGGACGGGCATGCTCGGTGGGGAGATCGGAACGGTCGGCGCGCCGGGCAGGCGGTGGGGTGCGCCCGCGGACCGGGTTACGGTGGCTGAACCGGTGTGGAGGGGAGTGACTGATGGTGCGGTTGGACCGCCTGGTCAATGTATTGGGCGGGTACGGAGTGCGGTTGCGCTGCTGTCCGGTATCGCGCTCGGTGGTGATCCGCAGCGTGGCGATGTACGACGTCGCCGCCCCGGCGAGCGCGGCGGGCGATATCTTCCTCGCGGTCGGTGCCCGCTCGATGACCGAGGCAGCGGCCGGGGCGCGAGCCGCGGGGGCGGTCGCGGTGCTGGTGCGCGGTGATACCGAGGGCGCGCAGAACGCGGTGGCGGTGGGGTCCGATGCCGGTGTCGCGGTGCTGGTGGTGGATCCGGAGGTGTCGTGGAGTCAACTCGCCGGGGTGGTCTACGGGTTGGTGCTCGAGGGCCGGGAAACCGCATCCGGGCGCGGTCCGACAGACCTGTTCGCCCTGGCCGACAGCCTGGCGGACGCGGTCGCGGGCGCGGTGACCATCGAGGACCGGTTATCGCGGGTGATGGCCTATTCCAGCCTTCGGCACGGAGCCGATCGTGCCCGCTCGGAGACGGTGCTGCGCCGGCAGCCGCCCGACGATCTGCGCGCCTTGTTCGAAACGCGCGGTGTCTACGCGCATCTGGCGGACTCCGATGAACCGTTGTTCGTCGAAGCGGACCCGGAGCGCGGTCTCACCGGGCGAACGGTGGTGGCGGTGCGGGCGGGCCGGGAGCTGCTCGGTTCGGTATGGGTGACCTGCCCCGCTCCGTTACCCGATGCCCGGCGGATCGCGTTGATCGACGGAGCTCGGACGGTGGCCGTGCACCTGCTGCGGTCCCGGGCCAGCGCGGATCTGGAGCGCCAGGTGGAGTCCGAGCTGGTGATCCGGCTGCTGGAGGGCACCCCGGATGCCGCCACCGTGGTCGGCCGGCTCGGTCTCGCCCCGGAGCCGCTGCGTGTTGTCGCGGTGCGCGCGCAGATCGGGGCCGAACGACATGCCGGGTTACTGCTCACCTTCGAACGGGCCACCATCGGTTTCGGCTGGTCGCGCCCGGGGCGTAGCGCGTTGTCGGGCAACACCCTCTACACGATCCTGCCCGGTGAGCAGGTGCGTACCGCACGCGATTGGGTGGCGGTGCTGCGCGCCGCCCTGCCCGCCCGGGTGACGATGTCGGCCGGTATCGGCGGTACGGCCTCGGCGGCCGCCGACCTACCCGCGTCCCGGCAGGAGGCGGACGAATGCCTGACGTTGCACGAGCAGGGCCCGGATACCGCACCGGTTCCCGCCTACGACGAATCCTGGGACGACATCCTCCTCCAGCGGCTCCGCACCGCGGCACGGACCGGCCGGGTACCGGCGCGGGGGCCGGTGGCGGAGCTGCGCCGTTACGACCGGGAGCACGCCACTCCCTATGTGGCCACGCTGCGGGCGTGGCTCGAAGCGCAGGGTGATCTCGTGGTGGCCGCAGACCGGCTCGGGGTCCATCCGAACACCGTCCGCAACCGGCTCCGCCGGATGAGCGATATCGTCTCGCTCGAGGTGCACGACGCCGGTAAACGCCTGGCGATGATGATCGATATAGCGGTCCACGCGAACGAATAGCGGTCCCTGTGTAGAAAGCGGACAAGTTACCGGGGTCGGACTGTGGCGAACGGACAAGCACACCGGCTCGCGACCGGGACATGATGGTTTCGACAGCACATTCGTTCGTCAGTGGAGGTAGCCGTGACCCGCGCGAAGCGCCGATTCGGCGGTAGCCGAACGAGACGGTGCCGGGCCGCGAGCACGGCACCGGGCTGAAGACCCACCGGCCATTTTCCGAGCCGTGGAACCGGTGCCGCAGAACCCGGTCCTACGGACAGCTGCCGTCAGGGCGGCCCGCCTCCTCCACCTCGGCCGCCCTGACGGCGCACTCTGCCGCTTTCGATCGAGAAACCATAGGACGATATGACAAGCACCGCGCCCGTATGGCTGACCCCGCAGGCCCACGAACAGCTCCGCGCCGAACTGGCCGAGCTGACCGCCTCCGATACTTACGGCGAGGTGAGCGACGAGGAACTCGCCGTCCGTTACCAGCGCCGGGCACGTATCCGCCAGATCCAGGAGCTGCTGGCAGAGGCGGTGATCGGGCAGGATCCGCCGGATGACGGTATCGCCGAGCCCGGCATGGTGCTCACCGTCCGCTACGACGAAACGGACGATATCGAAACCTTCCTACTCGGAGTCCGCGATCTCGAGCACGGCGATCTGGAGGTCTATTCCCCGGAATCGCCCCTCGGGGCTGCCTTGACGGGAGCCTCCCGCGGGGAACAGCGCACCTACCGCGTCCCCAACGGTGCCACCGTCCGGGTCACTCTGCTCGACGCCGTCCCCTACAGCCGGGTCGCCGAGGCCACGGCAGGACAGCCGCCGACACCCGCTCCGTGATACCCGTCGCCCACCCGGCCGCGGCAACGATTCCCGGCCCGACGTAGGCCCGCTTCCAGAAAGACCCGGCGTATGCGCGATATCGACATCAATCTCGTACGCACCGAGCTGCCGAACCCCGGCCACGATGGCCGGGTGATCACGCTACCGATCGCACTGTGGCTCTCCGCGGGGTTCTGGGACCTCTTCGGACTCCCCGACCGCGAGAGGGTGCTGGCCACGCTCGCCTTCGGTACCGAGGACTCACCCCGTACCTACATCGCCGGCCACCCCCGTGACCCCGCCGAGTGGGACTCGACGGCCTTGACCGTGGATCTACCGCCGGCCTCCGGTGCCGGACCCGGGGTCCTGCACGTGGGCGGTCCGATGACCGAAGAACTCCGGCGGACCGTCGAACGCACCGGGCTGGTGATCATGTTCACTACGCCGAGCGAGTACGAGATGTCCGGCACCCCTTCCGAACGGATATGGGACCCGCACCGGTGCCACACCGCTGTTCTGGTCCCCCGGGGAAAGCCGGGCCGCGCACCCCGCTGCGCCACCCGCGGGAACCGGGCCGCCGGCGCGTGGAAAACCGGTCACCTCTCCTGATTTCGCGTCGTCGGCGCCGGGCGCACCACCGGCCGCCCGACCGATGTGCGGGTCCCGGAGCCCCGGTGACCGGGTGATCATCCGGCCTCGTCCCGGAGCGGGCACCGGGGGACCGGCCCCGCCCCGAGGATCACCGTGCTCCGGCCGGCGTGGGTGACTGGTCGACGATCTATCCGGAACCAGTGGTTACAGTCGAGTTTGCGTGCGAGGGCCCGTGCCGGAACGGGCCCTCCCTGCTCAGGGCTGTGCGCGCCGGCCGAGGAGAGATCATGACCAGTACGTGTGATGTGCCCGAACCCGCCGAACAGAGCATGGGTGACGCCACGTCCCCGGCGGGCGCCAGTCGTTTGCGCCGCCGTCTGGAACGACTCATCGGAGTTGCCGCGACGGAAGGAAACACGCTGGTCGCCCTGCGGAACGGGGACGAGATATTTCCTGCCATGCTGGACGCCATCCACTCGGCCCGGCACACCGTGGACATGATGACCTTCGTCTACTGGCAGGGCGATATCGCCCACCGATTCGCCCACGCGCTGGCGGATCGGGCGCGCGCCGGGCTGCGGGTGCGGCTCCTGCTGGACGGTTTCGGCAGCCGGCTGATCGAGACCGAACTGTTGGATCTGATGGACCGGGCCGGGGTGCAGGTCGCCTGGTTCCGCAAGCCCCTGTACCTGTCGCCGTTGAAACAGAATCACCGCTGCCATCGCAAGGTGCTGGTCGTCGACGAGCAGGTGGCGTTCACCGGTGGGGTGGGTATCGCGCAGGAATGGTGTGGCGACGCCCGGGACGAGCACGAGTGGCGTGATACCCATGTCCGGCTCGAGGGGCCCGCGGTGGACGGTGTCGCGGCGGCGTTCGCGCAGAACTGGGCCGAGTGCCACGAGGAACTGTTCGACGAGCGTGACCGGTTCACCCCGCACGAACGACACGGAGACGCGATCGTCCAGGTGGTCCGGGGTTCGGCCAGTTTCGGCTGGCAGGATATGCAGACCCTGCTCAGGGTGGTCATCGAATCGGCCGAACAGCGGCTGCGGCTGGCTACGGCGTATTTCGCACCGGATCCGTACTTCATCGAGCTCCTGTGCGCCGCGGCGAACCGCGGCGTGCAGGTGGAGATCCTGGTCCCCGGTCCGCACACCGACAAGCGCGTCTGCCAGCTGGCCGGCCGGCGCGATTACGAAGCCCTGCTGGCTTGCGGTGTGCGGGTCTACGAGTACCAGCCGACGATGATGCATGCCAAGGTGATCACCGTGGACGGGGTGGCAGCCCTGGTCGGTTCGACCAATCTGAACCGCCGCTCCCTCTCCCATGACGAGGAGATCATGCTCGTGGTCCTGCAGGAAGAGTTCACCGCTACGCTGGACGCCCACTTCGACGACGATCTCTCGGTGAGCGAGCCGATCCGGCTCCCTCGATGGCAGCGGCGCTCGCTGTGGCATCGGGCCCGCGAAACGGCGGTATTGCCCATCCGGCGCTACTTGTGATCCGTGGACGGGCGGTCCGTGCCGACCCGGGCGTCGCCCGGCCCGGCCCCGGGGAGTGCGGGGTGGGAGCGGGCATGCGGCCGGTCGATGGTGTTTCCGGCTCGCGACCATATGCTGTCGATTGCCAACCGGTCCGCGGACCAGGAGTCGGCGGCCACACGAACCCGTCCGCGCCAGGCTCGCACGATGCGGCCGTGTACCGGCCATCGGACGAATCGCCGCATATCTTGCTCGCTCTGCCATACCGAGATGGATCCGCCGCGCAGTTGAGCGGGTCTGGCCCACAGCCATACGCCGACCGCGCCCTGCATCACCGGCCAGGTCTCACTGAGTTCCGAACCGAGCCGATAGATCGACTGGGCATCCTCCTCCGACGCTGCCAGGAAATCCGTCACGCTGACGAAAACGGGTCCTTCGATATCGCTGCGTGGACCGGGCTTCCACGGCAGAAGTACCGTCCCCTCCGAGAAGGGCCGGGCAGTCATGATTTCCCTCGCGCGACGGTGCGCTGAAACGACGAACTTTTAGTAAGCATGCGTAGATAATAAGCACATGTATACGGGATGGGGAACTCGGACGGACCGGTCGGCGAGCTAGCGCGTGCCGCTGATCTTCTCCCCGAGCACCCGCACGCAGATCGAGGCGAGGTCGTGGTGCTGTCGCCTCCCGGCTATGGACAGCGGTTGCCGGCTGTCGCTGGTGTCCGTGATATCGAAACCGCTGCTGTCACAAGGGTCTGCGTTCTCATGGCGCCGATCTCACCCGATTCCCCCGGTGGCCGTATCGATGCTGCTCACGGGTGCGGCACGCATTCTGCGCAACGAAGGCGCGGTCGGCGTGCGGCAGGGGCATGCCGAGTTGCGGGTTTTCGTCGAAGAGCCGATGGGCCGGTACGGCCCGGCGCTACCTCGGGCGGAGCTCATCACCGCGTAGGGCTCGCGCCCGGGTTCCGGTGCGCTTCCCGCGAGTAGGCTGGTCGGCACTGTGCTCCGCCGAGAGAAGGAGTGCGTATATGGAATGGCTGCTGATCGCCGTGGCGATCATCGCGGTAGTGCTCTACCTGGTGTGGCGGTCCCGGCAGAACAAGGACCGCGCCGCTGTCGAACTGGCCGACGCGCTGGCCGGTGCCCGCCGGGTCAACGAACGACTCGGCGGTCAGGTCTACCAGCTGACCGGCACCGATGACGCCTCGCGCCAGGCGCTCGCCGACGCGGCGGAACGCTATACCGCGGCCGGCTCCCAGCTCGACCGGGCCAGGACTCCCGTCCAGGCGCGACTGGCGAGACAAACCGCGATCGAGGGCCTCTACTACATTCGTGCCGCACGTACCGCGATGGGGATGGATCCGGGCCCGGACGTACCGGAGCTCGCCGGCCGGGAAACCGCCGGTGAAGTCGGCGAAGAACGCGTGATCGACTTCGAGAACCGCCGGATCGCCGCCTCGCCCCGTCCTTCCTCGGCCACACCGAACTACTACCCGGGCGGTCGCGTCGCCGGACGGCCCGTACCGGCGGGCTGGTACTCCGAACCCTGGTGGAAACCCGCCATGATCAGCGGGGCCTGGGGGTTGGGTTCGGCGCTCCTGTTCACCTCCCTGTTCTCCGGTATGCCCGGTGTCGGCTACGGCGTGCAGGGTTTCGAAACCGGCTACGGGCAGGGATATCAGGACGAGCTCGCCGCCGGGGACCAGGGACCGGCCGGATCCGGCGACGCCGGAGGATATGACGAGCCGGACGGTGGCTGGGGCGACTGGGGCGGTTTCGACGGCGGAGGCTTCGATTTCTGATCACCGGCGCCGCGGTGGATCACGAATCGAATCGGGTGAACGGGGCCGTACCCTCCGCTGCGGAGGCCGGAGACCGGGGGGATTCAGTATCGTGATGGCTCCGGCCGCATCGGCCCGCGGCCCGGGGTGGATACGGTCGAGAAGGATGGTCGTCATGCGCTGGTACAGCGTGGCCCCGTGCGGACCCGAATCGTTCGCGGCGCTCGCCGACGGGTTCCTCCCGATGGCGCACGAGTTCGGTGAGATCGACGGGTGGTCTGCCGGACTCACCACGCAGGAGTCGAACGTGTACACACTCCTGCGCTGGAACCAGCGTGGCACCCGCTCGTGCCACCGCACCAGCCGGCATGTCCGCAAAATTCCGGGCGACGACTTCTACTGGGTCGTGGCACCCGAGTACGATGTGTTCTCCCTGCGTTTCCGCGACGAGATATTGCGGGTCCCGCCCGGGCGTGCGGTCGTGGCGGGGCTGGAGATCCCCTGCCATCTGCACATCCCGCATTCGGCGGCCTACGCGCTCCAGGTTCCGCGCACGGAGTTCGATCACCGGATATCTCCCCGCCGGCATATGCGGAAGGTCCTCGATATGAGTAGCGGCCTGGGCCGGATCGCGGGCGATATGATCCGCGGTGTTCACGCCGAACAATCCCGGCTCTCCGAGCGGGAGTTCAACGCCGTATGCGATCGGCTGACCGAACTGCTGTGCCTGATGCTCGCCGGGGAAACCCAACCGCAGCGGGCCCATCACGCCGCGGTGGCGGAAAGTATCCGGCAGTATCTGCGCACGCACCTCGGCCGCGCCGATGTGCGATTACCGGCCGTTGCTCATGCCCTCGGCTGGTCGCCGCGCCAGCTGCGGCTCGTACTGCGCGAATCGGGAACGACTTTCCGCCAGGTGCGGCACGAGGAAGCGATGCGGGTCGCCCGTGAACTCCTGGAAGACCCGCACGCCACCATGAGCATCGCGGAACTCGCCACCCGTTGCGGATTCACGCCCACCTGGTTCTCCGCGGCGTTCAAACAACGTTACGGCCAGACGCCCCGGGAGTTCCGGCGCCACCGCACCGATACCGCGCTGCGGGCGTGATCCCTGCCGCGTCTCGCGATCCTAGGCGTTCGGCTTCAGCCGCACCGGAAGGGCGACCGGACCGACCGTACTGATCTGAACGGTGTATTCGATATCGCCGGGATCGACGGCCAAGGCCAGATCCGGATACCGTCCGAACAACGTGGCCAGGGCGATACGGCTCTCCAGCCGGGCCAGCGGTGCGCCCAGGCAGAAATGCGGGCCGCGGCCGAACGCCAGCTGATCATGGTGCTCGCGGTCGAGATCGAAGGTGTCGGCGTCGGTGTATTTCCGCGGATCGCGACCCACTCCACCGTGCCACAGCGTCATACCGCCGGCCGGGATCTCGACCCCGGCGACGGTCACATCCTCGAGCGCGTAGCGCATGAGCCCGCCGACCACCGACGAGCGGTACCGGAGTGTTTCCTCCACCACATCCGCCCAGCGATCCTCGGCCAGTGCGCGGGCGAGCTGGTCGGGGTGCTCGCGCAGCGCGATCACCGCGTTTCCGAGCAGATGCACCGTGGTCTCGTGTCCGGCCACGATCACCAACCACAGCATGCCGACCAGTTCCTCATCGGTCAGCTCGTTCTCCTCGACGGCGGCCAGCAGTGCCGAGGTGAGGTCATCACCGGGTTCGCGCCGTTTGCGTGCGAGCAGTTCGGTGAAATAAGCGCTCATAGCGGCCATCGCCGCCTGCGTTTCCTCGCCCGTGCTGGTGGCCGAGACGATCGTGAGCGTCCAGTTCTTGAGCTGGGGTTGCTCGTCCATCGGCACGCCGAACAGATCGCAGATCACCCGGACCGGCAGGGGGGTGGTGTAATTCGCGACCAGGTCGATGTCACCGTCCACCGGCAGCGCGTCCACGAGCTCGGTGGCGATCTGCTGAATCCGTGGTTCCAGCGCCGCGATCCGGGCCGAGGTGAACGCCTTGTTGATCGTTTTGCGTAACCGCCGGTGCTCGGCGCCGTCCTGGTTGAGCATATGCTCGGCATCGGTCAGTGCTCGCAGCGGCCAATCGGCGGGAATCCGGCCGTCACGCAGAGCGGGGCAGTTCGACGGATGCTTGACGAACATCTTGTCGTCGAGTACTTCGCTCACCGCACGATGACTGACCGCGATCCACGCCGGCACACCGCCGGGTAATTCGATGGGCACGACCTCCCCGGCGCGCAGGATTCGCCGATGTGTTTCGAGAATCGACTCTCCGGGGGTCGGAAGTTGGATCAGCGGCTCGGACATGGTGTCTCCCTGAAATTTTCGGCATCGACGCGGAAAGTTTCCGATGCCGTTCCGGGTCGCACAACGCGATACACCACTTCCTGCCCATTACCGATGAAACCGTGCATTTGAACGCAAGTTCTGTCCGTCCGTGACTTCCGCGCCCGCGGAAGGCGGAAGCCGTATCCCGCGTTTTACGACTCTATGTAGTAGGCCGCCGCGTGATCGAGTAGCGTCGTATCTCATGGATTTCGTCTACAACGTCGTGGTCGTCACCCACCTGCTCGGGATGGCGGCGGTGGTCGGTGGTTGGGTCTCCGGACGGCCCGGGGTCAACGAGGTGATGGTCTGGGGCGCCCGCGCGCAGCTCGTCACCGGTGTGGTGCTGGTCGGTATGGCCGAGTCGCTGACCTCGCTGGACAAAGAGCTGAACATGGTGAAGATCGGCATCAAGCTCGTACTGGCGGTGCTGGTGGCCGCGTTCGCGGAAATGAGCCGGGCCGATGCGAAACGGGGTAAGGATCCCGCGTGGATGCCGGATGCCGCCGGTGGGCTGGCGATCGTCACCGTGCTGATCGCCGCACTCTGGAACTGAATGGGGCGGTGTCCGTCGGCTACCGGGGTTCCGGGGCGGGCGGGCATCGGAGACGGCTGCGGGGTTCGGGTTGTGCGGTACCGCGGTGTTACCGGATATCGAGTTCGTGTCCCCGGTCCTCACGCCGAGTGCCCGTGGCGCCGCGACTGTCCCGGGCTATGAGATCGTTGCGGAGCCGGTGCATCACGCGGTGGGCGTTCTCCGCCTCCTCCTGCGTCCATCCGGCCAGCACCTCCCGCAGACCCCGCACTCGTGATTCGCGAATGCGGCCCAGGAGTTCCCGGCCGGCGGGAGAGACCTCGACCCGAATGGCGCGGCCGTCGCTGGGGTCGGTATTGCGCACGACGTACCCGTCGGCCACCAGTTCGGTGATGTGGCGGCTCATGGCCGAGGCGCTGATACCGATCTGGGCGGCGAGGTCGACCTGACGGCACGGCCCGGCCTGCGCCAGGTTCACCAGGACGCTGATCCCACCCGGCAGCAACCGCACCTCTTCGGGCTGTGCGAGTGATCGGCGCAGCGATCGACTGATGAGGAACAGCTCGTCGAGGAGGCTCTGTGCGGTGTCGGGCGAGATTCCCATGCGGGGCTCCAGGGGTCGCTAATTGCTTGCGGTAATCAACTATACGTCGGTTGCTTTACCGGATCAATGGTCAGGGACGTGCGACTGCGCACATAAGACCTGATGGGAACGTATTTACCAGTCCGGACACCGGCCGGTCGTCACCGGGCCGTCTGCCGGGTGGCGCATCCGGCAGACGGCCGAACACCCGGCCGGTGCGGCCTCGTGACGGTTCGCCCGGCCCCTACCGCACGAACTCGCTCGCCCGCTCGGCGAGATCCAGCAGTGGTTGCGGAACGATTCCGAGGAAGAGAGTGAGCGCGGTGGCCAGACCCGCCAGCGCCGTCGCGGCGGGCGGCCCGACGACGATCGGGGCATCCTCCGGCGGATCGGTGAAGAACATCAACACGATCACCCGGATATAGAAGAACGCGGCGACGGCGCTGGCGAGGACGCCGACGATCACCAGCAGCCCGGCATCGCCCGCGGCGGCCGCCTGGAACACCGCGAATTTACCGACGAAACCAGCGGTGACCGGGATACCGGCGAACGACAGCAGTATCACCGCGAACGCGCTTGCCGTCCAGGGCGAACGCCGGCCCAACCCGGCCCAGCGGGACAGCGCGGTCGCCTCGGTCCCATCGGATTCCCGCACCATACCGACGATCGCGAACGCGCCCAGCGTGCCGAAACCGTAGACGAAGAGGTAGAACAGGGTCGACGAGACGCCCTTGTCGTTCGCGGCGACCAGGGCGGTCAGCAGGAATCCCGTATGCGCGATCGAGGAGTAGGCGAGCATACGCTTCATATCGGTCTGCGTGACGGCCAGGACCGCGCCGACCACCATGGTGGCCACGGCGACCGCCGCGAGGACCGGGCGCCAGTCCGGCGCCAATGCCGGAACACCGACCTGCAACACCCGCAGCAGCGCGCCGATCGCGGCGATTTTGGTGGCCGCCGCCATGAAGGCGGTGATCGGGGTGGGCGCGCCCTGGTACACATCCGGCACCCAGGCCTGGAACGGTACCGCGCCGACCTTGAACAGCAGCCCCACCGCCAGCATCGCCACACCCAGCAGGGCCAGGGTGGGTGCACCGGATTCGGCGGCCAGCGCGTCGGCGATCCCGGCGAGCCGGACGGTCCCGGCCCGGCCGTACAGGAGGGCGACGCCGTAGAGGAAGAACGCCGAGGAGAACGCGCCGAGCAAGAAGTACTTCAACGCCGCTTCCTGCGAGAGCAGGCGCCGTCGCCGGGCCAGGCCACACAACAGGTACAGGGGCAGCGAAAGCACCTCGAGCGCGACGAACATGGTCAGCAGATCGTTGGCCGCCGGAAACAGCAGGAGACCACCGAGTGCCAGGAGCAGCAGCGGAAATACCTCGGTGGGGGTGATACCGGCGGTCGCCGCCGAACGCTCCGTCGCGCTACCCGGTACCGCGGAAGCCTGCGGAGTGAACGCGTCCATGCCGTAGTCGGGAAGCGCCGCGGCGCGGCTCCAGGTACCGGGGCCGGACCGGGGCCGGGGCAGCGGTCCCCGTTCGGCGACGAACAGCACGGCCAGGATCCCGACGATCAGAAGAGTGCCCTGCAGGAACAGGGTCACGCCGTCGACGGCGACGGCCCCGGCCACCGCGGTGGTCGCGGTGCCCGACAGCAGGAATACGGCCACCAGGGCGGCGATCAGCCCGGCCAGGGTGAGCACCAGTTGCACGGTGTAGCGCCACGGCCGGGGGAAGAAGGCGTCCACCAGCACGCCCAGCACGGCCACACCGAACACGATGAGTACCGGCGACAGTACGTGGTATTCGATATCCGGCGCGGGAACGGACGCGGCGAGGACGGTTCCGCCGGGCAGCCGAGGGCTCATCGCGCACCTCCGGGATTCGCCGCCTCCGGCTGCGCCGGAACCGACGGTGGGGGATCGACACTTCCGATGGTGGTGAGGGTTTGGGTCACCGCCGGATCGATGAACTCCAGGACGGGCTTCGGGTACACACCGAAGAAGATCAGGGCACCGAGCAGCGGAACCACGACCACGAGTTCGCGGGGCAGCAGATCGCGGATACCCTCACTGCCCCGGGCCACCGGTCCCGTCATCATCCGCTGGTACAGCCACAGCACATAGACAGCGGCCAGTACCAGTGCGCTCGTGGCGATCACCGCCGCCACCTGGTAGCGGCCGAACGTCCCGATCAGCACCAGGAACTCGCTGACGAAGGGAGCCAGCCCGGGTAGCGACAGGGTGGCCAGCCCGGCGATGAAGAAGGAGCCGGCCAGGACCGGCGCCACCTTCTGCACTCCGCCGTAGTCGGCGATGAGCCTGCTGCCGCGCCGGGAGACGAGGAAACCGGCCACCAGGAAGAGCGCCGCGGTGGACAGGCCGTGATTGACCATGTACAGCGTGGCACCGGTCTGGCTCTGACCGGTCATGGCGAAGATACCGAGCACGATGAAACCGAAATGGGAGATCGAGGTGTAGGCGATCAACCGCATCACATCGGTCTGGCCGATGGCCAGGAGCGCGCCGTAGACGATTCCGATCACCGCCAGGGTGATCACCAGCGGTGCGTAGGTGTCGGTCGCGGCAGGGAAGAGCAGCAGGCAGTAGCGCAGCATGCCGAAAGTACCGACCTTGTCCACGACGGCCATCATGAGCACCGCGCTGGCCGGAGTCGCGGCGACGGCCGCGTCCGGTAGCCAGGTGTGCAGCGGCCAGAGCGGAGCCTTGACCGCGAACGCGAACAGGAACCCGAGGAACAGCGCGTTGAGGACAGCGGGACCGGCACCGAGCTGCCCCGAATTGGCGGCTTCCACCACTGTGCGCAGATCGAAGGTGCCGGCCCCGTCCGCGCCGAGGTCCTCCCGCACGGTGAGCACATACAGTCCGATGACCGCCGCCAGCATGATGAGCCCGCCGAAGAGGTTGTACAGCAGGAACTTCACCGCGGCCCGGGAACGCTGGGCCCGGAGCTGCGCATCATCGGTGCGTGGTCCGAAACCGCCGATGAGGAAGTACATCGGGATGAGCATGGCTTCGAAGAACACGTAGAAAAGCAGGATATCGAGGGACAGGAAGGACACCAGTACCATCGCCTCGACCAGCAAGGTGAGTGCGATATAGGTGTGCGCCACCCGTTTCCCGGTACCGACCGCGCGGTCGTCGTGCCATCCGGCGACGAGGAGCAGCGGGACCAGACCGGCCGTGAGCAGGACCAGTACCAGCGCGATCCCGTCCACTCCGAGCGTGTATCCGGCACCGAACGCCGGTATCCAGCTGTGGGATTCGACGAACTGGAACTGTTCCCCGCCGGGCTGGAAACCCGCGGCCACGCCCAGGGCCACACCGAAAGTGACCACGGCGAACAGCAGCCCGGCCCAGCGGGCCATATGCCGCCGGTTCGCGGGCAGGACGAGTACGACAGCCGCGCCCACCACGGGCAACAGCCAGAGCACGCTCAACCAGGGCACGACGCTCACCAGATCCTTACGGCCAGCAGGGCGGCGGCCACCAGGGCCGCGCCGGTGAACATGGACAGGGCATAGGAACGGACGAACCCGGTCTGTACCCGGCGCGCCCGGGCGGACAGGCCGCCGATGAAGGCGGCCGTACCGTTGACGAATCCGTCGATGCCGCGGTTGTCGAGAAAGACCAGCGCCCGGGTCAGGTGCCGGCCGGGCCGCTCGAACGCCGCCTCGTTCACCGCGTCCCCGTAGAGATCGCGCCGGGCGGCGACGGTCAGCGCGGTCACCGCTTCCGGTGCGGTCGCGGGCACCTCACTCCGGGCGTAGCGCAGGTACGCCACCGCCACACCCACCGCGACGACCGCCAGCGCCAGGCCGGTGATCACCGGAACCGGGAGTACGGGCTCCCCGTGCTGCTCACCGACGACCGGGGCGAGCCAGTGCTGGAGCGAGGAACCCCAGACGAATATCGCGCCCGCGCCCACCGATCCGAGGGCCAGCAGGATCATCGGACCCGTCATCACACCCGGTGCCTCATGGGGATGGGTATCCGGTTTCCAACGGCGTGCGCCGAAGAAGGTCATCAGCATCACCCGCGTCATGTAGAACGCGGTGAGCCCGGCACCGATCAGCGTGACGGTGCCCAGGACGGGCCCGGCCACCCCCTCCGCGGCGAACGCGGCCTCGATGATGCGATCCTTGGAGAAGAATCCCGCGAAAGGCGGGACGCCGATAATGGCCAGATATCCGAGCCCGAAGGTCACGTAGGTGATCGGCAGCAGCGTGCGCAGCCCGCCGTACCGGCGCATATCGGTTTCGTCGTCCATCGCGTGCATCACCGATCCGGCGCCGAGGAAGAGGCCCGCCTTGAAGAACCCGTGGGTGAGCAGATGCATGATCGCCACCGCGTATCCGGCGGGGCCGAGCCCGACGGCCAGCACCATATAGCCGATCTGACTCATCGTGGAGGCGGCGAGGGCCTTCTTGATATCGTCCTTGGCGCAGCCGATGACGGCGCCGAACAGCAGCGTCACCGCACCCACCGCGACCACCGCGACCTGCGCCGTGGGAGCGAGATCGTAGATCGCGTTCGATCGGGCGATCAGATACACCCCCGCGGTGACCATGGTGGCCGCGTGGATGAGTGCCGATACCGGTGTAGGACCCTCCATGGCGTCGCCGAGCCAGGATTGCAGCGGCACCTGGGCGGATTTACCGCAGGCGGCCAGCAGCAGGAAAAGGCCTATCGCGGTGAGTGCGCCGTCGCTCGCGTTCGGGGCGGCGCCGAACACCGCGGCGAAATCCAGGGTTCCGAAGGTGGCGAACATGATCATCATGGCCACTGCCAGACCCATATCGCCGACCCGGTTCACCACGAACGCCTTTTTGGCCGCCGTCGCCGCGGTCGGTTTGTGATACCAGAATCCGATCAGCAGATACGAGGCCAGCCCGACGCCCTCCCAGCCCAGATACAACACCAGGTAGTTGTTCGCCAGCACCAGCAGCAGCATGGCCGCGAGGAAGAGGTTGAGGTAGGCGAAGAACCGGCGCCGTCCGGGATCGGCGTGCATGTACCCGATCGAATAGATGTGGATCAGCGATCCCACACCGGTGATGAGCAGAGCGAAACAGATCGACAGCTGGTCCAGCGCCAACCCGAAATCGACCTGGAGACCGGCCACGGGCACCCAGCTGAACAGGTCCAGGGTCACCGCGCGCTGGGTGTCGGCGCGGCCCAGCATGGTGAGGAAGGCGAGTACCGCCACGAAGAAGGAGGCCAGCGCGGTCACGGTGGCGAGCAGATGACCCCAGGCGTCGGACCGGCGTCCGGTGAGCAGCAGTACGGCGGCGCCGGCCAGGGGCAGGGCGGGCAGCAGCCACAGCGTTGCGGTATCCACGTCAGAACTTCAGCAGGTTGGCGTCGTCGACCGAGGTCGAGCGGCGGGCACGGAAGATGGTGATGATGATGGCCAGGCCGACCACGACCTCGGCCGCGGCCACCACCATCGTGAAGAACGCGAACACCTGGCCGTCCAGGTTCGCGTGCATCCGGGCGAAGGTGACGAACGCGAGATTCACCGCGTTGAGCATGAGCTCGATGCACATGAACACGATGATCGCGTTACGCCGGAGCAGCACACCCGCGGCGCCGATGGTGAACAGCAGCGCGGAAAGGAACAGATAGTTCTCGGGATTCACCGGATACCTTCCTCTTCGGCCGGGCGGGCGGTACCGTCCTCGGCGCCGGGAGCCTGCGGGGTGCCGACCGACAGGACGGCGGCATCGGTGAGCGCCCGGGTGCGGCGGTGCCGCAGAATGGTCGAGACCGACAGTTCCTCGAACGACCCGTCCGGGAGGCGGGCGGGGATATCGACGGCGTTGTGCCGGGCGTAGACGCCGGGGGTGGGCAGCGGGGTGGGCCGGTGCCCGGGATCGCGGAATCGCCGGCGCGCCAGTTCCCGCTGGCCGAGTTTCGGCCCGAACTTCTCGCGGTGGGCCAGCAACATGGCCCCGATGGTGGCGGCGATCAGCAGCGCGCCGGTGAGCTCGAAAGCCCAGACGTAGCGTACGAAGATCAGTTCCGCCAGCGCACCGATCACATCCCGGCCCGGGAACCCGGTGGCGGGAAAGACGATATCGGAGCGCCGCACCCCGTGCGCGATACCCGTGCACAGCAGCAGTCCGAAGCCCGAACCGACCACCGCCGCGGCGATCCGTTGTCCGCGCAGCGTTTCCCGGAGCGATTCCGTGGAATCGACGCCCACCAGCATGAGCACGAACAGGAACAGCATCATGACCGCGCCGGTGTACACCACGATCTGTACGACACCGAGGAACAGGGCGTCCTGAGCTATGTAGAACACCGCGAGCGTGATCATGGTCGCGGCCAGGCAGATCGCCGAATGGACGGCCTTGGCCGCGAAGACCGTGCCGAGAGCGCCGAGCACCGCCAGCGGGGCGAGGATCCAGAACTGCACTGCCTCGGCGGTACTCGTCCCGGTGAGGGGTTCGGCGGCCAGGAGAGCCGTGGACGGGTCCGGTGTCATCGCGTGCCTCCCGGTGCGGTGTCCGCGGTGGGCCGCTCCGGTGTGCCCGTCACCCGCCCGAGGTAGTAGTCGGCCTCGGTGGTGCCCGGCGCCATGGCATGCGGCGGGGCCTGCATATCGGGGGTCAGGGGCGCGAGCAGGCGGTCCTTCTCGTAGATGAGATCGGCGCGGTTGTCGTCGGTGAGTTCGTATTCATTGGTCATGGTCAGCGCCCGGGTGGGGCAGGCCTCGATGCACAAACCGCAGCCGATGCAGCGCAGGTAGTTGATCTGGTAGACGCGGCCGTAGCGTTCCCCCGGGGAGTAGCGCTCGTCCTCGGTGTTGTCGGCGCCCTCCACATAGATGGCGTCGGCCGGGCAGGCCCAGGCGCAGAGTTCGCATCCGATGCACTTCTCCAGTCCATCGGGGTGCCGGTTGAGCTGGTGCCGGCCGTGATACCGGGGTGCGGTGGGTACTTTCTCCTCGGGGTAGAACTCGGTATTGGGTTTCTTGAACATGGTGAGCGCGGTCACCGCGAAACCCGCCAGCGGTTCGAACAACCCGGGGGAGGTGGTGATGGTCGAGGTCCGTTCCGGTAGCGGCGGGGTGGGGAAGCCGAGAAAGACCTCGGTACCGCTCGACGCGGAGGAGGAGACCACGGTGGCCGGTTCCTCGTCGGGGCCGAATTCGGGTGCGGGTGCGGGTGTGCGCCCGGCCCGGAGGAAGAGCCCCACCAGTACCGCGGTGATCAGCAGGCCGCCGACCACCAGGATCGGGGCGCGGACGGGATAGCCCTCGAGGTCGAGGACCCGCGCGGTGGCCACCACCATCACCCACACCAGTGAGGTCGGGATGAGCAGTTTCCAGCCCAGATTCATGAACTGGTCGTAACGCAGCCGGGGCAGCGTACCGCGCAACCAGATGAATACGAACAGGAACATCCACACCTTGGCGGTGAACCACAGCAGCGGCCACCAGCCGGAATTCGCGCCCTCCCACAGGTTGATCGGGAACGGCGCCCGCCAACCACCGAGGAACATGGTGGTCGCCAGGGCCGATACCGTCGCCATGTTCACGTACTCGGCGAGCATGAACATCGCGAATTTCAGCGACGAGTACTCGGTGTGGAAGCCGCCGACGAGTTCGCCCTCGGCCTCGGGGAGATCGAACGGCGCCCGGTTCGTTTCGCCGACCATGGAGACGCAGTAGACGAGGAACGACGGCAGCAGCAGGAACACATACCAGGTGGGCTGTTGCGCGGCGATGATCCCGGAGGTGGACATGGTGCCGCCGAGCAGGAACACGGCCGCGAAGCACAGGGCCATGGAGATCTCGTAGGAGATCACCTGCGCGGTGGAACGCAGACCGCCGAGCAACGGATAGGTGGAACCCGAAGCCCACCCGGCCAGCACGATGCCGTAGACCCCGATCGACGTGACCGCGAGGATGTAGAGCACGCCGACGGGCAGATCGGTGAGTTGCAGGGGGGTGCGCTGCCCGAGGATCGACACCGCGGGCCCGAACGGTATCACCGCGAAGGCCAGCACCGCGGAGATCACCGAGATGATCGGAGCCAGAACGAAGATGGGTTTGTCCACGATGGCGGGCACGATGTCTTCCTTGAACGCCATCTTCACCCCGTCGGCGGCGCTCTGCAGTAGGCCCTTGGGGCCCACCCGGTTCGGCCCGACCCGCATCTGCATCCAGGCCACCACCTTGCGTTCCACCAGCACGCCGAAGAGCACGGTGAGCAGCAGGAACACGAAGACGGCGACGGCTTTGGCGGCGACCAGCCACAGCGGGTCGTGACCGAAGAGGGACAGATCAGTCATGGTCGGATTCCTCCGTCCGCTTCTCGGCGCGCCGCAGGGTGACGACGCTGCCCGGTCCGGCGCCCAGATCGGTGTAGAGGGAGCAGCCGGGAGAGTTCATCGGTAGCCACACCACCCGGTCCGGCATCTCGGTGACGGCCAGGGGCAGCGTGACACTGCCGCGGGGGGTGCCGACGATCACCGGCTCCCCTTCGGCGGCGCCCACTTCCGCGGCGGTGGCCGCCGATAATCTGGCCACCGGCCGCCGTGCGGTCCCGGCCAGATTCGGCTCACCGTCCTGCATACGGCCCCGGTCGAGCAGCATGCGCCAGCCGGCCAGTACCGCGGTCCCCGGTTCGGTGCGGGCGAGTGGTGCGGCCTCGACCGTCGGCGGCGCGGCGGTGGCACCGGTCCAGGCACCCAACCGGTCGAGCTCGGCGCGGGCGGCGGCGGTATCGGGCAGACCGAGCGAGACCCCCAGTTCCGCGGCGAGACTGTGCAGTACCCGTTGATCTGTGAGCGGGGCGGCGGTTCGGCGCACCGTATTCTCGGTCAGCGCGGCCGTGAACGGGCGCGGCCGGCCCTCCCAGGTCCGGAAGGTCCCGGATTTCTCCATGGCTGTCGCCACCGGGAACACGACATCGGCGTATGCGGTGACCTCACTGTGCCGCTGTTCCAGGGAGACGACGAAACGTGCCGCCGCCAGGGTCGCGCGGGCCGCCGCGGGGTCGGGGAGATCGGCGAGTTCGACACCACCGATCAGCAGGGTTTCCACCGTTGCCGACCCGTCCAGGACCGTGCCGGTATCACGCCCCGGCGTCTCGGGCAGATCGGCGATGTTCCACACATCGCAGACCTGCCGGCGCGCCTGCGGGTCGGTGACCGGGCGGCCGCCCGGCAGCAGGCCGGGCAGGGCACCGGCCTCCACCGCGCCGCGTTCGCCCGCCCGGCGGGGAACCCAGGCGAGCGCGGCCCCGGTATCGGCGGCGAGCCGCACCGTCGCCGACAGCGCCCCGGGGATCGCGGCCAGACGCTCCCCGGCCAGGATCACCGCACCCGGTTCCCGCAGCAGCCGGGCCAAGCGGGCGGCAACGGAATCGCCGTCGTCGGCACCGAGTTCCGCGAGGACACCAGGCTCGGTACCCGGAACCGCCGGGACGAGCGTGCCCGACATCCGGGTCAGGCCGCGCGAGGCGTAGGGAGCCACCGAGAACACCGGCAGCCCCCGGGTGCGCGCCGCTTTCCGTAGCCGCAGATACACGATGGGGGACTCTTCTTCGGGTTCGAAACCGGCGAGCAACACCACCGGCGCGGCGGCCAGACTGTCGTAGGTGACGGCGCCGGTGCGCCCGGCCACCCGGGCGGCGAGGAATCGCGCCTCCTCCGCGGAATGGGCGCGGGCGCGGAAGTCGATATCGTTGGTGCCCAGGACCACCCGGGCGAATTTGGCGTAGGCGTACGCCTCCTCCTCGGTGATCCGGCCGCCGGTGAGTACCGCCGCGTTGCCCCCGCCCGCGCGCAGCCCGCGGGCGGCGGCCGAGAGCGCCTCCGGCCAGGAGCACGGTGCCAGTTCGCCGTCGGCGCCGCGGAGCAGCGGGGTGGTGATCCGGTCCCGTTCGGTGGCGTAGGTGAAGGCCCAGCGGCCCTTGTCGCAGTTCCATTCCTCGTTGACCTGCGGGTCGTCACCGGCCAGTCGCCGCAGCACCTTACCGCGGCGATGGTCGGTGCGCTGCGCGCAGCCCGAGGCGCAGTGTTCGCAGATATTCGGGCTGGACACCAGATCGAACGGGCGGGCCCGGAAGCGGTAGCTGGTGCCGGTGAGTGCGCCTACCGGGCAGATCTGCACGGTGTTGCCGGAGAAGTAGGAATCGAGGGGTTCGTGCTCGGCGGTACCCACCTGCTGGAGCGCCCCGCGGTCGAGCAGTTCGATGAACGGATCTCCGGCGATCTGCTGGGAGAACCGGGTGCAGCGCGCGCACAGTACACAGCGTTCCCGGTCCAGCAGTACCGCGCTGGACAGCGGAACGGGTTTGGGGAAGGTACGTTTGACGCCTTCGAACCGGGTTTCCGTACGCCCGGTGGACATGGCCTGGTTCTGCAGTGGGCATTCCCCGCCCTTGTCACAGACCGGGCAGTCGAGCGGATGGTTGATCAGCAGCAGTTCCATCACACCCTGCTGAGCTCTGTCCGCGACGGCGGAAGTGAGCTGGGTGCGCGCGACCATACCGTCGGTGACAGCCATGGTGCAGGAGGCCACCGGTTTGCGCTGGCCCTCCACTTCCACCAGGCACTGCCGGCAGGCGCCGACCGGGGCGAGCAGCGGGTGATCGCAGAAGCGGGGAATCTGGATGCCGATCAGTTCGGCGGCGCGGATGAGCAGGGTTCCGGCCGGGACGGCGACCGTGGTGCCGTCGATGGTAACGGTGACCAGGTCGGCCGGTTGCAGATCGGCGGAATCGGAACGGACCGTGGCTGTCATCGGACTCCCTCTCCGGCCGCGGATCCGGCCCAGGCGGTGGCGCGGGCCGGATCGAAGGGGCAGCCACCCTGTTCCAGATGGGTGATGTACTCGTCGCGGAAGTACTTCATCGACGACACGATGGGGCTGGCCGCGCCGTCGCCGAGAGCGCAGAAGGATTTGCCGTTGATGTTGTCGGCGATATCCAGCAGCTTGTCCAGGTCCGCGGGGGTACCGAGGCCTGCCTCCAGCCGGGTGAGCAGTTGCACCAGCCAGTACGTCCCCTCCCGGCAGGGGGTGCACTTACCGCACGATTCGTGCGCGTAGAACTCCGTCCACCGCAGGACCGCCCGTACGACGCAGGTGGTGTCGTCGAAGATCTGCAGGGCCTTGGTGCCCAGCATCGACCCCTGTGCCATCACGTTCTCGTAATCCAGGGGGACGTCGAGATGTTCGGCGGTGAACAGCGGGGTGGAGGAACCACCGGGAGTCCAGAACTTGAGCTCGTGTCCCGCGCGGATACCGCCCGCGTACCCGAGCAGTTCGCGCAGGGTGATACCCAGCGGTGCCTCGTACTGGCCCGGCCGGGCGATATGCCCGGACAGCGAGTACAGCGTGAATCCGGGTGATTTCTCGCTGCCCATGGACCGGAACCAGGCGGGACCGTTGCGGATGATCGGCGGCACACTGGCGATGGACTCCACGTTGTTCACCACGGTGGGACTGGCGTAGAGCCCGGCGACCGCGGGGAACGGCGGGCGCAGCCGGGGCTGGCCGCGCCGGCCCTCGAGCGAATCCAGCAGCGCCGTTTCCTCACCGCAGATATAGGCGCCGGCGCCGGCGTGCACGGTGAGTTCGAGATCGTAGCCGGAACCGAGAACATCGTGGCCCAGTAGTCCCGCGGCGTAGGCCTCGGCGACCGCGGCGTGCAGCCGGCGCAGCACCGGCACCACCTCGCCGCGCAGATAGATGAACGCGTGCGCGGCCCGGATGGCGTAGGCGGCGATGATCACCCCTTCGATCAGCGAATGCGGCGCGGCCAGCATGAGCGGGATGTCCTTGCAGGTCCCCGGTTCGGATTCGTCGGCGTTGACCACCAGGTAGTGGGGTTTGGCGGTCCCATCGGGTTCGGGTCCCTGCGGGATGAAACCCCATTTCATCCCGGTCGGGAACCCGGCGCCGCCGCGACCGCGCAATCCGGCGTCCTTGACCGTCGCGATCACCTGGTCGGGCGACATCCCCAGGGCGATCGGCAAGGCCTCGTAACCCTGGTGGGAGCGGTAGGTGGCCAGGGTCCAGGAGTCCGGCAGGTCCCAATACCGGCTGAGGACGGGGGTGAGCGTCATCGTGCACCGTCCTCGGTCGCGGCCGGTGCTTCGGGGGTGCCCATCCCGTGTTCGCGGGCGGTATCGAGGCCCGCGAGGGTCGGGGCTCCCGGTTCGCCGTCGAGAGCACCGGGCCTGGTGTCGGGGAAGCCCGCCAGGATCCGTGCCGTCTCCCGGAAGGTGCACAGGGGCGCGCCGCGGGTCGGAGTGACGGTGTTCCCGGCGCGGAGGGCGTCGACCAGGGCGCGCGCCGATTCGGGCGTCTGGTTGTCGAAGAACTCCCAGTTCACCATGACGACCGGCGCGTAATCGCAGGCCGCGTTGCATTCGATGTGCTCGAGCGTGACCGCACCGTCGGCGGTCGTCTCGCCGTGCGCGATGCCCAGATGTTCGCGCAGGGCCGCGAGGATGGCATCACCACCCAGCACCGCACACAGAGTATTGGTACACACTCCTACGTGGTAGGTACCCGTGGGCGTGCGACGGTACATGGAGTAGAACGTGGCGACCGCGGTCACCTCGGCGCCCGTGAGACCCAGCAGCTCGGCGCAGAAATCGATCCCGGTACTGCTGACGTATCCCTCCTCGGATTGCACCAGGTGCAGCAGCGGTAGCAGCGCCGAACGAGGCTGCGGATAACGGGCGATGATCTCTTTCGCGTCCGGTTCCAGCCGGGCGCGCACGTCCTCGGGGTAGGGCTGCGGCCGGGTGCTCAGACGCAACAGGATCTCGGTCACAGGTCCTCCCTCGAAGCCGGTACACAGGATCCGCGGAGGCCGCAGCGTTGGCGGAGGTATCCCGTTGTGGGGTGCTTTTCCGGAGTGGGTCGATGCGGTCCGCGGAGGCCGCAGCGAAGGCGGAGGTATCGCCTTGTGGGGTGCTTTTCCGGAGTGGGTCGATGCGGTCCGCGGAGGCCGCAGCGAAGGCGGAGGTATCGCATCATCGGTCCACACCGCCCATCACGGGGTCGATACTGGCGACCGCGGCGATGACATCCGCTACCATGCCGCCTTCGCACATCGCCGCCACCGCTTGCAGATTGGTGAACGAGGGATCGCGATAGTGAACCCGGTAGGGGCGGGTACCGCCGTCGCTGACCATATGCACCCCCAATTCCCCACGTGGGGATTCGACCGCCGCGTAGACCTGGCCCGGCGGTACCCGGATACCCTCGGTGACCAGCTTGAAATGGTGGATGAGCCCCTCCATGGAGGTGCCCATGATCCGGCCGATATGCCGCGGGGAATTGCCGAGGCCGTCGGCGCCGAGAGTGAGATCGGCGGGCCAGGCGATCTTCTTGTCCGCCACCATCACCGGCCCCGGCCGCAGCCGGTCCAGGCACTGCTCGACGATCTTCAGCGACTCCTTCATCTCCTCGATGCGGATGAGGTAGCGGCCGTAGCAGTCGCAGGTATCGGTGGTGGGCACCGCGAACTCATAGGTCTCGTACCCGCAGTACGGCATGGATTTGCGTAGATCGTGGGGTAGCCCCGTGGACCGCAGCACCGGCCCGGTGACTCCCAGCGCGATGCAGCCGGTGAGATCGAGGTAGCCGATACCCTCGGTACGCGCCTTGAAGATCGGGTTGTGGGTGAGCAGATGCTCCATATCCCGGAGGCGCTTCGGCATCAGGTCCAGGAGTTCGCGGATCTTGGTCACCCCGTTGTCCGGTAGGTCCTGGGCGATCCCGCCGGGCCGGATGAAGGCGTGATTCATCCGCAGCCCGGTGATGGCCTCGAAAACGTCGAGGATCAGTTCGCGCTCGCGGAACCCGAACAGCATCGGGGTGAGCGCTCCCAGTTCCATACCGCCGGTGGCCAGCGCCACCAGGTGCGAGGAGATGCGGTTGAGCTCCATCAGTAGCACCCGGATCACGGTGGCGCGCTCGGGGATGTCCTCGGTGATCCCGAGCAGCCGCTCCACGCCCAGGCAGAAGGCCGTTTCGTTGAAGAAGGGGGACAGGTAGTCCATCCGGGTGACGAAGGTGACGCCTTGGGCCCAGGTACGGAACTCGAGATTCTTCTCGATTCCGGTGTGCAGGTAGCCGATTCCGCAGCGGGCTTCCACCACGGTTTCGCCCTCGATCTCGAGGATGAGTCGCAGGACACCGTGGGTGGACGGATGCTGGGGGCCCATATTGACGACGATGCGTTCCTCGCCGGCACCGCGTAGTGCGTCGGCGACCTCGTCCCAGTCCTGGCCGGCGACGGTGACCACCGGATCGGTGGGGCCGGCGGTGGCCGGTTCGCCGGACTTCGGGTCGCTGGTTTCCGGCCCGCCGGGGATCCCGGGCCGGATATCGATCTCGCTCATCAGCTGTAGGCCCTCCGCTCATCGGGCGGCGGGATACGCGCGCCCTTGTACTCGACCGGTATCCCGCCCAGCGGGTAGTCCTTGCGCTGTGGATGACCGCGCCAGTCGTCGGGCATGGTGATGCGGGTCAGCGAGGGATGCCCGTCGAATCGGATACCGAAGAAGTCGTAGGTTTCCCGCTCGTGCCAGTCGCAGGTCGGGTACACCCGGTACAGCGAGGGGATATGCGGATCGGCGTCGGGAGCGGATACCTCGAGGCGCAGCCGCCGTCCGTGGGTGATCGAGTTCAGGTGGTAGACGGCGTGCAGTTCGCGGCCGGTGTCCTCCGGGTAGTGCACGCCGTTCACGCCGAGACACAGTTCGAAGCGCAGGGCGGGATCGTCGCGTAACGCGCGGGCCACCGCCACCAGATGCTCCCGCCGGATGTGCAGCGTGAGCTCACTCCGGTCCACCACCACTTTCTCGACCGATGCGTCATAGCCCGCCTCGGCGGCCAGTGCGGCGCGCAGCAGATCGATCACGGTGTCGAACCAGCCGCCGTACGGTGGTGGGGTACCGCCCGGGAGCGCGACCTCGTGTACCAGCCGGCCGTATCCGGAGGTGTCACCGCTGCCGGAGATTCCGAACATGCCTCGGCGGACGCCGATCACCTCGTCGTGCGGGCCGACCGGCTGTTCCGGTTCCACCGCGCGCGTCCTGCGGGTTCCGGGTTCCTCGGTGCTCATCGCAGCAGGCCTTCCATCCGGATGGTCGGAGTGGCGGCCAGCGCGGCCTGTTCCGCGGCCCGGATCGCCTCGGCGCGGTTCACGCCCATCGGGGTGGCCTGGATCTTGGCGTGCAACGCGAGGATCGCGTTGAGCAGCATTTCCGGGCGCGGTGGACAACCGGGGAGGTAGATATCCACCGGAACCACATGGTCCACGCCCTGCACGATGGCGTAGTTGTTGAACATGCCCCCGGAGGAAGCGCAGACCCCCATGGCCAGCACCCATTTGGGTTCGGTCATCTGGTCGTAGACCTGGCGTAGCACCGGCGCCATCTTCTGGCTGACCCGCCCCGCCACGATCATCAGGTCCGCCTGCCGCGGCGAGGCACGGAAGACCTCCATACCGAACCGCGCCGAATCGAAGCGGCCGCCGCCGGTGGCCATCATCTCGATCGCGCAGCACGCCAGGCCGAAGGTGGCCGGCCACAGCGAACCCTTGCGCATATACCCTGCCATGGCTTCGACCGTGCTGAGCACGAAACCGCTGGGCAGTTTCTCTTCCAAACCCATGTCCGACTACTCCCTGGGTCTCTGGCCCGCGCCGGGGCGCGGGTCCGGCTGATCGGAGGTTCGCGGTTCAGTCCCAGCTGAGGCCGCCGCGGCGCCATTCGTAGGCGTAGGCCACCGAGACATTGACGATGAACAGGGTCATCGCAACCAGTCCGAACACCCCGAGCGCATCGATATGGACCGCCCACGGGTAGAGGAACACGATCTCGATATCGAAGATGATGAACAGCATGGCGGTGAGGTAGTACTTCACCGGAAAGCGTTGCCCGGTAATATTTCCCGCGCCTCCCGCGACCGCGTGCGGGGTCGGTTCGATACCGCATTCGTAGGCCTGTAGCTTGGCGCGGTTGTAGCGTTTGGGGCCGATCAGGCTCGCGATCAGGACCGAGATCACCGCGAAGGCGGCGGCGACCGCGCCGAGGACCAGTATCGGCAGTTCGGTGTTCACGACTGCGCTTCCCCTCCTTGCGAACTGGAACCCCGCGGTTGTGCCGCCGGGTTCCGCGAACGGGGTCGGGCGTTCGATGGGTACGGCCCGCGTTGCCGGTCGGTGCCCGGAGGCCGAGAGGGGCTGGGCAGGGAATACGGCACCGCGGGTTATATGTCATCTCCCGCGCTCATGTGAGCTAAAGCACAGCCTACAACTGTCCCGGCAGGACGAATGGGGATTCGCCAGGTGCTTTGATCGAATTCGGGACTGAGATTTATGAGCGAAAGAACGCAATCGCCGCTTATGCGGCCGAACGGCGACGCAGCAGATCGACCACGATTTCGGTGAGCCGCAGCGGGTCGATCGGGTGCGCGGCCACCGCCTCGGCCCGCGACCAGTTCGCCAGCCAGGCATCGTCGGCACGTCCGGTGAGCACGATCAGCGGCGGGCAGTTGTCGATCTCGTCCTTGAGCTGTTTGGCCAGCCCCATCCCCCCGACCGGTACGGACTCCCCGTCCAGCACCGCCAGGTCGGCCGCGCCGGCATCCATCCGGTCCAGAACCACCGGCCCGGTGGCCACTTCGAGATACTCCAAGGGGGGTAGCTCCGGATGCGGGCGACGCCCGAGCGCCAGCATCACCTGGCTCCGGGTGTCGGCATCGTTGCTGTAGACCAGGACCCGCAGCACGGCGGGAGGATTCGCATCGGCCACGTCCGCATGGTACGTCCGCGGACGTGCGGTTCGTGGCACCTTGGCCGAGAACGCCCTCGGCCACGTCGGTTAAGCTCCCCGCGTGACGGACGAGCTGGTCGGGGAACTCATCGATACGGTCGCCTGGGTGCTGATCGTGGACGGCCGGATTCTGTGCGCGCGTCCGCGCGGCAAGGACGTCTTCTACATCCCGGGTGGTAAACGCGAATCCGGCGAAACCGATGAACAGACCCTGCTGCGGGAGATCACCGAGGAACTCACCGTCGCGCTGGACCCCGCCACCGTCGTACCGGTGGGGGTCTACGAGGCCACCGACGGCGGCGCCCGGGTCCGGATGAGCTGCTACCGAGCCGACTACCGCGGTGTGCTCACGGCGAGCAGCGAGATCGCCGAACTCGCGTGGTTCGGCTACCACGACCGGCCGCGCGTGCCGCCGGTGGACCAGCTGCTGTTCGATGAACTACACGCGGCGCGGCTGCTCGCACCCTGACCGGGGGCGGAGCCGGGCGCACCGGCTCCGCACCGGATGATCAGCTGGTGGTGAGGTTCTTCGGCCGGGTGGCCCGGTCGATGAGATGCTCGATCAGGCTGAGCAGCACATTCTTGGCCGAGACCCGATCGCGTGCGTCACACAGCATCACCGGGATCGTCGGGTCGAGATCGAGCGCGTCGCGAACCTCGTCGATGGTGTAGCGGGGAGCACCGTCGAAACAGTTCACCGCGATCAGGAAGGGCAGCCCGCGCCGTTCGAAATAGTCGATGGCGGCGAAGGAATTACCGAGCCGACGGGTATCGGCCAGTACCACCGCGCCGAGCGCGCCACGGGCCAATTCGTCCCATAGGAACCAGAAGCGGTCCTGGCCGGGCGTACCGAAGAGGTACAGCACCAGATCCCGGTCGATGGTGATCCGGCCGAAGTCCAGCGCCACCGTGGTGGTGGTCTTGGACTCGACGCCGGAGAGATCGTCGATCCCCGTACTGAGTTCGGTGATCATCTCCTCGGTGCGTAGCGGCGGGATCTCGCTGATCGACGACACCATGGTGGTTTTGCCGACGCCGAAACCACCGGCGATGAGGACCTTCACCGACGCAGCAAGGGCCGGCGCTCCGGGGTCCATCCGGGCAGGGTCAAATTTTTCGGATTCCATCCAGTACCGCTCGCAATATGTTGAAGTCGCCGGGACCGGACTCCATCTGCACCGGAGCCCGGAAGATCAGATGGCCGTCACCGATCAGATCTCCGACGAGAATCTTGGTCACCGCCAGCGGCAGTTTCAAGGCGGCTGCCACCTCCGCCACGGTTTGTGCTTCCGTGCACAGGTGCACGATATCGGTGTACTCGGGTTCGGTGCGGCGCAACGGCGGAGCGCCGCGCGCTTTGACCACGACCGTGAGCATATCCAGCTCGTGTCCCGCGCCCACGGTGCGGCCCCGAGTGATCGCATACGGACGTACCAGAGGGCCGGCCTCGTCGTCGAACCAGGAATCCCGTTTACCGGTCATACCAGCTCACTTGTTGTGCACCGTCGCCGCGCTCACGACCGGGGCGGCTCGGCCCCGGCCCCACCGCGGGAACCTGTCGAGAGGTGGGTACCGACACGCTGGACGGTCAGGTTCATCTCGTAGGCCACCATACCGAGATTGGCGTCGGCGGCCGCCTGCACCGCGATGCAGGCGTTATCGCCCGCCGAGGTGACGAACAGGACGGCGCGGTCGAGCTCGATCACCGCCTGGCGCACACTGCCGCCGTCGAATCGCGCGCCCGCACTGCGGGCCAGCCCGTGCAGCGTGGACGACATGGCCGCGAAGTGTTCGGCTTCGGTGCGGTCCATTTTCGAGGAGTGGCCGAGCAGCATTCCGTCGGTGGACAGTACGACCGCCAGCCGGACCCCGGCGAGCCGCTCGACGAGGTCGTCGAGCAACCAGTTCAGATCACCTTGCGTGGAAGTGGACACTTAGCCTTCCTGTTCCTTCGAGGATGGGCCGTCCGGCGCCGGGCTTCCGGTGCCGGAATCTTCGGCGGGCAATGGCCTGCGGCCCTGCCGGGTGCCGTTCTCGATCGCTGCCATCAGGTCTCGTGCTTGTTCGGCCGAGCGCGGCCGCGCCGTTGTGGCCTGCGGAGCGGCCGAATCTTCTGGTCGCGGTGCGACTTTAGCCTGCCTGGTGCGGCGCGGTAAAGCCGGACGACCGTCGGCGAGTAGCTTCGGTTCCGCCGGGGGGGCGGCGGCCTCGCCCGCGAGGGCGGCGGCGGGCGGACCGGAGTCTCCGGCGGGCGCCGGTTCGGCGGGTTCGCGGGTGGTGGTGGGCACGGTGGGCGGGTCCGCGAGCAGCGTTGCGGTGGTCCTGGTCTCCGTGGTGGGTTCACCCCGGGGATCCGCCGGGACGTCGGGGGCCGGCGCCGGTGTCCGCGGCAGGCCGGCCAGCGGCGTGGTTTCCTCCGCCGGGTCGGTCAGCAGGACGGAGGGCACGATGACCACCGCGCGCACGCCGCCGTACTCCGATTCGCCCAGCCGCACGGAGACACCGTGCCGGGCGGCCAGCTGTGCCACCACGAAAAGTCCGAGGCGGGAATCGCCCTGCAGCGAATTGACCTCGAAATTCGGTGGATTCTCCAGGAGTTCGTTGAGCCGGTCGCGGCTCTCGGCGGGAATACCCATGCCCTGGTCGGTGATCTCCACCGCGACACCCTTGCCGATGACCGAGCCGGTGATCTGCACGCGCGACTGCGGGGGCGAGAACGAGGTGGCATTGTCGACGAGTTCGGCGAGCAGGTGGATGAGATCGCCGACCGCGTTACCGGCGATGCGCAGTTCGGGCAGGCGGGCGAGTCGTACCCGGGTGTAGTCCTGGGTTTCCCCGACCGCGCTGCGCACCAGATCCACCAGCGGTACCGGGGCGCGCCACTGCCGGCCCGGTTTACCGCCACCGAGCACGGTGAGATTCTCGGCGTTGCGGCGTTCCCGGGTGGCCAGGTGATCCAGTTTGAACAGGATGTCCAGCATGGCCGGATCCTCTTCACGGCGTTCGGCCTCGTCCAGGATCTCCAGCTGTTTGTGGACCACCACCTGGCTGCGGTGGGCGATGTTCAGGAAGATCGCCTTGACGCCCTGCTGGGTGCGGGCCTCGGTGACGGCCGCCGTCACCGCCGCCGCGTGTGCGTGTTCGAAGGCGGTGGCCACCGCTCCGAGTTCGTCACGGCCGAAATCGAGTTTCGGGGCGGCCTCGGTTTCATCGATGTCCTCACCGGCACGGAGACGGTCGAGCATATCCGGCAACCGTTCGTCGGACAGCGCCAGCGTATGGTCGCGCAGCCGGACCAGGCGGTGGATGAACCGGTTGGCCAGCACCAGTGACACACCGAAGGCCGCGGCGGAGAACACCAGCGCTGCGAGGCCCAGCAGCAGCGATCGGTAGGTGGTGCGGGCGGCCGCGTCGAGCGAGATGTTCTGCATCAGCTGGTTCTGGTCGTCCCAGAGGTTCAGCAGTTCCTGATTGACGTGGTCGGCTGCCGCCTCCCATGCCGCCAGTTGCGCGGCCGGTAGTCCGTCGGCTCTGCCGCCGGGTTCCGCGCCGGGGGCGCTGCGGGCGATGAGCGTGTTCTCGGTGCGGATCAGCAGCTGCCATTCCGGGCTGTCGAGCAGGCCGCGCAGCCGTTCGCCGATCTCCGGTGTCAGTTGAGTGGCCAGCAGCGCGGTTTCGGCGTGGTAGAAGCCCGTCTGCTGGATGTACTCTTCGGGAAGCGCGACAGGGTTGCCGGTCCGCAGGGCCGCGCCGGCCAGGGCATGGCTGCGGGAGGCCGCCTCGAGTGCGTGCATGATCCGGGCGACCAGGCCGAGCTGGACAACCGCCTCCGGATTCTCCTCGAAGGTGTGCGAGAGCTGCGCGCCGATGGCGAAGGTATCGAGAACGCGTACATAGAAGGTGTAGGCGTCACCGGTCGGTACGGCGCGCTTGTCGACGGCGGAACGGATATTGCCGAGTTGCTGGGTGAGGGTGGTGAACGAGCCGACGTCGTCGGTGATCTCCTCCGGTTGTAGCTCCCGGAGCCGCTGCGAACCCGCTACCAGATCGCTCAGCGACTGCTCGGTCTCGGGCCGGACCGTGGCGAGGGCCTCGGCCGCGGTGGGATCGCCGGCGAGGTGTGCCAGTGTCAGCCGGCGTTCGTTCTGGATCACCTCGTACGCGTTACGGGTGGGGCCCGAGACCTCGCGGAGTGCCTCGGTCACCTGACGGTTGTGCTGCCCCTGATCGATCAGGTAACCCGTCGCACCCACACCGGCCACCAACAGGGTCAGACTCGGGATGAGCGCGATGGCCAGGATCCGGGCGCGGACACCGAGCCTCGCTCTGAACATCGCCACAAGATAACGTTCCGGCTCCTTGTGCGCATATCGAATCCCATTGATCGGGACCTGCTTTGACCTCGAATCGCGTCCGGACGCCGAGCCGCGCCCGGACGGATCAGCCGGCGTTGCCGCGGCCACCGCGTTTACGGGCCTCGAGAGCGGCGGTTTCCGCGGCGCTGAGCCGGCGAGCGCGGAGCAGGAAGGTCGTCGGTGTCTCCGGCTGCGGGTCCGTGGTTTCCCCGATTCCCGCCGATCCGGAATCGGGCGGGACGTCGACGGTGAGATGTTCGCGTTCGAATCGCGTATAGGACGCGGCGCTCATCCACAGTTCGGTGTGCCAGGCCAGCCGCCCGAACAGTGTATCGCCGTCGGCGGCCCGGAAATCGCGGATCGGGAGCCACTGCGGGGACGGTTCACCGGCGTCGTCCCCGGGGAGATACAACAGGATGGGGCCGTGCTGCTCGATCAACTCACGGAGCGCGTTGCGGGCTCTGTCGGTTACCGCGACCCGATCAGTGCGATACGCCATCAGCGACTCCGCGCCGTGCCGCGGTACAGCGGTGCTATCGCATCGATCCGATGAAACATATTGCTCCTCGCAGTCTCCGGCGCCGGATGCCGGGCGGGCGCACCGCGTCCGGTCTCACCGCTGCCCCTTTCCGGATCGCTTTTTCGCCAGCACTTTTGCGAACACATTCTTGCGTATCGCCTCGGCTGAGGCGAGTGGGTCTCCCTGCTTCGGTGAAAAGGGCTGTGGTATAGGCTATCCGCGGCCCGGATGCCGTCGTGGAACGGCCGGGGGTGCGCCGCAGAGCCGTGCCGAGGCCCGAGAACGCACGGGCTCAGCTATTTCCGAATGAATATTCCGGCGAGGTCCGCGCGCTCGATCGGGGTATCGGCATTGGCCTGGACGCTGCACAGTGCCTCGACCGCGGCCATGGACAGATCCACATTGGTCCCCGTCGGCTCGCGGCCCTGCTGTTCCTCGAGGAACTTGGTGATCGTCACTCGTTTGGTCTCGGCGTCCTGCGCGACGTATTCCCGGCACGGGGTGTCGCCACCCTTGTTGAGTGCCTGCTCGATATCGCTGCAGCCGGCCAGTGCCAGCGCGGCGGCCGCGATGATCAGGCCGGTCCGGGCTTTGGTGGCATTCATGACAGTTCCTCCTGGTCGGCTCGGACGGGCGCCGCGCCGACCCGGTTTCCACCATATGTCCGAAGCGGGACCGTCGGCCCGCCGCGTGGTCCGTCGCCGAGGGGGACACGGCGACTTCGGCGAATACGGTGCCGCCGGGGCATCCGCGCGGTACTGCCGAGCGGTCCGGCGATATCGCGTCGTGCCCCGGCGGCCGGGCGGGGTGGTGCCCCGGCGGATCATCGGGGCGGTCCGGATTCGAGGGTGGCGATTCCGGTGATGTTGCCCATGACGGAATCGATCAGGGCCGTCGGGGTGGTGCCGAGCAGTACGCCACGTTTGTCGAGCTGGCCGTCGAGCCAGAGCGAAGCCAGGCCGTGGCCGAGTGCCCAGAGGGTGAGGGTGGTGGTCTCGGCGCGTTCCGGTGGCAGGTCACCGGCGGTCACGCAGGCGGTGACCGCATCGGTGAGAACTCCGAACGCGGCTTCGCCGGCCGCGCGGGTGTCCGGATGCTTCTCCGGTTGTGACAACTCGGGCCGGAACATCAGCCGGAAATAGCCGGGTTGTTCTCTGGCGAACCCCACGTAGCTCTGCACCACGGCCTCCAGCGCGGCAGTGGGGGAGGGGGCCGCGGACCGCGCGGCGGTGAGCTGTTCGGCCAGTTTGCGGAACCCCTGGGTGGCCAGGTCGGCGAGTAGCGCGGCGCGGTCGGCGAAATGGTGATACGGGGCTCCGGAGCTCACTCCGGCCTCCCGGGCGACCCGGCGCAGGCTCACCGAGGCGATGCCTTCGGTTTCGATGAGCCGCAGGCAGGCGGCCAGCAGTGCGTCGCGGAGCGCGCCGTGGTGGTAGGAGGTGCGGGACACCTCCTGAGGGTAAGCGCATCACGGCCCTGGACCGGATGCGGTCTGGACATCTGATCTATGCAGTGCTTAGATTATCTGAGCGGTGCTCAGACGGCGCCGCGGGAATGGGAGAAGTGGATATGAGTACACGGGTACTCGTCACCGGCGCGACAGGATTCGTCGCCGGACACGTGATCGTCGAACTGCTCGGGCACGGCTACGCGGTCCGCGCCACCGTCCGCGATACGGCCGATTCGGCCGGATGGGCGCATCTGGCCGATCACGCCGCGCGCAACGGGGCCGAGCTCGAATTCGTGGCCGCGCATCTGGATCGTGACAGCGGCTGGGCGGAGGCGGTCGCGGGCTGCACTCATGTACTGCACATCGCGTCGCCCTTCCCGTCGACACCGCCGGAAGACGACGGTGAACTGGTCGCGACCGCCGTCGACGGTACTCTGCGGGTGCTGCGGGCCTGTGCGGACGCGCCGGAGGTGCGACGGGTCGTGGTGACGTCCTCGATCGCCGCGATCGCGTACGGGCACCGGGACGACGCGGTACGCACCGAAGCGGACTGGACGGTCATCGAGCGTAGTCCCGCCTATCAGCGCAGTAAGACCCTTGCCGAGCGGGCCGCCTGGGATTTCGTGGCCGCACTGCCCGCTGGTCGTGGGCTCGAGTTGGTGGTGGTGAACCCGGGGATGGTGCTCGGCCCGCTGCTCTCGTCGCGGACGAGTACCTCGCACGAGCCGATCCGCCGCCTGCTCGCCGGGGCCGATCCGGGATCGCCGCGGGTCGGGTGGGCGATGGTGGATGTGCGGGACCTCGCGGTGGCGCACCGGTTGGCCATGGAGAAGCCGCAGGCCGCGGGGCACCGCTACATCTGCGCCGGGGAACACCTGTGGATGCGGGATATGGCTCGGATGCTCGCCGCGGAGTACGGGCCCCGGGGGTTCGGTGTCACCACCCGCACACTGCCCGATCTGCTGGTGCGGGTGGCGGCGCTCGCCGACCGGGGGTTGCGGCTGACCGTGCCCACGCTGGGCCGGGTCGAGCGGTTGAGCGCCGACCGGGCGTACCGGGAACTGGGGTGGACCATGCGCCCGATTTCGGACACGATCCGGGATACCGCGGAGAGTCTGGTGCGGCGGGGGATCGTGGTTCCGCGACGGCGCGCGGCGACGGCGCCGGGGTGCCGGCCGCGACCGGTGGCCCAGGTCTAGCGGCGGTGTCGTGCTCACCGCGGCGGCGATGATCGCGCCGGATCCGCTGCCGGGGCCGGGTGCGTGAGACGTCGGGCGGAATATCTCCGTCGGCGGCCCGGCGCCGGGTGCGGTGTGGCGGGTTCGGATGGTCGTACCGGTGGGCCGTCCGAACCCGCCGCCGTCGTTCTCTGCCGGATGGAGGTCGGCGGCGGGTGGTCCACCGAGGCCCGGTTCGTCGGGTCGGGTGGTCCGCGCTCCGGTCTTCCCGTTCCCTTCCGGTGGCCGGGAAATATTATGTACTCTCGGTTACAGATAGTAGGTGCGTCTGTCACGAATCTGGCGGCGACCCGGCACGAACAGACGAGGAACGCAATGACGCGGCATGTCGACGTACTGATCATCGGCGCCGGGCTGTCCGGTATCGATGTGGCCTGCCACCTGGAAAAGGAGAACACCGGACGCAGTTACGCGGTCCTGGAGCGGCGCGAGGCCATCGGGGGCACCTGGGACCTGTTCCGCTACCCGGGTATCCGCTCGGATTCCGATATGTACTCCTTCGGCTACGGTTTCCGCCCCTGGCGGGGAACGAAGATGCTGGCCGACGGCGCCGGTATCCGCCGTTATCTCGAGGAGACCGCCGAGGCGTACGGGGTCGTCCCGCATATCCGGTTCGGCCGCAGGGTCGTCTCGGCGAGCTGGTCCGGTGTGGAGAACCGGTGGACCGTACGGGTACTCGTGGAAGCGACCGGCACCGAAGAGGTCTGGACCGGCGACTTCCTGGTGGGGTGCACGGGCTACTACGACTACGACAACGGCTACCGTCCCTCCTTCCCCGGCGAGGAGCGTTTCACCGGCCGGATCGTCCACCCGCAGCACTGGCCGCAAGACCTCGACCACCGCGACAAGAAGGTCGTGGTGATCGGTAGCGGTGCCACCGCGATCACCCTGGTGCCCGCCCTGGCCCGCGCCGCAGCGCATGTCACCATGCTGCAGCGTTCGCCCACCTATATCGCCTCCATACCGGCCGACGACCCGGTCGCGATCGGTTTGACGAAGCTCGGATCGCCGGCCGGTCTCACCTACCGGGTGGGTCGTGCCCGCAATATCGCGGTCCAGCAGGCGAGCTATCAGCTGTCGCGTAAACAGCCGGAACTGGCGCGGCAGCTGTTCCTGAAATGGGTACGCGCGGCGGTGGGTACCCGGGTGGATATGCGGCACTTCACGCCCGATTACGCACCCTGGGATCAGCGGCTGTGTGTGGTGCCCGACGGCGACCTGTTCAAGGCGTTACGTCGCGGACAGGCCTCGGTGGTCACCGACACCATCGAGACGTTCACCGAAACCGGTATCCGCGTTTCCTCGGGGGAGGAGATCGAAGCGGATATCGTCGTCACCGCGACCGGGCTGACCATCCAGATCCTCGGAGGCGCCACCCTGGAGGTGGACGGCGTCCCCGTGCACCCCCGCGACCGGGTCATGTACAAAGGGTCGTTGCTCGACGGCGTCCCGAACGCGCTGATGGTGCTGGGGTACACCAACGCATCGTGGACGCTCAAAGCCGATCTGGCCGCCGAATACTTCTGCCGGGTGCTGAACCGTATGCGCGAAAAGGGATATACACGCTTTGTGGTGCACGCCCGCGACAGCGACCGGTCGGAGGTCTCGGTCATGGGGGGTGCGCTGAGCTCCGGCTATATCCAGCGTGGCGACGCGGTGATGCCGCGCCAGGGCACCGGCGGTCCCTGGAAGGTGGTCAACAGTTATTTCCGGGACCGTGCCTACCTGCGCAGAAGCCCTGTCGAGGACGGCGTCCTGACCTTCACCGACCGCGACGGTACCGAGATGACAGGGGCCCGCTCCCGCGCCGGGAGCGCCGTCGCCCGGTTCCCGTCGATCGGTTCCCGGCCGGCGTGAGGACGGTGGGACCGGGACCGGTCCGGCGCCCGGTGCCCGCTGCCGGTGTTCCCGCCCGTTCGCTGGGTAGTTCGGTTCTATGACCGAGCGGTTGGTGATCGTCGGCGGCGACGCGGCGGGAATGTCGGCGGCTGCGCAGGCCCGCCGCTTCCGGGATGCGCAGGACCTGGAAATCGTCGTGTTCGAGCGGGGACACTTCACGTCGTACTCGGCCTGCGGTATCCCGTACTGGGTGGGCGGGCAGGTCCGGGACCGCGATCAATTGATCGCCCGGACGCCCGCGGAGCACCGTGCCCGGCAGATCGATGTCCGCCTCCGCAGCGAGATCGTCGAACTCGACGTTGCCAGGGGCCGGGTGCGGAGCCGGGACCTGGCCGGCGGTACCGAAACCTGGATCGGGTACGACGAACTCGTTCTCGCGACGGGTGCGCGCCCGATCCGGCCCGAGCTGCCTGGTATCGACGCCCCGGGGGTGCACGGGGTGCAGACCCTCGACGACGGAGAAGCCCTCATCGCCACATTGACCGCCACCTCCGGCCGGCGCGCGGTGGTCGTCGGCGCCGGATATATCGGAGTCGAGATGGCGGAGGCTCTGATCCGCCGCGGTTTCGAGGTGACGGTCGTCCACCGCGGCGACGAACCGATGTCCACGCTGGATCCCGATATGGGGGCGCTGGTACGCACCGCCCTGGGCGGGCTGGACGTCGATGTGGTCGGCCGCAGCGAGGTCACCGGGATCCGCACCGGCGCCGACGGCCGCGCCCGGGCGGTGGTGGCCGGCGCGGCGGAGTACCCGGCGGATGTGGTGGTGCTGGGTATCGGGGTCGCTCCGGAAACCGGGCTGGCGCGGGCGGCCGGCCTGCCGATCGGCGAATACGGTGGCCTGCTCACCGATTCCGCGCTGCGGGTGCGCGGGTACGAGAACATCTGGGCGGGCGGCGACTGTGTGGAGGTGCTGGACCTGGTGTCCGGGATGCGGCGGCATATTCCGCTCGGTACGCACGCCAACAAACACGGTCAGATCATCGGCGCCAATATCGGTGGCGGCTACGCGACCTTCCCAGGCGTGGTGGGGACCGCCGTCAGCAAGGTGTGTGATCTGGAGGTGGCGAGAACAGGGTTGCGGGAGAAAGACGCTCGGGCCGCCGGGCTCCGATACGTCACCGCGACGATCGAATCCACCAGCCGCGCGGGGTATTACCCGGACGCTGCCCCCATGACGGTGAAAATGCTCGCGGAACGACTCACCGGGCGGCTGCTCGGTGTGCAGATCGTGGGCCGGGAAGGAGCCGGTAAACGTGTCGATATCGCGGCGGTGGCACTGACCGCGGGAATGACCGTGGCGCAGATGACGACACTCGATCTCGGCTACGCCCCACCCTTCTCGCCGGTATGGGATCCGGTGCTGGTGGCGGCGCGTAAAGCGGTGCGGGCGGTCGGAGAACGCGGATGAACTCGCTCGTCCGCGCACCGCGTACTATCTTCCATCGTCAGTACGGAACGGGTCGAACGAAGGGGGACGGTGTGCGGACCCGAGGTGTCCGGATGGGGCAGCACCGGAAACTACTCATGAATGTGGTGGCCGGATGAACCCCGACACGAACCCCGCAGGCGCCGATCCGGCGGACATCCTCGACGCGGTGACCGAACCCATGCCGCGGATGCGTGAGACCACCGATCCCCGGCGCCGGGCCGCGGCCACCGAGGCCACCGTGCCCCGGCAGACGATCGGTCCCGCTGTTCATCGGGTCGCCCTCCCCGACGACGAACTCACCGAGATCGTCTGCGTGAACTGCGGAACCCAGAGCCGCGGCCTGCGCTGCCCGGTCTGTGACCGGCCGCACCGCGTGCAGGACAGGTTCGAGGCCGATCTCGGTGTCGTGGGGCTGGTCACCGACCGCGGAATACTGCATGCGCGCAACGAGGACGCCGTGGCGGCCGCGGTGGTGCCCGACCGGAGCGGCCGGCCGGAGATCATCGTGCTGGTGGTGTGCGACGGTGTCTCGTCCTCGCCGGATCCGCAGGCGGCCTCCGGGACCGCGGCGCGGACCGGTGTGGATGCCTGCCTCGCCGCACTGGCGGGGGATCGGACCGCGGAGGAGGCCACCGCGGCGGGGATGGCGGCCGCTTCGGAAGCGGTACGCAACCTGGTCGGACCGGACGGGGACGCTCCCTCGTGCACCTATGTTTCGGCGATCGTGTGCGCCGAGGGCGGTAACCGGATGTCGGTCACCGTTTCCAATATCGGCGACAGCCGCGCCTACTGGCTGGCCTCCGGCGAGCCCGCCGCCGAGCAGCCGGCCCGTCCCGGGCACCCCGGCAGGCTGGCGGGTTCGCAGAAGCTCACGGTCGACGATTCCTGGGCTCAGACACTCGTCGAAGCCGGCGCCATGGACGAGACCGCCGCCATGGCCGATCCGCGGGCTCATACCCTCATGCGCTGGCTGGGTGCCGACGCCGGCCAGCAGCCCTGGTCGGCGGACAGTATCCGGACCTACTACACCGAGACCCCCGGCGTGTTGCTGTTGTGCACCGACGGTCTGTGGAACTATCTGCCCGGAGCGACGGATCTGGCGCAACGGGTGCTCGGCGTGCCGACGACCGAGGCGGCCCGTGCCCTGGTCGATTACGCCGTGGTGTGCGGGGGAAGCGATAACATCACGGTCGCGCTGGCTCCCGTTTCGGGTGATCGGTGACCCTCTTTCGGCCTCCGGCAAATCCTCGGCAATTCGCCGGCGGGGTCGCGTCGGCCGCCGTTTCTTACCGAATCCGCTCCTGAGTACCCGGCGGACGGTTCACCTCCGCTGTGTTTGCAAGAGTACGAAGCCGGGTACAAGTCCGATGAACCGGTACGACACCGAGGACCGTACCGGAGTGAGCAGGTACGCACCTACCGCAAGGAGGTTCGTCATGAAGGGTGGCCTGTCCGCCGCTCCCGGAACAACCATGGTCACCACGAATCATGAGGTCATCCGCCAGTGGGCACAGCGGCGGGGTGCGAACCCGGCGACAACACCCGGCAGTCAGTACGGCGGCGAGGTGGGGGTGCTGCGTCTGGACTTCCCCCACTACGGCGGAGCGGTACTCCAACCGGTCAGCTGGACCGACTGGTTCGCCAGTTTCGACGCGCGCAAACTGAGCTTCCGCTACCAGGAACTACGTGCCGACGGCACCCCCAGCAATTTCTTCCGCCTGGAACACCTCAGAGAAATCCGACCGTGAGGCATTTCACTGGGGTGGTTTACTTTGCGGCGTTCCGGCTATTCGTATAACCGAAAGGTTGCTCGAGTAAGCTGAGTAGCGGGCTGTCGCGTCGGTTCGGGGATGCGAACCCGCGCCGCGGCACGCCATGTGTGTCTGCAAGGGATTGAAAAATTGAGCGCGAACCTGATGATCGTGGAAGACGACGACCGGGTCCGGGGCGCTTTACGCCTGGCCATGGAGGACGAGGGCTACGACGTCGCCGAGGCCGAGGAAGCCGAGGCCGCGCTCACCCATCTGCGCACGATCGGCGTCCCCGATGTGATGATCGTCGACCTCATGCTCGGCGGTATGGACGGGTTCACCTGTATCCGGGAGATCCGGCGGGATCACGATGTACCGATCATCGTGGTGAGTGCCCGTGACGATACACACGATGTGGTGGCGGCCCTGGAGGCCGGCGCCGACGATTTCGTCACCAAGCCGTTCGAGATCAAGGAGATCACCGCGCGGATGCGGGCGCTGCGCCGGCGAGCGCGGTTGTCGACGGAAGCACAGGCGCCGGTCGAAGTGGTCCTGGACGCCGATCCGGAGTCGCCACTGATCCTGTCCCCGGAAGGGGGTGCGGTGCGCCGCGGGGACGAGGAGATCAACCTGACCATCACCGAGTTCCGGCTGCTGTGCGAACTCGCCGATGCTCCCGGCCGGGTACTGAGCCGCGATGTACTGCTCGAGCGGGTGTGGGATCGGGGTTTCTTCGGTGACGAACGTATCGTCGACGTCCATATGCGCAGGTTGCGCACCAAGATCGAGCGCGATCCCTCCGATCCACGGATTGTGGTCACCGTGCGTGGCCTCGGTTACCGGCTGGACGTCCAGCGTTAGACCATGAGCGGCGTAGAAAGCGCTCCCCGGCTCGGTAGCGATTCGGGGCGCTGGAGCTTGCGCAGCCGGGTGACGACCGCTTTCGCGGTGTCCTCCGGCCTGATGGCGCTGGTTCTGGTGCTCGCGGTTTTCGCCGTTGTCAGTGAGGAGAGCCGTTCCTTCAGTGAGCGTGTCCATCATCGGCCGCTGCTGTTGATCGGCTGCGCGTTCGCCGCGGCACTGGCGGGTGGGGCGGTCGGGGTCTGGGTGAGCCGGCGGATGCTCGCGCCGCTGCGTGATGTATCCGCCGCGGCGGCCCGTATCGCCTCCGGTGAGCTGGGCACCAGGCTTCCGGAGAGTAACGACCAGGACCTGGCCGGTACGGTGACGTCGTTCAACCGGATGGTCGATTCGCTGCAGCGGCGCATCGACCGGGAACATCGGCTCTTCGCCGATGTCAGCCACGAACTGCGCACCCCGCTGACCACCCTCACCACCGCGGTCGGTGTGCTCGAACGCTACCGGGACGATTTTCCGCCCCGGTCCCGCCAAGCGCTGGATCTGGTGACCGCGGAGGTCGAACACCTGCGCCGGATGCTCGACGACCTGCTCGCCCTGGCCCGGGTCGAGGCGGGGATGCACCACGGTGACGCGGACCCGGTATCCCTCGGGGATCTGCTCGCCCACACGCTGCACGACAGCCACCGTCCGCGCGAACTGCTCACGGTGCGCGACGAGGTCGTCGTGCTCGGCCGCAAACTCGAGCTCGAGCGCGCGGTGGCGAATCTGCTGAAGAACGCCGACCGCCACGGTGGCGGTGTGGTCGCGGTCACCGTACGCCGGGAGGGTGGCGATGCCGTCGTCGAGGTCGACGACGCGGGCCCCGGAGTGCCGCCCGCGGATCGCGACCGGATCTTCGAACGTTTCGCGACCGCGCGTATCGGCCGCCGCTCCGCCGCCGGTGGCACGGGGATCGGTCTGGCGCTGGTCGCCGAAACCGTGGCCACGCACAGTGGCCGGGTGGAGTGTACGGAACGTCCCGGTGGGGGCGCGCGTTTCGTCATCCGGCTTCCGGTTATTCAAAGAGAGGGAGCGACTTAACAAGCCTGTAACACGATCGTAAAGAACTCGACCAGGCCACCTCAATGTTCGTTCGCAAGCCTGGAAAAGTACTGCACGCAGACATCGGAGTTGTATGTCTCTACACACTGAGTCCACGCAGACCGCCGGTTCGTCCGGCACCGGTTCCACCTCTTCGTCCGCCGCGACCGATGCGGAGCCCGCCAGTACCGGCGTGGTGCTACGCGCACCGCGAATCGCCGATGCGGCGCGACTGTGGCAGATCGCCGACGAGTCGCAGGTCCTGGACGTGAACTCGAGTTACGCCTACCTGCTGTGGTGTCGCGATTTCGCCGCGACCTCGGTGGTTGCCGAGAGCGAGGGCCGAGTGGTCGGTTTCGTCACCGGCTACCGCAGACCCGAGGCGCCCGGCACGCTGTTCGTCTGGCAGGTCGCCGTGGACGCCGACCAGCGTGGCCGCGGTATCGGCGTCGCCATGCTCGACTGGCTGGTTACCAGCGTCACCGCCCCCGGTCATTCCGCCGGTGGTGCCGTGACCGCGCTGGAGACCACCATTTCCCCCGACAATCCCGCCTCGATCGCCATGTTCGCCTCGCTGGCCCGCCGCCGCGGAGCCGAAATGGTACGCAGCGCGCTGTTCGAACCGGATGTCTTCCCGGACAGCCATGCCGCCGAGGACTTGTACCACATTTCCCCGATCGCCCGTAAAAACGAAAGGGATCTCTGATGATTACCGCCGAAACGACGATCTTCGACGACCTGGAATCGAACGTGCGCGGCTACTGCCGCTCCTGGCCCACGGTCTTCGAGACCGCGCAGGGCGCCTGGCTCCGCGATGAGGACGGTAAGGATTTCCTCGACTTCTTCGCCGGCGCCGGTGCGCTGAACTACGGGCACAACAACCCCCTGCTCAAGTCCGCTCTGGTCGACTACATCGCCGGAGACGGCATCACGCACGGCCTGGACATGTCCACGGTGGCCAAGCGCAAACTGCTGGAAACCGTGCGCGATACCCTGCTGGCTCCGCGCGGCCTGGACTACAAGGTGCAGTTCCCGGGTCCGACCGGCGCCAACGCGGTGGAGGCCGCGCTCAAGCTGGCCCGTAAGGTGACCGGTCGGCAGAGCATCCTGAGCTTCACCAACGCCTTCCACGGCATGACCCTGGGCGCGCTCGCGGTGACCGGTAACTCCATGAAGCGCGCGGGTGCCGGCGTGCCGCTGAACAATGCCACGCCGATGCCCTACGACGGGTACTTCGACGGCACCACCGCCGATTTCCAGTGGATGGAGCGGGTGCTCGACGATTCCTCGTCCGGCCTGGATCGTCCGGCAGCCGTCATCGTGGAAACCGTGCAGGGCGAGGGCGGCGTGAACCTGGCGCGGGCGGAATGGCTGCGTCACCTCGCCTCGCTGTGCTCCGCGCGTGGCATCCTGCTCATCGTCGACGATGTGCAGATGGGCTGCGGGCGTACCGGTCCGTTCTTCTCCTTCGAAGCGGCCGGTATCACCCCCGATATCGTGACCCTGTCCAAGTCGATCGGTGGGTACGGTCTGCCGATGGCGCTGGTGCTGTTCAAGCCCGAGCACGATGTGTGGTCTCCGGGCGAGCACAACGGCACCTTCCGGGGTAACAATCCGTCTTTCGTGACCGCGCAGGTGGCGCTCGAACACTATTGGTCCGATGATGTACTGGAGAAGTCCACCGCTGCCAAGGGTGAGCGGGTCGCCGCGGCGCTCGGTGAGGTCGCCGCGGCCGTGCCGGGTATCACCACCCGGGGCCGGGGCCTGGTGCACGGGTTGGCCTTCGACGACGCCTCGCAGGCCGGGAAGGTGTGCCAGGTCGCGTTCGAGCGCGGTCTGCTCGCCGAGACCTCGGGCGCATCCGACGAGGTCGTGAAATTGCTGCCGCCGCTGACCATTACCGACGACGAACTCGACCACGGGTTGCGGATCCTGAGCGATTCCGTCGAGACCGTCTGCAGCTGAGAGGAAACACACAAGAATGATCGTTCGCACCACCGATGAGATCACCGGCACCCACCGCGATGTCGGTGCCGAAGGTTGGCGGAGCAAGCGCATCGTGCTGGGCGGTGATGGGGTCGGGTTCTCGTTCCACGAGACCACCATCGAAGCCGGCACCACTCACGTCTTCCACTATCAGAACCATGTGGAAGCGGTCTGGTTGGTCGAGGGCGAAGGCACCCTCACCGACCTGACCAACGACCGCACCTACGATCTCGCGCCGGGCACCATGTATTTGCTGAACGGGCACGAGAAGCACGAGGTGCGGACCCGGACACGGATGCGGATGCTGTGCGTGTTCAATCCTCCTGTCACGGGGCAGGAGGTGCACGACGAGAACGGCGTTTATCCGTTGATCGCCGTTCCGGCCGACTGAGAGGAAGGACGAACGACGTTGTTAGACAATCGGATCGATCGCTATCCGACCAGAACCGCCGAGCGCGCGCCGCAGCAGGAGCGGCACGACGCGACTGTGTGGGGCCGGATCGGCAACGCGGAGCTGGCTGCGTTCGATACCGACGGTTACGCGATTCTGGATCGTTTGCTCGGCCCCGAGGAAGTGGCCGGGTTCGCCGCCGAGATCGATCGGCTGGCGAAGGCTCCGGAATTGCGGGGTGACGACCGGCTCATCGTGGAGAAATCGTCGCAGCAGGTGCGCTCGATTTTCGAGGTGCACAAGTTGAGTCCGGCGGTGGCGGAACTGGCACGCGAATCGCGGGTGGCGGATCTGGCCCGTCAGGTTCTGGGTTCGGATGTGTACATCCACCAGAGCCGGGTCAACTATCTGCCCGGTTTCGGGACCGGTTTCTATTGGCACTCCGATTTCGAGACCTGGCATGCCGAAGACGGTATGCCCGCGCCTCGAGCGGTGAGCCTGTCCATCGCGTTGACCGACAACTACCCGTACAACGGCAGTCTGATGCTGATGCCCGGTTCGCACCGCACCTTCGTGCCCTGTCAGGGTGCGACACCGGCGGATCACTATCGGGAGTCGTTGCGCGAGCAGGAGATCGGGGTGCCGAACCGGGCCGATATCGAGGATATGGCCCATAAGTACGGCATCACCCAGTTCACCGGTCCGGCCGGTTCGGCCCTGTTGTTCGATTCGAACATCATGCACGGATCGGCGAACAACATCACGCCGTTCCCGCGGTCGAATATCTTCTTGGTGTTCAACAGCGTGGAGAACACCCTGGAAGAACCGTTCGCCGCGCCGGCCCGGCGGCCGGAGTACATCGCCAGCCGCGAGTTCACACCGGTATAGATCGCAGAGTCGCCATGGCGACGGGGACGAATCCGCACGGGTTCGTCCCCGTCGCCGTCTTTCGGGTCAGAACCGCCGTGGCGGGCTGGTGCCGGTGGCACGCCGCCCGGTACCGAGCCGGTCGTACAGGGTGAGCCAGGCCTGCGGCGATACCAGACCTACGGGAAGATCGGCCGCGATACCGGCCGCAGCGCACGCCGCGGCAACCGACCGTGTGGGGTGAGCACGCCGCAGCGAGGCCGCCAATGAGCCCCCGACACCGGAAAATCCCAGTTCGACCAGTGCTCGGTAAGCCGCGCGCTCCGGGTGCGGCAGTAACGGTGCCGATCGCCGCTCGATACGCAGTACCGCGCCGTCCACGCGAGGGACCGGGAAGAATTCCCTGCGGTCGATCCGTTCACCCAGTAGGAGTACCGAATCCGGCCAATGGGTGATCGCCAGTTTGGTCCAGCGCCCGTAATCGCCGCTGTGCTTACGCGCGAATTCGTATTGGGTGAGCAGGGTGGCCGAGGTGAGATACCGGGCGGCCAGGCACCAGCGCACGATATCGGTGCTGGCCGCGAACGGGATATTGGCGACGATGGCGAATGGTTCGGTAGGCGGGGTGACTTCGCGGAAGTCGCGGTGCAGCACCCGGATCCGGTTGTCCGTGGCATACCGGGCGGCCAGTCGCCGCGCATAGTACGGATCCTTCTCATAGGCCAGTATCCGGCCCGCCGAGCGGAGGAGAGGGCGGGTGAGCATCCCATCGCCCGGACCGATTTCGAGTACGAGGTCGCTCCGGCCGATACCGGAGGCACGGACGATGCGCCGGGCGATGGCGGGGTCGGTGAGAAAATTCTGGGAGAGCCGTTTACGGGTGGCGGTTACCCGGGCACGCGGACGTGCGGCGGGGCGGGGCATGGAGTCCTCCGAAGGAGTGGGTCGAATCGGGAAAGCTGATTCGCCCGGACTCATGCCGGGGCAGGAGGCGGCGGGTGGCGCCGAGAGTTCGCGCAGGGTGCCGGTTCGGTGGAACCGGCACCTGGTTACGGCCGGAGCGTCCCGCGGCGGGGACGGGGCGGCCGGGTCAGCGGAGTGTGGGGTGCACCGGCAGAGTCCGAGCTGCCGTGCGCGGGCGGATGTAGTACGCGCCGACCGCGCACACTCCGTTGCTGCACAAAGTTCCCATGCGGGCCACTGTAGAGCGGTGCGTCGGGACCGTCCACGGATTTATCGGGCCGGAAACCGCGACCTGCGCAGGGGCCCCGCTCCTCGGCTCGTCGCCGCATATCGGGCGTTCGTTTCCGGCGCCCGGGGCGGATCTCACGGTATGCCCGCCGGTCGCGTACCGGCCGGTGTGGTCTCGCCCTGCGCCGGGGCGAGACCGGTTGCCTCGGTCTCGCCATCGGCGCCGGCGAGGTTTTCCCGCGGCCCGCGACCGATGGTCGCCGGATCGTCCACGGGCCCGGTCGCATTCTGCCGGTAGCTACGGCTCAACCGGCGGTAGTGCCTGCTGCCGAGCGCGTAGGTGGTGAACACCAGACCGAGCACGCCGAGCAGTACGAACACCAGTGCCATCCCGCGGGCCTCGCCGGTTCCGAACCAGTCGCCGATCCACCGGGCACCGGCCCCGTCGGTCATGAAGGGGATGACCACGAATTGCGCCAGCGGGCTGATCAGGAATGCCGTGAGTGGCGACGCGGCCTGCTCGACACTCTGCGCGAATCCGAACACCCGGCCCTGTCGTTCATAGGGCACCACCTTCTGCAGCACCGTTTGCTCGGCGGCCTCCGCGAACGGCATGAGCAGCATGAACACGGCCATACCTGCGATCAGCAGGAGGACCGAATCGCGGAGGGGGAAGACCAGCGTCACCGCCCACAGCGCCAGGTTGACCAGCAGAATCGTGCGGACCGGGTCGGACGAGGTGCCGGTTCGGGCCACCAGCAGCCCGCCGAGGATCATCACCGCGCTGAGCGCCCCCCAGACGAGACCCCATGCCTGAACCGACATCATGGACAGGGCGTAGGGGTCCATCAGCGCCATGAGCCCGCCGAACAGCAGGTTGTTCAGCGCGGCGAACGCGATGAGCGCGACCATGCCCGGAATACCGCGGACGACCCGGACCGTACCGCGCAGATCGACACGTTTCGGCTCGTCCGGGGCAGCCGCCCGGGCCGGCGCTTCGGGCAGCGTGAGCCGCCGCAGGTGCACCACCGCGGCGGTCAGCACGACGACAGCGAGGACGAGCACGCCCAGCATGCCGTTCCAGCCGACCAGCAGAGCGCTGACCACCGAGGTCACCAGGTGCGATACCCCGGTCGTCGTCCCCACCAGGCCATTGGCCCGGTCCCGGACCCGCGCCTCGAACAGGGCGGTGACCACGGTCGGCAGCGCGATGGTGCGCAGGCCACCGGTGATCACCCCCGCCATCAGCAATACGATGAGCGCCCACAGCCGCACCCCGGCCGGGTCCTGCCAGAGGTGCGCGGGGGTGAGCGCATAGAACACCAGGGCGACGACGTAGATGCCCAGGGACACCAGCGCGGAGGCCTGCATCACGCTCTTCTTGCGGTGGTGGTCGACGATACTGCCGAACCACACGCCCGTGGCGGACATGGCGACCAGGAAGATCCCGGCGATCATGCCGGTCGCGAAGACCGAGCGGGTCTGCAGGTAGACGAAGAACGTGATCCCGAACCACACCGTGAAATTGATGACCGAGACCATCAGGACGTTCATCAGCAGGTGTGCGAATATCCGGACGGTGGGATCGTGGATGTCGAGCCGGGCTGCGGCCTCGGGGGTGTTCGATCGCGGGGCTTCCATGTTCATGTACTCAACATCCTCGACAATGGTTCGGGTCAAGGACGACCCGGCGGATACATCACCGGATCAGACCGTCGCCACCGCCGAAAATCATCGCCGTCCCGGACGCCGCCTGCCCGGCATCCGGGACCCCGGTGGTGCGAGAACTACCGATAGGCGCTGGTGAGCCGCCGGGCTCCGCCCGACCGGGTAGCGGTGGCGATCATCTGTTCGGCGATGGCCTGAGTGCGCCACATTCTGGCTTCGGCGACGGCGCCGCGTTCTTCGAGGAGCTGGGCCAGCCCGGCCATCGCCCGGATCAGGCGCCGGCCGGCCGCGGCTCGCCACCATCGTTCCGCGGCATCGGTATCACCGCGCCGCAACGACAACACGCCGAGGTCGTAGACGGCCCCGAGATGACCGGCTCGTGCCGCCTGCTCCCACCATCGGCCGGCCTGCTCGTCGTCTCCTCGGGCGTAGGCCGCCGTGCCCAGTTCGAAGAGATGCTCCGGACCCGCCTCGCCCGCGGTGAAAGGATCACAGGGGAGTGGGGTGAGCGAATCGTCGGCGACGGTGTCGAGGATCGAATGGCCGCCCGTCGCCGGAGAATCGTCCTCCGCGGTGTACCGGGCGTCCTCCCGATACGGCAGCGGATCGGCCGAGAGAGCAGGCTCTGCGGCGGATCGGGGTGGTTCCGGCCCGTAATCGGTCAGCTCCGCGATACTCACCACCGGCACCAGGCCGGTCTCCTCGGGATGTACGGCCCAGCCATGGGAGCCGGTGCAGTCGTCCTCGTCGGTGAGCAGCGCGTGACGAGGTGTGGAACCGCCGCGTTCGTCTCCGTCCTCATCCGCCGGGTAGGGGAGCAGCGGATCAGCTGCCGCACCGTAGTCGTCACCGGCTCCGCCGCGGGTCGCGGTGTCCTCGGGCCCGGAGGGCTCGAATGGGGGGAAGAAGAGGAACAGATCGGCGAAACTACAGGGGTAACCGTAGAATTCGGTACTGTCGTCCGCCACCGGAACCGGTGTGGACAGACGTTGCCCTTCCCACAGGTCGAGGACGGTTGTTCCGGAGAACGCCGGGACCGCGTCGCCGGTGCGGTCGCGCGAGCACGCCTCCCCGGGGATCGAAACCTCCGGAACCGTTTTCCTCGCGACGGTGACCGCCGGGATGGGGTGGGTCTCGGAAATGGACGCTCGCGGCGGGGTATCCAGTGGGGTGCTGTGCACCTCCACCACGAGGTCGGTGAAATGCGGTGGGCCCTCGCCCATACTGCACCACAGCACGGTGTGCCCGGTTCCGATGCGTTCGATCACGATGCCGTAGTTACCGGACCACGACCGGGGCTCCCCCGAACTGTTCGCCCATACCGGCGTGAGCACGAACAACGCGCCGCGGGATTCGGCGGTCAGGGTGAAGGTGACCCCCTGTTCCAGGGCATCGAGCCAGATATCCACCCCGGTCAGGTGCCGGTTGCCGAACCCGATGTATCCCTCCGCCACGGACAGTCCCATACCCATCCCGGACAGCCCGGCGGGCGGGTCGGCCGACAACAGCGTCATGGTGAGCGACGAAGCGGCCGTGGTCAATTCCTCGCTGTACATCGGGTACACCGCGGAGCCCTCCCAGGCGATCGGTTCGGCGCTGCGGTAATACGCCGCCAGCGTGGGCAGATCGGCCGGAGCGAGCGATGGCTGCCCGGCCGGAACGCGATCGCCGCCGCTCAGCAACGGTGCGGCATCACGGCGGAGGTCGCGAAGGTACCGCGGTAGTTGTCCGGCGCGCGGCGGCGCGGGCAATGTATCGGCCTGCGACGGAATGGCTCCGGTCGATGACGGCACCGAATCGTACATATACCTCGCCCCACCTTTCCCACCGCTCCGATTCACCCCGCAGCTATGCGGTGGCTATACCGTACTAGCCGGACCCGGCGGACGGGGGCCGATTCCGTGGGGACCGGGCTTGGAGTGTCGCCGTATCTCGTCGCCGCGACCGGAACAGCCGGTCGCGGAGCGAAACCCCCCACATCCGGCGCGCTGTGTTCGTCCCGCGTCGTCGCGGGTCGCATCCGTCCGCGACGACGCTCAGCGGATGTGTAGCACCGGTGTCGGCGGAAAGACGACCGGAAGTGCGGTGAGGGCCCGATGGAAGGGCCCCGGCCGCCACACCAGCCGCTCCGGATCGAGGGCGAGCCGTAGTTCCGGAAGCGCGTCCAGTAGTTGGTCGATCGCTTCCTCGGCGAGCAGACAGGCGATCGTACGGGCCTGCGCCGGGCACGCGTGCGGCCCGGCGCCCCAGGCCAGATTCTCGCCCGTGATCGAGTGATATCCGGGCCGTCCGGGGTCTTGCGCGCAGGCCGCGGGACCGATCAGTACCGGTTGATCGGCGGGCAGCCATACCGCGCCGATCAGTACCGGCAGCGGCGGATAGGTGATGCTGTGCCCGGCGTACGGCGGATCGGTGCCGAGCACTTCCGCGAGCGCCTCCCGCGCCGACGGCGCGAATCCCACCTGATTGATGGTGAAGCGGGGGTCGGTGAGAATCAGGGCGAGCGTATTGGCGACGAGATTGCGCGGCGGCTCGATCCCCGCCCAGTAGATGCCGAGCAGCTGGTGAACCACTTCCTCGTCGGACAGCTGCGCCGGATGGCGCACGAGACGCGAGGTCATATCGTCGCCCGGCTCGGCGCGTGCACCGGCGACGAGCTCGGCGAGCGCGGCTCCGGCCGAAGCCTCGGCTTCCGCGTCGTGACGCATATCCAGCAGCGCGGTCAGCGCACGGGTCAGCCGGTCACCGAGCGCGGGCGGGAAGCCCAGTAGCTCGTTCAACACCCCGAACATCAGCGGCAGCACATACTGGCCGATCAGATCGGCGGTGCCGTCGGCGCAGAAGCGGTTGATCAGCCCGACGGCGAGCCGGGAGGCCAGCGTGCGCAGCGAGTTCGGGTCCACGGCGGCCAGTGCGTCGACCGTGGCGGCCCGATAGCGTGCGTGGTCGGCGCCGGTACTGCGATGCGCGTTCGGCCGCCACCGCATCACCGGCACGATGGGCAGGCCGGAGGGGGCTTTCTGCTGCCAGGCGCGGGGGTCGGCCGGGAAATGTGTGGGGTCCTCCAGGATGCGCACCGCGGTGTCGTGCCCGATCACCAGCGTGGCCGGGACGCCGGGTGCGAGGTCCACGGGAGCGAGGGCGCCGTGGCGGGCGCGCATCCGCCGATGGTGGTGGTGCGGGTCCGCGGCGAATTCCCTGGTGTAGATCGGTATCCGCGGCTCGCTGGGATCCGTGGTCGTGGCGATGCTGCCACGCCGGTGCGCCGACTGGCGCCGGGACGGCCCTGTCACTGGTACCCCCATGGTCGTGCGCCCGTGGTACGGACGCGATCGTCAACCGGCCGAAATGTAACCCCTGCTCGAAAATGTTCGGCCAGTACGCTTTTCGCGTACGGCGAGTGATGATACCGATACCGTCGCGGCCGATCTCCGAACCGACCGGCTCATCTCGTCGCTCAGCTCTCCGCGGACGCCTGGAGTGGCTCCACCACCTGCCCGGAAGCGAGTTCGACGATACGGTCGGCGCAGTCGGAGTAGCGGTCGTCGTGGGTGATCACCACGACCGTTTTGCCGCGCCGGCGCGACTCGTCCAGGATTTCCCGGTAGAACACATCCCGGAAGCGGGGCTTCTGGTCCGTGGCCCACCGTTCGGCACACGGATGGCATGCTGTCCCTTATGGCCGATATTCGCCTGGACGTCACCGACTCCATCGCCACCATCACCCTGGACCGCCCCGCCCAGCTCAATGCCTTCACCACCGCCATGGGGCACGAGCTGATCGAAGCGTTCGACACCTGCGACCGGGACGACGCGGTGCGTGCCATCGTCCTCACCGGAGCCGGCCGCGCCTTCTGTGCCGGAGCGGATCTGTCCGCCGGATCGGAAACCTTCGTCGCTCCCGAGGACGCGGATCCGGAATCGTTTCGCGACAGTGGCGGGGAAGTGGTGTTGCGGATGTTCGAATCCCGCAAACCCATCATCGCCGCCGTCAACGGTCCCGCGGTCGGCGTGGGTATCACCATGACCCTGGCCGCCGATTTCCGGCTCGCCGTGGACAACGCGCGGATCGGGTTCGTGTTCAACCGCCGCGGTATCGTGCCGGAATCCTGTTCCAGCTGGTTTCTACCCCGCCTGGTTCCCGTGCAGAAGGCTCTGGACTGGGTGTATTCGGGCCGGATCATCGATGCGGCCGAAGCCTGTGAAGCGGGGCTCTTCTACGCTTTGTGCCCGGCCGAGACCCTGCTGGACGAAACCTACGCGCTGGCCCGGCGGGTCACCGAGCACTCCGCTCCCGTTTCGGTGGCACTGTCCCGGCAGATGCTGCTGCGCGGGCTGGGCGCCGACCATCCGATGATCGCCCACCGGGTGGAGTCGCGAGGTATCCGCAGCCGGGGTGCCAGCGCCGATGCCCGGGAAGGGGTGTCGTCGTTCCTGGAGAAGCGGTCTGCTCGTTTTCCGGACAGTGTGGCCGGGGATCTGCCGGATATCTTCGGCGACGATCTGCCGGTTCCGCCGTTCCGGCCCTGAGCGGTATGCGCCGGTGAAAACGGATTTCAGGTGACAGATATCCGAGCAGGGTTGAGTTCGCAAAAGTGCGCGGACACGGGGGTGCGGCATTAGGATCTGCGGCACAACGATTTTCGGAGGTGCTGCATGCCGGACGAAGTCCTGGCGCCCAATATCGAGCTCTTCTCCCGTAACGGTTTCGCCGGCCCGAACACCACCATCGTCCGGGCCCAGTACCGGCCGCGTTTCGTGCGTGCCCGTGGTGACTACGTTCCCCGCCGGTTCCACACCTGGGACCTACCGGCCGGTGTGTTCGCCGAACCGAAGGCGCTACCCGTGCCGATCCTGGAAGGCGAAGGCATCAGCTTCGAACTGAACCGCCGTTCGGCCGCAACGGGTTTCGGTTATGTCAATGTCGGGGCCGATGAGCTGCACTACATCGTCTCCGGGCGCGGTGAGCTCGATACCGAGGTGGGGACACTCGAGGTCCGCACCGGCGATCTCGTGCTCATACCGCGCGCGGTGACCTACCGCTGGGGTGCGATCGCCGAGGAGATCAACGAGTTCATCGTGGCCACCGCGAGCGAGCTGCGTATCGACCCCGAGGGTGCCCCCGGCACCTTCAACCCGGATCTGCACCTGGACCGGCCCGTTCCGCACGGGCGGCCGGGCCTGCCGCTGGAGGAGTACGAGGTGATCGTTCGTACCGGCTCCACCTTCACCTCGTACTTCTACGATATCGACCCGATTCCGTGCCTCGATGCCCTCGGCGCCCCGTTGGTCGTGCGTTTCAATATCGAGAACGTGCACGGCCTCGGCGTCGCCGAGGGCGGGCTGGCTCCGGCACGGCTCATGAGCAGCACCTCCGGTAACGATTTCGTCTTCGGTACGGGCAGCAGGCGCAGCGGCCGTCCGCCGGTGCACCACAATGCCGATTTCGACGAGGTCATCTGCTACGGAATGGGTCCCTCTGCGTGGGGTTCGGTCGATACCCCCGGGACGATCACCTGGACGCCGAAGGGCCTTCTGCATCAGGGACCGGAGGAGGATGTCCAGCCGGGCTACCGCGCCTTCCTGGTGGAAACCCGGGCCGGTCTCACCATGACCCCGGCCGGACGGGATATCGCGCATCTGATGGAAACCGATCAGTACGGTGTCCATCCGGCCGACGGCCGGACGGCCGCGGCCGCTCACTGATCGCGGCTCCCGCTCGTCCCACCACCGCCGGGCCCGCCATCGGAGCCGGCGGCGGGCTCTCCGGCGGACCCGTCCCATCCGGATTCCTCGGGTGCCGGGGGTGGCCGACAGCCCGGTGATCCGGCCCCCGCAAATCGCTGGACCGGGGCGTTGGCCTCATCGATATGGCACGGAACGAGCGCGGGATCGGCGCCGGGGGCGCGGATATTTCCACCTGGTACAACGAGCTGGTCATCGCGGCCGGACTCGTCGCCCGGGGTCCGGCCAAGGGCACCATGGTGATTCGACCGTACGGCTACCGGATCTGGGAGTTGTTACAGGCCGAATTGGACCGCCGGATCAAGGAGACCGGACACGAGAACGCTTACTTCCCGTTGCTCATCCCGCAGGGGCACCTCGAACGCGAGGCCGATCACGTGGAAGGATTCTCGCCGGAGTTGGCGGTGGTCACCCACGCCGGCGGTAAGGAACTCGAGGAGCCGCTGGTGGTACGGCCCACCTCGGAGACCATCATCGGCGAGATGATGGCGAAGTGGATCTCCTCGTATCGCGATCTGCCCATGCTGCTCAACCAGTGGGCCAATGTCGTGCGCTGGGAGATGCGTCCGCGCATGTTCCTGCGGACCACCGAATTCCTGTGGCAGGAGGGCCATACCGCGCACGCCGACGAAGCGCAGGCGCGTGCGGAGATGGAGCTGGCGCTGGACATCTATGCCACGGTCGCCCGGGAGTGGGCCGCGATGCCGGTGGTGCCGGGGGCGAAAACCCCCGGTGAGCGGTTCGCCGGTGCCGTCGAGACGCTCACCACCGGTGCCGCCGACGCGGTGCCGGCCGCCGCGGGCGAACTGGCGGCCGCGCTGCGCGCGGCGGGGATCCGGGTGCATATCGACGACCGTGACCGGACGCCGGGCTGGAAGTTCAACGAATGGGAGATGCGCGGTGTCCCGATCCGCCTCGAGCTGGGGCCTCGGGATCTCGCCGCGGGCACCGCGGTGCTGGTGCGCCGGCTCGGCGAGGAGGGTGAACAGACGATGGACCTGGCCGCCCTCCCCGCTGCCGTACCGGCGATCCTCGAGGATTTCCAGGCATACCTGCTGCGGCGGGCCACCGCCTTCCGGGAGGAACGCACCCGCACGGTCGACGACTTGCCGTCGTTCGAAGCCGCTGTCACCGAGGGATGGGCGCTGGCCGCGCACTGTGGCCGGTCCGGCTGCGAGGACGATATCAAGGCCGTCACCGCGGCCACCCCGCGGTGTGTGCCCTCGACCGGTCCGGTCGCGAGCGGCCGGTGTGTGCGCTGTGCCGCGCCGGCCGCCTACGGTAAGCGGGTGATCTTTTCGCGCGCCTACTGAGCGGCTGCCGGTCGGCTCCGGCTCCGCCGGATTACCGGGCGGCGGCGAAGAGCCGCCGTCCCGGCCGGCCGCTATGCGCGCCGGTCGAGCCAGTCGGTGAAGGCGGAAAGGCCGGTGGCGAATCCGCGAGAACCGGGGCGGTTGAAAAATCCGTGCCGGGTGCCGGGTACGACGACGTGTTCGGCCTCGACGCCCGCCTCGGTGAGCTCCCCGGCGAACGTGGTGCTCGACGCGCTCAGCGAATCGTGGGCGGCGTCGAGGAGCAGAACCGGTGGTAGACCGGCCAGTTTTCCTCCGCCGGGAAAAACTTCCGGATCGCGGAGCAGGTCTTCGGAGCCTACATAGTTCAGGTTCATCCGCCGGATGACCTGCGGGCTGTAGGTGCGGATCCGATGCCGGCCCCGCAACCGGGCGCGCACCGCCGCGGGTAGCGGAGGCAGTTCGGCGTGCAGGGTGGCGTACACGAGAACGAGCCCGGCCGGTACCTCCCCCTGCCGGTCGCGCAGGCGCAGCGCGGCCGATGCGGCGAGACAGGCGCCCGCGCTGGCTCCGCCGAGAACGATCCGGGTACGGCCGGCCATCAGGTCGGTCGCGGCGGTGAGGACATCGTCGAGCGGGGCCGGATAGCGGTTGTCCGAGGGCTGGAGGCGCAGCGGTCCCCAGAGGCGGAACCGCGGCACCAATGCGTAGTCCACGGTGCGGACCCGCCGGCCGCCGGCCGCGATCCGCCACGCCACCTCATGCGATTCGGCCTGGTTCAGACCTCCCGAGACGAAGGCCCCGCCGTGCACCCACAGCAGCGGCGGTGCGGTGGGGTCGGACCGGGCGGGCAGATATTCCCGGATGGGGACCGGGCCGCGGGGGCCGTCGAGTGCGCTGTCACGAATCTGCGGGTCGCTCATCCACCGTCCTCTTCTGCGGTCGTCTGCGGCCGGGCGCGCTGTCGACCCGGCCGTACACCGTATCGACCTCCGGGCCCGGCCGGGCCACGGGGTGGTATCGCCCGCGCGACGGACAGCGGCCGGGTGGTACGTCAGTACGACGCTCACCGATATCGCCGGCCTGAGCTCCGCGCTGGTACCGGTCGTGCTCATGCTCTTCGGCGTCGGGATGGTGCTGGGCGATACCGCCGGTGGTGTGCTCGCCGATCGCGGGGTGGACCGGTCGATCGTCGTCGCCATGGGGGCGATGACGGTGATCCTGATCGGGTTCGTGGCCGCCGCGCACCACCCGGTGACGGCCGGAATCGGAGCCCTGCTGGTCGGGGCGGGGCTGGCCTTCGCCGGTCTGCTGCTGTTCGCCGGTACGGTGTGGGCCGCGCGCCACGCCCGGCCCGGAGTGGGCCCGCACGGCCGCTGATCATTCGGGCGCGGCGCGGATTCCGGCGGCGTGAGCGTAGTCGCGCTGCCGGTGTTCTCCGCTGTCGGGCCGGCGCGACGCGCCGGCACTCCGGGGCGGCCGTACGCGGTGGCGGCGGGGAGGATCGAGGTATGACCGAATCCTCGTCCCGGCCCGGCTTCACCTACACCGAGACCGGCGCCACCCGCGGTGAGTTGCCCGCCGGATACCAGCACCTGCGGCGACGGCGCGTGATCGGTCACGGCACCGCCGACTTCCACCGGCTGGGGAAGGCGGTGCTGGCCTACCGGATACAGCGCGGGCTCGGTATCCTCCGGGCCGCCGAGACGCCGGTGGCCGAACCCGGTGCGGACGTCACGGTGGTCATCGGGGTGGGGCGGTTCGGCTTGCGTGCGCCGTGCCGGGTGGTCTACGTCCTCGACGAACCGGACCGGCGCGGTTTCGCCTACGGCACCCTGCCGGGACATCCGGTGAGCGGGGAGGAGCTGTTCGCCGTCGAGTACGACCCGGCGACAGACGCCGTCTACGGCGTGATCACCGCTTTCTCGCGTCCCGCGCGCTGGTTCACCCGTCTGGGCGGACCGTTCACCGGCCCGGCGCAGCGCGCCGCCGCGGTGGCCTATCTCTCGGTGTTGCGCCGCACACCGCGCGAGCGCTGATCCTTTCCGAGTCCCGTCGCCCACCGGCTTCGGTATGGCTCCGCTCCGGCCGCCGAGGACCTGCCCCGGCACCGGAACACCGGGCTTGTCGCCTTCGCGGGATCGAAGGGGTTGTGCCGGTTGCCGCCGTACCGCGCCGAGCAATTCGAGAGTCCGCTGACGTTCGGCGCTTTCGCCCAGTGGTCTGACCAGCAGGTCGGTGGTACCCGCCTGCGCGTACCGGTGGATCACACGGGCCACGGTCTCCTCATCGCCCGCGGCCACGGTGTCCTGGACACCCGCCATACCTTGGCGGTCCAACAGTGCCCGATAGCTGGGCAGCTCGCCCGCGACCGCTCCGGAAGTCGCCGATGATATCCCGAATATCCGCTCTCGCAACGAGTTCCGGGTCCGGGTGGCGCCGGGGAGGCGGGAGTGGCGAGGTGCACGCGAGACCCTCCAGCCGGATCCTGTGTGGTTCGCCGGGGATGCGGCGGACCGGGATGCCGCCGTGACGGGTCAGGCGCGGACCATCCGGATCGCCGTATCGGTGACGGTTTCGGTGATCTCGGCCAGGGAGAGGGTGCCGTCGGGGCGGTACCAACGCCACACGCCGATCACCATGGCAAGGACGAGACGGCCCAGGATCCGGGGATTCGTACCGGCGAAAACGCCTTCCTCGATACCGCGGGCGATGAGTTCGGTCCAATTCTGCTCGATTTCCCGGACCAGTTCCCGCGAGCTCAGCCGTTCGGCTTCTTCCTTTTCCGACTGTCGCGGTGCCGCGAGCAGATCCATATGGTTCTGCAGAATTCGCCGCCGCAATGCGTCGACAGGCTCGGCCAGCAGCGCGGCGGCCACGGCCGCGCGCAATGCCTTTTCCGGATCGTTTTCGTTCTCGGTGGCGGCGACGAAACGTGTTACGGAATCGTCGAGTTCCAGGCGCATGATCGTCAGCAGACAATGCGCTTTCGATTCGAAATAGTGGTAGAGCGCGGTCTGTCCGATGCCCACCTCGTCGGCGATCGACGCCCATTTCGTATGCTCGTAACCGAGACGTCCGAATTGTTCGATCGCGGCGGTCAGGATGCTGCCGCGCTTGGAACGCGGACTTTCCCGGTGAGCTCCGGTGCCGACGGTCATGAGCTTGTCTGCCCCCAGGTTCCGAGTATGTATGCCCCAACTCTACCCCACCCGAGGCGAATTCGAGTCGGTCGCGATCGACTCCACGGCAAATCGTACGGCGCCGGGTCACGATAATTCATCGACTCGATTCTGCGGCAGATCGGTCGCGATGAACAGGTATTCGCCCCAGGTGAATTCGGAAAACCCGCCGCGGCCCCGGAGCCTTCCTCGGCCACCGAGAGTTACCACGTCGTGATCGGCGTGGTTGCCGGGCCGGCCCACGGCCAGGGGAAACAGGATCAACGATCGTCCCGGTGCGCACCCGGTGACCGGCCCGGCCACGGAGATCAGCCGTGCTCGGCGACCACCCGGTAAAGGGCAGGATGGGCGTTCGTCGTTTTCTCGGCCTCCGCGACAGAGGCCTCGACGAGTGGCTGCCCACCGGCGGCCTCGCGGACTTGGGCACTGTCCCAATGCGCGATGTTCACGAGCTGGAACCGCGCGCCCGGCAGCAACGCCCGGTGCAGCCGCGCATCACGGAAACCGGGTGCGGTGCGCATGAGTGCCACCCGCTCGTGCCACTGGCCGATGAATGTCTCGACTTCGTCGGCGGCGAGTTCGATCGCATTGATGAAGACGACTCCGTGATCGGTCACAGGTGCTCCTTGTTCGTGGTGGTCGGCCGGCGGATCAAGGTGTGCTCAGTCGTTCCAGCCGCTCATCGCGACGAGATCGTGCCAGGTGGGTACCAGCTCAGGGTGTTTCAGCCGCAGCACTTCGCCCGGCAACGAACCGGGCGGCGCCTTGTGGGGTTTCGCCAGCGCCTGCGTGGCGAGCGCCAGCGGTGTGGACGGTAATTCCGAATTCATGACGAAACCCCTTGTGTACAAAGCGAACACGGCGGCCCGGTACCGGACGGGCGGTTCCGGGCCGTGCGGCCGCGTAGGTGGTACGCGGCCGCACGTGAGAGCCCGCCCGGCCGTGCCGGGCGAGAAGCCGGGAAGGGATGAGAGGCGTTACCGGGACAGGCCGGTGGCCCGCCGGCTCACCCGGATCCGGCCGGGACGGCGGCGGACCGGAAACGCGCCCGGTACTCCGACGGTGCGACGCCGAGCCGGCGATGGAACGCGCGGCGCAGGGACTCGGCCGTGCCGAAACCGCACCGGCGCGCGATGGTGTCGATGGGGTCACCGCCCACCAGGGCGCGCTGGGCGGCCTCGATACGGACCTGCTCCACATACGCGGCGGGCGGGACACCGAGTTCGGCGGTGAAACGGCGCTGCAGATGGCGAGGGCTCGGCCCCGCGCGGGCGGCGAGATCGCCGATACCGTGCCGGGCGCCCGGATCGGCGTGGATCGCCGCAACCGCCGTTCGCACCGGGTCGGTGGCGGGCCGAGCCTGCCACCGCGCGGTGCTGAACTGTGTTTGGCCGCCCGGCCGGCGTAGGAACATCACCAGATACCGGGCCACGGTGAGCGCGGCCTCCCGGCCGAGATCCTCTTCCACCAACGCCAGGGCCAGATCCATCCCGGCGGTGATTCCCGCCGACGACCATACGCGGCCGTCGCGGACGAAGATCGGATCCCGATCGACGGTGACCCGGGGATATTCCCGAGCCAGCTGTTCGGCGAACGCCCAGTGGGTGGTGACCCGGTGGCCGTCCAGCACCCCGGCGGCGGCCAGCAGGAACGCTCCCGTGCACACGGAGGTGACGCGGCGGGCCCGTGCCGCGGTAGCCGCGATCCATGCCATGAGCGGGATATCGTCCATCGCCTTGCCGATACCCGGCCCACAGGCCACGACGAGTACCCCACGGATCGCGCCATCAGGGGAGTGCCTCGTCCCGACGTGTGAGACATTCGGTACCGGCGCTGCCGGCCCGGTAGCGATCAGCTCCGGGGCCGGGTGATGACGACCGGGACCCGGGTGCCGTGCAGTACCGCCTGTCCGACCGAGCCCAGGGTCATCCCGGCGAAACCACCGCGGCCGTGACTTCCCACCACCACCAGCTGGGCCCGGTCGGCCTCCGCCAGGATCCGGCGGGCCGGCCGGTCCTCGGCGACCACGTGGGTGACGGGCACATCGGGATACCGCTCCGCCTGCCCCGCCAGGCTCTCGGCCTGCATCGCCCGGGCCTGCTCCTGCATCGCGGCCCGCGAGTCGTATCGGAAGAACTCCGACCAGGTGGTCACCGCGACGAGGCCCACTCCGCGCCGGGACGCCTCCTCGAAGGCGATATCGATGGCTTCTCTGCTACAAGCGGATCCGTCCACACCCACGACGACCGGGCGGCCCGCCGGATCGGCCACGCCGGGTTCGGGGGCCGGTATCACCGCGACCGGGCAGTGGGCGTGGCGGGCCAGCGCGGTACTGACCGAACCGAGCAGGCCGCGCCCGATCGCTCCGAGTCCGCGGGTGCCGACCACTACCATGCGGGCATCCTTCGAGCGTCCGATCAGTACGGTCTCGGGCGCCGGATCGACCACCGTCCGGATGATCTCCAGCCCATCGGCCTGTTCGCGCGCCAGGTTCGCCGCCTCGAGCAGAGTGGCCTCCCCGTCGGCCCGCATGGCCTGGTTGTCGAACGCGACGGTGACGCCGAGTCCGGGTCCGTAATCGATGGGAGCACCGACGGCATACACCAGGTGCAGGGGCGCTCGATACCGCTGGGCCACCGGGGCGGCCCAGCGTACGGCCGCCAGCGCGGCGGGCGATCCATCGATTCCGACGACGACGGGCGATTCGGTGTGCACGGTCAGGCCTTCCGCTCGACGGTCCGGCGCGCCCGGAACCTGACGGCACTCGCACCGTGCCGCCGGCCCCGCGCCGATCAGTCCCGAGACTAGGGTGCTCCCGCCTACCAGGGATGCCGCCATTGGTACCCCACCGGGAGGACGAAAGCCCTCGAAGCGATGCGGCACGGACCGAACGGAATCCGGCTCGCCGGCTACGACTCGGTCAGAGCCTCCCGTGTTCGCGTAGTGTGCGGAGGGCGTCCACGGTGACCACACCGCGCCATTCGACGGTTTGCCCGAGCGAGAAGTGCAGGAAGTCGAAATCCCAGCCGCCGTCATCGAGTTGCGCACCCGCGAGCCGGTCCAGATCGGCCGCGATCGTCTCTTCGCCGAACAGCGCCCGGCTCGGGGCCTCGGGACGCGGTGACAGAGTGAGCGGGGTGAGGTGCTCGTTCTCGGTTCCGCCGGCGACGGCGACCGTACCGTCGGCGCGGAGTGCGGAGCGGAACCGCTCGACCGCCGCGGTGGCGCGGGCGGGATCGGGTACGGCGTCGAGGAATTGCAGGGCGAACTTCACGGTGTAGCCGCCGGGATCTTCCATGGTGTCGATCCGGTGCCAGCACCACGCGGTGGCTTTCTCCAGCCACGGGTGCCGCACGCCGAGCCGCCACAGGCGGGCCGCGAGCGCGTAGGTGAGGAACCCGCCCTCGGGATCGGGCGCCATCCAGGGCGCGTGCGGGTGGTTCTGCGCCGACGGCAAGACGGTCGGTACCCCACCGTCGGGGTGGGCGACGGCGGCGATCCAGTCGGCTACCTCGGTGACCATGGGATCGCGGGCCGCGCCCACCTCGGCGAGCACATCGAGCGCCGCCAGCGCCGCCGCCGGCTGGCTGTCCGGGCAGCGCACATCGGGTTCCAGCCCGTGGCCGAAGCCGCCGTCGATGTTGCGGTATGCCGCGAGGGCCGTGCGGACCGGCCGGACAGGCGCGTGGTCGAGAAGGACGGCGAGCCGGTGCCGTTCCAGGACGCGGGCGGTGGATTCGACGAACCGGCGGGCTGCGTACAGGTCGATACTCATGCTCCGGAGGCTAGGCAGCCGTCAACCTCGCGTCTTCCAGGAATCGGACCGGCGTCAGACCGGTCAGGCGCCGCACTTCGTCCGTCATATGCGCCTGACCGGCGTAGCCCGCGGCATACGCGCGATCCGCCAATGTGCCGTCCCGGGTGACGATCAACCGGCGCAGCCGGGCCACGCGAGCCAGGAACTTGGGGCCGTACCCCACAGCCGCGGTGACCCGGCGGTTGAGATGGCGTTCGCTGACTCCGAGGGTCTGCGCCACGGCCGAGACACGAGCCCCCGGGACGGCCAACCGGCGCACGGCGGTGACGATGAACGGATCCGGTTCCGCTTTACGGTGTAGTACGGCCTCGCTCAACAACCGGAGGCGTGCCGCCGGGTCCGTGGCTTCGGGACGGTCGGTCAGTTCCGCTACCGCCGGCCAGAGCAGGGACAACGGAACCCGCCGGTCGCGGACCTCGTCGGCGGGCACGCCCAGCACTTCGCCTGCCATGCCCGGCCGCAGCCGGAGCCCGGTGACCGGCGCGCCGATCGCCGTCCACCGCACCGGCTCGGTATCGGCCCCGACAACCAGCAGCTGGTCACCGAGCCAGACCAGATCGACACATCCATCCGGGACGACGCGCTGGGTGCCGTCGACGAGCGCATCGCTTTCCCAGGCACACGCCACCACCGGGCGCAGTCCGGCCGGTGGCCGGTACTCACGGTAGACGTCCACGAGGGGACTTTATCCGGCGCTCGGGGCAGTAGCCGCCCGCGAGCCTATTCGGAGGCTGCCGGTGCCTGGTGTATCCCGCGGCCGGTGCCGTGCCCGCAGTCGGGTGACCGCACGGTATCCGCCACGGGAAATTCCTCGGGAGCGACTCCCACGAGTCGCAGCCAGCGGCCGGAGAAGTTCGATATACCCCAGCCACGAAGCCGGTCATGGGCTCGCCTCAGCTCCGACGAGTCCAACAGGCCGGCGTGCCGAGCCCGGGCCACCGCTTCGATATACGAGGTCTCGGTCGAGAGCAGTTCATCGACCACGCGCGATTGCTCATCGAGCAACTGTTCTATCCGACAGGCGATGACCTGTGGTGTGGGGGTGGTGTCCGTGCCGGGAAATCGCTGCATCCGCTCTCCTCGAAGCTGTGTGCCGGGACCGGGGGAGAACATGTCCCGCCACGATGTCGTCGAAGCCTGTCATCGCAACGTGAGAAGTTGTGAGTTCACTGCTTACCCGCTGCCGTCCACGCTCGCTCACTCGGCCCCCGGAATCGGCCGGTCACCGGAGAACATCGGCTTCGCCGGCGCGCTCGGTGGACGGCACCGCGGCGGGTCGGTACGGCATGCCGTTTATCCGGAATCGCCCCGGGTAGCCGCTCCCCGAACAGGAAGTGAGTTCGGAGGCCGGAGAAAGCGGGTCGGCGGCCCGATTCCGCGCACCCATTCGACGGCTCGTCCGGCGCACGTTCCACCGGACCGCGACGAACCGGAAACGGAGGGAGCCCATGACCCAGACGACAGGACCTCGCCCGAGAACCGATGACCGGTCGGTCGGCGAACTCGTCGATGTGGCCACCATCCAGGTGAGTCGGCTGGTGCGCGACGAGATGCGGCTGGCCCGGCTCGAAATGCAGGACAAGACCAGCGCGGCGGCCAAGGGCGCGGGTCTGGCGGGTATCGGTGGGCTGCTGCTGTTCTACGGTGGCGCGGCCTCGGTCGCCGCCGCCGTGGCGGCGCTGGCCCTGGTGCTTGCGGTATGGGCCGCGGCGTTACTGGTCGGTGTCGTGCTGATCGTATTCGGCGCCGCGCTGACGATCAGGGGAAAGAAGAACGTCACCGCGAACATCCCGCCGATGCCGCGCGAGGCCGTCGCGGGCGCGCGCACCGATCTCGATACCGTCACTCACCGGAGGCAGCGATGACCGACAATGGCCGGAGCACATCCGGCGAGGATCTCGAGGCACTGCGCCGAGACCGCGAACAGGTTCGCGAAGAACTCCGGGAGACCGTGGACGCGCTGGCAGGAAAGTTCGATGTGCGGGCGCGCGCCACCGATACCGCCCAGGCGGCCGCGGATACCGTACGCCGGAGGACCACTCGGGTGGAGCAGGATATGCGTGAGCGTGTCGAGGCGGCGCGGGACCACGCCGGCCGGGTACTGGACCGCGCCGAGGCCGCAACCCCGGACCCGGTGCTCGAGCGGGGCGGAGAGGCCGCGCGATTCCTGCGCCGCAACCCCGTACCCGCCGTGGGCGCCGCCGCGTTCGCCGCTCTGGTGACCTGGTTCGTCCTGCGCAGGAGGACAGCGTGAGCATCGTGTACAAACCATTCGGCATACTGGCCGGGGCGCTGGGTGGGATGGCCGCGCACGCGGTGTTCCGGCAGGTGTGGCGCCGCGCCAGCGGGGAGGACGAGGCTCCCGGGGCGAGGTCCCGCAACCACGGCTGGCGGGAAATTCTGGTGGCCGCGGCCTTACAGGGCGCGATCTTCGGAGCGGTGAAAGCCGCGGTCGACCGCGGCGGCGCCGTGGCCTATCAGCGAGCCACGGGTCACTGGCCGGACTAGGCTGCTGTGGACACCGTCGGCGAGGGCACGGACCATGGAACCTGATGGCTCACGGGCCCACGTCTTCTCCGGGCCCGATGCACAGGGTCGGCCGTCAGGCCGGCGCCGCGGATCGGTACGCCGGGCCCCGCCGGGCGGCCGTGCCGCGGTGACGTAGGTACCGAACAGGTCGATTCCGGTGGAAGGAGAGCACGATGATGAAGGCGCGAGAGCTCATGCATCCGGATGTGGTGAGTATCGGCGTGCGCGACACCATGGACACGGCCGCGCAGCAGATGCGCCAGCGCGATATCGGCGCACTGCTCATCTGCGATGGGGAAAGCCATCCGGTCGGGATCGTGACCGACCGGGATATCGTGGTGAACTGCCTGGCCCTGGGGCGCAACCCTGCCACGTCGACCGCCGGGGAGTTCGCGCAGGGCGACGAATTACGTTGTGTCGAAGTGGACGCCGACGTCACCGAGGTGCTGGCGCTGATGCAGCGCTATCAGATACGCCGTCTGCCCGTGACCGAGCAGGGCCGGCTCGTCGGTATCATCACCGAGGCCGATATCGCGCACGGGGTGTCGGAGGAACTCACCGGCGAATTCGTCGAGGCGGTCTGTGAGCAGCAGTTGCCGCTACCGGTCGACGGCACCACGAACCCGCTGTCGGCGAACAGCGCCCCCACCTGAGCCGCCGGGCCGTCCGCTGTGCGAGTCCGGATCTCGCCGTGGCGACCGCGGGTGGCGCCGGTGTGATCCCATCGCGCGGTCCTGGCCGGAGCCGGTCCGCCCGGCTCGTGTGCGGCCGGTCCGGGGCACGATCAGGTGATCTCGAATTCGTTGCTGGTACCGGTGAACGGAGACAGCGTCCCGTCCGCCCCCAGCCGGTCCGCGAAATGGACGAAGCGGTACCGGCCGGTCGGCGCGTCGGCCGGAATATCCCAGGCGAAGGTCGCCACCGAGGTGGTCGGCGCGCGTTTGCTCCAGTGGAAGCGCACATCCCATTCGCCCTCGTTCGCCACCCGCACCCACCGGTCACCGGCGAAACGTTGCACCTCGAGGAACGTACCGTTGCGGCGCGGGTTGTGTTTCGGGTGGGCCGAGACGAACGCGGCCTCTGCCCGTGTACCCCGAGGACAGGAGGGAGCCGGCTGGACGAGTGGGGCGCCGAAGTCGTGGCCCGCGGGTGCGGTATCCGGGCCGGGGGGCGGGACGAAGTTCGGCTGCATATGGGACAGGTCGCGGGGGGCCGGGCCGCGGGGGACGTTCGCGCCGGCGGCGAACGCGGCGGCCAGCCGGGTGAACTCCTGCTGGTAGGCCGGTAATGTGTAGCGCCCGTACAGGGTGGACGCTCCCTCGTACTGCTGCGCGTCGTATTCCTCCGGGGTGGTGACGTATTCGTGGTAGGCGTTGGCGTAGCCCTGCAGCAGTACCTGATCGAGGTGCACCCCCAGGGCGTCCGCCACGGCCCGGCGGACCCGCAGCCCGGCCACGATGGTGAATTCGCCGCCGGCGGCGGCCAGATACAGTTCACCGATTCGCATGATCTGGATGGGTACGACGCTCGGCACCCAGGGTGCCGGGGGAAGCAGGGCGAACGGTACCGCGATCGCCTTCGGTGCCTGCGCGTCGGCGAGCCAGGCGGGAGCCGGCCGGTGCGGATCGCCGAGTGCGGTGAGGAAGGGATTGCGGACCCCTTCGGGAATCGGTCCGCCGGGCAGACCTGGGCCGTCCTCGATGCTGCCGGCCAGCAGGGAGACACCGGCCGCGGGCGGGGCGGTCCGCCGGGGCTGCCCCTCGGGGACGAAACGCGCGTCGACGGCTGTATCGGCCAGGTCGATATAGCAGAACACCGCACCCACCGGTCCGCTGATCGGCCGGGCGGCCCCCAGCGCGGCGCGGGAGGCATCGTATTGGCGCCGGCCGATGATCCGGGTGTTCTCGAACTCGTCGTGGGTGGGTCCCGAACCCGGCTGGAGGTCGAGATTGGGTGACATATCGCCGGCATTGGTCTGCGCGAAGGCGGCCACGAAACCGGGTGCGCCGTCGAGGTAGCGGACCCCGTGGTCGGTGTGTTCGTGGGTGAACGCGGCGTAACCCTTGTTGTCCGCGCTGATCAGCCGGTTCTTGTTGGTCATCGAGGTGTTGTGGGTGGCGAACCAGGTGATCGCGCCGACCGGCTCGCCGCCCTTGTGGAGCGATATCGCGGCTATGGCACCGGGGAAGTGTGCCCGCTCCTCGGCGGGATTGCGGTCGAAAGCGACGCGGGAGCGGTTGACACTGGCGTCGTGCAGTTCGGCACGGCCCAGGGACAGTGTGCCCGGCCCGAGGTCGGCGTGCGCGGCGGCGATGGCTTCGACCAGGCCGTTCACCTCGGCGTCGTAGACCTGCTGCTGAAATCCGAGGATCGACAGGTTGTACGCGTAGTCGTGGGCCGCGCCGCCGCAGACGGCGTGCGAATGTGTGGAGGTGAGCAGGACATTGCGCTCGGTGTAGAGGTCACCGAACCTGCGGGCCAGTTCGGCGAGTACCCCGCGGTGCACGGATTGGAAGATCATGGCGTTCTCCGCGACGGCGAAGACGACGCGCTCACCACCGGCCGCGATCACGAAGGCACGCGCCCGGGGGCGCAGATGGATACCGGCGGTGGTCTGGTCCTGCTGGGAATAGCCCATCATGCCGCATTCCGCGGCCGGACCGGTGATATCGGAGATACCGAGTCCGACCTGATATTCACCGGAATCCGGGGCGGCCCACGCCTGCCCCGGTGCCGCGCCGGTTCCGGCGACCGCGGCGGCGCCGAGGGCCGCCGTGCCGGCCGCCGCGCCCGCCAGGATCGTGCGCCGGCGCAGTGTCCGTTCGTCGGTGCCCGGGCCGGAGGCGAGGTGGGGTGAGGTTCCTGCCATCGGTGTTCCTTCCTTCCGAGAGGCAGCGAACCACACTGTTGAACGTTCGTCCAGATCTAATTGGACATTTGTTCAGTTATTGGATGCGCCGAGCGTGATCCGGTCTCGCCCTCAGGCCCGGAACGCCTCCGTCCCGGCTCCCCGGGTGAGATGTTTGTGGGTCAGCGAATTCGGAGCGTTCAGGTTGGCGCCCGGATCGACCCCGGCACCGAGCCTTTCTACCAGCTCACCGCCCAGCCAGGCAGTGACAACGGCCAATACGACAGCGATGAAACTGCAGACCAGGGCCAAGGGATTCGGCACCCAGCCGTCGGCGCCGGCCCGCAGCAGCCAACTGAGCGCGAACAACACCAATACGACGGCATTACCCAGCCCGTGGGTCAACCCGACCCGTTTCGCCCGGGTACCTGCCGGGATGGCGAACCAGTCGATCCAGCCGAACAGCGCGGCAGCCAACCCGCCCACGATTCCGGCCGCGATCGCATACGCGGCCGCCACCGCGAATCCGGAACGGTCGGTCGTCAGGTACAGGATGTCGAACACGACCGCCGTGGCCAGCAGTCCGAGCGGAAACGCGATCAGCATCGGATGAACAGCATGTCCCAAGAACTTGGCGCGACTCTCCACGGCCCTCTCCTTTCCTCGTCGACCCGGACGAGGTACCCCCTCGGACGCCGCCAAACCGCCCACCGGCCCCCTCACCTGCGCCGGGTACTTCCGGCACCCCGGACTCCGGCTTTCCGGGCGCGAATCCTCCTATCGATCCCACGGAGCCCGGGTCGCCCACCTCACCGCCGGCGCCCCTGCCGTCGTATGGGGCGAGGCCCCGCCGGCGATAACGCCGGTACGGCCGAACGGGCGGGAAAACGGCGCTCCGATCGTCATACGCGCGGCCGCCGGCAGGGCTGCGTCAGTCGTCTCGCCGGAGTCCGGGATCCCGCCGCGTGTCGGCCCCGGGAGCGGACGGTACGGACTCCTATTCTGGGCTGATATGGATAGCCGGCCGGCGGCGCTGCCGTCTCGGTCCCGATCACGCCGAGCGACTGGTTGCCGCGCGATACCAGCTCTCCGCATCGCCGCGTAGGAGCGTCGCGGTACACGGGTACGAAAGGTGGGAACATATGCGGTCGGCGCTCTCGGGAACCTACATCGTGGCGGGTATCGATGGATCGGAGACCTCGCTGGCCGCGGCCGAATGGGCCGCGATCTTCGCCGCACGACTCGCCGTGCCGGTACACCTGGTGCACTCCTCACCGGCTCCCGGCCCGATGGCCGATACGGCTCTCACCCCCGCCGAACTGGCCGAGATACAGCAGGCCTATCGGTCCGAGTTGCTGTCGGCTACCGCGGCCTCGCTGCGGCAACGGGTGCCCGGGGTCGACCTGGAGACGGTAGCGGACAGCCGGGCCCCCGCCGCGGGTCTGCTCGCCGCGGCGCAGGACGCCGTGCTGATCGTGGTGGGTGCCACCGGCGCGGGCACGGTCGAACGATGGCTACTGGGCTCCACGGCGTTGCGAGTGGCCAATCACGCACACTGCCCGGTGGCGGTATGGCGTGGGGATCCCGCCGACGTCTCGATCGATGACCGCCCGATAGCGGTGGGCGCGGATGGGAGCCCCCCGGCGGCCGCGGCGACCCGGATCGCGTTCGAATGGGCCCGTCTCCTCTCCGTTCCGGTAACGGCGGTACGCAGCTGGACCGACAGTTCCGCGGTCGGGGCCGCGGTACCCACGGCGATGCAATTGCTGGGTCCCACCGAGCTGATCATCGACTGGGAAGCGATCGCCCGTACCGAAGCCGAAACTCTTGCGACGATCCTGGCGCCGTACCGCCAGGAGTTCCCCGATGTGGAAGTGGAACCGAGATCACGGCGGGGCTCGGCCGCTCGGGAACTGCTGCACGCCCTCGAGGACGCGCAGATGGTGGTGGTGGGGAGTAAAGGGTGGGGCCGGTTCCGCGGCGCCCTACTCGGCTCCACCAGCCAGAATCTGCTCCACCGCGCCGACCGGACGGTGGTCGTCCACCGGGGCACCGATACCCCGCCGTGATTCCGTGGCACCGTTTCGCCGGACCCGGGCCGACCGCCGCGACCGGCGAAGGACGCAAGCCGCCGTCGCTTCGTGCCGCCGACCATTCCTGAACAGGAGACCGGAGCACCCTGAGCGACGTCCGGAACCGCCCGGTGGCCCGGACCGGAAGCGGATGCGCGACGGTCTGCCCGGGGGTGCGTAGCCCGGCGGTGCGATGGTCGGGTCCCGCGTGGTAAGAGCTCAGTTGAGGTCGGCGACCTCGCGGGCGATCGCCGCGAGACGGGCCTGGGCGGCCGATACCACACCCTGTCGGTTCTTGTTCGCTTCCTCGTAGGCGACGATCGCCCGGACATCGGCCGGTTCGGTCAGCTCTTTGACCGCGGCCACGGCCTGGCCGACATTCATCTCGTCGTAGTCGCCGATGGGCAGTTCCTCCGGGTCGAGGGTGCCGGTGGCCGTGCGGATCGAGTGCAGGGAGTCGGCAGCGGTATCGCTGCCTTCGCGGCGTACCACGTGCTCGGCACTCTCCAGGGCGGCGTCGCGGGAGGCGGTGAGAGATTTGGCGGCGATATCCCCGGCATGCGCGCCGCGGGCCAGCAGTTCGCTCAACGCGGGTGGTGTGGCGCGGACGGCGTCCAGCGCGCGGTCCAAACCGCGGGCGGACCAGGCCACCGGAAGATTGGCCAGTTTCACCGCTGTTCCGGTGACCGCCTGCAGCGGGGTGCGGCGCAGTGCGGCCGGACCGCCGAGGGCATCCTCGACCAGAACGGTGGTCAGCCATTCCACCGTCGCCGAGTGCGCGGTGATCAGCCGCTGTGCCAGATCCACGATCTCGGTGTTACGAGCGTTGGTCGCGAGGGCCTTGATATAGCGGGCGCGGTCGAGGAGCTGATGTTCCAGGGCGAGATCGCCCAGGAGGGCCTCCTCGAAGGGCTGGGCCTGCTCGGCCATCGCCTTGACCGCCGCGGCCACCCGCCCGAGGAAGGGGCCGATGACCTCGGGGAAACCGCCGAGCTCACGAAGGGCGGCCTCGATGGCCTCCGCCCGGGCACGGGCATTGTCGGCGTTCTCGGACAGTTCCCGCCGCACCGCATCGGTCCGGGCCTGGGCGATACGGGTTTCGGCTACTTGGATTTCGGTGTGCGTCAGATCGAGGACTGCCCGCAACTGCGTCAGCAGAGCAGTGGTATCACGCGAACTCATGCTTACCTCATTTCCTTCGTATCGAGGATGTGGGTCCGGCGCATGCTGCGCCTGTGTCGCGACTACCCGTGCTACCGGCCGGTAATCAGCTGCCCCGGTGCCCGCACTCGGCGGAGGCCGGTGTCATCGCCGCTGCCGCGGCCGCCTCGCTCACCGGGTCGCGGCGGTACGGGCGTGTCGGACCGGGTGGGCGCACGACACCGGGGAGACCGGCCGGACTCGGCCGGGCGGCGTGGCACCCGACGCATCGGCACCCTCGGCTGTCTCCCGGCCTTCGAGCCACAAACTGATCGCTACCGCGACATACGCGGCGGCGGCCGCCAAGCCCGGCAACACGAGCATGAGGGTGAGAAACGAAAGCATCGAAGACACAAGCCCTCCCGGAGCATGCGATGGGTAACTGTCGCACCGGTGCGCCGCGTCGCGTCACCGTCATGCCGGGAGATACCCGAGATCGGGCGGCGAAACGTGACCGGCCCGACTCGCCGGTGTGATGCTCCCCACTCGCGGCGAGTCCTGTCGCTGTCCGTGCCCGGGTTTCGGTACCGCACGGCGGGGAAGAACGGGCGAGTCGGCGGAAGCAGCCGACGAGCATCGAGGAGTGATCATGTCACCCAGCGCAGGTGTGCCCGCACAACATCAGCTCTCGCCGGCAACCGGCGACCGACAGGCCGAACCGGTGGTATGGCCCGACCCGAGCCCGGTCGGCGACTGGTGGGAGGAAGTCATGGGTATGCGCGGCCGGACCGGTCCCGGTAACCGGTGTGCCGCCGATCCCGCCGAGGCCTCGTAACAGTGGTGTGGTCGACGGGCCGAGCCGGATACCGCTCGGAGTGGACACCGCCGTATCGCCGGACCGGTCGACGCCGGGTATCAGGTGTCCGGCTCGCGATCACGAGGTGCGCCGCACCCGGGTTGTGATCCGGGTGACGAGTTCGTCGAGCCGCCGCTGGTGGGTGCCCGGCCAATAGACCTGCTCACAGCTGGTGCATCGGCGAAAAGTGTCGTGGTACCGGCGGGTGAACGGAGGTATCCGGTCGATGATGTCGTCCTTGGCGACGTCCGCCAGCAGCGCGCCACAGCGGAGGCAGCGGGTGAACGGTGCCAGGCAGTCGGCCAGATCGAGGCGGGCGATCACCTCCACGGTCTGCTCGACCGGTTGATCGGCGCGGACGAGAACACCGTGGGTGACCGTGCGGCGGGCGAGCAGGCCGCGGTCCCGGGTGAGCAGGACGCGGTGGTCCTCGGCGGATATCTCGGCCAGCCGGGCGTCGTCGGCCGCGAATTCGCAGCGGGCGTCGAGCCCCATCAGCCGCAGGAGCCGGGCGAGCCCCCCGAGATTGACATCGACGAGTACGCGCGGTTCCCGCAGCGGCCGGGGGCGCACCCGGGTCAGCCCGGCGATATCGAGACTTTCGAACATCGGGTAGACGGCGAGCCGGTCGCCCGGACACGGACGGTACCCGAAATCGACGGATTCCCCGTTCACCAGGAGCAGGTCGATTTCGGTATGCGGGATACCGGCCGCCTCGACGATGTCCTTGACGGTCTGATGGGAGCGCATCGGCCGCGTCAGGACCGCGTACCGCGACTGCGGCGGGAGCAGATCGTTCAGCTCGGCATAGACGCGTATTTCGACGCTACCTTCGTGGACCGCGGGGTCGCTGCCGGTGGGGCTCACGCGCTCGGCCTGTCGTCGCGGCTCGCCGAGAGATCACACGGCACCACCGCACCATTGCCCTCCGGCCCGATCCGCGCTCCCGCGGGCACGACGGAAAAGGAGACGAATACCGCCGGCGATCTCATCGATGTGGTGTGCACGCCCGACTCGCTGTGGTGTGGAGTCCCGCTGGAAGCGGCGTGGTCGGAAATTCTACTCGCCGTCGGGACGGGCAGCGATGGGGCCATCGGTCGATTCACCCGTGGCGGGTGAGGCGTCGGATGCCGAGTCCGGCGTATTCGTTAGGGGCCGAACACTTGTGGAAGGCGGGACATGGCGACCTATCGGACGGGACCCGAGCGTTCCTCGGCGAAGGAGTGCTCGTGAGTTCCTACCCCCCGATCGCCGAGCACGGCATCGTCGGCGACCTGCAGACCGCCGCGCTGGTGTCCTCGGCGGGCACGATCGACTGGTGGTGCACCCCGCGCTTCGATTCGCCCAGTGTTTTCGCGTCGCTGCTGGATTCCGAACGCGGCGGTCATTGTCAGCTGGCCGCCGATCCGGATTCGGGGGAGACAACGGTGCGCCAGCTCTACCTTTCCGATACCGCCGTACTGGTCACGAGGTTCATGGCGCCGGGCGGGGTCGGGGAGGTCATCGATTTCATGGGGCCGATCCAGGATCGCGCCCCGACCGACCGGCACCGTGTGGTGCGGATCGTGCGTGTGGTCCGCGGCAGTCTGCCGTTCCGGTTGATCTGCCGGCCGCGGTTCGATTACGCCCGCGCCCCACATACTCTGGAGCTTCCCGACTCTCGCCGGGCGGTCTTCCGGAGCGCGGACACCGATCTACATCTGCAGGTGACCGATCCGGTACCGCTACATGCCGACGGCGGCGACGTATCCGCGCGTTTCACGCTGGCCGCGGGGCAGACCGCGGTGATCGTGCTGACCACCACCGCTGCCGGTGGCGCCGCCCAGCACCCGCCGGTGCGGGAAGAGGTCCTCGCCGAGTTCGAGGCCTGCCGGAAGTTCTGGCAGGAGTGGTTGCGCGCATGCACGTATCGGGGACGCTGGCAGGATATGGTCAAACGCTCGGCGATCACCTTGAAGCTGCTGACCTACGCACCGACCGGGGCGCCGATCGCCGCGGCCACCATGGGTCTGCCCGAGCAGGTGGGGGGTGAACGCAACTGGGACTATCGCTACACCTGGGTTCGTGATGCGTCCTTGTCGGTGCGGGCCCTGATCGATCTGGGCTTCACCGAGGAAGCCGCCGCCTTCCGCAGGTGGTTGCGGGACCGCGTGGCGGCGGGAGGCACCGCGTCCGGGGAGCCGCTGCAGATCATGTACCGGATCGACGGCGAGCCACGGCTCGACGAAGAGATCCTCACCCATCTGGAGGGCTATCGGGGTTCGGCCCCGGTGCGGGTCGGTAATGGCGCGGCCGATCAGATCCAGCTCGATATCTACGGTGAGGCCGCCGATGCGCTGGCACAGTCCGCCGATATCGGCAGCATCGCGGGGTGGCGTGCGTTCGCCGATCTCCTCGACTGGCTCGCCGACCACTGGGACCGGCCCGACGAGGGAATCTGGGAGACCCGGGGCGGCCGCAAGGACTTCACCTACAGCCGCTTGATGACCTGGGTGGCTTTCGAACGTGGTATCCGGCTCGCCACCGACCATGCCCGGCCCGCCGATCTGGCCCGCTGGAGACGTGAACGTGACGCGGTGTTCGGCCAGCTCGTCGAGCGCGGCTGGAGTACGGATCGGCAGGCGTTCGTCCAGCACTTCGATACCGACGTGTTGGACGCCTCACTGCTGCTCATGCCGAGGATGGGATTTCTGACCCCGCACGATCCGGCGTGGCTGAGCACTCTCGACGCCATGGAGACCGAACTGGTCAGCGACAGTCTCGTCTACCGATACGACCCCGCGGCCTCGCCGGACGGCCTACGCGGCGTCGAAGGAACGTTCAACCTGTGCAGCTTCCTCTACGTCGAAGCCCTCGCCGAGGCGGGCCGGGTCGACCGAGCCCGTTACGCCTTCGACAAGATGCTCACCTACGCCAACCATGTCGGTCTCTTCGCCGAGGAGATCGGCCCCTCGGGGGAACAACTGGGCAACTTCCCGCAAGCCTTCACCCACCTGGCCCTGGTGGCCGCGGCCATCGCCTTGGACGAGCAACTCGATCGATCCGAGCCCGGCCCCGCGGCCCCGACCTAGCATCGGTCGATGGCGGCGGCGGGCAGCGACACACCGCGCGGGGTCCTGGTGCCCCTCGCGCTGGCGCAGTTCATCTGCAGCTTCGCCGGCTCGAATATGAACGTGATGATCACCGACATCAGCGAAGACCTGAACACGAACGTGCACGGAGTGCAGCTGACGATCACGATATTCCTGCTGGTGATGGCGGCGCTGATGATCCCCGGCGGAAAGCTCACCGACCGTTACGGCCGCAAACGCTGTTTCGTCGCCGGCCTCACCGTCTACGGCGTCGGCGCCCTGCTCAGCGCGCTCGCCCCGGCTCTGGGTGTGTTGGTGCTCGGCAATTCGATCCTCGAGGGAATCGGCACCGCGATGCTGATCCCACCCGTCTACATCCTGGCCACACTGTTGTTCACCGAGTCGGATTCCCGCGCCAGGGCCTTCGGCGCGATCATGGCCATGGGCGGTATCGGCGCCGCCGCCGGACCGCTGATCGGCGGGCTCATCACCTCGGCTCTCAGCTGGCGCGCGGCCTTCGGGTTCCAGGTCCTGGTCATCATCGTCATCATCGTGTCCAGCCGCCGCATCGTCGATCCGGTCCCGCCGGACCCGGCCCGGCCCTTCGATATCCGCGGAGCGGTCCTGTCGGCCACCGGGTTGATCCTGCTCGTCCTGGGTATCCTGGCCGCCGACGACAACCTCTGGCTGATGCTGGCCCTGCTCGCACTGGGCGTGGTAGTGCTCACGGTGTTCTTCGCCACTTCCCGCGCCGCCGAACGTGCCGGGCACGAGCCGCTGTTGTCCGCCCGCCTCTTCGGTAACCGCACGGCCGATCTCGGTCTCCTCACCCAGCACATCCAGTGGTTGGTGCTCATGGGGACCTCGTTCGTGGTGGCGGCCTATCTGCAGGTCGTGCGTGGCTACAACGCGATCGAGACCGGGATCGTGTTCACCGCGGCGACCGCGGGGCTCCTGGCCACCTCGCTCGCGGCCGCGTGGCTGGTCCGGCACCGGACCCGGCGCACCCTGATCATGGCGGGCTTCGGGACGACCATCGCCGGAATCGTTGTCCTGGTCGCTCTGGCCGGCCGCTCTGTCGGCCCCTGGGGGTTCGCGCCCGGACTACTGCTCATCGGGCTCGGACTCGGCACAATGCTGACTCCCTCGGTGGATATCGTCCAGTCCAGCTTCGGCGACGAACTCCAAGGCGAGATCTCCGGCCTCTCGCGCTGTGTCTCCAACCTCGGCTCGTCACTGGGTACCGCCGTCGCCGGCACCATCCTCGTCGCCGGTCTGACCGGTCATGCCTATGCCGCCGCCATGATCACCCTGGCCGTCCTCGCGGCCGTCGGGCTCCTCGTCGCCGCCGCTCTGCCGCGTCCCACTACTCGAGCCCGGGCCGCGTCCGGCACCCGGTGACCACCGGTACGACGGCGGCGATATCCACCCTCACGGAGGAGCTCCGGATCCAGGAGCTCGCTCGGTTGTCACTCCTTTTTCCCCGAGCAGAACACCGATCCAGCGGCCGGCGGGGTCTATATCCACCAGGAGAGCCTTGACCAGCAGTGTCATCGGGATGGCCAGTAGTGCGCCGAGTGCCCCCAGTACCCAGGACCAGAACACCAGCGACAGGAAGGTCACGGTGACGCTGAGCCCGACCGCATCGCCGACGAATTTCGGCTGGATCACCGATTGGACCACGAAGTTGATCACGCAGTAGAGCACGATCACCCAGACCATCGTTTGCGGCCCACCTTCCAGCAGCGCCAGAAGTGCCGGTGGTACGAGTCCGATGACGAAGCCGATATTGGGAATGTAGTTGGTGATGAACGACAGCAGGGCCCACAGCACCGGTAACGGGACCCCCAGCAGCCACAGTGCCACGCCGTCGAATACCGCGACGATCAAGCCGAACACCGTGGAGACGATCAAGTATTTGCGAGTACCTCGCGCGAAGGCCGTCAACGCGTGAGCGATCTCGGGCCGCGTGCGCGCGATGATGTCCATCTTCGCCCCGATGGTCATACCGTCGAGCGCCATGAAGAACAGCAGCGCGAGTATGAAGAACACATTCGAGAACACACCGAGCAGACCCTGTAACGCGGATTCGAGGAGCGCGACGACCCTGCCGATATCGATACCGCTGAGCGCTTTGCGAATCTGCTCGTCGCCCACCCCGGCGGCGGAGAGAGCATTGCGTAGGCCGGCCAGCCTGTCGTCCACGGCTCCGGCGTATTCCGGCAGCCGGGTGGCCAGCTGGGCGGCCGACAGCACCAGAGCTCCGATCAAACCGAGCAGGATCAGGTAGACCACCACCACCGCGCCCGCCATTCCGGCCCACGGGCGCAGTCCACGCCGCTGCGCCCATGACTGAACGGGCTGGACCGCGATGCTGAGCATCAGGGCGAGAAAAACGGGGCCCAGAATGTCGGCGGCGGCTTTCGTTCCCGTGACGGCCACCACCACTCCGGCCACGGTCAGTACGACGATCAGCCCTCGGGGAATCGACCAAGGGGTTGCCGCCACAGCCGGTGGCGGTACGGGATCGTTCCGTGTGGAACGGCGAGAGCGCATCGCCGCCTCCTGAGTAGGCTTCGGCGCCGCGGATCGGCGGCGGAGGTTCAGCGCAACCGAGCTACTGCCGAGCGTATCCCATACAGGAGGGCTCTTGTAGCAGGTGCTCGGCGTCGAACTGCGGCGAGCCGGGGCCCTGTCGCCGCCGGAGTCGCCACCGGGCTGATCGAACTCGGCGCGGTGGTCGACAGCCGGCTGCCCCGGGGCAGCGCCCCTCTCGCCGCCCTACTCCTCGGTGAGCTGCCCGCCGGCCATATGCCAGCGGCGGTCGGCTCGTACCGAATCGAGCATCCGGCGGTCGTGTGTCACCAGAACGAGCGTCTCGGTGAAGGAATCGATGGCCTGCTCGAGCTGTTCGATAGCGGGCAGGTCGAGGTGGTTGGTCGGTTCGTCGAGGACGAGCAGGTTCACTCCACGGGCCTGCAGCAGGGCCAGCGCGGCGCGGGTGCGCTCGCCGGGGGAGAGAGTATCGCAGGCGCGGTTGACATGTGGGCCGCGCAGACCGAACTTGGCGAGCAGAGTGCGTACTTCGGCTTCGGGCCATTCCGGCATCGCCGCGCCGAAGGCGTGAGCGAGGGGGATGTTCCCACGGAACAGGCCACGTGCCTGGTCGACCTCGCCGATCCGCACGCCGGAACCGAGTGCGACCGTGCCCGTATCGGGGGCGAGCTTACCGAGTAGCAGGGCGAGCAGAGTGGACTTACCGGAGCCGTTCGCCCCGGTCAAGACGATACGGTCGGCTCGATCGATCTGGGTGGTCACCGGCCCGAGAACGAACTCGCCGCGTGTGACGGTGGCATCACCGGCCGTCACCACAACAGAACCGCTGCGCGGTGCCCGCGCGATCTCCATGCGCAGCTCCCACTCTTTGCGCGGCTCCTCGACCACTTCGAGCCGTTCGATACGCCGCTGCGTCTGGCGCGCCTTGGCGGCCTGTTTCTCGGTGGATTCGGCGCGGGTCCTACGGCCGATCTTGTCGGAGTCGTTCCTGCTCTTGCGGCGGGCATTGCGGACGCCGTGTTCCAGCCAATTGCGCTGCATCAGCGCCCGGGCTTCCAAACCGGCTCTGGTGGCGGCGAATTCGTCGTACGCCGCACGGGCGTGCCGGCGCGCGATCTCCCGTTCGGCCAGGTAGGCATCGTAGCCGCCGTCGTAGAAACCGACTTGCTGCTGGGTCAGGTCGAGCTCGAGGACGCCGTTGACCGTTCGGGTCAGGAACTCCCGATCGTGGCTGATGATCATCAGGGGAACCCGGACGCCGGTGACGAATCGTTCGAGGCGGTCGAGACCGTCGAGGTCTAGGTCGTTGGTGGGTTCGTCCAGCAACAGGATGTCGAAACGCGAGAGCAGGACCGAGGCGAGTCCGGCGCGGGCGGCCTGTCCGCCGGACAACCCGGTCATCGGGGTGGCCAGTCCACCGGCGAGGCCGTCGGTGAGCCCGAGATCGGCGGCGACCTCCGCGGCGCGTTGTTCGAGATCGGCGCCGCCGAGAGCGAGCCAGTGCTCGAGTGCGGGGGAGTAGTCGTCGGCGCCGCCGTCGCCGAGGCGTTCGGCGGCCGCGTCCATGAGCCGCTGGGCGTGCGCGACACCGGTGCGGCGAGCGAGGAACTCCAGTACGGTCTCGCCATCGATACGTTCGGGTTCCTGGGCCAGGTATCCCACGGTGGCGTCGGGTGGGCTCAGCGTGATCGTGCCGCTGTCCGGGGTGCCGTCGGCGAGCAGGCGTAGCAGGGTCGATTTGCCCGCGCCGTTGACGCCCACCAGGCCGATCACGTCGCCGGGGGCGAGGGTGAGATCGAGGTCGGCGAACAGGGTCCGTTCGGCGTGCCCGGCCGACAGGCCGCTGGCATGCAATGTGGCGCTCACCGGGCACAGTCTGCCCGCCACCGGTGGGGCGTCGGGGCTCGGCCCGCCCGACGGCGGGATACGCCTCGGATGATGTCCTGTCGTACTCGGCGCGGCGCGGGTGGTTCGCGCGCTGAACCTCGGATCACTTACCGCGACAGGACTCGGTGCGGTACTCGGTCGCCGCTCGGGTTGTGATATTCGTAACACCCACAAGGAGGCGACGGTTCGGCGATGGAGGGGCTCGATGAAACCGCAGTATGTGTATCGGTGGGTCAACAATCACGGGGTGATCCGCCTGTTCCACCGGATCCAGCTCCGCCGCGGTGATCTGTTCGCACGGTTGAACGGTGGTGTGGAGGGCATCGAGAACCCTTACGCACTGATCGAGGAGATGCGTGGGGCGGGTGGTCTGCACCGGGCCCTTCCCGTGTGGATCACCTTCGACCACGATCTCGTCCGGGATGTATTGCGCGACAGCCGCTTCGGTGTCGGCGTACCCACCGTGCTCGGTGCGCCGTGGCCCGTCCGGCGCGCGCTGGAACGGCGACCCGTGCCCCCGAACCCGGTGGATCCGCCGTCGATGCTGGTGATCGACCAGCCCGGGCACACCCGGATGCGTAAACCGGTCACCGCGGCCTTCACCCCGCGCGCCGTCGCCCGGCTGCGCGACCGGATCGAAACGGTCACCGCGGAACTGCTCGCGGCGCTCCCGGACAACGGGCCCACCGACCTCGTGGAGCGGTACGCGGCGCAGGTACCCATCGCCATCATCTCCGAGATGCTCGGTTTCCCGGACTCCGACCGCGAGATGTTCCTGCGCTGGGGCGACGACATCAGTCCGCTGCTCGACTTCGGTATCCCCTGGCGGACCCACCAGCGGGCGATGCGCTCCTCGGAGCGAGTGCACCGGTACCTGCTCGCGCATATCGAGCGCCTCCGCGCCGAACCCGGCGACGATATCCTCAGCAACCTGGTCGTCGCGGGCGATCTGTCCACCCACGAACTGTGCGCGTCGGCGACTCTGCTGATGGCCGCCGGTTTCGAAACCACGGTCAACCTGATCGGCAAGGGCATCGTCCGGCTGCTCCAGCATCCCGATCAACTCGACCGGTTACGCGCCGAGCCGCACCTCTGGCCCAACGCGGTGGAGGAGATCCTCCGGATCGATCCGCCGGTGCAGGCCACCGCTCGTACCACGCGCACCGCGCTGCAGATCGGCGGCACCCGGTTGCGCGCAGGATCGACCGTGGTGCTCTCGCTGGCCGGCGCGAACCGCGATCCCGCCGTGTTCACCGATCCGGCCCGTTTCGATATCACCCGGGACAACGCCAGGAACCACCTGTCCTTCGGTAGCGGTATCCACGTATGCCTGGGCGCCGGTCTGGCCCGGATGGAGGCGGCACATGCCCTGCACGCGCTGTTCGAGGCATTCCCGGAGCTGCGGCTGACCGGCCCGCCGACCCGGCGGCCGCTGTTCACCCTGCACGGTTACCGGCATCTTCCCGCCCATACCGGTCCGCGCGTTCGTGGCCGCCAACCCATCGGCTGACCCGTACCGGGAATCAGCGCGTAGCTTCCCGCCAGTCCATCGGCGTGAACTGTTCGGTGCGCACGCGGTTGCCGGGAATACGCCGTTTCCGGAGGAAGCTTCGGATGGTCCAGAGGAATTCGGCACCACCGCAGCGGATGTAGTCCGCTTTTCTGGCAGGTCGAGGCCGGCCGGGTCGAGGCTGCCGTGGTGGGCGCCGGAGGTGTGCTCGCGATACCACAGGTGAAGGGTCAGGGCGGGGAGCCGGTCGGTCAGGCCGAGCATGCGGTCGCGCAGGGGATAGGTGCGGGCGGTTGCGGTACCGGCACCCGGCTCCGGATGCGCTCATCACTGCTCGGACGGGGGCCGCGGCCGGGGGAGTGGGTCGGTCAGACGAGTGATTTACCGAGCGCCCGCCGTCGCCTCATATCCGCGAGGTGCCGGTTCATAGGCCTTGACCTCGGCATCGAGGGATATCTCGGCGCTCTCGGCCTCCCAATAGCGGGTGAAGGCGGCGCGATCGGCCGGCCACATCTGCGGTTCATCGACGAACTTCCGCGTAACGCGACCGGCAAACTCCTCCGCCGGCAGCTCGACCGATACGAAGGGGCACCCGGTGCCCCACGGCAGGGAACGCGGCCGGAACGAACGTAGCCGGCCGCGAGAAGTCCCGGCGCACCGGCGGTGATATCACCTCGTCGCGGTTCTCACTCGGTGGCCTTCAGGGGGTCGTGCCCCCAATTCATCAACGAATAGCGCCATTTGCTGTCCTCGATCTCGCCGGACGGACGTTGTTCGAGGTGGCGATGCGCGTAGCCGATAACTTTGCGCATATGGGCATAATCGTCGTCGGTCAGGGTCTGCTTCTCGAGTAGTTCGACGATGCGGCGTCCGCTGGCATGCCCTGTCGACTCGCCCCCGCCTGCCGGTTTCTGCCCGACCGACTTCGATTCGTCGGTGTCGAGCCATCGGCGTAACTCCTCGGCCGTCATGTTGACGGTGTCGTCGAATTGCTTACGTATGTCCGCGTCGTTGTCGTCCGGCACGGCCTTCTCCTTCCTGTATCGATCGGTCCTGTATCACTTGCCCTGCCGGCGGAGCGCGGAGGGTTTGTGCACGGCATCGCGGCCGCTTTTCGCGCTCCGGACCCGATACTGTGGCTCCTCTTCGGAGGCTCGGACCGTCCGCCCGGCCACCTCGGTGTCCGAGGTGATGACCTCTTCGACCTCGCCTTCGACCGTATTTCCGTGGCTGCTCCATGCGACTTTGTCGCCTTTGCGAAACAATTGCCTGCTCATGGTCGGCTCCTGACCTGTGCCGGTTTCCTGATGGCGCGAACTACCCGTATGGGATAGCCGGAAACGTTCGGCGGTGTCATCCTATGAATTATCGGTGTTTTTCCGCTCCGGCACCGGATGCGGGGCAGGTCGGCCGGAAATCATAAAAAGTGAAAAAATTATGATTAACATATTTCCCGTGGCCTGGTGTTCGGTGATCGCGAAGCGCTGTTCCCGATCGGAGTCTCGCTTTCGTAAATAGCGCCGGAGCCCGGTCATGTGTCCGTGCCGATCGGGGCGAACGTGAAACACCTGATTTCCAGGGTGGGGACGTTTCCTGCGGAATCCGGATCACGTACGAGTATCGCCTGTGTGGCTTCGGCCGGGCGAGCGGTGCGTTCCGGTTTCCGCCACAGCGCCGGATTCGGGACCCTATCGATACCTGTTGCCGATGAACCTTGCGATTTCCTTGCGGGGGTCTCGCGGCACATCCAGATCGCCGGCGGACAAAAATTCCGACGGACTATCGCTCTCGTAAAATTAGCAGCAATTTTGTTGTCCGGATCGTGGATTCGGGGTATACGCCGACAATTCGAGCGTCCTAGACTGAAGCCGGTCGGGTATGGAGGAGAATTCGGGTCTGGAGGAGAGCGATGACAAGTCCGCACCCCCGTGTCCATTCCGACCCTGCTTTCGACAGGGATGATGATCCACCCTCTTTTCCGGCGCACCGGCCCGTCCCGCTTTCCGCCGGACAGCGGGACCTGTGGCTGGCGCAGCAGTTGAGTCCCGACGTGCCGATCTGCGAGGCGCAATATATCGAAATACGCGGAGATCTGGACCTCGAGTTGCTGCGCTGGACATCGATTCGGGCGGGTCGCGAATTCCAGTCGGGGTATCTACGCCTGGTCCACAACGACGGCGAGCCGCAGCAGGTGTTCGACCCCGAACTGGATTCGATCGGGCCGATCGTCGATATGCGTCGCGAGCCCGACCCCATGGCGGCGGCCCTGGAATGGATGCGCCACGAGTACACCGCACCGCTGGATATCACCCGGGACCGGTTGGTCGCCGGGGCGGTCGTGCAGGTCGGTGATCGGCATTACCTGTGGTACAACAGGATTCACCACGTGGCATTGGACGGCTACGCCGCGATGACCATCGTGAACCGGATCGCGGCGCTGTACACGGCCACGGTGCGAGCTCGGTCGGGCGAACAGAGTGCGCCGGTGGAACCGAACCGAGCGGCGGACCTGCGCACCCTGTACGAAGCCGACCGTAGTTATCGGGAATCGAAGCGGTTCATCAGCGACCGAGCCTATTGGATGGACAAACTCGCCGGCGTCGAGGAGAGTTCCGGCCTGGCCGCCGGGTACGCACCCGCGCGCGCGGACAGTGTGGCCGCGCTCGGTGAACTGCCGGCAGCGACGGTAGCGCGGATCGAGTATTGCGCGAAAGTGCTGGACGCGAGTCCGTCCGCGGTGGTGATCGCCGCGTTCGGATGCTACCTGGGCCGGATGACCGGGCAAGACGACGTCATGGTCGATATTCCCGTATCGGGCCGTACCACCGCCGTGCTGCGCCGGTCCGGGGGAGTGTTCGTCAATATCGTGCCGTTCCCGATCGGGCTCGGGGCAGAGGATACGGTCGAGACGCTGGTGCGCCGCGTCCAATCCGATCTGATCGGCGCCCTGCGGCATCAGCGGTGCGGTCTCGCCGATATTCGCGCCGCCGCTGGATGCGACGGGCAGCGACGATTCGCCGGGCCGATGGTGAATGCCATGTTCTTCCCGCAGGAGATCCGGCTCGGGCCGATTACCGGGGAATTCCATATACTCAGCTCCGGGCCGGTCGAAGATCTGCTGGTAGACCTCTATCAGACCGGCGATCCGCCGCGGACGATCCTGCACTTCATGGCCAATCCCGGTCTCTACACCGGCCCGGAACTCTCGGCGCACCATGCCCGATTTGCTCGATTCCTCGACGCATTCGCCGGTGCCCGGCGCGATACCGGCCTCGGACTGGTCCACCCCGACAGTGTCCGTTACGGTGCCCGGATCCGCCATCGTCACGAAAGCCTCGGGTTCTGGCGGGAGACGTTGAGGGATGTGCCGGTGGAGTTGTGTCTGCCCTTCGACCGGCCGCGTCCGGCGGTGGCCTCGGGCCGGGGCGGTAGTTACCGGGTGGGGCTGGAACCGGTGCTGGTGGGGCGGCTGGCGGGGATAGCGCATCGCCGCGGCGTGTCGTTGTTCATGGTGGTGCACGCCGCGTTGGCGGTGCTGCTGGCCCGGTTGAGCGGTTCGGGTGATATCGCGGTGGGCACGCCGGTCGCCGGACGCGGCGGGGAAGCGCTCGACGATGTGGTGGGGATGTTCGTCAACACCCTGGTCCTGCGGACCGAGATCGATCCCGGGGAACCGTTCGCGGAACTCCTGCAGCGGGTCCGGGACGTGGACCTGGCCGCCTTCGAACACGCGGATGTGGCATTCGAACAGATAGTGGACGAACTCGCACCGCAACGCTCCCAGTCGGTACCCCCACTGTTCCAGGTGATGCTGGCATACCAGAACATGGCCCGAGCCGACCTGGCACTGGCCGGGGTGGATGTATCGGTGGTCGACCTCCCCGAAGACGTCTCCCGTTTCGACCTGCAGGTGGTGGTCTCCCCGGAAGGAGACAGCGGCGGGCTGGCAGTGTCGGTGACATATGCCACCGACCTCTTCGACGCGGGCACCGTGCAGTCACTGGCACAACGGTGGGTCCGGGTCCTGGAAGCGGTGGCCGAGGACCCGGCGGTGGTGGTGGGATCGATCGATATGCTCGACCCCGCCGAACGCGCGGACCTGGTGTCCCGGCGCGGTGGCCCCGGTGCGGCGCCGGTGGTGTTGGCGGAGTTGCTGGCCGGTGCGGTGGCGCGGGATCCGCAGGCTCCCGCGGTGGTGTTCGCGGGCCGGTGTACGAGCTACCGCGAGCTGGACCAGCGTTCGAACCGGCTGGCCCGATTACTGGTGGACCGGGGAGTGGGACCCGAAGACGTGGTCGCGGTGGCGATACCACGATCGGTGGAATCGGTACTGGCGGTATGGGCGGTGGCCAAATCGGGAGCGGCGTTCCTGCCCGTGGACCCGGGCTACCCCGCCGAACGGATCGACTACATGCTCACCGACTCCCGCGCCGCCCTGGGCATCACCGTCACACCAGCGCGTGAAGCACTACCCGGGGGTATCGAATGGGTGATACCGGGACACTCCGACAACAGCTACCCCACCCACCCCCTCACCGATACCGAACGCACCACCGTGCTGCGGCCCGGACACCCGGCCTACCTGATCTATACCTCGGGTTCCACGGGCGTGCCGAAAGGGGTGACCGTGACGCATACCGGGTTGGCCGCACTCGCCGGCGAACAGCGGGAACGTTATGCCGTAACCGGTGATTCGCGGACACTGCATCTCGCGACACCGAGCTTCGACGCCTCGGTCTGGGAACTGCTGCTCGCGGTGGGTGCCGGTGCCACGATGGTGATCGCGGCGCCCGGCACCTACGGTGGCGCGGAGCTGGCCGAGCTGCTGCGGCGCGAACGGGTGACCCACGCGGTGGGGACCCCGGCGGCGTTGTCATCGGTGGACCCGGCCGGGCTCGACACCTTGCGCGTCGTCGTCGCCGCGGGAGACGTCTGTCCGCCGGAACTGGTGCGGCGCTGGGCATCCGGTGGCCGTGCGTTCTTCGATGCCTACGGTCCCACCGAGGCCACGGTGATGACGAATCACAGTGCGCCCCTGGTGGCGGGGGAGCCGGTGACGATCGGTGCTCCGATTCGTGGTGTGGCGGAATGGGTGCTGGACCAGCGGTTGCAGCCGGTGCCGGTGGGGGTGGCGGGCGAGTTGTACGTGGCGGGCGCGGTCCTGGCCCGTGGTTACCACCACCGGGCGGGGCCGACCGCGCAGCGGTTCGTGGCGTGTCCGTGGATACCGGGGGAGCGGATGTATCGCACCGGGGATGTGGTGCGGTGGACCGCTGACGGGTCGCTCCAGCATCTGGGGCGCTCGGATTTCCAGGTCAAGATCCGTGGGATACGGATCGAACTGGGCGAGATCGATGCGGTACTGGCCGCGCACGACACCGTCGGTTTCGCGGTGACGATCGGTCACCACGGCAGTTCCGGGGCGGTTTCGCTGGTGTCGTATGTGGTTGCCGCGCCGGGGTGTTCGATCGATGTGGCGGTTCTGTCGGAGTATGTGGGGGCTCGGTTGCCTTCCCATATGGTTCCGGCGGCGATCATGGTGTTGGACCGGGTGCCGCTGACCCCGGTGGGCAAGTTGGATCGGCGGGCGTTACCGGAGCCGGTTTTCGCTGGTGCGGCGGTGTTCCGGGAGCCGGAAACCCCGGTGGAGCGCACGATCGCGGAGGTGTTCGCCGAGGTACTGGGTGTCGGATCGGTGGGTGCCGACGATTCGTTCTTCGCGCTCGGCGGCGACAGCCTGGTCGCCACGCGCGTTGCCGCGCGACTCGGTACGGCGCTGGATACCGAGGTTCCGGTGCGGTGGTTGTTCGAGACGCCACGGGTCTCGCAGCTCGCGACCCGCACAGCGCAGCATCCTCGTACGGGACGGTCGAGGCCGCCGCTGGTCGCCGGACCCCGGCCCGATCTGCTGCCGTTGGCACCGGCCCAGCAACGGATGTGGTTCTTCAACCAATACGACACCACTTCCGGGGCCTACAACATGCCGATCACCCTCCGGCTGCGTGGGGAACTGGACTTCGGCGCCCTGCGTTCGGCCATGGCCGATGTCCTACGCCGGCACGAATCCTTGCGGACCCGGTACCCGGACCGGGACGGAACGCTGATCCAGGTGATCGAACCCGTCGGCGATACGGACCACGAACTGAATCCGGTGCCCGTCCGGTCGGACCGGTTGATCCCCACCGTGATGCGCGTCGTTCGCGAGGGCTTCGACGTGAGTGCGCAGGCGCCGGTGCGGGCTCGGTTGTTCCGCGTGGTCGACAGCGCGGAGACCGAATACGTCCTGTCCGTGGTGGTACACCATATCGCCGCGGACGGTTTCTCGATGGTCCCGCTGGCCCGCGATGTGGCCACGGCGTACACCTGCCGGGCACGTGGGGAAGCCCCCGTATGGACCCCGCTGCCGGTCCAGTACGCGGACTATGCCCTGTGGCAACGCGCTGTTCTCGGCTCGCCTGAGGATCCGGAATCGCTGTGTGCCGAACAGATCCGGTTCTGGCGGGAGACGTTGAGGGATGTGCCGGTGGAGTTGTGTCTGCCTTTCGACCGGCCGCGTCCGGCGGTGGCCTCGGGCCGGGGTGGTAGTTACCGGGTGGGGCTGGAACCGGTGCTGGTGGGGCGGCTGGCGGGGATAGCGCATCGCCGCGGCGTGTCGTTGTTCATGGTGGTGCACGCCGCGTTGGCGGTGCTGCTGGCCCGGTTGAGCGGTTCGGGTGATATCGCGGTGGGCACGCCGGTCGCCGGACGCGGCGGGGAAGCGCTCGACGATGTGGTGGGGATGTTCGTCAACACCCTGGTCCTGCGGACCGAGATCGATCCCGGGGAACCGTTCGCGGAACTCCTGCAGCGGGTCCGGGACGTGGACCTGGCCGCCTTCGAACACGCGGATGTGGCATTCGAACAGATAGTGGACGAACTCGCACCGCAACGCTCCCAGTCGGTACCCCCACTGTTCCAGGTGATGCTGGCATACCAGAACATGGCCCGAGCCGACCTGGCACTGGCCGGGGTGGATGTATCGGTGGTCGACCTCCCCGAAGACGTCTCCCGTTTCGACCTGCAGGTGGTGGTCTCCCCGGAAGGAGACAGCGGCGGGCTGGCAGTGTCGGTGACATATGCCACCGACCTCTTCGACGCGGGCACCGTGCAGTCACTGGCACAACGGTGGGTCCGGGTCCTGGAAGCGGTGGCCGAGGACCCGGCGGTGGTGGTGGGATCGATCGATATGCTCGACCCCGCCGAACGCGCGGACCTGGTGTCCCGGCGCGGTGGCCCCGGTGCGGCGCCGGTGGTGTTGGCGGAGTTGCTGGCCGGTGCGGTGGCGCGGGATCCGCAGGCTCCCGCGGTGGTGTTCGCGGGCCGGTGTACGAGCTACCGCGAGCTGGACCAGCGTTCGAACCGGCTGGCCCGATTACTGGTGGACCGGGGAGTGGGACCCGAAGACGTGGTCGCGGTGGCGATACCACGATCGGTGGAATCGGTACTGGCGGTATGGGCGGTGGCCAAATCGGGAGCGGCGTTCCTGCCCGTGGACCCGGGCTACCCCGCCGAACGGATCGACTACATGCTCACCGACTCCCGCGCCGCCCTGGGCATCACCGTCACACCAGCGCGTGAAGCACTACCCGGGGGTATCGAATGGGTGATACCGGGACACTCCGACAACAGCTACCCCACCCACCCCCTCACCGACGAGGACCGGGTGCGTCCCCTCCGTGTCGACGATATCGCCTACGTCATCTACACCTCCGGGTCGACCGGACTGCCCAAAGCCGTCGCGGTCACCCATCGCGGCCTGCGCAACTGCGCGGACGAGCACCGCGACGTCATGCGTATCGAGTCCGGCTCCCGTATCGCCTATCTCTCGTCGCCGGGCTTCGATGTCTCGGTCGAGGAATTGCTGTCGGCACTGTGCGCGGGCGCGGCCCTGGTCATCGCGCCCCCCGATGTCTACGGTGGTGACGAACTCGGCGAACTGCTCGGCAGCGAGCATATCGGCCACGTCTTCATCACCCCCTCCCCGCTGACCACCATCGATCACACCCGCTGGCCGCTTCCCGACCTGCGCAACCTGGTGATCGGGGGGGAGGTCTACGGTACCGACCTGGTCGAACGCTGGAGCAACGGCTGCACCGTGTTCAACGGATACGGCCCGTCCGAGGCCACGGTGATGACGAATCACAGTGCGCCTCTGGTGGCGGGGGAGCCGGTGACGATCGGTGCTCCGATTCGTGGTGTGGCGGAATGGGTGCTGGACCAGCGGTTGCAGCCGGTGCCGGTGGGGGTGGCGGGCGAGTTGTACGTGGCGGGCGCGGTCCTGGCCCGTGGTTACCACCACCGGGCGGGGCCGACCGCGCAGCGGTTCGTGGCGTGTCCGTGGATACCGGGGGAGCGGATGTATCGCACCGGGGATGTGGTGCGGTGGACCGCTGACGGGTCGCTCCAGCATCTGGGGCGCTCGGATTTCCAGGTCAAGATCCGTGGGATACGGATCGAACTGGGCGAGATCGATGCGGTACTGGCCGCGCACGACACCGTCGGTTTCGCGGTGACGATCGGTCACCACGGCAGTTCCGGGGCGGTTTCGCTGGTGTCGTATGTGGTTGCCGCGCCGGGGTGTTCGATCGATGTGGCGGTTCTGTCGGAGTATGTGGGGGCTCGGTTGCCTTCCCATATGGTTCCGGCGGCGATCATGGTGTTGGACCGGGTGCCGCTGACCCCGGTGGGCAAGTTGGATCGGCGGGCGTTACCGGAGCCGGTTTTCGCTGGTGCGGCGGTGTTCCGGGAGCCGGAAACCCCGGTGGAGCGCACGATCGCGGAGGTGTTCGCCGAGGTACTGGGTGTCGGATCGGTGGGTGCCGACGATTCGTTCTTCGCACTCGGCGGCGACAGCATCATGGCGATCCAGTTGGTGAACCGGGCCAAATCGCTGGGCGTGCTGTTCTCCGCGCGGGAGGTGTTCGACCGTAAGACGGTTGCCGGGCTGGCCCGGGTCGCCGTCCGCGCCGAGGACTCCACAGCGACTCCACTACCGGAGGAGCTGCCCGGTGGAGGCGTCGGGCCGATACCGCTGACGCCGATCATGCGCTGGCTCATCGACCGTGCGGTATCGCGATTCGACCGTTTCTCCCAGGCCGTGCTGCTGAGCCTGCCGGCGGGGATCGCCCGGCAACGGCTGGCGGATACGGTGCAGGCGGTACTGGATCGGCACGATATGCTGCGCGCCCGGCTGCGCCCGGCCGGTGACGGAAGCTGGATATGGGAGGCGCTGCCGGTCGGGACGGTCCGATCCGGCGACATCATCCACCGGGTGGTCACAGCGGAGGAGCCGGGAAGTACCGCGTTCCGCGCGTCGGTGGCCGCGGAGCTGGATGCCGCCACGAACCGGCTCGATCCGGAGGCCGGGGTGGTGGTGCAACTGGTGTGGTTCGATCCGGTGGACGAGGCGGCAGCGGGCCGGATTCTGGTGCTGGTGCATCATTCGGCGATCGACGCCGTTTCCTGGCGAGTGCTGGTGCCCGACCTCGCGATCGCGTGGGCGCGGCTCGAGGCCGGCCGTGCTCCTGATCTCGCCCCGGTCGGCACCTCGATGCGCAGATGGGCACACGGGCTGGTCGAGGAGGCCCACCGCCCGGAGCGGATCGCCGAGCTCGGGATGTGGCAGGCGATGGCTGTCGAGGACGAGCCGGTGATCGGTTCGCGGCCCTTCGACCCCGCCATCGACGTGACCGCCACTGTGCGCACGGTCGAGGTCGACGTGCCCCCCGAGGTGACCGAGGCAGTGTTGTCCGATGTCCCCGCGGCCTTCCACGGCACCGTGGTCGACGGGTTGCTGACCACGCTGGTTCTGGCGGTGACGAAATGGCGGCGCGAACATACGACGGAGCCGCCCCGCGGTTCCCGCCCGGTCGTGGCGATCGGTATCGAAGGGCACGGTCGCGAAGAGGGCGCCGTACCGGGTGCGGATACGACCCGGACGGTCGGCTGGTTCAGCACCGTTTTCCCGATGGTCCTGCGTCTTCCGGATATCGACCCGGAGGACGCGTATGCGGGCGGGCCGGCACTGGGGGCAGCCGTCAAGTCCGTCAAGGAACAGTTGCTCGCCGTCCCGGACCACGGGATCGGCTACGGCCTTCTGCGGTATCTCAACGAGGACACCGAACCGGTATTGCGGGACCTGCCGGCACCGCAGATCGCGTTCAACTACCTCGGCCGCGTCACCCCGGGGATTCCGGAGGACGTGCAGGTGGCCGGATGGATGCCGGTGGACGACGGGGGCGACCTCTCGGGCGCCGAGCTCGCCCGGGCGCAGAACCCGGATATGCCGGTGCCGGCGGTGCTCGATATCAATGCCCGCGTCGTCGCCGACGGGGGCCGGCCGCGGTTACGGGCGATCTGGTCGTATCCCGCCGGATTGCTCACCGCCGCCGCGGTGCGTGCGGCGGCGGAGGCGTGGTGTGCGGTTCTGACCGCGCTGGCGGACCATACCCATCGGCGCGGGGCCGGCGAGCGGACGCCGTCGGACCTGGATCTGGTCCGGCTCGGGCAATCCGAGATCGAGCGGCTCGAGGACAGGTATCCGGCGTTGAGCGATATCTGGCCGTTGACCCCGTTGCAGGAGGGATTGCTGTTCCACGCGCTGGTCTCCGCGGAATCGATGGACGCCTATATGGTGCAACTGGTCCTCGAACTCCGCGGGCGGATCGATCCGGCGCGTCTGCGCCGAGCGGGGCAGCTGCTGCTCGACCGGCATGCGAATCTGCGCACCGCGTTCGTCACCGAGACCGGATCGGTGCAGGTGGTCGAGGAAGGTGTCGAGGCGCCCTGGTCGGAACTCGATCTGTCGGGGCTCGACGGCGAAGCGCTGGACCGCGAATGGGAGCTGCTGATGGCCGCGGACCGGGCCACCCGGTTCGACCCGGCCCGTGCCCCGCTGTTGCGCTGGATGCTGGTCACCACGGGACCACAACGCTATCGGCTCGTGCTGACCAACCACCACCTGTTGCTCGACGGCTGGTCGACGCCGCTGCTCCTGAAGGAGTTGCTGGTGCTCTACGCCACCGACGGCGATATCGCGACGCTACCCCCGGTTCGCCCCTATCGGGATTTCCTGGCGTGGCTCGCCGAGCAGGACCGGGCCGCCGCGCTCGACGCCTGGGCCCGCGTCTTCGACGGTGCCGACGAACCGACGCTGCTGGCCCCCGCCGATCCCGGCCGCCGCTACACCCGCTCCCGTGAGGTGTTCGGTGAGCTGACCGAGGAACAGACCGCGACCCTGACGGATTTCGCGCAGGCGCGGGGAGTCACCCTCAACACCGTGCTCCAGACGGCCTGGGCCATCGTCCTGGGCGCGGCGACCTCCCGCGACGATGTGACATTCGGGTCCACGGTGTCCGGACGCCCGCCACAGATGGCGGGTATCGAATCCATGATCGGGCTGTTCGTCAACACACTGCCGGTGCGTGTCCGGCTCGATCCCACCGAAAGCCTGGGACAGCTGCTCGAGCGCGTCCAAACGGAGCAGGCCACCCTGCTCGACCACCATTTCGTGGGGCTGACCGATATCGAGCACGCCGCCGGTCCGGGGGCGGTGTTCGACACGATGACGGTGTTCGAGACCTATCCGGTCGATCGGGGCCGGGTGACCGCGGATACCGATATCGCCGGCCTACGGGTGGCCGGTGTCACCGGTATCGACGCCGCGCACTATCCACTGGGGGTGGTCGCGTATGCCGATACCCGGTTGCGCCTGCGGATCAAGTATCTGCCCGATCTCTTCGAGCACGCCGCGATGGAGGCGACACTGCAGCGGATCCTGCGCGTGATCGGCGGCATCACCGCCGATCCGGACCTGCCGCTGGCCCGGCTGGATCTGCTCTCCCCGGCGGAACGACAGGAACTGACGCATATAGCGGGTCCTCCGGCGATGCCGGTCCGGATGCTGGCGGATCTATTGGCGGCGGGCCGGGATCCGGGGGCGGTCGCGGTGGTGTGCGGGGACCGCCGGTGGACCTACGGCGAGCTCGACGCGGAGTCGAATCGCCTGGCCCGGTTGTTGATCGACCGGGGCGCAGGGCCGGAGACGACTGTCGCGGTGGGACTGCCGCGGTCGGTCGAGTCGGTACTGGCGGTGTGGGCGGTGACCAAGTCGGGGGCAGCGTTCATGTCGGTGGACCCGAAGTACCCGGCCGACCGGATAGAGCACATGCTCACCGATTCCGGTGTGACGACAGGAATCACCGTGGCGCGATGGCGGGATCGGCTGCCGGGCCCGGTGCGGTGGTTGGTGCTCGACGCGCCGGCGGTCGAGGCGGAAATCGCCGGATCGCCGGCGTATCCGGTGACCGACGCGGAGCGAACCCTGCCGATGCGGGTCGATCACGCGGCCTACGTGATCTACACGTCCGGTTCGACAGGTGTGCCGAAAGGGGTGGTGGTGTCGCATCGCGGCCTGGCGAACCTGGTGGACGAGCAATGTTCGCGGCTCGGCCTCGGAGCGGGCGCGCGGATGCTGCACATCGCCTCCCCGAGTTTCGATGCGGCGTTGCTGGAGCAGTTGTGCGCGTTCGCCTCGGGGGCCCGGCTGGTGATCGCGCCACCGGATGTCTACGGCGGGGACGAGCTGGCGCAGCTGCTGGTGCGGGAGAAGGTGACCCATGCCGCGTTGACCCCCACGGCGCTGGGGACGGTCGACCCGGTGGGGCTGGAGAACCTCGGAACCGTCACGGTGGGCGGCGAGGTACCTTCGCCCGAGCTGGTGTCGCAGTGGGCACCGGGCCGGAGGATGTTCGATACCTATGGTCCGGCGGAGGTCACCATCGAGACCCACGCCAGTGCGCCGCTGGTGGCCGGTGAACCGGTGACGCTCGACCGGCCGATCCGCGGTGTCGGGGAGATCGTGCTCGACCCGTGGCTGCGACCGGTACCGGAGGGGTTCGTGGGGGAACTGTATCTGAGGGGGCCGGGGCTGGCTCGCGGATACCGCGACCGGAAAGGCCTGACGGCGGCACGGTTCGTCGCCGACCCGTTCGCCGGACCGGGGCAGCGCATGTATCGGACGGGGGATATGGTCCGCTGGTCGCGGCGACCCCGCGGCGATCTGACACTGAGTTATATGGGGCGGGCGGATTTCCAGGTCAAGGTCCGTGGTTTCCGCGTCGAACTCGGCGAAGTCGAATCCGCGTTGCGGACCTGTGCGGGGGTGGCCGACGCGGTGGCGGTCGTGCACCGGCACCCCACGACCGGTGATCGGTTGATCGGGTACGTGGTGCCCGAACCCGGCGCGGAGATCGACCCGGCCGCGGTCCTCGCCGGCGCCGGGGACCGGCTCGCCCCGCATATGGTGCCCGCGACGGTGGTGGTACTCGAGGCGCTGCCGGTGACGGCGAGCGGCAAGCTCGATCGTGCCGCCCTGCCCGAACCGGAGTTCGCGCCGCGCCGAACGGAATTCCGGGCGCCTGTCACCGAGGCGGAGAAGACGCTGGCGGGCCTGTTCGCGGAAGTGCTGGGGCTCGAGGAGGTGGGGGCCGACGATTCGTTCTTCGCGCTCGGCGGGGACAGCATCATGTCGATCCAACTGGTGAGCCGGGCCAGGGCGGCGGGGCTGGTGTTCTCCGCGAGCGCCGTCTTCGACCACAAAACGGTCGCCGGGCTGGCTCGGATCGCGGTGCCCGCGGACAGTTCCGCGGTGACCACTCTGCCAGCGGAACTGCCCGGTGGGGGTGTGGGACCGGTCCCACTCACACCGATCATGTGCTGGATGTTCGAGCGCGGGAGTTTCGATCGCTTCTGCCAATGGGTGATGCTGACGCTGCCACCCGGTATCGATATCGCCGGTATCAGCGCAACCGTCCAAGCGGTGATCGATCACCACGATATGCTGCGTGCCCGGCTCCATCCGGACCCCGCCCACCCGTCGGGCTGGGCATTGCGCGTGCAACCGGCCGCGGTATCCGCCGCGGGATTGATCCGGCGTGTGCCGGTGGCCGCGGCGACCGACAGCGGCGCCTTCGCCGCACTCGTCACGGCGGAGGCCGACAGGGCGGCCGAGCACCTCGACCCCGCCGCGGGTGTCGTGCTGCAACTGGTCTGGTTCGACCGGGCAGACGAACCGGGCCGGCTGCTCGTGGCCGCGCACCACCTGGTGGTGGACGGTGTGTCGTGGCAGATCCTCGTCTCCGATCTCGCCGCGGCATGGGCGCAGGTGAATACCGGCCGGCGGCCCCGGCTCGAGCCGGTCGGCACCTCGATGCGACGCTGGTCGGACGCGCTGAGCACCGCGGCCGAGAGTATCGATGAACTCGACTGGTGGCGGTCCACGCTCGCCGCGGACGATCCGCCGATCGCCGCCCGTCCGATCGACCGGTCCGTGGACGTGCAGGCCACCGCCGCCACCGCTCGGGTGGCGTTGTCCCCGGAGGTGACCCGCGATGTCCTCACCACCCTGCCCCGGGCCTTCCACAGCAATGTGGACGACGCCCTCGTGGCGGGGCTCGCGCTGGCGCTGACGCGCTGGCGGCACCGTCGCGGGGAAACCGGCACCGAGGCGCTGCTCACCCTCGAAAGCCACGGTCGCCACGACACCGTGCTGCCCGGGGCCGATCTCACCCGCACCGTCGGATGGTTCACCACCACCTACCCGGCGCGCCTGGATCTGTCCGGAATCGATATCGACGAGGCGTTCGCCGGCGGGCCCGCTGCCGGGACCGTGGTCAAATCGGTCAAGGAACAACTCCGCCGGATACCCGGACACGGAATCGGCTACGGACTGCTGCGCTATCTCGGCACCGATACCGCCCGTGTCCTGGGCGCGCTGCCCACCCCGCAGGTGAGCTTCAACTATCTCGGCCGTTTCGACACCCTTCCCGACTCGTTGCGCGATACCGGGTGGATGCCGGCCGGTGACGCGTTCGCCGCCGGTGGTGTGCAGAATCCCGACGCGCCCGTAGCGGCTGTGCTGGGCGTCAACGCGGTCACCACGGATACGCCCGACGGGCCGGTGCTCACCGCCGCCTGGGACTATCCGACCGGTTTGCTCACCGCGGCCGAGGTCACCGAGTTCATGCGACTGTGGCGCGCGGCGATGATCGCGCTGGCCCACCACGCGACCCGGCCCGGCGCCGGCGGGCTGACCCCCTCCGATCTCGATCTCGTCGAGCTGGATCAGGCCGAGATCGACCGGCTCCAGGCCCGGTATCCGGGGCTGGAGGACATCTGGCCGCTCACCCCGCTGCAGACGGGGCTGCTGTTCCACGCCCAGCTCGCCGGCGGTGACTCCGATGTGTACGTGGTACAGCTCTGTCTGGAACTCGGTGGGCGCGTCGACGCGAACCGGCTGCGGCGCGCCGTGCGGGCCCTGGCCGGGCGGCACCCGAACCTGCGGGCCGCGTTCGTGCGCGACGGTGCCGGGAACCCGGTCCAGGTGGTGCACCGGCACGTCGATGTCCCGTTCACCCGGACGGGCTCGATCGACCCCGACGCGGCGGCCGCCGACCTCGAACGGCTCGCGGAGTCCGACCGCCACGCCGGTTTCGATGTGACCGCGGCGCCGCTGCTGCGCCTGACGCTCATCGATACCGGCCCCCAGCGGTACCGGCTTCTGGTGAGCATGCATCACATCCTGATAGACGGATGGTCCACGCCTGTGCTGATCCGCGAACTGCTGACGCTCTACGCCGGCGACGGTGACCCCGCGGTACTGCCCCCCGTACGCCCCTACCGCGACTATCTCGCATGGTTGAGAACGCAGGACCGGGCCGCGGCGGACACCGCGTGGGCGCGAGCACTCGAGGGGACGACCGAGCCGACTCTGCTGACCGCCGCGGACCGCGGCCGCCGGTACACCGTGTCCTCGTGCGAGGCCCCTCTGGAGTTGAACGAGGACCGCACCGCGGCGCTGGTCACGAGGGCACACCAGCAGGAGATCACGCTCAACACCCTCGTCCAGGTCGCGTGGGCGATCGTGCTCGCCACCGAAACCGGCCGTGAGGACGTGGTCTTCGGTACCACCGTCTCCGGACGCCCCCCACAGATCGCCGGTATCGAATCGATGATCGGGCTGTTCGTCAACACGGTGCCCGTCCGAGTCCGGCTCGATCCTCGCGAAACCCTCGCCCAGCTGCTCCACCGCGTCCGAGCCGAGCAAACCGTGTTGCTCGACCACCATCACCTCGGGCTGGCCCGGATCCAGGAGGTGGCCGGTCCCGGCGCGCTGTTCGACACCGTGACCGTTTTCGAGTCCTATCCGATCGACCGGAGCGGACTGTCCGAGGCCACCGATATCGCCGGAATGCGCGTGCTCGACGTGCACGGACGCGATGCCGCCCACTATCCGCTCGGCCTGATCGTCCACCAGGACACCCGGCTGCATCTGGTCTTCGAATACCTGCCCGAGCTGTTCACCCGGCAGCGGATCGACGCCCTCGGTGATCGGGTGCTGCGTGTACTCGACACCCTCGCCGACCACATCGATCTCCCCCTCGCCCGGCTCCGGCTGCTGTCGCCTGCCGAAGAAGCCGCGCTGGTACCTGTGCGCGGCCGGCCCGACGCGGGGATATCGGTGCTGCCGTGGGTATCGCCGGCCGCGGCGACCCCGGATACCGAAGCGGTGGTCTGCGACGGTGTGCGCCGGACCTACCGGGAACTCGAGGAGACCTCGAACCAGTGGGCGCGGGTACTCATCGATGCCGGAGCCGGGCCGGAATCCTCGGTGGTCGTGGCCGTACCGCGTTCGGTCGAGGATGTCACCGCGGTGTGGGCGGTCCTGAAAACCGGCGCCGCGTTCGTTCCGGTCGATCCCGCTCATCCGCGCGACCGGATCGCCCGCATCCTCACCGACTCCGGCGCCGCTGTCGGGTTGACCCTGGGCAGTTGCCGGGACCGCCTACCGGGCACCATCGGGTGGTTCGTCCTCGACGACCCCTCCTTCGTCGCGACAGCCGCGGCGGTCTCCCCCGCCGCGATCACCGATATCGAGCGCACCGCCGCGTTGCGGCCGGAGCACCCGGCGTACCTGGTCTACACCTCGGGATCCACCGGAACGCCCAAAGGGGTGGTCGTCACCCATACCGGGATGGCGAACCTGGCCGCCGACACCGGGGAGCTGCTCGAGCTCACTCCGGCCTCTCGGGTATTGGCCGCCGCCTCCCCGAGCTTCGATGTCTCGATCATCGAATGGCTCGGTGCCGCCGCCGCGGGAGCCACGCTGGTGCTCGCCCCGGCTCCGGTGGTCGCGGGGGCCGAACTGACCGAGGTGATCGACGCCGGACAGGTCACCCATGCGGCACTCACACCCGCCGTGCTCGCCTCCCTGGATCCCGACCGGCTCGGCGCGTTCCGCACCCTGATGGTCGGCGGCGAGGTATGCCCCGCGGACCTGCTGAAACGGTGGGCACCGGGGCGCCGGGTGATCAACGCGTACGGGGCCACCGAAACCACGGCCATGAGCTGCGCCGCCGCCCCGCGGGCTCCGGACGCGGAGGGCCCGATGCCGCTCGGCGGTCCGCTCCGCGGATTCACCGCTGTCGTCCTCGACCGCAGCCTGCGCCCCGTCCCGCCGGGTGTGGCCGGCGAACTGTACGTGTCCGGGCCGGGCCTGGCCCGTGGCTATCACCGGCAGCCCGCCCTCACCGCGGCCCGGTTCGTTCCCGACCCGTACGGGCCGGCCGGGACCCGGATGTACCGGACCGGTGATCTGGTCGTGTGGGCCGGCGAGCGGACGCTGTTCTACCGAGGCCGCAGTGACCTGCAGATCGAGATCGGGGGCAATCGCATCGAACCCGGGGATATCGAAACCGCGCTTCGTGGCCATTCCGATATCGCCCATGCCGCGGTCACGGTCCGCCCCCGGCCCGACGGCACCGATCAACTCGTCGGCTATGTCGTGCCCACTCCGGGCGCCACGCCCGATATCCCCGCGCTGACCGCTCATCTCGCGACCCGGCTACCCACCCATATGATCCCGACCGCCATCGTCACCCTCGAACGGTTCCCGCTCACCGCCACCGGCAAGCTCGACTACCGGGCACTGCCCATGCCCGGACGGCCACATATCCCGTTCCGGTCGCCGTCCACCCCCCTCGAGGCCACCGTCTGCGAGGCCTTCAGCCGGACCCTCGAGATCGAACGCACCGGGGTCGACGACGAGTTCTTCACCCTCGGCGGCAACTCGCTGGCCGCCGCCCGCCTGGTGGCGCTGCTGGGGGAATCGACCGGGACCGAGGTACCGATCCACTGGATCTTCACCGATCCGACCCCCCGAGCACTGGCCCACCGCATCGATATCCGCCGTCGTCGCCCCGACGAGCAGGGCTGTGACGAAACCGGCCCCGGCGATGTGCTCGCGGTCGTACTTCCGCTGCGTGCTACCGGTGAGTCCCCTCCGCTGTTCTGCGTCCACCCGGCCGTCGGGCTGGCCTGGGGTTTCAGCGGTCTCGTGCAGCATCTCGGGCCCGACCGCCCCGTGCACGGATTGCAGTCTCCGGCGCTGAGCGACCCTGCCGTCCGGTTCGATACGTTGGATCAGCTCGCCGCCCGCTACGTACAGGAGATCCGGACGGTGCAGCCGCGGGGCCCGTACCACCTGCTCGGCTATTCGCTCGGCGGCACCATCGCCCATGCGATCGCCGTCCGGCTCCGCCGGGACGGCGACGCCGTCGCGACCCTGGCCATGATGGATACCCGGGTCGTCACCGCCGAGAGCGTCCGCGCTCCCACCCCCACCATCGGGGAGATGCTGGCCGAATTCGGCGGCCTCCCCCTGCCACAGGCCGCCGAGGAACTCACCATCGCGGCGGCGGCCGAACTGCTCCACCGGCTCGGCGGGCTCGGCACCGTTCTGACTCCGGAACATCTCGTGCTCCTGCGCCGGGACTACACCCGGCTCGTCGACCTCACCTGGAACCACCGGCCGGCGTCTTTCGACGGGGACCTGATCTACTTCAGCGCTGCCTCGGGCGATCCGGACGGTGGTCCCTCGCCCGCTCTCGCCTGGGCCGAGCACATCACCGGCCGTATCACCGAACACCGCATCCCGGCCCGGCACGAACGGATGACCGATCCCGACGCGCTCCGCGCCATCGGACTCGTCCTCACCGAGCACTTCCACACTGCCCGGACTCCCTCAGCGGAGGCCCCTACTCCAGTAAGAAAGGGCCCCTCATGACCACCGACCGAGCCGTTGGGCCACGCTCCGGTATCGAGCCGGCCAACCTGTTCGACCTCGAATCGGCCGATGCCGGCACCGAGCACCCCCGCGCCGGCGAACTACGCCGGTGGGCTCGCGAATATTTGTGCCGACCCCACCCGGACCTCGGCCGGCCCGGTCCGGTCTGCCCTTATATGAGCCACGCCATCACCTGTCGCTTCCTGTGGGCCGTGTTCTTCGACGGTCGCCACATCGACGTGGAGCGCATCACCGCAATCGTCGACGAACTCTACGAGCTGTTTCCCACCCTGCCACCCCGGGAGGGGCCCGATGCCAAACTCAAAGCAGTCCTCGCGGTCTTTCCCGACCTCACCGACTACGCCGGTATCGAGGCCGTCCAGCGCGACCAGAAAACCCGGTTCGTGAACAAGGGCCTGATGCTCGGTCAGTTCTATCCGGGCTGCACCGTCGCCGGCCTGCACAACCCGGATTTCCCGGCACTCGACGCGCCCCTGCCGCTGCTCGCCGTACGGCATATGGTGGCCACCGACCTGATGTTCCTCGTGACTCGTCACGAATGGATCGATACCTATCTCGAGATCTTTGCCCCCGCCATCCCCGGTTTCATCGCCCGCACCCTGTCCGACAGGTTGTTGCAAACCCCCGAGGTCCCGGAAGGAGCCCGGTCCCGCCCCAAGCCGGTGGGGGCGCCTCCCGGGCGTCGCTGACCTGCTCGGGCGAGGGCCGGTGCCGAGGCAGTGCGGCGGATACCGGGTACCGAGCCCGTTTGTGCGCACAGCACCATGGCGCAACGGTTTTTCATTACGTGCGCCCATGGGCGAGGCGGCGGTCGCACCCTACTATGAATTCCTTGGTGGCGCCGGTGATCGCGATCACCGGGAAGCGTTTTCCGGAATTCGTTCGTTTCGCAGGAATCTCGACGAAAGTTGTGCCTCAGCGATGCTCGTTCGTCTGTACCGCGCACCGGGCTCGCGGAGCCCATCGGTGTGTGAGCGCACGGTAGGTCCCGGCATCGCGGTGTCCGGCCGGCCCCCGGCCGCCGGAGAAGCGCACCTGCCCAGCGCGACCGAACTGTTGTGCGCGCTCGGCGGCCGTCATTCTCCCGGATACCTCTGCGGGCTGGCCTCCGAACTGGCGGAATCGTACCGGCCCGGCTCGGTTCTCTCCGCGGCGCGCCGACGGGAATTGATCGCGGAGATCGATGACTGGGGCCGGCGGCATCTGCCTCCGCCGGCCGCCGGTGCCCGGGTGCACGAACAGAGTCTCGGGGAACTCATCGATGTGATGGCCGCCGGTGCCGCTCGCGCGTTCCATCTGCTGATGCACGATGATCCGGCGAGCGAACGTATGCACGCCGAATGGACCCGTCTGGCGGAGTTGAAGATCGCCTACCGCGATCTGGTGCACGATATCGAGATCGGGCGCTGCTGCCTGCCGCCCGGATGAAATCGGACTTCTCGCTCGGGCGGCCGGGCCGGTTCACCGTATTGTCGCCCAGCCGATTCCGCGAACGACGGCCCTGCGACCGCATGGTGGCGAGGCTGCTCTCGGAACGTCGGGCTCCGGTAGCCTTGGAGAGGTGTCCGTCGACGGCGATACCGGCTGCGGCGTTGCCGTTCTCGCGATTTCGGGATCGAACCGGCTCTTCCCATCCGGGAGAGTGATACCGGCTCGCGCGGCGCACCGAGACGTAACAAACTGTATTCATGTCAGTGCGAGTCAGGCCGTCGGTGTCGGCCGAGCTGATATCCGGTCGGGTCTGATCGCCGCGTCGACCAGCGGAGATATCGGTGACCCGGACCCCGAAGATAGACGTGGGCGAACTGCGCGTCTTGGTATCGACCATGGAAAGGTTGATCGCCGAGGCTTCCCGGGTCACCGCGGAACTGAAAGCTGCCATAGCTTCCGCCGAGGAAGATTCGCAGCGCAGCATCGCCGCCGTGCCCGTTCCGGAGCGGACGGTCGCTTCCGGCCACGAGATATCGGTCGAGCATCGAAGCGGCCGTGACCGACCGGCTGTCGCCGCACACAAGCCGGCGTCCACCCCGTGGTCGCGCAAACGGGCGAAGACACGGGCCTCGGGGCCGCCCGCCGGCTCCGGCGCCGCCCTCCCCGCCGCGTCTCCCCCGCCTCCGCCGGGGGCTGCGCCGGCCGGAGAGCCGGTACCCGGATCGGTAACTCCCGTACCGGTTTCCGAGCCGGCTCCGGTACCGGAAACAGGTGTACCCGTGCGGATATCGCTGGTTCGGCGTCCGGCCGGTGCGCCGCGGGCCGCGGCTGTCGACGAGCCGAGCGAGACCCAGCGCGTGACGGGGCCGGTCGTGTCGGCGGAGCCGCCCGTGGTCGGCGGTACGCGACAGCCGGAAGTACCACCTCCGAGCGGGCCCGCTCACCGGCCGCCGTCGGTGGATGCCGTCGAGGCGGGCGGCCCGCCCCGCGAAACCCGGCGCGTGGCCGACCACACCGGGTCCGCGCCACCGATCGCCGCGCGAGGAGATCGGCCGCCCGGGCCCGCTGTGCCGGACCGGGCCGCGGCATCCGGATCTCTGTCGGCGGGAGCGCGCAACAGGGTGATCGATATGCCGTCCGACCGGATGCGCACGGCAATGCGGGGTGCGGTGTCTCCACCGCCCTCGAACGAACCACCGCCCGGGTCGCGGCCGGACGAAGCGCGGCTCGAACCACCGTTGTTCCCGGCTCCGGAGAGAGGGTCGGCCGAGCCGGTGACAGGGGGTGGGCCGACCGAACCGGCCCAGGAGGAACTGTCACCGGCGGTGGTGCCGGTGTCTCCACCGCGGCCGGTACCCGATTCACGGTCGCCGGAGGTGCGGCCGGCCGGCGCAGAGCGGGCCCCGGCCCCCGAGGCACTGGCCGTATTGCGGGCGACGGGCGGGAACGAGGACGCCGAGGCGGTCCGGCTCGCGAAGGATATGGCCCGCAGGCACGGTCTGAGGATTCGTGGTTTCGATATGGCGGATATCGATGCCGCCACCGTGCGCGAGATCTCCGCTGTCCTGGATGATCTGCTGGCGAAGTACGCCGTCCCGCTGTACGGCATCGAAGTGGTCGAACAACGGGAGGATACGATCCGCCGGGAGCGTAAGAAACTGGGGGAGGCGGGGCAAGCCGGTCGTCCGCGCGTATGGATAGCGGTGGAACGAGCCGAGCTGGCAAGTCCCGGCGCGACCGAGGACGGGCGAACCAGAAGACGTTTCCGCCGATCCGGCACCCTCGGACCGCCGGTGCATGCGGCGGTGGTCCGCGCATTCGCCGCCGCGCTCGACGAGGCGGGCGACTATCGAGCCCGCCAGGAAGCGTGGCGCATCCTCATGGCCGATTCCCTGCGCGGTGGGATGGATCTCGGCAGCGGTCTGCTCGATCCGGGGCGCGCGTTGATCGAAGGTTTCACCGAATTCGAATTGCGGGGAAAGCGGGCGGGGGAGTCGGCGAAAAATCTGCACGAGGCATTGCTGAAGATGGCGCGGGCGAAACCCGAGGAGAGTTCGGCCTGACCCGGCCCGGCCACCGTCCGGTACCGCGGACGGCAGCCGGGCCGCCGAGTTCAGCGGGCCGCTGGAACCGGCTCCTCGATGGCGCCGCCGGCAGCGGTGTCGAGGCGTTCGGTGAGTTTTTCGCCTTCGATATCGAAGGCGGGTACCAGCGGAGCCAGCAACTTCGGCATCCACCAGATCCGCTCTCCCACGATCAGCATGACCGCGGGGACGATGAGCATACGCACCAGGAAGGCGTCGGCCAGTACACCGACCGCCAGGGCGAAGCCGATGGTTTTCAGGATTACGTCGTCGGTCAGGGCGAATCCGGCGAAAACGCCGATCATGATGATCGCGGCGGCGACCACGACGCGGGCGCTGTGAGCGAAGCCGTCGATCACGGCCAGGCGCGCCGGAACGCCGTGGGCATAGGCTTCACGCATCCGGCTGACGAGGAACACTTCGTAATCCATGGCGAGACCGAACAGGATGCCGGTCAGCAGGATCGGCAGGATGAACAGCACCGGGCTGGTCGTGTCCAGGCCGATCAGCCGGTTCAGCCAGCCCCACTGGAAGACCGCGACGGTGGCGCCGAGGGAGACACCCACCGAGAGCAGGAAGCCCAGCGCCGCTTTGAGCGGTACCCAGACCGAGCGGAACACCGCGATCAGCAGGAAGATCGCCAGACCCACCACCACGGCGAGGTAGATCGGGAACACGTCGGCGAGTTCGTTGGCGATATCGACACCCACCGCGGTCTGGCCGGTCACCAGGGCGCGGGCGCCGGTCTCGGTGGGCAGGTCGGCGACGGCGGCGCGGATCTCGGCGACGAGGTCCTTGGTGGCCTGCTCCGACGGACCGGAGCCGGGAATGACGGTGACGGTCGCGAACCGGACTGTCGCCAGTTGCTGAGCGAAGGCCTGCTGGGCTTCCGGGGCAGGGCTGGTGACCGCCGGGACGACGGCGGCGATATCCGAGCCCGCCGTGCCGGCGAGGGTCTGCAGGTCTTCGGTGACCGTCCGCACCGCCGCCGCCGGGTCGGGAGCGTTCGCGGTGTCGACGACCACGACGAGCGGGCCGTTCGCACCGGCACCGAAGTTCTCGGCGATCAGGTCGTAGGCGATGCGGGCGTCGCTGCCGGCGGGTTTGCTGGAGTCGTCGGGCAGGGCGAGCTGCATGGAGGCGACCGGGACGGCGGCCACGGCCGCGACGGCGATACCGGCGGCCAGGGCGGGCCAGGTGTACCGGGAGATGCCCTCCACCCAGCGCCGGCCGTGGGTGCGGGATTCCGCTCCGCCCGTCTCCTTGCTCATGTAGCGGGGGCGCCCCTTCATGACCTTGTCGCCGGCGAAACCGAGGATCGCCGGGAGCAGGGTGAGCGAGATGAGCACCGCGATCGCGACGGTGAAGGCGCCACCGAGGCCCATCTGGGTCAGGAATCCGATATTGCACACCGCCAGGCCGACCAGGGCGATGATGACGGTCAACCCGGCGAAGACCACGGCGGACCCCGCGGTGCCGACAGCGCGGCCGGCGGCCTCCTCCAGTGAGCGTCCGGCGCGGACCTCGCTCTGGTACCGCGACATGATGAACAGCGCGTAGTCGATACCGACCGCCAGGCCGAGCATGGTGCCGAGCGCGGGGGTCACCGAGCTGAGCTCGACGAACCCGGTGAGGGTGGTGATGGCGAGCATCCCGATCCCCACGCCGACGAGTGCGGTCAGCAGCGGCATACCCGCGGCCACCAAGGATCCGAAGGTGATCGCCAGGACCACCAGGGCGACCGCGACACCGATCACCTCGGCGAGCGGCATCTCGATCTGGCTGAGCGCGTCACCGCCGATGGCGACACCGAGCCCGGATTCCTCCGCGGCGCGGGCGGCGTTCTCGAGTGCTGTCCGGTCGGTATCGGGGAGTTCGTTGGCGGTTTTGCTGTAGCTCACCGAGGCGTAGCCGACCCGGCCGTCCGCGGAGAGCGCGCCCCCGGTGAACGGGTCCGTCACCGACTGCACGTTCTCGGTCGTCAGGCCACGCAGCGCCGCGGCGACCGCGGAGCTGTAGGAGGGTTCGGTCAGCGACCGGCCTTCGGGTGCCTCGAACACCACCCGCGCGGTGGCACCGTCGGGGGCGGCCTGTGGGCTGCGTTCCTCGATGAGCTCGAATGCCTGCGTGGACTCGATACCGGGGAGTTCGAACTTCTCGCTCGTCTTCCCCGCCAGTGTCGCCGCGCCGACCGCGAGCACGGCCAGCAGCGCCACCCAGACCGCTGCCACCACCCTGCGGTGGACGAACGACCACCGGCCGAGCCGGAACAACTGCCACGCCATGCGCTCTCCTCCAGGCGGCTATGTGGACCCTATGGTCCGGATATGCTTCAGGGTAGGAGTAAGCGGACTCGAGGGTCCACTTCAGGGAGGTAGATGTGGAGCAACTCACGTGGACCCCGGAATGAGACGTGGGTCTCGGTCCGGGTGGGCCCACACCGGCCGTGGCGAGGCGGCACCGTGAGCGGCAGGGCGACACCGGATCCGGATACGGCACCCGGCGATCCGCAAGAGTGGGCCGGGCGCCGGGCGGACGCGCGGCACAACCACGAGCGGGTACTGGCCGCGGCGATAGAAGTGTTCACCGAGCACGGTATCGGCGCCACCATTCCGCAGGTCGCGGCCCGCGCCGGCGTCGGTAAAGCCACGGTCTACCGCAGTTACCCCACCAAAGCCGACCTGGTGCGGGCGCTGGCACGGATGCATATCGACTGGTTCCACCAACTCGCCACCGCCGCTGTCGCGGCGGCGCGGACCGATGCGTATCACGCCCTCGAGGACCTCTTGGAACGGGTCACCGCCCGGCTGGCCGAGGACCGGCTGATGATCGAGGTCCTCAGCGGCGTCGAAGGGTTCGGCGACGAACGCCTCGAACAGCAATTGGAACAGATCCTGACGCTGGGCCGCGCTCAGGGAAGCCTGCGCGCGGACGCCACCGGCATGGATATCCAGGTCCTGGTTTCCGGGGCGGCCCGCGCATTGATCGAGCTCGATATCCGGGATCCCGCCGTATGGCGCCGCTACGCGCGGCTCGCGCTGGCGGCGTTGCGCGCTCAGCCGGCCGGGGACGGGCCCCGGTCGTGACCGGCGAAGCCGCGGACATTCGGCTACACCGGTGATCAGGGATCCGTGCGCGGCTCCACCACCGAGACGGGTTCGGCGGGGGCGATTTCCGGCCGGCCGGGGGCAGGCCGGCGCTGCCAGCGATACACGCCCGCGCCGAGAGCATAGGAGAGGTGACCGCCCAGGGCACCACCGATGCCCACCGCCGCCAGTCCGGACGCGCCGAGAACGGTGGCGTGCCGTGGGTGTGCTCGACGCAGGTAGGCCCCGAGGAACAAGGCGCTGCCCACGGCGTTGCTGCTCGCGTGGACGAGGGCCACACGCCGCTGCGGGGTATCGAGGCCGGGGACCTCGGCCAGACCCGTCACGAGGGTGGGCGCCGTGGCCGCCAGTCCGAGGAGAACGAGGCGTTGCGCGGAATCGTATCGACCGGCCAGGCGCAGCACAGCGGCACTGGACCACGCGCCGATCGGCACCGTGACGAGCAACGGATGTACCGGATGGCCGAGCCACGACCCGCGCAGCCATTCCGCGATACGCCCCTGCCCCAGAGCACGTTCGATCACAGCGGTCAGCGCCGCGGCCGGCCGGTCCACGCCGGCGGTTTCTTCGACCGCGCGCAGTACTCGATGCACGTTCATTCCGCCGCCATACCCGTCTCCGGCACGACGAATCACCTCGATACCGGGTACGCCGTCGCGCCGCTCCCGGCTGCCGGCCCGTCGCGGACATCATCGTCGGCGGCGTACCGGGCCGTCGCACACGGCTCGGTCCCGGGCCGGTGGCCGACAGGGGGCCGACCGCGACCGACGCCCACCCACTGTCGTGGCCCGGGGCACAGCGCCGGGCAGTGGAACACGCGCCCTCGATGTCCCGGCCGGGCGGTGAGAATTCCCCTACCGTAGGCATCACGCTCCGGGACCCGAGACCACCGAGCCGGACGGTGGGTTCGGTCTGCCGCCCACGACTCGCCCGATGACCTCCGTGGACCCGCGGTACGAGGTGTGCCACCCGCGAACACCGGGCCGGTACAAGCGCGCACGCTTTCGATGCTTCCCTACCTACACCGCTGTTTCCGCCGTGGCGCGGGCAGGTCACGCGCGGACGATACGGTGCCGACCACGAGGAGTGAAGTGTTCATCCACAACAAGGATCTCCAGTTCGAGGTGCGGGTCGAACGCCCGGACCCTCGGTTCGCGACCCTGCTGCAGGAACAGTTCGGTGGCGCCAACGGTGAGCTCAAGGCCGCGATGCAGTACTTCAGCCAGGCCTTCGTGCTGCGCCGCAAACATCCGAAGATGTACGACCTGTTCATGGATATCGCCACCGAGGAATTCAGTCATCTCGAGATCGTCGGCAATATGATCACCATGCTGCTGGACGGGCTCAACGACGACCTGAAACAAGCCAACGAACACTGTGACTGGATGCCGGTGGTCGCCTCCGCCGATGGCCGGGAACAGGCCATTCACCAGGTGGCCACCGACCCGCTGTTCCTCGCGTTGCGCGGCGGCGGGCCCGATGTGGGCAACTCGGCCGGTGTGCCCTGGTCCGGGGCGTATGTGAACTCCAACGGGGAACCTTCGGTGGACCTGCGGAGCAATCTTGCCGCCGAATCGCGCGCCAAGATCGTCTACGAGTACCTGAAGCAGTTCACCGACGATCCCGGCGTCCAGGACACCCTGTCGTTCTTGATGACGCGCGAAGTGGCCCACTTCCAGCAGTTCACCGCGGCTCTCAACGAGCTGCCGGTCAACTTCCCGCCGGGCGCGCTGCCCGGCGACGACCGTTTCCAGAACCTCGCGTTCAACATGTCCGACGGTGCCGGTAGCGCGCGGGGTCCGTGGAACGAAGGCCGGGGACCCTGGCCCGAGGGTGTCGAATGGAAGTACGTCGAGGATCCCGTGCGCGACTGGATCGGCAGCGCGGAGCGGGAGAACCGGGGTACTAACACCAATCCGGAGGGCAGTCCCGCGGTGGCGGGCAGCAAGCCGTTCACCCACGAACAGCACAGGCCCGCCTGAGCTCTCGGGCGGGCCCCGGAGCCGTCCGCACTGTGATCTCCTGCCGGTCGCCGTCCCGTACGGCGACCGGCAGCCTGCCTCGCTCCCGATGGCGGCGGTTTGCCCTCTGACCTGCCGGGTAGCACGGCGCCATGCTGGAACGCAACGTCACCGACGGCGTCCATCGGCTCGCGCATGCCGAGGTCAATGTGTACCTGGTCGAGGACGACGACGGCGTCACCGTGGTGGACACCGGGCTGCCCGCGACCTTCCGCCGCATCACCGCCGCACTGCGCGAGCTCGGGCGCACCCCGGCCGAGGTGCGCGCTGTGCTGCTCACCCACGCGCATTTCGACCATATCGGCTCGGCCCGACGGGTCCACGAAGAGTGGGGTGTCCCGGTTCACGCCCACGAGGGTGACCGTTTCCTGGCCGCTCATCCGTATCGGTACCAGCGCGAACGCAACCCACTGAGGTATCCGGTCGAATACCCGCGGTCGCTGCCGGTCCTGGGGAAGATGGCCTTGGCGGGAGCGTTCTTCGTACGCGGTCTGGGCGATACCGTGGCCATGGAGGCCGGCGCCCGGCTCGCCGTGCCGGGCCGGCCCAGGGTGGTGTTCACTCCCGGCCACACCTGGGGGCACTGTGCCCTGCACCTCTCCGAGCGGGACGCCGTGATCTCCGGTGACGCACTGGTCACCCTGGATCCCTACACCGGTGGGAAAGGTCCACAGATCGTATCGGGTGCGGCCACCGCCGACAGCTCTCGGGCGTTGGCTTCGCTCGCCGCGCTGGCGGATACGGGAGCGCGTTCGGTGCTGCCGGGACACGGGCAGCCGTGGCATCGGGGTGTGGTATCGGCGGTCGAGATCGCGTTGCGTGCCGGGCCCTCGTGACCACGGGTGGCCCTGCCGCCGACCAGGAACGGAGTGCGCATGACCGGCAAGAAGATCCAGGTGGCCGTGGGCGTCGATGTCGATTCCTGTGCCGGATGGCTCGGTTCCTACGGCGGTGGGGATTCGCCCAACGATATGCGGCGCGGGGTCTTCGGCGTCCGCGAGGCTACGTGGCGCCGTGGTGGGAGATGAGTGCCCACACCGCCGCGATCCTCGCCGAATACGGGTTCTCCTACGACCATTCCCAGAACTACAACGATTTCGTCCCCTTCTATGCCCGGGTGGGCGATACGTGGACGCCCATCGATACATCCGGACCGGCTCGACCGGCCGGAATGCATCGGTCGCTGAGGCGGCGGCCGGGCCGGGGCGGGTATCGGCGGCGGCAAAAATTGACAACAGGGTGGCGCCCCGATAGTTTGATACACCTCATGGGTACTTTGTTGTTCTTCCTGTAATCACTCCCCGACGCGTCGAGCGCCGCTCCGTTGCCGAGCCGGCCCCGCGTTCTCTCTCCCCACGACACCATCGCGCGGTCACAGGTCTGCCGGGTGTGTGGGTTCGCGTGATCACGGCCGTGTGCCGAGAACAGGAGGACATTCATGCGCACCGCTGCTCGAATCACTCTGTCCGAAACCAGTAAACGTTACGGCGAACACACCGTTTTCGACCGAGTATCGATCTCGATCCGACCGGGTGAAACGGTCGGTGTCGTCGGGGAGAACGGGTCGGGCAAATCCACGCTGCTGAAGCTGCTCGCCGGGCGGGAGTTACCGGACAACGGCGAGGTGGGCGTCTCGGCTCCCGGCGGAATCGGTTATCTGGCACAGACACTCGATCTACCGGGTACCGCGACCGTCGCCGATGCGATCGACCTGGCGCTGGCCGATATCCGGGATCTGGAGGCCCGATTGCGCAGTACGGAAAGAGAACTGGGCGCCGCGGACCCGGTGGAGCCGGCGCTGCGCCGCTACGCGGAACTGCAGGCGCGGTTCGAGACGCGCGGCGGCTACCAGGCCGATCGGCGCGTCGACCGCGCGCTGGCCGGGCTCGGTCTGCCGGGCCTGGCGCGGGACCGCGCGCTGGCGACACTGTCCGGTGGGCAACGATCCCGGCTCGCGCTGGCGGCCACGCTGGCCGCCGCGCCGGAACTCCTGCTGCTCGACGAACCCACCAACGACCTCGACGACGCGGCGGTGTCCTGGCTCGAACAGCGGCTGCGCCGTCATCGCGGCACCATCGTGGCGGTCACCCACGATCGGGTGTTCCTGGAGCGGATCACCAGTATTGTGCTGGAGGTCGAGGGGGGACGGATCACCCGGTTCGGGGACGGCTACACCGGGTATCTGCGGGCGAAGGCCGCGCAGCGACGGCGGATGGCCGCCGAACACCAGCGGTGGAAGGAGGAACTGGCTCGTAGCCGCCGACTGGCCGAATCGAATGTGGTGCGTTTGGACGCGATTCCGCGCAAGTTGCCGCTCGCCGTCTTCGCCGCCGGGCCGTTCCGGGCGCGGGGGCGTGACCACGGGGCACGCTCTCGTATCCGCAACGCCAAGGAACGCGTCGAGCGGCTCACCGCCACCCCGGTGGCCGCACCACCGGAACCACTGAGTTTCACACCGGAACTGGCGGGCCGGACGGCGCTACCGGCCGACGGGGCGGTGGCCGAGACGGACGGTGTGCGGGTGGCCGGACGGCTGGAGCTCGGTGCGATGCGTATCGCCGCCGGTGAGCGGCTGCTGGTCACCGGCCCCAACGGCGCCGGTAAAACCACGCTGCTGCGGTTGCTGGCTGGAGAACTGGACGCCGACAACGGTTCGGTGCGGGTTCGCGGCCGGGTGGGACATCTCCGCCAGGAGGCGGTTCCGTGGCCCGCCGGAACGACCGTGCTGCAGGCGTTCGCCTCCGGCCGGCCCTGGCATCCGGAGGAACACGCCGACGCCTTGCTGCGGTTGGGGCTGTTCCGGCCCGATGAACTGGGCCTGCGTGTAGGTGGACTGTCCTATGGGCAGCGCCGGCGGATCGAACTGGCCCGACTGGTGAGTGATCCGGTCGATCTGCTGTTGCTCGACGAGCCGACCAACCATCTGTCTCCGGCGCTGATGGAAGAGCTGGAGGACGCGCTGACCGGGTACCGGGGCGCGTTGGTCGTGGTCACCCATGATCGCCGCCTGCGCGAACGCTTCCGCGGTAACCGGCTCGAGGTGCGGGACGGGATCGTCGCCCCGGCCGCGGCGGCATAGGCCGCGCACCATCGTGTGCGCTGTGCTGCCGAGTGGGCACACCGGGTACGGTCGCGGCGGCAGCCGGATCCGGTGGCGCGATACCGGTGCGCAGACAAGCGAGGTGAACTGAAGTGTTGTCGACTTCCTGGTCGCGGGATATGGGGTTACGCGCTCCGATAGTCAACGCTCCGATGGGCGGTGTCGCGGGCGGGCGTCTCGCGGCGGCCGTCACCGCTGCCGGTGGGCTCGGCATGATCGGGATGGGCAGTGCGGGTTCGGTGGCACGCCTGACCAGCGAACTGGAGTTGCTGGGGGAGGTGCCGGGGCCGTTCGGCATCGGGTTGGTCCACTGGGTGCTGACCCGGGAACCAGGACTGCTCGACGCCGCCCTGGCGGCGCGGCCGACGCTGATCTCGGTCGGTTTCACCGAGGATTTCGCCTGGGTCGACACACTGCACCGGCACGGTATCGCGGCGGTGACCCAGGTCTACGACGCGACGCAGGCACGCCGCGCCGAAGACGCCGGGGTGGATGTGATCGTCGCGCGGGGCGCCGAGGGCGGCGGCCACGGGGCGCCGGTTCTGGGCACCCTCCCCCTGCTGGACGCCGTGCTGGACGCGGTCGACGTGCCGGTGCTGGCGGCCGGTGGGGTGTCCTCCGGCCGGACCCTGGCTGCCGTGCTCGCGGCGGGCGCCGCCGGAGCCTGGATGGGCACACGGTTGTCGATGTGCACCGAGGCGCTCACTCCCGACCGTACGCGTGCGGCCCTGATCCGCGCGGATGCCACCGATACCCTCACCACGCGCGTCTTCGATATCGGTCAGGATCTTCCGTGGCCGGCGCGTTTCCCTTCCCGGGTGTTGCGCAACGATTTCACCCGGCAGTGGGCGGACCGTGCGGGCGAGCTGGCCGGTGCGCGGGCGGCCCGGGAAGCTCTGGCCACGGCGATGGACACCCATGATCCGGCCGTAGCACCGATCGACGCGGGCCAAGGAGTGGGAGTGCTGACCGAGAGCCGTCCGGCCGCCCAGGTCATCGAGGAACTGTGCTCGGTCGCGCAGCGGTGCCTGCGCCCCTGGGGAACACGCTGAGGGCAGCGGAGGATTCGGCGTCCCCGGACCTCGCTGCGGATGATGCCGGCATCGACTCGGCCCGCCCCGAGCCCGCAACGATGCCCGGGCGGGGCGGGTCCGGCAGCCGGAGCCGACATTCCGCCGGACTCCGGCCTGTGTTTCCGGACATCCGGGTACGCTCTGCACCGGCACCGCGGTAACTGCCGGGACCTGCGCGGACAGCGGTATTTCGGCCGCGCAGGAGTTACCGTCCTCGCCGATTCGAGAAGGCCCGGCGCTGTGCGGGGTTCGCGGTACGGGTTCGCCGCCGTAGTAGGGAGTGTCGTTTCACCGTCGAAATTCGAGCTGAGAGAGAAGGGACTGTATGGCCCGGGATCTGACGCAGTTGGAGTTGCTGGTGGAGCTGGAACCGGTGGTGGCCACGAATCTCGATCGGCATCTGGCCACGGCCGCGGAGTGGAATCCACACGATTATGTTCCGTGGGACGAGGGCCGTAACTTCGCCGCGATGGGCGGCAGCGATTGGGAACCGGAGCAATCGCGATTGTCGGAGGTCGCCAAGGTCGCGATGGTGACCAACCTGCTCACCGAGGACAATCTGCCTTCGTATCACCGGACCATCAGCGAGTACTTCTCCCGGGACGGTGCATGGGGTACGTGGGTGGGGCGGTGGACCGCGGAGGAGAACCGGCATGCCATCGTCATGCGCGACTATCTCGTCGTGACACGCGGTGTCGATCCGGTGGCGCTCGAACAGGACCGCATGGTGCACATGACACGTGGCGTCCACGCCCCGGACTATTTCGAGGGTGTGCTCGATCAGGTCGCCTATGTCACGTTCCAGGAGTTGGCCACCCGGATCAGTCATCGCTGCACGGGTAAGGTGTGCGGCGATCCCGTCGCCGACCGGATGCTCAAGCGGATCGCCACCGACGAGAACCTCCATATGCTGTTCTACCGCAATATCGCCGGGGCCGCGTTCGATATCGCGCCCGACCAGGCCATGGAGTCGGTCACCAAGATCGTCAAGGATTTCGCGATGCCCGGCCGCGGTATGCCCAACTGGCGCCGCAACGGAGTTCTGATGGTGAAACACGGTATCTACGACCTGCGTCAGCATCTCGACGATGTGCTCTGGCCGGTCCTGCGGATCTGGAACATCTTCGGCCGCGACGATTTCACCGCGCGCGGCGAGCGGGCCCGCGAAGAACTGGGCGAGTATCTCGAGAAACTGGCCGGGGATGTGGAACGGTTCGAAGAGCAGCGCGCACGTATCCTCGAGCGGGAAGCCGCGAAGGCCGGAAGCGCGGTGGGCTGATCCCGGACAGGCCGGATCTCCCCTCGTTCCGAGATCCGGCCGTCCGGCCCTCGCCCGCCCTGCTCCGGGTGCTTCCCGGTGAAGGTCCGGAACCGCGGAGGGTGCGGCGCGACTTCGAGGCAGAACCGTACCCGCGGATTCCGCTGTCGCGGCGGAGGAACCAGTACGGTTCGTGGGAACGTGGGCAACTGTTCATCCGGGCGGCACCATATGGTTGCCCCGGACCGGATCCCGGCCCGGACACAGCGCCTGGGGGATTCGTCCGAAGACGGCGGCCGGACCCTGGCTACCGCCGATACATATGTCTCCACTCCGTAGCGGCCTTCACGGTGGTCCAGCTCGCGCAAGGGGGTGGCGAGAATACGGGCGCCGGTGGTGCCCACCGCATGCCCGAGGGAGATACCCGAACCGTTGGGGTCGAGCCGCTCGTCGTCGGGCTCGACTTTCCACGAGCGGCCGCGCGCCGGCGGAGCGGGTCGGCTGAACCGGCCGGATCCCCTCGGAAGGCGGCTTCCGCGATAACCGGGTACTACTCGGCAGCGCGAGGGGGGACGCGGGTATCTCGTTCCGTTTCCTCTCGGAGAACGCGGAATTCGGCGGCCAGCGCGTTCAGCGTGTAGTGGGCATTGAGGCCGCTCGGGTTCGGGAGTACCCATACCTCGGTATCGCCGAATGTATCGGGCTGGCGTCCGACGGTGGTCCGGGGCCGGCCGAACGCGGTGCGGTAGGCGCCCAGGCCCAGCACCGCGAGAACCCGCGGGTGGTAGCGTCGCACCCTTTCGACCAGGGCGCGGCCGCCGTCGTGCAACTCCTGCGTCGTGAGTTCGGCCGCCTTCGCCGTCGTACGGGGTACGACGTTCGTGATGCCCAGCCCGAGCTCGAGTAGTTCTCCCTCTTCGTCGGGGCGGAGCAGCCGCGGAGTGAACCCGGATCGGAACAGCGCGGGCCAGAAGCGGTTTCCGGGCCGCGCGAAATGGTGGCCTGTCGCCCCCGACCACAATCCCGGATTGATTCCACAGAACAACACACGTAGATCCGGCGCCACCACGTCGGGAACGGTCTTGCCCTCCGCGGCTGCCAGCTCGGCCGGTGTGGGACGGTATGCAGCGGAACGTTCCATCCATCCAGTCTGCCCGACCCGGTCTGCTCTCTCCGGGCTCTCGTCCGCGATCCGGGTTGTTCGCGCACCGCTCGGCCGCGCACCGGCCGGCCGGTGCGCGAAACTGGAGCGATGACCACCGACAACGACCGGACGCCGCCGGCCACCAGCGCCTCGATCCTCGTATTGACGCTGGCGCGGCGAGTGGAAACCGAACTCAACACAGCACTCGCCGAATTGGATCTGACCGTCGGGCGGCTGGGTGTGCTCGGCCATATCTCCGGGGTGCCGGGGGCGTCGTTCAGCGAGCTGGCGCGAATGTCGGGGATCAGTGTGCAGAGTATGCATACAGCGGTGAAGGCGCTGGTAGCGGCGGGATTGGTGCATGACCGCACCGCCCGTGCGGGGGCGGCCTCGACTCTCGAACTGACGCCCGAGGGGGTCCGGCTGCTCCGGGCTGCGCGGCAGGTGGTCGCCGAGGTGGACGATCGCTTGTTCGGGCCTCGGGCCGATCCTGTTCAGCGGCAGATCGGTGCCGCGATGCTCGCCGCCTTCGCCGGTGAGCTCTCCTCCTGACCGAGTCGTACCCGGGTAGCTTCCGATATTTCCTTCAGCTTATATGAAGGCCCGTGCTAACCTGCAGCCTAGCTGAAGGTAAGAGGGAGTTGTCCATGCATCAGTTACTGCTGTCGGTTCACGTCTTGGCGGCCATCGTTTTCATCGGCGGATCGGCTGTCGCCACCAGTCTGTTTCCCCGTTACGCGCCGGTGGCCGAGAGTGCCGATGGAGCGAGCGAGCGTCATCCCGCCGTCGCTGCCGTGCTGCACCGGATCACCGGGACTTACGCGCTGCTCGGCTTGATCGTCCCGGTGGTGGGCATGATCCTCGCCGCCGTGCAGGGGCGGATGGGTGAGGTCTGGATCACCGCGGCGATCGTGCTCACCGGCTGCGCCGCCGCGATGATCACCCTGCTCATCCATCCGATGCAGCGCGAGGCCCTCGGCGCCCCGGATGCCGGTCGGCGGCTGCGCACCCTCGGTATGCTCGCCGGGCTCTACAACACGCTGTGGCTGGTCGTCGTAGTGCTCATGATCGTCCGTCCCGGCGCGGATCTCTGAACCCGGCGAATTCTTCGCAGCCCGCCGGTGGTCTCTGCGCGGGTGCCGCGGCCCGGTGCCGGTCGTGCCCGCTATGAGGATGCCGGTCGTCGACGAGGGCGTGCCCACCGTGCGGATCATCGTGTCGCCCGCAGAGGAACGCCCTCGGCCTCGACTGTGCCGCGACCGGCATCGATCGGATTGCGGCGGGGTCAGGAGGTGTGCCGACTCCCTTGTAGCGGACCTCCGGAAGCACGCCAGTCGATGAGTCCTTTCGACATGTTCACGGCCTCGAAACCGAACTCGATCAGCATGTTCGCGGCACCGGCCGACCGGAGGCCGCCGGTGCAGAAGGTGATCAATAGGCGATCATCCGGCAATTCCGCGCAGCGGTCCGGAAGTTCTTCGAGTGGGATGTGTACCGAACCGGGAATATGGTTGCGCTTCCATTCGAAATGCCGGCGCACATCGACGATCAACGCGCCGTCGCCGACCAGGCGGAGGGCCTCCGGGGCGGTGACCGCGGGGGTGTGACGCAAGTAGTGCCGAATTCCCATTGCCGCAATCTCTTTCGTGCGTCCGGTGATCAGGGCGGGCGGCGGGATCGTTCTGGACGAGCGGCGCGACCCGGCGGGCGGCCCGCGGCGTTCCGAGCCGGGCCGCTGCTTCAGCTAGTCTGAAGGTGTGGGGAGTGTGTTGTCAATACAGTGGTCGAGCACAGGGGGTACGCCGTGAACCCGGAATGCCCGGGGCCGGCCGGGGCGTGGACCGCGACGCGCGGACCCGAGTGATCAGCCGAGCCCCAGGCCCGTGCCCGTCGCTCTGCGCGGCTTCGATACCGGTGGCGCGGCCGCCGTGACGGCCCCGCCGGGCAGCGCGGTATCGGCGCCCAGTCCTTTCTCCGCCGCCGCCGTCCGGATCGCGTCCACGACCAGCAGCAGCGCCGCCCGCCGCGCCGTATTCGTGCGGTAGGCCAGCGATACCGTGCGGGTGAGAACATCGCCGAGCGCCACGATATCGGTACCCGGCGGTCGTAGTGCCAAGCCCAGATCGGACACCAGGGTCACACCCAATCCGGCCGCCACCATCGCCATCGCCGTCGCCTGTTCTTCCACCTCGTGATCGATGCGTGGCTCGAGTCCGACGGATTGGAACGCCAGCCGGGCCGAATGCCCGAAATTCGACCGGGCAGGCGCGAGGATCCACGGGTGCTCGGCCAATTCGGTCAGCGTCACGCTGGCCGCCGGCACCGCACCGGCCGGGACGGCGGCGTAGATCCGTTCGACCGCGATGACCGCACGTTCCAGGCCACGATCCCAGGTCATCTGATAGTTCGAGTAGTCGAGTACGAAAGAGAGGTCGAGCGCGCCGTCGCGGACCGCCGCGGCGGTCGCCTCCGGGGCGAGTTCCCGCGTCCGGACCGAGATGTTCGGATGGGTACGGGCGAGGGCGGTGAGCGCATCGGGAAGCAGCCCGGACGCCACCGAGGCCCACACACCGGCAGTGAGTTTCGCCGTCACCGATTCGCCGGCCTCCTCGAGGGCCTGGGTCGCGCGCTCGACCGAGGCGAGGATCTCCTCGGCGTGTTCGGCGAGCAGCACCCCGAGGTCGGTGAGCTGCACGCGGCGTCCCCGGCGCTCGAACAGCCGGGTGCCGACATCGCGTTCCAGCTGGGCGAGCTGCTGGGAAACCGCCGAAGCGGTGTAGTGCAGAGCAGCCGCCGCGGCCGTGATGGTGCCGCGCCGGTGCAGCTCACGCAACATTCGTAAGCGGGCCAGCGACAGATCCATAACACCGAGCGTAAGCGTTGTGCAGCAACGCTGAACACTGCCGTGAACGAACCGTAAATAGACGAGACGGCAGGTGGGACCGCACGCTGGTGACACCGGATGCGAGCCATCGGCGAGACGACGGAGTCCGCACGGGAGATCACGCGACCCGGCGTTTCCCTGTGGGTGGTGGTGACCGGCACCGAACCCGAGAAGGAGGTTGTTCGCCGTGACGACGATGCATAACCCGGATACCCCGCAGATGACCGCTCAAACCTTTCCGGCTGTTTCCGCGGCGGTGGCCGCCGCCCCGGCGGTCCGTCGTCCCGAACCGTATATGCGCTTGCACTGGACGGACTCCCGCACCGGCGCCGTCGGCTACCTCGTAGTGCACACCTTGCGCGCCGGCCTGGCCACCGGCGGCACCCGGATGCGGGCGGGCTGCACACTAAGCGAGGTCGAAGACCTGGCCCGCGGTATGGCGAACAAAACCGCCACCTTCGACCTGCCGGTCGGCGGAGCCAAGGGTGGTATCGATTTCGACCCCAAGGATCCGCGGGCCGTCGAGGTGCTGGAGCGGTTCTGCGAGGCCATGCGTCCGTGGCTCGCCGCGCACTGGGTGACCGCCGAGGATCTGGGCGTCCCGCAGCACCTGATCGACGAGGTCTTCGAAAAGCTCGGCCTGGGACAGAGCTACCACGCCGCGATCAGCCGTGCCGACGACCCGGCGGCCACCCTGGCTCGGGTGCGGAACGGATTGAACGCGGCGGTCGAGGGCGGCTTCCTGCTGGGCGATGTGATCGGTGGCTACGGGGTCGCGCACGCCTGCCTCGCCGCCGCGGTCTGGTGGGGCCGGGCGCCCGCCGAGACGACCGTCGCGATCCAGGGCGTCGGCACCATGGGCGGGTCGGCGGCCTACTACCTGCACGAGGCCGGGATGAAGGTCACCACCGTGGCCGACGCCGCCGGGACTCTGCACTGTGCCGCGGGATTGGATGTTCCGGCGCTGCTGGAACTGCGTGACGGCTACGGCGAGATCGACCGCTCCCGGTTGCCCGAGGGTATCGAGCGACTGCCGCGTAACGCGATCCTCTCCGCCGATGTCGATATCCTGGTGCCGGCGGCGATTTCCTATGCGATCACTCCGGACAATTCTTTCGACGTCCGCGCCCATATTGTCGTCGAGGCGGCGAACGCCGCCACCACCGCGGAGGCGGAGGCCATGCTCGCCGCCCGCGGTATCCCGGTGATCCCCGATTTCGTGGCGAATGCCGGGGCCGTGGCCTGGGCCTGGTGGCTGCTGCTCGGCGAGGTCGACGATACCCCGGCGAACTCGTTCGACCGGCTCCGCGCCATCATGCACGGCAAGGTCGCGCAGCTACTGGCCGCGTGGGCCGAAGAAGGCACCACCCCGCGCGAGACCGGCCACCGCTGGGCCGACGACCCGGCGCCGGTAGCCGGTCCGGTCGTCATTCCCTGAGTGCGGGCGAGTCGAGCTCCACCGGACCGGTCCGGTGGAGCTCGACAGCTCGTTCGGCGAGCCATGGGAATTCGTCCCACAGCTGCGGTGGGTTCCGCTCCGAACGGTACTTCTCGACCAGCGGCTGTAGCCCGTTCCAGCAGGTTCGGAGCGAATCACCCCACGAATCGGCTACGACGTTCGTGGGGATGAATCCATTGCGGCACATGATGCCCACGCAGTAGTAACTGTGACAGACCTTTTCGGCGCGCTGGATCCCCGCGGACCGGTCCATCCAGAACCTCACATCCCTTACGGCACAACTCGTTCGAGCGTAATCGATCACACTCGGGGGCGGCCGACCGCGGGACAAGTGATCAGGAATCGAGAAGCGCTGGTGGCAGGGCCGTCCGTAGCGTCGGCATCGATAGTCGCGCGGCAGAGCGCCGGGCCACGAATTCGTTGTCGGAGGAGGACGTAATGAAATGGAGCAAACGGGTGCGGCGGACACATCGGGCGCTGGGGGCGGTCTTCCTGGCCACTGTCGTCACCACCCTCGTCGCCCTGGCGCTACAGGCACCGGTGTGGTTGTCGTACCTCCCACTGCCCCCGCTGGCCCTACTCCTGTTCTCCGGCCTCTATCTGTACGCGCTGCCGTACATCGTGAACCGGCGCGGCGGCGGGCCGGTGGATCTCTCGACCGCGCGCACCTCCGGATCAGTGGTCCGTTCGTCCCCGGCGTGGGTATCGCGCCTGCACCGCGGCGCGGCCGCGGTGTTCACGGTGACCGTGGTCGCGACCTTTGTCGCGTTCGCGCTGCCGGAACCCATCGTCTGGGTCTCCTACCTGCCTCTGCTTCCGCTCGTCGCGCTCATGCTCTCCGGGCTGTACCTGATGGTCGTGCGGTATCGTCACGAGCGTCGCAACTCCCGCTCCGCTGCGAGCGACCGGCAGTCCGCCCCGCTTGCCGGAGGTTCTCCGGGTCCGCGTTGACCGCACGGCGACCGCCGAGACGAGCGAGCTGGACCGCATAGCGGCCGGTGCTCCACGCCCCCTTCGCGATGCGCACCACCGTGGTCCGCCGCGGGTCACGGGTCGCCGTGGCCGATACCGCCCTGGTGCAGGAAGGTCAGGACCGCGTTCGGGCCTCGGCCATATTCCCGACTCCCGGTGCCGAACCGTCGGGTGAAGTATGGAGCCCCTCCGAAGAGGGGCCCGTTCCGCGACATCATCCCCTCGCCCGAACCCCCGGTCGGCACCAGCGCACCTCAGGACCTCCGCCCGACTGTACGGTGTTCGAGAACCGGGCCTTATCGGCCGGTTACCTGCTGCTGAGGATCGTCGACCAGCGATGGTCCTTTCTCGCGGTGTTCGGGAATGCGTGCATTCCCGAACACCGATGGGCTGGGTAATCGTTGATCAGCGATGATTCTTTCGGATCGCTTGTCCATCAACCATCCATTCGTGGACACCCCGCACGGGTTGGGGTTCAGCGCATCGTGGTGGTGAGTAGTCGTGCCCTCCGACGACAACCTCTGGCTGACGCTCGCCCTCCTCATCGCCGGTAGTCGATGTTCACCGGCCGCCGGGTGCCCGGAATGCTCCGTTTTGCGAACGTCTGCCGGCCTGCTCGAGTTCTGGCTCGTTCATCCGAGTACGGCGGTGAGGTCGAGGTGGGCGAGGCGGTCGCGATCGGAAAGGATGTCGATCGCGGTGATGCGGTCGCCGGTGACGGTGAAACCGATGACGGAGAAGGGGGCGTCGTCGACGGTGTTGACCAGTCCCGCGTGGCCGTTGACGAGGGCGGGATGGACGGTGCAGAGGGTGACCATGCGCTGAAATGTCTCGGCTCGGCCGGCGACAGCGGCCGCGCCGCGGATTACGCGCATCGCCGCGCCGGAGTCGGCGCGCAGCACCACGTCGGGGTCGAGCAGGCGGAGCAGTTCGTCGAAGTCGCCGCCGCGGGCGGCGGTGAGGAAGGCGTCGACGACGCGGCGTTGCCGGAGCAGGTCCGGATTCGGGTCCGGGGCGGCCCCTTGGACTCGGCGGCGGGCTCTGCTGGCGAGTTTCTTGGCGGTTTGCGGCGTGCGGTCGATGATGGGGGCGATCTGTTCGTAAGGTAGGGCGAACATATCGTGCAGGACGAAGGCGAGCCGTTCGGCCGGGCTCAGCGATTCCAACACGACCAGTAGCGCGAGGCCTACCGAGTCGGCGAGCAGTGCTTCGTGTTCCGGGTCGGGAGTGGACTCACTGGTGATCACCGGGTCGGGTAGGTGCTCGGTTTCCAGTGGTTCTTCGCTGCGGGTTCTGCGAGTGCGCAGCATGTCCAGGCAGACCCGTCCGACGACGGTGGTCAGCCAGCCGCCGAGGTTGCCGACGTCGGTGGTGTCGGTGCGGGCCAGGCGCAGCCACGCTTCTTGTACCGCGTCGTCGGCTTCGGTGAGCGAGCCGAGCATCCGGTAGGCCACCGCCCGTAGGTGGGTGCGGTGTCCTTCGAATTCCTCGGCCAGGAACTGCTCGTCGTGCACGGGTCCTCCTCGATCTCGTCCCGTACCTATGACGGATGGGCGGTGGGAAACGTGACCCTATAGGTTTCGCCGGTTTCTTCCCTTTGCCGATTCATCGCGCGCGTTGCCCCGGATCGACCGCCGGCCCAGAGCTCCGCAAGCGCACCACCCGATGGTGTCTGAGCCGGTTTTCCGGGGTTCTACCTGCTTTTTCTCGTGTTTCGGTCACGTTTTCTCGCCGCCGTCCGTCAGTGCATCAGAACACGAACCACGGCGGCTTTCGGAGCCGGGCGCTGCCGCCGTGTGAAGCCACCTCGGCCGCTATCGAGAGGAACAACACTGTGAATGCGATCGAAGTACACGGCACAGTCGCCGCCGGGTTCGAGGAGGTGCGTGCCGAGTTCGCCGCCGTCGTCGCCGAGGAGGACGGGGAATCAGGCGCCCAGCTGGCCGCGTTCGTCCGGGGCCGGAAAGTGGTGGACCTGTGGGCCGGCCGGGAGGTTTCCGGCACCTCGCTGACCGGTCTGCATTCCACGACCAAGGGCGCCGCGGGCCTGGCGGTGGCGCTGCTGATCCAAGACGGTGCCCTCGATGTCGACCGGCCGGTGGCCCACTACTGGCCACGGTTCGCCGCGGCGGGCAAAGAGCGCATCACCGTGCGTGACGTGCTCGTGCACCGATCCGGGATCGTCGGGGTCGACGGTGGGTTCACTGTCGCCGAACTCGCCGATGAGCAGGTCATCGCCGAACGGCTGGTCGGACAGCGGCCTTTCTTCGAACCGGGATCGGTGCACGGATACGGCGGGTTCGTCACCTACGCCATCGTCGGCGAGGTGGTGCGAGCGGTGACCGGCAGCACCGTCCAGGAACTGTTCGAGCAGCGGATCCGCGCACCCTACGGGCTGGACGTCTATCTGGGTCTGCCCGCCGAACTCGACCACCGATACCTGCCGATCCTGCCATGGCGGGCCACCCCGGAGATGGAAGCGGCCTTCGCCGCCAACTCACCGGCCCCGCACAGCATTGCGGGTATCTCCTACAACCTCAATGCCCGCGGTTTCACCGCCCCCGACGTCATGGCATTGCCGAACGACACCGCCCTGCGCCGTCACGGTCAGGGCTCGGCCGGCGGCGTCGGCAGCGCGAACGGCGTGGCAGCCATGTACGCGGCGGCCACCACCGGCCTCGACGGCCGGGAACCGCTGCTGTCCCTGGACACCATCGCCACCATCTCCGCCATCCATTCCAGCGGTGCGGACCTGGTCCGCGGCGCGCAGGCGCCCTACACGCTGGGTTTCGAGGCCAAGAGCCTGCTGTATCCGTTCCTCGGCGCCCACTCCTTCGGGCACACCGGCTCCGCCGGATCGGACGGATTCGCCGACCCGCACAGCGGCCTGGCCTACGGCTACACCCGCCGCCGCGCCGCATTCGCGTTCAACGCCCCGGAGAACGCCCGGCTGGCCGCCGCCGTGCACCGCGCCGCGACCGGCACCGATATCGCCTCGGCCGCCTGACCTTCAGCGACCACCCCTCTCACTTTCAGGAGCAACACCACCATGTCCGCCCGCACCACCTCAATGATCTCCCGCGGCCTGAAACTGGCCCGCTGGGTTCCCGTGGCCGCCGTGCTCGCCGAAACCGCGGTCGGCGCCTACTGGGACCTGGCCCGCATCTCCTACGTCCGAGACTCTTTCGACCACCTCGGCTACCCCATGTACTTCGCCACCATGCTCGGAGTCGCCAAAACCGCCGCCCTCGCCGCGATTCTCACCCCCGGCCACCCGCGGACCAAGGAATGGGCCTACGCCGGACTGGTCTTCGTCTACGGCGGCGCCGCTACCTCACACCTGGCCGCCGGCGACGGCCCCGACAAATGGGCCATGCCGCTGGCCTTCGCCGCCTGCACCTTCGCCGCCCGCGCCTGGCTGCCCCGGGGCACCTCCATCGCTGCCGCCCTGCGCGCACTCGGCACCGCCGGACACCGGCCCCGGCCCGCCTGACCCACAACGGAATCACCACAACAGAGAAGGAACAACGATGAACACGAACACCACCCAGCAGCGCAACGGCTCCCGGCTGCCCAACCCCCAGCAGCTCGTCCCCGAGCTCGGCGAGATCGGGGCGGCGCTGTTCAAGGCCACCGGTAACGGGGCGATCCCGCGGACCACGATCGGCCTGGTCCAGCTGCGCGCCGGCCAGATCGTCGGCAGCACTTATCTCGCCATCCTGCACACAGGCAACCTGCGCACCGCCGGGGAATCCGAAGAACGCATCGCCGCGGTCGCGACCTGGCGCGACGCCCCCTACTTCACCGAGCCCGAACGCGCCGCGCTGGCCCTGGTCGAAGCTGTCCTGCAGCCGGCACCCCACGGTGAGCGGGTACCCGAGGATATCTACGCCCAGGCCGCCCGGCACTACGGCGACAAGGCCCTGGCCACCCTCGCCCTGGCCATCGGTCAGGTGAACTTCTTCGTCCCGCTGGCTCTGATCGGGCAACCGCTGCCCGGCTTGCCCCCGGCCGAACAGTGGACCCCCGTCTCCGCCTGACAGACGAGGCGAGCAGATCACCGGCCGACCACTCGATGTCGCGCGGATCGCGGTGCCACTGCTGATCTACTTCGCGCTCGGGTGGGGCGGCGGCCTCGGTCACCAGGTGGGTGACCGTTTCGAATGTGGCGGGGATCGTTTCGGCCGGGGTATGCGACAGGGTTTCTCTCCGGTCACGCGGGATCAGGAGACGGGTGCGCTGTGGCGGCATGCTCGACGTGGTCGATGATCCGCTTCAGGTGGGCGATCTCGTCACGTAATGCCGTCTTGCCGGCTGGAGTCAGGTGGATCCAGGTGCGGCCTCGTCTGCCCTCGTAGCCCTTTTCGATCCGCACCAGGCCCGCTTTTTCCAGCACGGTCAGGTGCTGGGAGAGATTGCCGGTGGTCAGGTCCAGCGTGGTCCGCAGGAAGCTGAACTCTACGCGGCGGGCCTCGTGGGCGATGGTGAGGATGCCGAGTCGGACGCGCTGGTGAACCACGTCGTCGAGTCCGTTTGCCGGGTGGGTCATAACCCACGCTGTTGCGCCAGCGCGAAACCGATACCGCCGAGCAACAGCGCACCGCCGGTCAGAACCAGGCCGGGCAGGAATCCCCACATCGGACCGAGGCCGGCATCGACGTCCAGGATCGGCTTCCGCGTGCCGATCCCGCATACCAGAAGAGCGACAACCGAATAGCCGACGGTGAACACCAGCAGCGCCCGGTTCCGTTCCAGACGTGCCAGTACGAACAATGTCAGACCGATGGACACCAGTGGAACCATACCGATAGCGACCGGGCCCGAGGGAAAACGGCCCGCCAGGTCGAGTTGATGGGACCACGCCGCGGCACTACCGAAAACCAGTCCGGCGCCGATTCCGGAGCCCACATACGGCAGGATCCGAACGCCGACCCCTCGGCTGCGGGCCCGGTGCAGGTAGAAAGCGGCGATCGCGGTGTAGGCCAGGACGAAGGCGACCATCCAGTAGACCCCGGCCGGCCAGCTCACGACTTGGACACAGCTCCCGCGGTGAATGATCTGCACGCCGCCGCGGGCGCCCAGGGCCGGATCGCAGGTGACGGCATGGCGCCCCATGCGGTAGAAGGGCGCCGCCGCGAGGACCACCAGGCCCAGTAGCGCGAGAGGGAACCAGGTACTGCGCTGCGCGAGGCGTACGCGGCGAGTGAGGTGCTGGGTGGTCGAGAGCGTTTGCCGGGCGGCTTCCGCGGAGGGGCCCTTACGGTCTGTCATACAAACAGGTTTGCATTACAAACTTAATTTGGCAATGCCATCACGCGGATCCCGTCCCCTTCGATCCCTGGTCTTCCGGTGGTTCCGGACGGCTGGTCCCGGCGGCATCGCATTCCGTCCAGGTCGCTCCCGCATACTCGGCTATGATCGCCGGCGTCGAGGGTCGCGTTCGAGATGTCCACTGGGATGAAGGAGCGTCCGCGTGCGAGAAGGTACGTTTCGTTTCGCCTATTTCACCTCGGACTACGAGGCTACGGTCGCCTTCTACCGGGACGGTCTGGCGCTTCCGGTCGTCGCATCCTGGGCTCGGGGAGCCGACGATCGGGGAACGCTCTTCGCCGCGGTTCCGTCGCCGACGCGGCGGGGCGACCGTCGAATCGCTCCAGGGTGGCGGAGAGCCGGCCACCCAGGGCAGCGAGCGTGTCCGGGTCGCCCGGCGTGCCCGGTCGCCAGGGCAGTACCAGCCGGTCCTTGGTTTTGTCGACGTACCGGGGCACCACGTGCAGATAGAAGTGGAACACCGTCTGCCATGCGGCGGCGCCGCAGCAATTGAGCAGGTTCACCCTGTCCGCGCCGAACTCCTCGACCGTCGCCTCGGCGATCCGCCGAGCGGCCAGGGTGACCGCGGTCAGGTCGGCGTCCGGGATCTCGAACAGGTCCCTGCTGTGTCGTTTGGGCACGACCAGCAGATGACCGTCCGAGGCAGGATTGATATCCATGAAGGCGTAGGTCGTCTCGTCTTCTGCCCCTTTCACATTCGGTACGTCGCCGGCCACGATGCCGCAGAACACGCATTCCTCGCTCATGGCCACCGACACCAGTGCCGGGTCGCGGCCCCGCTCCCCAGCCGCGCCGTCGGCCGCTCAGCGTCTCAACCGAGTAGCCCTTCACCCAGGTAACTGCCCGAGCCGATGCCCGGCGGGACGGCGAAAACAGCGGAGCCGATGGGTGTGGTCCATTCGTTGAGGGCGTCGAACTCGTCCAGTCGCCGCTGGATCGGCAGGAACTGACGGGCGATATCGCGTTGATAGGACACGAACAACAGACCCGAGTTCGACAGGGCGCCGGCGGCCGGCGGGTCGTCGTAGTTGTAGACCCGCCGGAATATCCGCTCTCCCGCATGTGTGTGGTGGGCGCGGGCGATATGTGAACCCGGCGGAATGACCGGTATGCCGTTGCGATCGGTCGCGGTGAAATCGGGTTCGTCGGCTTCGGCGGTGCCGGTCAGCGGCGCCCCGGTGTCCAGGGTGCGGCCCACGCTGGCCTCGCGGCCGGGACGGTCGAGTTCGTCCCAGGTGTCCAGTTCGATCGCGATACGGCGCACCACCATCGATGTACCACCCGTCAGCCACGGTTGTTCGGAGCCGTCATCCCAGACCAGGGCGTCGAAATCGGCCGTACCGGGTACGAGATTGGTGGTGCCGTCGACCTGCCCCATCAGATTGCGCATCGTGGTTCCCGCGGATTCCGAGCCCCGGGAACGGCGGAAACCCCGCTGTGCCCAGCGCACGGTGACCAGTGAGCGCACATTTTTCACCAGCACGCGCACGGTGTGCGCGACGGTGACCGGATCGTCGGAGCACACCTGGAGTGCCAGATCACCTCCGGTGAAGGCGGGATCGAGCCGATCGATACCGAAGGCGGGCAGCGGTATCAGCCACGAGGGGGCCCGGTCCGGTCTGCCGACCGCGGTGAAGACGCCGGGTCCGTACCCGACGGTGACCGTCAGCCGGGAAGGGGCCGCGGCGAGTTCGGGTTCGGTATCGGCGAGTGCCGGCTGTCCGCGGGTGAGCCGGGAGATGTCCTCCGTCCACACCTTCATGATGCCGATCAGTTCGGTACGCCCGGTCCGGGGGAGCAGGTCGAGACCGACGATCATCGCATGCGCCTGGGGTGGGGTGGCGATACCCGCTTGGTGTACGCCGTCCCAGGCGACGGTTTCGGCACCGGTGACCGTGGCACCCGCGTCGCCGCCGAACCGTACGGCGGCGGCCCCCGCGCCGACCGCGCCGAGCGCGGCGGCGCTGCTGCCGAGCAGCCGCCGCCGGCTCAACGACGACCGGTTCCGCGCCGGATCAGCCACCGTGCGCGGGGGTCGCGGGGGCGGCCGGCCCGGTGTGGGCGCCGCCCGGCTCGTAGTTTTCCTGCGCTCCGCGGAAATCGCGGACCTGTGCGGTGAAGGTGGTGCTCGAGCCGTCCTCGAACTCCAGCGTGATCGAGGTATCCGAACCGGGGGTGAGCGGTGCGGTGACATCCATGAGCATCATATGGTCGCCTCCGGCCGCGAGGACATAGGTGCTTGCGGCGGGGATCGCGAAACCGCCCGCCTTCGGCCGCATGATCGCCGAGCCGCCGTTCCCCGCGGCTATCTCGTGGAGTTCCACTCGGTTCGACGCGGGGGAGGAGGCGCCTACCACGCGGATATCGGTGTCCCCGGAGTTCTGGAGTTCCGCGAAGGCCGCGGTCATTCCGGAGTCCACCGCCTTGACCCACTGTTCACGGATCACCACCGAGTCGGCTTGACGTGCCGGAGTCTCATCGGGGGCCTGGGTGCAACCGCTTGCCAGGAGGGCGGCGGTGGAGAACGCCACGGCGAGCGCGGCGCGACGGGAAATGGTTCGCACGGTTTTCCACTTTCGAATCGGGAAGACATGGTGGAGAGCGCGTATCACGAGCACTGCGCGGATATGCCGAGCGGGCGACGCCGGCGCAGCCGGACGTGCGGCATCCGCGGGGCAGAGCTGTTGCGCTGTGACTCCGGGGCGCTCCTGCGGGCAGGTGTGCCACCGCCACGCTGCCGTGGCGGTGGGCGAGGATCCACTGACGGAATCCGGATCGCGGCTCGAATACCGCGGCCGGCCGGTGGGTGTGGGGTGTCAGAGCGGAACGGGCGGTCCGCGGGTTCCGGTTCCGGACAGGTCCAGCAGTCGTTCCGAGAGCGAGCGGCGGTACGCCGGCCGCGGCGCGACCGTCGTATCGGGGCCGGCGACCAGGATCACCGCGCCGGGCAACACCCACCGCAGAGTGGATACCGCCCAGCGGAGGCCACGCTCGGCGCCGTATACGAGGCAGGCACCGGCGATGACCGCGAGAAGATGCGCGCCGGCCATGCGTTCGTCGAGGAGCGGACCGTGCCGATGTGGTCCGGCCACGGTCAGAGCCAGATGGCCGAGGGCCTGGGCGGCGGCGAGGCAGCCCATCAACGCGGTTCGGGTGAAGCGCTGGGCGCGGAGCGTGGTGGCCACGTACCCGACCGACGAACAGACCAGGAGCAGAAGGAGACCGGCGGCTTCGGACGGCACCGCGGCGCCGCCCAGATGGTGCGCCGTTACTGTTGTCAGCGCCGACAGCGCCCCTACCGATACGCCGCGCAGGGCAACGGCCGCATCGGAGTTCATACCGAGAGAGTACTACCTACGACGTTTCGTAGTAAACGGATCGGGCCGGTTGCCGGGGTGCGGGTCAGCGGTAGAGGCCGAGAAGTGCGCGGGAGGCCGCCTCGACGATCTCGTCGGCGGAGGATTCCAGGGAGCCGTCCAGCCATGCGGTGACGAGTTCGGCCATACCGCCGACGAAGAGCAGCCCCGCGGTTTCGTCCGCGGTTTCGCTCCGGCCGCGGGGGCCGAGCGATTCGCGTGCTTCGAGTGCGGACTGATGCGCGAGGTGGCGCAGGAGTTCGGTACGGCGCTGCCGCAACTTCGGTATGGCGACGGATTCCACGATGGCCACACGCGCTTTCCGGGGGTCGTCGAGCAGGAGTTGGACGAACGCGCGAATGGAGGCGTGTGCTCGGGCCTCCGGATCGTCACCGGCATTGTCGGCGGCGTGCCTGCTGGTTTCCTCGATCTCGGCCGCGATTCCGTTCATCACCGCCTCGAGCAGGGCGTCCAGCCCGGAGAAACTCTCGTAGAAGTAGCGCTCGCTGAGACCCGCCGCGGCGCAGACCGCGGTCATCGTGGTCCGTGTTTCCGGGGCGGCCCAGACCGTGAGGCCGGCCTCGAGCAACCGGGCCCGGCGCTCGGTGGCACGTTCGGCGGCGCTGACGCCCCGGTAGACCCCTGATTGCACGGCCATGGTCCCCAGCATGCCACAACGGATTTCGCGCACCAAGGTTGACAGGATGCTCTTCCTGAATCACGCTGAACGTGATCGAAACCACATACATATGAGGTGAGCCATGACGGCCGAGGCCCTGGGACCCCGCGAGGAAACGGCCGGGAAGCGGGAAGCGACCCCCCGCCCGATCCCGGTCCAGCACCGTGACGACCGCGGCCTGCCCGTGCTCGGGCAGGTCTTCGAGTACGCCCGGGATCCGGTGGACCTCTGCCGTCGCCGGTGGGAACGCTACGGCCCGGTGGCTCCGTTCCGCGTGCTCGGCAAAACCGCGGTGATGCTGCTCGGCCCCGACGCCTGCGGCGAGGCGCTACAGAACAAGGACAAGGCGTTCGCCAACGAGCCGGCTTGGTCCCAGCTCGTCGGACCGTTCTTCCATCGTGGTCTCATGCTCATCGATTTCGAGGAGCATCGCGGGCACCGGCGGATCATGCAGGAGGCGTTCACCCGGTCGCGGCTCGAGGCCTACACCCGTCGGCTCCACCCGGCCATCGAACAGGGCGTCGCCGGCTGGGAAGAAGGCAGGGAATTCCCTTCCTACCGGAAGCTCAAACAGCTCACTCTCGATATCGCGGCGGACCTGTTCATGGGCGGCGCCCAGGATACGAGCCGAGCCGAAATGGACCGGGTCAACCGGGCGTTCGTCGCCTGTGTCCAGGCCGCCGCGGGGATTGTCCGCGCCGATGTGCCGTTCACCCGGTGGGGCCGGGCCTATCGCGGTCGTAAGGTGCTGGAGAACTTCCTCCGCCACTACCTCCCGGCCAAGCGGTCTCGGCAGACCGACGACATCTTCTCGGTGCTCTGCCATGTGCAGAACGAGGACGGCGAGCGGTTCACCGACGACGATGTGGTGAACCATATGATCTTCCTGATGATGGCGGCGCACGACACCTCCACCATCACCACCTCGACGATCCTGCAGTACCTCGGGCAATATCCGGAGTGGCAGCAGCGTTGCCGGGACGAGGCGCTCGCGCTCGGTCCGGCGCCGTCGATGGCCGAACTGGAGGGTCTGGTCTCGATCGACCTGGTGATGCGCGAGGCGCTGCGGCTACGGGCCCCGGTTCCGGTACTGGTCCGGTACGCGGTCAAGGACACCGTGGTGCAGGGGGTTCGTATTCCCGAAGGCACCGATGTCATCCTGGGCATCCAGTTCACCCACCTGATGGAGGACTACTGGACCCACCCGACGGCCTTCGACCCCGAGCGCTTCGGGCCCGAGCGCCGGGAGGACCGGTCACACCGGTTCGCCTGGGAGCCGTTCGGCGGTGGCGTGCACAAATGTATCGGACTGTACTTCGGCGGGCTCGAGATCAAGGCGATCATGCACAGGTTGCTGCGCGAATACCACTGGAGTGTCGACCCGGGCTATGTGCCCCCGATGGACTACCACTCCCTGCCGTTCCCCAAGGACGGCCTGCCGATCACCCTGGTGCGGAACTGAGGTACGAGACCACCACGGTTCCCGCCGCTTGCGCGGCCGGTTCCCGCACGGGGCGAAGAGCGCCTCCCTCTCGGTTGTACCGGTCGGCCCGGGCCGACTACCCGGCGCTCGGCCGGGTAAACCCGCTGGTCGCGTGGGGACGGTCGAGGCCTTCCACGGCCGTCCCGGATCAGCCCAGGTGCGCCGAGAGCAGCCAGGCCGGTACCGATTTCCGGCCGCCGGGTTCGTCTCGCACACCCTCGAAACGGAAATTCGGACTGCCCGCGAGTCGCTCCGGCTCCGTCGGTAGATTGCCGTGGATCCGCGCCTGCCTGATCTCGTCGACCACCCAGTACTTCGACACCACATCCCGGAGTTCGTCCGCGGTGACGGGCGCCGGCCCCGGGCCGGTCGCCGCGGGTATGGCTGCCCGGTCGAAAACGAGTGCGAAATACGAGGCCCCCGGTGCCGCCGCCCGCGCGATCGATCGCAGATAACCTGGCCTCGACTCGACCGGAATCGAATGGAACAGCGTGCTGTCGACGATCGTGCCGAACCGTCCGTCGTATCCGGTGAAGGAGGTGATATCGGCGACTTCGAACGAAGCGTTGGTCAGGCCGCGCCGGGCGGCTTCTTCCCGGGCTCGTTCGATCGCGGTCGGCGCGAGGTCCAGTCCCACGGTGGTGTATCCCCGTTCGGCCAGATACAGCGAGAGCGCGGCCTCCCCACAACCGGCGTCGAGGATATCGCCGTGGAACGCGCCCTGTTCGATCAGCGCGGCGAGTTCGGGCTGGGGCTCGCCGATACTCCACGGTGGGGGGACACCCGGCCCGAACGGACCGCTTGTCCCGCGGTAGACCTCTTCGAATTCGAAATCACCCGGAGTTGTCATGTCGTATGACTATCACTCGGGTGGGTGCAAGTACAGCACCGGCCGCTCGCGCATACCGCTCAACGCGGCCCATCGCGGTACGACCCGGTGCCGCCGAGGCCGATCCGGTCGAAACCGGTGCCGCTCAGCAGATGCTCGTCGAGCAGGTTGCGGGTGTCCACGACCACCGCCCGCTCGGCATCGGTGCCGAGCCGCCCCCAATCGAGCGCGCGGAACTCGGGCCATTCGGTGAGGAGCACGATCGCGGCAGCGTCCCGCGCGACCGGATACGGCTCGTCGACCACCCGGATGGGCTCGAGGCCCGGCGTGCCCTCGGGCACGCACGGATCATAGGCGGTGACCGTGGCACCGTGGCGGCAGAGCTGCCGGGCGATCGCGACAGCGGGGGAGTCTCGCAGATCCCCGGTCCCGGCCTTGAACGCGAGACCGAGCACGCCGATCCGGGAGCCCGCCAGGGAACCGGCGGCCGAACCGGTGACCGCGCAACGGATCTTGCGCAACACCATGGCATGCTGACGCTCGTTGGCTCGTACCGCGTCCCGGACCATCGCGAAATCCACACCCGATTCCTGCGCGGTCCGCAGCAGCGCCAGAGTGTCCTTGGGCAGGCACGAGCCGCCCCACCCGGGCCCGGGGGCGAGGAAATGCGGGCCGATCCGGTCGTCCATCCCCATCGCCTCGGTGACTTTCGTGATATCGGCACCGACCCGCTCGCACAATTCGGCCAATGTGTTCACGAACGAGAGCTTCACCGCGAGAAATGCGTTACTCGCGTACTTCGCGAGTTCCGCGCTGGCGGAATCGGAGCGCAGTACCGTGGCGCCCGTATCCGCGTACAGCTGTGCGACCCGGTCGGCGGACGCCGGATCCCGGCCGGCGGTGCCGATGAGAATGCGATCGGGCCGGAGGAAGTCGTGAACCGCGTGGCCTTCACGGAGGAACTCGGGATTGCTGACGACGGCCGCCCCGGTGCGACCGGACAGGGCGGCGATCCGTGCCGCCGTTCCCACCGGCACAGTGGATTTGGTGACGAGCGTGCAATCCGGCGGCAGTACCGCCCCCAATGCCTCGAGCGCGTCGTCGAGGACCCCGAGATCGGCGCCACCGCCGTTGCCCATGGGCGTGGGAAGGCACAGCAGCACCATTTCGGCCTCCCCCAAGGCCCCCGGGTCGGAGGTGAATACGAGCCTGTCCTCCGCCAGCCCTTCGCGGACCAGTTCGGGCAGGCCCGGTTCGACGATCGGCACCGTACCCGTGCGGAGTTGCGCGATCTTCGCTTCGTCGTTGTCCAGACAGATCACGTGATGGCCGAGGTGGGCCAGGCACGCGGCACTGGTGAGTCCCACATACCCGGCACCGATCACACCGACGCGATTACCCATGGTGGCCTCGCTTCCCGATCACTTCGGCCGCGGCGGTGAGCACCCGATCGGCCGGCAGTTCGAGCAATCCGGGGTCGGGGTGGTCACCGTGCGGATCACCGATCTTCCCGGTCCACAGCGCTATATGGTGTTCCGCGGTGGCGGGTGGGCCCCAGATATGTGGTGGTGTGGGGCCGAACAACAGGACCGACGGCGTACCGAAGGCCGTCGCGAGATGCCCGACTCCGGTATCGCCGCAGACGACCAGCGCCGCACCGGCCACCAGCGCGGCGAGTTCACCCGGATCGGTACGTCCCGCATACACCGCCCCGGAGGGTAGACCGGCTCGGTCGGCCACCGCGTTCGCCAGCGGTACCTCCGCGCGAGAACCCGTGATCACCACCCGCCGGCCGTCGGCGGCGAGGGCGCGCGCCACTCGCGCGAAACGTTCGGGTGGCCAGCGCCGCGCGGGATAGGCGGCGCCGGGATGCACGACGATCGCGTCCGGCGCCGGGGTGGGTCGCGGCGGGGCCGGGAGCCGCAGCGCCGTGGGATCGGCCTGGATCCGTGCGTACTCCAGTAGCCGGCACCAGCGGTCCACCTCGTGCACATCCCGGCGCCACGCCGGTCCGGGCACATCCGGGAATTCCGGATGACGGTGGGTCAGCAGTCTTTCCGGATGCGTCGCCAGCAGATCGCGAATGCTTTCCGGTCCCTTGCCGTGCAGGTTCACCGCTAGTCTCGGCGACTCGTCCGTCCGGTCGAGCGCACCGAGCCCCGGAGTCGGCAGCAGTTCGTCGACCGCGTCGACGAGCGCGACGAGCTCGCGCAGCGCTACCGGTGCGGCGAGCACGAGCCGATGGTCGGGGTAGGCGTTGCGCAGACCCCGTAGTGCGGGGACCGCGGTCAGCAGGTCACCGAGTCCCAGCGCGCGGAGTACGAGAACCGACCCGTTCAGGGCCACGAGCTCATTTCCCGGGCGGTACGCGCAGCCGCGCAACGCTTATCGATCACGACACACCTCCCGGCTCCCCGGCCCCGGCCGCTCGGAGTTCCTCGCGCGCCGTGGCGGACCGATCCGGGCGGGCCGCCTCCGGCGACTCGGTCCGGGCGGACAGCGGTGCGTATACGGCGGGCCGAGGCACGTGGCGGTGGTGCAGTTCGCCGCGCAACCGATACCAGCACGCGGCCGGGGGGATGAGGACGCTGGTCACTGTCATCCGCGCGATCTCGGCGGGCGTGCGGGGCCCGGGAACGATACGGGCCGCGGCGAATTCGCCGGTCAGGACGGTCCATATCGCGGCGAAGCCGAGAGCGGAACGCCGACACCCGGCCACACCGAGGGCCACGGCCGCCACGCCCGCCACCGTGGTGAGCACATGACGGGGGAGACGCCGGTGGGATTCGCCGATACGCCGCCGCCAGTGCGCACCGTACTTGCGCCGCATCAGCGCGTTGTCGGCATTCCCGCGCTGGGCGCGCACACTGGCCAGCGGCCCCGAGGCGCGGACGGGGTGGACGGTGATCCGCGCACCGCGGGTGATGGTGTAACCGGCGAGGCGAACCCGCATCGCCAGATCGGCGTCCTCGCGAAAGGCCCGTGGGAAGCGTTCGTCGAACCCGCCGACAGCGGCGAGCGCGGAGCGGCGATAGACCATATCCGCCGTGATCCAGCGCGCGGTGGCCAGCCCGGCGGTCCCGCGTTCGGCGTCGGTCGGCCGGCGGTGCGCTGGTAACGGAACCTCGATACGGGCCGTGGAGGCCGCCGTGTTCTCCCCGAGCCCGCGCAGGTCCTCGGCCAGCCGGGCGGGCCAATCCGGTGCGGTGAGCACATCGTCGTCCAGGAAGGCGATCCAGGCGCCGGCGGCCTGCCGCCACCCCACATTCCGCGCCGCCGCCGGCCCACGGCCACCCGAGCGGACGACCCGCACCCCCGGCGGAGTGCCCGGCAGCGGTAGCTCCCCGCCGCCGGGTCGGTCGTCGACCACGATGATCTCCCGCGGCTCGGGGCCCACGGCCGCACCGAGCGCCTCGAGCAACCGGCGGAGGCTGTCCCGCCCGGTGGTCGGGATCACGACGCTGTAGTCCACGCCGGGGCCGTTCATGCGCGCCGCACCAGATAGGGACCCAGGGCCAGTAGATCGATCGGGGCGGAACCGAAACATTCCAGCGCATCGCGCGGGGAATCGACCATCGGCCTTCCGGCGGTGTTCAAGCTCGTGTTGACCACCACGGGCAGACCCGTGCGCCGTTCGAATTCCGCCAGCATCCGCGCCGGTAACGGATCGTCCGCGGCATCCACTGTCTGCACCCGGGCGGTGCCGTCCACATGGGTCACCGCCGGGATCCTGGCCTGCCACCCGGGGGCGACATCATGAACGAACAGCATGTACGGGCTGGGTAGCGGGCCGCGACCGAATATCTCGGCCGCGCGGTCGGCCAGCACCATGGGCGCGACCGGGCGGAACTGTTCCCTGCCCTTCACTTCGTTGAGCCGTTCCAGATTCGCCACCCGGCCGGGATGGGCGAGCAGCGAACGGTGCCCGAGCGCCCGCGGACCGAATTCCGCCCGGCCCTGGAACCAGGCGACCACCTGATCCGCCGCGAGTGCCTCCGCCACCTCGGCCGCGACATCCGCCGGTCCGGTGTAGCGGACCCCGGCCGCACGCAATACGGCCTCCAACTCCGCATCCGTCCATTCACGGCCGAGGTCGGTCCCGCGCATCGGGGCGGCCCGCTCACCGAACTCCGCGGCCAGCTGCAGTGCGGCGCCCAGCGCGGTGCCCGCGTCCCCGGCGGCGGGCTGGACCCATATCCGTTCGAAGGGGCCCTCGGCGTACAGCCGGGTGTTGGCCACGCAGTTCAGCGCGATACCACCGGCGAGCGCGAGGTTCGGCTGCCCGGTCCGGCGATGGAGCCAGGACACCAGTTCGAGTAGTACCTCCTCGAGCCGCTGCTGCACCGTCGCGGCGAGGTCGGCGTGTTCCGGGCCGGGTGCACCGCCGGTGAGCGCGGGCGCGAAGCGCTCCCAGTCCACGGGGTCGGTGCGGAAGCCCCCGTCACCGTCGACGCGGACGAGCTCCCGGAACCGGTCGAGGAACCGCGGTGTGCCGTAGGACGCGAGGGCCATCACCTTGTATTCGTCGCTGGATCGCGCGAATCCGAGATGCTGGGTGAGATCTTCGTACATCAGGCCGAGGGAATGCGGCAGGCGCTGAGCGGCGAGTTCGACGAATTTGCCGTCCCGGTATTCACCGGCGAGGTAGGAGTGGCTTTCGCCGCGGCCGTCGGCCACCAGCACCGCCGAATCCTTCCACGGTGCCGCCAGCGCCGCCGAGGCCGCGTGCGCCACGTGATGCCGGACGAAACGTACGATCGCCGGGTCGAGGCCGGGGAGCGCGGCGCGGAGGAAAGCGGGTGCCCGGCGGGCGTAGTCGGTACGTATCTCCTCACTGGCTTCGTCGAGACCGCCGAGCGAATGGTCGACCAGGGCGGGGTCGTAGGAGTAGCCCACCGCGTCGAGCTGATCGGGTCGTATGCCCGCTCGGTCCAGGCACCAGGCGGCGGCCTGCTCGGGCATCTCCCACGCGGAGAACGGCACCGGGCGCTTACCGTGCTTCCGGCGGCTGAATCGTTCCTCTTCCGCGGCGGCGATGATTTCACCGTCCACGATCACCGCGGCGGCGGGGTCGTGGAAAACCGCGTTCACACCGAGAATGCGCACCGGGCCGCCTTCCACTCGGAGCACGGGCTGCGCCCGCTGACGTTCTGCGCGCTACCCGGGAAGATCACCGCCAAACCGGGGCGTCCGGATTCGTTACCGGAGCCGGGCGTTGTGCGAACCAGTCGATCGTGCGGCGCAGGCCCTCGGCTCTGCCGACCGTCGGCTGCCAGCCCAGTGCGCGCCGGGCCAGGGAGATATCCGGGCAGCGGCGTCGCGGATCGTCGACCGCACCGGCGATGTACTCGATGGTGGACCGGCTCCCGATCGCGGCGCGGATCTCCTCGGCGAGTCGGCGTACCGAGAGTTCGTGGGGGTTGCCGATATTGACCGGGCCGGGGTGGTCCGCACCCGCCAGGGCCCGCAGGCCGCGCACGGTGTCCTCGACGTAGCAGAGCGAGCGGGTCTGCTCTCCGTCACCCGCTATGGTCAGCGGCGCGTCCGCCAGTGCCTGGGTGATGAACGTGGGCACCATCCGGCCGTCATCGGCACGCATACGGGGTCCGTAGGTGTTGAAGATCCGGGCGATCCCGGTGTTCACGCCCCGTTCCCTGCGATAGGCCGTCGTCAACGCCTCGGCGTACCGTTTCGCCTCGTCGTAGACGCTGCGCGGGCCGACCGGATTGACGTATCCCCAGTAGTTCTCGGGCTGTGGATGTACTCCGGGGTCGCCGTACACCTCGCTCGTCGACGCGAGGACGAACCGGGCTCGGTCGCGCTGGGCGAGCTCGAGGGCATATGTGGTGCCCAGCGACCCGGCTCGCAGCGTTTCGATCGGCAGGCGCAGATAGTCCGGCGGGGATGCGGCGGAGGCGAGATGGAGGACCACCGTGAAACGGCCCAGCGGCGGAAAAGGCTCCGTGACGTCGTGCCGTACGAGGTCGAATCCGGATCTGTCCCGCAGCGTGGTGATGGTGTCCGGGGTGGAGGTGGCGAAATTGTCGAGTGCCACCACGGCTGTGCCCGCGTCCAGCAGCTGCTCACACAGATACGATCCGAGGAACCCGGCACCGCCGGTCACCAGGGCGCGCTCCCAGTGCGTGGACACGCTGCCCCCTACCCGGTGATCTCGGCGAGTACGGAGTTCCACCGGTGCAGGAAGGCGCCGAGGCCGTAGTGTTCGAGGGCGAACTGCCGCGCCGTCTTACCCGCGAGTACCGCCAGATCGGGTTCGTGGCAGAACTCGCGGAACTTCGCGGTGAGTACCCCGATATCGGCCGAGATCGCACCCGCCTCCGGCGGTACCGCGCGAACGGCCTCGGTGGTCGCGAGGGCCAGTACCGGCATGGCCAGATGCATGGCTTCGAGCAGGGACAGCCCGAGCGAGGTCCACCGAGCGGTGTGCAGATATACCCGCCTGCGCGCCATATCGGCATGCAGTACGGCCTGGGGGAAGTCACCGATTCCGCGCACGGGATACGCGGTGGGCACGTCGACGGTGAACCCCGCCGTTCCGATTCCGTAGATATCGACCGGCCCGGTCGCCGCGAAGGCGGGAAGCAGGTCGGTGCCGGTGATCCGTCCGCGCCGCTGCGGCTCGTTGATCAACGCGACACCGTGCGGCAGCTCTCCGGTGTAGAGCGAGCCGGGGTCCACGATGCCGTGGGGTACGACCCGGGTCGCCGCCCGGCCGTTGTCCCACATCAGATCGTTGAAATGGGTGACGTGCACGATCGGGATATCGGTGTGATCGGCCAGTGGATGCCTGGTGGTGGCCGCCCCGGCGCGCGGCGTGTTGTGCTCGACGTAGACCGCCGGAATACCGCGGCCCGGACGCCGGCCCAGCCATTCCTCGGTGAGGCCGATCTCCTCCGGACGCTGGAGTACGACCACATCGGGTTCGGTGTCCCGGAGTTCGCCGGCGGGCACGTCCTCGGCGGACGGCCAGTCGCGGCCGCATCGGCCCCGCCCCCAGGGCCCACCGCCCGGTACCACCGGGAGGATATAACGGTGCGGGCCTTGTACGAACGAGGTCGTCCACGAGCCGTGGACGTGCCAGAGCAGCACCCCGAGCCGGTTCGCCGTATCGCCCATGCCGGTAGCTCTTGCCGGTTCCGGCCGGCTCAAACCTGTCTGCCGTCCGGTCGCGTTCCGGTGGATATCGCGTATCGCGGCCGGAGCCGCACCGGACCTGTGCGGCTGCCGGGCGAAGGTAGCCGCGATATCGCGGATTGGTGCGCTGAGCACCGGGTAGGCACGGGGCATGCGCGTACTCGTGACCGGGTGGTCCAGTTTCCTGCACGGCGAGGCGACGGCGGGAGATGTACTGAGCATGCGCCGGGTGAGCGGCGCTCTCACGGCTGCGGTGATACCCCACGATACGGCGTGGAGCCCGGTTTTCCGGCCCGCGGCGTTACATCTGGACGAGGCCGACGCGCGCCGTTACACGCACCTCGTCTTCGTATGCGGACCGGTTCACGGGGAACAGGTGCGGTCACTGCACGAGCGGTACGCCCACTGCCGCCGTATCGCGGTGGGGGTCTCGGTTCTCGATCCCGCGGATACGGCGGTGACCGGCTTCCACCGGGTGATCGCGCGCGATGATCCGACCACGGCGCGCCCGGACATATCCGCCGCGGCCCCCACGAGCACCGTTCCCGTGGTGGGCGTGGTGTTCGCCCCGGGGCAGCCCGAGTACGGGGCGGCGCGGCGTCATCGAACGGTACACGCGGCAGTGGCGCGCTGGCTGGGCGGCCTCGACTGTGCGCGGTTACCGCTCGATATCCGGCTGGCGTCCGACGATTGGCGCCGGTGCGGCACACCCGATCAGCTCGCCTCGGTGTTCTCCCGCCTCGACGCGGTGGTCTCGACTCGGCTGCACGGTCTGGTGTTCGCGCTGCGTGCCGGGGTCCCGGTTCTGGCGGTGGATCCCATCGCGGGCGGTGGGAAGGTCACCGCGCAGGCGGGTGCGCTGGGCTGGCCCGCACTCCTCTCCGCCGACCGGGCCGTCGAGCCGGGCGCGCTGGACAGCTGGTGGCACTGGTGTCTGTCGCCCGCCGGGCGTGAATACGCACGCCGCCCCGGATTTCCCGGCGGCGACTCCGCCACCGGGGAACTGCTCGGCGAACTGCTCACGGGACGGCCGGTATGAACACGTTCCCCGGCGAGCCGAAGACCACGGTCGTGATCGCGACGAGGAACCGCTCTCGCGAGCTGACCCGCACGTTGACCGAGCTACGCGCATTACGTCCGCGACCACCGATCGTGGTGCTGGACAACGCCTCCGACGACGATACCGCCCGTGCGGCGGAAGCGTTTCCGGATGTGCTGGTCATCCGGCTGCGCCGCAATCTGGGTGCGGCGGCGCGCAATATCGGTGTCGTACTCGCCCGGACTCCGTATATCGCGTTCAGCGACGACGATTCGTGGTGGGCCGGTGATGCGCTCGTCACCGCCGAGCAGAGATTCGACTCCTGTCCGCGGCTCGGTCTGATAGCGGGTCGCACGCTGGTCGGGGCCGGCAACCGTGACGACCCGGTCAACGCGCTGATGGCGGACAGTCCCCTGGGGCGTACCGCGGAACTGCCCGGCCCCTCGGTCCTCGGCTTCCTCGCCTGTGCCTCGATCGTCAGAAGAGAGGCGTATCTGCAGGTCGCCGGTTTCAGCCCGCTCCTGCATTTCGGTGCCGAAGAACGATTGCTCGCGCTCGATCTGGCGGCCCGTGGCTGGCAACTCTGCTATCTGGCGGATGTGCGGGCCCACCACCACCCCTCGGCGCATCGCCCGTCTCCGGACTGGCGCAGACGAGTCGAACAGCGGAACAACGCATTGATCACCTGGATGCGCCGCCCCCTGCGCCGCTGTGTCGCCGAAACCGCGGAGTTGCTGGGCCGCGCGGCGCGCGAGCCGGGCACGGTGCCGGTGGTGGCGGGAGTGCTCCGTCGTCTGCCGTGGGCAGTGGCGCAGCGGCGGCGGTTGCCGCCGGAGGTGGAGCGCCGGGCCAGGATTCTCGAACTCGCCGACGGAAGGAGATGACCGGATGGCCACGGAGCGTGTCACCGTCGTCGTCATCACCCGCGATCGCCGCGACCAGCTCCTGGAAACACTGGCGCATATGACGAAACTCCCGGACGTCGCGCGGATCATCCTGGTCGACAACGCTTCCGCCGACGGTACAGCCGACGCGGTCGCGGCGGCCTTCCCCGCCGTGGAACTCATCCGCGCGCCGGAAAACCTGGGCGCGGTGGCGCGTAATATCGCGGTCGAGCGAGTGCGCACGCCCTATGTCGCGTTCTGCGACGACGATACGCGGTGGCAGCCGGGCGCTTCGGCCCGCGCCGCCGATCTCCTGGACCGGTATCCCGGCCTGGGTGCGGTCACCGGACGATGCCTGGTCGCCCCCGATCTGCACGAGGATCCGATCACCCCGGAGTTGCGTTGGTCGCCGGTGCCCGGACCCGAATGGTTACCGGGCCCGGCGCTGCTCGGTGTGATGGCGGCACTGTCCGTGTTCCGGGTGCGCGCGTTCCGGGAGGCCGGCGGTTTCTCTCCCCGTCTGTGGTTCGGCGGGGAAGAGGAACTCCTCGCCCTCGATCTCGCCGCGCGCGGCTGGTGGATGTGCTGGATAGAGGACATGGTGATCCATCACGCGCCTTCACGGATACGGGATGCGACACGTCGGCGCGGCCTCGGTATCCGGAATACCTTGTGGACGTTGTGGTTGCGTCGTCCGGTGCGCAGCGCCGCTCGCCGGACCGCGGTGGTGCTCCGGTCCGCCCCGGCCGACGCGGTGACGGCCCGGGCTGTACTGGAAGCGGTGCGCGGGCTGCCCTGGGTGCTGCGCGAGAGGAAGGTCGTGCCCCCGCATATCGAGGCGGGCCTGGTGCTTCTGGAAGAGTCCCAACGTCGTTCCCCGGCCCGCCGCTACGTGGGCTGAGCCGGCCGGAGGTGAAGGCTCGGGTGAGACGGCGGGTGAACGATATTTCCTGCGGCCCTGCGCTTTCACGGGCTCGCCATGGTGTGATGCCGAATCGCGTTGACTTTCATTCCATCCGGGCCTAGGCGGAGAGCGCCAGAATAATTACACTCGGCCTCAGGCCCCGGTGACGGGTCCGGGAGCGAGGGTCGGGCAGCGGGAAGGTGTCGGCATGGGTTTCGAGCTTGTTCCGGGGGAAGAAGGTTCGGGGGCTCGGGTCGGCTCCGGTAACGGTGAGTGCCCGCGTCGCAGACGCCGGCACGGCTGATCCGTTACGGCGAATTCGCCCAGCTTCACCGTGCCGACCCTCGTCGAGGGTGTGGAGTAAGGAACTGTCGGGCTGCGCGGGGGATGCGGGAACACCTCGCGAGCGTGGATCGGTCAGAACTGGAAACGCTCATGGGCAACGAAGCTCCGGATCGTCCGGCCGTGGCGATGGCCGATTACCTGGCCGGTGACCTCACCACGACGACGGTCTCGTCGTTCGTCGTCGAGGCCCATCGGCGTGGGGTCGACCCGCTGCCGTTACTGGATGCCGATTTCTTTCTCCGCGGCGCCGACTAGTTCGCTCGGCCGGATACCGAACGCTTTGCAGATCTTGTACATCTGGGCCATGGTCATCGCCCGCTCGCCGCGCTCGAGCCGGGTGATGGTCTTCTTGTTGTAGCCGGTTCGATCGGCCAGCGCCTCTTGGCTCCAGCCGCGGCGCGCCCGCATCGCGCGTACCTCCGCGCCCAAGGCCGCGTCCAGCCTCGCCTCCTCGGCGGTCGCTTCCTCCGACTCCGCGGGCGTCGCATTCATGACGACCATTCTGGAGACCTGGCAGGGTGCGAATCAAGTGTTCGGGGGTTTCGGCCGGGCGTCGGAATTGACGCGGAAGATAGGACCGAATGCGGCCATATGGTTACCGATATTGGTTGAAAAGGGACCGAATGGGGTCTACGGTGAAGGTAGCGGTTGACTATTACCGCAGATCAAGCCCCGAAGGTACGCGGCACTCCCGGCCGGGGCCGGCGGGGCAGGACGGCAGGAGGGTCCGATGAGCTGGAGCGGAGACCCGATATGGCTCGCCGATGTGCTTCGTGGCGCCGGTCTGAGAGTGATCGAACACGACGGCTGGCGGCAACGCGGTCACGGCGACTTCCGCGATATCCGCGGAGTGCTGTGCCACCATACGGCCGGAGGCGGCCCGAACGACTGGCGCGTCGTCCAGGACGGGCGTCCCGGGCTGCCGGGCCCGCTGGCCCAGCTGGTGCTGGAAAAGGACGGCACCTATCGAGTGATCGCCGTCGGTGTCTGCTGGCACGCCGGACGCGGCAGCTGGCCCGGCTGGCCCACCGACAACGCGAACTACCACACGATCGGCATCGAAGCGGTTTCGCGCGGTACGCCGCCGTGGGATTGGACCCCGGCTCAGCTCGATGCCTACACCCGCGGATGCGCCGCGATACTTCGGCGTATCGGCCGTGGCTCGGGCGACTGCGTCGCCCACCGCGAGTACTCCAGTGAAGGAAAGATCGACCCGGCGGGCATCGATATGAACGCCTTCCGCCGGGACGTACAGGCACTCCTCGACGGAAGGGGCGATGACATGGCGTTCCTGGAAGAAAAGATCACCAATTATCACGGCGAGCAGGTCACCGTCGGAACCCTGCTGCACTATCTCGACAAGCATGTCGGGCTCGCTCTCGACCAGCTCGCCGGTGCCGGGACCGCCCGCGGGGCGGACTTCCCCGGCTGGGATTTCCTGGGCAACCGGACAACCGCCGAAGCACTCGGCGTCATCGGCGCGGCCTTGAAGATTCCCGGTTTCCGCGACCCCACCACGCGCGCCTGAGGAGAGGCGCACCGAGCCTGCTCTACGGATGGGAGGACAGCGTGATCAGCGAATTGGCATCTGTCCTCGGTGGCCTGGTCACCGGAGTCGGCGGAGTATGCGCGGCCGGAGCCTTCAGCAGGCGCAAACGCCGTGCCGACGCCGTTCAGGTACTGACCCAGGCCGCCGCCCAGATGGTGGAACCGCTCTCGCAGCAGGTCGCGGCGATGACAGCCGAACTGGAAGCGCATCGCCGCGTGGTGGCCGACGCCGAGCAACGCTGCCGGCTCGCGACCCAGCACACCAGCTGGGATCTCGTGGTCCGCTCGTCGTTGCTGAATCTGGGCGTCGATGTACCGCCGCCACCGCCTTTCATCCGGGAGATCTCCGAATGAAAGGCGCCGTGGCCACCGGCGCCGAGCGGTCCGCGCCCGGCGCCGCGGGGAGTATCCGCCCCGCGCGTTCCACGGGTTACCGCCACCCATCGGACGACCGAGCACGTCATAGGGGGTGATACCGGTGGCGGGGGTCACGGTGGCGATCCGGCCGCGCGGATCGTAGGTGTAGCGGGTGAGCGCGCCCGCATAGTCCGTTTCGCTGGTTCGCCTACCCGCCGCGTCATAGGCGTAGCGCCAGGCGTCGCCGAGCGGACTGGTGACACCGACGAGGCGTCGCTGCCTGTCCCAGGTGTAGTGCGTAATGCTGCCGTCGGGGTCGCTGCGCCGGCTGAGTAGGTCGAACGCACCGTAATGGTACCGGGTGCGATGGTACCGGGTGCGGCCCCGGCGCGGTCGGTGTGCGTACGGAGATTGCCCTCGCCGTCGAAGGTCCGGCTCTCACCCGTAGCCGTTCGGGTCGGTGCGGCCGACGAGTTCGCTCTCCCGACCAAGTAAAGGAGGTGATCCCGCCGAGCGCGTCGGTCACGGTGATCGGACGCCCGAAATGATCCCGCGCGATGGTGGTGACCGCGCCGTGCGGGTCGGTGACGCGGACCGGCAGCCCGGCCGGGTCGACATCGATGCGGGTCACCGCACCGTTGGAGTCGGTCCACGATGTCATCCGGTGCTCGGCATCGTAGGTGTACGCGGTGGCCGCGCCCACGCCGTTGTGGACGGTCACCAACTGTCCGGCGTCATAGCCGAACTTCCGTACCGTGTCCGCATCCCGGGAGCCGGAGATCGATACCGGCAAGGACGAATTCGCCGGTCGCCACATCGACCGGGTCGTTGCAGACGGTCACCTGGTCGGCAGTGCGGTTCACCCGGGGACCGTCGCGCAAGGCGGTGTCCCCCACCCGCCCGGCCGAATGCGCGGGATCCGGCCGGGCGGCGCCGGCCGGTACAGATGCTCGGCCGCCGGCCGTCGGCGGCGCGGCGGACGAAATCGTGGCTTCCCCGCGTGCGGCGGCCTGCTGATACGGCGTCATGGCCGCAGCCAGTTTGCCCTCGTGGTTCGGTGAATGGCTGCGCCAGCCGGACGCGATGTTGCGCGCGGTGGCGGATAGACGGGCACCCAGTTGGACCAACGCTTTCGAAATGACCACGCGATCCTCCCCGGGTCCTGCATTCCGCATCATCGCACGGGCGACTGCCGCCGATATGCGTTGCCCCGAGATATCTGCTGGAACGACGGGCAGGGAAGCCGTACGGCGGGCCGGGGGAATCCGGTTCAGCTACGCTGCGCGACGACCAGACCGTTGCGTGCCGCGTCGGTGAAAAGCTCCATCGGAGCGTTGCCCGGGGGCGGTAGATCGCGGTGGTAGGCGCGCGCCCGTTCGTAGGCATCGTAGGCCCGGGGCTCCCAGCCGTGCCGCCGCAGCCACGGCTCGGCGGGCTCGTCGACGCCGCCGTTTTCCCACAGCGCTCTCAACTCGGCGGAATCCTCGGTATCAGGGAGCGTCCGGCCCAGCAGGGCCACGGTGTCCACGTGTACGAATTCGACGGCGAGCCGGCTGCCGGGGGCCGCTCGGCCGGTGACAGTGGCCAGCAACGCGTCGTTCTGCCGGGGGTCCAGGTAGGGGAGCAGGCCTTCGATCAGCCATGCCGACGGAACCGCCGGATCGAAACCGGCCTGGAGCAGGGCTTGCGCCCATGCCCCACGCAGGTCGGTCGCCACCGGTACCCGCCGGCTCGTCGGTTGCGCACCACGCTCGTCCAGCACACGTTGTTTGAAACCGAGTACCTCGGCGCTGTCCAGCTCGTACACCGTCACCTGCGCGGGCAGCCCGAGCCGGAAGGCGCGGGTGTCCAGTCCGGCCGCGACGATCACGAGCTGCTGGATCGCCCGGCTCGCCTCGAGCAGATAGTCGTCGAAGAAACGGGTGCGGATGGGGGCGTAGTCGGCGAAGGAATTCGAAGCCTGTTCCGGATCGTCCGCAGACGCCGCGGGGTCGGCGGCGGGGATCGCGATGCCCCCACCGGCGGCGACGAAATCGGCGGCGAGCGAATCGGTGAACAGGCGATCGGCACGTGTGGTTTCGGCCGCGCGAGCGGCGGCGACCATGAGCGCCGTGCGTCCCACGCCGGTCGGCGCCGGCGAGTCGCCGGGTGAGCTGCTCGAAGAACCGGAGTCGTTCGTGGTCACCGCCTCAGCCTAGGACGGACCGACCGCGCGGTCTGTGCAGACGCGCGGGGCCTGTCGCGGACCGGCATCTCCGGATTTCAGCGGTGCGCAGTCCGTTCGCACCCGGTCGACCGGCCGGCCCGGAGCGTCACGAGAATCAAGGGCGAGGCCGTCGAAGAGGTGGATCTCGACGCAGGGGGCCTCAGCGGCTGCCGGCCCCTCCGTGGGGGACCCGCGACCCCGTCCCCCGCTGAGCGCCGCGACCATGTGGGCGATCGATGCGTTCACCGAGGCCAACGGCGGCACGGTGGTCGTCCCCGGAAGCCATCGATGGGATTCCGCCCGCCGCCCGGCCGAGTCCGATACGCGGGTGGCACTGCGGGTGCCCGCCGGGTCGTGCGCGTTCTATCTGGGCACGCTGTGGCACGGTGGCGGTGCGAATCGAACAGCGGATCCACGTCTCGGCGTGACCGTGCAGTACTGCGAACCGTGGCTGCGCCCCCAGGAGGCCTACACCCTGGCCACCAGCCGGCACACCGCGTGGACGGTTTCCGAGAACATCCGCCGGATGGTGGGTTACAGCATCCATCCGCCGTTCATGGGCGCCGTGGACGGTATGCACCCCAAGCGGCTGCTCGAAACACCGGATCCCGACGATCCCCGCGAGCCCCGGCCGACCGACGCGCCGCGCTAGGTGGTGGCCACTTTTCGCAGCAGGATGCGATACAGCACGAGGTGTTCCCGATCGAATTGCCGGATGGACGCCTCCAGATAGCGCTCATATGCTTCGGTCACGTCGGCGCCGGCGATTTCTTCCGCTTCGGCCCGGCGCGATCGGAGCCGGCGTAACCATTCCGCGCATGTTGTCGAGTAGTCGTGGCGGTCGTTGACCAGGGAGCGGATTTCGAAGAGCCTTTCAGAGGCGTGGGCGAGCTCCGCGAGTCGCGGGGGATCCGATTCGGGGAAGATCTCGTTCGCCAGGAAGCGCACATCGGCGAGCGAGTCCTGGTCCAGTGGCCGGTTGCCTTTGCCGATCGTCTGAACGACGAGCCCACCGCCCGGGTGGAGAATATCGTGGCAGTGGGTGAAGAACGCCCGATACGCCGCGGTGCGCTCCCGGCGAGACAATCCGAAGCGCACGAAATGTTCCAGTGCGCCGAGACAGAAGATGGCATCGTCCCGATGGTCCGGGCGATGGTCGTTCCAATGCTCCCGGCGCACCTCGACCCGGTCGGCAGGGGACGAGCGGACGTAGTGGTATTGGTCCCGGCTCAGCGTGAGGCCGGTGATATGGGCCTGCCCGTGCCGCCCGGCGATCGCCCGCATGAGGCTTCCCCAGCCGCATCCGATATCCAGGATGCGCTCGGCGCCGGTGATACGGGCCAGGTCGATGAGATGGTCGAGTTTGCGCTGCTGAGCGCGATCGAGGTCGTCCCCGTCTGCCCACATCGCGCACGAGTAGGTGAGGTCGGTATCCAGCCACAGTCGGTAGAATTCGGTACCGATATCGTAGTGATGCTCGACCGCTTCGGCCGAGGCGCCTTGGTGTTCACCGATGTCCGATGTCATCACATATCTCCGAATTCCTCGTTGGTCCCAGCGTTTTCTGCGCGGGTGCGGGCCGAGGTCCGGGCGGCGGAGAGTGAAACGCCGGCCGAAACGCCGAGTCGCTGGGGGAGCGCCCGCGCGATGCGTGGATCGGTGCGGGCGAGAATCTGGTGTTCCAATGGTGGGGACGAAAGCGCTCGCGTTGTGTCCGGCGGAAAAGTTCCGGAGGTGCGGGCGAAGATCGGCCGGAGGGCCGAACCTCGGATGGACAAGAACCTGCCGAAGCGATCGCTCTCGTACTGCGAGCCTCGCGGTACGACCCGTGCCCGGAGGAAGAGACGATGAGAGCGAAACCGGTCCGGTGCCGCTGCGGCGGTCCCGAGGTCGCGTCTCGGTTCTGCGGGTCGCGGGCTGCGCGCCGGGGACCCCACCCAACCGGTGAACGCGGTCTCCCGGGCCTCGGCGCGGCTCCGGGCCCGCGCCGGGCGCGCCGGTTACAGTTCGCCGAAGCGCCGGCCCCGGGTGGAAGGGAGAACGTAGTGCGTGCCGATCTCGGTCGTGACCGACGCATCGTTCACCATCGCGCTCCACCCGCGAACGGGTCCCGGCACAACGACCACCGTCCACACGTGATTGTCGTCGGCGCCGGGATAGCCGGGCTCACGGCGGCGACCGGACTCGTGGAACGGGGAATCGGTGTGGAGATCCTGGAACGCGAGCGCTACCTCGGCGGCCGGGCCGGTGGCTGGACCGACACCGCGGCCGACGGTGTCGACCGTGCGGTCAACCGCGGCTTCCATGCCTTCTTCCGCCAGTACTACAACCTGCGCCAACTCCTGCGGCGCACCGATCCGTACCTGCGCCGGCTCAGCGGTGTCGAGGACTATCCGCTCGTGGACGCGAGCGGACGGCGGGACACATTCCGGTATCTGCCCCGTTGCCCACCGTGGAACGCGTTGGCGTTCGCCGCCCGGAGCCCCACGTTCCCGCTGCGTGAGCTGCGCCGTATCGATGGGCGGGCCGCGGCGCCGCTGGCCGCGGTCTCGGTGCCCGCGATCTACGAACTGCTCGACCACCTCGACGCGGAAACCTATCTGCGGCGGATCAATTTTCCCGACACCGCGCGTCATTTGGCCTTCGACGTCTTCTCTCGCAGCTTCTTCGCCCCGCCCGCCGAACTCTCGGCTGCCGAGTTGGCGACCATGTTCCACATCTATTTCCTCGGCTCGAGCGAAGGTCTGCTGTTCGATGTCCCCACTTCCAACTACGACACCGCGCTGTGGGTGCCGCTGCACCGGTACCTGCTGTCGCACGGCGCCCGGGTCCGGACCGGTACGACGGTGGCCGCGGTGCGACCCGAAGGTTGCGGCTTCCGGGTGTATGAGCACGACGGTGGTGAGAGCACGGCCGACGCCGTGGTCCTCGCCACCGAGGTGACCGGGTTGCGGCGTATCGTCGAGAACTCCCCGTGGCTCGGTGATGCCGCGTGGCGCTCCTCTGTCCGGCGTTTACGCAGCGCACCACCGTTTCTGGTGTACCGGGTGTGGCTGGACCGGCCGGTGGCACGACAGCGTCCCGCTTTCCTGGCCACCGGCGGTCTTCCCCCGCTCGACAACATCAGTGTGGTGAACCGCTACGAACAGCAGGCCGGCGCATGGGCCGACGGCCACCACGGCGCCGTGCTCGAACTGCACGCCTATGCGCTACCCCGGCAGAGCACACCGGCGCAGGAGCGCGATATCCGTGCCCGGCTGCTCGGTCGGATGCACGATCTGTACCCGGAGACCGCCACCGCCCGTATCGTCGGCGAACATCTGCAATGGCGCGCGGACTGCCCGCTGTTCGGGGTGGGCGATCACATCCACCGGCCCACGGTCGGCACGCCGCACGAGCATCTCGTGCTGGCAGGCGACGGTATCCGTATCGACCTGCCCGTGGCGCTCATGGAACGTGCCGCCACCACCGGCTGGGCGGCGGCGAACGTCTTGCTCGCTCGCTGGGGGCTGCGTGGGCACGATCTGTACACCGTGCCCACCGACGGCCGTCATGCTGTGCTGCGCCGGCTCGCCACCCGATACGGCTCGAGCACCGCATCGAGGGAGAAATCCTCGTGAAGGACACCGTGTTCCGGCGCTGGCCCCAACGGTGGCCGCTGCAGCCGATCCGGCCCGCCCGCTGGGTATCGCAGCAACCCACCTACCGGGCCGCGGATCCCACCGTCATCGCCGCGGCACTGAGCCGGGCCCGGGCTCGCCCGTCCGGTAACTGGTACGTTTTCGCCGCCAGCGCGCAGCTACGCGCCGACCGTCCGACCGGGTTCACCGTCGCCGGAACGGAACTCGTGGCCTGGCGCGATCGAGGGCACCGGCTCGTGGTGGGTCCCGGAGCCTGCCCGCATCTGGGCGCGCCACTGGACCGAGCGCGCATCGACTGCGGAACTCTCGTGTGCCGATGGCACGGCCTGCGTATCCGGGCCGGGGGCACCCCCGGCTGGGCCCCGCTACCGTGCTACGACGACGGGGTGCTGGCCTGGGTACGCCTCGACCACATCGGTGGCGACATTCCACTCGAGGCCCCGGTTATCGGTGATCGCCCGCCCGGCCACCGGGCGATCACCGCCGTGGCGACGCTCAGCGGTGTATGCGAGCCGGCCGATATCGTCGCCAACCGGCTCGATCCCTGGCACGGCGGCTGGCTCCATCCGTATTCCTTCACGCGGCTGGAGGTGCTGGAAACCCCTGCCGCGCGGATCGGTTCGCCCGAGACGGGCGATCGTTTCCTCGTCGCTGTCACGTTCCGCTTCGGCCGCCGGCTCGGGGTGCCGGTACGAGCCGAATTCAGTAGTCCGGAACCGCGTACGGTCACCATGCGCATAATCGAGGGCGAGGGGACCGGCAGTGTGGTGGAAACCCATGCCACACCTCTGGGCAACGGGCCCGACGGCCTGCCGCGTACCGCGGTCATCGAAGCGGTTGTCGCCACCTCCGGCCGCCCCGGGTTCGCGCATGCCCGCCGGGCGGCCCGATTCGTGAGGCCGTTGCTGACCCGCGCCTCCGTCCGGTTGTGGCGTGACGATCTCGCCTATGCCGAACGCCGTTACCAGCTACGCGCGCTCGGTTCGACACCGTCCTCCACGGCGGCGGGGCAGGAGACCGACGCGAATCGGTGACGAACCGTCGCCGGCCCCGGGGTCGATCGCCCACGCGCTTCCGAGGATACGAGCGAATCGGGTAGGCGCTCCACCGTCGCTGTAGCGCATTCGGTGCGAAGGCCCCGGCCCTCGCCGCCCGGCACGCCGACGCGGCAGCCAGACGAGTAAAGTATTGTACTTACTGTGATATGCGCATCTATTTATAGATGCTCCCAGCTGCTCGTACCGTACCGGGGCCGGGGGCGCGGGCCGGTATGTTGGAGCACACACCGAGCCACCGAAACGTAAGGATCTACCTGGGGATGAGCAAGTACACCGTGGTGATCACGCGGGAAGAACCGGGGGCCACCGACGCGCGATGTCCTCGTCTGACGATGTACATCGATACCGGTGCGCCGGGGCCGCGGGTCACGGGGGTGGCTGTCAGCACCCAGGAGGCCGAAGGGCTGACCGCGGAGAATATTCCCCGCGTCGATCTCGCCGCGGTGGTCGAGGCATTGGCCGCCCGGCTGCCCGCGGAAAACGGGCGACCGCAGCGGTATTCGCCCGAGAGCTCCCGAGTCGCTCCCTCCGGCGCCGAGCCGGCCGGGAGATCCGCCGCGCCGGATATGGCCGGGCCGGCCACCGTACCGTCCTCGCCGGCCGCGCACTCGGCGGAACCCGTGCCGGGCAGGGCGTATCGGAAGATGCCCGATCCGGCCGAACTCCGGGAGAACCTGCAGAAGATCGGCACCGTGACCGGCTTGGCGAAATACTACGGCGTGCCCAGACATACCGCTCAGGGATGGGTGGGACGTCTGCGAAAAGCGGACAGCGCGCAGCAGTCGGCAGTTCCCGAAGTCGGCGATCTGCCGGGGCGGTGAGTCGGAAATGAGCAATATCTACACGATCAGTATTTCGGACGCGGACCGCGAGGACGTACTCGCCACCGCCACCGTCGATATCACCAGCGGCCGGGCTCGGATCACCGAAATACGCGCTCGTGCCGGAGCCGAAGCCGTCCCTCCCCAGCTCGGCGAGATCGATTTCTCCCTTTTGGTGCGCACCGCGATGATGTTCTCGGGAGCGGCGCGGCCCGGACCGCACCCCGGCACCGAAGAAGGTCCGGCCACGGATGACCGGCCGTCCGCACCCGCCGAACCCGCACCGCCCATGGCCGCCGAACCCGCACCGCCGATGGCCGCGGAACCCGCACCGTCGATGGTCGCGGAACCTGTGCCGCCCACGGGCGCGCCGGAATCGGCTGTACGGCAGAGCCGGGAGGCAGCGAGGCCCGCGCCGAAGGGGAACACGAAAAACTTCGATATGCCCGCCGATTTCGGTGTGACCTATTGGCGGTTGGGCAGCATCGCCAAGGTGGCGAAACACTACGATGTTCCGCACCGTATCGCCCAGGAGTGGATCAAGGCCCTGCAGGAAGCGGGGAAGGCCGCCAACCCGTGGCCGAAGAAGAGCAGACGGCCCGGGCGGTGAACCGGGCACGCCCCGGGTAGGGCCATCGGCGTAGCGCGGCCGGTCGCGATATCCCGTGTCGTTTCGGTGCTTCCTTACCGGGTATCTGCCCGACATCCCGTTCGATCACCGAGGAGGCGGGGTCGGCGAACAGCTACCGTGCAGGCGATCCGGGCCGTCGATATCCGATGACCGTCCGCATGTGCGGTCTGCTCTCGTCCGGCCCGCCGGGACGCCTCCGGTACGAGGAGCACCGATGTTCGACGTTTCCACCTCCGGCCCGGTCTCGGCCGCGAACCGTCTCACGCGCAATCGTGTAGTCGAGCGTTTCGCCCGCGCCGGTTTCCTCATGGCAGGACTCGTGCACCTGCTGATCGGCTATCTCGCCGTACGTATCGCCTTCGGCGGCGACGGCGCCACCGATCAGTCCGGCGCGATGGCGGAACTGGCCGCCAAACCCGGTGGCGTTTTCCTCCTGAGCGTGGGTGTCGTCGCGTTCGTGCTCATGGCGCTGTGGCGGCTCGCCGAGGCGGCCTCGGGCCGGCGCTCCCGCGCGCAGGGGAAAGGAGGCGGTTCCGAGGCTTTCCACCGGGCGAAAGCCTGTGCCGTGGCCGTGGTCTATTTCTGCTACGCGGTCACCGCGTTCGGCTTCGCCCGGGGCAGCGGAAGATCGAGCGGTAGTGAAAGTGCCGGGTTGTCGGCGCGCCTCATGCACAGCGATGGAGGCCGGATCGCGCTCGTCGTCGCCGGGCTGGTCATCGTCGCGGTCGGCGGTTATCACGTCTACAAGGGCCTCACCCGCAAATTCGTGCAGGAACTGCGCACCGACAGCGCGTTCCTGCGCCGGCTCGGTACGGTCGGGTACACGAGCAAGGGGCTCGTCATCGCCGGCGTGGGCGTGCTGGTGATGGTCGCGGTCGGCCGGTCCGACCCCAGCAAGGCCGGCGGTCTCGACGCCGCCCTGAAAACACTGGGCGCGCAACCGTACGGGGTTGTACTCCTGATCGCCGCCGGGCTCGGGATCGCCGCCTACGGTCTCTACGATTTCGCGTGCGCCCGGTACGCCGAGATGTGACCGGATCGGCCGTCGCTGCGTGCTCACCGCGCTCGGCGGCGGAGTGAGCACGCAGACGCGGGCCGTGGGTTCAGCGGGCGAAGGTCGCGGTGTGGGCAGCGGCGAGGAGCCGGACGAGATCGGCGCTCTCGGTCTCGTCGAGTGCCGCGAACGCGGGAGCGATGAGAGTGTCGGTGACCGACTCCGCCTGCTCCCACCTGCCGCGTGTCTCGTCACCGATCTCCTCGAAAGGCTCCGGCCAGCCGTACCAGCGGGCCTGCCCGGGGCCGTCGTTGAGGGGGGACCCGGAGATCAGCACGGCCTGGAGCGGGGTGAGCCCTACGGCTCGTATCGCGATCAGATGCAAACCGCCGCGGAGTTCCCGGAGGATATGGGTGAGTTGCATGGCGCGGGCGGCCGCGTCGGCGGGCAGCGGCAGCGCCCGCCAGCCCGCGAACAAGGGCAGCCCGGCGGGATCCGCCGCCGTCACCACGGTTTCGAGGAGTGCCGCGAGTCGGTCCGCCTCCGGGAAGGCGCCGAGCTTGCGCCGGCCGAATTCCTGACAGGCCAGCGCGTATCGCTGGGCTGCCTTCTCGGCGGGCATCGGAACGGACTCCCACGCCTTGCGTACCGAGTGCGGCGGGAAGAAGCCGAAGGCCGCGGTGACCACGTCGGCGTCCACGTCGCCGAGTACACCGGCGCGCCCGCGGGTGTACGGGCCGAAGAACTCCGTGACTCCCGTTTCGGCCGCGTAGGCCCGTGCCTCCCGGGAGAACATGAAACCTCCACCGAGTTCCTGTACGTGTTTGTTCACCGTGGCGCCGACCGACATGCCCGTTCCCTTCATTGCCTGAATCCGGTGATCACCGTACCGAATTTATACGGTGTACGGACGAGATCGGCGAACCTCGCGCCCTCGCTCGCGCCCGGACCCCCGTCGTGCCGATGCTTGACTCGTTCCAGAAAACGGACGAGACTCGCCTGCGTGCATACCGCCGTGGAATTCCAGCAGATGCTGCGGGGAGTTTCGCTGCGCGTGACCGCGCCGCGTGTCGCGGTGCTGAGCGCAGTGCACGATCATCCGCACGCCGATACCGATTCGATCATCCGTGCCGTGCGATCCCGCCTGTCGGCGGTATCGCACCAGGCCGTCTACGACTCGTTGCGCACCCTCACCGCCGCGGGCCTGATCCGATGCATCCAGCCGTCCGGCTCGGTGGCGCGCTACGAGGCACGGGTGGGCGACAACCACCACCACGTCGTATGCCGGACGTGCGGGACGATCGCCGATGTCGACTGCGCGGTCGGCGCGGCCCCCTGTCTGACCGCCTCCGACGACCACGGGTTCTCGATCGACGAAGCCGAGGTCGTCTACTGGGGGCTGTGCCCCTCCTGCGCGGCATCACCGCATCTCTGATCGCAGCCCGCATCACCTCTTCAGGAAGGAATATCGTGACATCCGATAGCCGTCCACCCGCTCCTGAGACCGAGACTCGCAGCACCAGCGAGACAGAGAACCCGGCGATCCCGTCTCCGGTCGCCAAAACCGACCATCGGCCCCGTACCAACCGGGACTGGTGGCCCGAGCAGATCGATGTATCGGTTCTGCACGCTCACTCGTCCAAGGCCAACCCGCTGGGCGAGGATTTCGATTACGCCAAGGAATTCGCGAAGCTCGATGTCGAGGCCCTGAAGGCCGATGTCGCGGCGGTCCTGACCGACTCCCAGGACTGGTGGCCGGCCGACTACGGGAATTACGGTGGCCTGTTCATCAGGATGAGCTGGCATGCGGCCGGGACCTACCGGATCGCCGACGGACGCGGTGGCGGCGGTCAGGGCGCCCAGCGCTTCGCCCCGCTCAACAGCTGGCCCGACAACGCCAACCTGGACAAGGCCCGGCGGCTCCTGTGGCCGGTCAAACAGAAGTACGGCAACAGCATCTCGTGGGCCGACCTGCTGGTGTTCGCCGGTAACGTGGCGCTCGAATCGATGGGGTTCCAGACCTTCGGGTTCGGCTTCGGCCGCCCCGATATCTGGGAGCCGGAAGAGGTGTTCTGGGGTCCGGAGGACACCTGGCTCGGCGACGAACGCTACAGCGGCGACCGCGAGTTGGCGAGCCCGCTCGCCAACGTCCAGATGGGCCTCATCTATGTGAACCCGGAAGGTCCCAACGGCCGGCCCGATCCGGTGGCGGCCGCGCATGATATCCGGGAAACCTTCGGCCGGATGGCGATGAACGACGAGGAGACCGCCGCTCTGATCGTCGGCGGTCACAGCTTCGGTAAAACCCACGGCGCCGGCGATCCCGACCTGGTCGGCGCCGAGCCCGAAGCCGCCCCGATCGAGCAGCAGGGCCTGGGGTGGAAGAGCGCCTACGGCAGCGGCAAGGGCAGGGACGCCATCACCAGCGGCCTGGAAGTCGTCTGGACCTCCACCCCGACCCAGTGGGGTAACGGTTTCCTGCAGAACCTGTACGGCTACGAATGGGAACTGACGAAGAGCCCCGCCGGAGCGTGGCAGTGGAAGCCGAAGGACGGTGCCGGCGAGGGCGCGATCCCCGATCCGTTCGACGGGCCCGCGCGTACCCCCACCATGCTGACCACGGATATAGCCCTGCGGGAGGATCCCGTCTACGGGGAGATCACCCGGCGCTGGCTGGATCACCCGGAAGAGCTCGCCGAGGCGTTCGCGAAGGCGTGGTACAAGCTGCTGCACCGCGATATGGGGCCGCTCAGCCGCTACCTCGGTCCGTGGGTTGCCGAGCCGCAGCTGTGGCAGGATCCGGTACCCGACGTCGACCACGAACTGGTCGACGAGCAGGACGTCGCGGCGCTGAAGAACAAGGTCCTGGAGTCCGGCCTGTCGATCGCGCAGCTGGTCAAGACCGCGTGGGCGTCGGCGGCGAGCTTCCGCAGCACCGATAAGCGCGGCGGTGCCAACGGGGCCCGCATCCGGCTCGAACCCCAGAAGAACTGGGAGGTCAACGAACCGGCCGAGCTGGCGAAGGTGCTGCCCGTGCTCGAGCGGATCCAACAGGATTTCAACAGCTCGGCCACCGGCGGGAAGAAGATCTCCCTGGCCGATCTGATCGTCCTCGCCGGGTCCGCGGCGGTCGAGAAGGCGGCCCGGGACGCCGGGCACGACATCACCGTGCCGTTCGCTGCCGGCCGGACCGATGCCTCGCAGGAGAACACCGATGTGGAATCGTTCGCGGTGCTCGAACCGCGGGCCGACGGATTCCGCAACTACGTGCGCTCCGGTGAGAAGGCCCCGCTGGAGCGTCTGCTGCTCGATCGGGCGTACATGCTCGACCTGACGGCTCCGGAACTGACGGTGCTGATCGGCGGTCTGCGTGTCCTCGGCGCCAATTACGGCGGTGCCGGGCACGGTGTCTTCACCGACCGGCCCGGTACCTTGACCAACGATTTCTTCCTCAACCTGCTGGACCAGGGCACGGAATGGAAGGCGTCGGAGTCGGCGGAGAACGTCTACGAAGGTTGCGACCGCCGCTCCGGTGAGGCCCGGTGGACCGCTACCGCCAACGATCTCGTCTTCGGGTCGCATTCGGTGCTGCGGGCAGTGGCGGAGGTGTATGCCCAGCGCGACGCCGGCCCGCGGTTCGTGAACGATTTCGTCGCGGCGTGGGTCAAGGTGATGAACAACGATCGGTTCGACCTCGCCTGATCCCTCGTGACGAGTCCGGGCCGGTCCGCCGGCCCGGACTCGTCCACCTCCCGGGAAACTGCCGCGCAGTGCTTCCCGATTCTCGGCGCGGGGGACGTACCCGCCGGCGTCAGCCCATCGGGTCGCCCGCGAAGGGGAGAGTCCGCCAGTGGTCGAGAGCCGGTCGCAGATACTCCACCAATACGGGCAACTGCGGTACCAGCGCGAGGGAGGCGATGGCCCGCAGCATGCCGACTGCGTTCACGAAGCCCATGCCGTCCTCGCGCAGCGGCCGCATACCGTGACGTCGCGCGCCGCGGTTGTAAGCGGTTTCGTGCGCGGTGCCGAGCCCGGCCAGATCCCATTCGACGGGACCCAGCGTGACCAGCTCGAAATCGGAGTAGCGATCCCCGTCCACCCCGCAGAAGATGTTCGCGGGCGGGGAGTCGCCGTGGACGGGCTGGAGATCGACGCCCGGAAAAGCTTCCTCGAACGCCGCGCGGGAGCGTACGAGAGGTTCCAGGGCCCGCCATTCGCGGGTCGCGCGGTCCAGGTCCGCCGCCTCGATGAGGTCGGGGCGATGCGCCAGCAGAGCAAGGCTTTCGGTGACGGATCGCGGTTCGGCCGCGGACAGGAACGACAGCGGACCCGGATACGCGCGCATCGCGGCGTGCAGATCGGCGACGAATTCGGCGTTCGCCACGTAATCGGGTTCTTTTTCCCGGTCTTCCGCCACGAACTGCCAGAACGTCAGCGAAAAGCCTTCGCGCCGCACGGGTTCGCGCGGTACGAGGGGACTGGGCGAGAGCACGGGAATCCCCCGGTCCGCGAGCCACCGTGTCACCTCCAGTTCCGCCTGCTGGCGGTGTGCCAGCGAAACGAGGTCCGTGCCGGGCGGTAGGACAGTGGGGATCCGGGCCACGACCGGGCCCGGCGCAAGGTGCACGACAACGGAGAACAGATCGTGGAGCACTGCGGCGTCGGATACGGTGAGCCCGAGATCGCGGGCCGCCCCGACGGCCGCGTCGACCGCGGCGGTGGTGCGGGCGAGGTGTTGCGGTGGCCGGATATCGGTCATGGCTCGATTGTTCCTCGCCGGGCTCGTCGTCGCCTGCGGAGAGAAGGTCACCGCGGTCACCTCGATGGCCGCGACCCGCGCCGGACCTGCATCCGCGACGGCGCCGAGGTGGGGCCGCCGGATCGGCGGCCCCACCCTCGGATGTCGTCGGCGCGACCTATGCCGCTGCGGTGGCGGCCTGTTTCCGGGCCGAGACCGCCGTAACCGAAATCGCCAGGCCGGCCACCGCGACCGCGGTGACCAGGTACAGCCCCGGACGGTAGCCGGCGATACCGCCGGTGGCGCTACCACTGATCAGTCCGGTGGCGATCGCGAGGACGACCGCACCGCCGATCTGGAACGAGGTCTGCACCAGGCCCGAGGCCAGCCCCTGCTCGTGGTCGGCGATACCTTCGGTGGCCTGCACCATCACCGCGGAGAAACCGAGTGCGAACCCGAGACCCAGCAGGAGGAAAGCGGGCAGATAGTCTACGGTGTAGACGGGATCGGGGCTACCGCCGCGCACCAGGAACCACAGATAGCCCGCCACGAACGAGGCGAGAGCGGCCAGGATCATCGGGGTGGTGCCGAACCGGTCGATGAACCGGCCCGCGATCGGCGACAGGACGGCCACGATGATGCCCGTCGGCGCCATGGCGAGCGCCATCTGCAGCGGTTCCCACTGCAGCGTGTTCTGCAGGTACAGCGAGACGATCGTCTGGAAACTGAGGTAGGAGCCGAAGATGGTCAGCGCGGCCAGATTGGCCCGCACGATCGACTTCACCCGGAAAATGCTCAGCCGGACCAGAGGGTGGCCCACCCGGTTCTCCACCACGAAGAACGTACCCAGCAGCACGACCGCCAGTACACCGGTCGCGGCGACCGTGGCGGTGAAACCGGTTTCCGGCGCGGTGACGATCGTGTACACCGCCGAGAGCATGCCGCCGGTCAGGAGCGCGGCGCCGGTGATATCGACGCGCCCTTCCTCCTTCTCGATATCGCGCGGCACCACGAAGTACGCGGTGAGCGCCACCGCGGCGACGACCACCACCGGCATGTAGAAGCTCAGCCGCCAGTCGATACCGGTGAGCAGGCCCGACACGATCAGTCCGGAGGCGTATCCGGTGGCACCGAAGATGGTGAAAATGGACAGCGCCCGGTTGCGATCCGGACCCTCCTTGAAGGTCGTGGTGATGATCGACAGCGCCGCGGGTGCGGTGAATGCGGCGGCCACACCCTTGATGATGCGAGTGGCGATCAGCAGTCCGCCGGAATCGACGAGTCCGCCGACGAGAGAGGCGATACCGAAGACGACCAGGGCGGTCAGGAACACCTGTCTGCGGCCGAGCAGGTCGGCGGCTCGACCGCCGAGGAGCAACAGGCCACCGTAGCCGAGGATGTAGCCGTTGACGATCCACTGCAGTGTGGAGGTGTCGAGGCCCAGTTCGTGCCCGATCGAGGGAAGTGCCACGCCGACCATGGAGACGTCGAGGGCGTCGAGGAACATCGCCAGGCCGGCGACGAACAGGATGGCCCACAGCCTGGGGCTCCAGCGGCCGGCCGTGGGTTTGAGTGGAGTGGAAGCGGTGGGCTTCTCGGGGGCGGTTGCTGTTCCGATCACGAACGGTAACTTAAATGCGCGCGCATTGAATGTCAACGCATGTAATGTCAGGGCATGTAATGCTGGCACATTAAATGCTTTGACATGCTAGCCTCGGGGCATGTACCACGACTCCGACGACGACGTCTGCGCGAAGTGGTCCGAAACCCTCCGCCTCTACCACGGCATCTCCTGTGAGCTGGAAAGCGCTCTCCAGGCTCGGCACCGGCTCGGGCTCAGTGAGTTCGAACTACTGCAGGCGCTCGGGGGCCGCTGTGGCCGAGAGGAGGTGGAGAAGGTGAAGATGAAGGACATCGAGGCCGAGATGTACCTGAGCCAGAGTGCGTTGTCGCGCACCGTGACCCGGCTCGAGAAGGCCGGGCTGGTGGAGCGCGCCGCCTGTGACTTCGACCGCCGGGCCAACTTCCTGAAACTTACTCCAGCGGGCCGGGAGCGGCTCGGTGATGCGCGCCCGACCCATGTGGAAGTTCTGCGCAAGCACCTCGCCTGAGAGCGCCGGGCCTGCAGGGGGCGGATGACGAGGACGATCCGCGCGCTCGTCGTCGAAGGCTGCCGTCCGGCGTGGTCGAGCTCTTCGGCCCCCTGGGGGTGGAACGTGTCCGTGGCGTGCGGGTGCCGCCCCCTGGGTATCGGCGCTTCTCGGTCCGATCGGTATATTGTGCAATTCGTCACGAAATATATGACGAAAAGGTTGGATGCTGACATTCGTGTAATTTCCGAATTGCGAGGAATTGCTCGACTTCGGTGGTGTATTCACCCTGGGTTCACCTGTGTGTAAGATAACTTTAAGATAACACATGGATTACGTTAATATAACGCAATTACCAATGGTGGCGACGTCGTAAGGCGTGTAGTAAATGGATGAACACCGATCGGAGCGGAAAATGGGTTCAATCGATCTGAGCAGCCTGGGCGACATCTTCAGTGCCTTCGGCGACATCTTCAGCGGCTTCGGTACGCTGTCGAGCTTCTCTGCCGAATAGTATGTAGGCAGTGCGGCTCCGCTGCACCTACGGCCCGCCGGATCGTATCCGGCGGGCCGTTTTTTCGGGAGCTCCTGGCCGGTGCCGTAGCGATGATCGGCCGGTGACCACTGCTTTCGCCTCTCCGAGAGCGGCTCTGGGGATCATGATCGTATCGAATATCCTTCCGAGTATTCGATCTCGGAACAATTTTCTTCGCCGAATTAGTTGCGACGCAATGTGATCGATATTCATTCGGATGCGTCACCTTCCGGTTGTATAAGTTAAGGGCGGGACCCTGGTTTGTTCGCGAATCGTAATTTGTTCCGAGTGTGATGTTCTCGATGATGGAACAGCGAAATGGCTGGGGCCTCAGCGGATCATGGTTCGGGGCACGGGCCCGCAGGGGCGAACCTTCGCTGTGCGCGTATCGGGTGTTACCGACGATAAGTGAACAAAGCGGAGTCGTGGGTGTGAACCGGACGGTGCCGGGTACGCGTGGCGCAGGAAGGAGGCCTGATGAGTCAGCGAGATGTGGTGCACGCATTACTCGACCGGGCAGGCGCCACCTACGCCGCCGAAGCGACTATCGAGCTCGATGACAGGCCGGCCCCGCTGTTCCAGCTGTTGATGCTGACCGAACTGCTCAGCGCCCGGATTTCGCCCGATATCGCGATCGCCGCCACGGCGGAATTGGTACGCAGCGGTTACCGCAGCGCCCAGCAGGTCGCGGCTGCGGAGCAACGGGAACTGGCCGATGCGCTGGGGCGCGGGCACTACCGCCGCTACGACAAGAGCACCGCCGCCCAGCTCGGCGCGACCGCCGCCGCCGCGCTCGACAAATACCACGGCGACCTGCGCGAACTCGCGGAGGAATGCGGTTACGACGCCGGTCACGCCGGTGAACTGATCCAGCAGTTCGCGGGTATCGGCCCGGCCGGCAGGGATATCTTCCTGCGTGAGGTCCAGCAGGTCTGGCCCTGGGTGCGTCCCTACTTCGACGAGCGCGCGCTCCGCGGGGCGGAGCGTATCGGCCTGCCCACCGTCGCGGACGACCTCGCCCGCCTGACGCCTCGTGCGGATACCGCCGAGTTCGCCGCGGCGCTGGTGCGGGTCGGCCTCGACGGCCGGCTGGCCGGCGAAGTCAGCGCTGCGGTGCGCTGACGCCGCGCCGGGGTCCGGCCCGGGCGCGATACTCGCCGGGCCGCATATACAGCCGGGTCCTGTCCGGACGCGACCCCCGTCGGGTCGCATACCGCCGAGCCCGGCCCGGCCCCCGATGCGCTGTGCCCGACCGGCCGCGCGTGGCGGGCGAGACACCGACGACGATGCCGGTGGAACAGGCGGCCGCGGGTGCCGGTATCGATTTCGTGACCTGTCGTGTCACATCGGGGACGCCCCCGGCATGGCGGTCGGTGCGGGCCCGTGGCGCCGGCGCCGCCGGAGGCCGAGCCCGGATACTTCCGCAGTCGCCGCCCCCCTGTCGTCGTTTCCCGAAATCCGGTGAGCCGTTCATCGTTGGCCATTGCCTCGCCACCGTCGGCGAGCGTCACGCTGCCGGTGTGCCGCCCCGCCGCTCCGGGCCGGTGCGGCCGACGTCGCGCACCGTGCGGCTCGGGGGTCGCTACCGAACCTTGACCCCGGCCTCCGGGGCTCGTTCTCCGCAGTTCACGCCTATCGACCCGCCGGATAACCAGGAATACGCTGAAGCTTGACCGAGGTAATCCGGCGCACCCCGCGTCCGAGGGTGTCGATTCGCCGATCGGGTCCGGAGCGGATGTGGTCCAGGCGAGCAAGGAGTGAGCATGAAAGGCGGATCAAGAATCGCGCTAGGGGTGGGCATCGGGTATCTGCTGGGCCGCACGCGCAAGATGCGCTGGGCCATGGCGATGGCGGGTGCGGCGATGTCCAAACGCTCTACGGGAGTCACCACCGAACTGCTGAAGCGGGGAGCTTCCCAGCTCGATTCGGCGGAGCTCGGCAAGATCACCGAAACCGTTCGCGGCGAATTGCTCGGTGCCGTCCGGTCCGCCGCCGTCACCGCGGCGAGCAACCGCATCGACGCGCTGAACGACCGATTGCAGCATCCGCCGGGAAGCCGCGCGGACGAGGAGGACACCGAGGATCGGCGCGGCGTACGAGAGACCGAGCCCGAGGAAACCGACGAGGATCTCGACGAATACGCCGCGGACGAAGCGGAGAACGAGCCCGCACGGCCCGCGCCGCGTTCGAGTACCCGCCGGTCGGGGACCACCAAGGGAAGTAAGGCCAGTTCCCGGACCTCGAGCCGGGCCTCCGGCTCCGCGGCCGGTGGTACGGCCGCGACGCGCCGACGTCGCGCTCGTACCGAAACCGATGACGCGGCGCCGGTGCGACGCACGAGGAGATGAAATCGATGGCGGCGAAGGCACTGCGTGACACGGCGGCGGGGATCGGCAAGGCGGCCACCGGCACCGCCGGACGGGCGAAGGAAACCGCCGGCCGCGCCGGGAACGCGGCCAAGGGAAAAGCAGGGGAATCGGCTCCGGGTGATCTGCTGCGGCAATCGGTGCAGAACCTCACCGGGACGCTGGCCGAACGGGCGATCTCCGGTTTGTCCGGCACGGTATCCGGGGCGGCCGACCGACTGAACGACTATGCCGAAGGTAGCGGTGGAAATCTGCTCTCGGCCCTGACCGGGGTCGAGAAGCTCGCCGGCGGTGCCTCCCCGATGCAGGCGGCCATGAGCGCCGGTATGGACAAACTCAAGCGTTCGGCCAAGGACACGTTCGAATCGGCCAAGGAATCGCTCACCGGCGGTAAAGGCAAAGGCGCCGGCGGGAAGAAGATCAAGCTGACCAATATCGTCGAGCATATCGATGTGGGTGTGCCGATCCGCCTCGCCTACGACCAGTGGACCCAGTTCGCCGAATTCCCGAAGTTCATGAAGAAGCTCGAACAGGCCGAGCAGGTTTCGGACGAGAAGCTCAGCTGGACGGGCAAGGTGTTCTGGTCCCGGCGGACCTGGGAGTCCACGATTCTCGAACAGGTACCCTTCGAACGGATCGTCTGGCGTTCCAAGGGGGCCAAGGGTTATATCGACGGTGCGGTGACCTTTCACGAGGTCACTCCGACCCTCACCCGCATTCTCGTGGTGCTCGAATACCACCCGCACGGGTTCTTCGAGAAAACCGCCAATCTGTGGCGCGCGACCGGTCGGCGGTGCCGGCTGGAACTCAAACTCTTCCAGCGGTACGTCATGACCGAGGCCGTTCTGCATCCCGATGATGTCGTGGGCTGGCACGGCGAGATCCGTGACGGCGAAGTCGTCGAGGACGACGAGACCGCGCGTCGGGCCGAGCAGGAGGAAGCCGAGGGCGAAGAGGGCGAGGAAGCACCGGAGGAGGACGAGTACGACGAGACCGGCGACCACGAAGACGACGAGGCGGAAGCCGACGAAGACGAAGAGGCGGAAGCCGACGAAGACGAAGAGGCCGAAGCAGACGAAGAGACCGGAGAGGACGAAGAGCCCGGCGAGGAGGCCGCGGAAGAGGACGCGGCCGCGGAACCCGAACCGGCCCGCCGCCCGAGCACCCGCCGTCGTGCCCCTGTGGCGCGTCGGGCACGGCCGAAGAGAGGAGCACGGGCATGAGCATCCAACCGGCGGGCGGCGGTGGAGGCAGCGCGGTAGCGCGACCGAATTCGGGCAGTCTGGCCGATGTCATCGACACGATCCTGGACAAGGGATTGGTTGTCGACGCCTTCGTGCGGGTCTCCCTGGTCGGGATCGAATTGGTGACCATCGACGCCCGGGTCGTGGTGGCCAGCGTCGATACCTATCTGCGGTTCGCCGAAGCGGTCAATCGGCTCGAGATCTCCAGTAGCGAGCCGAAGGGGCTGACGGATCTGGTCGGCGATGCCACCCACGGTATCGCCGAGAACAAGACGAAGGGCGCGATCGAAGCCGCGGGGCAGAAGGTCCAGGAATTCCTCGGGGATGTGGACCAGAAGCGCCGGGCCACCAGACGGAAGGAGGACTGATGTCCACCGCCTCCTCGGCTCGGGAAGCCGAAAGCGAGCAGCGCACCGCAGTGTACGTCTACGGTATCGTGCCCGCCGATGTCGAGCCCGAGCCGCACGCTCGCGGTGTCGGGGATCCACCGGGCGAGATCGCGGTTGTGCGGTACGGCGAGATCGCGGCGCTGGTCGGCGAAGTGTCGCGGGATCGCCCGCTCGGCACGCCCGAGGATCTCACCACCCACGCGCGGCTGCTGGACGGGACAGCCGCTGTCGCACCGGTGCTGCCGTTACGGTTCGGCGCGGTCGTGACCGATGAGGAAGCGGTGGAAAAGGAACTGCTCGCCCCCAACCACGACGAGTTCCGCGGTGCGCTGAACGACCTCGAGGGCCGCGCGCAATTCGTGATCCGGGGCCGCTACGACCAGGGCGCGATCCTGCGCGAGATCCTGGACGAGAATACCGACGCGGCCCGGTTGCGCGCGGAGATCCGCGACAAACCCGAGGACGCTACCCGGGACGCGCGGATCGCGCTCGGCGAGATCGTGAATCGGGCGATCGAGGCGAAACGCGCCGCGGATACCCGCGCGGTCGTGGCGGCCCTCGGCGATCTCGATCCGACCGTGCGGGAACGGCAACCCACCCATGAAGAAGAAGCGGCGCATCTGGCCGTCCTCATCGAGCTCTCTCGGCAGGAGGAACTGGGTACGGCGCTGTCCGATCTCGCCGACGAATGGGGCGGCCGGGTCCGGCTGAGCCTGCTCGGCCCGATGGCGCCGTACGACTTCGTCACCGCCCGCGGACCCGAGGAGTGAAGCGGTGGGCCTGCTGTGGTCGATCGTCTCGTTGCCCTGGGCGCCGGTCCGGGGGGTGATCTGGGTGAGCGAGGTCATTCAGGAACAAGTCGAGCAGCAGCTGCGCAACCCGGCATCGGTCAGGCGGGAACTCGAGCAGATCGAGGCGGACGCCGCGGCAGGCCGTATCACCGAGGAAGAACGGGACCGGGCCCAGCAGGAGGTGCTGGATCGGATGATCCGCCCGCCCGGGATGTAGCGGCGGCCGTCGTAGAGGAGTGATCAGCGTGAGTCGCAGAACGAGCACCGAAGACGCCCCCGAGGTCGAACCCGAATCGGGTGGGACACCTCCCCGCACCGCCGTGGAGGTCGCGACGGCGGCGGTCGAGCATCTGGTGGAACTGACCTCGAAAGCGGTGGAGGGGGTCACCTCGATGGAGCCCCTCGAGGACGGATGGCTGGTGGAGATCGAGGTGCTCGAGGACCGCCGTATTCCCTCCTCGGCGGATATGCTCGCGCTCTACGAAGTGGAGCTCGACGCCGACGGGAATCTGCTGGCCTACCGCAGAACCAGGCGCTATGCCCGCGGGAGCACCGATATCGGCGGAGGAAACCGGCGATGACGGTCGTGGGTGGCGGCTCGTACGCACCGGAACCCTACGGTGGCGGGCACCAGTCGACCAATCTGGCCGATATCCTCGAACGAGTCCTCGACAAGGGCCTGGTGATCGCCGGGGATATCCAGGTGAACCTGCTCGATATCGAACTGCTGACCATCAAACTGCGGCTGGTCGTCGCGTCCTTGGAGACGGCCAAAGCGGTGGGTATCGACTGGTGGGAGAGCGACCCCTGGCTCAACAGCAGAGCCCGGGGTGTCGAGGGCAAGGAACGCGACCTCGAACTCGAGAACCGCGAATTGCGGAATCGGATCGCCGAATTGGAGGCAGCGAGCGAGCGCCGCACCGCACTCGAGGGACGCCGCGCACCGAAGGAGGCGCGTGGTCGTGACTGAGGACAGGGGGACCTGGTTGTATGCCGTGACCGCCGCCACGGTCGCCGCGCCGGAGTTCGACGAGATCACCGGAGTGGCAGGGGAGCCGGTGCGTCTCATCGTCTCGGGGCCGCTGGCGGCGGTCGCGGGTTCGGTACCGCTCGAGGTCTTCGGTGAGCAACCGTTGCGGGCGCATCTCGAAGATCTGGACTGGCTGGCCGCGACGGCCCGGGCGCACGACGCTGTCGTATCGGCCGCGGTGCGCCGCGGCCCCACCGTCCCGATGCGCCTGGCCACCGTCTTCCTCGACGACGACCGGGTGCGCGAACTGCTCGACGAACGGCGAGCGGATTTCGACGCCGCTCTGGTCCTGGTGCGCGGTCGCACCGAATGGGGCGTGAAGGCCTACGGCGACCGCGCCGCCCTCATGGCGGCGGTGGCCGAAGCCGGGGCCGGTGACAGCAGCGCGCGGGGCGCGGGCGCGGCGTATCTGGCGCGGCGCCGGGCACAACTGTCCGCGCAGGAGACAGTGGAACGCGACGCGGCGCAGCGTGCCGAGACGATCCACGCGCGCCTGGTCCGCCGGGCTGCGGCCGGCCGCCGGCAGGCGACCACGGACCCCGCGCTGAGCGGTCGCACCGACTGGATGGTGCTCAACGGCACCTATCTGGTGGACGACGACCGGGCCGGTGATTTCGCCGCGGCCGTGGACGCGCTCGGGCACGAGTTCCCGGGTATCCGGCTCGAATTGACCGGCCCGTGGCCCCCCTACTCCTTCGCGGGCGTGGAACGCGAGCCGGCGTGAGCTCCGCCGACGGCGAACGCCGTATCGCACTCGTCGATCTGCTGGACCGGGTCCTGGCCGGCGGGGTGGTCGTTTCCGGGGATATCAAGCTGGCCATCGCTGATGTCGATCTGGTCCAGATCTCCTTGCGCGCGCTGATCTCCTCGATCAGCACGCTTTCGGCGTCCACCCGCGATTCCGGGTCCGACGGCGTACCGGAGCTGCCCCGATGACCGATTTCGGCGGTATCCCACCGCGGATCGACACCGATCCCGAATCGGTGGAACGCGGGCTGGTCACCCTCGTACTCACCCTGGTGGAGCTGCTCCGGCAGCTGATGGAACGCCAGGCGCTGCGCCGGGTGGACGAAGGCGATCTCAGCGAGGAACAGATCGAGCGCATCGGAACCACGTTGATGTTGCTCGAACAGCGTATGGAGGAACTACGTGACCACTTCGGCCTGACGCCCGAGGACCTCAATATCGACCTCGGCCCGCTCGGGCCGCTCCTCCCGGAGCACCCGGCAGGCCCCTGATACGAGGTTCCGGGAACCGGAGCGGCTCCGCTGCCGCAACGGTCCGCGATGTGGCTCGGGGATATACCCGAAGACAGAGTTCAGGGGAGGGCGAGGGCCCGCGAGGTGGGGGTGTCCCGATCGGTGTAGTCGGCCACCGGCCCTTCGAAAAGCACCGTTCCACCGTGCCTGCCGGGCCCGGGTCCGAGATCGATCAACCAGTCCGCGTGGCGGATCACTTCCAGGTTGTGCTCGATGACGACGACGGTGTGGCCGCGGTCCACCAGCGAGTCGAGCACCCGCAGCAGCGTATCGATATCGGCCGGATGCAAACCCGTGGTCGGCTCGTCGAGGAGATACACGGCGGGCCGCTGCGCCTCTCGCAGCTCCTTGGCGATCCCGAGCCGCTGGCATTCGCCCCCGGACAGCCTGCTCAACGGTTCGCCGAGCCGCAGATACCCCAGCCCGACCTCCACAAGGCGCTCCAGAGCCCGCGTGATCGCCGGCTCGGCCAGCCGCTCGACCGCCTCGGCGACGGTGAAATCGTCGATATCGGCGATACTGGCCCCGTCCACGGTGTAGGCGAGCACCTCGGGTGTGAACCGTCGCCCCCGGCAGCTGTCGCACACCACCTCCTGTCCGTCCAGGAACGCCAGATCGGTGTACACGACACCGAGCCCGCCGCATTCGGGGCAGCCACCCTCGGAGTTGGCGCTGAACAGCGCCGCGGGCACCCCGTGCTGCCGGGCGAAGAGCTTGCGGATCGCGGGAGCGATACCCGTGTAGGTGAGGGGAGTGGAGCGCCGATTGACGCTCACCGGTTTCTGGTCGACGACTATCGCTTCGTGCCGGGCGGCGAATTCGGCCGCCAGGCTCGATTTACCGGATCCCGCCACCCCGGTGAGCACGGTCAGGACCCCCGTGGGGAAGTTCACCGTGATGCCGCGCAAATTGTTGCGCCGCGCATTCCGCACGGGAAGTTCGCCGGTGGCGGTGCGCGGTTTCCGGTGCGCCGGGTGCTGCCGGGCCAGCGCGCGGGCTGTCGGCGTATCGGCCGCGCGCAGTTCGGCGAAAGTGCCCTGGAAAACCAGCCGCCCACCGTCCGCGCCGGCTCCGGGGCCGAGTTCCACGATCTGATCGGCACAGGCCATCACGGCCGGATCGTGCTCGACGACCAGGACGCTGTTACCGCTGTCGCGTAAACGGGCGAGCAGGCGGGTCATCGACACCACATCGGTGGGGTGCAGGCCGACGGTGGGTTCGTCGACCACGTATGTCATCTCGATCAAGCTGGACCCCAGATGTTTCACCGTTTTGACGCGCTGGGACTCACCACCGGAGAGGGTGGTGGTGGCGCGGCCGAGAGTGAGGTAGCCGAGTCCGATGGTGATCATGGCGTCCAGCCGGGCGCGCAATGCCTCGACTACCGGCGCGACCCGGGGACTCTCGATGGTCGCGATGAGGCCGGCGAGTTCGGAGACCTCCATCCGGGACATTTCCCCGATGGTCCGGCCGAGCACGGTGACCGAGCGGGATTCTTTGTTCAGCCGGTCGCCCTCGCATTCGGGACAGCACGCGGAACGAGTGAACCGGCGGATCGTCTCCTGTTTGCGGTCGGAGAGGTTGTCGGAGGTACGGAGATAGATCCGCTCGAACCGTTCGACGATGCCCTCGTAATCCTTGGGTGCGCGCCGCCCGAGCCGTGCCGCCGCCGCGCCTCCGTACAGCAGCGCCGAGCGTTCGGTCTCGCTCCACTCCCGTAGCGGGGTCTCGGGATCGAAGACGCCGATATCCGCGTATCGGGCGTACCAGTAACCGCCGTTGCCGAACCCGGGCAGCAGGATCGCCCCGTCGGCGAGGGATCTGTCGAGGTCGAGGAACCGTTCGGTCGCGCTCACCACCACCTCACCCAGGCCCGAACAGGTAGGGCACATACCCGCCGGTTCGTTGAAGGAGAAGTGGTTCGACTCGCCGATCCAGGGCTCGCCGATCCGGGAGTACAGCAGACGCAGATAGGTCCAGGTATCGGTGATGGTGCCGACCGTCGACCGGGCGTTGCCGCCGAGGCGCCGCTGATCGATCACCACCACCGGTGACATCCCGGCGATATGGTCTACCTCCGGTCGAGCCCATTTCGGTAGCCGGTTGCGCACGAACGGCGGATAGATCTCGTTGAGCTGATAGCCGGCTTCCGCCGCCACGGTATCGAACACCAGCGACGATTTACCGGAGCCGGACCGGCCCACGAAAACGATCAGCCGGTGACGGGGGATATCGAGATCCAGCTCGGCCAGATTGTGCGTCCGCGCGCCGCGGATGGTGATGCTGCTGGTGTCCATGACCCCGACGCTAGGAGGAGATGCGGTCGCTTTCCGACCGCGATTCGCGGAAGAATACGGTGTGTGGCGGATGTGACCGAACGAATGCTGTCGCTGTTGTCCACGTTGCAGACCGGCCGCGCCTATTCCGGCGACGAGCTGGCCCGCCGGCTCGGTATCAGCCCGCGCACCCTGCGCCGGGACGTGGAACGCTTACGCGGTTACGGCTACCCCGTGCAGACCCGGCCCGGTCCCGGCGGCTACTACCAGCTGCGGGCCGGCCGCACGCTGCCGCCGTTGCTCCTCGATGACGACGAGGCGATCGCCACCCTGCTCGGCCTGGCGGCTCTCGGGGCCACCGGCCCCGCCACCGAAGGTGGTCTCGACGATGCCGCGACCCGCGCCTACGGCAAAATCGACCAGTTCCTGCCCGCCCGGCTCCGGCCCCGGGCCGCGGCGATTCGCGCCAGCCTGGAAACGGGTTACCAGCGTGCGCCGGGTGTGCCGCCCGAACGTCTCGCGACCCTGGGCGCGGCCATCGCGCACCGGGAGGTCGTCACCTTCACCTATCGCGGCGGCCACGGTGATTCGAAGACGCGCCGCGTTCACCCCTATCGGCAGGTCCATCAACATCTGCGCTGGTATCTGCTGGCCTGGGATACCGGGCGCGCCGACTGGCGGGTGTTCCGGCTGGACCGGATGACCGAGCTGCTGCGTACCGGCGCGCATTACCCGCCGCGTTCGCTACCCGCCGATTCGGCACTGGACTACCTGCGGCGCGGTCTCACGGTCGGCAAGCAGCGCGTCGAACTGCGTATCGCGCTACCGCCGGAGCGGGTAGCGGACGCGCTGATCCATCAGCACGCCGATATCGCCGCCGACGACGATCAGCACACCACTGTCACCGTATGGCTCGACGCCTGGCCGTGGATCCTGAGTGCGCTCGCCTTCCTCGACAGCGAATTCACCGTGACGGCGGCCCCCGCCGATTTCTTCACCGGATACGAGACCTTCGCCGGGCGTCTGCGCGCGGCGGTCACCGATCGGCCGGCCGCCGCCGCGGGCCGCCCCGCGACCTGCGAGGTCAGCCCGTGACGTAACGCGCCGCCTCGGCGGCGTGTTCGGCCGTGACATAGATGTCGTAGCGTTGCGCCTGCAGCTTCTGCACGCTGGAGAAGTCCCGCGTGCCCCGAGTGGACCAGTGCGCGGCGAAACCGAAGATCGCGCCCCAGAGGGCACCGATGAGCACGGTCGAGACGAGCACCCAGATCCACGCGACGGGACCGCTGGTGAACAACCCGAACAGCAACCCGATCAGCAGACCCAGCCAGGCGCCGCTGGCCGCGCCGGCCAGCGCCGCCCGGGCCTTCGTCAACCGGCCGGTGACCTGCTCCACCGTTCGCAATCCGTCACCGATGATGCGGACGTGCTCGACCGGGAATCCGGCGTCGGACATGCGATCCACGAGCTGCTGCGCTTGCGGATAGTTGTCGAAGGAGGCGATACGGGTGCCACCGTCGGCGGCGGCCGATGCCCGGCCGGGCACTGCGGGCTGCGACGGATAAGATGCCTCGAAATTCGTCATCTGTCCTCCACTGTTCGATGGTCGGCGGCGAATACGTGCACGTGCTACCCCATTGCCATCCCGATATGCGCAGCGCCCGCAACGGCCGGTTTGTCCCGCTACCCAGCGGGTAGGCCGGTCACGTTCTCGGAGCCGGAACAAGCCCTACCTGTGAGGGAACCGTCTTTCGAAGGGAATGCCCGTGGACTATCTCGAGAAGGCGAAACAGCTCACCGCCCTGGCCGGTAAGGCGGTGGGTTCGGCGCACCACGGTAGCGCCCAGACAGTGACAGTGCGCCGTCCGCGCGCGGTGGTGGAACAGTTCTGGTATGAGCCGGAGAACCTGTCCCGGGTTTTCCACGGTATCGCCGACGTGCGCTCCACCGGCGCCGATCGTTACGAGTGGGCGGTGGGGCCCGAGGGCGCCGAGGTCGTCCGGTGGGAAACCGTCGTCGTACCGGAGGAGAACGGTATGCGGTTCGTCGACGCGGCCGAGGACGACGCCGTGCGGATCCGGATCGGTTTCGCCGCTGCGCCACACGACCTCGGTACCGAGGTCCGTATCTCGGCCGCGGCGCCGCTGCCGGACAAGCTCACCGATGCGGGGCTCTTCACCGCTCTGTATCGGGCGCGCGCCCTGCTGCAGACAGGAGAAGCGCCCACACTCGAGCACAACCCCAGCGCCCGCAGCCGTGCGACCACCGAGGAGGCGTAATGCGCGCACTCTGCTGGAACGGTGCCAATGATCTCTCGGTGGAAACCGTCCCCGATCCTGTTCTGGTGAACCCGCACGATGTCATCGTGCGCGTGAAGTTGACCACCACCTGCGGGTCGGATCTGCATTTCATCGACGGGTATCTACCCGGGATGCGCGCCGGCGACGTATTCGGCCACGAATTCATGGGTGAGGTCGTCGAAGTGGGTGCCGAGGTGCGGTCCACCCGAGTGGGCGACCGCGTCGTCGTGCCGTCGTTCATCGGCTGCGGCTCGTGCTGGTACTGCGAGAACGACCTGTACTCGGTCTGTGACACCACCAACCCGAATGCCGCGCTGCAGCAGCAGGTCTTCGGGTATCCCACCGGGGGTATCTACGGGTACACCCACCCTTTCGGCGGCTATCAGGGATCGCACGCGCACTACATCCGCGTCCCCTTCGGTGACGTCAACTGCTTCACCGTCCCCGAAGAGATCACCGACGAACAAGCGCTGTTCTGCTCCGACGCGGTACCCACCGGCCTCATGGGCGCGGACTTCTGCGATATCTCCCCCGGCGATACCGTCGCGGTCTGGGGGAGCGGCGGGGTGGGCCTGATGGCGGCGCATTCGGCTCGGTTGCTCGGTGCCGACCGGGTCGTCGTGATCGATCGTTTCCCCGAACGGCTGGCCTTGGCGCAGGAGCGATTCGACGCGGTGACGATCGACTACACGGAAGTGGACAGCGTGCCGGAAGTACTTCGTGAGATCACCGGGGGCCGGGGTCCCGACGGATGTATCGACGCGGTCGGTATGGAAGCTCACGGGACGGGCCTGCAGCAGCTCTACGATCGCGCCAAACAACTGTTGCGGCTGGAAACCGACCGGGCCACGCCGTTGCGGGAGGCCCTGATCGCCTGCCGCAAAGGCGGTGTCGTCTCCGTGCTGGGTATCTACGGGCTCACCGACAAGTTCCCGATGGGCGTGGTCACGAACAAGAGCCTCACGATCCGCACCGCACAGCAGCACGGTCAGCGGTACATGCCGCGGATGTTCGACTACATCCAGCAGGGGGACCTCGACCCTTCGTATCTGATCACCCACGATCTGCCACTGGAGGAAGCGGTGCAGGGGTACGAACTGTTCAAATCCAAAGAGCAGGGCTGTATCCGGGCGGTGTTCCGTCCGTGAGCGATACCGGCGAGGGGCCCGCGCAGCGTCATCGCCGCCCGCCGGGGGCCGACGACGCCACGGTCGAGGCCGTGGGAAAGCTGTCGGAGGCGTGGGAGATGACCGAACGCGCTCGCGGTCATCTGTACACCTTTCACCAGCTGACCGGTGGCGCCGATTTCGCGCTGGAGCAGGCCGCGCAGCTGTTACGGGAGGCGGGCCATCACCGTATCGCCGAGCGGATCACCACCGAGCTGGTCGGCCGCAACGTGCTTCCGGGACGGTGGACCTTCCAGATCGTCGAGGAGTACGACGACGGGTACTACGAAGTGTTCCGCGGTATCGAATGTGACGTCCGGGACGAACTGCTCCAGGGCCGCCGCCACGTCTACGAAGCCGAGATGAAAGAAGCTCGGCGGACCCACGGCCGTGCCGGTCACGAGGCCCGCCCGGGATGACGTTCCGGCGCGGTACCCGCACCGCGCCGGAACCGTCCGGGCCTATCGTGCGAAGGCGGGCGGTCCCACTACACCACGACCGCGATCTCGCCGCCGAGGGTGTGACCACCGGTGAGCCGCAGGCGATCACCGCTCCAGAAGCGGCCCGGGTCGTACCAGTCGGGGCTGCGGTTCTCCGGCAACAGCCCCATCGCCTGATAGGTAGCGGCCACGATCTCCGCGCAGTAGGCGTTCTCCACCCGCCGGGTATCGGGGCGGCGGGGGCGCCGGCGTGGTAGCCGGACCCGGCCGCGGAACCAGCGCGCGGCCAGTGCGGCGGTGGACGGGAACGGAGTACCGTCGAGCCGGGCGACGGTGCGCAGCACACCGTCTTCCATCTCCCGCGTGGCGGGCGGCTCGAGCTGGCGCAGCCAGGCCTGCTGGCCGTAGCGCTCGGCCCACACCACCACCGCGTCACGCAGGTTGTGCAGCTGGGCGCCGCGGTGGGCGGTACCGGACCACATATCCGTCAGCGAACGACCCAGTTCGGCATGCCAGATCAAGGCGGGGAGATCGTCGAGCACCACGGACATACCGACGTGGTTGACCGGGCTGTTCGTCGTCATCCGGATCATCCGGTCGGCCGTGGAATGTCCACGGAAAAGCCAGATGTCACCTGTTCTGGTGATCTCGACCGCCCGGTCGAGATCGATCTCCGCACCCACCATGGACGTAGCCTATGTGTATGAGGTGGTGGAAGGTGCTGGGATTGGCGGGTGCGGCCGGTGTGGTGGCCACCGGCGTGGTGGTGGTGCGGGCCGAGCGCCGCCGTCGCGCCTACACTCCCGACCAGGTGCGAGAACAACTGCAGGCCCGGTTCGCGCAGGTGTCGGCCGTCGAGGAAACCGTCGAGATCCCCGATCCGCCATCTCGTTCCGAGCGGATCCGTGGATGGGCCCGGCGGATCTTCCGGCGTTGACGGCCCGGACCGGTAGCGAGAGGTCAGGCGTTGTCACCGGTGCCTCGAGTGAGAGTTCGTTCGTGACGCGGGCCGGCCGGAGACGCGGTCCCGGACACACCACGCCGGCGAGCGTTGACACCGGCGAGCAGCGCACCCGCACCGAGGAGGATCGCCGCGCGTGACCACACCGCGCCATCGATACGGGTGAACAGGAACAGGCAGGAGGCCAGGCCGAGCCAGGGCACCGCTGTCGGTACCCGGAAGTGGGCGGTGGTCGCGGGCTCCCGGCGCAGGATCAGGGTCGCGGCGTTGACCGCGGTGAACACCACCAGAAGCAACAGCACAAGGGTTTCGGCGAGCGTTGTCACCTCGCTGCTGAGAGCGAGAGCCAGCGATACCGCCGTGGTGACCGCGATAGCGACCCAGGGCGTACGGCGTCGCGGCAGCAGCCGGCCCAGCGCGGCGGGGAGCAGACCGTCACGTGCCATCCCGTAGGCGAGGCGTGCGGCCATGATGCCGGTCAACAGAGCGCCGTTGGCCACGGCCACCAGAGCGATCACGGCGAATACACGTTCCGGCACACCGCCGGCCGCCCGCACCACTTCGAGCAGCGGACCGCTCGATCCCGCCAGTATCTCGGTGGGGACGACAGCGCCCGCGACCAGGCCGATCAGCACGTATACCAGTCCCGCGGTGAGCAGCGCGCCGAACAGCGCGCGTGGGTACGTGCGGTGCGGGTCACGGACCTCCTCCGCGAGGTTCACCGAGGTCTCGAAGCCGACGAACGAGTAGAAGGCGAGGACCGCACCCGCGAGGACGGCCCCGGCCGCACCGTGCTCGGCGGTGCCCAGGTCGGTGAGACGGCCCAGGTCGCCTTCGCCGCGGACGAGTACCCGGGCGCCGAGGCCGACGACCAGCAGCAGACCGCCGAGTTCGATCACGGTGGCGAGTATGTTCGCGCCGAGTGATTCCTTGATGCCCCGCATATCGAGTAGCGCCAGGATAAGCAGGAATGCCACGACCACGACCACGGTCGGCAGGGTCACCAGCGCGGCCAGATAATCGGAGGCGAAACCCCGGGCGAGCGCGCCGACGGACACCACCCCCGCGGCGAGCATGCAGAAGCCGACGAAACTGCCCGCCGCCGGCCCGAGTGCGAGCGTGAGGTAGTGCGCGGATCCGCCCGCGCGCGGAAAACGGGTCGCCAGTTCGGCATACGAGCCGGCGGTGAGGCAGGCGAGTACGAGAGCGGCGAGCAGTGGCGCCCACACCGCGCCACCCGATTCCGCCGCGATTTCGCCGACCAGGACGTACACTCCCGCGCCCAGTACATCGCCGAGGATGAAGAAATAGAGCAGGGGCGTTCGCACGACCCGGTTCATCGTCGCCGCCATATGTGCACATATACCCGGGACCCGCCGCTGCGGCCAGCGGGCCCTGCACCGCGGATTCGTGGTGGCCGGACCGGCGAATGCCCTGCCGGCTCCTCTCGGGAAGTACGGCGGAAGCGGCCGGAACCGGTGCCGCGACCCCGGGCGGTTCGCGTTTGGCCGATTCGTCGCGGGGTAGGGCGAGCGGTGACGGCAAGCGCGCCGTCGCCGGTTTTCACCGGCACCGGCAACAACGCCCAGGAGGTTGGGGACGAATGGCAATCGAACAGGAATCCGGTCAGGTCACCGGCACGAAGGACAAGGACTACAACCTTCTCTGGTTCGCCGAGGCCTCGCTGAGCAATGCCCTGCGTATGGAGGTGTACAGCCAGGACGCCGAACGAGCCGGTGATACCGAGCTCGCCGAGTTCTTCCGCCGTGCGCAGGGGGAGAGCCGTAAGGGTGCCGAGCAGGCCAAGGCTCTGCTCGCTCGCCGGTTGAGCTGATCATCATGGCGATCTGCGATACCTGCGGCAACGACTACGACAAGGCGTTCACCGTCACTCGCGACGGCCGCTCGTGGACATTCGACAGTGTCGAATGTGCCGCGAGCGAATTGGCGCCCGTCTGCGCGCACTGCGGTTGCCGTGTTCTCGGACACGGTGTGGAAGCCGCCGAGCAGATCTTCTGCTGCGCCCATTGCGCGGAGCGGGCCGGTCACCGGTCGCTGGTCGATCGCGTATAGCCGGTTCGTACCGCGTGCACCACCACATCTTCGAGAAGGGAGTACATATGAGCCAGATCAGCCCGATCCAGGTACAAAAGTATCTCTCCGGTATCGACTACCCCTGTGATCGCGACGGCTTGGTCGCCACTGCCCGGCACAACGGAGCCGGTGCGGAGGTCATCCACGCTCTCGAGGACCTTCCGGATCGCACCTTCGACGGGCCGAACGCGGTCAGCCAGGCCATTTCCTGAAATCCGACTCCGCCGGGGCCGGGGCGTGCTCTCGCCCCGGCCCACCGACGTCTTGCCGAGACGCCGCGTTCGGGAAAGGATCGGCCGGGTCCGGCGCGGTCGGCGGGACAGCTCAGCGGCGGGAGTCCTGCCCGGCCTGGAAGGTTTCGTGGTGAACGCGGCGGCCTTCCTCGACAGCAGTATCGGGGACAGGGGCGAGGGGGACAGGATCCGTTCATTGCCCTGCCCGGCAACAGCCGGCCAGGGAACCGGTGCCGCGGCCGGGCGGCGCATGCCGCGCGAGCTGATCATCCTCACTCCGCGATGAGCCGGGCACGAAATCACTGTGCGAGATGTTCGACCGGGCGGTCGGTCGAGAGGCGGACGGTGACGGCCTCGGCTCCGCCGGCGCGCCGTACGGTGGTGAATTCGACACGCTGGTCGGCGAAGAGGGTTTTGTAGCCGTCCGCCTCGATACTGCGATATTCCACGAAGACCGGAGCTATATCGTCGTCGGGTTCGATGTAGCCGAAGCCTTTCTGGGCGTCGAACCAGATGACTCGGCCGCACCGCCACGACGCACTGGTGTGCGCGGGCCCGGGGCGTTCTTCACCGCGTTCGCTGTTCACCGGGGAGGGCATCGACGTGTTCACCGCGCACCGGCTTTCCGGGTGTGGTGCATGATCTGGTGCCACCAATCGTTGAGGGGACTCGGGTCCGGCCATACCACCGCGGTTTCGGCCGGGGCGGATTCGCCACGTTCTCGCGTCGCTGCTGTCGGTATCTCGGCAACGGCCATGTTCAGGTTCTTCTCCAATAGGTGCCTCGGTGGACGGGTACTCGGCGGCGACGAGCGGGTCGTTCGCCGGGGCATTGCCCGGATGGTCAGGTTCCGGTCCCTTCGTCCGGGTGAATCGTCCGACCGTGGAAGCAGGTTCTGTGTCATCGATTCCCGGCGGCTCGGGCACGAGCGCGAACGGTCCGGCCGCGGCTCCGGGGTTCTCCGGCGTGCCGGGTGGTGGTGGGGAAGACCGGCGGTGCCGATCGGTCGAGATCAGGAAACGCCTCGGTGCGCATCAATGTGATGACCACTTCCGACTCACTCCATTCACAACATTCGAGGTAGATAACCTGCGTCGATTGACATAGATTTCTTATAGCACCGACAATCGGTGAGTGCAACTTGATAGAGTAGGAAAGCTGAATAACGGCGAAAAGGAATGAGGAGTGCATGGATCAGGAGCGCGGCCGCGGGCAGCATCTGCCCGATCCCGATCAGGCGGTGTACGGGATTTCGGTTGCCGCGGGCCTCGCGGGCATCGGCGTGCAGACGCTGCGGCTCTACGAACGCCACGGTCTGCTCACTCCGGCTCGTAGCGACGGCGGCACTCGCCGCTACAGCGGGAACGATCTCGCCCGTCTGCGGCGGATAACCGACCTCGTGGCCTCCGGCGTCAACCTCGCGGGCATCGGCCGGATCCTCGACCTCGAGGATGCCAATGCCGATCTGCACGCCGACAACGACCGTCTGCGGCTCGACAACGACACTCTGCGCGGCACACCGTAGCGGTACGTGGCGCGCGCGGTGGTACGACGACCCCGCATCGCACGGGGGAGTCGCGACAGCTGCCGGCACGCTCAGGACCGGTGGGGGAGCGCGGCCGACATCACCCGGCTCGCGGTGGCCTTCACGGAATCCGGCAGCACATGGGCCACGGTGGCCATCGCCCGGCTGCCGAGGGATCCGCCCACTACCTTCTGCTTGTCCTGGAGCAGGGCTTCGACACCCTGACGCGCCACTCGCGCCGGATCCTCCTTCGGGCCCCGGCCGATCGGGGTCTCGAGCAGTCCGGCCCGGCGGAAGAAATCGGTATCCGTCGGTCCCGGCATCAACGCCGTGACCGTCACCCCGGTATCGCGTACCTCCGCGCGCAACGCCTCGGCGAAGGATTGCACGAACGATTTCGAGGCGTGGTACACGGCCTGCCCGGTACCCGGCATCATCGACGCCACCGACGAGGTGAACAGCAGCCCCCCGGTATCGCGCCGGACCATATCGCCCAGTGCCAGTTTGGCGAGATGCACGGTCGAACGCACATTGAGCGCGATGATATCGAGTTCATCGTCCAGATCGGTCTCCGCGAAATCACCGCCGCGGCCCACCCCGGCATTCAATGCCACCGCGTCGAGAGGGCGTTCGTCCTCCGTAGCGGCCGAATACAACCGTTCCACGCCCTCGGGAGTGCGTAGATCCACCTGCACGGCGCGGACCTCCACGCCGGGACGGCGTACCTGCTCGGCTGCCTCCTCGATGGCCGCGTCCTCGGCGGCCATCACCACGTCGTAGCCGTGGCCGGCGAATTCGGCGGCGAGTTCCAGGCCTATCCCGCTGGACGCGCCGGTGACCAGAGCGAGGGGGCGTGTCGAAGTCATACGCGGCGTCTACCCGGGTCCACGGGAATCATGCCGCCGCTCGGCGCACATTTTCCGGCCCCGCCGCGGGCGACACGGATGTTCAGGAGCCGGCGCCGTCCTCGTCTCCCTCCCCGTCCTCGTCCGCGCCCTCGGCCTGATCCGGTTGCGGGGTCCGGCGTTGCGGCCGGAGCATCCCCGGATCGGCGTCGGGATCCTCATCGGGATCATAAGGACCACCGCTCGTTTCGCCCCTCGGCCCGTTCGGCATCACACAACCTCCTCCGACGCTGGTTCGTTCGCGGTACCCGCAGCGCACCGCGCGAAAACAGCGGCAGAGGTTTCTCGATTCCGCAGCGGGTATCCCCGCGGCATGACGCACACAGCCGAGCTACCGAGCGAAAGCCAGGACCTCCCCGGCGGCCCGCGCGTGCCGCTGACGGCCGATGTGACGGATATCGAGGAGACACTGCGGGCGGTGCGGACCGCGCAGCCGGACTGGGCGGTCACCTCGGCGGTGGAGCGGGGCGCGCGGTTACACGAAGCCGCGGCCGGTGTCCGGGCGCGATCCGACGAACTGGCAGCCCTACTGGAGCGCGAGACGGGCCGGCCGAGCGCGTCCGGGCGCGCGGGCGCGCTGGCCGGGGCGGCCACCCTGGACCAGTACGCCGAGCTGGGGCCGGTGCACCGGGGCCGCGCCTTGCACGGTCACTACGGCGCGACCGATTTCATGATCCCCGAACCGCGCGGTGTCGTACTCGCGCTCACACCCTGGAACGATCCCGTGGCGATAGCCTGTGGTCTGCTCGGTGCCGCGCTGGTCACCGGGAACACCGTCCTGCACAAACCGAGCGAACGCTGCCCGCGCACGGGCATGCTGCTGGGGGAGCTGATCGCCGGTTGCCTTCCCGACTCCGTTCTGCGCACGCTGCCCGGTGGCGGCGATGTCGGCGCCTTGCTGAGCGCCTCGGCCCAGGTGGACCTGATCTGCCACGTCGGTGGTAGCGATACCGGGCGGCGGATCGCCGCCGCCGCGGCCCGCACCGGCGCCGAGGTGCTCCTGGAGAACGGGGGTAACGATCCCCTGGTGATCGACGCGGATGTCGATCCGGAGTGGGCGGCCGAACAGGCCGCGGTCGGCGCGTTCAGCAATGCCGGGCAGATCTGTACGTCGGTGGAACGTATCTATGTACACGAACGGATCGCCGATCCGTTCGTCGCGGCGCTGTGCGACCGGGCCCGGCAGTGGAACACCGAGCCGCAACCGCTCGTCGACACCCGGCAGCGCGCACACGTGCACGACCAGGTCGTGGACGCGGTGACCCGCGGAGCGCGCGCTCTGGTGGGCGGGCTGATACCCGACAGCGACCGTGCGATCTACCCGGCCACCGTGCTCGCCGAATGCCTGCCGGATATGCGGGTGATGCGGGAGGAGACCTTCGGGCCCGTCGCCCCGGTCCGGGTAGTGGCGGATTTCACCGCGGGCCTGGCCGAGGCCGGTGCCGACGACCACGGTCTCGCGGCCACCGTGCTCACCGGCTCCATGGCCCACGCCCAGGAGGCCTGGCGGAGGCTGCCGGTCGGGACGGTGAAAGTGAACGCCGTATTCGGTGGCGCGCCGGGCGGAGCCGCTCAGCCCCGGGGCCGCTCCGGGAACGGCTTCGGTTACGGTCCGGAACTCCTGGACGAGATGACGATGACGAAGGTCGTCCATCTGGAGAGCCCGCCGGGCGGTGCCGGTTTCGTCGCGAACGCGTTCTCCTGACAGACACGGGTCATCGGAGGTCCGGCGGATGAAGGTAGTCGTTACGGGTGCCAGCGGAAATGTGGGAACGGCGCTACTGCGCACCCTGTGCGGTCCGGACCGGGAAGTCGTCGGTGTCACCCGCCGGCGACCACCGGCGGCCGAACCGTACTCCCGTGCCCGGTGGATCGAATGCGATATCGGGGAGCCCGGGGCGGAAGCCGCATTGGAAGCCGCTTTCGCCGGCGCGGATGCCGTGGTTCATCTGGCGTGGGCGATTCATCCGCACCGGACGGACCCGCCGATGATCCGGACGAACACCGTCGGCAGCGCGAATGTCCTGCGCGCCGCGGCGGACGCGGAGGTGGCGCAGGTGGTGTGCGCGTCCTCGGCGGCCGCGTACACCCCTGCCGAGCGCTGGACCCGGGTCGACGAGCAGCAGGAACGGGCCGGGCTCCCCACGAGCGCCTACAGCCGGGGCAAGGCCGCGCTCGAGTCCCGGCTCGATGCGTTCGAGCGCCGACAGCCGCGGATACGGGTCGCACGGATCCGGCCGTGCGCGATCGCGCAGGCCGACGCGGCCGCCGAGGTGAGCGATTGGCTGTTCGGTCCCTGGTTACCACGACCACTGATCGGCCGGTCGTGGACACCCGTGCCGCTGTGGAGGAACCTGCGCCTGCAATTGGTTCATGCCGACGATGTCGCCGCTGCCCTCTGTTCGATCCTCGAACGCCGGGCAGCGGGCGCCTTCAACCTCGCCGCCGACCCCGTCCTGTCTTCGGGGGCACTGGCGTCCGCGTTCGGCGGCTTCCGGGCTCCTGTACCCCGGTCCGCCCTGGTCGCCGGGGCCTGGACGAGCTGGCGGCTGGGTCTGCTGCCGCTACACCCCGCCTGGCTCGAGCTGGCGGATCGTGCCTGCCTCCTCGACGCGAGCAAAGCCGCCCGCGAACTCGGCTGGACACCGCGCCGGGATGCCGCGGCCGCCTGTGCGGAGCTCGCGGCGGCGATGCGGGCCGGCCGGACCGGGCGCAGCGGCCCGCTGGCCCCGGAACATCCCCGTATCCGGCTCGGTCACCCGACTCATCAGAATCAGAATCCCCCCGCGGCCGGTCTCGGCGAACCGCCGTATCACCCGGACCGGTGAACGATCGGGGGTGCCGCGGGATACGGGCCGGGAACATCTGTGCGGAGGTTTCTCTCCGCACGAGCGGGGCAACCCGGCACCATGAATGCCGACAACCGCACTCCCGGGAGCTCGCCGAAGGCCGCGGACGGGGCACCGTCGCCGCATACCGAAGTCACCCCTGGTGATCTGCGCCGTCTGCTCGGAACGGAGGACGCGCAGGCCACGCTGGTGCTCACCGGGGGCCGGATCGGCGTCGCCACGGGCGCCGACGTCGCGAACGAGGGCTTGGCCCTCATCACTCGCACCGCCTTGACGGATCGGGTGGGGACCGACCCTACCGAAGACGCGCTCACCGTTCAGGCCGCCGAACTGAACACCGAGATCCGGCTGCAGGGCGCCTGAGGCGGCGCCACGACGAGGTAGGCCCATCTGTGTGTCCGCTCCGAGCGGGATCCCGGACGCGGAGCGTGGGGTGAGGAGTCGCGCCCAGTGCTGGTGACGGGTGCCGGTGTGCCCGTCGCGGGCAGGCCGATCGGACACCGGTCGGGGTGGTGATGCGGAGTTCCGGCCGGATCGAGGGTCATCCGGCGGGTGTGGACGAGCCGGGCGGGTCGTCCGCGCATCCGGGTGCCGAGGGAAGTGGTCCGGCGGTCCGGGCGGGGACCGGGTCCTCCGCGTGCGGAGGGTGGAAACCGGGTAGCCTACCGGCGACCAGTGGGATCATCATCTGGATCAGCGGCCCGATACAGACCGCGTAGACCACGGTGCCGATACCGACACCGCCGCCGAGCAGCCAGCCCGTGGCCAGTACCGACACCTCGATCGCGGTCCGCACCAGGCGGATGGACCAACCGGTCCGGTGTACCAAGCCGGTCATCAATCCGTCCCGCGGCCCCGGCCCCAGTCCGGCCCCGATGTACAGCACACTCGCCAGGGCATTGAGGACCACGGCGAGTGCCATCGCACCCAGCCGCACCGGTAGCGATTGCCAGTGCGGCAGCAGCCACAGCCCCATATCGACCGATATCCCGATCATCACCACATTGCTCACGGTTCCCACACCGGGGCGCTGGCGCAACGGAATCCAGGCCAGCAGCACCACTGCCCCCGTCAGCGCGGTCACGGTGCCGAAGCCCAACGGCACATGCCGGGTCACGCCCTGATGGAAGACGTCCCACGGGCCCAGGCCCACCGCGGCACGGATCATCACGGCCATCGAGAAGCCGTACAACCACAGGCCGGTGAACAGTGCGATGAGACGTCGGAGCATGCCGCGAGCATGCCGGGCCCCGAATCCCGTGTACAGGGCCAATCGCTCTCGGCTGGCCTTTGTTCCGGGGGTGGCGGGCCTCGGCGTGCCGGGCACCGGTATCGACCGGGCGGACCGGATCAGCTGGGGAGCGGAGCGCGGAAGTAATTCGGTTCGGCGTCGGCGGGGATATCGCTCGCCGAGGTGAACGGTTCGGCCGCCGCGCGCAGTTCGACGAGATGCCGGGCGTGGGCTTCGAGGGCACGGTCCTCCTCGGACACCGGTGTCCACTGCCGGACGGCCCGCGCTTTCCCGTCGTGGTCCACGGCGACGACGACGGCGAGCCCGTGGGCCGCGAGCGTGGGTGCATCGGAAACCGTGTCCGTCGAGGTCACATGCACGCTGAGATGCATACTGCGCGGTCCGGTATGGATCAGTCGCGCGGTGACCTCGACGATATGACCGATGACGATCGGCCGGTAGAAACGGATCCCGCCGAAATAGGACGTGATGACGTGTTGCCCGGCCCAATCGGCGCCGCACACATAGGCGGCGTCCTCGATCCATCCCATGATGCGCCCACCGTGAACCTTGCCGCCCCAGTTGATATCCGAGGGTGCGGCCAGGAACCGCAGGGTGGCGCTCGGTGCGGTCCCGGCAGCGGTGTACTTCTGTGCGGCCATGGCCGCCTCGATCCGTTTCCGCAGCGAGATCCTGGCCCGCGCCTGCCGGTGCCGGCCGAGTTCGAGAATCGTGGTCGGTTCCCACTGCGGAATCGGCACGGCGCGTCGCTGCTCATCGATCGCCACGAAAATCGTCAGGCACTGGGCCGTCTGTACCGGTTTCTGCCGCGTGGGATCGGTGGAATAGACACTGACGAGGATATGCATGCTGGTCCGGCCCGTATACACGAGATTCGCGTGCAACTCGACCAGTTCACCGACGGCGATCGGCCGGTCGAGGTGGATATTGCCGACATAGGCCGTCACGCAATAGTGTCCGCTCCACTGGGCCGCCGCGGCGTAGGCGACCTTATCGATCCAGGCGAGGAGCCGGCCGCCGTCGACCGCACCCGCGATCCCCGCGTCCGCGGGTTTCACGAGAAAACGGTGGACCGCCTCGGCGCGAGTACCGGTTACCGCGGGGCCGGGCAGAGGGTCGGTGGTCGTGGCGTTCACATGGGTGCCGATCTGTTCGTGGTTGCGGATACATGCTGCCGACTCCGTTGTCGTCCGAGGAGGATAGGGAACCGCGACGCTACGGGCGAGTAGTTCGCGACCTCGGCATTCGGTGTGCCGAGGGCGTATCGCACCGGAACGCGCCGGGCACAACGGGTTACACTCCGCGGCGCCGATCCCCGTTACCCTGGCCGATACCTCGCCGGAAGGAGTGCCGATGATCACGGTCCTCGGAAGTGGTATCGCCGGAACCGTCCTGGCCGGTGCGCTGGCCGCGGCCGGACGGCCGGTCGCGGTTCACGAGCAGCGCAGCGGCGGGGACGGTGGGGCGTTTCTCATCCTGGACGGTCGCGGGCACCGCGGACTCGTCGCGCTCGGGGTGCCGGAGCGGGAGTTGCATGCGGCGTCGTATCCGCTCCACGCGTTGCGCTACACCCCCGGCGACGGGGTCACGCGGGGGCGTCCCAGCGAGGGACACCGGTTCTGGCTGCGTAGCGATCTCATGGACGTGCTGGGCCGGTTCGCCCGTGACGCGGGAGCCGAGATCACCTATGGGATTCCGGTTACGGAGGTGGTGGTCGACGGCGCGGACACCATCATTCGGGCCGGTGGCCGCTCGATCACCACCCGTGATCCGGTCATCGGCGCCGACGGTATCGATTCGGTGGCGCGAGCGGGTATCGAGCCGGGGCGAACCACGGAGTACGCGGGGGATATCGTGGTGTACGGCATGACGGAGCGACCGGTGGAATGTGCCAGCGATCCGTTCGTCCTGCACTTTCACGCCGAGTCCGGTTCCGGCGGCCGGCCGGAGACCACTTTCGGGCATATCTGGCGCCCCGGTGCCACCGCGGCGCTGTGGTTCCTGCGTATCGCCCGGGAACCGCTCCCGGATGTGGAGACCGGAATCCTGCCCGCCGGCCGGTGGGCCGATACCGTGGTGGCGGCGACACCCGCTCCGGTGCGGGAGCTGGCCGGGCGCCTGGTCGCCGCGACGGGCTCGGTGCACGTGTCCAATGCCCGCAACGTCCCGCTGCGCGCGGCGGCGGAGCCCCGGCTGCCCGTGGTGCTGGTCGGTGACGCCGACCACGCCATCACCCCGGCGGCCGGCGTCGGAGCCCGCGAAGGTATCGAGGACGTCGAGGCCGTGTACCGCGCGATCGTCGCGGGCGAATCGCCCGCCGCGGCCATGGGCCTTCGTCGCCGCGCCATCCTCGACGAACGAGATCGGGTCGCCCGCCGGATGCGCGGTGCGGGCACGGAATCCGCTCCCTCGGCTCGGTGATCTGCCGGGTCCGGCGGGCGGCCGGGCCGACGGTGCGGTGAGCTCCGCGGGGACACGGCGGGTCCGAGAGGTATGTGGTGGAGTTCCGCGGCGATGTCACACGCCGCCTGCCCGTTTCGTCTCTCAGGTGTCCATTCGCGAACACCCTACGAGAGAAACGGTTCCCATGAACATCGCGTACTACGTCGTCGCCGTCCTGACCGCCCTCTGGGTGGGGTTCTCGGGCTATTCGCTGTTCTCGAAGCAGCAGTTCGTCGTCGAACCCCTCCAGCACTACGGGGTACCGCGTTCGTGGTGGAACCCATTGGCACTGGCCAAATCCGCCGGAGCGCTCGGGTTGCTCGCCGGCTTCGCCGTCCCTCTCGTGGGCATCGCCGCGGCGATCGGGCTGATCCTCTATTTTCTCGGTGCGGTCGCGACCGCGCTCCGCGTCCGCTCCTATCGGACCGCCGTTTTCCCGCTGCTCTACCTGGCGCCCGTCGTCGCGACCCTGGTGTTGCAATCGGCCCGGTGAGGCGTACCGTCCGCCGCGCCGGAGGTACCACGTACCGGTTCCGGACTCGTCCCCGCTGGTCGGTTTGCCGGGAGACGTGCGCACGGATACCGCGAGTCGATACGTGCGGATGACGATGAGGTCGATGAATATGGCCCGCCCCGGCTCGATTCGTCCTGCCCTCATCCGGTTCGCCTGCGCGTAACCGGTTCGTCCTCCCACTCTCTGGAGAAACCTTGTCTGCCACATCTCTGGCGACCCCTGCCGAAATCCCCACGAAACGATTGATATCGCGCGGATGGATGGCGGGTGATCTCGCCGCCGTACGCGCCGGTGCCCCCAGCCGCATTGGGCGGCGGACTTCCCCGCCCCCGGTGACCGGGAGATCGCCGAAGCTCTGACGGCGCGACCCGAATGGCTGGACGATTTCGGCCACCGGCTCGTGCTGGAACGAGACACCGGCCTGGTGGTCGGTTCGATCGGTCTGTTCTGGCCGCCGAGTGCGGGGGTGCTCGAAATCGGCTACGGCATCGTGCCGTCGCGGCGCGGTCGCCGTGGTGCTCTACCGGCTCCGGGTTCTCTTGTCCGGGCGGTCCGCGCGGTGTCCGGGCAGTGGCGCGGCGCCGGGCCGGAATCCGGCTCACCGTGAGCCGAATTCCGGCCCGGTCGTCTCGAAGGTGTTCCGCCGCAGGTAGTGCCGGAACGGGCCTGCGTGCGCGTGTTCCCACCGGCCATCCGTCGCGCGCCGTCCGGATCGGAAAGCGCGGAATCGATTAGGCTTCGACGACTCGCGTATCCGGGACGCACTCACCGGCGGAAATCGGCTGGTATTCGGTCGACGAGGGGAAACCGTGAATTTGTGGAGTTATATCCGAGGGCGGGAAGATAGTCTGGCGTTCCTCACATACCAACATGCCTCCCTCGCGTTCCAAACGGTCCTGGTGGGTACGATCGTGGCGGTCCTCATCGCGGTGGCGGTGTACCGGTTGCCGCTGCTGTCCGCCTTGGCGCTCACCTCGAGCCGGGTGGCGCTGACGGTCCCCTCCCTGGCGCTGCTGGCCCTGCTGCTGGTCCCGTTCGGATTGGGTGTGCTCCCGTCGTTCCTCATGCTGGCGTTCCTGGCGGCGCTGCCGGTGATCGGCAACGCCCTCGTGGGCCTGTGGTCGGTACCGGCCTCGCTCATCGAATCCGCGCGGGGTATCGGTTTGTCGCGCCGGCGCATCCTGCTGACCGTCGAACTGCCGATCGCCTGGCCGGTGATCCTCACCGGTATCCGGGTATCGACCCAGATGATCGTCGGGGTCGCCGCCATCGTCGCCTATGTCCTGGGGCCCGGCCTCGGATCGCTGATCTTCAACGGCCTTTCGCGACTCGGGGGCGCGAACGCCCTCGAAACGACCTTGACCGGAACTCTTCTCATCGTCGTCATCGCGCTGGTGTTCGACGCTCTTCTCGGGCTGCTCGGGCGCCTCACGATCGCGAAGGGACTGTGATGACCGATGATGACGTGGCCGACCGGTCCGCGCCCATCCCGCAGCGCGCGGTAACCGGTGCCTCCATCCACTTGGACTCGGTGGTCAAACGCTATCGGGGCCAGGAGAAACCCGCTGTCGAGCGTCTCGATCTCGCGATCGGGGCGGGCGAGATCGTGGCGTTCGTCGGTCCGTCCGGTTGCGGTAAGACCACCACACTGAAAATGATCAACCGGCTGATCGAACCGACCGAGGGCCGCATCTTCATCGGAGGCCGCGATGTCACCCGGGAGAACCCCGACACGTTGCGGCAGTCGATCGGTTATGTCATCCAGTCGGGCGGCCTGTTCCCGCACTGGACCGTCGCCAAGAATGTGGGTGCCGTCCCACGAGTGCTCGGCTGGGACAGGAAACGGATCGCCGAGCGCACCGAATACCTACTCGATCTGGTCGGTCTCGATCCTGCCGAATTCGCCGGCCGGCTGCCGAAGAACCTGTCCGGGGGCCAGCAGCAGCGGGTCGGTGTCGCCCGCGCCCTCGCCGCCGATCCGCCGGTCCTGCTCATGGACGAGCCGTTCGGCGCGGTCGACCCGATCACCCGGGCACGGCTGCAGGACAGTCTGCTCGGTATCCAGCGGGAATTGGGTAAGACCATCGTGATCGTCACCCACGATTTCGCGGAGGCCACCAAACTCGGTGACAAGGTGCTCATCCTGTCCGAGGGCGGGCACGTCGAGCAGTACGCGCCCCCGGAGGAAATCCTCACCGCCCCGGCCACGCCGTTCGTGGAGGAATTCGCCGGATCCGGTGCGAAACTGGCGTATCTGGCCGTGTCGCGGGTGCGCGATGTAGCCTGCGACGATGTGGTCACCGCCCGGGTCGGGGAACCGGCGCGGCAGGTGATCGAGCGCGCACGGGCCGCCGGACACACCGGGGTGGTGGTCGTCGACGCGGCCGGCCGGCCGCGGTCGTGGCCCACGCTGACCGAATTGGCCACCAAACCCGAGGTGTCCGATTTCCTCGACCGGCGGTTGCCGGTCGTCACACGATCGTCGACCCTCGACGATGCGCTCGACACCATGCTGGCGACCAGTCAGGGCGCCACACTCGTCACCGACGGCCGCGGCGTGGTCGTCGGTTCCCTCGGTATCGACTCGGTGACGGAATCGATCAGGAACAAACTCGCCGATGTGCGCGAGGAGCGCCGGGAGGTCTCGTATGCGACCTACGTCGACGGCACCGATCCGGCACCCACCCCGGTGGTGGCGGCCGACGAGCGAACCGGATCGGCCGGCCGGTGATGGCTCGCCTGCGCCGCCTGCCGATCGACGTCTGGTTCGAGCCGCTCGTCATCCTCGTCATCGGTACCGGCTACGTCCTCTGGTACCGGTCGACGACCTTCACCCCGACCGAGCGAGCCGCCCTGAGCTGGGCGAATCTGCAGACCACCATCCTCGGACACATAAAGCTGACCGTGGTGGCCGCGGTGATCGTGGTGGCCGTCGCCATTCCGCTGGGTATCGTGCTGACCCGGCCCGCACTGAAACGGTTCGAGCCGATCGCCGTCGATATCGCCGATATCGGCCAGGCCGCGCCCGCGGTCGGCCTGCTCGTGCTGTTCACCTTCTGGCTGGGCACCGGTTTCCGTACGGCGCTCATCGGTCTCGTCGTCTACGCGGTCCTGCCGATCCTGCAGAACACGATTGTCGGACTGCGCCGGGTGGACCGGCACACCATCGAGGCCGCGCGCGGTATCGGCTACTCCGGTACCCGGACATTGTTCCAGGTGGAACTTCCGCTGGCGGTGCCGGTGATTCTCAACGGGGTGCGGACCGCCCTGGTCGTACTGGTCGGTACCGCCACCCTGAGCACGTTCATCGGCGCCACCAGCCTGGGCACGCTGATCACCACCGGTGTCACTCTCTTTCTACCCACCCTGCTCGTCTCCGGTGCGGTCCTGGTCGCGCTCCTGGCGCTGACGGTCGACTGGCTGGGCAGGCTCGTCGAATCGGCCGCGACCCCGCGAGGTATCTCATGAGAGCGTCACGAGCCCGGCCGGCCGCTGTGCTCTCCGTTCTCGTCGTGGCGATATCGGTGTTCACCGGATGTGGTCTGGTGAGTTCGTCCGGTACGTTCCACGACGCGATCCTGCCGGGTGGTGAACAGCCGTTGGACGGCGCGAAGCTCACCGTTACCTCGAAGAGTTTCACCGAAGGGGTACTGCTGGGCAAGATCACCGCCACCTATCTGGCGGCGGCAGGCGCCGATATCACCGACCTCACCGGCGCCCCGGGCTCCGCGTCCTCGCGGCAGGCGCAACTCAACGGCGACGCGGATGTGCTCTGGGAGTACACCGGTACCGGCTGGGTGAACTACCACAACCGGACCGAGACCGTTTCGGATCCGGTGCGGCTCTGGCAGCGGGTCCACGATATCGAGAAGCGGGAGCACGATCTGGAGTGGTTACCGCCGGCCGGTTTCGACAACACCTACGCTTTCGGTGCCTCGGCGCCGACCGCCGAACGGCTGGGGGTACGGTCCCTCTCCGAGGTGGCCGCGCTGCCGGTCGGTGACCGGACCTTCTGTGTGGACGACGAATTCTTCAGCCGTTCCGATGGTTTCCTTCCGATGCTGCGCAAGTACGGGATTCCGTACAACGATCCGAACGGCGTTCCGTCCGGAAATGTCACACGTATGGACGCCGGAGTGGTCTACACGGCGACCGCTCGGGGCGCGCCGTGCAATTTCGGCATGATCTACACCACCGACGGCCGGGTCGAGAATCTGAACCTGAACGTTCTCGACGACGACAGGAAATTCTTCCTGCCCTACAGCGGCGCGGCGGTCGTGCGCGGGGAGGTCCTCGCCCGTTATCCGCAACTGCGAGCGCTGCTCGGTACGATCTCCGGGCATCTCACCAACGAGCTGATGCGGGATCTCAACGGTCGCGTCGATATCGACGGCGAGGACCCGGCCGATATCGCCTACGACTGGCTGAAGAGCGAGAACCTGATCGAGTAGGGAGAGCGGCCCGCGGCGCGTGGTATCCGAACGCCACGCGGCCGGATCAGCGGGGCAACGGGTGGGCCGCGAAGAAATCCCAGATCAGTCGGGTGGCATCGATCGAGTTCGGCTCCGCAGCCGTTGCGCCGCGCCCACCCGGCGACAGCGTCCGGGATGCTCTCCGGCCGCGGGCCGTTCACCGCGGGGCCGTCGGACCTGCCCGTGGCCGAACCCGAACCGTCGGGGGAGGAGCAGCAAGGTGAGCGGTGGGGCCACGACCACCGGTGTAGGCGACGATCGGATCGGCGGTGCCGTGGAAGGCGATGACCGGCACCGGCCGCGATGTATCACACCAGGGGAAGTCCTGTACTCCGGCGACCGGGGCGATGGCGAGTTGTGGTGTGACGGTGACGAACCCGCGCGCCATCCCGTATTCACCGAACCCGCTGGTCGCGTGCTGAACAGCGGCCGGCTCCATATATCCGTGCAGATCGAACACCACGGGAAGGGGACCGTGTGCCTCGGGGGGAACGTCCCGGACGTAGGCACCGGACCTTCCCGCGGCCGTGAACTGCGCCACCGACCGTCCCGGTGGAACCGGGGCCGCCGCACATCCGCCGGTGGCCGCAGGCGGCGACTCCTCGGCGCCGGCGCGACCCACGGCAAGCCCGGAGGGCGTGAGCAGGGCGAAGACCGCCGTGAGGATTCCCACGGCGCGGAGGAACCCGGTGGTGCGGACTGCCCGTACTGGGCCGGTGCGCCGGACAGGAGTGAAAATTGCGTTCTTACTCGCGGAAATGATATTCACACAACGGTCGCCGATGCGCTGCCTCGAGGATCGGAGTGCCTGCCCCCGGAAAAACTGGAACACGTTCTTGCGGTGGCGGGCGAAGGGGTCGATGCTGGGGCGATGGATATCGGGATCGCATTACCCACCATGTGCCGGGACTACGACCGCGCGACCACCATCGACTGGTGCCGGCTCGCCGAAGCGGGCCCGGTATCCAGTATTTCGTGCGGCGAGCGGATGACCTTCCACAATCCGGAGATGTGGACCACGCTGGCGGCCGCCGCCGCGGTCACCGAGCGCGTGCGGATCATCGCGAATCTCTCGGTGCTACCGGCGCATCCGGTACCGCTGGTCGCCAAACAAGCCGCCACCCTCGATGTGCTGTCCGGCGGCCGCTTCACGCTGGGGGTCGGCGTCGGCGGGCGTACCGACGACTATCGCAGTCTCGGAACAGGGTTCGGCCGCCGGCACGACCGGCTCGATAGCGCGGTCGCCGGACTGCGGGCCCTCTGGGCAGGGGAACCGCCGTCCGGCACGACCGACCCGATCGGGCCGCCCTGTGTCCAGCCGGGTGGCCCGCCGGTACTCGCCGGGGCGCTCGGACCCAGATCCTTGGCTCGCGCGGCGCGCTGGGCCGACGGGGTGGTGGCGTTCAGTGTCGGCGGGGTACCCGGCGAGATCGCGTGGTCCGCCGAGGCCGCCCGCCGGGCCTGGGACGAGGCGGACCGCCGGACGCCCCGCCTGGTGAGCGGCTGCTTCTACGTGCTCGGGGTGCCCGAGCCCGAGACCGTACTGCGCGAATTCACCGCGGAATACCTGGGATTCCTCGGTTCCGGGAACGCGGCGAGCGCGGCGGCGTCGATGAAAACCTTCGAAGCCGATGCGCTGCACCGGACGCTGGACGCGGCCGAGGCCGCCGGACTCGACGAATTCATCCTGGTGCCGGGATCGGCCGATCCGGCCGTGCTGGAGGCGACCCTGCAATTGATAGTTTCTCGCGGTCCCTCGGTCGAATCCGGAACGCCGTGAGGCCGCCTCGTAGTAGCTTTCGATCAACTGATCGAACGGTAGACGGATCGGGTGTAGGTGTGGGCAGAACGGATCGGTTGTTCGATGCGCTCCGGCCGGAATTGCCGGTGGTCGACCTCGAAGAGTGGAGCAGGGGAACCCGGGCGGAGAAGATCCGGCCGATGGCCCGGCACTGGGCCGAGGTCGGTTTCGGCACGCCACCGCTGTTGTATCTGTGCTACGTCGGCAAAATCGGTCTGTATCTCCTGGGCGGGTGGCTGTTCGCGCTGACCACCGCCGGTATCGACGGGGTCACCGCGGTCGGGTCGTGGTGGTCGGAGCCCATTGTGTTCCAGAAGCTGGTGCTCTTCACCATGCTGTTCGAAATCGTCGGTCTGGGCTGTGGTTTCGGGCCGCTGAACAACCGCTTCTCTCCGCCGATGGGTTCGATCCTGTACTGGTTGCGTCCCGGCACCATCCGGCTGCCGCCCTGGCCGGAGCGGGTGCCGGGCACCGGGGGAACGACGCGCACCCCCTTCGACGCGCTGCTGTACGCCGGTGTGCTCGTCTTCCTGCTGGTGGCGCTGGTATCGGACGGGACCGGGCCGGTCTCCGCGCTCGATACGAGCGTGGGGGTACTGCCGGCGTGGAAGGTCGCCGTGGTCCTCGCGCTGCTCGCGATACTCGGCCTCCGCGACAAAGTGATCTTCCTGGCGGCCCGCGGTGAGGTGTACGGTGCGCTCGCCGTGACATTCCTCCTCGGCGGCGCCGATATGATCGTCGCCGCTCAGGTGGTCTTCCTCGTCATCTGGATCGGCGCCGCGGTCTCGAAACTCAACAAACACTTCCCGTTCGTGGTGTCGACGATGATGTCCAACAGTCCGGTGGTCCGGCCTCGTGCCCTCAAACGTCTGTTCTTCGAGCGTTTCCCCGACGATCTGCGGCCTGGGCGTTTATCGCGGCTCTTCGCGCACGGGGGCACCGCGGTCGAATTGTGCGCGCCGGTGGTCCTGTTCTGCACGTCCGGGGGATGGCCGACCGCGCTCGCCGCCGCCGCGCTCGTCTGTTTCCACCTGGTGATCCTCACGGCGATTCCGATGGGGGTACCGCTGGAGTGGAACGTCTTCATGATCTTCGGGATAGCGGCGCTGTTCGTGGCGCACGCCGATATCGGCCTCGCCGATCTCGGCGACCCGGTGCCCGTGGTACTCCTGCTGATCGTGCTCGTGGGGGTGGTGATCCTCGGCAACCTCTTCCCGCGCAAGGTGTCGTTCCTGCCCGGTATGCGGTACTACGCCGGTAACTGGGACACCACGCTGTGGTGCGTCAAACCGTCGGCCGACGCGAAGATCCGCGCGGGTATCGTCGCCGTCGCCGCCATGCCCGCCGCGCAGCTCGAGCGGTACTACGGCAGCCGGGAGGCCGCACAGATCCCGTTGTACCTGGGTTATGCCTTCCGCGCGTTCAATACCCACGGCAAAGCGCTGTTCACGCTGGCGCATCGCGCCATGGCCGGCGAGACCGAGGACGACTACGTCCTCACCGACGGAGAACGTATCTGTTCCACGGCCCTGGGCTGGAATTTCGGCGACGGTCACCTGCACAACGAACAACTGATCGCGGCACTGCAGCAGCGCTGCGGTTTCGAACCCGGCGAGGTGCGGGTGGTGCTGCTCGACGCGCAGCCCATCCATCGGCAGACCCAGCGCTACCGGCTCGTGGACGCGGCGACCGGAGAATTCGAGCGAGGGTACGTGCGGGTCGCGGATATGGTCGTCCGGCAGCCGTGGGACGACGATGTACCCGTATATCCGGACCGGCCCCGGCACCCGGCCGGAGGAGGCCCGGGTGGGTGAGCGCGTCGCCGGCGCCGTAGCGGGGCAGCGGTCGATACAGTCGGACCGATGCGTATCGATCGGAAAGTTCTCGTCCTGCTGATCGCTCTCGGTCCGGCGCTGGCCGGTTGCTCCACCGGGCCGGACGAACCCGAAACCGTGGCCGGCCGCTTCGCCGAGGCGCTCACCGGTGACGATATCGCTGCCGCGGCGGCGCTCACCGACGACCCCGCCCGGGCCGGCGATACTCTCGGCGCGCTCTACGACGGACTGGGAAAAGAGGGAACCTTCGCGGTGTCCGGAGTCGAGGACGATTCCTTCACCCTCGATGTGACCTGGAAGCTCGGTGCCGAAGGCCGTTCCGAGTGGAAGTACACCACTTCGGGAAGAGCCGAGGAGACCGGCGACGGATGGCGGATCCACTGGGATCCGCTCACCCTCGCGCCCGGTCTCGACAAGGGTCCCCTCGCCTACACCCCGGTGTATCCGGAACCCGCGCGCGTTCTCGACGCCGCGGGCGGCGAGCTGATGAGCGAACAGGTGGTGACCCTGGTCCAGCTGGCGCCGGGTGCGGACACCGCCGCCGTGGCGGAACTCCTCGCGCCGCTGGCCCCCGGGATCACCGCCGCATCCCTCGACGCCGACCTGGCCGCGGCCCAGGGGGTGCCGGTGACGGCGATCAGCCTGCGCGAGAGCGATATCGCACCGATCCGTGCCGCCCTGAGCACTGCCCGCGGCGTCACCCTCACCCCGCAGACACGCCTGCTCACCACCGATAAGGCGATCTCCGCGCCCACCCTGTCCGGCCTGGGCGAACTGTGGCAGCAGCAGGCCGACGACGCGGCGGGCTGGGCGGTGCGCGCGCAGACCCCCGAGGGCACCCAGCGGATCGCCGGCGAACAACCGCGCCCGACCAGCGATATCCGCTCCACCATCGATCTCGCGCTCCAGCGTGCCGGGGAAGCGGCGCTCGACCCGATCGACCGGCCCGCGGCGCTCGTGGCCGTGCGGCCCACCACCGGTGAAATCGTCGCCGTAGCGCAGAACGCGGCCGCCGACAGCGCAGGCCCGATCGCGCTCACCGGCCTGTATCCTCCCGGATCCACCTTCAAAACGGTGACCACCGCCGCGGCACTGGACGCGGGTATCGCCACTCCCGACACCGTACTGCCCTGTCCGGGCGTCGCCGATATCGAAGGCCGTCGTATTCCCAACGACGAGGAGTTCGACCTCGGCCGGGTGCCTCTGCACACGGCGTTCGCCCGCTCCTGCAACACCACCATGGCCGGTCTCGCCGTCCGATTGCCGCAGCCGGCGCTGACCGATACGGCCGAACGTCTCGGCCTCGGTATCGACTATGTGACCCCGGGGTTGACCACGGTCACCGGAAGTGTGCCGGTCCCGCGGAATCCGGCACAACGCGTGGAGGCCAGTATCGGGCAGGGACAGGTGACGGCCTCACCGTTCGGTATGGCGCTGGTCGCCGCGGCGATCGCACACGGTTCCCCGCCGGCGCCGGTACTGGTCGCCGGATCACCGGGCACCCCCGACCGCACCCCGCCGCCGCTGCCCGCCGAGGTCACCGGCCGGGTGAAAACCATGATGCGCGAAACCGTTACGGCGGGAACGGCCACCCAACTGGCCGATATCCCCGGCCTGCTGGGCAAAACCGGCACCGCGGAGTACGGCGACAACAGCAGTGCGCACGGCTGGTTCGTGGGCATCCGCGACGATCTCGCGTTCGCGGTATTCGTCGCCGACGCGGGCAGTTCCGGTCCTGCCGTCGACGCCGCGGGACGGATGCTGCGCGCGGCACGGTGATCCGGTGTGTGGTGGCCGGTTCAGCCGCCCTGCGCGGCCGGTCGTTCGTCGTCCACCTCGTGGCGGTCCAGCGCGGCGGTGGCCGGGCCCTCGAGCACACTGCCGTCGATGGCGAAACGCGAACCGTGGCAGGGGCAGTCCCAGCTGGTTTCGGCGTCGTTGAAGGCGAGGAGGCAACCGAGATGGGTGCAGACGGCCGATACCGCGTGCAATTCACCCGCGGGGTCCCGGTAGACGGCACTGCGCCGGCCGCCGCGCCGGATCACCGCCCCACTGCCCGGGGCGAGCTCGGCGGGGGAGTCGGCATGCGTGGCCGGCCGGATCCGGTCGCCGAGCAGGTGCCGGCCGAACTCGACCCCCGCCGCGAGCACGCTGCCCGCCTCGACCCTCGGGTGCAGGCGGCGCGGATCGTAGATACGGGCCCAGGGCAGCGGTGCGCCGGCCAGTTCGGCGGCCAGGATGCGGCCGCTCGCGATCCCGTGGGTGATCCCCCACCCCCCGAACCCGGTGGCCACGTAGACGTGCCGGGAACCGAGGTGGAAAGGACCGATATAGGGCAGATGGTCGGCGGTGTCGTTGTCCTGGGCCGCCCAGTGGTAATCGATCGACTGCACCGGGAAATGCTCGCGCGCCCACCGGGCGAGGCGGTCGAACCGCTCCTCGGTCGATACCGTGCCCGGCCGTACGTGTTCGCCGGTGACGATGAGCAGTCGCCGGCCGTCGGAATAGGGCGCGGTACGTACCGAACGGGTGTTCTCGTCCGGGGTGATGTACATCCCCTGCGGGTCGGCGTCGGCCGCCACCGGTCCGGCGACGACCATTTCCCGGCGCGGCTGCAATCGCGTGAACAGCAGCGCCCGGTCGAACACCGGGTAGTGCGTCGCGACGACCACATCGCGCGCGGTGACGGTGACACCGGATTCCGCGGTGAGCCGGCAGGTGGTGGTGCCCTCCGCCAGGCCGGTGATCCGGGTGCGCTCGAAGACGCGGCCGCCGCGCCGGACCAGATCCTCGGCCAGGGCGAGCAGATAACGCCGGGGATGGAACTGCGCCTGGTCCTCGACCCGGATCGCGGCCGCGACCGGGAACGGTAATCCCGTCTCGGTGACCAGCGATGCCGCCAGCCCCGCCTCCCGGGCGGCGGCCACCTCGGCCCGGATCTTGCCGACCCCGTCCCCGCTGGTGACATAGGTGTAGGAGGGCGCGCGTTCCAGCTGGCATTCGATACCGGCGTCGGCGGCCGTCTGTACGAGATGATCCACGGCGTCCTGCTGGGAGCGGGCGTACAACCGGGCGGTCTCGGCATCGAACGACGACCGCAGCGAATCGTAGACGAGCGTGTGCTGTGCGCTCACCTTCGCCGTGGTGTATCCGGTGGTGCCGCCAACGATGCGGTCGCCTTCGAATACCGCGACCGACCGACCGGTGCGGGCGATCTCCCAGGCACTGCAGATACCCGCGATTCCGCCGCCCACCACCGCCACGTCGACCTCGATATCGTCGGTGGCCCGCGGATACGAGGTGGGCGCGGTGGAATCCATCCAGTACGACTCGGCTGTTCCGATCGATGCCTCCATGGCGCCCGGATACCCGGGACGCCCCTCCCGACACCTGTACCGCCGAGGGCCTCTGGTTCAGCGGGCGGTGCGGAGCCAGTCGCGGTAGTGGGTGGATGCCAGGTGCGCGTCCGGTCCCGCGGTGAGCACGTCACCGGTGACCGCGGCGAACATGCCGGCCGTCTCGTCGGTGACCACGATACGGTCGTCGTGCCGTGCCGCCAGCGTGATCCGGCCGAGATCGTCGAGGGCGTAGACCTCGGGGCCGGCCACATTGCGGATGCCCTGCAGCGGGGCACCGGTGGCGACCTCGACCACCGCGGCGACGACGTCCGCCGCGGCCATCGGCTGCAGTGGGGTGGCGGGGAGCCGGACGGTGTCCTCCTCGGAGGTCCAGGACAGCACCGCGTCGATGAACTCGAAGAACTGGGTGGCGCGCACGATGGAATACGGCGTCGGACCGTTGCGGAGCAACTCCTCCTGCAGGGCCTTGGCCCGGTAGTAGTCCAGCTGGGGCACCTGGTCCACGCCCACGATCGACAGGAGGACCTGGTGCCGGACACCGGCTCGCGCTCCCGCGGCGAGCAGGTTGTCCATGGAGGTGCGGAAGAATTCCAGCGACGCTTCGTCGAAGGTCGGCGAGTTCGCCAGGTCGATCACCACCTCGGCACCCGCGACGGCCCGGTCCAGGCCTTCGCCGGAGATCAGGTCGACGCCGGTGGAGGGTGCGGCCGCAACGGCCTCGTGCCCGGCCGCGGTCAGCTGCTGGACCACCTGTGATCCGATCCGGCCCGTACCCCCGACGACCGTGGCCTTCATCGCGCCCGTCCCTCGACACGAACACCCGTGCGGATCCGCGGTGAGATCGTGTTCATGCAGCGGACGGTACTCCGGGGCGGGACGGGACGGGCGGTGGCGCGCGGTGGCCCCGCGAAAGTCAGTGCCCGCGGGCCGCGCGGAGCCGGCGAACGGCCTCGTCCAGCGTTTCGGGCCGCTTGCAGAAGGTGAACCGGACGAGGTGCCGCCACGGTCCGGGATCATCGGCGAAAACACTCACCGGTACGGCGGCGACACCGACCCGGCCGGGGAGTTCCCGGCAGAACCGTATCCCGTCGTCCGCGCCCAGCGGCCGGATATCGGCGCAGAGGAAATAGCTGCCGGCGCTCGGATGCACCCGGAACCCGCTCTCGGTGAGTGCCGCGGACAACCGGAGCCGTGCGCCGGCCAGGGTCTCCCGCAGCCGGGCCACCCACTCCAGTTCATGGGTCAGCGCATGCGCGACCGCGGGCTGGAAGGGGCCCCCACCGACGAAGGTGAGGAATTGTTTCGCGGCGAGCACCCCGTCGATCAGGGCGGCCGGACCGCATACCCAGCCGATCTTCCAGCCGGTGACGTTGAACGTCTTCGCGGCACTGGAGACCACCAGGGTCCGTTCGGCCATACCGGGAAGGGTGGCGATGCTGAGGTGTTCGGTGCCGTCGTACACCAGATGCTCGTACACTTCGTCGGTCAGCACCAGCAGGTCGCGCTCGCGGGCGATCTCGGCGATCGTGGTCAGATCCGCGCGATCCAGTACCGTGCCGGTCGGGTTGTGCGGGGAATTCAGGATCAGCATCCGGGTGGCCGGGGTGATCGCGGCGCGCAGGCTGTCGTGGTCGAGGACGAAACGGTCACCGTCGGCGACCAGACGCGCGGTCCGCCTGCGCGCTCCGGCCATGGCCACCGCCGCCGGATAGGAGTCGTAGTAGGGCTCGATCAGCACGACTTCGGCACCCGGCTCCACCAGGCCGAGCACCGCGGCACTGACCGCCTCGGTGGCGCCCACCGTCACCAGCACCTCGGTATCGGGATCGTAGCCGGTGCCGTAACGGCGGGCGCGGTCGGCGGCGACGGCCCGGCGCAGTACCGGCATCCCGCGTCCCGGCGGGTACTGGTTGATGCCCTCGGCGATGGCCCGGCGAGCCACCTCGAGCATGCTCGCCGGCCCGTCGCTGTCCGGGAAACCCTGCCCTAGATTGACGGCCTCGTGGCGGACCGCCAGCTCGGTCATCTCGGCGAAGACAGTCGAGGCGAACGGCCGCAGCCGGGCGACGGTGGCCGGGCGGTCCCGCATCAGCGACGGTGTTCCCGTGCCGCGTCGAGCAGTAATCCCACGGCGTAATCGACGGTGCGATCCAGGATTTCGGCGGGCTCGCCCTCGAAGTGCCGATGATATGCGCGCACCGTATCGCCGGCGGCGACGGCGAACCAGACCGAACCCGGTTCCGCCCCGTCCTGCGGGTCCGGGCCGCCCGCGCCCGTCACCCCCACCGCCAGCGACGCATCGAACAGGGACTGCACGCCTCCGGCCATCGCGGTCGCCGCGGTTTCCGAGACCACCGGGCCCTCGGGAACGCCGAGTACGTGGTACTTGACCTCCCTGCTGTAAGCGACCACCGCACCCCGGAACCATTCGCCCGAATTGTTCGCCGCGCCCAGGGTCGCCGCGATCTGGCCGGAGGTCAGCGACTCCGCGACCGCCACGCGGAGACCGGCGTGCCCGGCGATCTCCGCGAGTTCCTGGGCCCGGTCCTGTGCTCGTCCGAGCACGGAGGGCACCAGCACGTCCTCGCTATCGGATTCGGCGGACATCGGAGTCCCTCCGTCCGGCCGCGGTCCGGCTCACCTCGGCAACGATCACTCTGTCGTACCCCATGGCCGATATCGTAGACAGTCTCCGGCCACCGCGACGGCCGCCGCTTCCGTGATCGTCCAGGGCCGCCGGGTCCCGCCGAGTCCCACGTGTGAGGGTTCGCGCGAGCCGGCACGGTACCCGCCGGCGCATGCCCTGTCTCTTCGGCACCGGAACACAACGGCGACCCGGTGCCGGTTCCCGGCGCGGCCGGGCTACCCTGAACCGGCGCCGTGGCGCCCGCTGCTGTAGTTGCGCACGATCCGTCCGCATGGCCTACTCGTTTCTCGCCGAGTGAAAGCGATATGAGCATGACCAGCGAACTTTCCGCCCGCCCCGCCCATACGGGTCTCCGTTATCCGCTCGTTCTCCTCGCCGCGATATATTTCGCGGTCCTGCCCGCGCCGATGGTGCCCGGCCGCGCGGCTGCCGTCGCGGACAGCGGTGCGTGCGGTGCGCCGCTGTCCCCGGCGGCGGTGGCCGAGATCGTCGCTCTCTCCGATACTTCCGCGGTACTCGACGAACGTTCGGGCTCGGCACTGGAGCGGCTCGAACGAGCGGTCGCGCACCACCGGCGAATCACCGAGATCCTGGTGGAGCACCGGGACCGGCGGGGGCTGTTCGCCTTGGGCCTCGATGCCGTGGAGCAGGCCGCGGTGCTGCCGTTGCAACGCGATCCGGCCGCGTTCGACGACCCCGAATGGGCGCATCGCATCAGCTTGGATCTCTTGGCGCGGTTCCTGCGTAATCTGCGCGCCGAGTTCACCGGCGCACCGTCGGAACCGCAGTGGCATCATTATTTCCGGCTCACCCGGCTGTGCGAGCTCTCACCCGCCAGAGTGGCCATGGCGGGCTACAACGCCCACCTCACCGTGGACCTGTCCAACGCGGTGGCCGCGACGCGCGCGGTGCCGGCCAACGCGCGCGACCATTTCCTGATCGTCGATACGATCGCCCGGCACGGATCCCTCATCGTCGACCGCACCGACGCCGTCTACGGTGGCGACCTCGGCCCGCTGTGGCGGTTCTATTTCGTCGGTGACGGGCTGGACGCCGTCTTCGGTGCCGGGGTGGCCACCGGGCCGCTGCTGCGGCTGGTCGACGCGGGCGCCAATGTGGTGATCTTCGGTAACGGCCTGGCCCTGCAGGACCCGGCGGCGGAACCGGCGGTGCGGGTGGAGATGGATCTGCTGTGGCACAGCGCCGATACGGCCTTCGAGGTGCTCGCCGCGAACGGCGCACTGTAGCAGTGGTGGCGCTGCCGTCGCGCGCCGCCACCGCCTTGCCCGGACGCCGCGGACTTGATCTACTGTGCCGAGTCGGTCGCAGAAGGGGGAGTTCTCGTTGGACCTGGTCACGTTGATCGTCACCGCTGTCGCGGTGGGCGCCGCCGCGGGCGTCACCGATACCGCGAAGCAGTCGGTGACCGACGCCTACATCGCGCTGCGAGATCTGCTCACCCACCGGTACCGCGAGGTGGATCTGGCACCACTGGAATCCACCCCGGAGTCCGGCGCCGAGCGGCAATCGCTCATGGGGACGTTGCGGGCCCAGGGAGCCGGCACGGACGACGAATTGGCCGCCCTGGCCACGGAACTGATCAGTGCCGTGCGGGCAGCGGCGGCCGAAACGGGCGCGGCGGTCGGAGTCGACCTGGAGATGGTGGAGGGCGCGGCCCTGCGGATCAGCGGTGTCACGGCGACCGGTACCGGGGTGCGGGTGCGTGACGGGCGGTTCAGCGGGGATATCGAGATCGGCGCTGTCGAGGCCGGAGCCGGTGATCCGTCACACCCGGCTCACGCGCGGCGTCCTCCGGCCCCGCCGCGCTGACCACACGAATCATCCACCAACTCCACAATGTTCACGCTCGCGATATCTATCTCACCGCCGGAGCCGGTACGGCTTCGTCCGGAGCCACCGTCGTCGTGGGCCGGATCCCCCGCGAGCCGCCGTTTTTCCTCGTCCGCACGGAATCGGCCCGGCTGCGCTGTGCGCTGGAGGGGCCGGCGGGGGTGGTCGTGCTCACCGGGCTGCGGGGCACCGGAAAATCCCATCTCGCGGCGGAATACGCCCGATCGTTGTTCGGAACCGATGTGGCACTGGTGGGCTGGGTCAATGCCGAAACACCCGGCAGCACGGTGGCCGGCCTGGCTGATATCGCCGAACGTCTGGGCGTCGCCGCGCCGGACGGGGACTCGGTGGAATCGGCCCGGCGGCTGCGCGACCACCTCTCGGGCGGTGCCGATCCCGCCCTGCTGGTTCTCGACAATGCCACCGACCCGGACCGGATCGGCGCACTACTACCCACCGGCGGCCGGACCCGGATACTGGTCACCAGCGTGGACCGCTCCTTCGGCGCACTCGGCGAAGTCGTGGACATCAGCTGCTTCACCAGACCGGAAGCGGTGCATTACCTCGCCGAAGCGACCGGGCTGGGCGAAGACGGCGCCGATCAGGTAGCCGCCGACCTCGGCGATCTGCCCCTGGCGTTGTCCGCGGCCACCGCGACCATCACCGGGCGTCGCCTCGGCTACGGCGAATACGGCCTCCTGCTGCACGAGAGCCCGCTACCGACGGTACTGCGCCGCCGGGCGGGACACGACTATCCACGTTCGGTGGTCCAGGCGATCCTGCTGTGTATCGACACCGTCGAGGCACCGACCGACGACTACGGTCTCGACCTCGATGTCGCCTGGTTACTGGGAGTGATGGCGATGCTCTCACCGGGTGGAGTCCACCGTTCACTGCTCGCGGTCGCCGCGCGCCGAGTCGACGACGCGGTGGAACGGTGCGTGACCGGATCCCTGCTCAGCTGGTCGACCTCGGGAGAAGCCCTGCTCATGCACCGGCTCGTGGGCCGGGTACTGCGTGAACGCGGGCGCGACACCGTGGAAAGAGGAGTTCTGCGCCGTATCGCCGGGACGCTGTACCGGCGCCGGCCCGCGCCGCGTACGGCGGTGCAGCTCGTGCGGTCGGCGCTCGCCGTCGTCATCGCGAACACCTTCCCTTCCTCGCAGGCCTGGTCACGCCGCGGCGAAGGAGCTCATCTCGTCGACCAGATCGATGCGCTGTGGGAAACGGAGATGGTGGAGCTGAGCACCCGGCGGCACGCGGTCGGGATGCTGAACGCTCGGCGATGGGCCGTGGAACAGCTGATCGAGGCCGCGGATACCGCCCGGGCGCTGACCCTCGCACAGGATGTCGCCCGCTCCGCCGAGCGCCTTCTCGGCGCCGCGCATCCCGATACTTTTCTCTCCCGGAATCGCGTGGCCCGCGCATTCGTGGCCGCGGGCCGGTTCGACGCGGCGTGCGAGGCCGCGGCGGCGGACCTCACCGATGCCGAACGGGCTCTCGGGCCCGGCCACGCGATGACCCTGGCACTGCGCGGTCAGCTGGCCTCCGCGTACCACTCTGCGGGGAAACCGGCGGAGGCCGAAGCCCGGTATCGCGAAGCACTGGTGCTGAGCCGGCGCGTATTCGGTCCGGAGGCCCCGGAGACCCTCGCCCTCCGTACCGGTCTGGCACAGGCGCGCCAGGCCGCGGGTCAGGTGGCGGAGGCTGTCGCGCTCTTCGAGGAGGTGCTGTCCCTGTACATCCGGGTGCTCGGTACCGGTCATGCCGAGACGTTCCGGTGCCGCCACCATCTCGCCCACTGCTACGGCGAGGCGGGGCGGACCGGCGAGGCGGTACCGCTGCTGCGTGCGAACCTGGAGGAGGCGGTACGAGCGTTCGGCGCCGATCACCCCTCGACTCTCGCCGCTCGCAACAACCTCGCCCTCGCCTACCAGGCCCTCGGACGATTCGCGGACGCGATCCGCCTGGGGGAGGCCAATCTGACCGAGCGGCTGCGTGTCCTCGGCCCGGACCATCCGGATACGCTGCTGACCCGCCACAATCTGGCGCACGCCCTGTATCTGGGCGGTCGCCTCGACGAGGCCGTCGCGCTGTACGAAATGAACGTCGACGATTTCCGCCGGGTTCTCGGGCCGGACCACCAGTACAGTCTGCTCACCCGGGCCGGGCTCGGTATCGCCTACAGTGCGGCGGGACGCCATGAGGAGGCGATCGCGGTGCAGGAGGCCACCCTGCGTGACCGCCTGCGGGTTCTCGGGCCGCGGCACCCGCAGACACTGCACGCGGTCGGCAATCTCGCCGACGCGCTGGCCGTGTACGATCTACCGCGCGCGATTTCGCTGTTCGAGCAGAACCTCCTCGCCACCGCTGGTGAATTCGGTCCCGACCATCCCGACACGTTGCGGAGCCGTCACAATCTTGCCGCCGCCTACCAGGCGGCGGGGCGGCTCGACGAGGCCCTCACCCATTTCGAGGAGAACCTGGCCGACCGGCTGCGTATTCTCGGTCCGGACAGCGCCGCGAGCCTGGAATCCCGCGACAACCTCGCCGCCGTGTACCGCGCCGCGGGGCGTCTGGACAGGGCGATCGAACTGTTCGGGGAGAACCTGACCACGTATCAGCGGTTGCTGCCGGGACATCGCCGGCTCCGCACGCTCCGCGGCGCGCTCGCCACAACCCTTCGGGAAGCAGGCCGGCTCGACGAAGCGATTCCGCTGTACGAAACGAACATCGACGACTACCGCCGGGCGCTGGGGCCCGCGCACAGTGATACGGTGCGCGCGGTGTATGCCCTCGCCGGCGCGTACCACGCGGCCGGGCGGCACAGCGCTGCGACCGACGTCTTCGAAACAGCCTACGCGCAGGTCGTTCGTGTTCTCGGTTCCGCACACCCACTGGCCTCGGACGTACGGGCCGGACTCACCGCCGCCCGCGGGGAGGAAGAGTCCGGTGAACCGGTTCGGGAGGACGATGCCGGGTGAGTATGCCGCCCGAACCGGCTTCGTGACCGCCGTCACGGGCCTGCTGTGGGCCGCTGGCCTCGGCCGGGTTCCGTTCACCGGGATCGGTGCACATCCGTTACGATCACTGCTGCCTCTCGGTCCAGAAACCGGCCGCTGAGTGAGTGGACGTGCGCCGTGGCGGCGTCGTTTTCCTGTGTGATCGGAGGCCTGGTGCCGGTGCCCCCTGGCGAAATTCGTGATACTCCCGTTCCGCTGTTCGCGGCAGCGCCGTGTCATCCGGTCCTCGCTTCGGCTCCGCGCGACGGTGCAGGTGGTACCGGTGCTCGCTGATCCACCGAGCGCGGAGACGGATTGGGCGGCCGAAGCGGGGTGGTTCGAACGGGAACCGTTCGTTTTGCTGGTCGAGGACGACCCCGGCGACGCCCTGCTGGTCGAGGAATTGGTTGCCGACGCCGAACCGGGTATGCGCCTGGGCTGGGTGCGCACGCTCGCCGAGGCGTGCGACCGGTTGCGCGCCGATATCCCGGACTGTGTACTGCTGGACCTGCACCTGCCCGACGCGCAGGGGTTGCAGGCGCTCGCCGGTATCCGCGCGCACAACGATCAGGTTGCCGTGGTGGTGATGACCGGGCTCGACCAGGAACGCACGGGTTTGGCCGCCCTGGCCTCGGGGGCCCAGGACTACCTGGTCAAGGGCCGCGTGGAACCGGAACTGTTCGCTCGCGCCGTCCGCTACGCCATCCAGCGCAAACAGGCCGAGCGCACCAGCGCGGCCCTGCAGGCGAGTCAGATGCGGGCGCAGGAGAACGCCCGGCTCGAGCGCGGGCTGCTGCCGACCCCGCTCCTCGGGGCCGATCGCGCGGTGGACGTCGTGGCGCGGTACCGGCCCGGCCGCGCGCATGCTCTGCTCGGTGGCGATTTCTACGATGTCGTCCAGGATCCCGAGGGCCTCGTGCATGTGATCGTCGGCGATGTCTCCGGCCACGGGCCCGATGCCGCCGCCACCGGGGTGGCGCTCCGATTGGCCTGGCGCACCTTGGTACTCAGTGGTGTGACGGGTTCGCGGCAGCTGCGTCTGCTGGAGGAGGTCCTGCTCGCCGAGCGTACCGATCGGCAGACCTTCGCCACCGCGACGAGCCTGGTGCTGGACCGCTCGACCGGGCGGGTGCTGGTGCGCCGCGCCGGACATCCGGGCATGCTCCGGCACAGCAGTGGAGAGCTGTGCTGGGTCGAGGTCACCGGAGGCGCGGCGCTCGGATTCATGCCCGGCCGCGCGCACTGGCCGGCCGTGGAAATAGAACTGCCCGCCGACGGCGGACTGATGCTGTTCACCGACGGTCTCTTCGAGGGGCGGGCGGGCCGTGACGGTGCGCGGCTCGGGGAGGCCGGTCTGCTGGAGGTCGCGCGGAGCGTCCCCGCGGACCGTCCCGAACGCTTCGTCGACGAGTTGATCGCCCGCGTCGAGAGTATGGCCACCGACGCGGGCGGACTGGACGACGACCTGGCCATCATCTACGTGCGCTGGAACGGAACACCCGGGAGTGAGCTGTGATGACGGATAGTGGTTCCCGAGTGGTCGGGAGGTTGACCGCGCAGGCGTGGTTCCACCTGGTCTTCGGGCTGATGTTCGTGGTGGTGGTGCTCGGTGCCCTGGCGGGCGCGCAGGTGATCACCGATACCGGCGAGGCGACCGATCGGCTGGTGGGGCAGACGCTCCCCGCCTCCGCGGAGGCGTATCGGTTGCAGAGCGCGCTCGTCAACCAGGAGACCGGGCTGCGTGGCTACGCCATCACCGCCGATCCGCAGTTCCTCGATCCCTATGCGGAGGGCCGGAAGGAACAGGACCGCGCGGCCGCGCGGCTGCGCGAACTGCTGGCGGACCGCCCGGACCTGATGGCCGATCTCGACACGGTCGAGCGCTGGGCGCGGGAGTGGCGTACCGGTTACGCCGATCCGCTGGCCACGGCCGCCGCGGCGGACGATGCCGCCGAACTGGGCGCGACGACGGCGGTACGCGCGAAAACCCTCTTCGACGAACTGCGGGTTTCCTTCGCCGTCCAGAACGATCACCTGGCGAGCGCGGTCGTCGCCGACCGGGAGGCGATCTCCCACGCCCGCGCTGTCCGCGATGCCGTACTGATCGGCTTGGTGCTCGTGTTCCTGCTGACGGGCGCGGTATTGACCGTCCTGCTCCGCCGGCTCGTGATACGGCCGCTGGCCTCGCTCACCGAGGCGTCGCTGCGGGTGGCCGACGGCGAATTCGATCATCATATCGATGCGCACGGTCCCGCGGACCTGGTGCAGGTGGCCGCCGCGGTCGAGGATATGCGCCGCCGGGTGGTCGAGGAGCTGGGCTCTTCGCGGTCCCAGGGCACGCTGCTGCGTGAGCAGAAAGCCGAGCTGGACCTTCAGGCCGACGAGTTGCGCCGCTCCAATGCGGAGCTGGAGCAATTCGCCTATGTGGCCTCGCACGATCTGCAGGAGCCGTTGCGCAAGGTGACCTCGTTCTGTCAGCTGTTGGAGAAGCGCTACGGTTCCCAGCTCGACGAACGGGGCAAACAGTACATCGATTTCGCTGTCGACGGCGCCAAGCGTATGCAGGTGCTCATCAACGATCTGCTCACCTTCTCCCGGGTCGGCCGGATGAGCGACCGCAATCAGCCGGTGCGTCTCGATCAGGCCCTGGACAAGGCGCTGGCCAACCTGTCGGCCGCTGTCGAGGATACGGAGGCCGTGGTCGAGCGGCCGGCGGAACTTCCGGAGATACTGGGCGAACCCACCTTGCTGGTCATGCTGTGGCAGAACCTGCTCAGCAATGCGATCAAATTCCGCCGGCCCGGTCTCGCTCCCCTCATCCGGCTCGAGGTCGCGGCCGCCGCCGAGGATCCGGACGCGCTACTGCTCTCCGTAACCGACAACGGTATCGGTATCCCGCCGGAATTCGCGGAAAAGGTGTTCGTCATCTTCCAACGGCTGCACGCCCGTGACGAATACACCGGTACCGGAATCGGGCTGGCCGTCTGCAAGAAGATCGTCGAATACCACGGCGGCCGTATCTGGATAGATACCGCCCACACCGGCGGCACCCGGATCTGCTTCACCCTGCGCGCCGAGTCCGTGGTGACCGGCGAGTCCTCGAACACACCGGATGAACCCGAGGCCCCACCCGCCGCGGATTCGCCGGCCACCCCCACTGCCGAAGGAGCCAACGCATGACTGTGCCGGGTACACCGATCGATATCCTGCTCGTCGAGGATGATCCGGGTGATGAATTGATGACCAGGGAAGCATTCGAAGACAACCGGATCGGCAATACGTTGCACGTCGCCCACGACGGGCAGGAGGCGCTGGATTTCCTCTACCGCAACGGCATGTACGCGGACGCGCCGCGCCCCGATCTCATCCTGCTCGACCTGAACCTGCCGAAGTACGACGGCAGGCAGGTGCTGGAAAAGATCAAAGCCGATCCCGACCTCGCCCATATCCCGGTGGTGGTACTCACCACTTCGGCGGCCGAGGAAGACATCTTGCGCAGCTACAAACTGCACGCCAACGCCTATGTCACCAAGCCGGTGGATCTCGACCAGTTCGTGGCCGCGATCAAGCAGATCGACGATTTCTTCGTGCAGGTCGTCCGCCTGCCGCGCGCCCGGTAGACCACGCGCCCGGCAACGCCGGGCGCGTGGTACGCGGTTCAGGAGGCCGAGGTGCCGGCGGCCAGGGCCGCATCCAGCGAGTCGTATACCGCCAGCATCTTGTCGAGACCGGTGAGTTCGATGGGCCGGCGGACGGCGTCGGAGGCGACCACGCGGATACCGTCGGTGGGGGCGGCCTCGGAGGCCACCAGGAGCACACTCAATCCGGCCGATCCGAGGAATCCGACCTCGGACATATCCACCACCAGCGGTTCCCCGCCGCGCTGAGCCTCCTCGAGGGCGCTCTGCAACTGAGGTGCCGAAGCCATATCGACCTCGCCGTGCACGGCGACGATCGTGGTCCCGTCCGCGACGCGCACCTGGACGTCGAGCATGCGGGACCCGCCTTCGCTGCTCACCTCGGACCTCCTGGTACGTGATTCGCCACTTCTCCACCTCTGTGCGTCGAGGCCCCGGCGCGGCACGCGACCGGGGCGGTAAGTGATCTTCGCACTCAATTTACCCGATCGGGATCTGCGCTGTTGCAGCCGCCGGGTCCGCCGGTCATCGGCCCGTGGGGTACGCTCCGGTCGCGGCGTCTCGCGTGATCACCACCGCTGGGCCGCATGCCGTGGGATCGAATGGGTATGGCTATCGGCGAGCACGGTTCGAGTGCGCATCTTGATCGAACGCCACGGGCATGGTACCGCCTGCGCCGTCCGTCGGCGAGAGCTACAGGAGGCGATGAGGTTGACAATGGCCCGCCCATCCGGGCTGCACAGTCCGCCGAGCCGGTTCGAGCTGGACTTTCCCGCTGAGCCCACCGCGCTGGCCGAGGTCAGGCACGCCATGCAGCAGTGGCTCCGGGACTGCCCGCTCGATGAGCGCGCGGCCTACGATGTGCTGCTCGCGGTGGGGGAGGCCTGTGCCAATGCGATCGAACACGGGCACCGCGGCGACGGCGGAACGATCAGGTTGCAGGCCACCCTCGATGCCGTGGGCCTGCGTATCACCGTCAGCGACCACGGCCGCTGGAAGCGCCCGGCACCCGGTCCGGATCTGGTTCGCGGGCGCGGGCTGACCATGATCCGGGCTCTGATCCCGGAGGTGGAGATCACCGCTTCGGACAACGGGACGACCGTCGAGATGTGGATGCCGATTCCCCGCTGAGCGGTCCGGGTGCGTTTCACCGCAGCCGGCCGGCCTTCGGCGCCCCGTGTGGATCGGTCAACGCCATGCTCACCGTGATGAGCAGGACGACCGTGATCACGCTGAGCCCGCCGAGCAACGGGCCCAGTACCTGTAGAGGTTCGGCGCCCTGTGGTTCCGCGGCATCCGGTACGGAGTGGGCGCTCATCGCCGACATCGCCGTGTAGTGCATCGCCGCCACGGCGGCGGCCAGGAGCAGGGCGGCGACGGGTGTGGACAGCGGCCCCCAGGAGCGCATGCTCGACCAGAGCGTGGCAGTGGCCACCACCACGGCGATGGCCAGCGACAGAGCTACGCGCGCAGCGTCGTAGTGGATATGGACGTCGGTCCGCATCGCGAACATTCCGGTGTAGTGCATGGCCGCGATGCCGAGGCCGGCGATCACGCCCCCGGCGAAGAGGGCGGTCCGGCCCGCTCCGGGAGAGCTCACCAGGTAGAGCCCGATCCCGGTCACGCCTACCGACAGGGCCACGCTCAGCAGGGTGAGCGGTACATCGAAGCGGATCTGTGCGTCTTCGATCGAAAAGCCGAGCATGGCCACGAAATGCATGACCCAGATGCCTGTTCCCCCGATGGTGATGGCGGCCAGGATCAGCCAGCCGACCCGGCGGCGTCCACGCCGCGCCTGTTTCGTGCACTGGAGTCCGATGGCGCATCCAGTGGCCGACAGGAAGTACGCCAGGGCGGGCGTCAGCCAGCCGAACGCGAAATGTTCGAGGTGAAGCATATCCATCCAAAGCTCCGCCGGAAGAACCGGAGATCGTTTCCAGGGCTCGACAGTACGACAGCCTGTGCGGCGCGGTGTGCTGATCATTTGCCTGGGCGATGGTGGTTTGGGTCACATCATCGTTCTTGCGGGCATTGGATACGCAAGATTGCGTTCTTCTGTCCAGTGAACGGACCGCCCAGTTTTCGGCCTTGGGCGCACGCCGGGATCGAATCGGATGTGGCTGTGGGAAGTCGGGTATCACGGGGCCTCGGGGAGCTGCCGGGCACGGTGGAATGACCCCGGGCGTCCGCGCCACCGAGGTTCGTGCGCCCCGGATAACGGAACTTTAACTGGGTCGTATCGCGTACCGAGCCGGTCGGCGCCCGTGACACCGGCTCGGTCGCTCACCGCGATATCGGGGTTTGCCATTCTCGCGGCCGGGCATCCGGCCGGTGTCCTGGCTGCCGGATACGGGACCGGCTCGTGCCGGCAGCAGGAGGAAGGACGAGAACGTGTCGAATCACCACAGCGTCACGCGCCGGACCCGCTCTCCGCTCCAACTCGCCGCCATGGGTGTCGGCGCGGTGTTCCTCTTGGTCGGAGTGCTGGGTTTCATACCGGGTGTGACGACCGACTACGACCAGCTCCGCTGGGCCGGACACCACTCGGAAGCGCAGCTGCTGGGGCTGTTCAGTGTCTCGGTACTGCACAACATCGTGCATCTGGCGTTCGGGGTGGCCGGCCTCGCCGCGGGCGCGAAAGCATCCGCCGCACGAGCCTTTCTCCTCGTGGGTGGGGCGGTGTATCTGCTCCTGTGGTTGTACGGGCTGTTCGTCGACCGGCACAGCACGGCGAATGTCGTCCCGCTCGACACGGCCGACAACTGGCTGCATTTCGGTCTCGGACTCGGCATGGTGGCTCTGGGGACAGCGCTGTCCCGGACCGCCGGAGATACCGCGTCGCGGCTGTCGGGGCATCAGCCCGGCATCATCGAATAGCAGTGGTATCGCCGGGAGAGAAGCGCGGTGCCGAGGCCGGTCCGCAACCGGCACCGACCGTGGCGCGACCAGCCGGGAGGACGGTGACCACCGAGGAACGGACCACGATCGTGGTGGGCGTGGTGGCGGACCCCGATCTGCCCATCCGGCTCGCGCGCGAACTCGCGGAAACACTTCCCACCCTGTTGGCGCGGCGGTTCGCGGGTGCCGACTGGCGGGTGGAGGTGTTCGACGACCCGTTCGAGGCGATGTACCCCGATCTGGAGTACCTCATCGACAAGGCCGGGCGGCATGTCCGTGACACCTCCTGGGACCTGGCGCTGTGCCTGACCGACCTGCCGATGCGCGGCGACGGCCGGGAAATCGTGCTGGCCCGGCTCGACCGGCGCCATCGGGTCGGGCTGGTGTCGTTACCGGCGCTCGGCGGAATACGGTTACAGCGCAGGCTGGAAGACCTCGCCCTGAGAATCGTCGGCGCGCTGCGGCCCGGCCCCGGGATCGGGCTCCGGCCGGGCCCCGATCCGGCGGCACGGCTGCCGTTTCGCGGGATCCGGGCCGAAGCCGGTGCAGGCGACGAACGCATCGTGCACCGTGGTGTGACCGGGTATCCGCGGCTGCTGGCGGGTATGGTGCGGGCGAACCGGCCCTGGCAGTTGTTCGTCGGTCTGTCCTCCGCGCTGGCCGGATCACTGGCCGGTACCGCCTTCGGTGTGCTGTATTCGAGTATCTGGCAACTGGCGACAGCGCTGGGCCCGTATCGGCTCGCCGGTGTCGCCGCAGCGGCTGTCGCCGCGCTGGCGGTGTGGATCATCGTGGGGCACGGTCTGTGGGAGCGTCCGGTCTCCACCCGCCGGGAATCGGACCACGACCTGCGAATGCGTAATGCCGGAACGGTTGTCACAGTCGCCGTGGGGGCTCTGGTGTTCTTCGGCGCGCTGTTCCTGATCACCTTCGCCGCTGTGCTGCTGGTGATTCCGCCCGGCTACCTCGGCACAGTGCTCGGCCGGGCCGCGCAGCCGGACGACTACCTCACCATCGCGGTGATGGCCAGTGCGCTCGGCACCGTGGCGGGCGCCGTGGGCTCCGGTCTGGAGGACGATGTCAGCGTGCGGCGGGCCACGTACGGATACCGGGAGCGGGAACGCCGCGATCGGGTCGGCGGTGCCGGAACACCGGAGCGGTTCTGAGCGGTCCCGGTGGCCCTCCGCCGGGGCGCCGGCGTCAGCGCCCGTGCGGTGCTCCGCATTTCACCAGCTCCGACGCTGCCGTGACCCGCTTCGCGAAGGCCACCCACAGCGAACCGTCCCTCACTCGCCGCAGCACATAGCGATACTTGCCGTACCCCGCCCGCGATACCGCGGCCAGCGGGGTCCTGCCGATGACTCGATAGGGTTCTCCACCGATACACACCATCGGACCCATGAACCGATCTCCCTTCTCGCACTGTGTTCCACGACACTGCGGCCACTGTCGCAGTCCGGTGCTGAAGGGAGCCTGAAGCCGCCTGAAGGCGCTTTCAGGAAAGAATCCGGCCGGGCGCGCGACTTTGCGCGTGGCGGGGTTCGCGGCCGGGAGCGGGCCGGGCCGTCCGCGCCGCCGGATCACCGAGCCGCGGCCGGGTCGGTCCGCGGGGCGATGAGTGGCCGGTCCGGCACCGGGCAGGGGGAAGAGAGATCGCGCGGGGCTATACCCGGGGGATGCTCGCGGACCGGGCGGACCGCATCGACGACGTTCGCGCAGGTCAAATGGTCGGCCGGATGGAGTCCGTCGGTGAACCGGAAGCGGACGTTGGCTCTTCCTGTCGTGGTGTCGGTGGTGGTGATCAGCTGGTAGCGCAGCGGAGCCCGGTCCGTGGTGGCGGCAGACCACACGGAGCGGTAACTCAGCGTGGGGCCGAGTTCCCGGCTCACGATCACCTTTTCGACGATCCCGAACCTGTCGGTGACCACGTCGACCGCACTGTGGTGGGCCGCGGCGGTGCCTGCCGCGCTGTCGAATACGGCATCGTCGAGGACGCGCAGCCCGGCTGCGTAGTACCCGTCCAGCGCGGCGGCCCCGGCTGTGGCGGTCTCGGCGCCGGTGGTACCGATTCCTGTATCGCGCAGGGTGTCCCACGGATAGACCGCGGTATCGGTGAGATCGATTTCCTCGATGAGTTCGACACGCCGGATGCCCTGTGTCACCTCCGCCAGTGAGCGGATGAGCCGGGCCGGGATCGTGCTCTGGAAGGCGCCGGTCGTATGGAAGGTCGATCGCCCGGCGTAGCAGGCGTCGAGCAGTTCGGTGAGCGGCATCCGCCCGTCGAGCGGTGCCGTCGACACCACGTCGAACCCGTCCCGAAGTAGTTGCGGTAACACTGTTTTCGGTAGATCCGCGATGATTTCGGCGAAGGACGGTACGTAGACGACGCAGTCGGTCCCGCAGGGCGGCGTCTGGTCGGCCGGGATACGGGCGGTCACCTCGAGATCCGCTCGGGCCGCGATCTTTTCGGCGATCCGGTCGGCGAGGCGACCGGCGCCCAGCACCGCGACGGTGAGGGTGGGTGAACTCATGTGGACTCCAGAAGGTCGTGAGGATCCGGGCCGGCACCACCACGCCGGTCGGCGCGGCGCACAACTGCGGAACTACCCCGAGTATGACGGCGACCGGGATGCCGGCGCCCGCGGACCGGTCCGCACCGAGGAGCGCACTGCCCGGATGGTGAACCGAAATGGACGGGACATCGTCGTTTCCTTGTTGTTCGCGGAATTTCTAGCACACCACCGGGGCGGACACGCCGGTCTTCGCCGGTGGATACGTGATCGCCCCCCGCCGGTGATGTGCTGGATATATGTGCCACTTTCCGGGTACTGCCCGGACGGATGACGGGTGTGGAAGAAATCGTTCCGCACCGGCTCTGATTCATGATACTTTTGGTTACACATATAACGCTCGGCGGGTGGAGGTTCGATGCCGGTGAGTGCGTACGGGGCGATCGGCTGGTCGGCGGCGCCGGGTGGCGAAGGTGGTGGTGCGGCGCTCGATCAAGTGGCCATCATGACCGGGGCCGCCGGGGTCGTGGCCCTCGTTCTGATGTGGGTGGGATATCTCCATCGAAACCGGCGTATCACCTGGTTGCAGCGGCTCGCCGACCGGCTCGGCCGTGCGTTCGACCGCCCCGGTTGGGTCGCGCTACCGCTCGCGATGTTCCTGGTCACCATCCTGACCGCTCTGCTCGGTTTCATCTGGGATGTGAGCCTGCACATCGGAAACGGCCGCGACGAGGGACCGCTGGCGAATCCGGCGCACTACTTCATTCTCGTCGGACTGTTCTTCCTTTTCACCGCCGGTATGGCGGCCGTAGTGCTGCCCTTGGACGAAAAACCCGGTATGGCGGCGGTACGGATCACCCGCACCTGGTACGCGCCCGTCGGCGGGATCCTGCTGGCGGGTGCCGGGTTGTATGCCCTGATCGGGTTTCCACTCGACGACGTATGGCACCGGATCTTCGGCCAGGACGTCACACTCTGGGGCCCGACCCACCTCATGCTGATCGGTGGGGCCGGACTGTCTCTGGTGGGTGTGCTGCTGCTCGAATTCGAGGGCCGCCACAACCGGCCCGACCCGGCCCGTCCGGAAACCCGGCGTATGTGGTTGCTGCGTGCCTTCGCCTTCGGTGGCCTGCTCATCGGGCTGTCGGTATTCCAGGTGGAGTACGACTTCGGCGTGGAGCAGTTCCGGCTGGTGCTGCAGCCGATGCTGATCGTGGTCGCGGCCACGCTGACCCTCGTGGCCGCGCGGCTGACCCTCGGGGCGTGCGGGACACTGGTGGTAGTGGGTTTCGCCGCCGTGGTGCGCGCCGTGGTCGCCGTTCTCGTGGGCGGTCCGATCCTCGACGCGCCGCGCAATGTCTTCCCCCTGTACCTCGGTATCGCGGTCGTCGTGGAACTACTGGCACTGCTGCCGGTGCGGCAGCGCCCGGTGCTGTGGGGCGCGGGCTGCGGACTGGTGGCCGCGACGGTCGGGCTCTGGCTCGAATCGCTGTGGATCGCGGCGATGTTCGTCGATCCGTGGCCGGTGTCGATATGGCCGGAACTGCTGGCGATGGCGATACCCTCCGGAATCGCCGGCGGGGTGGTGGGCGCTCTGTTCGCCACCGTACTGCGCGGTGAACCACTGCCGCGTCCGGCGGTGCGGCGGACGCTGATGACCGGGGCGGTGGTCGTCGTGGCCGCCGCCACCGCCAACGGCCTGATGATCGAGGTACCCGCGGATGCCCGGGCCACGGTCGAACTGCGCGACGCCCCCGGATACGCCGAACGCATGGTGTACGCCGATATCCGGATCTCGCCCGCCGATCTGGTCTCCGCGGACCCCGAATGGATCCAGATCCTGGCTTGGCAGGGTGGGGCCGGCAGCGACAACCCGGGCCGGGGCCTGGTGGTCGATCACCTCCGCCGCGTGGAGCCGGGGCACTACCTCTCCACGAAACCGGTCCCCGCCCACGGCTCCTGGAAGACCGTACTGCGGGTGCAGGACGGCCGCACGCAGACCGCGCTGCCGATCTTCATGGCCGCCGACCCCGGAATCGGCGCCGAGGAGGTCCCCGCGCTCGACTCGTTCACCCGCCCGTTCGTCGCCGAGATCACGGTGCTGCAGCGGGAGCGATCGTTCGACCATCCCGCGTGGCTGTTCGCGGCCGCGTCGCTGGTGGTCCTGGTGTGCAGCCTGATCCTGATCGCCGCGCTGGCCTGGGGCGCCGCCCGGATCAACGACCGCTACCCCCACCGGCCCGTGGCGGAAAGACAACGGGCCACCGCGTCATGACGAACCGGTACGACGGCGTCGACATCCTCGCCGACCATTCGATCCTCTTGGCGGTGCCCGCCTTCCTGCCGGCGATTCTCATCGCCGCGGTCGTGCTCGTCATCGCGGTACGCGACCGCCGCCGCGGCGACCCGGAGGAACCCCCGGAACCGGGCACGCCCACCGATACGGACAAGGAGATCTGATGCCGTCCGCCTTCCGACTGTGCCTGCCCGTACTCGCCGCCGTCCTGCTCGGCACCGGGTGCGCGGCCGGAGACGGGAATCAGGCCGCGCCGGTGACACCGAGCGTGGCGCAAACCCTGCCGGCCCTGCCCATCGAGGTGCGCATCGCCGCGGGGGTGGTGACTCCCGCCGATATCCGGTTGGAGGCCCGGATCGGGCAGCCGATCGAGCTCGTGGTCGACAGCGATACAGCGGACGAACTGCACGTCCACGCCGCACCCGAACACACCTTCGCGATAACGCCGGGCACGAATCAGCGTTTCGCTTTCACGGTCGACGTACCGGGACGAGTGGAGATCGAACTGCACGGCGCCGGCCGTACCGTGGCGACCCTGCTCGTCCGCGGATGACCCTGCTCGCGCACGGACTGGGTGGCGCCACGGATCTGCCGATCCCCCTGGCCTATGCGCTGATCGGGGCGGCATGGGCGCTCGCTTTCTCGTTCGCGGTGATCGCCTTCGCGTGGCGGACACCGCGGCTGGATCCGGCATCTCCGGGGATCGCGCTGCCCCCCGGTATCCGTACCGTCGTGGATTCCCCCGCCGTGCGGGCCGCGCTCGCGGCCGCAGGGCTCCTGGCCTTCCTCACCGTGGTGGCGATCGGTCTTCTCGGTCCCGCCGATCCGGCCCGCAATCCGGTCCCCGGCGCGGTCTACGTTTTCCTGTGGGTCGCAGTGATGGTCGCCTCGCTCGTCGCCGGCCCCGTGTGGAAACTGCTGTCCCCGGCGCGCGCTCTGCACCGGATCGTCAGCTGGATCCGGCGGCGTCCGCCCACGGCCGGGCCGCTGCGGTACCCCGAACGATGGGGGCGGTGGCCGGCGGCATTCGGGTTGTTCGCCTTCGTCTGGCTGGAACTCGTCTCGCCCGACCCCGGATCGGTGGCCGCCGTGACCGCGTGGCTGATCGGGTACCTGATCGTCACCTTCCTGGGTCTGCTGATGTTCGGCACGGTATGGGCCGAGCGCGCCGATCCGTTCGAGGTGTACAGCGCTCTGCTCGGCCGCCTGAGTCCGCTCGGGCGTGGCGTGAACGGTGCGCTCGTGATGCGCTCACCGCTGGCGAATCTGGCCGGGACACCCGTCGGCGCGGGTTCGGTGGCGGTGGCGGCCACCCTGCTGGGGTCCACCGCGTTCGACAGTTTCTCCCTGTTCCCCTGGTGGCGCGACGTGGTGGCCGGCGCCGCCGGTGCTTCCCGGTTCGGGGCGACTCTTGCCGGCACCCTCGGCCTGCTCTTCTTCGTTCTCGTCGTCGGTACGACGTTCCGAGCGGCCGCCGCGGCTACCGGCGGGCTGTCCCGCGCCGAACGCGGGCTGCTGCCGACCCGGCTGTCGTACACGCTCACACCGATCATCGCGGGCTATATCGTCGCCCACTACCTGTCCTTCCTCGTCGAGAAAGGACAGGCGACCGTGATCTTGTTCGCGGATCCGTTCGGGGTCGGCTGGAACCTGTTCGGGCTGGCCGATCGCGATATCGCCTACCTCCTGTCCGCGCATCCCGCGGTGCTCGGGACGGTCAAGGTTTCGGCGGTGGTCCTCGGCCATATCCTCGGTGTCGCCGCGGCCCATGATCGCTGCCTGCGCCTGCTCCCGCCGGCACACCGGCTCACCGGTCAGCTCGCCCTCATGCTCCTCATGGTCGGCTACACCTTCACCGGCCTCTATCTGCTCTTCGACGCCTGACCTCGGCTCGTTGCGCGGCGCCCCGCCCGCGCCGCCGGTCTGGGCGATGGCGACGAGCTGCACACCGTGCAGCAGGCGTTTCTGGATCAGGACGGTTTCCGGTGCGGTTATTGCACACCGGGGCAGGTGTGCTCGGCAGTGGGCATGCTGGAGGAAGTGAAGGCCGGCCATCCCAGCCATATCACCGCCGACCTCACTGCGGACGTGGAACTTTCCGATGCCGAGATCCGGGAACGGATGAGCGGTAACCGGAACGACCATGGCCTCACGCCCGCGACCGGCGCGCACAGTACCGCCGACGCGGCGGAGAACCCGGATGCCGAGAAGTACGCGTCGCACTCGTTCGGCGCCTATGGTATTTCGGGAGCCCTGCACGAGGAAAGCGTGCGCGATCATCGCTTCGGGCATATCGTCACCCAGGATCTTGCCGGCTACCACATCAGCACGCACGCCGATATCCGCGATATCGATGCGATCTGGCTGGACGAGGTGGACGAGCACGTCAACCCGATGGGCTCCCGGGGCGCGGGGGAGATCGGTATCGTCGGCGCGGCCGCGGCGGTGGCCAATGCGGTCTACCACGCGACCGGCGTGCGAGTACGCGACCTCCCGATCACGGTCGATGATCTGCTGATCTGAGGCCCAGGTGCCGCGCCGCCGGCCACCGCTGCGGCCGGGAGCCGTTCAGGCCGCCGCCGCGGCGACCTCGTCGAGGCGACCCGTGGCGACATCGAAGACGAAACCCCGCAGCGAGGAGGTTCGGGTGAGGAAGGGACTGGTCTCGATCCGCCGCAGGGATTGCCGGACGTCCTCGTGGAGGTCGGTGAAGGATTCGGCCGCCCACGCCGGTTTGAGGCCGGTCTCGTTCTGGATGGCGCGTTTGAAATCGTCGTCGGTGAAGGTGAGCATCCCGCAATCGGTGTGATGGATGAGGATGATCTCGGTGGTACCCAGCAGTCGCTGGCTGATCGCCAGCGAGCGGATCTCGTCGTCGGTCACCACACCCCCCGCGTTGCGGATGACATGTGCCTCGCCTTCGCGCAGGCCCAGAATCCGGTAGACGTCCAGCCGTGCGTCCATGCAGGCGACCACAGCGATATGTTTGCTCGGTGGTAGCGGGAGTGGACCGGAGAACTGTGCCGCGTACCGCGCGTTGTTGTCCAGATAATCATCGGTGACAGTCATGCCGACCTCCGAGCGTCGATGTTCCGATATGCGAATGCGCGCACCCACCTTCGCGGTCGCCGAGCGCCACGGCGAGCGATAGGTATCGGCTGAATCGAACTCTGGCGTGTCGCGGTACAGCTATCTATCATCGCGGGCCGCGCGCCCGGAAGTCGCGCCGCGGTCGTAACGCTCGGGCGGAGCGCTCCGGGGAACCACCGAGCGGCTTCGGCCGGGTGTACCGAAGCCACTCGGCGCCGGCCCCTGTGCGCTAGTCGCCGCCGTCCGTCTTCCGCGGGTCTTTGGCTTCGCGCAGCGCTGTTTCCAAATCCCGGCGCAGCCGCGCGGCGGTGGTTTCGTCACCCGCGTTTTCCGCGGTGGTGATGTCCTGGTGCAGTTGCGCGATGATGTCCCGATCGGTCATCGATCCTCCGCTCTCTCTTTTCCCGGTGACGCCGTAACGAGGCGAAACGGCGTTCGTCAGGCGCATGACCGATTTCCCGGACGCGAAACATTTTCTGCTGCCTGCGGCCGGCCGCGGTGGGGGCGCGTCCGCGGCCGGCCGGGACGCCGGTTCACCGGAGCAATTCGGCGATCGGACTGTGGTCGAACCGGGTGATCAGGTCCGCCGGGTCGTCGTAGACGGCGCGGGCACCGGCGGCCTGCAGTTGTGCCTCGGTGATCCCGCCGGAGCGCATTCCGATGAAGGGCACACCGGCCCGGCGGGCGGCCTCGGCATCCCAGACGGTGTCGCCGACGAAGATCGCGGTATCGGCGGTGGCACCGGAGCGGTCCAGCGCGGTGCGGACGATATCGGGTCGCGGTTTCGCGGTCTCGACGTCTTCGGAGGAGGTCTGCGCGGATATCACCTCCGCTCCGCCCAACACCTCGCGCAGGGTGGTGAGTTCGTCTTCGGGCGCGGACGTGGCCAGCACCACTGTGAGGCCGGTCGCCGCGACGCGGTCGAGTAGTTCCCGCGCACCGGCGGTACGCCGCATGAGGGGGCGTGTGTCGAGGTAGTAACGCAGATGCAGGTCCTCGGCCTGTTGCCGGGCCTTTTCGTCGCAGCCGGACAGTAGTCGCTCGACGAGCAGGGAGCCGTCCATTCCTATGCTCTGGTGCACCCGCCAGGCGTCCACATCTGCGCCCACTTCGCGAAAAGCGCTGATCCAGGCGTGCACGTGCAGGTAGTTGGAGTCGACCAGGGTGCCGTCGATATCGAAGAGAACCGCACCGGTCGGAGAGCTGTCGGACATGGGGGTGGGCTACCCGGTCGCACCGCACCCAATCGCCGCGCGGGGTCGGGGAGCGGCCTCCCGTCGTCGAACCTTGTTCCCTTCCTGGGGAAGGCAGCCGAAATCTATGCCGTCAGGTATCGTACCGTCGAATAGCGGCATAATAGTGTCTGCGTCTACCCGGCTCTTCGGCCGTGGTGGTAGGGAATCGATGGAAGCAGGTGGAAATGGGCCGGCAAATGCTCGGGTTCATGTTCATGCTCATCGCCATGATGATGCTGTTCTGAACACGGTATAGGCGTCGGGGAGCCGGATCGCTGATCGGACGGTGCTTCGGCCCCCGACCGCGCACCCACCGGTGCGGATGCGCTTCCGGGCGCCGCCGCGCGGAGACTGCTCCCCCTCTTCACGGTCCATCGGGAGCCGCGCGCCGTATAACCCCTCGGTTCCCTCGATACAGCTGGATACCGGGCCGGACACCGCGGGATTCCGCCTGCCGGGACAGCTCGCCGGTACCTCGCCGCCACGGTGGCCCGGGGATACAGTTGAGGGTGAGGCGAGAGGTGATCCCATGGTGCCCGATGCCCGCATACATCCTCGGCGGCTGGTTTCCGGTCGATGAACAGCGACGATCCCCTGAGAACACGTCGTGAGTCGAGAATGCCCGTCGCGACGGAGCTCGACGCCGTGGGTTTCGAGGATGCCGAGGAGATCGGCCGGGGCGGATTCGGCGTGGTCTACCGCTGTACCCAGGAGCCGTTGGACCGCACCGTGGCGGTGAAGGTACTCACCGCGGCATCGGATGAGGACAACCGGGCACGGTTCGCGCGGGAGCAGCGTGCGATGGGCCGGCTGACCGGCCATCCGAATATCGTCACCGTACTGGAGGAGGGGGTCACCACCGCCGGGCGTCCCTACCTCGTCACCCCGTTCTACCCGCAGGGTTCGCTCGAGAACAGGATCCGCCGGCACGGCCCGTTACCCGCCGAGGAGGTGCTGCGGATCGGAGTGAAGATCGCCGACGCGCTCGGTAACGCCCATCGGCTCGGTGTGGTCCACCGTGACGTGAAACCGGGAAATATCCTCCTCACCGACTACGGTGAACCGGCGCTGACCGATTTCGGCATCGCGCATATCGCGGGCGGGTTCCGGACCGAGACGGGCACCGTGACCGGGTCCCCGGCGTTCACCGCGCCGGAGGTACTCGAGGGCGACCCGCCGACGCCCAGTGCCGATGTGTACGGACTCGGCGCCACGATGTTCTGCGCGCTCACCGGTCATGCCGCCTTCGCCCGCCGCAGTGGCGAGAAGATGGTCACCCAGTTCCTGCGGATCACCACCCAGCCGCTACCCGATCTGCGCGAGCAGGGTGTCGCCGCCGATATCGCCGAGCTGGTGGAGACGGCGATGAGCCGGGACAGCCGGGCCCGTCCTTCCGCCGCCGAATTCGGGGAGATGCTCCGCCGGGTGCAGGAGCGGCACGGCTATCGGGCCGGCGATATGGTGCCGCGGAGCGAGTCCGCCGAGCCCGCCCGGGTGGAGAAGCCGTGGGTATCGGCCCCACGCCCGCCGAACCCGAATCGCACCGGCAATCTTCCGCTCGAACTGACCAGTCTCGTCGACCGGCGGACCGAGGTGGCGGAGGTGAAGAACCTGCTGTCCACCTCCCGGCTGGTCACGCTGGCCGGCACCGGCGGTGTCGGCAAGACTCGGCTGGCCCTGCGCGTAGCCGCGCAGGTGACCCGGGATTTCTCCGACGGCGTCTGGTTGATCGACCTGACCGATATCCACGAGCGCACCCTCCTGGTCGATGTCGTGGCAGCCACGCTCGGTGTCCGCGGCTCGGAGGCCGGGCCGCTGATCGAGACATTGGTGGAGTATCTGTGCCCGCGCGAGACGCTGCTGGTATTGGACAACTGTGAGCAGCTGGTAGCGGCCGTCGCGGAACTGGACGAGGCACTGCTGCGGGCCTGTCCGGGACTACGCATCCTGGTGACCAGCCGGGAGCCGCTGAATATCGCCGGGGAAGCGGTGCTGCGGGTGGCGCCGCTGACCGTGCCGGATCCGGACCGGGAGCCGCCCCTGCTCGGGCTGCCCCGTTTCGACGCGCTGACCCTGTTCGCCGAGCGCGCCGCGGCGGCGGTGCCGGGTTTCGAACTCGACGAGGAGAACAAGGGCGCGGTGGCGCGTATCTGTGCCCGGTTGGACGGTTTACCGCTCGCCATCGAATTGGCGGCCGCCCGGATGCGGACCATGTCGCCACAGCAGATCCTGGAGCGGCTCGGTTACCGGCATCCGGTGCTCACCCAGGCGAATCGTACCGCTCCGCCGCGGCAGCAGACGCTACGTCTGTGCATGGACTGGAGCTATGACCTGTGTACACCGGCCGAACAGCAGATGTGGGCCCAGCTCTCGGTGTTCGCCGGAAGCTGGGAACTGGACGCGGTGGAGGGCATCTGTGAGATCGCCACGGCGCCGCACAGCCTGCTGGATGTGCTTTCGTCGTTGGTGGACAAGTCGATCGTGGTCCGCCAGGATTCCGGTCCGAGCGTGCGTTTCCGGATGCTCGAGACATTACGCGCCTACGGGCGCCGTGTACTACAGGATTGCGGCCGGTACCGGGAGATGCGCCGCCGCCACCAGGATTGGTATCAGCGGCTGGCCCTCGATGCCGAGGCGGGCTGGATCAGCGCACAGCAGGCGCGGTGGATCGACCGGCTGGCCCGGGAACAGCCCAATCTGCGAGAAGCGCTCGAGTACTGCCTGTCCGAGGACACCGTGGAAGCAGCGGCGGCCGGATTGCGGACGGCCGCGGCGTTGTACGAGTTCTGGAACTTCCGCGGGTTGTACGGCGAGGGCTGCTCGTGGCTGGAACGTGTACTCGCCCACCCCGGCGCGCAGCCCGCGCCCGAGCGCATCGTAGCGCTCTGCACCGCGGGCAAACTGGCCTCGACCCATGGTGAGTTCCGGACGGCAGCCACCCGGTTGGCGGAGGCGCGGGCGCTGGCAACACCGGATCTACCGCTGCCCGTTCGAGCGCAGATCGAGTATGCCGAAGGCCTTTTCGCCATCTCCCAGGGCGAATCCGAGCGCGCGTGCGCTCATTTCGGATGTGTGGTGGATCTGATCGGCTCGGACCGATCGGCTTCGCTCCGATTGAGCGCGTTGGCCTTGCGCGGTTGGGCCTACGACTTGGACGGTGATATCGACCGGGCGAGCGAGGACTACCACGAGGTACTCGCGGTCACCGAGCTCCGGGGTGAAGTGGTGCACCGCGGGGCGGCGTTGCGCGGTCTGGGTGTCCTCGCCTGGCGGCGAGGCGACCGGGCGGAGGCGCTGCGGTTCCTGGAGGAGGCGCTGCGGGTCAACAGCGGAATCGGCAGCACGGTGATCACTATGTTCTGCCTGGAAGCGCTGGCCTGGCTCGTGGATACCCGCGCCGATGCCGGACGCGCCGCCGTACTCATGGGTGCCGCTCAGGGGCTGTGGCCGGCCGGCGCCGAGGTGACCACCGTCTTCCGCAATATGACGCGCTTCCACGACGAGTGCGAGCATGCGACGCGCGAGGCCCTGGGCGACCGCCGCTACGAGGCGGCCCACCAGCAGGGCCGGGCCATGAGTATGGAGGCGGCCGTCGCCTACGCACTCGGCGAGCAGGCCACCGCCGGCGCCGGCGGAACCCCGGTATTGACCAAACGGGAACGGCAGGTCGCCGAGCTGGTCGCGCGGGGGCTCAGCAATAAGCAGATCGCGGCGAAACTGGTGATCTCCCAGCGCACCGCCGGGGGCCATATCGAGAAGATCCTGACCAAACTCGGCTTCACCTCGCGCGCCCAGATCGCGGCCTGGGTCGTGGACAACGCGGAGCGCTGAAGCCGGGCGCCGGTGGTAGCGAGGGACCTCACTCCGCCACCGGGAGTTCGACGATGAAGCGGGCGCCACCCGGCGCGTTCGCCTCGACCCGGATACCGCCCCCGTGGCGTCCGACGACGTCCCGCACGATGGCCAGACCCAGTCCAGCCCCGCCGTCGTCCCGGCTCCGGGCATCGTCGAGGCGGACGAAGCGCTGGAAGATCCGCTCCCGGTCCGCCTCCCGCACCCCGGGACCGTCGTCGGCGACTTCCACCACAGCGGTGTTCCCGTCGCGCGCGAGCGTCACCCGCACACTCGAGGCGGCGTGCCGCTGGGCATTGTCCACGAGATTGCCCAGGACCCGGCCCAGCTGGGTGCGGCTACCGGTCACCGGGATCTCCTCGGCCGGCAGTGTGACGCCGACCGGAATGCGGTCGCCCACCCGATGGGCCAGTTCGGCACGGATGAGGGCGGTCAGCTCCACCCGGTCCGCCCGGGGCTGCTCGCCCGCGTCGAGACGGGCCAGCAGCAGTAGATCGGCGGCCAGATGCTCCAGGCGCACGGTATCGCCGAGGAGCCCTTCCAGCTCGAGCAGTCCCGGATGCGCCTGGGCCACCTCGAGCTGGGTGCGCAGGCTGGCGATGGGGCTGCGCAGTTCGTGTGCGGCGTCGGCGATGAACCGGCGCTGGCGCTCCGCCGAGCTCTCCAGTGCCGCGAGCGTGTCGTTGGTGGTCACGGCCAATCTGGCGATCTCGTCGCGCGCGGCGGGTTCGGGTACCCGGCGGGACAGATCGCCGTGCATGATCTCGGCGAGCTCGGCGCGGATGGCCTCCACGGGCCGCAGTGCCCGGCGGGTGACCAGCCAGGTCACCGCGGCGACGACGGCGAGCAACAACGGCAGCCCGATCAGCATGGCCCGCCGGACATCGGCCACCGCGCTGTGGGCGGTCTCCAGCGAGGCGCCCGCGTAGACCGTGACCGGTTGTCCGCCCGGCGCCGAGCCGGCGATCGCGGCGACCCGGAACTCGTCGGGGCTACCGGCATCGCCCACGGTCAACCGGACGTCGCCGAAGACGGTTTCGGTAGCAGACGAGGCGTTCACGGGGACAACCACGGCTCCCGGACCGCCGGGTGCGGCACCGGCCGCGCCCCCGAGTGCCGTGTTCTCGGGCGAACCGGCTTCCGCATCATCATCGGCGTCGTCCTCGGAGTCCTCGTCGTCCGGTTCGTCCTCGTCCTCCTCGGAGTCCTCGTCGTCCGCCTCGTCGGTTTCGTCATCGCGACCGTTCGCCTGCCCCGTGGAATACGGCCCGAAATCCGCCATCGGAGCCCGGTCCCGCAATTCGTCATCGGCCGCGAGGACCAGGCCGTCGACCGAAACGACCTGTACCGGTTCGTCGTCGGGGTCGGGCAGGCGCAGCCGGGTGAGATCGGTACCGGCCTCGAGTTGGGTCACGATATCGCGCGCGGTGTTCTCCGCCTGCGTGCTCGCGCTCTCCACGAGGTTGTCCCGCAATGCCGCCAGCACGATCAGCCCGGCGGCCGTCAACGCCACGGCCACCACGGCTGTGGCCGCCGTAGTGGTGCGCGCCCGCACCGAATTCCACCGGGCCCGGCCCCGGCGCGCTCGGTCAGCCACGATCGGCCACCAGCCGGTAACCCGCGCCCCGCACCGTCGAGATGGTGCGCCGGCCGAAGGGTGTGTCGATCTTGCGGCGCAAGGTGCTGATGTAGACCTCGACGATATTCGGGTCGCCGTCGTAGGCGAAGTCCCAGACGTGCTCGAGGATATCGGCTTTGGAAACCACTTCACCCGCGCGCACCGCCAAGTGCTCGAGCACCGCGAACTCCTTGGCGGTCAGCGATACCTCCCGGTCGCCGCGACGGCACGTACGGGTCCCCGGATCCACGACGAGATCGCCGATGCGCAGGACACGCGCGCCGCCGCGGGTGCGCCGGCGCAGCAGCGCCCGGATCCGTGCCACCAGAACCACATACGAGAACGGCTTGCTCAGGTAATCGTCGGCTCCGGTATCCAGGCCTTCCGCCTCGTCGTACTCCCCGTCCTTGGCGGTGAGCATGAGTACCGGAGTCTCGTGGCCGGCCGCGCGCAGGGCGGCGCACACCCGGTAACCGTTCATACCGGGCAGCATGATGTCGAGGATGACCAGATCATAGTCCGCGCTGGTGGCCAGGTGTAATCCCTCGGCGCCGTCGTGCACGACGTCCACGGCGAACCCCTCGGCGGTCAAGCCCTTGGCCAGTGCGAGAGCGAGACGTTTCTCGTCCTCCACGATCAGCAGACGCATCCCCACAGGGTGGCAGATGCTTGCTGAAACTTTCTTCAGGTGGCTTCAGCTCGCCTTCAGCATCACGGTGCGACAGTGGTGAGCGCATTCGGGATTCACACCCACACAGGAGGTTTCACCATGGCCAACGTCTTCCGCCGCGCTGTCTCCGGGCTGCGCTGGATTCTCATCGGTGCCGCGCTCGCGGCGGTCGTCGCGGGGGCCAGTCTCGGCGTCGCCGCGGTCGTCCTCGGCCACGGGCCGCAGGAGCGCGCCGTCTCCTTCGACCGGACGGCCACCGAGTGGTCGCTGGTCGCCGATCCCGGGATCGATCGGCAGCAGGCCATGGACGCCGCGGTGGCCGCGGTTCCCGGCAGCCGGGCGGTGTCGGCGGAATTCGACACCGAACACGGTTCGGCTGTCTGGGAAGTGGAAGTGGTGACGCCGGCCGGTGTGGAACACGAGGTGACCGTGGACGCGGATACCGGCGCGGTCGTCGGTGCCGTGGAGCACGACTGAGTGTCCGCGGAATCGGGCCCGACCGGCGGTGAGCGAGGAATCGCGGTCGCCGGCCGGGAGATCCGGCGATCGATGGCTCGGCAAGCGTGTGCCCGGCGCCCGGCGCGGCATATCCGACCCATCCGGGCACCCGGGTGGGTCCGAATGTGGAACGACAACATCTCTTTCTGAACGAAAGGCGATAGATGGGCACCGGCAAGCACACAGCAGTCAGTCCGCGACGGCGGAAGATGGGGTCCATGGTCGTAGCGGGGGCGGTTCCCGTGGTTCTCGCCCTGGTGGGTACCGGCACCGCGCACGCCGATCCGGCCGGTTCGATTCCGGTGCCCCGGTCCGAGCACATCGCGCCGGATGTGGCACCGGCACACGAGGACGCCGGCGCCGGCCCGGCCGCGGAGACGGATCGGCAGTGGCCGGCGGCCGTGGCGCCGAACGTACATCTGTACCGGGGGATACGGATTCCCGACGACACCTACACCTCCCTGCAGTGGGCGCGTCCCGTGCCGGACAGCGAGTACCTGTCCCCGGTGCAGGTGCTGCACGCGCCCGGACCGGTGGCGCCGGTACCTCCCATCGCACCCCCGCCCGGGAAACTGCGTTTCGGTGATGTGCAGGTCGATTCCCCGGAGTGGCTGCCACGGGAACAGGCCGTGCAGCTCAACGACGGAGCCGCCGTCACCGAGGCCCGTCTCGCGACCTTCCTGGATTCGGTCGGAATGGAGCGCACCCGCTCGGACCGCGTCGCGGGGCAGACCGTGGGCGCCGCCGCGCTGGGTGCCGCGGCGGGTGCGGCGGTGGCGAGCCCGTTCGCGCTCGTCGGCGCGGGCCTGGGCGGGGCGATCGGTGCGGCCGTCGGCGTGCCCTTCGCGCCCATCGGTCTCGCGGCGGTACCGCTCGGGGCGGCCTACGGTGCGGCTCTCATGGTCGCTCCGCTTGCGGCGATAGGCGCGGGCGTCGGGGCGGGCCTCGGTGCGGTGCATGCGTTGAGCGCGCCGCCGCGCGCCCTCGGCCCGGCCACGGAGGATGCCGGGGCCGAAGGCGAAACAGCCGGTATGTGACCCACCGGTGCCCGAGGCGGATACGGCGCGCACACGCTCGCCGTGCGGCCCGCGAGCCGCTTGCCGGACCGGGGCGGAAGTTCAGTCGGCCGCGGGCACCATGGTGTTGTGCCGGGCCGCCACCCACCAGCGCCCCTGTTCTCGCACCAGGACGTACAGGGCCACCATGGCCGGGTCGCGGTCGATGAGCTCACCATCGGCGGTGGTGGCTCGGGCCACCTTGTGCGCGATCGCGATATCCGGGCGCAGGAATACGATATCGCTCACGTCGTAGCGCACGTATTCGTCCTTCAGGAATCCGGCGAGACCGCGGCGGGCCGCCCCGAGCAGGGCGTCGCGCCCGGTGATGACCGTACCGACCGCGTTGCCCGCCGCCGCGTTCGCGGTGAAACCGCTGGTCATCAGCTCGGCGTCATTGGTGTTGTAGCCGGTTTCGACATCGGCGACCAATTGTTCGATGGCGGCGATATCGGCGGTGTGATCGATGCTGTGGTCTTCCACCACAGGCGGGACGGCTGCTGTCGTATCCATGGATACCAGCATTGAACCTCGAGTACTGTCGAGGTCAACTCGGCGAAGCGCGCCGGTACGCGATACCGGCCGCCTCAGCCGATATTGGCGGACAGATCCGGCAGCATCCGTAATGCCTGATCGGCCCAGTTGTTCCAGGCGTGGATCCCGTGGGCCGGGAAATCGTAGTGCACGTTCGTGGCGCCCAGGGTCGCCATTCTTATCTGGAAAGCGCGCGTGTTCACCAGGGCCAGGGCCTCCAGGCCCATACCGTTGACCGTGGCGATACTCGGCCCGTCCGCGGCGGTCGGCAGACCGCTGGCCGCCGAAACCCACAGCCGGGTGTTGTTCGCGACGAGGTTCGCGGCGCCGACGAAGGGGTCGATACGCAGCCATTTGGGGTCCCACGGTGCCGCCATCGCATCCACGTTGTAGCCGCCGGCGTCGATCATGGCCACGCGGATCGCCTCACGCATACCGGGGGCGGAGATATTGAGATAACCGGAATAGGAACCCGCGAAGCTGAACTGATGAGGGTAGTGGGCGGCCAACGTCAGTGCCGCGCTCCCGCCCATCGACAGACCGAAGATTCCGTTGCGCCGGGTGGCGAAACCGAGCCGGTCGTGCAGTGCGGCGGGCAGTTCGCGGGTGAGGAAGGTCTCCCATTTGTAGGTGTAGGACTTGCCGGGACCGGCCGACATGACCTGGAGTCCGCCGGAACCGGAGGCCGATCCCGAGGCCGAGCCGGCTGCGGAACCCGAGCCGGGGGGTACACCGAGAAACGTGCTCGGCGCGTTCCAATCGGTGTAGAAACTCGACCGGCCACCGACCGGCATCACCACATTGATATTCCACTTGGTGAACTCCCGGGCGATATCGGTATCGATCTCCCAGCCGCTGAGGTCCTCCCGCGCCCGCATTCCGTCCAGCGCGTAGACCACCCGTGAGGTGTTCCCGTCCGCGGCCCGGAAAACGCGGGTCTTGATCGGTCCCATGGCGGCGGAGTCGACCCAGAAGTCCGTTCCCGCGGGGTCGAAGGCGGCGCGGGCGGGGGCCGCACCGCCGGTCAGCAGGGAGAGGGCCTGGATCAGCACGGCGAGCGCGGCGGTGAGCAACCAGAACCGGGGGCGTGGTGGCGCCAGCGGTGCGCGGGACAAGCGGGGTCGCATGGGAAGGGCCTTTCGTCCGGGTGGGCACAGGGTCGGTGGGGCCCGCTGCCGCGGACCACCCGTTCCCGACCGGCGCCGAACATTCCGTGGCCCTGCCACGGACTCGGCATACCGTCCGGTCCTTCGCTTCGCCGCGGCGTTCCGTTACCTTTTTGTGACCTGCTTCGCGTGGCCGGGGTGCCGGGTATCACCGGTTCCCGGCGGGACGAAGCCCGCGGAGCGCGGCGGTATCGCCCGGTCACGGCCCCGCGGGCGACCCTGATGCCGAGGTGGCGCACCTCTCCGGCCCGGAAGGGCACCGGGTGGCCGTCGGAGCGCGCTCATCGCCTCTCGGGCCGGCGATGCCGCGCGCGGCTGTATCGGCGACAGCGAGGACGGTGTGCCGGCCCGTGATCGCCCATGCGAAGAGGAGTCGCGGTATCCATGCCGCCACCGATCGAACTCGCGCCGACCCTCCGGGGGCCGGCCGCGGTGGATCGAATCGGCGGTTATCGGCCCGGCGGCGGCTCGTTACCGATGTGCCTTCTTGTACGCCTCGGTCACTTCCGCCGAGATCCGGCCCCGATTGGAGACTTCCAGGCCGTTCTTGCGTGCCCACTCCCGGATCGCCTGCGTTTCCTGGGGGTTGGCGGATTGGGACTGCCGCTTACCCTTCGTGACCCGGCCGCCGACCTTGCGCGCATGCGCCGTCCACACGGCGAGGGCATCGCGCAGTTTCTCGGCATTGCGGGCCGAAAGGTCGATCTCGTAGGTGACACCGTCCAGAGCCAGGGTAACGGTCTCTTCGGCCTTGGAAGTGCCGTCGTAGTCGTCGACCAGCTCAACGATGACCTTGCGCGCCATGCAGTCCTCCGATAAGTGGGCAAATGATCTCGGTAATCGTAGCCATATCCACCCGGCCGGTCGGAATCGGCGGAAGATCACCGGCGGTTGCGGTGTTGCACGAGCGTGCATCTCTCGCTCCTGGACCGGTCCCGGACCCGGGTCGGTGAACCCGAGTCGGCCGCTCTGACGCATACCGTCGAACGCGCATCGGCGGCGGAGAATTCGGGCTACCGGCGGTTCTGGGTGGCCGAACACCACGCGGTGCCCGGTATCGCGTCCGGGTCGCCGCCGGTGCTGATGGCGGCGTTGGGTGCCCGGACCTCATCGATCCGGATCGGTGCCGGGGGCGTGATGTTGCCGTATCACCAGCCGCTGGTGGTGGCGGAACAGTTCCTCATGCTGGAGGCGCTGTATCCCGGGCGTATCGATCTGGGTCTGGGCCGCTCACCGGCCTTCACCGCGCCGGTGCGTCGCGCGATGCGGCACGACGCCGACCAGCCGGACCGGTTCGAAACGGACCTGGTGGAATTGCGTGGATACCTGGATCGCACCGGGCCGGTCACCGCGCACCCGGTCACCGGCACCTCCGTACCGATGTTCGTGCTGGCCACCGGCCGGGGGCTGGCCGTGGCCGCCCGGCTGGGCCTGCCCGCTGTACTCGGTGGCCCCCTGTTGGACAGTCCGGAACTGGATACCGCGCTCGCCGGCTACCGGCGAGGTTTCCGCCCGAGTCCGCGGGCGCAGCGGCCGACAGTTGTCGTCGCACTGGACGTGACGGTCGCGGAGACCGATGCCGCCGCCCGTGATCTGGTACTCCCTGAGGCCTGGGCCATGGCGCGTTCGCGGAGCACCGGGGAATTCCCGCCGCTGGAACCCGTGTCCGCGATCCGGGCCCGGGACCTGCCGGGGCAGATCCGCCGCCGCGTGGAAGCCACGCTCGAGCGCGCGGTCGCGGGCGCGCCGGAGACGGTGCGCCGCCGGCTCGAACAAGTGGCCGAACGTACCGGCGCCGAGGAACTGCTGGCCACGACCTCCACCTACGACCGTGCCGCCCTGGCCGCCTCCGATGCCGCCCTGGCGCGGATCGTTCGTGGTCGAGCGGGCGTCCCGGGGTGATCGTTTCCCCTCCACCCTGCTGTTGGTGAGCCGTGGTGGCGTTCAGAGCGCGGCGACATATCGCGTCAGGACCGCGCGGATCGTCGCCCGGTCGACTGCCCCGTGCGGTGTCACCGCGTCGAGGGACAGTCCGGAGACGAGAGCGGCCAGGTGTGCCGCCTCGTGGGCCGGGTCCCGCACGCCGACGGTGGTGAGCGCTTCGACGAGGACGGTACGCAGGTCCGCCGCCATACGCGCGGTGACCGGTGCGAACGCGGGTTCGGTCCGGGACGCCGCGATGACTTCCATGAGTACCACCGCCTCGCGGTGACGTTCGTCGTCCAGCGGGACCAGCTCCTCGAGTACGGCCAGTAGGTGACGTTTCGCCTCGGCGCGATCCTCCCGCGCCGGGGCCGGGTGGCGGGAGAGGCGCTCGCCCATACGGTCTCCGGCCTCGGTCACCGCGGCGACGACCAGGGCCTCGTGGTCGGCGAAATAGTGGCGCACCGAGCCGACGTTCAGCCGGGCCTCGGTGGCGACTTTCCGGAACGTCACGGCGGTCAGGCCTTTGGCGACCACCAGGCGCAGGGCTGCTTCGACGATATGACGGCGGCGCGCGTCGGCATCGACCCGTAACGGCATCAGCGCAGTCTAGACAACGGCCTCTTTCTATCACACGTGTGATAGAAAGAGGGGGATTCCGGAACCGGAAAGGACCCGCTGTGAACGAGGCAGAAGCCATAGCCGCCAACCGCGCGAACTGGGACGACCGTGCGGACGTCCACGTCCGCTCCACCATGTACGACGTCGAGGCAATGCTGGCCGACCCGGCCGCGATCTCGGCGGTCGTGCGCAACGATCTCTCGGTTCTGGGTCCTCATCTGCCACCCTCCGGGGTGCGTGAGCGGTCGCTGCTGCACCTCCAGTGCCATATCGGCACCGATACCGTGAGCTGGGCCCGGCTCGGCGCGGCCGCGGTACACGGGCTCGATCTCTCGCCCGGATCCCTGGCGCACGCCGCGCGAATCGCCGCGGCCGACGGCCGCGATATCACCTGGATCGAAGGTGATGCCCGCTACGCCTCCCGATTGATCGACCGCCGGTTCGACATCATCGTCACCAGCGCCGGAACCATCGTGTGGCTACCGGAACTCACCGAGTGGGCCCGGTCCGTCCACGATCTGCTCGAACCGGGCGGGGTGTTCATGATCCGCGACGACCATCCGATACTCGCCGCCATGGAATTCGAGCCCTGGGAGATCCGGGACGACTATTTCGGTGGCGGCGGCGTCCGGGTCTACGAGGACTCCGGCAGCTACACCCCGGACTCGGCAGGGCGGATAACGCATGTGGTCAACCACGAATGGCGCCACGACCTGGGCGAGGTCGTCGGATCGCTACTGTGCGCCGGTCTCCGGATCGAAGCGTTCGCGGAGCTGCCTTTCATGGATTGGCCCGCGTTCCCCGATCTCGTGCCGTGCCCGCACGGGTGGACCCTCCCGCCGGGCGCGCCCCGCATACCGCTGAATTTCGCCGTGGTCGCCCGCCGGCCGGCCGAGTCCTCGTCGTAACAGCACGGTACGCGGCCCGGAAACCGTCTACCGTGCTTCTCGGAACGGCACCACACACCACACCGGGCCGGAGCGCGCGGTGGTGTTCCTAGGCGACCCGCGCCGCGTGGAACTCACGGAACGCGCGCAAGGTCTCCTCGGGAGCCTCCAGCTGCGGGTAGTGACCCACATCGGGGAGTTCGACCACATCGGGTTCGGCGACGAGCTGCCGGTAGCGGCGCACCATCCGCGCACCCGAGACCGGATCGCGTACCCCGTCGACCAGCCGGACCGGGACCTGCGGCCGTATGAGCGCACCCACCCAGCGTTCCCGGTGCGCCCGGCGCTCGGCCATATATCCGATGAGCTTGTGCCCGTTTCGCTTTCCGTGCTTACTGCACCACAGCACCCAGAAATGGTGCATTTCCTCTTCGTCCGGTGCGGAATCGGGGCCGAATACCGCGGCCAGGCTGCGCGCGAACGTCTGCTCGGAACCGAACCGGCCGACCAGCGGCCCCAACGGTCCGGCCAGCAGGCGCTGTACGGGCCGCGGCCGGTGTGCCTCGGGGAAGAGCCCCCCGTTGAGCAGGCACACCGATTCGACGACCAGGGACCGATCCCCGGCCGCACGGCGCTCCGCGTCCCGGGCCAGCAGCTCCTGGGCCACCGTATCGCCGTAGTCGTGGGCCAGCACATGAAAACGTTCCACACCCTGCTCCCGGAGCAGTTGTTCGCTCAGATCCGCCTGGTCGGCGATCGTGTAGTCGTAGTGCTGCGGTTTGGCCGACCAGCCGAACCCGATCAGATCCGGCGCCAGCACTCGTTCGAACTGCCGGCACAGGTCGGGCCAGACCCGATGCCAATCCCAGGACGCGGTCGGGAACCCGTGCAGGCACAGCAGCACTCCCGCCGGTCCGCCACCCCCCTCCTGCCAGAAGATCTGATGTCCGCGATGGGTGAACCGCTTCCCGCTCGACCGCCAGCTCGCAAACTCGTCCATGGTCTCAGCATGCCCCGCCGGCGGCCCCGGGTCGAGCAGATCGCGGGCGCGTCGGTTCGTACCGCAGACGCCGGTCCGGTGAAACGATGTGGGTAGGCTCGCGACAACCGGACGATCGAGGCAGTCCCACGACGAACCGACGAGGAGGCCCACGGTGCGGATCGGAATTCTGCTCGGTGAACGAACCGGGAGCGATGCCCTGAACCGGCTCACCGACGATCTACGGCGAACCGCCGAGGAGGGTTTCCACTCGGCCTGGCTCTCCCATATCTTCGGCGTCGACGCGCTCACCGCGCTGGCGGTCACCGGCAGCCGGGTCCCCGGTATCGAACTCGGTACCGCGGTGGTGCCGACCTACCCGCGCCATCCCGGGGCGCTGGCCCAGCAGGCACGCACCACCGCGCTCGCGGTCGGCCCCGACCGGCTGACACTGGGCATCGGCCTGTCCCATCGCGTGGTCATCGAAGAGATATACGGCTACGGATTCGACCGGCCCGCCCGCCATATGCGCGAATACCTCTCCATCCTGGGCCCGCTGCTGGAACGGCGGCCGGTGTCCTACAGCGGCGAAACCCTCACCGGCAACTTGGAGCTCGGGATCCCCGACGAAGGCCGGATACCCGTATTGCTGGCCGCCCTGGGCACACAGATGCTGCGACTGGCCGGCCGGCGTGCCGACGGCACGGTGCTGTGGATGACCGGTCCGGCCACGATCGGTGACCATATCGCGCCCACGATCACCGCGGCGGCCCGGGAAGCGGGACGGGAAGCGGCCCGTATCGTCTGTACGCTGCCCGTGCTGGTCACCGATGATATCGAGGGCGCGCGGGAACGGGCCGCCCGCGTTTTCGCGACCTACGGCACGCTGCCGTCGTACCGGGCCATGATGGATCGCGAGGGGGTGGCCGGCCCCGCGGACCTGGCGATCATCGGTTCGGCCGAACAGGTGAGCGAGCGGGTCCGGGAGATCTTCGCCGCGGGGGCCACCGATTTCGTCGGCTCGATCTTCGCCGGCGGCCCGGAGGCCCAGCGGACCCGTACCGTGCTGGCCGAGTTGTGTTGAGGGGTGTGTCGATGGCGCCGCCTGCGGCGGCGCGGGTCGAGGTCCTCGGGGCCCGGCCATAGATCGAGATCATCCAGGAAGGTTCGGGTAGGCGGGGTGGTCGCGACCGGGTAGGCGAGTGGTCATGACCGGGCGGGCCGGGTGATCATGACCGGGCAGGCCGCGTGCTGGATGAGCGACTGGCTGGTCGATCCCAGCAGGAGCCCGCGGAATCCGCCGCGGCCCCGGCTGCCGACCACGACCAGTTGGGCCCGCTCCGACCATTCGCGCAGGTGCTGCGCGGGCGTCGACGGGTACACCTCGCGCCGCACCGTGACCTCGGGATACTTCTGCTGCCAACCTGCCAGGCGTTCGGCCAGTACCGCCTGTTCGGCGGTTTGCAGATCCTCGGCCGGGATCTCGATGTATCCGGTACTCGCGAACTCCGTGAAGGTGAGATCACTCCAGGTGTGGACCGCGACCAGTTCGGCCTCCCGCTCGGCGGCCTCCGCGAACGCCGCCGCCACCGCGGTATCGCTGACGGGGCTGCCGTCCACCCCCACCACCACGGGCCCCTCGGTGATCTCCTCGGCGTTCTCACGCACCGCCACGATGGTGCCGTGACCGTGTGCCGTCACCGCCAGGATCGTCGAGCCCAGATGAGCGATCGCGCCGCCGCGGTGGGACCCGAGGACCACCATATGCGCCGATTCGGACAGCTCCGTGAGCAGTTTCGCCGGAGCGTGCTCCGAGAGCAGAGTGTCCACCTCGAGGCCCGGCACCGCTTGCCGGGCTATCTGGCTACCGGCCACCAGCACCTGTTCCCCATGGGTGCGCAGCGTCCGGACGGCTTCGTCGACCATCGGCTGATAGGCGACCAGCCAGGTCTTGGCCGGCGTCGAATTCATTCCGTAGGCGATCACCAGCCGCCGCCGGCGCCGGGCCGCCACCGCGGCCGCCCAGCGGATGGCGGAATGGGCGGCGGCCGACCCGTCGGCGCCCACCACCACGGCAGCGGATACCAACCGGTGTGGATCGTCTGCGTTTTCGGTCATAAGGCGAGTATCCACCCGGCGATCGGCTGCGGCCGTGTCCCGAGACGTTTCCCGGCGACGGTGTGTCGCGGACTTGCCGCTCGGCGCGATATCCGACGCTACCTGCTGTTTCCTCGGCGGCGCGCCGTGGTGAGGCTTGTCCGGGACGGTGGAATACGCGAATCATGATCACGTGCTGATATCGGATGGGGTCATCGGGCTGCGGCCGATCGAGATCGCCGATGCCGCCGCGCATCTCGCGGCGCAGGATCGGGAATCGATGCGCCGGACGCCGGGCCCGGGGACCCCGAACGTGGTGGCCGATTTCGAACGCTGCGCCGCGGCGTGGGAAAACGACGAGCCGTGCAAAACCTTCGGTGTGGTGGACATCGCCGCTCATACCCTGGCCGGAACTCTCGACCTCGCCCTGGACCAGGAGTTCCTGGCGAAACGGCAGGCCGATATCACCTACGGTATCTACGCCCCCTGGCGGGGGCGCGGTATCACGGGCCGGACCATCGTCCTGGCGTGCCGGTACCTGGCCCGCCACGATCTGGCGGACGAGGCGGTACTGCGCATCGACTCCGGTAACCGGGCCGCGATCGTGCTGGCCCATCACCTCGGCTTCCGCTATCACCGCACCAGCACGGGGCCCGAAGGCGGACTCGACTGGTTCATTCAGGCCGTATAGCTGCTTCAGGCGCCCTTACGGGTTCGTTTCCGGGCGCTCTTCTGCGTCGAGTGCCGGGCGGCCTTGCGGGGTTTCGATTTCCCACCGGCTCCGGATTCGTCACCTGCGCGCGCGCCGCTGGCCTCCAGGCTGCGCCGCAGCGCGGCGACCAGGTCGACCACTTCGGCGTCGGTCTCCTGTGCCGGTGCTTCAGCGTGTTCCGGGACCTTACCGTCGCCCCGGGCGATGGCCTCGTCCAGGAGTCGCTGGAGTTCGACCTGGTACTCGTCGGTGAACTGCTCCGGATCGAAATCCTCCGACATCGACTCGACCAGTGTTTCGGCCATCTCGATCTCCTGGGGCCGCGGCCTCTTGGCCTCCTCGAGCGATTCGAACGAGACCGAGCGTACTTCGTCCGGCCACAGCAGCGTCTGCAGGACGAGCATTCCGTCCCGCACCCGCATCGCGGCCAGCCGGGTTTTCTGGCGCAGGGTGAAATGGACCAGCGCCGTCCGGTCGATACGGTCCAGGGTGGCCGCCAGCAGGACATAGGCCTTCGGTGTGTTCGAATCCGGCTCGAGATAATACGTCTTGTCGTACAGGATGGGGTCGATCTGTTCCGAGGGCACGAATTGCAGAACCGGGATCTCGTGTTTCTCCGCGACCGGTAGTTCGGCGAGATCGTCGTCGGTGAGCACGACTCTCTCGCCCTCCGGCGATTCGTATTGCCTGTCGATATCGGCGAACCGCACCGATTTCCCGCAGACGGTGCATACGCGGTCGTATTTGATCCGGCCGCCGTCCTCGGCGTGGACCTGATGGAATGTGATGTCGTGATCCTCGGTGGCGGTATAGACCTTCACCGGGACGTTCACCAATCCGAACGCGATCGAGCCTTTCCAGATTGACCGCATCACTCCATGATGGCCGAACCTGTTCGCGAGAGCGAGGCAGCGCGCGGAAAGACGGTCGCGACGGCGAGGCGAGTCCGGGTGCGTCCGGGAAGAGCGAAGAAGAGGCCGTTCATGGCGGCGGCGGTACCGGCGAGGTCGCCGCGGCCGGACAGATAGGCGCGTTGCAATGCGATATCGAGTTCGAAGAAGGTATCGAAGAACCGCGGAATATCGCGTGCCGGAAGAGCCAGCAGAGCGCGCAGGCCCGCCAGGCGTAGCCGGTGTACCGCCCGGGCCGCGGCGGTCCATCCCGAACCACCCGCGGCGACGGTATCGGCGGCCGACAGCGACGCGGCGATGCTGTACCCGGTGGCCGGGTGCAGATAGCCGCCCGCGGCACCGAACCGGGCGCCGCCGGGGGAGCCACCGGCGACCGGGAAGCGCACCCGTTCCACCGGTTCGTCGCCGTGTAGCGCGATACCGCGGGCCGCCAGGCGGTGGCGCAATCGGCGCGCGAGTTCCGCCGAGCCCAGCGCGGGAGCGCCCACCAGGCAGGTCTCCTCGTACAGGACGGTATCGTTCCCCAGCGGGACGCGGTAGAGAAACGAGGGAAGCGCATCCGGGCCGGCGCCGTTGTCGGGTCGCCAATCCATGAAGAGCGCCGCTTCGTGCTCCCCGGTACCGCGCAGTATCAGCCCGTAGGCGGTCTGCTCCGGGCGTCCGGGCCGACGAGGGAGACCGCGCGCATCGATCACCCGGTCCGCCCGCAGCGTGTCGCCGGTGTCCAGCGTCACCGAGTTCCGGGCCGGTGCCGCGATACGGCCCCGCACCACGGTGGCGCCGGTGAGATCGAGGCAGGCGTGCAACCGGGCGGTGTCCAGAACGGTGTAGGAACGCGGGATCCGGTGCGCGCGCTCACCGAAGGCGGCCGGCTCGGTGACGGTGACCGCCGCGACGGCGGGATCCAGCCAAGCGGGCAGTTCGTCGGACCAGGCGGCATAGGTCGCCTCCCAGCGTCGATCCGGGGCGGGGTCCACCGCGGTGACCGTCATACCGCGGGCCAGACATCGATGCGCGAGGGCGCGACCGGCGGGACCGAGCCCGCAGACGATGATGTCGGCGCTCACCATCGGATCGAAACACGGGCCGAGCGCACCGTGACCATCGGGGTGGTGAGAGCACCGCCGGGCCGCCGTGGAACAGCGGCGGCCGAAGGTCGCGTTACGACTACGTGAACCGACGAGCTGGAAGGAATCCGATGACGAACCTGGAGGCGGTGCGGGCCGCACCGGAGACCGGTGGGCGGCGGGCCTGGTTCGGGCTGGCCGTGCTCCTGCTGCCCGTACTGCTGGTGTCGATGGATATGTCGGTGCTGTTCCTGACGCTGCCCACCCTGACCGCGGATCTCGACCCCACCGCGGCGCAGCAGTTGTGGATCCTCGACATCTACGGGTTCCTCATCGCCGGCCTGCTCATCACCATGGGCAACCTGGGCGACCGTATCGGGCGGCGCACCATCCTGCTCGCCGGCGCCACCGTGTTCGGTACCGCCTCGGCGGTCGCGGCCTTCGCGCCGAGCGCCGAGGTACTGATCGCGGCGCGGGCGCTGATGGGGGTCGGCGGGGCCACCCTGCTGCCGTCGAGCCTGGCACTCATCTCCAATCTGTTCCCCGATCAACGACAGCGTTCCACCGCGATCGGCGTGTGGACGGCGTTCTTCGCGGGCGGTTCGGCGGTCGGACCGATCATCGGTGGAGTCCTGCTGCACCATTTCTGGTGGGGGTCGGTGTTCCTGATCAACGTCCCGGTGCTGCTCGTCCTGCTGGTGTTCGCGCCGATGCTGCTGCCCGAACACCGGGCGCGCACCCTCGGCCCGCTGGATCTGCCGAGTGTCGCGCTGTCGATCGGCGGCATCCTTCCCGCGGTGTACGCGGTCAAGCACACAGCCGAGTACGGTTTCGATATCGAGGCACTGGTCGGCGCGGTGACCGGCGCGGTGGTGCTGACCTTGTTCGTGCGCAGGCAGCGGCGGCTGGCCGAACCGCTGCTCGATCTGGCGCTGTTCGGCCGGGCCCGCTTCTCGGTGGCCATCGGATCGAGTACGGCGAGCATGATGTCGCTGGCCGGACTCAGCTATCTGAGCAGTATCTGGCTGCAGTCGGTCACCGGGCGGGATCCCCTGGCGGCCGCCCTGCTGGGGATACCCATGGCGATCACCGTGTTCATCTTCTCGGTGAACGGTTCGGCGGTCGGCCGGTGGCTCGGTATCCGATGGGCGTTCGCGCTGGCGCTGCTGGTGGCGGCGCTGGGTAACCTGATGGTCCTCGGGATCGGAGTCGCCGGCGGCGCCGGGTGGTACATAGTGGGATCGGCGCTCGCCGGCGCCGGTTACGGCATCGTGTTCACGCTGGTATCGGAGGTGGCGGTTGCCTCGGTGCCGCCGGAGCGAGCCGGTTCGGCGGTGGGGATCTCCGAAACGAGTTTCGAACTCGGCAATGCGCTGGGCCTGGCGCTCCTGGGTTCGCTCGCGGCCTTGTTCTTCCGTTCCGGCGGGGATTTCGCGCCGACGCTGGGAGAGACCATTCAGCGTTACGGTGGGGATCCCGCGCTCCTGGCGGCGGCGCGGGGCGCGTTCGTCTCCGGTGCGCACGCGGCCATAGCGGTCGGCGCCGGTGTGCTGCTGCTGATGGGGGCGATCGCCTTCGCTGTGGGCCGGGGTACGCGCCCCGACGGGCCGACGGTGTCCGGCCGGTGACGGGTGGCCGGCCGGATGGACCGGCCACCCGCCGGTCACTGGGCCGGTGGCGTGCCGTACGGTGCGGCGGCGAAACCCTCCGCCGCACCGATCGCCCCGCCGATCGCCGCCCCCGCGGCGGCAGCCGGGGCGGCGATCACCGCATAACCGATCGCCGCTCCGAGGACGGGCCCGATGACCAGGCCGATCGGCAGGAACGGTATCCCCGAGATGAAACCCGCGACCGCGCCGACCAGAGCCGAGGTACCGGCGAGCGGTGAGGCCAGCGTATTGGCGACCGATGCGCCGATAGCGGCCGAACCCAGGGTCTGGGCCGCGATACGGTCCGACCGGCTGCGTTCGACACCCACCGAGTCCAGGAAGGTCGCGAGCTGGGCTTCGGCCTGAGCCGCGCCGGTGTTGATATCGCGCACGTCGAAGGGCGGCGCCTCCATGAGCAGGTTCCCGATTCGCAGGGTGCCGGGCGGCGCTTCGATCGGCGCCACCGGTGCCACGGGTTCGGGAGCGTGCAGTTGCCCCTGCGGCGCGAGATAGGCGTGCTTCGGCAGCTCCCGGGTGCCCGGGGTCGCCGGCTCCGTGATCGCGGCCAGCGGCGCGACACCGGGAGCCGCGGGCACGATATGCGTGAACGGGGCGGTGGCCGCGGTGAGGGTATCGGTGGCCGACCGGACGGCGATACGGACCGTGTCCTGCACCGTGTGGACTGCCGGTCCGAGCGGATCCGCGGTAGGGGCCGTAACCGAGGGAAGCGCCGGCAGCGCCGCGGGGATCGGGGATGACGCGGGTGGAGCGGGGAGTACTTCGGCATCGGCGGTACCGGCGCCGATCAGCGTCGCGATGAGCGGGATGGCCCCGGCCGCGACGACCGATCCTGTCGCACGCCGGGACGGACCGGAAGCCCTGTGCTTACCCATGGTCGCCTTTCTCCGGAATTTATCGGTTTGCCCGACATTCGTTTCGGAGCGGGCCGTGGATGGGATCGCCCTGTTCGGTCGGCTGTGCACCGGCCGCCGGCCCGGCGCCGGGCCGGCGCTTCGCCGGGATCACCGCGGGGATGCGCCGAAGGATGCGGCGGTGAAGCCGTCGGTCGCCCCGTAGGCCCCGCCGAGCGCCGCGCCGGCGAGCATGGCGGGTACCGCGACGACCCCGTACCCGATCGCCGCGCCGAGCACGGGGCCGGCGACCAGACCGGTCGGCAGGAAGGGAATTCCCGCGACGAAGCCCGCTACCGCCCCGGCCATGGCGAACGGGATGGCCACCGGCGTGACCACCGCGGCGGCCACCGCCGCACCGACGACGGCGGATCCGACGGTTTGCGCCGCGATACGGTCCGACCGGTGGCGCTCGACGCCCATGGAATCGAAAAGGGTGGCCACCTGGGCCTCGGCCTGCGCCGCGCCTTCGTTGACCGGGCTCGCGTCGAAGGGCACGCTCATCATGAGGTTGCCGATCCGTAGCGTGCCGGGCGGCGTTTCGAGCGGAGTCACGGGGGCGACCTGTACGGGAGCGTGCAGGGTGCCGGGTGTCGCGGGGGAGAGGTGATCCGGTAGCGCCCGGATGCCGGGCGCCGGTTCGGTGACCGGCACCGGTGCGGGGATCACGGGGTTCGCAGCCGCCGGGGCGGGGTGGATGAACGGGGCGGTGGCCGCGGCGAGCGTATCGGTGACGGCCCGGACGGTCGCCCGGGTCGCCTCCCCGACCGTGCCGGGGGTCACCGCCGGCAGGTTACCGGCCGGAGCCGGCAGCGTCGGGAGCGGATCGTGCGGCGGGGCGGGGATCGGCGCGGGCAGCGCGGTCGAGGCGGGAAGTGTCTCGGCCGCGGCGGTACCGGCACCGATCAGCGTCGCGATGAGCGGAATGGCCCCCGCCGCGACGAGTGATCCGGCAGCGCGCCGGGGCACACTGGTCGCTGAGTGCTTACCCATGGTCGCCTTTCTCCGGAGTTTTCGGTTGCCCGATAGTAGCTCCGGAGTGGTCGCATGGCTGGGAGGTCGGCCTGGTCAGCCGACTTTACGATTGCTCCCGGGTTTATCCGCGGAGTTGGCGGGGGTGCTGCCGCCGGGGGATTCGAGAGTTCCCGCCGGGCTGCCCACCACGGGGGCCGGTGGCCGGCGACCCGCCGCGCCGCGCACGATCTCTTCCCCTTCTTCGCTGTCGCCGTACACTGCCTCGAGCGCCAGCCGGGCGAAGATCCACTGCTCGGTGGCCGCCATCTGGCCCCGGCTGCGACCCAGGAAGGTGACGAACCACTGGATGATGGTGATGATCCGGCTGCGGTAGCCGACGAGGTAGTACAGGTGCAGCGCCAACCAGGCCAGCCAGGCGAGGAACCCGCCGAATTCGAGTTTCCCGACCTGGCACACGGCGCTGAAACGCGAAATCGTCGCCATACTGCCCTTGTTGAAATAACTGAAGGGCTTGCGCTCCTGCGGCGACTGCTTACCCGCGACCTCCGCCCTGATCTGTTTCGCCGCGTAGGTGGCGCCCTGGATGGCGCCCTGGGCCTGCCCCGGGACTCCCGGTACCGACATGAGATCGCCGACGACGAAAACGTTCGGGTGGCCCTTGATGGTGAGGTCCGGTTCCACCACTACTCGGCCCGCCCGGTCGACCTCGGTACCCGCGGATCGGTCGGCCAGCATCTTGCCCAGCGGGCTGGCCTGTACCCCGGCCGACCACACCTTGCAGGCCGATTCGATGCGGCGGGTGGTGCCGTCGGAGTCCCGTACGGTGACACCGTGGGCGTCCACATCGGTGACCATGGCGTTGAGCTGGATCTCCACCCCCATGGACTCGAGCCGGCGCTGTGCCTTACCGCCCAGTTTGGGGCCCATCGGGCCGAGTACCGCGCCCGCGCCCTCCAGCAGGATCACCCGGGCGTCGCGCGGATCGATATTGTGGAAAGTGCCCTCGAGAGTGCGATCGGACAGTTCGGCGATCTGGCCGGCGAGTTCGACGCCGGTGGGGCCGGCCCCCACCACCACGAAGGTGAGCAGCCGGTCGCGTTCCTCTTGGGTGAGGGCGACCTCGGCCTGTTCGAATGCGCCCAGAATGCGGCCGCGCAGTTCGAGGGCGTCGTCGATGGTTTTCATCCCGGGGGCGAAGGTGGCGAAATGGTCGTTGCCGAAATACGACTGCTGGGCACCGGTCGCCACGATCAGGCTGTCGTACGGGGTGACCGTGGATTCGCCGAGGAGTACCGAGGTCACCGTGCGGTTGTCCACATCGATATCGGTGACCTCGCCGAGTAGTACTCGCGCGTTCTTCTGTTTACGTAGGACCAGACGGGTCGCGGGGGCGATTTCGCCGACCGAGAGAATACCGGTCGCCACCTGGTAGAGCAGCGGCTGGAACAGGTGGGTGGTGGTTTTGGAGATGAGGGTGATCTCCACATCGGCCCGTTTGAGGTGTTTGGTGCCGAAGAGGCCGCCGAACCCGGACCCGATCACCACGACGCGGTGCCGGCCGTTTCCAACAGGTTGCGTGCTCATGGTCGCTCCTCGCCAGCGGTGGGCCGATACTGCCCTGGTGATCATTTCCTGACAATGCACACGGTAGTGGCAGTACGGGCCGAGGGCGCAATGGGCCGCCCGGTGTTCGTGCGTAGCGCTGTGGCCACTCTCCACGATAGCCATCGCGCGATGGTCTCGGGTGATGCGAGACGGTACCGATTCGGAGTAAAGGGCCGAGTTGGTGCAACAAAGAGAATATGATGAGCGCTGTCTCTCAGGAGGTTTCGTCATGGTCACCGTCGACCGTGTCGCCACGCCCCGAGCGCGTGCGCGCACCGATACCGAGAATTCGGCGCTCATCGAAATACCCCGGCGTCAGCTCGTGGACCGGTTGCTGCTGAAGGTGCCCGAGCGGCCCCGGATACTGGCCACTCCGCCCAGCGGGAGCGATACCGTCGCGGTGCGCGGCGACGGCGGCCTGCCCTATATGGGTCGCACCTTCCATTACATGCGCTGGGGTCCGGCGGAGATGCTGGACAAATACCGTCGCTTCGGTCCGGTCACCCTCAACAGCTCCCTGGGTATGGACCGGGTGTTCGCGGCGGGCCCCGAAGCGCTGGACGAGGTACTCGGCCGCCGACGCCGCGATTTCGGGCAGGGCTGGGACTACTTCATCGGACCGTTCTTCCGGCGCGGCCTGCTCCTGCTCGAGTTCGACGAGCACATGTTCCACCGCCGCATCATGCAGCAGGCGTTCACCCGGGAGCGGCTGGAAGCGCATCTGGCCGAACTGACCCCGGTGGTGCGTTCGACCATCGCCCACTGGGTACCGGAGGGACGGGGCGCGAGCCGGACCGTGCCCCTGTTCCCCGCGATCAAGGATATGGCTCTCGATATCGCCGGTGAGACGTTCATGGCGGTGGAAGTAGGTGACGAACGCCGGAAACTCACCGACGCGTTCGTGGCCTGTACGCACGCCGGGCTCGCGATAGTCCGCCACGGTGTGCCCGGCGGGAAATGGCGCGCCGGGCTGCGCGGCCGCAAGGTGCTGGAGGACTATTTCACCGCGATGCTGCCGGAGAAGCGGCGCAGCGACGCACCCGACTTCTTCTCCGGCCTGTGCCACGCCCGTGCCGAGGACGGTTCGGTGTTCAGCGACGCCGACGTGGTGAACCATATGATCTTCTTGATCATGGCGGCGCACGACACCACCACGACCACGGCCACCGCGGTCGCCTACTACCTGGGCAAGCATCCGCAATGGCAGCAGCGGGTGCGCGAGGAGGTGCTGGCGCTGGACCTGGACAACGCATCCCCGACCATCGCCGATCTGGACACCCTGCGCACCCTGGACCTCGTCGTGAAGGAGAGCCTGCGGCTGATGCCGCCCGTGCCGGGGATGGTACGGCGCGCGGTCCGCGATACCGAGATCCTCGGCCACTACATTCCCGCCGGAACACCCGTGGACCTCGGATACCAGGTCAATCACCTGCTCGAGGAATTCTGGACCGATCCCGAGGTCTTCGACCCGCTGCGGTTCGCCGAGGACCGGCGGGAGGACAAATCGCACCGGCTCGCCTGGATGCCCTTCGGAGCCGGGTCCCACAAGTGCATCGGTATGCACTTCGGCACCTTCGAGGTGAAGACCATCATCTCGGCCCTCGTGCGCGACTACGAATGGAGTTTCCCGCAGGCCTACCGGATGCCATGGGGTTTCACGACGATTCCGTTCCCGCGCGACGACGCCCCCATGCGATTGCGGCGGCTCACCTGAAACGGAGATGATCCGCGAACACCGGGCCGGTGGGAGACCAGACCCGGTGTTGCGGTGCCGGAATCCGGATCAGCGTCCGGCCAGCAGGTATTCGGCGACGGTGGTATCGGTTTCGGCGCCCTCTTGGTAGCCGCCCTCGCCGTTCATCGCCGTCATGATCGCCAGGGTGTAGCGCTCGCCGGGCCCGGCGAAACCGACCGAGTTGACCACCCAGCCGCCCTGTTCGTCGGACCAGCCGTTCTTCAGGCCCGGTCGCATACTCGCGCCGGCGCCCCAGACACCCCAGTGCTGGTTGGAGTCCACCCGGCGCATGAGATCGAGCAGATAGGACCGGTCGTCGGGGTGCATACGGTCGAGGACATTCGACATGAGCCGGTCCAGATCCGCCGCGGTCGCCTTCTGGAATGCCCAGTGCGGTCCGCCGCTGGGCGAAGGCTGCGGCGCCAGGCTCGTCATCCCGTTGGCGCGGAAGGCGTTGTTGAACGCCTGCCGGTCGATACCCGCGTACTTGTTCCAGAGCAGATCGGTGGCCTGGTCGTTGGAGGTCGACATCATCTGCTCGATGAGGGCGCGATCCTCCGGCGGCAGGGCGATGGCGCCGACGCGGGCCCGGTTCAGCAGGTCCTCGGCGATGGCGAGCTTGATGGTGGACGCGGTCCACACCATGTCCTCGGCGTGCGGACTGGCGTAGACGGCCCCGGTCTGCCGGTCCCGGATGACGTAACCGGTGACCCCGGGGCGGGAGTTCAGGTAGGAGTTGACGTTTTCGATCCGGCCCGCCATATCGCAGTCGAAACCGTGCGCGCAACCCTGAGCGTGGGCGTGCGGGACGGCATCGGCCGACGGCAGGCCGGCGGGCGCCCCGGCGAACAGGATCGCGGCGGCGGCCAGGACAGTGGCGGGTGCGGCCACACGAGGCGCTGCACCGGTGAGCAGGGGGTAACGCACGAGGAAACACCTTGTCATATCGGCGCTCCGTACGCACGTTTTCCGGCAGCTAGCGGACTCGCGCCGTGGCCTTCGTTTCGGCCGGCGACCGGCCGTTGAGGCGACAGCAGTGTTCGAACGCTTCGGTATGGGCCTCGCGCGGCCACGAGTGGAGCACGACGGCGCGTCCGTAATGTCGGGAGTTGATCAGCTCCCACCGGTCGCCGGATCGGCGGACAGTGAACCCGTCTCTCGGCATCAAGGGCACAACCAGCGCTTTCATCGGCGCGAACCAGCCTTTCGTGCGGTAACCCGTTCCTCCCGGGGTTGCACTGTGACACAGGGCCTCGGTCGTACCGCGGCCATCGAGCCGCGTGTCGGTGGCTCATGTGTGATAAATCACTGTGCGCATCGGGTGGATATCCGGTAAAAGTCTTCGGCGCTAGGGACATTCGGCTGACGATCGCCTGTCCCCGGGGTGTCCTGCCCTCTTCGGGGGGCCGTCGAGCGGTGTCGGGGACCGGGCGTATAAACGGGTGGACGAAGCGTCCGCCGCGTCCGTGCGGACGTGCCGGAGGACGGTGATCGAACCGAGCGAAAGGGCGGAGATGCCGCTGCACATCCACCGCGCCGAACGCGCGGACGTGCTGGCCGGCGCCCTGGCCGCGGTACTGGCGGATCCATTGCCCGACCCGTTCGCCACCGAGGTGGTGGCGGTACCCGCCAAGGGAGTGGAACGCTGGCTGGCCCAGCGGCTCTCGGGTTCTCTCGGCACCTCGGCCGGTGCGGCGGACGGTATCGCGGCCAATATCCGGTTCCCCGCTCCGGCGGCCCTGGTCGAGGAGGTGCTGACCACAACCGCCGGTATCGCACCCGATACCGACCCGTGGTCGGCCGATCGTGTGGTGTGGGAGCTGCTGCGGGTCATCGACGCATCGGTCCACGAACCCTGGTGCGCGGTGCTGGCGCGACATCTCGGCCTGACGGCCGGCGAACCGGAAACCGGCGCAACACAACCGGGTGCGGAGGAAGCGACCGCCGAGGAGTCCGGCCTCGGGTACCGGCGCGGCCGGCGCTACGCCACCGCGGCCCGGCTGGCCGCCCTGTTCGACAGTTACGCGGTGCAGCGCCCCACGATGCTCACCGAATGGGCCGCGGGTTCCGATACCGACGGCACCGGCCGGTCCCTACCGGACGATCTGCTCTGGCAGCCCGCCCTGTGGCGCCGGCTGCGCCGGGCCGTCGCCGCCCCCGATCCGGCCGAACGCCTGTACGCGGTATGCGCGCGGCTGCGGTCGGATCCCGCGGTGGTCGACCTCCCGGCCCGGCTGTCCCTCTTCGGCACGACCCGCTTACCGGCCGCGCATTCGGCGGTCTTCACCGCGCTGGCGGAACATCGCGACCTGCACCTGTGGCTCGCCCACCCGAGCCCGGCGATGTGGGAGACGCTGCGGCGGGACGCGGCGGATACCGAGGCGACGGAGCCGTCCGGGGCCGGGCCGGTGCCGGATATCGCCCGGGCCGCCGATCTGTCGGCCACTCGGGTACGACACCCGCTGCTGGCCGGGCTGAGCCGGGATATCCGGGAATTCCAGCTCCGCTTACCGCCCGCGGAGACGGACCGGCGGTATCCGGAACCCGGAAACGATGCCGCCCCGGAGCCCTCCGGTGCCTGCGTGGACGAGACCGATGGGGTCCGGCCGGATGCGGCGCCGGCGACCCTGCTGCGAACCCTGCAGGCGCATATCAGGGACGACCGCTGGCCGCCGGGCCCCGGGGAAGTGCCCGGCGACGGTAGCGTGCAGATACATGCCTGCCATGGTCCGGTCCGGCAGGTGGAGGTCCTGCGGGAATGTCTGCTCGGGTTGTTCGCCGCCGACCCCGGCCTGCAGCCGCGCGATGTGCTGATCATGTGCCCGGAAGTGGAGGCGTTCGCCCCCCTGATCCGTGCCGCGTTCGGGCACCCCGGGACGGGAACCCCGGAACCGCCGGAGGTCGCGGCCCACCCCGGCCACCGATTGCGGGTGCGGCTGGCCGACCGGGGTCGCGCGGTGACCAATCCGCTGCTGGGTGTGGTCATGATGCTGCTGGAACTCGCGCAGGGGCGGGCTACGGTCACGGAGATACTGGATGTGGCGGCGACCGAACCGGTGCGTCGCGCCTGTGGATTCGACGGCGACGATCTCGAGCGGATCCGGGAATGGGCGGTCGAAGCCGGTGCGCGCTGGGGGATCGGCAGGCGGCAGCGAACCGCGTTCGGTCTCGGCGATTTCGAGCAGAACACGGTGAACGCCGCCGTCGACCGGATCCTGCTCGGGGTGACCGCGGACGAGAGCTCCCAGGATTGGCTCGGCCGGGTACTGCCGCTCGACGATGTGGACAGCAACGATATCGACCTCGCCGGCCGGTTCGCCGAATACGTCGACCGGCTGGCCTCGATTCTGCGTGACCTGCAGGGTACGGGGCCCGCGGCGCAGTGGTCGGCGACGCTGAGCCGGGCCCTGGATCTGCTCACCGAGGTGCCGGAGTCGCAGGCGTGGGTACGCACCGAGGCGCGGCGTGAACTGGCCGCCGCCGCCGCGTACGCCGGAGAGCTGCCGCTGCGCCTCGCCGATATCGCGGTCCTGCTCCGGGACCGGCTCGCCGCCGCCCCCACCCGCGCCAATTTCCGCACCGGTGAACTCACCGTCTGCGCCATGACCCCGATGCGGTCGGTTCCGCATCGGGTGGTGGTGCTGCTCGGCGTGGACGATGAGGTGTTCCCGCGCGGCGCCGGTATCGACGGCGACGAGGTCTGTGCCCGCGATCCGCTCCTGGGCGAACGCGATCCGCGGTCCGAGGACCGCCAGCTCCTGCTCGACGCGCTCATGGCCGCCGGCGACACCCTGGTGGTGGTGCACACCGGGGCCGATCCGGTGACCGGCGCCTACCGCCCACCCGCGGTGCCGATCGCCGAACTTCTCGATGTGCTGCGTGCCCATACCGGTGCCACGGGAATGTCCCGTGTGCTGATCCGCCACCCGTTGCAGGCCCACGACCACCGCAATTTCACCCCGCCGCGGCCGTTCAGCTTCGATACGGTCGCGTTCGCGGCGGCCCGGGCGGCAACCGGTGCGCCGGTGCCGCCGGCAGGGTTGCTGGGCCGGGCGTTACCCGCCGCCGAGACAACCGAAATCGGCTTGGCCGAACTCGTCGCCTTCCTCGAGCATCCGGTTCGCGGCTTCCTGTGGCAGCGTCTGGGACTGCGGGTACCGGACCACGAGGACGAGATCGCCGACCGGCTGCCCATCGAGTTCGGTGGGCTGGAGACCTGGGCGCTGGGGGAGCGCATGCTGGCAGCCCGGCTGGCCGGTGCCGATCCGGCCGAATTGCGGGCCGCGGAATGGCGGCGCGGCACCCTGCCCCCGGCCGAACTCGGCCGGGCGGTGCTCGACGAAGTGGAACGCACCGTGGAGCTCCTGGCCCGGGCCGCCGGTCCGGATTACGCGCAGGCGCCGCGCGATATCGATATCGCCGTGGATCTGGGCGGCGGCCGCCGGCTCACCGGAACCGTTGCCGAGGTGCGCGGCGATCTGCTCGTGCGTACCACGTTCTCCCGTATCGCGCCGAAACACCGGCTCGCGGCCTGGGTATCGCTGCTGGCGCTGGCCGTCGCGCAGGACCGGCCGTGGCGCGCCGCGGTCACCGGTCGTGGGCGGTTCCCGACGCCGGCGTGGCGGGCCGAACTCACCGCTCCGCCCGCGGACGAGGCGATATCGGTCCTGCGTACCCTGGTCACTCTCCGGGACGCCGGGCTCTCCGAGCCCCTGCCCATCGCCACCGCCACCACCGCCGCCTATGCCGAGGCCCGCTACCGCCGGCTACCACCGGAGGAGGCGATCGTCGCCGCCGAGCGCACGTTCGGCGGCGGCGACCGCGCTCGCGATTTCGCCGAGCGCACCGACCGTACGCTGCGCTATGTCTGGGGCGCGGCGCCGGACCTGCGTGATCTGACCCGTGCGGGCGCACCCGCCGGGGAACCCGTGGAAACGACACGTTTCGGCTCCATCGCGCGGCGGTTGTGGGTGCCGCTGCTGCGCGCCGAACGGCAGGGGGAGCCGTGACGGCGACGGTACGGCTCCCGGACGGGACGGCGGAAGGTATATGACGACCACCACCACGGCGCTACCCACCGGCACGGCCTTCGACCTGTGCGGTGAACTGCCCGAGGGCACCACCGTGCTGGAAGCGAGCGCCGGTACCGGTAAGACCTACGCCATCGTCGGCCTCGCCGTCCGTTACGTGGCCGAGGCCGATGTCGAAATCTCCCGGCTGCTGCTGGTGACCTTCAGTCGTGCGGCCACCCAGGAACTACGCGAGCGCACCCGGGACCGTTTCGTCGCCGTCGCCGCCGCGCTGGCCGACCCGGAATCCGCCCGCCGCGCGCCCGATGAGCTCATCCGGCATCTGGCCACCGGGACCCCGGAAGAGGTCCAGACCCGCCGCGCCCGGCTGCTGGCCGCGCTCTCGGGTTTCGACGCGGGGGCGATCGCCACCACCCATAGTTTCTGTCAGCGTATGCTCGCCGAATTGGGCCTCGCCGGCGATCTGGATCCCGGTGTCCGGCTGGTGGAGGAAGCCGACGAGGTGATCCGCACGGCGGTGGACGATCTGTATCTGAGCCGCTACGCCCGCACCCGGGCGCCTTTCCCGGTGAAACAGGCCCACCGCTTCGCGCTGGCCGCGGTGCGCGACCGGCAGGCGCGCCTGGCACCGGATACCGACGAGATCTCCGCCGAGCGGGTGGCGTTCGCCGCCGCGGTCCGCACGGAGGTCGAACGTCGTAAACGCCTGGCGGGCCTCCGGGATTTCGACGATCTGCTGGTGCTGTTGCGCGATATCCTCGCCGATCCGGTGCACGGTGCGGCGGCCTGCGGCCGTATCCGGGACCGCTATCGGGTGGTACTGGTGGACGAATTCCAGGACACCGACCCCCTGCAGTGGGAGATCCTGCGCCGCGCGTTCCACGGATACAACACATTGGTGCTGGTGGGCGACCCCAAACAGTCGATCTACGCTTTCCGGGGCGCGGAGGTGCTCAGTTATCTGGACGCGGTCGGTCATGCGAGCGCGCGCTGTGAACTCACCACCAACCGGCGCAGCGATGCCGGACTGCTCGCCGCCCTCGAACATCTGCTGGGCGGTGCGGCGCTCGGCCACGACGAGATCGTGGTGCCCGCGGTGACCGCCACCCAGCCCTGGAGCAGGCTGAACGGCCCGGCCGGGCTGATCACCCCGCTGCGCCTGCGTTGTCTGCCCCGGACCGGCGCGGGCCCGCGTGGATTCTCCGGTTTCCCGAACATCCATCGGCAGCGTGCCCGTGTCGCCGCCGATCTGGCCGCCGATATCGTCGCGCTCCTGGAATCGGGAACCACGGTCGCCGAAACGGCGGTACGCCGCCGGCAGCGGGACCAGCCGCCGGCCGGAACCGGTGATGCCGCGGAGTCCGCCTCGGAGTGGCGGCCGATCGGGCCCGGTGATATCGCGGTGCTGGTCCGCACCCACACCCAGCTCGACGTGGTCCGCGACGCTCTCGAACGCGCCGGGGTCCCGGTTGTGCTGACCAGCGGCAGCAGTATTTTCGCCACTCCCAGCGCCACCGACTGGCTGTGGGTGCTGCGGGCGCTCGAACAGCCGCATCGCGCCGACCGGGTGCGGCTGGCCGCGCTCACCCCGCTGTTCGGGCAGACCACCGCCGAGCTCGAGGCGGGGGGCGCGGATCTGGTGGGCCGGGTGAGCGCCGAACTGCGCGATGCGGGAAGGCTTTTCGCGCGTTCGGGTTTCGCCGCGGTATTCGAGAAGATCGCCGCCGAAACCCGGCTCGCGGCCCGGCTGCTCGCCGTGGAGCACGGCGAACGCCGGCTCACCGATATCCGCCACCTCGCCCAGCTGCTCGACGAGGTCTCGGTCACCGAGGGTTTCGGCCTCACCGCGCTCACCAGATGGCTGACCGATCGGGTGCGGGAGCCCGCCTCGGGATCGGTGTCCGGGCGCAGTCGCCGGCTCGACCGCGATATCGCCGCCGTGCAGATCGCGACCGTGCACGCGAGTAAGGGTCTCGAATTCCCGGTGGTGTACCTGCCTTTCGCGTGGGACAGTTCCGCCGATCCCAAACCCGCCACTCTGCTCATGCACGAGGACGGCGTCCGGGTACTGGATATCGGCGGACCCGATTCCCCGGGATACGCCGCGCGTAAGGAACGTGCCGACCGCGAATCGGCCGGAGAAGAACTCCGCCTCTGCTATGTGGCGCTGACCCGGGCCTGCTGCCAGGTGGTCGCCTGGTGGGCGCCCTCCTTCGGTACCGCCACCGCACCCCTGCACCGGCTGCTGTTCGGGCGCACCGCCGGTACGGCGCAACCGGCATTCCGCGCTCCTGTCGACGAGGACACGGCAGTGGTGGACCGGATCGGAGCCTGGGCCGCGGCGGCCGGAGACGTCGTTTCGGTCACCGCCGCCGACCCTGCCGCGAAACCCCCGGTGTACCGCGCCCCCGGCGGTACGACGAGGGAGGATCTCGTCGTCGCGACCTTCGATCGGGAGGTCGACGACCACTGGCGGCGTACGTCCTACTCGGCGCTCACCGCCGCCGCGCATGCCGAATCCTCCGGCGCCGAACCAGAGGGGACGCCCGGTCCCGGTGACGAGCCCGAGGCTCCGGTCGCGGTCGCCGATCCGGAACCGGGCGCGTTCTCGCTGATGAACGATCTGCCCTACGGTGCGGAATTCGGCACTCTGGTGCACGGTGTGCTGGAACGAGTGGACACCGATGCGGCCGATCTCGCGGCCGAGCTACGGGCGCGTTGTGCCGAGGCGGTCGGTGAGATGCTCTCCGATGCCGATCCGGAGTTACTGGCGACCGCGTTGCTCGCGGTGTTGCGGACACCGATCGGGTTCGGCACCCTCGCCGAGGTGGCGGGCCGGGACAGGTTGTGCGAGCTGGAGTTCGAATTACCGCTCGCCGGTGGGGACACGCCCGCTGCCTCCGCCGCCACGCTGCACCGGATCGCCACCGTACTCCGCGCGCATCTGGACCCGGCCGACGAGTTCTACGCCTATGCCGCGGAATTGGACACCCTCGACGACGTACCGTTGCGGGGATACCTCACCGGCAGTATCGACGCGGTACTGCGTATTCCGGACGGGCGGTACATCGTCGTCGACTACAAGACCAACCGCCTCGGTACGGGGGAGCTCACCGTGGCGCACTACACCCGCGACCGGATGGCCGCGGAGATGATCCGCTCCCACTACCCCCTGCAGGCCCTGCTGTACTCGGTGGCATTGCACCGGTATCTGCGCTGGCGGCTGCCCGGCTACGATCCCGCCCGGCATCTGGGCGGTATCCGCTACCTGTTCGTTCGCGGGATGATCGGCCCCGAGACCCCGGGCGGTGCGGGAGTTTACGACTGGGCACCACCACCCGGTCTCGTCACCGCCCTCTCCGACCTGCTCGCCGGGGGGCCGGCATGATCCCCATCCGAGTGGCGCAGCGGGGAACCGGACTGCTGCGGGAGTTCAACGAAGCCGGGGTGCTCTCGGCGGCGGATGTGCACGTGGCCGAACGGCTGGGCAGGCTCGGTGGGGAGGCGGCGGAACCGGTGCTGTTCGCCGCGGCGCTGGCGGTGCGTGCCGTGCGGTCGGGATCGGTGTGCCTGGATCTGACGCGGATACGGGAGATCGGTGTGGACGCCGACGAGGAAAGCCCGGATCCGCTCGATCCGGCCGAACTACCCTGGCCGGACGAACAGGAGGTCATCGCGGCGTTGCGGCGGAGTCCGCTGGTGTGCGGTGGCCCGGCCGGACCCCTGCGCCCGCTGCGACTCACCGATCCGGCCCGCCCCGGAGTGGGCCCGCTGCTCTACCTGGATCGCTACTACCAGCAGGAACAGATCATCCGCCGGGTGCTCACCGCCCGCGCGGCCGACCATCCGCCGGTCGATTCCGTGGTGATCCGCCGGGAACTCGACCGGCTCTTCGGCCCGCCGGGTGCGATCCAGGACCGCCAGCGTCTCGCGGCGGCGCTGGCCGCGACGCGATGGACCACGGTGGTGGCCGGTGGTCCCGGTACCGGGAAGACCCACACCATCGCCCGCATTCTCGCGCTACTGGTCGCGTATCGGGCGGCCGGGGCCGAGCCGGATGCCGGGGACGCGCCCCTGCGGATCGCGCTGGCGGCGCCCACCGGCAAGGCGGCGGCCCGGCTCCAGGAGGCCGTGCGGGACCAGGCCGGTGAACTCGGTCTCCCGGAATTGTCGGCGGCCACCCTGCACCGGCTGCTGGGCTGGCAACGCGGCCGTACCACCCGCTTCCGTTATCACGAACACAACCGTCTTCCCTACGATGTGGTGGTCGTCGACGAGACCTCCATGGTCTCGCTGACCATGATGAGCCGGCTCCTGGCCGCGCTGCGCCCGGACACCCGTCTGGTCCTCGTCGGCGATCCGGATCAGCTCGCCTCGGTCGATGCCGGCGCTGTTCTCGCCGATCTCGTGGCCGCGCCGTTCCCCGGGCCGGGTAATCCGGCCTTCGAGGCGCTCTTCGAATCGTCCGGCCCGGCCGACGGCGGGGATGCGACGGCCGGCGTTTCCGGGCCGGTGGAGCCGCCCGATGCCGAAGCGCTCACCGAATCGGAGCGAAACCGGCTGCGCGGCGGGATCATCCGCTTGACCCGCGGCCGTCGTTTCGGGGGCCGGATCGCCGATCTGGCGATCGCGGTCCGGGCCGGTGATACCGAGGCTGCCCTGGACCTGCTGCGTGCCGGCGGCGATATGCTGGAGTTGCTCGAACCGGACGATATCGCCGCCGTCCGTGCCGATATCGCCGCCACGGCGCGGCGGGTCGCCGCCGCGGCCCTGGCCGGTGACGCCACCGCGGCGCTCGCGGCATTCGAATCGCATCGTCTGCTCTGCGCACACCGTCGTGGCCCCTACGGGGTGGAGCAGTGGGATCGTACGGCCGCGGAATGGGCCGCGGCGGCCGGTGCCGGGCCGGAGGGCCGGTCGGGGCCGTGGTATCCCGGACAGCCCCTGCTGGTTACGGCCAACGATCACGAGGCCCGTATCTACAACGGTGATACGGGGGTGGTGCTGCGCCGCCCCGACGGCTCGTTGCGCGTGGCGTTGCAGCGCGGGAACGAACCTCATCTGGTCCATCCGACCCAGTTCCCGGCCGTGGTCACGGTTTTCGCGATGACCATCCACCGGAGCCAGGGCAGTCAGTACGACGCGGTGACCATCGTCCTGCCCGAACCGGGTTCCGGTCTGCTCACCCGCGAACTCCTTTACACCGCGATCACCCGGGCTCGCCGGCATGTGCGGGTGCTGGGTACCGAGGAGGCCATCCGGGCGGCCATCGACCGGCATGTCCTGCGGGCCAGCGGGCTGAGCCTCGACGAGGCCGGGGCGCGGCTCTGATTCCGGGCACCCGGTGCCGGACCCACGGCTATCCGGGCGGTGGTTCGGCGGGGGCCGCCGGGAAGATACCCGGCAGCGCCATGGCGTAGTGCACGTCGTCGGTGTTGCCGAGGGTGGCCAGTACGACCCGGATCATGGTGAGGCGGGCCGCCGCCACCGTGCCGGGATCGGGTTCGCCGCCCGGTTCGGCGGCGGCCGCTATCCGGTACACCACGTACTCACAGACGTGCAGTGCCGCGTCGAGGTCCAGCGGCGCCGGAACCGGCCGGCCCAGCTCGGCGAACTTGGTTCGTACGATGGAGCGGATCGCCTCCAGCGCGGTATTGCGGTAGCCCGATACCGGCGACCCGGGGTCGTGGAGTTCGGCGAACAGGGGGCGCAACATGGCTCCGTGCCCACGTGCCCAGTCCAGGTAGGCGTCGATGAGCCGGATACCCAGGTCCACACCCTCACCGGACGATTCGAGTGCCGCGCCGATACCTGCGACCAGTTCGGCGTTGGATACATCCAGTACCGCGTTGAGCGGTTCGGTCGCATTGGCGAAATAGCGGTAGAAGGTCGGACGGGACAGTCCCGCCTGCTCGATGATCTGCGCGACGCTGAGAGTGCGCGAACCGCCGCGGGTGAAGACCTCCGCGGTGGCCCCTACGATGCGGGCGCGCACCTGTTCGGCCTGCTCCCGGGTCTGTGGTGGGCGGCCCCGGCGGATTCCGCGTGAGGTGTTCGGGGGTATGTGCTCGTCGGGGACCGTGGCCGCCCCGGGATCCGCCGGCTTCTCGTTCACGATCCGGCTCCCGGCCGGCCTGTGAAATCCCACAGACCGCGGCGGTGGCGCGCTGTTGCGCGAAACGGAGCCCTTGACACGGCATGCGGCACGAGCATTACTCTAACACCACTGTTCAATTAATCCGCCCGCTGCGGTTTTCCGCCCGCCGCGCGAGATCGCCCAGGAGAATCCCGACGATGACGACCGCCCAGCGGCCCGCCGCCACCGGCGCGCTGACCCCGGAACTGGTGAAACCGCTACTCGCCCGGGCCGCGGCCGGCGGAGCTCCCCCGGTGACGATCACCGCGCCCGCCACCGGGGAGACGATCACCGAACTGCCCCAGTCCGCGGTGGATGATATCGACGCCGCCTTCGACCGGGCCCGCGCGGCGCAGCGGGAATGGGCGCGGGTACCGGTACGCGCGCGGGCCGCGATCCTGCGCCGCTTCCACGATCTGGTGCTGGCCGAACAGGAGACGATCCTCGATATCGTCCAGACCGAGACCGGTAAGTCCCGGGCGCACGCTTTCGACGAAGTCGCCGATGTGGCCGTCAATTCCCGGTACTACGCCGCCACCGCCGGCGCACTGCTCGCGCGCCGCAAGCCGCGTGGCGTGCTGCCACTGCTCACCGATGTGCAGGTGCGGCATCGGCCGAAGGGGGTCGTGGCGGTCATCTCCCCGTGGAACTATCCGCTCGCCCTGGCCGTATCCGACGCGCTGCCGGCGTTGATCGCCGGGAACGCCGTGGTCGGCCGTCCCGACAACCAGACCGCCCTCACCGCACTGTGGGCCGTGGACGCCGCCGTACGCGCGGGCCTGCCGGAAGGACTCTGGCAGATCGTGCTCGGCCGTGGGTCGGTGATCGGCGGTGAGGTCATCGACCGGGCCGATTACGTGGACTACACCGGCTCCAGCGCTACCGGCCGCACCATCGGCCGCCAGGCAGGGGAGCGGCTCATCGGCTGCTCCCTCGAACTGGGCGGTAAGAATCCGCTGCTGGTGCTGTCGGATGCCGATCCGGTAGCGGCCGCCCGGACCGCGGTGCGGGCCAGTTTCGCCTCGGCCGGCCAGCTGTGCGAGTCGATGGAACGTATCTACGTCCACGAGCAGGTCTACGACCGGTTCATCGGCGAATTCGTCGCGGCGGTGCGCGCCCTGAAACTGGGGTCGCCCCTCGACTACACCACGGATATGGGATCGCTGACCTTCCCGCGGCAACTCGAAACCGTTCGCGCGCATGTGGAGGACGCGGTGGCCAAGGGTGCGACCGTGCTCGCCGGTGGCGTCCATCGCCCGGATCTCGGCCCGTACTTCTACGAGCCCACCGTGCTCACCGATGTCACCCCGGAGATGACGGTCCACCGGGAGGAGACCTTCGGACCGGTCGTCTCGGTCTACAAGGTGAGTAGCGACGACGAGGCGGTGGAGCAGGCCAACGACACTCCGTACGGGCTCAACGCCAGCGTCTGGACCCGCAGCGCGGCCCGCGGCCGTGCGTTCGCCGCCCGCATCAACGCCGGTTCGGTGAACGTGAACGAGGGGTTCATCGCGGCGTGGGGGAGCGCCGACGCACCGTCGGGTGGGCTGGGAATTTCCGGTACCGGCCGCCGGCACGGCCCCGAAGGCCTGCTGAAATACGTCGATACCCAGACCATCGCGGTCCAGCGGATACTGCCCATCGCCCCGCTACCGGGTATGTCGGAGGCGATGTGGGCCAAAACCATGACACTCTACTTCCGGATTATGCGGACCCTGCGCCAGAAGTAGGCCCTGACACCACTCTCACGACAAGGATTCACACCGATGAAACTGGATACGGTGGCCGGTAAGAAAGTCCTGATCACCGGCGCCGCCATGGGTCTGGGCAAACTGTTCGCCGAACGGGCGGTCCGCGAGGGCGCTGCCGCCGTGGTGCTGTGGGATATCAACGAGACCGCGCTGGCCGCGACCGCGGCCGAGCTCACCGCCGCGGGCGGTGCCGTGCACACCTGTACCGTCGACATCTCGGACCGGGCCGCGATCGCGGCGGCCGCGGAATCGGTGCGGGCGGACGTCGGCGATATCGATGTCCTGGTCAACAATGCCGGGATCGTCCGCGGGAACGCCTACTTCTGGGAGACGAAGGACCGCACCGATATCGACAAGACCATGGCGATCAATGCGCTCGGTCCGATGTATGTGACCCTGGAGTTCCTACCGGCCATGGTCGCCGGTACGGGGCAGGCCCGGGTACTCACCATCGCCTCTTCGGCGGGGCTGGTGCACAATCCGCGGATGAGTGTCTACGCCGCGTCGAAATGGGCGGCGCTGGGCTGGTCGGATTCGGTGCGTATCGAACTACAGCAGGCCGGTCACCACCACGTCCGGGTCACCACCGTCTGCCCGACCTACATCAATACCGGAATGTTCGAGGGCGCCAAGGGTTTCTGGTTCACCCCGATCCTCGATCAGCACCGGGTCGTGAACACCTCGTGGAAGCAGATGAAGAAGGGCACGCCGGTGGTGATCCTGCCCTGGACCTCTCGTTTCAACAAGGCGCTGTCCGGGTTGCTGCCGATCCGGCTCCGGGACCTGTTCCTGAACACGGTCGGGGTGTACCACTCCATGGACGAGTTCACCGGTCGGAAGTAGCGTCCCGGCGGCCCACCGCCACGGTCGCGCCGAGTTCGGCCGAACGCACGATATGTGCGTGCAAACCGCTTTCGGTGAGCAGCGTGGTGGCCGCCGGAATCTGGGTCACTCCGATCTCGATCAGCAGCGATCCGCCCGGCGCCAGCCAGTGGGCCGCGGCCGCGGCGGTGCGCCGGGCCAGCTCGAGGCCATCCGGGCCACCGTCGAGCGCCGCCACCGGTTCGTGCTCGCGTGCCTCCGGCGGCAGCCGTGGAATTTGTTCGGAGGGCACGTAGGGGGTGTTGGCGAGCAGGAGATCGATCCGCCCGTGGAGGGTGTCCGGGAGTGCCTCGAACAGATCACCCTGGTGGACCTGTCCGCCGAGGGCCGCGAGGTTGTCACGCGCGCAGGCCACCGCGACCGGATCGATATCCGCGGCGACGAGTCGCGGCGGATGCGGCCGGTAGTCGCCGAGCTCGGTGAGCAGGGCCAGCCCCAGCGCGCCCGATCCACAGCACAGATCCACCACGGTATGGACCGAGTGTGTGCGGGCCAGCGCCACGGCCTCGTCCACCAGCAGGACCGACCGCTGCCGGGGAACGAACACCCCCGCCCGGACGCCGACCCGGAGGCCGTGGAATTCCGTCCATCCGAGTAGATGCTCGAGCGGGGTCCCGGCGACCCGTCGCGTCGCCAGTCCCGCGAGCTCGTCCGCGGACCGGGCCGCGCTCACCAGCAGCCGGGCTTCGTCCTCGGCGAAAACGCAACCCGCCGCCCGGAGGCGCCGGGTGACGGCGGCCGTATCGAATGCGGTCATGGGCCCAGTGTGTCGATCGCGGCGTTCGCGCGCACCGGAATATCCGCTGTCCGGCGGGGTGCCTACGCCGGCTGCTCCGCCCTACTGTCCGGTGAAGGCCCACACCGCCGCGGGGCGGCCGGTGGCCCTGGTGCGCCGCCGTTCGCCGGTCTTCGTCAGCCCCGGTATCCCGGCCAGGGTGCGGTTCAGATTCGCCGGGTCCGGCCGGGCCCCCAGGAGGGAGGCGGTGAGATCGATGGCTCGGGTGGCCGGAAACCGCGGGCCGAGCAGCGCCCGGGTGAGCGTCAGGTCTTTCCACAGCAGGCCCGACAGCAGCGTGCGCGCGGCGGTCACGATGCTGTTGTGATCGAAGGCCAGCGGCGGCGGGGAATCGAAGGAGGCCCATTCCGCAGGCCCCTCATGGGGTTCGGTGACCGCCCACATGGCGATCGACAGGGTGGGGCCGTGCGGGTCACGGCTGGGTTCGTCGAAGGTGACCAGCTGACCGGCCGGTCCCACCGCGGCGGACGGGACTCCGAGCTCGGTATGGACCGCCCGGCGGGCCGCGTCCGCGAGGCGTTCCCCGCGACCCAGGAGGACACCCGGTAGCGCGAGCCGGCCGGTGAACGGCTCATGGGAGCGGGCCGCGATTCCGAAGGTGGCCGCGGCCTCATCGCTCCAGAACCGCAATGCCACGACATCCACCGATACCGCCGATTGCTCCACGAACTCATCCTGCCGCATCCGATAGGGCAGGTGGCCCCACCGGCCGGGTGCCTTCGTCGCCGATATCCCGCCCGAGACGGTCGCCGCCCGCATCCGCGCGGCCGTCGCCTCGGTAGGACCGCAGCCGGGTCCGGGCACCGCGCCGGGGAACGCGGTGCCCGGCCGTTCAGCGGCTGGTGCTGAGGCGGAAGGTGCGGGTGGCATCGAGATAGATGCTGTACTGCGCCTGTTTGCTCGGTGGCGGGAGCTGCGATACCAGCTGGTTCAGCGAGGTGGTGGCGCCCACCACCGGGATACCGGCCACGTACAGGTCCGCGACCGCCCGCCGGATATGGTTGGGCGAGGTCACCGCGACAACGGTATCCGCCCCTATCCGGCGGAGGATATCCGCGCTGAACAGTGCGTTCTGCACGGTCGATCCGGCTCGGTTCTCCACATGGATCCGTTCGGCCGGGATTCCGTGGCCGATGAGCCAGTGCCGCATGGCCTCGGCCTCGGTGATGCCGTTGCTCGGGTTGTTCCCGCTCACCACGATCGGGGAGAACGGCGAGGCCAGGGCCTGGACCCAGGCGGCCTGTAGTCGCTGGACCAGTTCGGGCCGGGGTGAGCCATCGGGCAACAGGCCGAAACCGAAGACCACGATGCCGGTCTGCGGCCCGACCAGGGCGGGCAGCGGATTGGGCAGGGTGGCGATACCCGCGGCCACCGCGTGCAGTACCCGGTCGGTGCCCGCGGCCATACCCGCGTCGATATCGCGCAGGCGGCCCATCGCATGGTGCAGGGCCGGGATATCGCCGGCATAGTGTGACCAGATGACCTGCAACGACAATGCCTCGGCATCGGTGGGGTCGCGGCCGATGAGATCGTTCAGCGCGGCGCGACCGGCCGCCGCGTCGCCGTCGGTGAAATGGCGTTGCGCGGCGTTGTAGAGGGCGTCTGTTTCGGGGGTGGCCCGAGCGGGGGCGCCGCTGAATCCGGCGAGGGCGATACTCACGGCGGCGGTGAGCGCCACCAGATATTGCGAACCTCTGCGACTGTGCACTACGTCGACACCTTTCCACGGGCGGAGTTGGTTCTCGTAGACGGACGGGATGGGCCGGCGCTTACGGTACGTGGCTCATCACCCTAGAGCGCGACACACCCGGAACCCGGGATTTGCCACTACCGGATCCCGGGCATGTCCCGGCGCCTTCCGGTGTGGCGGAGTGGAAGCTTCCCGCCGCCGCTCCGGCGGTGTGCGACTGCGGATGGGAAGCGGTGGGGCGCGCCCGTTAGGGTGAACGTTCGTGGATACCGCATCGCTGACCGGGAAAGACCTCGCCGCCGCCCTGAACGCGGATACGACCGCGCGGGCGACGGCGCTCACCGAGCAGACCGGCCGCGCTCCGCGGCTGGCGCTGGTCGTCGCCAACGACGACCCGGCCAGCGCCTGGTATGTCAGTTCGCTGCGGAAATCGGCGGCCAACCGCGGAATCGAATGCGACACAGTGGATCTCGGGGCCGACGCCTCGCTCGATACGCTGCGGACCGAGCTGTCGGTGCGCAGCGCGGACCCGGAAACCGACGCGATCATGCTGCAGACCCCCCTGCCTTCGGGGGTGACGCTGGAGGAGGTGTCCCCGGCGATCGCCGCCACCAAGGATGTCGACGGGGTGAGCCCGCTCTCCCTGGGTCTGCTCACGGCCGGATCGGCCGGTTTCGCCCCGGCCACCGCCGAAGCGGTGGTGGAGTTGCTGAAACATCACGAGATCGCCCTCGAGGGGCGGCACGTGGCGATCGTGGGCCGGTCGAACGTGGTGGGCAAACCGCTGGCGCATCTGCTGCTCGCGGAGAACGCGACCGTCACCGTCTGCCACTCCCGGACGCGGGATCTGCCCGCGGTCACCGCGGCCGCCGATATCGTGGTCGCCGCCGCCGGCCGGATCGGATTGGTGACCGGGACACATGTGCGCCCCGGTGCGGTGGTGATCGATGTGGGTACGAACGAATCCGCCGACGGCAAGATCGTCGGCGATGTGGACCCGGACTCGGTACGGGGCATCGCCGCCGGCCTCAGCCCGGTGCCGGGCGGGGTGGGTCCGGTGACCACGGCACTGCTCATGCGCCATGTGGTGATCGCCGCCGAGCGGGCGCGTCGTGCGGACTGACCCGCGTCCCGCCCCGGACAGGTTCGAGAACGGCCGCTGCGGGGTAGCCGCTAGGGTGGGTGCGGCCATCGGGCCGCACTCGTAGTCGAGTTGAGGTGACATCGTGAACGTCGAAGTGACGCCCCTGCCGGGTATAGGCGTACGCAAGGATTTTCCGCTCACCGCCGTACGCCGGCGGATAGGGGTCGTCGACCACAAGGACGGGACGATCGATCTGATCTTCACCAAGATCGGCGATCCCGACGCCACCACCCAGATCCCGATGACCGAGGCGGAGGCGGGCACGCTCGCCAACCTGCTCGGTGCGCCACAGCTGGTCGGCCAGTTGCGCAACGACCACCGGGATATGGATGGCGTGAACACCAGGCAACTGCCCGTCAACGAGAATTCGCCCTATGACGGGCGGACCTTGGGCGAGACGCGGATGCGTACCCGGACCAAGGCCTCCATCGTGGCCGTTATGCGTGCGGGGCAGGCCATGCCCGCGCCCGGCCCGGATTTTGTGTTCACCGGCGGTGATGTGCTGATCGTGGTGGGAACCACCGATGGTCTGGACAGCGCCGCGCATATCTTGAAAGACGGCTGATTCTTCGGCGATGAATGCGACCACGCTGGCAATGATCCAGCTGGGGGCGGTGTTCTTCGGGCTGGGTGTGCTCGGACGCATCGCGGCCCGGATAGGTATGTCCCCCATACCGTTGTACCTGGTGGGTGGGTTGGTGTTCGGGGAAGGAGGTTTCCTCGGACTGCACGAGGCCGACGAGTTCATTCATCTCGCCAGTGAGATCGGCGTAGTGCTGCTGCTGCTCCTGCTCGGTCTGGAATACAGTGCGGCGGAGTTGTTCACCGGTATGCGCAGATCCTGGATGGCGGGTCTGCTGGATCTCGTGTTGAACACGACACCCGGCGTGGTCGTGGCGTTGCTGCTCGGTCTGGGACCCACGGGTGCGCTGGCGATGGCGGGTGTCACCTACATCTCCTCGTCCGGGATCATCGCCAAGATCCTCAACGATCTGGGCCGGCTCGGTAACCGCGAGACACCGGTGATCCTGTCGATCCTGGTGTTCGAGGACCTGGCCATGGCGGCGTATCTGCCGGTACTGACCGCGGTCCTGGCCGGCCTGGGTTTCATGGCCGGGTTGCAGTCGCTGGGGATCGCGCTGCTGGCGGTCACCGTCGTCTTGGTGGTCGCCTTCCGGTACGGCAAATACGTCTCCGCGCTCGTGGCCAGCGAGGACCGCGAGATCTTCCTGCTGAAGCTGCTCGGGTCCGCGCTACTGGTGGCCGGGGTGGCCTCCGCACTCCAGGTATCGGCGGCGGTCGGCGCGTTCTTGCTGGGTATCGCCATCTCCGATACCACCGCCCACAACGCGACGAAGATCCTGGAACCACTGCGGGACCTGTTCGCGGCGATGTTCTTCGTCCTGTTCGGCCTCACCACCGATCCGCGCAGTATCCCGCCGGTACTGGGATGGGCGGTGCTGCTGGCGGTGATCACCACCGCCACGAAGATCGCCACGGGGTGGTGGGCCGCCGCGCATGCCGGCGCGTCGCGGCTGGGCCGTGCGCGGGCCGGTGCCGCGCTGGTGGCCCGCGGCGAGTTCTCCATTGTCATCGCCGGGCTGGCCGTGGCGGCCGGGGCGGTGCCGGACGAGTTCGCGGCGCTGGCCACCACCTATGTGCTGCTGATGGCTTCGGTGGGCCCGATCGTGGCGCGTGTAGTGGAGCCGGTGCTGCGGATCGTCACCCGGCAGCCGAAGCCGGAACCCGATTCCGCGGGCGAATAGGCGTCGTTCCCGCCGCGGCGCGCGGATGGCGTGGTCCATCGGGCATACGGCGCCCGTACCGGAGGGGAACGCCGTGGCGGCTCCGTGGAAAACGGTGGGTATGTCCTCGGTGCGCCGATCGGTCCCGCGGGGAGATTCGAGACCGATCGGCGAACCGGGACGGCCGCCGCTAGGCCGCGGCGGCGTGGCGCAGGGAGTGCAGCGTGCTGTCGATATCGTCGACATCCACGACGACCCGGGTGTAATCGGTTCCGCGGAGATCGATACGGACTGCCCTGCCACCGAACAGGGTGTCCCAGAATTCTTTCCGGCCCTTACCACGGAACGTTCCGGCGGCGATCGCCCCGGGGAAGAAGACACCGGGGGCACGTACCCACGGCGGCCGTAGATCGATCTCGGCCGGTTCGACCGCCACGATATTCGCCAGATCGAACGTGATACGGTCGCACAGCGACATCACCCGGTGCGCGCCGCGGACGTGAACAGTGACGGTAGTGCCGGTGATCTCGATCTCCACCATGGGTTCCTCCCGGATGCCGAGTTCCGTTCGTCTCCTTCCAGAGTGCCGCCGCGGGCTGGCTGTTGGCTGTGGGTGTGCTGTGAAAATTCTCAGATTCGCGCCCGGATCCGTGTTTTTCCTGTTCCGGGCGGAATCGGGGTGCCTCGGTGGCGCGGCGCGGACGGTATCGGTCAGACTCGTCGGTGTGGATCAGAAGTCATACGCGTACCCGGCCGGTGTCCGGGGATCGCGCCGGACCGGGGAATACCACCGGTACGCGCCGAGTCGAGGTGATACGAGGTGACCGCGCTCGCTCCGGGAGAGAACCGGCCCGCGCCGGGTGACCGGCTGACCGTGACCGTCACCTGTTCGGCGCCCGTGGACGTTTCGGCGCTGCTGCTGGCCGGCAACGGCAAGGTTCGCTCCGACGGCGATTTCGTCTTCTTCAACCAGCCGGTCGGCCCCGGCGTCACCTACCGGCACGGCCGGGGCGCGGGTGATGTGGTCGATGTCCAGACCCCGGCACTGCCGCCCGATATCGAAAAGGTGGTGGTCACCGCCAGTCTGGACGGTAGCGGCCCGCCCACCTTCGGTTCGGTGGGTTCGCTGACCGTGACCGTTACCGGCCCGCAGGGTGCCCTCACCTTCCCCGTTCCCGCGCTGACCACCGAGACCGCCCTGGTGTGTGTGGAGATCTATCGTCGCGCGGGTGCGTGGAAGGTCCGCGCGGTCGGGCAGGGATACGACAACGGGCTGGCCGGTATCGCCACCGATTTCGGGGTGAACGTGGACGACGAGCCCGTACCGCCGTCCACGCCTGCCGCCGCTCCGCCGGCCTCCCGCACGGATCCGACCATGGTGGCCAACCCGGTGGCGGGTTCGCAGTCCCCGCCGGGCCCGGCCCCGGCCGCCGCACCGGGATATCCGGCTCCGCCCGCCTATCCGCCCGGCCCGCAATCGCCTCCGGGGTATCCACCGCAGCAGCCGTACCCCGGGAGTCCGGGCCACCCGCCGCAGCAGCCGTACCCGGCCGGTCCGGGCTACGCGGCGCCACCGGCTGCCGCTCCTTTCCCCCAGCACATCCCCCCGCATTCCTCTCAGCAAGGAGCTCAGCCGATGCACAGCGAGCTGTTCGACCCGCGTCATGCCGAAGTGTCCGGTATGGGTATCCAGAAGCAGGGCAGCAAGATGATCAAGGTCGGGGTGAACGGCGAAACGCTGGTCCGCTCCGGTTCTATGGTGGCCTACCAGGGGGATCTGCATTTCCAGGCGCTTGGCTCCGGCGGGATCGGACGGGCGATCCAGCAGCGGCTCACCGGTGAGGGTGTACCGCTGATGAAGGTGTCCGGCCGGGGGGATCTGTTCGTGGCCAACGGCGCGGCCGATGTGCACATCATCGATCTCGACGGTACGGACGGTCTCACCATCAACGGATCGAATGTGCTCGCATTCGATCCGACCCTCGGTTACGACATCCGGATGGTGCAGGGGGCCGCGGGGTTCGCCAGTAACGCCGGCCTGTTCAACTGTGTGTTCAGCGGTCGTGGCCGGATCGCGATCACCAGCCACGGGGGTCCGGTGGTGCTGAACGTCGATCAGCCGACCTATGCCGATCCCCAGGCGGCGATCGCGTGGTCTTCCAGCCTGCAGACGAGTGTGAAACGCAACGACTCCTTCGGGCTGGGCCGGCTGATCGGGCGCAGTACCGGTGAGGGCATCACCCTGTCGTTCTCCGGGCGCGGTTTCGTCATCGTGCAGCCGTCGGAACTGCCGCCCGGCGGGTTCCTCGGGGGCACCGGCGGCGGCCAGGAGGCGGGACAGAGCGGCGGTCTGCTGGGCGGCCTGCTCGGATAGCCTCGGCACTATCGCCGTATCCGTGTGGTATCGACAGACCCATGGCGATACGTTCCCGGTACGACGTGGTGATCGTGGGCGGCGGGCACAACGGGCTGGTGGCCGCCGCGTATCTGGCCGGGGCCGGACAGTCGGTCCTGGTCCTGGAACGTGCGGCCGCGGCCGGTGGCGCGGCCGTATCCGCCCGTGTGTTCGACGGAGTGGATATCCGGTTGTCGAGGTATTCGTACCTGGTCAGCCTGCTGCCGGAGCGGATCGTGCGCGATCTACGGCTGCGGTTCCGCACCAGGAAGCGGCGGATCTCGTCCTATACACCGGCCGGTACGACCGGTCTTCTGGTGGACAACGGATCGCCGGCGGCGACCCGGGAGAGTTTCGCACGGGTCACCGGCTCCGATCGCGAGTTCGCCGCCTGGCAACGGTTCTACGCCATGACCGCGCAGGTGGCGCGCGCCGTCTTCCCGACGCTCACCGAACCGCTGCCCACTCGCGACCGGCTGCGGCAACTCGTGGGCGGCCGAGCCTGGGCGGACCTGTTCGAGCGACCGCTGGGGGAGCTGGTGGAACGCTGTTTCGCCGACGACCTCGTCCGCGGTGTGGTGTTCACCGATGCGCTGATCGGCACCTTCACCCACGCGCACGACCCGTCCCTGGCGCAGAATCGCTGTTTCCTCTACCACGTGATCGGCGGCGGCACCGGCGATTGGGATGTGCCGGAGGGGGGTATGGGAGCGTTGACCGATGCGCTGGTGGCGGCCGGCCGAGCCGCCGGGGCGGAACTGGTGACGGGCGCGGAGGTGACCGCGGTGGCCACCGACGGTACCTCCGCGGAGGTCCGGTTCCACGGCACGGCGGGACCGGGCACGGTCGCCGCACGCCACGTGCTGGTCAATGCCGCCCCGGCGGAACTGTCCCGGCTGGTGGGCGAACCGGTGGGCTCCGAACCCGAAGGCGCGCAGTTGAAGATCAATATGGTGCTGTCCCGGCTCCCGCGCCTGCGTGACCACGCCGTACCGGCGCAGGACGCGTTCGCCGGAACCTTCCATATCGGTGAGTCCTACACCCAGCTCGACCGGGCGTACCGGGAGGCCGCGGCGGGACGGTTGCCCACTGTTCCGCCCGCCGAACTCTACTGCCACACCCTGACCGATCCGAGCATCGCCGGACCCGAGGCACCGGCGGTACATACTCTCACCCTGTTCGGGTTGCACACTCCGGCCAGACTTTTCGGCACCGATCCGGAAGCGGCGAAAGAGGCACTGGTCGCCGCCACCCTCGACGGGCTCGACACGGTACTGGACGAATCCATCCGGGATTGCCTCGCCCGTGACGCATACGGTCGGCCGTGTCTCGAAGCCGCCACACCTCTCGATCTGGAACGTTCCCTGCGCCTCCCGGGTGGGCATATCTTTCACGGAGATCTGTCGTTTCCGTATCGGAGCGGGCCGGCCGAGACCCCGGCACAGCGCTGGGGTGTGGACACCGCACACCGCAACATCTTCCGGTGCGGCGCGGGCGCGGTCCGCGGCGGCGGAGTCAGCGGTATCGGCGGGCACAACGCGGCCATGGCGGTTCTCGAGGAAACCGCTGGCCAGCGCCCGGGAAATACCGGGTGAACTCTGGTCGGAGAAACGGCGGCAACGCTCATTGCTGGGAGTATCCGAATGCTCTGTGGCGGTAGGGTTGTCGGCTGTGGATCGGCCCCGTCGGGTCGTTCGACCATCACGCCCGGCGCCTAGGAGATACACGTGGCACTCGATACCGTCCCGAGGAAAAGGGCCCCCGAGGACAAGGCCGCTCGCGAGCAGAAGGCGATACGCGATCTGGAGCAACGGCTGGCGTCCGCGTACGCGGAGAACCGTTCGGCCGACGAGGTGGGCGTCGCCGTGCGCTCGGCACTCGACCGGTTCACCGGAAGCCGGGTACGGGATTTCGTGCCCATCCTCGTGGAGCGTGCGGTGCGCCGGGAACTGGACACACCGGAGGAATCCGAAACCGCCGCGGTGGTCGCGGCTTCGGTGGCGGAGCAGGCCGCTGTGCGGCACGACACCCCGGCGGCCGAGGGGACCGAACCGGCGGTGGTGGACCGGCTGCGAACGCTGACCACGGGACGGCGCGGCCTGTTCGTCCTGGCCGGCGCCGGTGCGGTGGCGGTGGGCGCGACCGCATGGGCGGCGACCCGGCCCGATGCGCGCCCCGCGACCCCCGCACCTGTCGCGAGCGGTTCTCCGACGCGAGTGAGCGGTGTGGTGGGCTCGGAGAAACTGCCGTTCTTCGCCGACGAGCGGGTTGCCGGCGTTTTCGCCGAGCACGGTTTCGAGGTGCGGGTGAAAGCGGCGGGGTCCCGGGAGATCTCGACCTCCCTCGACCTCGACGGCCAGGCGTTCGCCTTCCCGTCCAGCCTGCCGGCGGCGGAGCGGCTGAAACGGGAGGTCGGAGTGCGCACCCAGTTCACCCCGTTCTATTCGCCGATGGTGATCGCGACCTTCACCCCGATCGTGCAGATTCTGGACGCGGCGGGCGCGGTGAAATATGACGGCCCGGTGCCCGCGCTCGACTTCGCCGCCTATATCGATCTGGTCCGGCGCGGGGCGCGATGGGACGAACTGGACGGCAACACCGCCTACCGGGTGGGTAAGAACATCCTGGTGAGTACCACCGACGTCCGCACCTCCAATTCGGCGGCGATGTATGTGGCGGTGTCCAGCTATGTGGTCAACGACGAGGCGGTGGTCCGCGGGGCGGCGGCCGAACAGCATGTGCTGCCCACCCTGCAGCAGCTGTTCCTCGCACAGGGATACACCGAGGGATCCAGCGCGGGCCCCTTCGAGGAATACCTCACCGCCGGTATGGGGGCGACACCCATGACGTGGATCTACGAGGCGCAGTATGTCGCGGCCGCGGTATCCGGCCGGCTCCGGCCGGATATGGTGCTGCTGTATCCCTCACCGACGGTGGTCTCCCGGCATACCCTGGTACCGCTCACCCCCGAGGGCGAGGAGATCGGCGCACTGCTGCACAACGATCCCCACCTCCAGGCGCTGGCGGCGGAGCACGGTTTCCGGACCGGTGATGCGGCGCGTTTCCACGAGGTGGTCACCGAACACGGGGTGGCGGTCTCGCCGGATGTGGTGGATGTGGTGGACGTGCCCGCCTACGAGACCCTGGAGCGTCTGCTCGACGGAGTGGCTCGCGCTTACGAATGAGGCCGGGGCGGACGGGCCGCCGTGGGCGCCCGTCCGCCGCCGGACTCAGAGCTGGGTGGCGACCTGCTCCGCGATGAGCGCGAGGTGATCCAGATCGGTGAGATCGAGGATCTGCAGGTAGATCCGCTGGGTACCGATCTCCTGGTACCGCCCGATCTTATCGGCCACTTCCGCGGGGGAGCCCGCCAGCCCGTTGGCGCGCAGTTCGTCCACCTCACGGCCGATCGCGGCGGCGCGGCGGGCGATCTGGGCCTCGTCGGTGCCCACACAGGTGACGAGTGCGTTGGAGTAGCTCATGCTGTCGGCGGCCCGGCCGCGCGCGGCCACCGCCGCTCGTACCCGGTCGAACTGGGCGGCACTTTCGGCTACGGAGACGAACGGGATATTGAATTCGGTCGCGTACTGTGCCGCGATCCGCGGCGTGCGCTTCGGGCCCTGGCCGCCGACGATGACGGGTACGGGTCGCTGGACCGGTTTCGGTAGTGCCGGTGATTTCACCAGTTCGTAGTACTTACCGGTGAAATCGAAGGTTTCCCCGACAGGGGTGTCCCATAATCCGGTGATCACCGCCAGCTGCTCTTCGAAGCGGTCGAATTTGTTCTCGGGGAAGGGAATTCCGTAGGCGGTGTGCTCGTCGGCGAACCAGCCGGTGCCCAGGCCGAGCTCCACCCGGCCGCCCGACATCCGGTCGACCTGTGCCACCTGGACGGCCAGCGGCCCGGGCAGGCGGAACGTGGCCGCGGTGACGAGGGTGCCGAGCCGGATACGGCTGGTTTCCCGGGCCAGTCCGGCCAGGGTGATCCACGCGTCGGTGGGGCCGGGCAGACCGTCCACCGAACCCATGCGCAGATAGTGATCGGAACGGAAGAAACCCTCGAAACCGAGGTCCTCGGCGGCCCGGGCCACCCGCAGGAGCGTCGTGTAGTCCGCGCCCTGCTGCGGTTCGGTGAAGATGCACAGTTCCATGTCCTCATCGTGCCGCACCACCGGTCGTGTCGTGGCGGCGGCGTCCGGATCGGGCCGGGGCGGCTCAGCCGCGGGCGGCGGCCGGACCGGTCATCGTGGTGGGCGGCACCTGATCGGACCAGCCGCAGGGTAGGGCGCAGCGGGCGATCACCAGCGTCTCGATCTCGCCGTTGTCGAAGGTCTGCCGCTGCGATTCGGCGCGCGCCGGATACCCGCAGGAGCGACATTTACCGAAATAGTTGAGGATTTCGTCGATATGGGTGACGGCTACCCGCCGGCGGGTCTGGTGCATCGTCGTCCTCCGGTGCGATGAGTGATACGCGGCCGAATGTAGTTGGCGCACACCGGCACTACGGGGGGAGTGAGCTGCCGCTGGGAACTCTCACACCTGAGGGAGAACGGGATTGGGACGCTGCGGCGGGGCGGTGGGGGCCGGCTCGCCGCGGTGCGGTGCGGGCCGGGGGCCCGCCGGTTTCGTGAGCTGTCACAGACCGTACCGGCGCGAGATCTACTCGCTGGTAATAACGGGACCGCCGGGCTATTGTGAGCGACGTTACAGATGGGTTACTCCCCGCCGACCCAGTTGTCCGTTGCGGGCCGACGAGAGCGCACGAGTTGGTTACCGACGTCATCGATGTGGTCACGGAGCTTCCCGCGGCGCGCGGCGCCGTCTGGGATCTGCTGCTGGATCCGCAGACCTATCCCCGCGTCTTCACCGGTATCGGGGCCTGCTCGCGCCTGGATCTCCCCGGTGAGCAGCCGGTCTTCGAATTCCGGATCGGCACCCCGAAGGCCGGGATCCGGGTGCTGCGGGTCCGTGTGGTCTCCGGCCGCTGGTACGAGAGTGTGGAACTACATGCGCCGGAAATCGGCAGTTTCGCCACGCTGCGGTTACGCGGGGAAGGGGATCGGAGCACGGTATCGGTGACCTTCTTCACCCCCGGCCGGGTGCACCCCCATATCGCCGGGCTGTCGAATTCCGCCGTGCAGGACTGGGCAGGTAAGGGTCTGCGCCGCATCGCGGATATCGTGCGCGGCGCTCGCACGTCGGTGGTGGTCAACGGAGAGACGAATCTGGTGCGTCGTCAGCTCGAGGTGATGCGCCGGGTCACGGCCAGCGGGGTGGTGCGCACCCGGGCGAACGTGGCCGTGAAACAGCTGCTGTCCCTCCACCGATGGGGTTTCAACCTGGCCGGCGGATACGCCGCCGGTGCCGCCTACGCGCCGGAACGGGTGGCCGTCGTCGACGATCGCGGCTACCGCACCTTCGCCGAGATGGACGAGCGCAGCACCGCGCTGGCGGGCGCCATGGCGGCAATGGGATTCGGGTCCGGCGACGCCATCGGCCTGCTCTGCCGCAATCACGCGGGAATGGTCGAAACCATGGTCGCCGCGGGGAAACTCGGTGTCGACGTGGCCCTGCTCAACGCCGGTCTGGCGGCGCGCACCATCGAGCAGATCGTGCAGCGGCACCGGCTCTCGGCCCTGTTCGTCGACGGTGACCTCGAAGAGCTGGTGCAGTATCTGCACGAGGATCTGCCCCGGTTCACTACCGATCTGCGGCCCCCCTTTCCGCGGCGGTACACCCTCGAAGACCTGATCGGGATGGGGGAGAACGACTTCCGTCCTCCCGTCAACCCGGGCCGGCTGATCGTTCTCACCTCGGGCACCAGCGGGATCCCGAAGGGCGCGCGCCGTCCGCATCCCAGGGGGTTCGGCACCATCGCGGCGCTGCTGTCACGGATTCCGCTGGAGATGGAGACGGCGATGCTCATTCCCGCGCCGCTCTTCCACACCTGGGGGCTGGCGGGGCTGCAACTGAGTACGGCGTTGCGCTCCACGGTGATACTGCCGGAACGATTCGATGCCGAGGACTGTTTGCGCGCGGTCGCCGAACACCGGGTCGCCACCATGATCGTGGTGCCCACCATGGTCAATCGCATCCTCGACCTCCCACCCGCCGTCCGCGCCCGCTACGACACCTCCAGCCTGCGCCATGTGATCAGTTGTGGGGCACCGCTGGCCGGGGCCACCGTGCTGCGGTTCATGGATGCCTACGGCGATATCCTCTACAACGTCTACGGGTCCACCGAGGTCTCCTGGGCGACCATCGCCACCCCCGCCGATCTGCGCTTCGCGCCGACCACGGCGGGTCGTCCACCGCTGGGGACCCGGGTCGCGGTCCTCGGGCCCGATCACAAGCCGGTACCCGTGGGTGCGACCGGTCATATCTTCGTGAGCAACCATATGCTGTTCGACGGTTATGTGAATGCCGCGCCTCCGGACGAGGCGCACGGCATGCTCGATACCGGCGATGTCGGCTACTTCGATGTCAACGGCCGGCTGTTCATCGCCGGCCGCGACGACGAGATGATCATCTCCGGTGGTGAGAACGTTTTCCCCCGCCCCGTGGAAGAAGCGCTGGCGCATCTGCCGCAGGTGAGCGAGGTCGCCGTGGTGGGGGTTCCGGATCCCGAGTTCGGCCAGCGGCTGGCCGCCTTCGTGGTGAAGCGCGAAGGCTCGGGCCTGGATTCGGACATGGTACGCACCTATATCAGGCACCGGCTGAGCCGGTTCTCGGTACCCCGCGACGTCACTTTCCTGCCGGCCCTGCCGCGGGGGGAAACCGGGAAGATCGTGAAATGGTTGCTGGCCGGTGGGCACAACGAAGATCTCCCACCCTCGGGGATGGGCGGCCTGGGGGTCACCGGCTCGGTCTGAGTCCGTCGCCCGGTTCCGGTGTGGTGGCCGCCGCGCGCGGGGATTCCGAAACGATGCCACACCGCCCGAATGCCCTATCCACGTGCGTTTTCCGTGGGTTGCCGGGGCCGGCGCGAGTTCTGCCGGGACACCGTAGTACGCCGGAAGTGGTGCGGGGCCCACGGTAGGCGGCGCGGCGGCGGGTAGATTCAGCAGCCGCATACGCAATCGGTCAGGGAGAGGCATCCTCCGTGGTAGTAGTTTCCGTACTCACAGGACTGGCCGTGGCGGTGGTGTTCGCCGGGCTGCACTGGTACCTGTGGCGACGGCTGGTTCGTGACACCACGCGAGACGGTTCGGTCTGGCGGCCCGTCGGCGCCGGAGTGCTGGCGGTCGGCGCCGTCCTTCTGGGCGGTGCGTTCGGCACCATGCTCGGTGACATCACCTGGGATTCATGGCGCTGGCTGGCGTGGCCGGGATTCCTCTGGGCGGCACTGGCCTTCTACCTGCTGATCGGCGTTCTGGCCGGTGAACTCGTGCGGCCCCTTCTGTTGCGGGCGCTGGTGCGGCGGGACGCGGGAACCGCCGCGCCCGCTCCGGAACAGCCGGATACGCCGGCGTCGGTCGCCGCGGTGGTCACCGACGGGGCGAGTGGTGACGAAGAGAGCGGCGACGGTCCGCGCGCGACACCCCCGGGCCCGGGCGCCCTCGGCGCGCCCGCCCCTGCCGGATCTCCTGCCGGGCCCGGCAGGCGACCCCTGTCCCGGCGTCTGCTGATCTCCCGGCTGGCCGCCGGTGCGACCGTGGTCGCGGCGGGCGCTGTGGTGGCCACCGGCACCTACAACGTGCTCGACGGCCCGGCGGTGCGCCGGGTGACCGTACCTCTCGCGAAACTGCCCGCTCAGGCCCACGGCCTGCGGATCGCGCTGGTCAGTGATCTGCACCTGGGTCCGGCGCTGGGGCGCGGGTTCTGTGAACAGGTGGTGCGCACCGTCAACGACACCCGCCCGGATCTCATCGCGTTGGTCGGTGATCTCGCCGACGGCACTGTCGAGGATCTACGGGCGGAAACCGAGCCCCTGGCCGGTTTCCGTGCCCCTCTCGGTGTTTTCTTCGTACCGGGGAACCACGAATACTTCTCCGATGCCGACGCCTGGATGGCTCGTGTCGGTGAACTCGGGATGCGGGTCCTGCTCAACGAACGGGTGGCGCTGCCCGATTTCGATCTCGCCGGGGTCGACGACTTCCTGGGGGTCGAGGTGGGGCGCGGACCGGATTTCGCGGCCGCGCTGGACGGCCGTGACACCACCCGGACGTGCGTCCTGCTCGCTCATCAGCCCATAGCGGTGAACGCGTCGGTGGCCTATGGGGTGGACCTGCAGTTGTCCGGTCATACGCACGGCGGTCAGATCTGGCCGGGTAACCTGCTGGCCCGCCTGGCCAATCCGACCGTCGCGGGTCTGGAACTCTACGGTGGTACCGCCCTCTATGTAACGCGAGGCGCGGGCGCCTGGGGGCCGCCGGTGCGGGTGGCGGCGCCCTCGGACATCACGGTGCTGGAGCTGGCCTCGGTGCAGGGCGTCTGACCGGCGGGCGGCGCCGCTTCGGATCCGGTTCAGAGCCGGGTCAGCAGTGAATCCAGGCGTTCTATCCGGGGAATCTGCACCGGGGTGAATTCCGGTGGATGGTGGATCTCGATGCTCAACCGGTCGTCGTAGGTGGTGATGATGCTGGTACCGCCGCCGGCCTGGGGTGGCCGGCGGCCGGTCGGATCGGGTTTGGCGATCATGGTGGTACGGAAATCGCCGATGCGCAGGCGGGGAATACGCATCCGGGGCAGCCGGCCCCAGTTGGTGGTCATCACCGTGTCGAACGGATTGGCCGGCGGTGCGGCCAGCGTGTCCGGCAGTTGCAGCGGCGTCTGCTGGATGTACCCGGACGTCAGTCCGGCTCGCAGAGCATGGAAGACCCCGTGGGCGAGGGCCGGAAGTGTTGCTTCCGTACCGGGGCCGGGCCGGTACCCGGCGAACCCGAGTACGTTCGTGCCCTCGGTCGGCCCGATGGGCGGTCTCACCCGGCGGCGCAGATCCACCGAATACGAACAGAGCAGATCGCCGACGGGTAGCCCCCGGGCTTCGGATTCGGTGAGCAGCAGCGCCGCGGCCACCAGACTGTGCACCGTCACGCCGCCGCGGTGCCCGTAGGCCACCAGCGCCCCTGTCTGCTCCCGTGTCAGCCGGCAGCGCGTGGTGACCAGCGGCGGGTATGTGGCGTCGCCGGCACTCAACGCATCCCCGGGGGGAAGTGGCGGAACGCTGCGGGGTGGTTCCGTTCTGCCCGGGACCGGGCGGCGCACGACTCCTCGCGCTGTGAGCAGATCCTCGACCGGACGGGGCTGCCGGACCGCCGGGAGGTACGGGGTGCGCCCGGCCGCGGCGGCGGTGTAGCAGGACCACAACTTGTCGAGCAGATCCAGCGCGTGGGTGGCATCGGCGATACTGTGGTGGACGAGCAGCGTGACACTCGACATGGTTCCGGAGCGCACGACGTGTACGGTGCCGAGGGCGCGCCGCTGATCCGGCTCCGCCCCGGTGAGCAGGAATTCCGGGTCGCCGTCGGCGACCGTCAGCACGGTCTCGGGGGCACCGGCGGTGACCAGCGTATGGGCGGCCGGTTCGGTGGGGGCGAGCTGCGCGCCGAGGATGGGATGGGCCGTGACCAGGGTTTCGAATGCCGCCGCCAGGGCGCCGAGGTCCAATCGCCCGGACACCCGCGTGCAGTATCCGACGAAGACCTCACTGAATGCGAAGATCTGTTCGCTGGGCGCCAGTGGACGAATGACGGTAGCCGCGGTCATGGTTGGTGCCTTTGTCCGGAAGTTTGTGTGAGGTTAACTCAAAAGCGGTTCCTTGCCTCATATTTCGGCGGCGGGGAGACGGACGCTACACAACGGCTCCGCGCCGCTGGTAGGTTCGGTTAGGTAAACCTAATTAGTAGCTGATCGGTAAGGAGGCCGGATGGCCAGGAAGCGTACGACCATGACCGTCGCCCGCAGCGAGTGGCTGAGCCCACATATCGTCCGGGTCCATCTGGGTGACCCCGGATTCGACGATTTCGATGCGAACGAGTTCACCGATGCCTATGTGAAACTGCTGTTCGACCGCCCCGACGGCGAGGTCGCGCGCACCTATACAGTCCGTTCGGTGGATACGGCGGCGCGGGAGATCGCCATCGACTTCGTGGTGCACGGTGAGGAGGGAATCGCCGGTCCGTGGGCCGCCACGGTCCGCCCCGGCGAGCAGGTGACGTTCTTCGGGCCCGGGGGAGCGTATGCGCCGCGCGCGGATGCCGACTGGCATCTGCTCGCCGGAGACGAGGCCGCGCTGCCCGCCATCTCCGCCGCGGTGGAGGCGCTGCCCGAGGGCGCACCGGCGTTGGTTTTCGTCGAGGTGGCCGATGCGGCCGACGAGATTCCGCTCGCTTCCAAGGCGCTGGTGGACGTCACCTGGGTGCATCGCGGTGGTGCCGCGCACGAGGTCGGGGACGAGCGCGCCGGGGACAACGCCCCACTCGTGGCCGCCGTCCGCGCGGCGCCGTGGCTACCGGGGCAGGCGCAGGTTTTCATTCACGGCGAAGCCCAGGCGGTGATGCACAATCTGCGGCCCTATATCCGCCGGGAACGCGGTGTATCGGCGGAATTCGCCTCGATTTCCGGATACTGGCGCCGGGGCCGCACCGAGGAGGGCTTCCGGGTGTGGAAGAAGGAACTCGCCGCGGCCGAGAGCGCCGGCTGACCGGGCGACGACGCGGATCCTCAGCCCGCCGGGCAGTCCCCGCCGTTGGGCACCGGCAGGCAGATGCCGGCGGTCGCCGACAGCAGCAGCCCCGCGCCGGCCACCAGTGCGCCGATCGCGACGGTCAGGAACACCGCGACCCAGAACAGGCCGGGGATCCGGGTGAGCCGGGCGAGCTGATCGGCGTCGGTGGTGCCGTCGCGGAGCCGCGACCGGGTGCGCTGCAGTTCGAGAACCGGACGACTACCGGCGAGGAGCAGCAACCAGGTGGCGAGATAGGCGAAACCGGCCTGCAGGGCATCGGAACCGAACCAGGAGACGGCGAAGACCAGCGTGCCGGTACTCACCACCGAGGCCACGCCGTAGACATTGCGGATCATCAGCAGCATCGCCACGAGTGCGGCGATCGCGATCCAGAGCATGAGCGTGATCCGGCCGGCGCCGAGCAGGGCGGCGAAGCCGAGACCGACCAGTGGTGGGGCCGGGTAACCGGCGAGGGCGGTGAGGATCATGCCGAGACCGTAGGGTTTCCCGCTGGAGACGGTGAGTCCCGAGGTGTCCGAGTGCAGGGTGATGGCAGTGAGCCGGCGACCGCTCAGCAGCGCCACCAGGGCATGCCCGCCCTCGTGCGCGATGGTGACCACATTGCGGGTGAGTCGCCACAGCGGTCCGTAGCCGACGAGGATCAGGGCCGCCACCGCGGTGGCGAGTACCAGCCAGGGCGGCGGCGCGGCCTGGGTCGTCGTGAGCCGCTCCGCGATGGAACTGCTTCGGTCGATGAGAGCACCGGTATCCACCGCCGCACCATATCCGGGAGAGGCGGCGGGGCGCGCGTCGTAGGGCAGGGGGTGGGCGCCGGTGCCCGGCCGGGAGGGGACCCTCTTATCTGTTGATGGGACGTCTCACTATTTTCGCCGGGTCCCGTTCCGAGCCGACCCGAAGTCCTGGCGTTGTGCCGTCGGGTATCGGGTGGGTAACTGTACGTTTGTCCATATCGATTGTCGGCCGCCGGCGGAGGGACAACGGATGTGCACGAGCGGGCAGTACGACCCCGAGTCGGAGCGCCGCCACGAACGCCATGAGGTACCGGATCTCGCCGAATTGCTGCGGCTCTGGTCGGCGCGCTCGGTATGCGCTGTGGAACGGCCGGTAGCGGACTTCGAAACGGCATTCCGGGTGGGCCTGGGGCTTGCCCTGGCATTGCTCGACGATTCCGATCCGTCCGGGCAGCAGGTGCTCGCCCGCCTCGAACTGGCCGCTGCCCGCTGGGCCCGGGCGGGCATACCGCTCGAGGTGATCCAGCACGCCCTGCACGAAGGCGTGAAAAACGGTCTGGGACTCCGCGACCCGCGCCCGGGGCCTACCGCGGACACCGGGATCGAGAAGGTGGACGGCTCGTTCGTGGTGGATGTGCTCGATACCCTCACCACCGCGGTTTCCCGCGCGTACGTCGCGCAGGTGCGCGGCGGGCGGGAATCGGCGTGACCGTCAGCCCGCCCGGTAACTGCGCGCGACGAGCGCCGAACGCAGATACCACAGCCCCGAGGGCTGCGTGGGGTCGAACCCGGTGAGCTGCGCGACCCGTTTCAGCCGGTAATCGATGGTGTTGGTGTGGATATGCATGAGCCGTGCGGTGCGCTGCCGATTGAGGTTGTTACTGATATGGCGCTGCAGCGTTTCCAGCAACTCCGGGTGGTCGTCGAGCGGTTCCAGCAGCGAACCCAGGTATTCACGTCCGGGGCCGGGACGGGTCAGCTGGTATTCCAGGGCCATATCGTCGAATCGGTACAACCCCGGCACACAGTCGAGGCGCTGGACCATATCCAGCAGTTCGTGCGCCTGGTCGGCGGCCGAAGGTACCTCGGCGGTCGGCGCTTCCACCACGGCGGCGCTGATCGGTACCTGGGCGGCGCGCGAGAGCTGGGCGACGAGTTCGTCCAATTTCTCCCCGCTGAACATCTCCGCCGGCAGCAGGACGGTACCGCCGTCCACACTCAACAGCGACAGCGCCGCCTCACCGCAGCGGGTCGCCAGTTCCGCCTGGACCCGCCGCAGTTTGCGTCGTGCCACCACCTTGCCGTCGAGCGCGGGTACGGACTCGTCCGGATGCGCCGGAACGGCCACTGCCAGAACGGTATAGGCGGGCGCGATCTCGATACCGCATTCGCGCGCCATGGTGGAGGTACTGTGCCCGCCCAGCAGTGCCGAGGTGAGGGTGTGCACCGCCGTATGGTGTTCGCTCACCACCGCGCGTAGTTCCCGGACGTAGGCCATGGAGATACAGACGGTCATCCGGTCCAGCATCTCCACCACGAGTTTGGCCCCGTCCACCAGCGCCGAGTAATCGGTGACCGTGGCCTGCGACACCACCAGATCCAGGCCGAGCCGGAACCCTTCGTGCACCGCGTGGTGAATGGTGTCGATCGGCACACCCTCCCGCGCCCAGCCGGCGGCGGCGTTCTCCAATTTGCGGGTCTTCTCCGGGATGTCCTGTCCGTCGAGCATACTCACCGCGAGTTCGAGGCAGGTCCGCGTGATGGTGGTGACATCACCGTAGATGGCATCACCGGGCAGGGTGCCGCAGGGGACCACGTTCTCCACGAAGTGGCCCACCATCCGGCGGGAGAGTTGCCGGACATCCTGTAACGGGGCGGACATCGGCTGGCCGGATAGCGTCAGCTTGGTTCTGGTCGCGTCGACGGTCATGCTGACTCCTTCTACCCCTGGGTGGCGAGACTGCGGGCTCCACAGTAACGACCGTGTTTCGTACCGCGGGGTGGTTTGCGGCTCCGATTGGAGGAGCGCGAAGGGCGATTCCGTGCAGCTTGTGACCGTTCACAGTGGCACTCGCTATGGCCGGACCGGGCCGTGGGTTCCGGTGCTCCGAGCGGTCGCCGCCCGGAGCACGGTACCGCGTCGTGCGTCTCACGGAGTGAGAAATCCGGGGCGGTGGTGACCGGCCCGGGAATAGCGTGCGACAGCGGGCGTGTTGGCCTGTGCGGTGCGAGGAAAGGGGTGGCCGGTGGTGGCTGGAACCACGAAAGCCGCTGTCGGACTGCGCTCCGAACGGGGCGCGGTGCTCGGCGCGCTGATGCTGGCGACGAGCCTGGTCGCGCTGGACTCGACGATTATCGCGACCGCCGTTCTCACCATCACCGAGAACCTCGGCGGCTTCGCGCAGTTCCCCTGGCTGTTCTCCGTCTATCTTCTCGCGCAGGCCGTTACCGTGCCCGCCTACGGCAAGGTCGCCGATATGGTGGGACGCAAACCGGTGATCCTCTTCGGTATCGCGGTTTTCGCCCTCGGCTCTCTGCTGTGTGGTCTGGCGGGCAGCATGGTGTGGCTGATCGTGTTCCGGGCGGTGCAGGGGATCGGCGCGGGCGCCATCCAGCCCATGACCGTAACCATCGCCGGCGATCTCTACACCCTCGCCGAACGTGCCAGGGTGCAGGGCTATCTCGCGGCGGTCTGGGCGGTCTCCTCGGTGACCGGCCCGCTGTTCGGGGGGTTGTTCGCCGACCATATGGGCTGGCGCTGGATCTTCCTGGTGAACCTGCCGCTGTCCGCGTGGGCCGGGTGGATGCTGATACGTCATTTCACCGAGACCACCCCCGGGCAGCGGCAGCGGGTCGACTATCTCGGTGCGATCCTGCTGGCCTCGGGTGCCGGTGCGGTGATCCTGGGGCTTCTCGAGGGCGGCCGGTCCTGGGCCTGGGATTCACCCACCGGTATCGGAATATTCGCCGGTGGGGCCGCGGCGCTGCTGGTATTCGGTTACGTGGAGCGCCGGGCGGAAAGCCCGATTCTGCCGTTGTGGCTGTTCACCCGCCGCGTGGTGGTCGCCAGTTCCGCGATCGCCCTGCTGGTCGGGGCGCTGCTACTCGGTCTCACCACCTATGTACCGACTTTCGCCCAGGGCGTGCTCGGCGCGAGCGCGCTCGTCGGCGGCCTGACCGTCGGCGCCCTCACCCTGGGCTGGCCGGTCGCGGCCTCGCAATCGGGCCGGGTGTATCTGCGCATCGGTTTCCGCCGGACCGCGGTCATCGGTAGCGTCACGGTGGTACTGGGGGCGCTGGGCACTTTGTTCATCGGGCCGGAATCGGCCGTCGGGCAGATCGCGGCCACCTGTTTCGTGATCGGCCTCGGGCTGGGCCTGGTCGCCTCCCCGACGCTGATCGCCGCCCAGACCAGCGCCACCTGGAACGAACGCGGCGTCGTCACCTCGGCGAACATGTTCGCCAGGTCCATCGGTAGTGCCGTGGGTGTCGCGGTCTTCGGCGCGCTGGTCAATTCTCGTATCGGCGATACCGGCACCCCCTCGCCCGCGGCGCTGGCCGAGGGGGTGCATCTGGTATTCGTGGCGGTGGCCGCCATGGCGGTGGCGATGATGTTCGTCTCCGCGCTCATGCCGGGCCGTGCGGCCGACGGCCCGGCATCCTGAGGCGGCGACGCCCGATCCGAGCCGGCTACGCGGAGATCCGGAGCACCTCCACCCGTTCGGCCGCCTCGAATTCGATCACCTGGTGCATCCGCGACTCCCCGACCTGGCCTAGGTCGGCGACCACCACATCATCGCGCTGACCGATCGCTTCGACCACCGCCTCGACCGGCCTGCCGTCCGAGCCCGCGATCCGGATCCGGTCACCCACCTCGAGTTCATCGGCGCGCGTCCCGCTCTCGACGAGCCGCGGATCGAAGACACCGCAGTAGGTGCGGCCGGCCGTATCGCCGACTCCGCGCTGCGCGATCGTCCACCACACCGGTTCGGAGCTCTCGCCGGCGGTGCGCCGATGCCGGCGCAGCACCCGGTCGCGGCCGGCTTCGGCGGCCGCCCGGCTCTCGTGCACCGAGACATGCCGGCGGATGGGAGCGCGACGCGGTCGGACGGTGCCCGCGGCGCCGTCGATCACCAGGATCCAGTTCGCGGACAGATCCTGATCCCGTGCCGCGTTCACCCTTTTGGCCAGCGCCTGGCCGGGCGTGGCGCCGAGCCGGTCGGCGACTTCGGCCAGGTTCTCCGCGAGACCGAGCGCGCGCAGGAAAGCGGCCACTTCGATCTCCGCCGTGCCGAGCCGCTGGGCCAGTACCGGCATCGGGGTGCGTTCCCGCCACGCGTTACGGGCGATATGCTCGTGCTCGGTGAGCCACAGGGCGGAGGGCCCGTGCCGGTGATGGTCCACGACGACGGCCCACCAGTCCCATTCCGGCTCGGCGGCCAGCCTGTCCCGGATCCAGCCGGCCCGGTCGCCCGCGCGGACCTTCTCCTCCGGTGGAATGAAGTTGCGCAGGGCCGCTTGGACCGCCGACGGCGTGCGGCCGAGTTCCGCGGCGATATCGGGCAACCCTCTACCGGCCCGCAGGTCGGCCGCGATCGCCCGGTACTCCGATTCGCGCCACGACGTCCCGTGCTGGCGCGGAGGCAGCAGTTGTTCCTGTCCGATTCGACTCATCACAGAACCCCCGGTTCCGATACGCCGGAGGGTTTCGGAAGCGGTCGATCGCCGGCCGCTCCATACCCTTCCGACTGTGTCCTACCTGCACAATTCTACGAGGGGGGTACGACAGAAACGGATGCTCGAACGGGGCGGACGCCACCGGTTCGCCGCGCGGATATCACCGCTCGCGCGAGGCGGTACCCGGCCGTGCCCGCCCGGGCGGGGAGACACGACCGGGTGATGCCGTCAGGGCGTGGAGTAGCCGATCAGGGCACCGACCCCCGCACCGATGGGAATGGTGATCAGGGCGCCGACACCGCCCAGGAAGAAGCCCAGGACGGCCCCGATGCCGCCCCCGATCAGGGCGCCGATCCCGGCATTGTGCAGTTTGCGCGCCTCGGTGTCCGGATCGGCCACGAGCTGGGCGATATGCTGCCCCGCCGGTGTGGATGCATCCGGGGTGAGGGTGAGCGTGCGGCCGTCCGCGGAGATCGCCGCAGCGACCGGTACGGTACCGTCGGCGGTCGTGACCCCCAGCGGCAGCGTGGTGAGCACCTGGCCCGCCGGATCGGACAGGGCGACCGCGGCACCGTCCGCGGTGAGCCGGAAGCTTCCGGTATCGAGGGTGGTGACGACGGCGGTGCCCGCCTCGTTCGGCGCCACCACATAGCCGACCCCCTGCTCGGCGCCGCGGACGGCTACCTCGGTAGCGGCCTGCGGACCGGCCTGCGCCGTACCCGCCGCGATACCGAGCGCGCCGATGGAGATCAGCGTGGTGGCGGCGATGTGCTTGATTCTCATGATGTTCCCCACTTGTTCTGCCGGCGCCGGGCACCGACGGTCCCCAAGAAGCCGGATCTCGGCTCGGAAACCATTCTCACGGAACAAGATCGGGCGGACAACGCTTTCGCCGAATCGCGCGTTGTCCGGAATTCCCGGTTCGCCGCACCGTCGCGGCCCACGGAAATCGGTGCCGGAAGGCGCGCCGTCCGGAAAGCTGTCTTCCGGAGGGCCGGAAAAAGACGTCCGATATGCGGCGGTACCGCCTCAGGCATCCAGGATATGAGGTAACCCCGCCCGGAAACGGTCGGCGTCGATTCTCTTGGCCGCCGCGAAGGCCGGAAGTGCGACCAGCGGGAACACCGGAGCATGCGGAGCGGGATCGTCGGCGGCATCGATGATCGCGTTGGCGGCGGAACGCCCCGATTCGTTGGCGCTCTCCATGGTGGCCAGATCGATATGGCTGCGTACATGGTCGCCGCCGAAGAACAGGTTCGGGATCGCGCAGTGCGCGTACGGCCGATGATCGTAGGAACCGACGGTATTGACCAGCAGCGGGGTCTCGTTGTGGGTGGTGCCGCCGGACCACCTCACGCCCGGATCGAGGTGCCAGGAATGGATATCCGCGTCGCGCAGCCAACCGGTACCTGTGTTCAGCCACGATTTCAGCTGGGCCCACACCTCTGCCGCGATCTCGGATGCGGTGCACTGTTTCGCCGGTCGTCGATGGAGTATTCCGGGTGTGTCCCAATCGGAGATATCCACCGAAAAGCATTCCTCCACCGTGCCGTCGCCGTATAGAGCGGCGAAATCACCGACCCACATCGGCGCCTGCCGAAGGGCCGTGAGCGCCCAGGGCGAGCCGAGGGCGGCGATATGGCCCTCGGGGATCTCGGTGGGGCGGCGCAGGAAGTATTGGATGCCCACCATCCAATCGGTGAGCAACTCCCGCATACCCGCCAGGTGCGGATCGGCGGTCAGGATCCGATCGTCGAGCAACGGAACGGTTTTCTCCACCGGCATGGCGCAGACGTAGTAATCGGCGACGACGGAAGTGACGGCGCCGGCGGCGTCGGTGACGGTGACGGACTCGATCCGCCCGCCGGCGTAGACCAGCCGGCTCGCGCGCAGCCCCATGACGAATCGCACCCCGCGCGATCGCAGGTACGCCACCCACGGGTCGATCCAGGCCGCGTTGGTGGGGCGGTTCAGGATCCGGTCCACTCCGCCGGAGAATTCCGGGATGAGCCCGGTGCCCGCCAGCACGAGGGCTTCTCCGATGGTTCCGATGGTGCGGGCCGAGCTCAGATGCGGTTTGGCGGCGACGGTGATCCGGGTGAGCGCATTGACCAGATACGCCCGGTAGGCCTCGGATTTCCCCTCGGCGTGCATGATCTGTTCCCAGGTCAGGTATTCCCACTGCCCGAATCGCCGCTCGGTGCTCGAGGTGAACCACATGAGCATCTGTTTGGCGAAGAAGGCCAGTTCGTGCGGCGGCAGTTCGGGTATGAACCCGAACGCGCCGATGATGTTGTTCTGCAAACGTTCCGGAGTCAGCTGGTCGAGCGCGCCCACCTCCACCGGCGCGAAAATGGGTGGCCGGTCCCGGAAACCGGCCACTGTGCCCTGGACGCGGATCAGATTGTCCAGGACACCGTTCGGATTACCGGGGAAGGGGATCCGGCGCATGGTGTCGGGAATGTTCTGATAGCAGCCGGGGAAGAACCGGAACCCGTGCTCACCGGGAAGATCGGCCCGACCGCCTGTGCCGGTGCCCGGGACGCCCATACTGCGGGCCTTGCCACCGAGATGGGCCGGTTCGTAGACGGTTACCCGGAAACCGCGTTCGGCGAGTTCGTGCGCCGCGGACAGGCCCGCCATACCGCCGCCGAAAACGGCGACGTTCTTGCCGCCGGTGCGTAGACCGGGGGTGCGGCGGCGGACGGGATCCCCGGCGGCGGTGCCGCTCGCCGCCGATCCGGTCGCGACCAGCGCGGCGCCGGCGAGCGCACCGCGCAGGGCGGTACGGCGGTCGATCGGAGCCGGCTTCTTCGACAGCTGATCCGACATGGTGGTTCTCCTGATCAAGCGGTGGAGGACGGGACAGCGGGGGGTGCGCCGCGCAATGTGGTGCACGAGGTGTGGAATTCGCGCGCGGTAGTGGCGATCTCGTAGCCGAGATCGGCGAGTACCGGTTTCGGATCACGCCGGTGGTGCCACAGCGCTCCGGCGGTCAGCCGTGCCATCCGGGGCGGGGTGTACAGCTCGGCGGGGCGCCGGGTACGGGAGAAGATCTCGATGGTGAGTGCGGCGAGCTCCGGATCGTGGGTGGCGGTCCGGTACAGCTCGACCTCGAGCGGGCTCAGGGCGGTACCGCGGGCGAGCCGGTTGGTCCAGTGGAAGATTTCCCGGCATTCCCGGACCCGCTGCTGCTCCCATCCGGCGAGAGCCCGATCCAGCGCCGCGGGGTCGTGCAGTACGGGGACGGCCACCTCCGCCAGGCGGCGGCCGTAGTGCAGGGCGTCGCGGATTCCCTGGGCGGTCACCGGGTCCTTGAAATGGCCCGAATCGCCGGGAAGAGCCCAGCCCCGTCCGCTGGAACGCCGGAAGTAGGAGGCGAGTCCGGTGACGGCCCGGACCCGCCCCACCTGTTCGCAGCCGTGCAGCCGGGCGCGCAGCGGCGGGATCCGGTCGAGTGCCGCGGCGTAGCGCCGTTCGGCATCGCCGGGGCGTAGCGCGGACGTATCGGCGGGCGGCTGGACCAGGCACAGCAGCAAGCCGTCGTCGCAGGGGAAGGCCGTACCGAGGTCGGAGCCTTCGCGCCACTGCGCGGCGGTCGCGCGCCATTCGGCGGAGTTGTCGCGCCAGTAGGCGAAAAAGCAATCCCGTCCGCTGGGCGCGATTTCATAAGGGGTCTGGACGCCCGCCAGCCGGGCCACCGTACTGCGTCGGCCGTCCGCCCCGATGACCAGCGGCGCGCGGATCTCGCCGCCACGATCGTCGGGGCCGGTGTAGCGCACCCCGGTGCAGCGATCGCCGTCCCAGACGAGTTCGGTCACGCGGTGCCGCTGCCGGACTTCGGCACCCGCGGCGACGGCGGTGCGTACGAGGGCGTGATCGAGCCCGGTCCGGCGGACACAGAGGGTGTAGTCGATACCGTCCACCTGGGGGAACGGGGTGGCGATGGTGTACCCCGCGCCGGCCGCGAAGGCGTGGGTCAGTTCCGGGGCACCCAGGGCGGTGACGGCGTCGAGCGCCCCCAGCCGGGACAGTTCGGCGACGCCGGACGGCCAGAGCAGATGGGTGGAGAGGGTGTCGGAGGGGAACCGCGCGCTGTCCAGTGCGATGACCCGTCGTCCCGCACGAGCCAGGGTGGCGGCCGCGGCCGACCCGGCGCAACGGGTACCGACCACCACGGCATCGGCTTCTTCGACCATACGGGGGGAGTCAGCCATGGGGACCGCCTCGGTCACTGAGTCTCGGACAGTATGTCCGATTGATGGTCCGGTTCGTCGGGGAGCTTGTCAACCGCCTGAGTGTCCCTGTCCCGCACAGTTTTCGGCGCCGATACCCCGCACCGCCACGTCTCCGGGTGCGGCTGCGGTCGTATCGAGGCCGGATCGCACGGCAACCGTCTGTTCCGACGCGGACGGGCACAATGGGCACATGGATCTCGGGAGTCGATACCCACTGCACCGGCGGATCGATACGGCGGATGCCGGATGCCTTCGCTGACCCGCGTGCCCCGGCCGGTCCGCAGACAGGACGAGGACCGCCGCGCCGAATTCGAACAGCGGGTGTTGCGGGCGGTGGAGGAACTGCTGGCCGACGGCACTCCGTTCACCGAGATCGCGGTTCAGCGGATCGCGAGCGCCGCCGAGGTGGCGCGGTCCACCTTCTACCGGTATTTCCCGGACAAGAGTCAGCTGCTCATCCGGATGGCGGAGCTGGCCACCGCCGATCTGTTCGGTGCCGCCGAACGTTGGTGGGGTGCCGAGCACACCGATCGGGAACCGGGTGTGCGGCGGGCGATGAGTGCCATGATCGCGGGTTTCCGGCGGCATCGGTACCTGCTGCTGGCGCTGAGCGAGGTCGCCACCTACGACCGGGATGTCGGCGCGTACTGGCGGGCCAGGGTCGCCACCTTCGTCGATCTCGTGCGAGCTCGCCTCGAGGCCGACCGGGCCGCCGGCCGGGTCGCCGCCGATCTCGATCCCGCCGCGACCGCGCTGGTGCTGGCGGCCATGGTGGAACGTTCCATCACCACCGTATTCGCGATGCGCACCGGGATCAGCGACGCGCAACTGGCGGCCGCGCTGGGCCGATCGATCTGGCTCGTGGTCTACGGTGACGCACCGGACGCCGAGGGGTGGTCCCGGACCACCTGAGACCGCGGGATGTCACCCGGTGTGTGCCCGACGAGGCGTTCGGCGGCGAGGACCACGGCCGCGCGATGGGCGGCGATCCGTTCGGGTGAACTCCGACCGGCGTGGACCGCGGTGGTGCGGGCCAGTTCGGTGAGCATACGGAGCAGCGTCGGTGCCGCGATCTCGTCTGTGATCGTCCCTTCGCGCTGACCGCGGCGTATCTCCGCCAATTTGGGGTCGACGGTGCGGCGCAGCACCTGGGTGATCCGTTCGTCGGCCGGTTCCAGATCTGCCCAGGCCTGGAGGCGCGCGTTGTCCGGATGTTCCCGGAAATGGTCGAAGAGCCGGCCGACGTAGCCGGGGAGATCCTCGGCGCACAGCGCCGTCTCCGCTGTCGTCTGCGCGGTCCATTGTTCGGTGACCGCCGCGTAGAGCTCGGATTTGCCGGGGAAATACGCGTAGAGGCGATCTTTGCTGGCGTGGGCGGCGGCGGCGATGCGGTTGATCCGGGCGCCCGCCGTGCCGTATTCGGCGAATTCGGCCTTGGCCGCCGCGAGAATCCGTTCCCGGGTTGCCTGACCTGCCGCGCGCATGGGCGAATCCTATCTTGCCGAACCGGATGGTTCGGAACTAAGGTCGTTGCCGAACCAAACGGTTCGCCGAGTCGAGGGGACGGATATGAGCGCGGACAAACCACGGTGGCAGCAGTTGCGGGAGCTGACCGAGGGTGTTTCGGTCGAGGAGCTCGACGATCTGTGGGCGCGGTCGCGGCCCGCCCGCGCCGAGGAGATCCTCGGCGAATGGCGGGGGGACGCATTCCAGACGGGGCATCCGCTGTGCCGGGCGCTGCCCAGGAGCCGGTGGTACGGCAAAACCTTCCATGCGCTGGACGACGCCAAACCATTGATCTGCCGGGCCGAGGACGGCACGCTGTTCTCCGATGTCGAACTGGGCCAGGGGGAGGCCACCCTGTGGAACATCGAGTTCCGCGGTGAGGTCACCGCGACGATGGTCTACGACGGGCGGGCCGTGTTCGACCATTTCAAATGGCTCGACGAGACCACCCTGATGGGCATCATGAACGGACGGCCCGAACTCGTCCTCGCCGACGGTCGGTACTTCTATTTCCTGCTGGAGCGGGTGTGACGATCCGTACGACCGCGGTCCTGTCGCGCGATCCCGCGGCGCCGTTCTCGGTGGAGCCGGTGGAAATCGACGCCCCCCGTGACGATGAGATCCTGGTGCGCATCGCCGCCGCCGGTATCTGTCATACCGATCTGGTCAACCGGCCGCTGGGAAAAGCCGACCGGCCGGTGTTGCTCGGCCACGAAGGCGCCGGGGTCGTGGCAGCGGTCGGGCCGGCGGTCACCTCGATCGCGCCCGGCGACCATGTCGTACTGACCTTCCGGCACTGTGGCGCCTGCGTGAACTGCGGCACCGGACGCCCGGCCTACTGCCGTAACTCCACCGCGCTCAATCATTTCGGGCGGCGGTCCGACGGCTCCCCGCGCGTTACCGCCGGGGGCGTCCCGGTACGGGACGGGTTCTTCGGCCAGTCCAGTTTCGCGGGTTACGCGCTGGCCACCGCGGACAATACGGTCGTGGTCGATCCCACGGCCGATCCGGTCGTCGCGGCGGCTTTCGGCTGCGGATTCCAGACCGGGGCAGGCGCGGTACTGAACGCGCTCCGTCCGCGGGACGGCTCGTGGCTGGCGATCTACGGGGCGGGTGCGGTCGGCTCGGCGGCCCTGCTGGCCGCGCGGACGATCGGCGGGGTGCGGACCGTGGTGGTGGAGACCTCCGTGGCCCGGCGGACACTGGCCCGGGAGCTGGGCGCGGACGAGGTGCTGGACCCGGCGCAGGGCGATACCGTCGGCGCGATCCGGGAGATCACCGGCGGAGGCGCCACCCACGCGCTGGACACCACGGGTATTCCGGCGGTTCTGGCGGATGCCTTCGCGGCGCTCGGCACCGGCGCGACGGTTGTCGCGGTCGGTCTGGGCGCGGGGGTTCCGCCGATCGATGTGCGGGATATGGTGCTGCACGGCAAGACGATCCGGGGGTGCCTCGAAGGCGACGCGGAACCGGTCACTTTCATTCCGCACCTGATCGATCTGCACGCCCGGGGCCTGCTTCCGGTGGACCGGCTGGTGACCCCTTTCCCGCACACCGATATCGAGAAGGCGCTCGCCCAGCAGCATGCCGGGGCGGTCGTCAAACCAGTCCTCACCTGGTGAGTCACGTATCCGGTAGCGAATCGCCGCCGTCGATGGTCGAAGTCGACGGCACTGATGTCCGAAGTCCTGTGCACATCCTGAGGTTCGAGGACTCGAGGCACGCGCTTATGGCCTCTTGATGTCGGCCTCGAGCGCTTCGAGTCCCAGCAGCGCTTCCGCATACGAGGTGACACGAAGATGTCAGTGATCTGACTTGCGGATACGACAGCTGTATCAGCAGCAGGCGACACGGGATGTCAGTAGCGTTGGGCGGTTAGCCGGGTCTGACCTGGGCTGATGAGTCGCCGGACCCGGCGGTGATCTGGTACCTCGCTTCGGGGCGTTCCCCGATGTGCTGCGGCGGTCGGAGGGCGGGTTGGGGTATGTCCGGTGAGTTGGTCCGTCGTCTCTCCCGGTCGCAGCAGCACCGCGTGCTGCCGTACGTAGGTGTCGAACACTTCCTGGCGCTCGATGTCCGGCGGGCGGATCATCTCGGTCACGACGGGCAGGAGCCCGGCCATTGTCATGGCTCGCACGCGGGCGGGTTCGGTGCCGGGGCGCTCGGCCAGCGCCAGCAGCAACGCCGCCGGTGGGTCGTCGCCGAGGTCGGCGGGAAGCTCGAACGGATCGGACGCTGTGAGTCCGTGGGTGAGCAGCGCCGTGGCCGGCAGCGCGTCCCGGTCGGGTAGCGTGTCGTCGCAGGTCGGCGGCCCGCCGCCCTGTGATGTAATGAACTCCGCCGAGTAGATGCCGACACAGTCCCGAGCCACGATCGAACGTTCGTCGAGCAACCGTTCGAGGGCGAGCCCGCGAACCGCCGCCGAGATACCGACACGATTCCCCCGGATATCGGCGTGCCGAGCCGACCGACAGATGTGGAGGATTTGATGCTGCACACCGATATCCCGACCCGCGGCGAGATCGAAGCGCTCGCGGCCGTGACCGACGACTGGTGCGTTTCGATCTACACCCCCACCGAGCCGGATTCCGCCGATTCCGACCGGAACCGCATCGCATTCTGGAACCAGGTCCGGCGTGCGCTCGACCACGTCACCGACCCCGAAGTGCGCGCGATGCTGGAAGAGGAGTTCGACGCCCATATCGACGACGCCGAGTTCTGGCGATACCAGTCGCGGACCCTGGTCGCCCTCGCCACGCCGACGCGTATCCGCACCTATCGGGTGCCCAACCAGTTGAACGCCTCCGAGACGGTGGGCGACCGCTTCTATCTCAAACGACTCCTTCGAGCGGTGACCTTCCCGCAGTCCGCGTTCGTCCTCGCTCTCGCCGAGGGCGGCGTACGGCTGGTGGAGGTCACCGCCGACAAACCGGCGTACACGGTGCGGATACCCGGTCTACCGACGAGCGCGGCCGACTACGCGGGCAGCGCGAGCCTCGGCGACCGCGCACCGAAACGCCGTGTGCAAGGCGACGAAGGCCGCAAAATGCGCCTCCGCCAGTACGCCCGCGCTATCGACACCGAACTGCGTGACTTCCTGGCCGGCCGCCACGTCCCGTTGATCCTCGCCGCCACCGAACCGATCGACTCCCTGTTCCGTTCGGTGAACAGCTACGACAACTTGCTCGAGGAGAGTATCCCCGGCAACCCGGAACACACCTCGGACCAAGAGCTCGCCGACCGCTCCCGGGAAATCCTGGACCGCCATTACGCCATGCAACTGGCCGAGCTCATCGAGTTGCTGAACCAGCGCCGCGGCGAGGGGCGGGCCGCCACGGATGTTTCCGATCTCGCCAGAGCGGCATCGGCGGGAGCCGTCGACACGCTGCTCGTCGATATGGACGCGTCGGTTCCCGGCTCGGTGTCCGCCGACGGCGCGGTCACGTTCGACGAACCGGCCGCCACCGACGCCCCCGGCATCCTGGACGAGATCAGCCGCCGTGTCCTGCTCACGGACGGTCGCGTCCTGGCGGTGCGCGCCGCCGACCTGCCCGGCGACGCGCAGATCGCGGGCATCCTCCGATACGCGTTGTAGACATCTGCCGATACCATTCGGGGACCGCTTACGAACGCAGAAAAACCGCACAGATATGGCGGCTATTGTCGACAGCCGGTGCGCCGTCGGCACGCTCACCCCGAACGCCGGCGGCAATGCCGCCGCGCACACCCACTGGTCAACACGAACACGATCGCGACCAACACCGCACGGTCATCGACCGGCGCCGTCCCACCACCCTGTCGACGCGCAGCGAACTTCGGAATCAGCGTTTCGGCGATCTCCCACAACGCATTCGGAACTGCTCCCGGCGACGCGACCGCCGAATCCGGGACTCAGGTAGTAACCGTCGAAACCGGTACCCCGCCGTGGCCGAGACCGTGCCGATTCGCGACTACGGCGCGGAATTCCGGCGCGTCCATGGTGATCCGGAATCCACCGCCGATCCGGCCGAGGCCGCGCCGGGGCACGGAGTCGATGACGAGTTGTGACGAAGCGGTGACCGGGGATACTCCCGCCTGCCGGAGTGCTCGATCCGTATGCCGGGTGGATGCTGGGGAGCGGTGAATTGGCGTGTCGCCTCGGCGACACGCCGTCGTTTCGGCGGCCGACCATATCAATTCGGTGAGTCTCCCCCCACAGCGGCGGCGATTGCGCTTCAATAACCGGTCGGGTTCGGCTTTACGGAATCGGCATTGGTCCGCACCGGAAATACCGGCATCCGAGAGGGGCACGACCACGATGAGCATGATTCTCACTGCACTGCACGACGGCCTTCCGGCGCTGCACGACAGCTACGCGGTGCTCGCCCAGCTCGGCGATCCCAGCCCGGAGGCACCGCCACTGTCGGACAAGATCACGCAGATGACCCGATACCTCACCTGGTTCGTCCTGCTGTCCGGCGTCACCTCCATCGTTTTCGGGGGCGGTAAGTTCGCCTGGGAGAAATGGAACGGCGGCACGCTCACGGCTCCCAAGCAGATCGCCGGTGCCATGCTCGGCGGTACGGTGGCCACCAGCGCGGGAACCATCATGAACGCGATCATGGGCTGATCCGCGCGCTGCCCATCCGTACCGGCGTGCGGCCGGGGCGGCACCGGAGCCTCCGCTGCGGTGTGCCGGCGGTCCCCGGCCGTACGTGGGCACGGCGCTCCGGCGGGTGAGTGCTACATTCGCTTCCGTGCGCTCCGGTCTCCCGGCAACGCTGACGCGTTCGTTGCTGCTGGTCGTCCTGGCGGTGGCCGTCGCGGGCATGCACCATCTGCTCGGTGAACTCCCGGGCGACGCTCCTCACGCGGCGACCCGCCCTCATATGACGGTGACTCCGGCGAGCGATGGCGCGCAGGCCGAGGAGTCGGGTAACCGGGCCGGCGCGCTCTGCTGCTTCGATACGCGCCCGGTCACCGGGGAGCGTGACGATCCCATGGGCGGGCACAGCGGACACGAGCTGCTCCATCTGTGCCTGGCGATCCTGACCGCCGTGGTAGGTGTCGCCCTGACACTGTGCGCATTCGGGGGCCGACTGCCCGCAGCGGCTCCCGCATCCCGTGCGGGCCGCGGGGTATCACCTTTCGCCCGGCCCCCGCCGCCTTCGCATGCGCGGCGCTTGGCCGTCCTGGGTGTGTCGCGACTGTGATCGACGCCCGCCGGATCCGGCAGTTCCCGGATCGCGGCGCGCATCGTCTCCCGTACCGGACCCGAACTTCCAGGAGCACAACATGATCAGCACACTCGGCACGCGGACCGCTGTGGCGGTTCTCGCCTCGGCTGTCGTCCTCACCGGTTGCGGTGACGACCCCGGCACGCACGAGGGGCATCCGGCGGCAACCGTATCGGCCGGGCCGGTGTCTCCCGCTCCCGCGGCCGCGCACAACGAAGCGGATATCCGCTTCGCCCAGGAAATGATCCCGCATCATCGGCAGGCTGTGCAGATGGCCGAACTGGCGCCGTCGCGTGCGGCGGACCCGGCGGTGATCGACCTCGCCGCGCGGATCGAGCAGGCACAGGATCCGGAGATCGCCACCATGACCGGATGGTTGCAGGGCTGGGGCGCCCCGGTGCCCGAGGAGGCCGGGCACGCGCACCACGGCGATATGCCCGGGATGATGACCGCGGAGCAGATGACCCGGCTCGCGGACGCCCGGGGTGCCGAATTCGACCGGATGTGGTTGACGATGATGGTCGCTCACCACGAAGGCGCGGTGCAGATGGCCCGTACGGAACTGGCCGAGGGGACCGACCCGGCGGCCCGGGCTCTGGCGCAGCAGATCATCGACAGCCAGCAGGGCGAAATACAGCAGATGAACGCACTGCTGCAGGGCTGACGCCGGTGCCGGCCCGGTTTCCCCGTGGAAGCCGGGCCGGTCGGGTGCCGGGAAAGCCGCTACGGTACCGGCTCCACGCGGGTGAGGGCGCGGATCGGGCCGGCCAGATCGGCGACGGCCGGAGGCGAATCGCTCGCGAGGGCGTGCAGCAGGGCACCGTCGAGGTACGCCGCGATGGCACGGGCGGCGGCCGGCCCGGTGTGCGGGGTGAGCACCTCGATCAGCCCTTCGAACCACACCCTGGCCAGTGGTCGCAGTTCGGGCCGGCGGGTGGCGGCGAGGTAGAGCTCGTTGACGGTGAGCATCTGTTCCGGCCGGGTGAGGCATTCGGCGGTCAGTGCCGCGAGTGTGGTGGGAAGGTCGTCGGCGGTGGCGAGTGCCGCGGCCCATTCGGCGAGCGCGCCGCGGGTGGCCTCGGCGCTGTCGGCCAGCGCGGCCGCGGTGAGATCATCCAGATCGGCGAAATAGTAGGTCGTCGACCCCACCGGCACTCCCGCCGCCGCGGCGACCAGCCGGTGGGTGAGGCCGGCGATTCCGTATTCGGCGATCAGGGCCCGCGCAGCGTCGAGGATGCGCTGGCGGCGGTGCGGATCGCGGGGTGTCAATGGGCGCCCGCCAGATTGAGGGTGACCACTCCGGCGACCACCAGCGCGACTCCCGCGATTTTGGTGGCGCTCAGCGATTCACCGAGGAACAACGCCCCGACGATCACGATCAGTGTGGTGCCCAGTCCCGACCAGACCGCATACGCGAAACCGACCTGCATTCCCCGCGAGATGGCTCGAGCGAGAAAGACGAACGCCAGAGCGTAGGCGGTCAGCGCGGCGATGGTCGGCCAGAGCCTGGTGAATCCCTCGGTGGCCTTGAGCAGGCTGGTCCCTATGATCTCGGCGACGATGGCCGACCCGAGCAATACCAGTGACATGGATCGTTCCCTCCATATGTGTACATTTGTACATGGACGATCGTACATATATGGATCTCCGTGGTTCCGGCGATACTCGGCCGGTGGAACAGCGGCGCCTCGTCGAGCTACCCGGCGCGGCGCTGCCGGGCGAGCACCAGCAGGAGTACCAGGACCGCGGTGCCCAGCGCCAGAGCCAGCCGCCGGTCGGCGGACAGACCCGCCGCCGCCATCAGATCGATGGGCTCGGCGGTCCGGCGGGGCTCGATCGGCTTCCCCACCGAAGGAGCGGTCGCCGCCGGCGCGGCCGCGATACCGGTCTCCGGCGCGGCGTCGTCCGGCGCGCAAGCGGTGATCTCCGCGGCCAGATTGTCGGCGAAGGCGCCGATGAGCGTCCCGGCCACCTCGGCGAGCGCGCCGCGCCCGAATTGGGCGGGCTTACCGGTGATCGCCAGATCGGTATCGACGAAAACGTCGGTCCCCCCGCCGCTCTCGACCAGACGGCAGGTGATCACCGCCTTCGCGGTGCCGTTGCCGCGGGTTTCCCGTCCGCTGCCCTCGAGTACGGCCACCTTGGCATCCTCGTTCTGGGAGCGGACCTTGATGATGCCGTTGTAGGTGAGGCCCACCGGGCCGAGTTTCACCTTGATCCGCCCGTGGAAATCGTCCCCGTCCCGAGAGGTGAGCGTGGCGCCCGGGACACACGGGGCGATTCGTTCCAGATCGAGCAGAACAGACCAGGCGTCTTCGGCGGGCACGGGGATCCGAAAGGTGTTCTCGAGTCTCATTCACGGTCCTTGGCTTCGGCGGCCGGTTCAGGCCTGCGGGGTCGCGGAGGTTCCGGTAGCGGCGTCGCGGACGGCGCGGATGATGCCCTGGTAGCCGGTGCAGCGGCAGATATTGCCGGACAACGCCTCCCGGATCTCGTCGTCGCTGGGATCGGGGGTGTCCCGGAGGAAGGCGGTGACCGAGACGACGAAACCGGGTGTACAGAAACCGCATTGGAGTCCGTGATGGTCGCGGAACGCCTGCTGTACCGGCGAGAGGGTGCCGTCACTGCCGGCCAGGCCCTCCACGGTGGTGATCTCGGCGCCGTCGGCCTGTACGGCGAAGACCAGGCAGGCGCGTATCGCCGCGCCGTCGAGCAACACCGAACAGGCCCCGCATACGCCGTGTTCACAGCCGAGGTGGGTACCGGTGAGGCCGCAGGTTTCCCGCAGATAGTCGGCCAGAGTACGCCGTGGCGGTACCCGGTCCCGCCGCCGTACCCCGTTGACCACCACCGAGATCTCGATATCAGTCATTGCTCGCCTCCTCTACCGCACGGGCCCAGGCCCGCGCGACCATGACCGCCCCGATCCGGCGCCGGTAATCGGCGTCCCCGTGGATATCCGAGGGCACCGCGTGCAGCGCCGTCGTCGCGGCACGGCCGATTTCCTTCGCATCGATCTCCGCGGCCACGCGCCCGATCAGCTCCGATTCGATCGCGGCCGCCCGCAGGGGGGTGGGGGCCAGGCCGAACAGGCCGATGGCCAGGTGCTCGATCCGGGAATCCGCGTCCAGCCCGACCGCGATCGTCGCCCCGGCCATGGCGAAATCTCCGGCCCGCCGGGCGAATTCCTCGATGGCGAAACCGGTGCGGCCCCGCCATATGGGGAAGGTGATACCGGTGAGCAGTTCGTCCGGTTCCATGGCGGTACTCCACAGGCCGGTGAAGTAATCCGCCGCCGGGATGGTGCGCCGGCCCCGGGGGGAGAGGGTGCACATCCGGGCATCGAGTGTCAGGGCCACCGCCGGGTACTCACCGGCGGCGTCGGCGTGCGCGATCGCGCCGCCGATGGTGCCACGATTGCGGATCTGGAAGTGGCCGATCAGCGGGGTCGCCCGGTGCAGCAGCGGAATATCGCGCCGGAGTTCCGGGGCCCGGCCGACCGCCGCGTGGGTGGTACCCGCACCGACCCATACCGTGTCCTCGCGCGGTTCGATACCGCGCAGTTCCGCCGGCCGCCGCAGATCGACGAGATGGTCGAATACCGCGAGCCGCAGCGCCAGCATGGGCACCAGACTCTGCCCACCGGCGATGACCTTGGCCTCGTCGCCCAGCTCCGCGAGCAGGGCGACGGCTTCGTCCGCGCTCGCGGGGGCGTGATAGTCGAAAGCGGCGGGTTTCATGCGGTCACCTCCGGATCGCCGCCCACCCGGGCGGCATCGAGCAGAGCCACGATCCGTGCGGGGGAGAGGGGCAGCCGGTCGAGTTCGACGCCGAACGGTGACAGCGCGTCGGCCACGGCGTTGAGCACCGCGGGAGTCGAGCCGATGGCACCGCCCTCCCCGACGCCCTTGAATCCACCCGGGCCGGTACTCGGGGTTTCGATATGCCCGATTTCGATTACGGGTACCTCGCTCGCGGTCGGTAGCAGATAGTCCAGGAACGTGGTGGCCACGGGGTTGCCGTCCTCGTCGTAGGCGAGGTGCTCGTAGAGGGCGCCGCCGATACCCTGCACCGTGCCGCCGTAGATCTGACCCTCCACCACGGCGGGATTGATCATCGGACCCACGTCCTCGCTGACGACGAACCGCAGCAGGGTCACCTGCCCGGTGTCGATATCGACCTCGCAGGTGCACACATGGGTGGCATTGGCCCAGATCATCATCTGATCGGCCCGGTGGCGCCCCGTCGCCTCGAGTCCCGGGGGGATACCGGCCGGAAGCAGTTCGGTCTGGTAGTAGGCGATATGGGCTATCTCGGCCAGGGACAGGGAGTCGCCGGTATCGGCGACTCCGGCCCGGCCGTGCGCGAACTCCACGTCCTCGACGGCCACGCCGAGCCGGTGCGCGGCGATGGCCACGATCCGTTCGCGCAGTATCCCGGCGGTCTGCGCGATGGCACCGGCCGCCATGGACCCGGAGCGGCTGCCGTTGGTACCGCCGCCCTGTGGTGCGATCGCGGTATCGCCCTGGAGGGTCTGTACATCGGCGATATCGACGCCGAGCGCGTCGGCGGTGAGCTGTACGGCGGTGGTCTCCAGGCTGTTACCGGCCGAACCGCCGGAGAGGTAGACGTTCACCTTGCCGGTCGGGGCGATCCGGATGGTCGCGCCCTCGGTGCTCAGGAACGGTGTGCTGCCGGTGGTCGGTTCCACGTAGGTGCAGGTGCCCACGCCCAGGTACCGGCCCTCGGTTCGGGCCCGCAGCTGTTCGGCGCGGAACGCGTCGTAGTCGAGGATCCGTAGCGCCTGTTCGAAGGTTTCCCGCGGCGAGGCATCGGAGTAGGGCATGCCGTTCGGGTTCGCCACCGGCATATCGGCGTGGCTCAGCATATTACGGCGGCGCAGTTCCACCGGATCCAGGCCGAGCCGGCGGGCGGCGGTGTCCAGCAGCAGTTCGCGCGATACCGATTCGAACTGCCAGGGTCCGCGGTAGGCGACCCGCCCCACCGTGTTCGAGTAGTAGGAGGCGGTGCTGAATCCGGCTTCGGGTACCCGGTAGGGGCCGGGGAACAGCATCCCCACCGCGATGGAGGGTGTGAGCGGTGACGGAATCGGGTACGCCCCCACGTTCTGGACATGTTCGATGGTGGCGGCGAGGATATGCCCGTCGGCATCGAAGGCCATGGCGACCTCGCCGTGTTCGTGCCGGGACATACCCGCCGCCATCAGGCTTTCCTGCCGGTCCTCGATCCACTTCACCGCGTGCCGCAGGGTGCGTGCGGCGAGCATTACGCAGGCTTCCTCCCGCTGCGGGGCCACCTTCTGGCCGAACCCGCCACCGGTATCGCCGACGATCACCCGTACCCGGTGCTCGTCGATTCCGAGCAGCCGTGAGCAGAAGCCGCGTACCTCGTGCGGTGATTGGGTGGAGGTCCACACCGTCATCTCGCCTGCGGAGGCGGTCCATTCCGCGACCACACCGCGGGTTTCCAGCGGTACGGGGGCGTAGGCCTGCTGATGGATGGTCCGGCGCACCACGTGCGGGGCGGCGTCGAAGACCGCCGCCAGATCCGCCGGAGCACGCCCGGCCAGGCCGCCGGCGGAGTTGCCCGGATGTTCGGCGTGGACGAGTTCTGCCGAGGTGGCCGCCGTTTCGTAGTCCACCACGGGTTCGAGCGGTTCGTAGTCGACGACCACCAGTTCGGCGGCGTCTTCGGCGATATAGCGGTCGGTCGCGACCACCAGTACGACGGGATCGCCGACGAAGCGCACCTCGCCCGCCGCCAGTGGTGGGCGGGGAACCTCCGGAAATCCGGGGGTGTCCAGAGCGTAGGAGATCTCCCGGACCGCGGGAGCGAGATCGGCGGCGGTGTAGATCGCGATCACGCCCTCGACGGCGGTGGCCTCGGTGGGGTCGATACCGATGATCCGGGCCCGGGGCAACGGGCTGCGGACGAAGCAGGCGTGCGCCATACCGGGCCGGGTGATGTCGTCGACGAAGGTGCCCGCGCCGCTCAGCAGGCGCGGATCTTCGATCCGGGGTACCCGGGCGCCGACGGCTGTCGCCTTCTCCGTGGTGCTCATCGTCGGCTCCGTCGCCTCGGGGTGGGGGGTGTGGCGCTGCGGGACAGCTTGGTTCGACCCATCCGGCCGTTCCTCCGTTCGCGGGATGGTGCGGGCGCCGGGGTGCGCCGTGCCGTCGCTTCTCGGCGGTCGGCTCGGGCGCCCGGTACGCCGATGCGGGCACTTGTTCGGCATCGGCTTCTTCGTGGTGCCAATAAAGGATATGCCGATTTGAAGAATCGTAATATCATTTTGCGAAAGTGATATTCTCGCACGTAGCGGCCGGTTCGTGAGGTCGTACCGGTGAGGAGATGGACCATGCGTGACCTGACCGCGCACCTGCTTCGATGGCATGCCGAGGGAGCGGACTACGCGCTGGCGACCGTGGTGGGGGTGCGAGGGAGCGCGCCGCTGCCGATCGGAGCGAGTATGGCGGTCGACGCCGCCGGAGCGGTGCGCGGAAGTCTGTCCGGAGGATGTGTCGAAGGTGCCGTCCGGGAATTGTGCGCCGCGGCCCTGGCCTCGGGAACCCCGGTACGGCAGACCTTCGGCTACAGCGACTCGGACGTGTTCGCGGTTGGACTCACCTGTGGCGGCGAACTCGACGTTTTCGTACAACGGGTCACCGCTGCGCAGTATCCGGTGGTGGCGGCGGTCCTGGACCCGTCCCGGCCCGTCGCGCTGGTCGTCGACCTCGGCACCGGGGCGATGCTCGCGACCACCTCGGAGGCGGTGATCGCCGGTGAGCGCGGATGGCCGGAGCCGGTGCTCGCCCGCGCGCGGGCCCTGCTGCACCGAGGTGTGAGCGAGGTGTGCGCGGTGGGCTGCGGCGATACGATGCGCGAGGTGTTCGTCTCCGCGTTCGTGCCGCCACCGCGGATGATCGTCTTCGGCGCCACCACCTTCGCCGCCGCGCTCTGCCGGGTCGGGCGGTTACTGGGTTATCGGGTCACGGTGTGCGAGGCGCGGCCGGTCTTCGCCGACAGCGTGCGCCTTCCGGAGGCCGACGAGGTGATCACCGACTGGCCGCAGCGCTATCTACGGGCGACCCCGGTGGATTCCCGGACCGTACTGTGTGTTCTCACCCACGACCCGAAATTCGATATTCCGGTGCTGGTCGAAGCCCTGCGACTACCGGTGGCCTATATCGGGGCGATGGGTTCGCGCCGGGCCGACGCCGAGCGCCGGGCTCGGCTGCGCGCGGCCGGGCTCGGCGATGCCGAACTCGCCCGGCTGCGTTCGCCGATCGGTCTCGAACTCGGTGGCCGGACCCCGGAGGAAACCGCGATCGCCATCGGTGCGGAAATCGTCGCGTTGCGAAACGGCGGGTCGGGGCGTTCGCTTTCGGTGACCCGGCGGCCCATTCACGCACCGGATCCCGCAGCGTCGCCCGGTTCGGGGATATCCGGAGCCGGCGGACGTCGCCGCAGATCCTCCGGGGTGTCGACATCATCGGGGTAGCCGGTTCCGTCGCACGGAACATACCGAACGAGTCCGGGACGGGCGGCGAGGAAGCGCCGGGCCCCGATATCGCCGATCGCCTCGGCCGCGACCGCCGCGAAGTACTCGGCGCCCAGGAGTACCGGGTGTCCGGGCCGGTTCCGGTAGGTGGCCACCGCCAGGCGCGCGCCGCAGTGCCGGAGCCGGTGGACGGAGCCGGCGCCGAGCCACGGCATATCCACCGGGACGACCACAGCCACGGATTCGTGTACGGCGCGCAGTCCGGTGGTCAGTGACGAACCCATTCCGGTCGGCCATTTCGGATTGTGTACCACCACAGCGCCGTCCACCCGTAAGGTCACGGCGCCGGAGACCACGATCACTCGTGCGCATCCTCCCGCCTGCAACAGCCGTACCGCGCGGTCGACCAATCGCTCACCGGCGTATCGCACTTCGGCCTTGGGGCGGCCGAACCGCCGCCCGGCTCCGGCGGCGAGTACCACGCCGGCGGCCTCCGTCATCGTGGGTCCTTTCCGGGCCGTATCGGATACCGCCGGTTACTCGTGTGGCAGATCGAGCCCCAGCAGTGCTGCCTGTACCTGGTGCAGGCGGTCCACATCGCCCCGTAATCCGGTGACATTGTCCTGGTAGAGGAACGCTTCACCGAGCCGCACCAGTGAGTACGCGAGCAGCGATCGTTCCAGCTGGGGTACGTAGCCGTCCTGCTCCTCGGCGCGGGTGATGAGCTGTTCCACCGCCAGCAGGATCCGGGGTTGGACCGGGCCGTCGCTGGCGGTGAGGATACGCAGCCCGGCCAGGGGTTCGTTCTCGAAGTACTGCCGGAACGGTTCGTTGCCCGCCATCCACCGGTTCACCCGGTCGAGGACGCTCAGAATGCGCCGGGCGCCCGAATCGCGCCGGCGGGCGTCCGCACGTTCGATGAGCGATTCGAATTCTCCGGCCAGCACCGCTCCGAGTACTCCGTCGCGGGAGCCGAACCAGCGGTAGACGGAGGCGCGGCTCAGTTTGAGCCGCGCGGCGATCGCCTGGACATCCACCCGCTCCCCGGCCAGGAAGGACTGCCGCGCCAGGGCGACGACTTCTTCCCGGGTGGCCGAGGCCGGGCGGCCGGGTGGTCTGGAGGTGCGGCCCACGGTGGTTGTCACCACGTTATGGTACACGCAATTACTTGTGTATCTAAAGTGATTACGGGCCCACGGCAGGGTATCGAGTGTAGAGCGGCTCAGGCCGACTGGGCCACCGGCGATCGCGCGGACCAGCGACCGCCCCGGCGTTCGACCCGCACCGGATGGTCGAAGGCCGCAGAAATATGCTCCGTGGTGATGGTTTCGGCGGCGGTTCCCACCGTAACGGTGCGACCCTCGGCGATCAGCAGCGCATGCGTGGTCGTGGTCGGTAGTTCCTCGAGGTGGTGGGTCACCAGGACCGAGGCGAGACCGGGATGGGTGCGGTCCAGGGCGTCGATGGTGTGCAACAACTGTTCCCGGGCGGCCACGTCCAGACCGGTGGTCGGCTCGTCCAGCAGGAGCAGACGCGGGGCGGTGATCAGCGCCCGTGCGATCAGGGTGCGGCCCCGCTCGCCCTGCGAGAGAGTGGGCCAGGCCCGCTCCGCTTTGGCCGCCATCCCCACGGCGTCGAGCGCGGCTGTCGCGGCGGCGATCTGCTCGGCGCTCGGAATCCAGCGCATCGGTATATCGACCGTCCCGGTGAGGCCGGTGAGGACGACATCGCGTACCGGCAAGGGATTTCGTAACGGATGCCGTGGATCGACATGCCCGATCGAGCGGCGCAGTTTCTGCAGTTCGACGCGACCCAGTCGTTCCCCGAGGACCCGCACCGTACCGGTGGTGGGATGGGTGAGTGCCCCGCAGAAGCCGAGCAGTGTGCTCTTACCTGCGCCGTTGGGGCCGAGCAGGGCCCAGTGCTCGCCGGCGTGGACGGTCAGTGAGATGCCGTCGATGATCCGGTTGCCGTCGCGCCGGAGGGTGACGTCGGTGAGCTCGAGGACCGGTGTGCTCATAGGAACGCCTCCTTGATGGCGGCCAGGTGGGCGCGGCTGTGCGCGGCGGCCGCGGTGCTGCGCGCTGCCACCGCGGACGTGCCGGCGCGCTGAGCGCGGAACCCGCCTGCGGGGCGGCCGGTGATCCGCGATCGGCCGCCGCCGTGGATGGATTCCGCGCTGGCGGATGGGGTCAGAACCAGTCCTCCCGCATATCGACGATGGTGGTGTCGAGGTCGGCGAGGAGGTCGAGTTGCGGGCCCGTACGGGGAAGTTCGTGACGGAAGAAGTAGCGGGCCGCATGGCGTTTGCCGTCGTAGAAATCGCCCGGGTGGCCCTGCGCGGCGACTGCCTGTTGCAGCCAGATCCAGGCCACCACGTGATGGCCGAAGGCCTCCAGATAGACCGAGCTGTTGGCGAGCGCGACCTCGATATCACCGGTCGCGAACAGGTGACCGGTGACCGTGACCAGGCGGGTCCAGGATTTGTCCAGGTCATCGGCGAGTTCGGCGGTCTCCCCGCCGATGTCCCGGGCAGTGGTCAGGGTCGCGCGGATCCGGGTGTCGAGTTCGCGCAGGCTCGCACCGGAGTGCTGGGTCACCTTGCGGCCCAGCAGGTCCAGACCCTGGATCCCGTGGGTACCCTCGTGGATCGGGTTGAGGCGATTGTCCCGATAGTGCTGTTCCACGTTGTATTCACGGGTGTAGCCGTAGCCGCCCAGCACCTGGATGGCGAGATCGTTGGCGGCCAGGCACCACTGCGCGGGCCAGCTCTTGGCGATCGGCGTGAGGATATCCAGGAGCAGGGTGAGGGTGCGCCGTTCGTCCGCGGACCCGGCGGTGCGCTGTTCGTCGATCAGCCGGGCGCAGTACAGGACCAGGGCCAAACCTCCCTCGGCGTAACTCTTCTGTGCGAGCAGCATCCGCTTCACGTCCGCGTGCTCGATGATGGGCCGTTGCGGTGCGGCCGGGTCGGCGGCGCCTTTGGTACGGCCCTGCGGGCGGTTGCGGGCGTAGTCCAGCGATTCGAGGTAACCGGTGTAGCCGAGGGCCGCGGCGACCAGCCCCACCCCGCTGCGGGCCTCGTTCATCATGTGGAACATGTATTTCAGGCCGTGGTGTGGTTCACCGACCAGGTAACCGATCGCACCGGGAGCGCCTTGCGGGGTCCACCGGCCCTCGCCGAAATTGAGGACCGTATTGACGGTGCCGCGGAAACCCATCTTGTGATTGAGTCCCGCCAGTGCCACATCGTTGCGTTCGCCGCGGGAACCGTCGTCACCGACGAGGTAGCGGGGCACCACGAACAGCGAGATACCTTTGGTGCCGGCCGGGCCGCCGGGGATCTTGGCGAGCACCAGGTGCACGATGTTCTCGCCCAGTTCGTGATCGCCGCCGGATATCCACATCTTGGTGCCGAAGATCCGGTAGGTGCCGTCGGGCCGGGGTTCGGCGCGGGTGACGATATCGGCGAGCGAGGAACCGGCCTGGGGTTCGGACAGGCACATGGTGCCGAAGAACCGGCCCGCCAGCATCGGCGGGACGAAACGCCGTACCAGTTCCTCGCCGGCGTGGGCGATGAGCAGATTGGCGTTACCGATGGTGAGCAGCGGATAGGCGCTGGTGCCGGGGTTGGCGGCGTGGAACCAGGCGAACGCCGCCTGGGCGACCGCCGCCGGTAGTTGCGCGCCGCCGAGTTCGGCGTCCATGGTCGCGCCGACCATTCCCGCCTCGGCGAACGCCGTCAGAGCGGCCCGCACCTCCGGGATGATGGTGACCGTGTCACCGTCGAAGGTGGGTTCGTGGGTGTCGTTGAGTTTGTTGTGGGTGGCGAAGTACCGGGTGGCCAGCTGTTCGCTCAGCTCGAGTACGGCGTCGAACGTTTCGCGCGAATGCTCGGCATAGCGGGACCGCCGGGTCAGGTTCTCGACGTCGAGCCATTCGTAGAGCAGGAACTCGAGGTCGCGCCGGGACAGCAGAGTAGACCGCATAACCACCCTTTCGGTACAAGTGGTGGCCAGCGTATCAAATAGGGTTATTGCTCCGCGGCCAGCAGCGTCAGGATCGTGGCGGCCATGGCGGCCGGATCGCCGTCCTCCGGGCGCAGCACGAGGGTGGGCGCCCGAGGGGCCTCGTACGGGTCGTCGATCCCGGTGAAACCGCGCACCTCTCCGGTCCGTGCCCTGGCATACAACCCCTTGGGGTCCCGGGCCTCGCACACCTCCAGCGGGGTGTCCACGAAAATCTCCAGGAACGGAAGCCCGGCGGCCTCGTGTACCGCGCGGACCCGCTCGCGATCGGCCCGGTAGGGACTGATCAGCGAGACGATGGCAACGGTACCGGATTCGGCGAACAGCCGGGCCACCTCACCCACCCGGCGGATGTTCTCCGTACGGTCCGCCGCGCCGAACCCCAGATCGGCATTGAGTCCGTGGCGCAGATTGTCGCCGTCGAGCAGGAACGCGGGCCGTCCGGCGGCCACCAGGCGGCGCTCCAGTTCCACCGCCACCGAGGATTTCCCGGACCCGGACAGCCCGGTGAGCCAGACGGTGAGACCACGGGTGGCGCGTTCGGAACGGTCGACCGCACTGGAATGCCAGACCACCCGTGAGGAGGGCAAGCTGGGCCCGGTGATCATCCCGGCGCCCACCGTATCGCCGGTGGTGTCGTCGACCAGCAGGAAACTGCCGGTGGCGCGGTTGCGGCGGTAGGGGTCGAACTGCAGGGCCCGGCGGGTGCGCAACTGGACCCGGCCGATCTCGTTGAGCGAGAGCGAGGTCGCCTTCTCGTCCCGGTGCAGGGTGTTCACATCGAGGCGGTAGTCGAGCGAGCGAATCTGCGCGGGAACGCTGCGAGTGGTGTGCCGCACCGTGTAGGACGCTCCCGGGCGCAGCGCGGCCTCGTCGCTGAACCAGCAGACCATGGTGTCGAGGTCGCGGCCGGTCTGCGGGCGATTGGCCGGGCGGCAGAGCATATCGCCGCGGCCGATATCGAGCTGATCGGCGAGGGTGATCGTCACCGCCTGCGGTGGGAACGCCTCGGTCAGCGGCACACCGCCCGGCCCCCAGAGGCCGGTCACCGTGGTGGTGAGTCCCGAGGGCAGGACGGTGATCTCGTCCCCGGGCGACCATACGCCGCTGGCGACGGTGCCGGCATAGCCGCGGAAATCGGGGGTGTGGCTGCGGATCACGTACTGCACCGGCAGCCGGGCGTCGATGAGATTGCGGTCCGAGGCGATGTGCACCTCTTCGAGGTGGTGCAGCAGTGGGGTGCCCTCGTACCAGTCCATGGTGGTACTGCGGTGCACGATATTGTCGCCGTGCAGTGCCGATACCGGGATGAAGGTCAGATCCGCGATCTGCAGGCGGGAGGCGAAACCCGCGAACTCCTCCCGGATCTCGGCGAAGCGTTGCGCCGAATAATCGACCAGATCCATCTTGTTCACGCACAGCACCAGGTGGGGCACCCCCAGCAGGGACGTCAGGAAGGCGTGCCGCCGGGTCTGCTCCACCGCCCCGTGGCGGGCGTCGACCAGGATCAGCGCCAGATCCGCGGTGGAGGCGCCGGTGACCATGTTGCGGGTGTACTGCACGTGGCCGGGGGTGTCGGCGATGATGAATTTGCGCCGCGGGGTGGCGAAATAGCGGTGCGCGACATCGATGGTGATGCCCTGTTCGCGTTCCGCGCGCAGTCCGTCGGTGAGCAGAGCGAGGTTCGGGTAGTCCTCGCCGCGATCGCGACTGGTGCGCTCCACCGCGTCGAGCTGGTCGGTGAACAGGGTTTTGGAATCGAACAGCAGCCGGCCGATCAGTGTCGATTTGCCGTCGTCCACGCTACCCGCGGTGGCCAGGCGCAGCAGGGTGCTCATCAGAAGTAACCCTCTCGTTTGCGGTCTTCCATCCCGGCCTCGGAGATCCGGTCGTCGGCGCGGGTCGCGCCGCGTTCGGTGACCCGCGCGGTCGCGACCTCGGTGACGACATCGGCGGGGGTGGTGGCGGTGGACTCCACGCAGCCGGTGCAGGTGGCATCGCCCACGGTGCGGAACCGGACCAGCGCCTCGCGCGGTTCCTCGCCGTCGAGCAGGGTCAGGAACCTGGTGTGCGCCAGCAGCATGCCGTCGCGCTGCACCACCGGTCGCCGGTGCGCGTAGTACAGGGAGGGTAGTTCGATACCTTCACTCGCGATATAGGTCCAGATATCGAGTTCGGTCCAGTTGGACAGCGGGAAAACCCGGATGTGCTCGCCCGGGCGGTGTCTGCCGTTGTAGAGGTTCCACAGTTCGGGGCGCTGGCGGCGCGGGTCCCACTGGCCGTACTCGTCGCGGAAACTGAAGACGCGTTCCTTGGCGCGAGCCTTCTCCTCGTCGCGGCGGGCCCCGCCGAAAACCGCGTCGAAGCGCCCCTCGCGCAGGGTGCGCAGCAGGGTGGTGGTCTGCAGACGGTTGCGGCTCGCGTGCGGCCCGGTCTCCTCGGCGACCCGCCCGGCGTCGATATCGTCCTGGACCCGGCCGACGAGCAGTCGCAGGCCATATTTCGCGACCACCGCGTCCCGGTAGGTGATGACCTCGTCGAAATTATGCCCCGTGTCGATGTGCAGCACCGGGAAGGGCAGCGGGGCCGGCCAGAACGCCTTGGTGGCCAGATGCAGCATCACCACCGAATCCTTGCCGCCGGAGAACAGGAGGACGGGGCGTTCGAAGGTGGCGGCCACCTCCCGGAGGATATGGACGGATTCGGCCTCGAGTGCGGCTCGATGCGAGAGTTCGTAGCTACTCGCCGCCGACTTCGTGTGCTGGCTCACGCTTAAAAACTAGAACACGTTTCTATGTATGGTCAACGGTCCGGCCGGAGCCTCGCGCTCAACGTCGCTCCGGGCGCCGCCCACCCGCCGCGGCGGTCACGGCGTCGGCGGCCGCGATCAGCGCGGCCCCCCGGCGCGCGATCTCGGCGCCCGTGATCGGTTTGCCGACGTACATGGTGAGCACCAGTTGCTGCCGGCCGTCCGCGTCGTAGGTCGGGGCGGCGAGCAGGCTCACCGGATGCTCTTTGCGTGGTCGCAGGTCCGCGCCCAGATACACTCGTTCGCCCAGCGTGGTGACCAGTTCGGCCACCGCGGAGCGCAATTCGTCGGGGAGTTCGTGCCCACCGACCCCGGCCAGGAGCGAGTACAGTTGCCGGCCCGCGCCGGTCATGCTCTCCACCAGATAGCCGCGCTCCCGGCATTCGGTGACGAGCCGGCGCAACCGGCTCTCGTCCTGGTGTAGCGGGACGGTGGGCGGGGTGGCCAGCCAGGCGTCGAATGCGGCGTCGGTATCCCACAGCACGTACATCAGGCCCACCGGCGGCGCGAAGCGGTAGGTCGCTCCGACCCGCACCATCGCCGGCCCGGCGCTGTCCAGGACGCTGATCCGCTCGCCCACAACCGCCGATGCGGTGCAGGTGGTGGCGTAGGCGGCGCTGAGCCGGGCCAGTTCGGGATGGGCGAGCGCCGCGATGGCGAAACTGTCCTGGGCCACCCGCCCTGCCGCGATGAGTGCCGGTCCGGGGCCGTACTCCTTGGTGCGTGGATCGCGGGTGAGATAGCCGGCGGCGGTGAGCTCGGTGAGGATGCCCAGGCAGGTGGGCTTGGCCAGGCCCAGGTCGCGGGCTGTTTCGGAGAGTGTGGCGCGCCGTCCGCGGCGAGCGGTCACATGGTCGAGTACCTGGATGACCCGCTGGGTGGGGACCGAACGCCGCCCGACTTCGCGAACCTCCGCCGCTCCTGTCGTCATTGACCGCTCCTAGAACACGTTCTAATGTCTGTAATAGAAAAATGTACCAGAGTGGTACATATATGGAACACCGGGAGTACCGTGCTGACCCAGCCTTTCGCGGACGCGATAGCCGCCGCCGAGGAAATCATCGAGAGCGCACCCCATATCCGCACCGAACAGGATCTGGCCGAGGGATACGACTACCTGGCGGGCAGTATCCGCGCCGCCATCCAGATGTCCTGGGCCTTCGAACGAGACTTCCCGTTCTTCGTCCAGTCCACCGGGCCGTACACGAAGATGGGCCTGGACAATCCGGATACGCTCTACTGGCACGCGAATCTGCGTCCCGACGCGGACTACATCGTCCACGGCACCCGGGGGAGCACCCGTGACCTGAGCTTCCAGGTGCTCAACGGCAACTACTCACCCACCGAGGTGCCGGGTGGGGAAACCGCGTTCGACGATCGGTCCATCGATATCGCCGCGGACGGCACCTACGAGCTGACCCTGGGACCCCGCCCGGGCGGGCGTAACCATATCCAGCTCGCTCCCGACTCCACCATGCTCGCGGTGCGCGAGGTCTTCGGCGACTGGATGAACGAAAAAGCCGGTACGGTCCGGATCAGCCGGATCGATACGGTCGGCACGGCCCCGCCGGCGATCGGTACCGACCTGATGGCCCGCCGCTACGAGGTCGCCGGCAAGATGCTGGTCTCCCGGCTGAAAACCTTTCTCGCGTTCCCCGAATGGTTCTATCTGAATCTGCCGGTCAACACCATGACCGAACCGCGGCGCACACCCGGCGGCCTGTCCACCCAGTTCTCCTCGGTCGGGCACTACGAACTCACCGACGATCAGGTCATGATCCTGACCGTGCCGAAATCCGATGCCCCCTACCAGGGTTTTCAGCTCGGCAGTATGTGGTATTTGTCGCTGGACTACATCAATCACCAGACCAGCCTCAATGCCGATCAGGCACGGGTGGACCCGGACGGGATGATCCGCCTGGTGATCAGTGAACGCGATCCGGGCCTGGTCAACTGGATCGAGCGGACCGGCCACGATCGCGCCTACCTGCAGTTCCGCTGGCAGCGGCTGTCGCGCGAGATGAAACCCGAGGACGGACCGACGGTGGAACTGGTGTCGTTCGGCGACCTACCCGACCGGCTGCCGTACTACGAACAGTCCCGGATCACCCCGCAGGATTGGAAGGCCCGGATCGCCGCCCGGCAGGCGGCGGTGGCGGAAAGGATGCTGGGCTGATGCTGCTGCAGGGAAAAGTGGTCGTCGTCTCGGGGATCGGGCCCGGGCTGGGGCAGGCGATCGCCGTCCGGAGCGCCAGGGCCGGCGCCGATGTGGTCCTGGCCTCGCGTACCGAGAAGCGACTGCGTTCGGTGGCCGGGGAGATCGAGGAACTGGGCCGCCGCGCCCTGGTGGTACCGACCGATATCACCGACGAAACAGCCGCTCGAAACCTGGCGGACGCCGCCCGAGACGAGTTCGGTCGGGTGGACGCGCTGGTGAACAATGCGTTCGCCATGCCGCCGATGGCCGACCTCACCGAGGTGGCGCTCGACGATCTGCGGGCGAGCCTGGAAACCAACGTCTTCGCCGCGCTGCGCCTGACCCGCCTGTTCGCCCCCGCGCTGGCCGAGACGAAGGGTTCGGTCGTGATGATCAACTCGGCGGTGCTGCGGCATTCCCGCCGGCCGTACGGTCCCTACAAGATGGCCAAAACCACACTGCTGGCACTGGCCCAGAGCCTGGCCACCGAACTGGGGCCGCGGGGGATCCGGGTGAATTCGGTTGCTCCGGGCTGGATCTGGGCCGACACCCTGAAATGGTATTTCGGCTATCTGGCCGAGGAACGCGGCGTCACCGCCGATGAGGTCTACGCCGAGACCGCGGCCACCATCGACCTGCGCCGGCTGCCCGAACCCGACGAAATCGCCGACGCCGTCGTCTTCTTCGCTTCGGAGATGTCCCGGGCGATCACCGGGACCTGTCTCGACGTCAACTGCGGCGAATTCCACCACTGAGGAGTAACCAGAATGATCGGCAGGGACGACGTCGGGACGATCGACGATCTGCACGCCTCCGCCACCACGGTGATCGGACTCGACGATTTCGGCACCGACGACTACCGCACCGGGCTCTCGGTACTACTGGACTCGTATGCCCGTGACGCGGAGCTGACGCCGTTCGGTAACAAGGTCAATCGCGCGTTCCTGCGCGGTGCGCTGATCGCGCGAGCCCTGAGCGAGGCCGGTTGGAAACAGCATCCACGCTACGCCGAGGTCCCGATCGAGCGTCCGATCTTCGTGACCGGGCTGCCGCGATCGGGCACCACGGCCGTCCACCGCTTGCTCACCGCCGATCCCGGGCACCAGGGTCTGGAGATGTGGCTGACCGAGATGCCGCAACCGCGTCCACCCCGGGACACCTGGGAACAGAATCCGGTGTTCCAGCGGTTGCAGGCCGGCTACGAGAAGCATCATGTGGAGCACCCCGAATTCATGGGCGTGCACCATATCTCCGCCGACCAGGTGGAAGAGTGCTGGCAGTTGCTGCGCCAGTCGGCGATGTCGATCTCCTACGAATGCCTGGCCTATCTGCCGCACTACTCGGCGTGGCTGCGTGATCAGGACTGGACCGCCGCCTACGCCCGCCATCGGCGGAATCTGCAGCTCATCGGGCTCAACGACCCGGGGCGGCGGTGGGTGCTGAAGAATCCGAGCCATCTGTTCGCGCTCGACGCCCTGCTGGCGGTGTATCCCGATGCGCTGGTGATCCAGATGCACCGCGTACCGCGCACCATCGTCGCCTCGGTGTGCAGCCTGAACGAGCAGGCGACGGCCGGCTGGTCGGAGAAGTTCCGCGGGCCCGTGGTGGGCGCGGCGCAACTGGAACTGTGGTCACGCGGCGCCCGGACGTTCCTCGAAGACCGGAAGAAGTATCCGGCCGCGCAGTTCTGCGATGTGTACTACGAGGATTTCGTCGCCGATCCGCTCGGCACCATCGAGCGGATCTACGCGCGGTTCGGGCTCGAACTCACCGATGCCGCCCGCCGGCGGATGGCCGAACTACACGGTGAATCCACCTCGGGCGCGGCGCGTCCGGCGCACCGTTACTCGCTCGCGGATTTCGGTCTCACCCCGGAGGAGGTCGACGAGGCCTTCGCCCCGTATCTGGCCGAGCACTACCCGGCTGACGACAGGAGATGATCCCGAGCCGGCCCGGTTCCTCGCCGATGGCCGCCGCCCCGGCGGCGAGGAACCAGACCGGCCGATGCGGGCCCGGCCGTCCCGATCGCGCCCACGCCACCGCGGTGGGTGGGTTCAGGGCTGGCCGGGCTTGAGTACGACGAACAGTCCGTGGGCCTCGGCGCACAACCGGTCGCCGTCGTGCAGGGTCGCCTCGATCCACACCTTGCGACCCTCCTGGCGTTCGGCCCAGGCGTGGAGTTGCAACTCCCGGTTCAACGGTGTGATCGACCGGTAGTCCACCGTGAGCGAGGCCGTCCGGGTGACCGCCCCGGAATACGCCGAACCCGCCAGGCCCATGAGGTCGTCGAAGCCGAGCGAGACGTATCCACCGTGTGCCGCGGCATTGCCGCCGAGATGGAAGGTGCGGTAGGTGATCCGCGCGTCCACGCCGTCGCGATCGACCCGGTCCACCTGATACGGCGGCAGGGTCACATTGCCCCGTGACGGTAGGTCGAAGCGGGTCCAGCCCGGGGCGTCCCATTCCTCACCGACGTGTGCGGCGAGCCGGTCGTTCAGCTTCTCCAGGATCCCCGCGGCCTCGAGGACCAGGTCGTCCGGGGGGACGGCCAGCCGGGCCCGGTCCATGAGCGTACGCACCTGTTCGATGAAATCACCGTAATGGGGCCCACCGCGGCTGGTGTCCATCGACCGGACGGCCTCCATCAGCTCCGACATCGGCCGGAACCCGCCCTCGTGGTGTTCGGCGTCGGGAAGCGCGTTCCCGGCCTCGTATTCGCTCATGAGAACACGTTATCGTCCCAGGTCCTGTCCGCCGGGGGCCGGGGCGGCGGGTACTGGTGCCCTGCCGGGGCGCCCCGACCGCGTAGGCTGCCGGATATCGGAGGCCCGGGGGTACGGTTCGCTCGGCAGCCGAGGCCCGTTCGTGCGAGGATTTTCCGGACGGGGGTGAGAACGCACGCGGGGCGGTCGGCTCGGGGCCGCCGGGAGGACGAGAATGCCGACGACGCCACTGACCCAGCAGGACTTCCAGACGGTCGTGGCCACCAATCACATTGTGCTGGTGGATTTCTGGGCCACCTGGTGCGGCTGGTGCACCCGCTTCGCGCCGATCTACGAGGCATCCTCGGAAACCCACCGCGATATCGTGCACGGCACGGTCGAGGCGGAGGCCGAACCGGCGCTGGCCGCCGCCGGCCAGGTCGACGGGTACCCGTGGATCATGGCGTTCCGCGAGGGCACGCTGGTGTACTCGAAGGCCGGCTTCCTGTCCGGAGAACAACTCGAAGAGCTCGTCCAAGAGGTCCGCTGGATGGATATCGAGGCCTTCCGCCGGGAACACGACCTGCGCACCCCGGCGATGGTGCCCGAGCCCGACAACCCCCTCGCCGGTCGCGCCGGCCTCGCGCCGGGGCCGCAGGCCTACGGGTGGCCGGGACTGCGCACAGCGTGAACAGGAGTCTGGCACCCGGGCAGGTTTTCGCGGGTTACCACATCGAACGTCTGCTGGGCAGTGGCGGGATGGGGGAGGTGTACCTGGCCCGGGATCGTGACCTGCCGCGACCGGTGGCCCTGAAACTACTGAGCCCGATCGCCGGTGACGATCGCGATATCCGGGCCCGTTTCCTGCGCGAGGCGGATACCGCCGCGCGGCTGTCGCATCCGAATATCGTGGCGGTCTACGCCCGCGGCGAGGAGCAGGGCCGGTTGTGGATGGCCATCCAGTACATCGAGGGCACCGACGTGGCGGAGGTTCTGCGCCATGGGCCCGTCCGGCCGGAGCACGCGGTGCGGATCACCGAGGAGACCGCGCGGGCACTCGATCACGCGCATGCGGCCGGGGTGCTGCACCGGGATGTGAAACCGGCCAACATCCTGCTCGAGTGGGGCCCCCAGCAGCAGGTGTACCTCTCCGATTTCGGTATCGCGAAAGCCCTCGACCGTTCCGACGGCCTCACACGCACCGGTGAGTTGTACGCGAGTTTCCACTACGCCGCGCCGGAACAGTTCGAGATGCGCGCCGATATCGATCGGCGCGCCGATGTGTACTCACTCGGCTGCACCCTCTACTACATGCTGACCGGACGGCTGCCCTATCCCGCGGCCACCACCGGCGCGCTCATCAACGCCCATCTCAACGCGCCGGTGCCGCGGCCCTCGGAGGTCGACCTCCGCCTGCCCTCCGGTTTCGACGCGGTGATCGCCCGGGCGATGGCGAAGAATCGTCATGAGCGCTTCGCCACCTGCGGCGAACTCGCCCTCGCGGCCCGCCGGGCGCTCATCGAACCGGCCGTGACCATACCGGCCCGGTTGCCGGCACCCGCCGTGCCCGCCCGGCCCCGGCGCGTGCGTCGCCGGCTGCTCGCCGGGCTGGGCGGTATCGCCGCCGCGGTGGTCTTCGTCACCGCGTTCTGGCTGACGGGGCTGTTCCACCGGGCCGACAGCAGAGAAGCGGCGCCGCCGCCCCCGGCGGACGCGAAGACCGCCGCCGAACAGGCCGCCTGCGCGTACACCGAGCTCGTGGCGACCTACGACTACGACGACCCCGCGGGCTGGGAACAACGGGTCCAAGCCGGTGCCACCGGCCAGTGGAAGAGCCAGGCCGCGACCGTTCTGCCCATGGCGCGGGTACTGATCGCCTCGGATCCGGAACGTTCCCGGGCCGGTGAGAGCAGCTGCACGGCGACGATGAGCGACGGGGATACCCGCGCCGAGGTACAGGTGCAGCTCACCACGCTGAACGCGGAACCCGGCGCGGCGGAGACACCCCGGGAGCTGTCGGTATCCACGGTGATGGAACTCGTCGACGGCCGGTGGCTGTGCAGTGTTTTCAACGCGCCCTTCATGCCGAGCTGAGTGTGATGGTTCACACAGCTTCGAAAGGGGACACGGTCGCTACCGTCCGATTCGCTGCGCATAAGCTGGCCGGGCTGCACGATGGAGGTAAGTCTTGACGGTCGAGGTGCTGGCCGACCCGGAGCCGGGTGGGTCGTGGCGGGGTGGGGAACAGCCGGCCCGGCCGGTCCCCCCGGTGGCGATGATCGAGCGGATGACGCTCATACTGGATGCTTTCGAACCCGCGATGCCCGTGCTCACCCTGCACGACCTGGTGGAACGTACCGGTCTGCCCCGTTCGACGGTGCACCGCATCCTGGACCAGATGATCCGGCTACGGTGGTTGGCGCATTCCCCCGGGGGCTACCGCTTGGGCCTGCGGATCCTGGAATTGGGCGGGCTCGCCGCCGGCCACAACGAATTGCGCACGGTGATCGGCCCACTGCTGCACGAGCTGTGCCGGCGCATCGGGACGGTGGGTCACCTCGGGATCCTGGACGGCCGGGACGTGCTGTACCTGGACAAGACCGGCGGGCGGCACAGTGCGGCGGTCCCGACGCGGATCGGCGGCCGGCTGCCGGCGCACAGCACCGCGCTCGGCAAGGCCCTGCTCGCCAGTCTCGACCCGGGTGTGGTGGAGACCTCGCTGCGGGATCAGCTCCCCAAACTCACGCCCCGCACCATCGGTGATCGTCTGGAACTACACCGTGAGCTGGCCCGGATCCGGGGCAGGCAGGGCATCGCGGTGGACAACGAGGAAGCGGTCAGCGGGATCGGCTGTGTGGCCGTACCGGTGCGCCGCCGCGGCGTGGCGGTAGCGGCGCTATCGCTGACCACCCGGATCGGTGCCGGCCGCCCGGCCATCGATACCGGCCGGCAGGCGCGCCAGCTGGCCGCCCTGGCAGCCGAGGCCGGGCGGCTGCTCTCCCGGGACTGACCCCGGCGGCGTCGAGCGGCCGCCGGGCCTCAGGCCGAGCCCAGGCTGCCCGCGATCGCGCGACCCGCGGCCCGGCCCGAAAAGATGCAACCGCCGAGGAAAGTGCCTTCCAAGGCGTTGTATCCGTGTACTCCGCCACCGCCGAACCCGGCGACCTCCCCGGCGGCATACAGGCCGGGCAGCGGGGTGCCGTCGGGGCGCATCACCCGTGAGTCCAGATCGGTCTGCAATCCGCCCAGGGTTTTGCGGGTGAGGATATTGAGCCGCACGGCGATGAGCGGTCCCGCCGCCGGATCCAGGATCCGGTGCGGTTTCGCCACCCGGGCGGTTTTGTCACCGAAGAAGGTGCGGGCGTTGTGGATCGCGGTGATCTGGGCGTCCTTGCTGAATCTGTTGGTGATCTCGCGATCGCGAGCGACGATCTGCCGCTCCATCTCGGCGTAGTCCAGCTGCGGTCCGCGGGCGAGCGCGTTCATTCCGTCGACGAGTTCGCGCAGCGTATCGGCGACCACGAAATCGACGCCGTGTTCCTTGAACGCCTCCACCGGCGCCGGCGCGCCTGCGGTGAAGCGGCTGCGCACCGTCGCCAGCCGGTCCTTACTGGTGATATCGGGATTCTGTTCCGAACCGGAGAGCGCGAACTCCTTTTCGATGATCGCCTGGGTCAGTACGAACCACGAGTAGTCGTAGCCGGTGGCCAGAATCGCCTTCATGGTGCTGTTGGTATCGAATCCGGGGAAGCACGGCGCCGGTAGCCGCGTGCCGGTCGCGTCGAACCACAGCGACGAGGGGCCGGGGATGATCCGGATCGCGTGATCGGGCCAGATCGGGTCCCAGTTGTTGATGCCCTCGGTGTAGTGCCACATACGGTCGCGGTTGACCAGGGCCGCGCCCGCCGCCTCGGAGATGCCGAGCATCCGGCCGTCCACATGCGCGGGCACGCCGGAGATCATGGTGCTCGGGGCCGGTCCGAGCCGGTCCACCGGCCAGTTCTGCCGAATGAGTTCGTGGTTGTGTCCTATTCCGCCGGAGGTGACCAGTACCGCCCCGGCCCGCAGTTCGAACTCCTCGATCACGGTGCGGGACGAGGCCACTGCGCGCGGGAGTTCGGTCGGTTCGAGGACGCTACCGCGCACCCCGGTCACGGCACCGTCCGTGACGATCAATTCGTCGACCCGGTGCCGGAACGCGAAGCGCACCAGGCCCTCGCGCTCGGCCTGCAGCACCGGATTCAGGAAGGCCTCCAGGACGCCGGGGCCGGTACCCCAGGCGATATGGAACCGCGGAACCGAGTTGCCGTGCCCGTCCGCGAGGCCGCCCCCGCGTTCGGCCCAGCCGACCAGCGGCGTCACCCGCACTCCGAGTTCGTACAGATAGTCGCGTTTTTCGGTGGCCGCGAAACGGACGTAGGCCTCGGCCCACTGCCGGGCCCAATGGTCCTGGTCGTCGCGGTCGAAACCGGCCGAGCCCAGCCAATCCTGCAGCGCCAGCTCATAGGAGTCCCGGATACCCAGACGCCGCTGCTCCGGGCTGTCCACGAAGAACAGCCCACCCAGCGACCAGAACGCCTGCCCGCCCAGATTGTTGCGGTTCTCCTGATCGAGGACGAGTACCCGGTGTCCGGCCCTGGTCAGTTCGTAGGTGGCGACGAGCCCGGCCAGCCCGGCGCCGACGACGATCACCGGGAACTCGTCGGCGGATACCTGGCCGGCAGGAGAGGTTTCGGACACGGTTCACCCTTCACTCGCGGTGTCTACCGGCGGGAATGTATCAGACTGGACAATGGTCCAGGGTGCGTTCAGCCCGGCTGCCGGGCCGGGAATTCCGCGGCCAGTTCGGCGAACAGCGCCCGGTTCAGCTCGAAGGCGCGTTTGCCCTCGTCGAGGATGCGGCGCTGTTCGAGTTCGTCCACCCCGATCCGGTCGAGCAGCGACCGGTATTCCCGTTTGAACGCCGCCGGGTTGCCGATGCGGTCGAACACATAGAAGCGCACCCCGTCACCGCGGTGGGGTAGACCCCACAGTTTCTCGGCGTTGCCGCGGATCACCTGCCCGCCGGAGAGGTCCCCGAGGTAGCGGGTGTAGTGATGCGCGATATAGCCACCCGGCCAGGTGCGTGCGCATTCCTCGATACGGGCGGCATAGGCGGCGGTCGCCGGTAGCGGAGACAGTTCCTCACGCCAGCCGGGCCCGGCCAGATGGAGCAGATCCCGCTCGAGTTCCGGGGTCCGGGCCAGTTCCGGTTTGATGAAAGGCCCGGCCACCGGATCGCCGGCGAGGGCCTCGGAATGCGTCTCCAGCGCGCGGTAGACGAACCAGAGCTGGCCCGTGTAGTACAGGTACGAATCGATCCCCAGCGTTCCGTCGAGCATCTCGGTGATGAAGGTCGAGTTCTCCGCGGCCTCGTGCTCGCGGGCGGTTGCCTCGCGGATACGGGTGGAGAACGGGGGCAGGGAAGGGTCGGTGGTTTCGGGGGTCTTTTCCGGCATGGAACGAACCTTCCTACGTACGCGGCGCGGGATCCGCCACACGCCTCGGCGCTCCGTGCCGCGCGGTGCCCGGAGACACCGCGCGGCCGTCGGCGGTCGACAATCCGACCATACCGGCCGGGACCCACCGGTGGTGTGCGTCGTCAGCGGCCGTCCGGCCGCAGTGCGGCGGGCAGTGGCTCGGTGGGCGCGAGCCTCGATTCCGCGATATCGGCGCCCACGGCCGCGCCGACCCCCACCGCCTCCGGGAGTGGGCCCAGCGGTAGGGCCTCCGTGGGCAGGAAATCCTCGGGGCCGCTCGGCGGCATCAGATCCGCCGGGAGCGAGGAGAGATCGAGCATCTCGGTGGGAGGTGCCAGCGGAGCCGCGGCGGACAGGTCCGCGACCGCCGGTCCCGGCTCCAGGTCGCGAGTCCAGACACCGCGGTCGAACTCGGGGACCGGTGCCGCTCCACGGCCCATCGGACCGGTCACCTGCGGCAGCCGTCCGGCCGCCGGGAATTCGACCGGCAGACCCAGCGGCGTACCGGTGGCCGCGGGGACCGGCGGGAGCGTCGAGGCCGGTCGGCGCCCCAGCGGTGTGCTGCGTCGTTTGCCGAGATTCACCGCCGGACGCCGTTTGAGCTTCACCACCGGCCGGCGCAGGGCGCCGAAGCGCCGCAGGATCGGCGGGCGGCGTACCGTCCGGTCGAACCATTCACCCAGGGTCACACCACCGGCCAGCGCGCAGCCGATACCGAACGCCGCCAGCAGTTGGTCCGCGCCGCGGGCCAGTTCGTCGTTGAGCAACCCGTAGAGCCCGCGGTACACGCTCAGACCCGGTAGCAACGGCGTGATACCGGCGAGCGCGACCACCAGCGGAGGCGTGAGGGCGCGCCGGGCGAACAGGCCACCGACCATACCGATCACGATCGCCGCGGCGCCCGAGGCGATCACCGGGCCGAACCCGGCGGTGATCACCATCGAATAGCAGATGGTGCCCATCGCGCCGCTGCCCGCCGCGGCCGCCAGCGCCCGCCGCTCCGCGTAGCAGGCCAGGGCGAAGGCCAGCGCCGCCGCGGCGCCCGCCACCACCTGGACCGGCAGGTTCGACAGCGCGTGCCCGGGGCTGAGGTCCAACGGCACGGGGGCATCGAAGATTTCGCCCACCCGCAGGGTGAGGGCGATACCGGCGATGATGCCGCCGGTCATCATCAACAGCTCGAGCATTCGCGCGGCCGCGGTGATCGGCGCCCCGGTGATCGCGTCCTGTACCGAGCCGACCAGGCTCAGACCACTGAGCAGCACCGTGATCCCGGCCGCGATGATCAGGGTGGGACTGACCGAGATACCGAGCGGTGCGGCGATTGCGGCCAGCACCACCGCGGGAGTCGCGGCGATCGCGCCGCCCACGAGGTGCTGGAAGAAGAACGGCAGGCCGTAGCGATTCAGCACGCGGTTGGTCCGGTCGATCGCCAGGGTGGTGACGAAGCTCAGCGCGGTGACCAGGAAGCCGCCGCCGAGCAGCAGCGCGATCGCGGCCGCCATGAGCGACCAGCCGAAGGTGGCCGTCCACCGATGGTAGGGGTGGGGAGCGGTGGTGATCGCGTCCAGCGCCGCGCGCGCTTCCTGCGGCGGTACCACCTCGCTGCGGATCCGGCGGGTGAGCCGGTCCACCGCGGCGAGCCGGGTGAAGTCCAGCGAGCGGTACTGCACCACCCGCATGGAACTGGCCGGTGGCAGCCGCGGACCGCGGTGCACATAGATACGGATCGAGTTGTAGGTGACCTCGACGTCGCAGGCGGACATGCCGTAGGTGGCGGCGATGAAACGGACGGTGGTCTGGGTATCGGTGACGGCCGAACCCGAGGCCAGCACCACTTCGCCCACGCGCACAGCCAGATCCAGCACCTCGGCGACCGCCGCGTCGTCCGCCAGATCGATGGGCTGCAGGGGAGCCGGGGCGGAGACGATGGTGTCGGCGGTGGCGGGACGGTCGGCCACCAGCTTGCTGATGGCGCCGGTGATCACGGGCAGGCGCAAGGGGTTACGCCGAGTGTCGGCGTAACCCGGGGTATCGGGAGAGGTCGGGGGGCGGGAGGTTGCTCCTTCCAGGATTCCTTGCGCAGCCATAGCCGCGAAGGTAGTGGCCGGAGGTGCCTCTTGCCCACCGTAAAACGGGCCCGATAGCTGTGATGTTCGTTACGCGATGGTTTATTTGACAGCGCAGCTGGAAATAGGGCGTCGATCCCTGCTGGATTCCGCCCTCGTCGCGGGGCGTCGTACCCGGTCGGCGGCGTGTTACGCATCGTGTTGGGTCACACCGGTGGCGTGACTACACGGATAGGCTCGAGAGGTATGAGCACCGGCAGCACTGCGACAGCGCAACGACTACGTCAGGCCCTGGACGGGCCCTGGGGCGATATCCGGGAACAGGCCCGCGCCCAGCTGGCTGGGGACAAGTTCGTCGGGGACCCCGATCTCGATCTTCCGGGCGCCCGCGACCGGGTGCTGGACCAGATGCGGGCGATCGCCGAACTCGGTATCGCCGAGCGCGGGTTCCGGCGGGAGAACGGCGGCACCTCGGAACCGGGCGCGGCGGTTGTCGGACTGGAGATGCTGGCCTACGCCGATCTCTCGCTCTGGGTGAAGGCGGGAGTGCAGTGGGGGCTGTTCGGGGGTGCGGTGGAGAACCTGGGCACCGAACGGCATCAGGAGTACATCCGCCGCCTGATCTCGCTGGACCTGCTCGGCTGTTTCGCGATGACCGAATCCGGGCACGGCAGCGACGTCGCGAATCTGGAGACCACCGCGACCTACGATCCCGCCACCGAAGAGTTCGTCGTGCACACCCCTACGCCGTCGGCGCGCAAGGACTATATCGGCGGAGCGGCCGAACACGCCCGGATGGCGGCGGTTTTCGCGCAGCTGCGCACTCCTTCCGGAGAACACGGGGTGCACTGCCTGCTGGTGCCCATCCGCGACGAAGAGGGCAACGACCTTCCCGGTGTCACCACCTCGGATTGCGGGCGCAAGGGCGGGCTGCCCGGGGTGGACAACGGCCGTATCGTCTTCGATCACGTCCGGGTGCCCCGGAAGAACCTGCTCAACCGCTACGCCGATGTCGCGCCGGACGGTACCTACACCTCCGAGATCGACAATCCCAGCCGCCGCTTCTTCACGACCCTGGGGACCCTGGTGCGCGGCCGGGTGAGTGTGGGTGGCGCGGCCGCCGCCGGGGCGCGCGTGGCGTTGAGCATCGCGCTGCGCTACGCGCTGAAACGCCGGCAGTTCGGTAACCCCGACGACGGCGGCGAAACCCTGTTGCTCGACTACCGGATGCACCAGCGCCGCCTGCTGCCGCTGCTGGCCCGCTCCTACGCGCTGGCGTTCGCGCAGAACGATCTGGTCCGGCGGATGCATCTGGTGCAGACCGGCCAGGATCTCGAGCCCGGTGCCCAGCGCGCGCTGGAGAAGCGCGCCGCCGGCCTGAAAGTGGCGCAGACCCAGCACGCCACCCGGACCATCCAGGAGTGCCGGGAGGCCTGCGGTGGTGCCGGGTACATGGCGGAGAACCGGCTGGTGACATTGAAGGCCGATACCGATGTCTTCACCACCTTCGAAGGTGACAACGTGGTGCTCACCCAGCTGGTGGCCAAGGAGATCCTCACCTCCTACGCCGACGAGATCCGGGATCTGGACGCGCTGGGCTGGGTGCGGTTCGCGGCGACCATGGCCGGTGACGTCGTACGCAAACGCTCCGGGGTGCGTCAGCTGATCCAGACCCTGCGCGATCGCGGCGGTGAGACCGTGGACGAGGGTGATCTCGGTAAACGTGCCACTCAATTGCAGTTGTTCGCCGACCGTGAGGACTACCTCACCCGTACCGCCGCGCACCGGTTGCGTGCCCGGGCGGAGGAGACCGGTCCGTTCGAGGCGTTCAACAACGCACAGGACCATATCCTGGCCGCGGGTTCGGCTCATATCGACCGGCTGGTGCTGGAGGCGTTCATCGAAGGCATCGCCGATATCGAGGAGGGCGAAGCGCGCGATCTGGCCGAGACGGTCTGCGATCTGTACGTGTACTCGGTCCTGGAGGAGAACGCGGCCTGGTACATCATGCACCGGTTCATCTCGGTGGAGCGCGCCAAGGCGTTGCGGCGCGGTGTGAACGAGCTCGTGGACCGGCTCCGCCCCGACGCGCTCACCCTTGTCGAAGCACTCGGGGTGCCGGAGTCGATGCTGGGCGCGGCCATGCTCGACGACGCGAGCGTGTACGAGCGGTCCTAGCAGCGGCCCGGGTCCGGCCGGTCGGCCGGCCGGACCCCGAGCGCCCGGGCGGTGCACACCGACAGCCGATACAGTCCGATCGCCAGGGCGATTCCCGCCGTGGCGCCCCCGACCACATCCGTGGCCAGATGGAAGTCGAGCGCGATCATTCCCACGGCGCCGGCGCACCAGCCGGGCACCGTGAGCGCGATGAGCACCAGCCGTGCCCGCACGGAACGGATCAGCAACACCAGCGTGGCCATGACCGAGACCAGATGCACGGTGTGCCCGCTGGGATAGGCCAGATAGTCGTGCAGCGATCGCCCCCACCACGGTTTCAGGGCCCAGGTGTTGATCGCGACCGCGATCTCGGGCACCAGTATCGCTGTCGCGGCCGCCCACCACCTCCGCTGCCAGGCGAACCATGCCGCGCCCCCGCACAGCAGCGCGAGTACCACTCCGGTATCGGTCGCCAGCGCCAGCACCTCGGCAACCCAGGGGCGTGGACCGAGCCACGGATCGACCCGGCGGCTCATATCCAGATCGAACGGCGTGGGTCCACCGCCCGGCGGGAAGGACAGCGGGATCGCCGCCGTCACCGCCGCGGTACTCGCCGCCACGACGAGCGAGCCGGACGCGGGAGCATCCCGGTGCGGCCCGGTCGCTGCCGCGGCGGTGGCGGGCGCGGGACCGGGCGCCGCGGAGGCACCCTCCTCGCCGGTTCGGGTTCCGTTCGGAAGGCGAGTACGGCCGGCCGCCCGGTCCGCGGCGAACGGCTCCGGCGCACCGGGTGCTGTGCTCACGCGACGACCCTATCCACCGCGCGTCCGCGCCGGGAAGCCCGCCGGGTGCGGGCTCAGCCCGGACCGTAGGTGAGCAGGGCGCTGAGTACGAACCACAGCACCCAGACGACTCCCACGAACATGCCGACGGCCAGCATCACGCGCATGAACGCCCGGCCGAAATCGATATCGCCGGCCTCGCGCGGATACAACCGCCACGGGCTGAACCAGGGGTCGAGGAAACGCCGGCCGGCGGCTTCGCGTTCGGCCAGCGCGAGATCCTCGGCGTACTGTTCGGCCTCCGCCTGAGCGGGCCCTCCGTGCCACAGCGTGACATCGATGGGGCCCAGGAAACCCTCCTCGAGCAGCCGCTGCGGTGCTGGGAGATACGGCAGCAATCCCATCCCCCGGAAGGTGAGCGCGACATCGTTGGCGGTCCAGCGGTGCGTTTCCCGCTCGGCCAGTACGCCGAAATAGTGGCGCAGGCGGTCGCCGTCGTCGCCGACGATCACATCGAAGCTCGGATCGTGCACCTTCTGCTCGATCTGCACCGGTACTCGCTGTAGTGGCACGATCAATGCCACCCCGTGTACCGCGCGCTGGCCGAGACCACGCGCGGCCAGCCAGCTCTGCAGGACGAAGGTATGTTCGCGGGAACGCTCGAGCAGGGAGCGATCATCGTGGCTTTCCAGGTCCGCCCGGACGCCGTTGAGCGTCCACTCGCCGGTGAGCGGAACCTGCAGGGTGCCGCCGCGCTGGGAGTGCAGTCCCGCGACATCGATGACGACGCAACTGGTCGGGGTCCAGACCACCGCGTCGAAGTGGTGGATGCCGTTCTGATGAGCCAGTGTGATGTTGACCGTCGCGACCCCGTGTGGGCTCCCCGCACCGTCCCAGCCGCTGAGCCAGTCGATCAGGGCCCGTTCGGCAACGCTGTCGGTGCTGTTCTGTACCTGCACGAGCATGGTGACCGCCCTTCGCGTCGAGGCAATGGCGGCGCCGGCTCCGGCGGCGCGCCTCTTCGAAACTACCGGTCCGGCTCCTCGGCCGGAAGTTGCCCGGCCCGAACGGCGGCCACGAGTTCGGCATGGTCGGCCTCGGCGCGGTCGGCGTAACGCACCGCGAAATCCGCTACGGCACTGTCGAAGTCCGTGCCCTGCCCTTCGGGATCGGCACCGAGATAGCCACTGATCAGCCGTGGGTCCAGTGAACGGGCGTGGGCGCGGGCCAGGAGCGCCCCGGCGAGACGGCCGTAGTCGTCGAGATCGTGTGCCTCGAGCTCCTCGGGCGCGATGCCGCCCTTGAGATTACGGAACTGGCGGACGATGAACGGCAGATCCCGGCTGCCGCCACCGGGCAGGGGCACCGACATGGTGGTCCAGCCGAGCAGGATATCGGTTTCGGTCTGAACCAGCCTGGCGCCCTGGACGATTCGCTTGCCCTCGTGCTTCGGGGGCGCGAGACCCAGTACCGGGGCCAGCGCCGCGGGTGCGGCCTGCTTGAGCTGCAGTACCAGGCACTCGCCCGCATTACCGTGCAGCAGCGCGATGTAGCTGTGCAGGCCGACGCTGCCGGTGCCGACGATGCGGAAGGCGATATCGGCCACCGCGAACCGGGCCAGCAGTTCCTGGCGGGATTCGCGCAGTGTCGCGCCGTAGCGCTCGAGCGCGTCGACGGCGGCGTCCTCGACCTCCTGGGTGACCGTGGTGAGCAGCGGCGGGTCACTGACGAAACGATGGCTTTCGATACCGGCCTCGTGGTCGTCGATATGTGTCCACTTCCGTACAACCTTCGCGCTGGTGTTCTTCCGGGCTTTCTTGGCGGCCTTCTTGAAGTTGTCGAGGAGGTCCTCGGCTTCGATGCGGCCGAGGACGGATTCGTCGGCGAGCGCGGACCAGGAGGAGAGGAACGGGCGTTGCGCCAGCGCGGCCGCGACACGCCGATAGCTGCGGGCGGCGTCCCGGGCGGCCGTGCGGCAGTCCTCCTCACCGGCACCGCCGACCCGGCCGGCGAGTACCAGGCTGGCGGCCAGCCGTTCGAGGTCCCATTCCCACGGTCCGGGCACGGTTTCGTCGAAATCGTTGATATCCATGACGATTTCGCCGCGGGAGGTGCCGTAGAGACCGAAGTTGCCGGCATGGGCGTCCCCGCAGAGCTGAGCCCGGAAGCCGGTGTCCGGACTGCCCGCGAGATCAATGGCCATCAGTCCCGCGGTGCCCCGGTAGAACGCGAACGGTGAGGCGATCATCCGGCCGATCCGTAACGGCACCAGATGGGCCAGGCGGTCGCGATGGGTGGCCTCGACGTACTCCCGTACCGAGGGCCGGCCCTCGGCACGGATCGCCCGGTCACGAGCCGTGCGGGGTACCTGTTCCCGGACGGCCGCGCCGCGGGCCAGTACGTCTTCGGCAGGGGTGTACGAGCGCAGGGAGATACGGCTGTTCGGCACCGGGCAAACGGTACCGGTGCCGCGGCGGCGGTACGTTCGCGTGGGCCTGCGGTACCCGGGCGGCGGCTCAGCCGGCGCGGGTCGGGGTGATGGGCAGCCGTAGCGCACCGGGCGCGGCCGCCGGGACCGTCGGCGCCACCGGTGCCACCGGGGCGATGCGCTGGTACGGCGTCCCCAGGCTCGGACGGCTGTCCTGTCGGCCTTTGTTGGGCCAGAACGCCATGGCCCGCTCCGCCTGTGCGGTGATGGTCAGCGACGGGTTCACCCCGAGGTTGGCCGTGACCGCCGACCCGTCGGCGATGTGCAGGCCGGGGTGACCGTACACCCGCTGGTAGGGATCCACCACCCCGGTTTCCGGGCTGTCGCCGATCACACAGCCGCCGATGTAGTGCGCCGTGGCGGGAATGTTCAAGGCGTCGGTGTAGAGGCCGTGGGTGTCCCCGTCCACCTTCGCGGCGAATCTCCGGCCGACCTCGTGTGCCAAGGGAATCCAGGTGGGGTTCGGCTCACCCTTTCCCTGCTCGGTCTCGAGCCGGCCGCGGCGCAGGAAGGAGGTGAGTGAATTATCGAGTGACTGCATCACCAGCAGGATCACCGCTCGTTCGGAGGCGCGGCGGGCATCGAGGCTGCGCAGGAACACCAGCGGATGCCGGAGGACGGCGAGCAGGAACCGCAGGAAACGGAACGCGCCGCCGTCGATCACCGGTGCCGACAACGGGAACAGGGCGTTCTGGCCCTTACCGTAGCGGCACACTTCGATATGGGTGTGCTCCTCGGGATGGATCGAGGACGTGATCGCGATACCTTCCGCGAAATCCCGGCGGTTGCGGCTCGCCACCACCAGGATCGCTTCGGAGTTGCTCCGGGTGAGCTCGCCCAGTCGCGGCGATATCCGCGGCAGTACCCCGCGGTCGCGCATGCGGTGCAGCAGCCGCTGGGTGCCCAGCGCCGCGCCCGCGAAGACCACCTGCTCGGCGGTGAAGGTTTTTTTCTCCTTACGGATCCAGCGGCCGGGGCGTTCGGTATCCACCGCATACCCACCGTCCGGTAGCGGGCGGACCGCGGTGACGGCGGTGAGGGCGTGCACCGTGGCTCCGGCCTGTTCGGCCAGATAGAGATAGTTGGTGGTGGTGGTGTTCTTGGCGTTGTGCGGGCACCCGGTGAGGCAGCGGGCGCAGTGCACACAACCGCGCCGGCGCGGTCCCGCGCCGCCGAAGTACGGGTCGTCCACCTCCGCGCCAGGATCCTCCTCGTTGAAGAACACACCGACCTCGGTGGAATGGAAGCTCGAGCCCACTCCCATGTCCTCGGCCACCTCACGGATCACCTCGTCGGCCGGGGTGGTCCGTGGGTTGGTGGCCACGCCGAGCATGCGCCGCGCCTGGTCGTAGTACGGCGCGAGTTCCTCTCGCCAGTCGGTGATGTGGGCCCACTGCCGGTCGGTGTAGAAGTCGCGCAGAGGTTCGTAGAGGGTGTTCCCGTAGATGAGGGAGCCGCCGCCCACGCCGGCGGCGGAGAACACGGCGCATTTCCCGAGTACGCTCACCCGCTGCGGTCCGGTGAGTCCGAGTTTCGGTGCCCAGATCGATTTGCGGAGGTTCCAGTTGCTCCGCGGGAGGGAGTCGGCGTCCCAGCGCCGGCCGGCCTCCAGGACGCCGACCCGGTAGCCCTTCTCCGTCAGCCGTAGCGCGCTCACGCTGCCGCCGAATCCCGAGCCGATGACCACAACGTCGTAGTCGAACCCTGACATGATCTTCCTCTCACCCGAGTCGATGATGAGATGGTTTCATACTCATCCTTTCATCGAGCGGTATGTGGGGATGCTGGCGCGGGCGGGCCGCCATACGGTAAGCACTGCCATGTGACGAGCGATCCGGGAACCGGCGAATCCGATACCGTGCCCGCGGCCCGGGGGCCCGCCGGTGCGGTGGGGCAGGTGCTGTCGGACCGGCTGCTCACCGTCCCCAACATCCTGAGCCTGTTGCGGCTGATCGGCGTACCGGTCTTCCTCTGGTTGCTGTTGGTGGAGCGAGCCGACGGCTGGGCTTTCGCGCTGCTGGTCCTCAGTGGCCTCACGGATTTCCTGGACGGCAAACTGGCCCGCCTGCTCGACCAGTCCTCCCGGCTCGGCGCGGTGCTGGATCCCTTTGTCGACCGCCTCTATCTCGTGACCACCCTGGCCGCCTTCGTCGCGCGGGGCCTCATCCCCTGGTGGGTCGCGGCCCTGCTGATCGGCCGCGATCTGGTGCTGAGCCTGACCCTGCCGGTCTACCGCCGGCGCGAGCTCGCTCCACCCGAGGTCATCTACCTGGGAAAGGCCGCCACGTTCGCGCTGATGTCGGCGTTGCCCTGGCTACTGGCCGGGCAGATGGACTGGCCCGGTGACGGTTTCGGCCGGGCCTTCGGCGGGGCATTGCTGATCTGGGGTACGGCCGTCTACGTGTGGACGGGACTGCTGTATCTGGGCCGGGCGATCGCGGTCGCCCGGACGGTCCCACGCCCGCCGGACCGGCGCCGTGGCACACCGGGCCGGGATACCGGCGCGGCGGAAGGCGACGGGCTCGCATAGAGTTGCGGGCATCGTGCACGACGACACGAGGAAAGGACACCATGTGAACCGGGTTCCCGAGGAGCTGCGTTACACCGCGGAACACGAATGGGTACGTCGTATCGAGCCCACTCGCGTCCTGGTGGGGATCACCGATTACGCCCAGTCGCAACTCGGTGACGTCGTGTTCGTGCAGTTGCCCGAAGTCGGCGTCGAGGTTGCCGCTGGGGACGGTATCGCCGAGGTCGAATCGACCAAGAGCGTTTCCGATATCTACGCTCCACTGAGCGCGGAAGTCGTTGCGGTGAACCACGAATTGGAGACGGATCCGGAAACGCTGAATACCGATCCCTACGGTGAAGGGTGGTTGTTCGAGCTCGCGGTGGCCGATGCGGCCGCATTGGAGTCCAAGCTCGGCGAACTGCTCGATGCCGCGGGTTATCAAGGAGTTATCGGGGGCTGATCCGGCCTTCCCGGTTCTACCTGCACGGGCACGGCCCGGCAGGGTACGGTCAATGCCAACGGATGTGCCGCCCGGAGTCGGGGCTACGGAGCCACGTCGGATCGCGGCATCTGCCTGCATGGTTTATGAGGTTCGAGGAGGAGAGAAACGGTGAGCGAGAACAAAGACCCGGGTTACGGGGAGACCGCGGCCGAGACGACGTCGGTCTTCCGCGCGGATTTCCTGAACGAGGTCGACGCATCGCGCTCCGGCGAGCCGACCGGCGAACAGCCGGTGCAGGGTGTCGAAGGTCTTCCGGTCGGGGCGGCGCTGCTGGTCGTCAAACGCGGCCCGAACGCGGGTTCGCGATTCCTGCTGGACCAGCCCACCACGTCCGCCGGTCGTCATCCTGACAGCGATATCTTCCTCGACGATGTCACCGTCAGTCGCCGCCATGCCGAATTCCGGCAGGACGAGGATTCCTTCCAGGTCGTGGATGTGGGCAGTCTGAACGGTACCTACGTCAACCGCGAGCCGGTGGATTCCTCGGAGCTGCAGAACGGTGACGAGGTGCAGATCGGCAAGTTCCGGCTGGTCTTCCTCACCGGTCCGCGGACCCAGGAGGCCGGTTCGGCGGCCGGTGCCGGAAGTCTCTGAGCGGCCGACGATCGGTGCGCCGGTCCGGGTGATCGGCGCTTCGGCATGAAAGACTCGAGGTCATGACAGGCGCGGCGCAGCAGTGGGCGCACGGAGGGATGTCGATCGGCTCCGTGCTCGATCTGCTGCGCCCGGATTTTCCGGATATCACCATTTCCAAGATCCGCTTCCTGGAAGCGGAGGGTTTGATCCGGCCGGAACGTACGCCATCGGGATATCGCCGGTTCTCGATCGCCGATTGTGAACGTCTGCGCTTCGTACTCACGGCGCAGCGTGACCAGTACCTCCCCCTGAAGGTGATCAAGGAGCAGCTCGAGGCGATCGACAGCGGAGCCGCGACGCTCGGGGTGCGGGAAGCGCGTGCCCGGGCTCGGATTGCGCGCCCGGAGACCGCTCAGGCCGTCTCCGGGGAGGAGTCCACGGCTCCGCGCCCGCCCCGCCGGCTGGGGGTACCACCGGGGCGGATCACCCCCGACGAATTCGAATTCGATCACGAGATCCGGGTGACTCGTGCCGATCTGCTCGATCGGGCCGGTATCGACGAGAAATTTCTCACAGATCTGATCCGGGCCAATCTGATCACTCCGGGGCCCGCCGGTTTCTTCGACGCCGATGCGGTCACCCTGGCCGCCACGGCGAAGGCGATGGCCGAATTCGGTTTGGAGGCGCGGCATCTACGCGCGTTCAAACTCGCGGCGGACCGGGAAGCCGCGCTGGTCGCCCAGATCGTGGCGCCGATCGCCAAGAGCCGCGACGCGGGGGCTCGGGCCCGGGCGGAGGAGACGGTGCGCGAACTCGCCGCGCTGTCGCTCACGCTGCACGCCAGCCTGGTGAAGACGTCGGTGCGCAACTCGCTGGGTGGATGACCGCCCTGGGCCACGTGCCCGGCTTTTCCGGACGTATTCTTCCCGGCCTGTGGTGAGGCGTGGCCGGGTACGCGCAGGGCAACACACCGGTTCCGGTGTTCGACAGCCGTCGCGGCGCTGCCGGGAATTCGCCTAGACTCATGGTACGGCGAGCCCTGCATCGGCGAGGGCGGGCAGCCGGGGAGTATGGGAGGCAGTGCGATGAGCGAAATGCGCGTGATCGGCATCCGGGTCGAGCAGCCACAGAACCAGCCCGTCCTGCTGCTGCGGGAGGCGAACGGAGAGCGTTATCTGCCCATCTGGATCGGGCAGGCGGAGGCCACGGCCATCGTGCTCGAACAGGAGGGTGTCACCCCGATCCGGCCCCTCACCCACGATCTGATCAAAATCTTGATCGCTGATCTCGGTCATACCCTCGAAGAGGTTCATATCGTGGATCTCAAGGAGGGCACCTTCTACGCCGATCTGGTGTTCGAGAACGAGGTGCGTATCTCGGCGCGTCCGTCCGATTCGGTGGCCATCGCCCTGCGTGTCGGCTGCCCGATCTACGCGGCGGAATCGGTGCTCGAGGAAGCCGGTCTGGTGATGCCGGACGAACGCGAGGACGAGGTCGAAAAGTTCAAGGAGTTCCTCGAGTCGGTATCTCCCGACGATTTCAAAGCGACCGATAGTTGAGTCGCCCGTATTTTTTCTAGACCTCAACTACAGGTCGAGACTGTTACCGCGCGTCGCGTTTGGATCGGCACTGCTGCGACCGAGAGAATGGGAAGAGTAGCCTCACAGTCGGCGCCGGACCGTCGGCTATGGGCACAGATCGGCGGAGCAAGGGAGTAGTTCAGTGGCAGAGCATATGCGGGATATGCGGTCGGAATTCGGCCCGCCTCGGCGCTACGAAATACAACCCGGATTGTTCCCCGACGATTCGGTTCCCGACGACCTGGTCGGATACCGGGTGCCGACGGCCTGTCAGGTCGCCGGTATCACCTACCGGCAACTGGACTACTGGGCGAGAACCGGCCTCGTGGCCCCCTCCATCCGGAGTGCCGCCGGCTCCGGGAGCCAGCGGTTGTATTCGTTCAAGGACATCCTGGTCCTGAAAATCGTGAAACGCCTCCTGGACGCCGGTATTTCGCTGCAGAACATCCGCATCGCCGTGGATCATCTGCGCAGTCGTGGGGTACAGGATCTGGCGAATATCACCCTCTTCTCCGACGGGACCTCGGTATACGAGTGCACCTCGCCGGAAGAAGTGGTCGATTTACTGCAGGGCGGGCAGGGAGTCTTCGGTATCGCGGTGAACAGCGCCATGCGCGAACTCACCGGGGCCATTGCCGCTTTTCCGGCGGAACGCGCTTCCGAAACCACCGACCGCCCCGAGGACGAGCTTTCCTACCGCCGCAAAGCGCGGCTGACCCGTAAAACCGGATAGGCGCCGGCGTACCCGGTCGACTGTGACAAGGGTAACGACACCCACCCGGTGAGTGCCGGTACGGCCGGGTCATCGAGATAAACTGACCAGGCGTCGCAGCCGTGCGGGAGAGTCCCGGGTCCTCGCCGGATCCGGGCGCCGAAGGAGCAGCACCTCCCCGTCAATCTCTCAGGCCCCAGGACCGTACGGGAACCGGCGCCTCTGGAAAGTGGCGGCTGCGGGCCGTCCGCCCAAGGTGAAAGGCGACCGGCGGGTCACCGAAGCTCTCAGGCGCCGCGACAGAGGGGGAGGGCCTCGTACCGACCGCTACCGGTCGGACGCCCACACCCAGGGAGCCGTGGTGACCCAGAGCTTCGCAGACCGGCACATAGGACCCGACGTCCACGAATTCGCGCGGATTCTCGACGCGATCGGCGTCGCTTCCGCCGAGGACCTCGCGGCGGCGGCACTGCCCGCCGGTATCCGCGCCGCCGAGCCGCTGTCCGGGTTGCCCGCAGCCGGAAGTGAACACGAGGTACTGGCCGAGCTGACCGCGCTCGCCGCCGCCAATCGGGTCGCCACCTCGATGATCGGCTTGGGCTACTACGACACCCTCACCCCACCGGTACTGGTGCGCAACCTGCTGGAGAACCCGGCCTGGTACACCGCCTACACGCCCTATCAGCCGGAAATCAGTCAGGGGCGGCTCGAGGCCCTGCTCAATTTCCAGACCATGGTGACCGATCTGACCGCCATGGACGTCGCGAACGCCTCCATGCTGGACGAGGCCACCGCTGCCGCGGAGGCGATGACCCTGCTGCGTCGCGTGAAACGCGGCGCCGGTACCCGCCTGGTGGTGGACCGGGATCTGTTCCCCCAGACCCGCACCGTGCTGACCACGCGAGCCGAGCCCCTCGGCATCGAGATCGTCGAAGCCGACCTCGCCGCGGACGGGCTGCCCGAGGGGGATTTCTTCGGGGTGCTGCTCCAGATACCGGGCGCTTCCGGACGTCTCGTCGACTGGAGCGGGACGATCGCACAGGCGCACGCCCGTGGCGCGCTGGTCGCGGCCGGAGCGGACCTGCTGGCGCTCACTCTGGTGACCCCGCCCGGGGAGCAGGGCGCCGATGTCTGTTTCGGCACCACACAGCGCTTCGGGGTGCCGCTGGGATTCGGGGGCCCGCACGCCGGCTACCTGGCGGTACGTGCCGACTACGCCCGGCAGTTGCCGGGCCGGTTGGTAGGGGTGTCCAAGGATGCCGACGGCGCGCCGGCCTACCGGCTGGCCCTGCAAACCCGTGAACAGCACATTCGCCGGGAAAAGGCCACTTCGAACATCTGTACCGCGCAGGTGCTGCCGGCCGTCGTGGCCGCGATGTATGCCTGCTACCACGGTCCGGACGGGTTGCGGTCCATCGCGCGCCGGGTGCACGGATACGCCGCCCGCCTGGCCGCCGCACTGGGCGAGAGCCTGGTACACGACGCCTATTTCGACACCGTACTGGCCCGGATCCCCGGACAGGCCGAAAGCGTGGTCGCCAAGGCGGCCTCGCACGGAATCAATCTCCGGTTGGTCGACGCGGACCACGTGGCGGTGGCCTGTGACGAAGCCACCACCGACGAGCACGTATCCGCGGTGCTCGACGCATTCGGGATCGCGCCGGCCGAATCCGGCAGCGCCGGGATCGCCGAGCGGACCTCGGAGTTCCTGACCCATCCGGCCTTCACCCGCTACCACACCGAAACGGCCATGCTGCGCTATCTGCGCGAGCTCTCCGACAAGGACATCGCGCTCGACCGCAGCATGATCCCGCTCGGTTCGTGCACCATGAAGCTCAACGCCACCGCCGAGATGGAACCGATCACCTGGCCCGGTTTCGCCCGCCTGCATCCGTACGCACCGGCCGGTGACGTGCCCGGCCTGCTGCGGTTGATCGAGGATCTGCAGCGCTGGCTGGCCGAGATCACCGGATACGATTCGGTGAGCCTGCAGCCGAACGCCGGTAGCCAGGGCGAGTACGCGGGGCTGCTGGCCATCCGCCGCTACCACCTCGACCGTGGCGACACCCGCCGCGACACCTGCCTCATCCCCTCCAGCGCCCACGGCACCAATGCCGCCTCCGCGGCGATGGCGGGTCTGCGCGTGGAAGTGGTGAAATGCCGGGACAACGGTGATGTGGATCTCGACGATCTCCGCGCCAAGATCGCCGACCACGCGGAACGGCTGGCATGCATCATGATCACCTATCCGTCCACCCACGGCGTGTACGAAAAGGAAGTCGCCGAACTGTGCGAGCTGGTGCACGAGGCCGGTGGTCAGGTCTATGTGGACGGCGCGAACCTGAACGCGCTGGTGGGCCTGGCCCGTCCGGGCCGGTTCGGGGGTGATGTCAGCCATCTGAATCTGCACAAGACCTTCTGCATCCCGCACGGCGGCGGTGGCCCGGGGGTGGGTCCGGTGGCGGTCCGGGCGCATCTGGCGCCGTATCTGCCCGGTGACCCGCTGGTCACCGATTCGCACGCGGTTTCGGCGGCGCACTACGGTTCGGCATCCATCCTGCCGATCACCTGGGCCTATATCCGGATGATGGGTGCCGAAGGCCTGCGCCGGGCCACGCTCACCGCGATCGCCTCGGCCAACTATCTGGCCCGTCGGCTCGCGGCGTACTACCCGGTGCTCTACACCGGCGACAACGATATGGTCGCCCACGAATGCATCCTGGATCTGCGCGAGATCACCAAGCGGACCGGTGTGACCGTCGACGATGTGGCCAAACGCCTCGCCGACTACGGTTTCCACGCGCCCACCATGAGCTTCCCGGTGGCGGGCACGCTGATGGTGGAGCCGACGGAAAGTGAGAACCTGGCCGAACTGGACGATTTCGTCGAGGCGATGATCGCCATCCGGCGCGAGATCGATGAGGTGGGTTCGGGCGTCTGGCCGGCCGAGGACAATCCGCTGCGCAACGCGCCGCACACCGCGGCGAGCCTGGTCCGGGAATGGGACCACCCGTACAGCCGCGAGGTGGCGGTGTATCCGCGCGGGCTCGCGCATCCCCGCGCGAAGGTATGGCCGGCGGTCCGCCGCGTGGACGGTGCGTTCGGCGACCGCAACCTGGTGTGCACCTGCCCGCCCCCGGAGGCCTACGCCGACTGACGTCGGGGTGTACCGGTGCTCTCACCGGTACACCCCCGGCCGGGGCGCCCGATCCGGGAGGACTCCGAGTCGCGATGCGCCCGATCCGGGTGCAGCCGTGCGCGGCCGAGGCCCGGTGGGCACACGCCTCGGCCGCGGCCCCACCGCTCCCGGGAGGGGCCCGCCGGGCATCACGCCGGGACGAGCACCTTCTCGTCGTCTGCGTCCGGGCCCACGCCGTGCTCGTCCACCATCGTCTGCTCGTCGAACGGAAGCTTCCGGTCCAGGACGTCACGGACCTGCCCGGGATCCAGGGTCTTGGTCCAGGTGCCGATCAGCAGGGTGGCCACCGCGTTCCCGGAGAAGTTGGTGAGGGCCCGCGCCTCGGACATGAAACGGTCGATACCGACGATCAAACCGACACCGTCGAGAAGTTCGGGCCGATGACTCTGCAACCCACCCGCCAGCGTGGCCAGGCCCGCGCCGGTGACACCGGCCGCTCCTTTGGAGGCCACGATCATGAAGACCAGCAAACCGAATTGTTCGCCCAGGGTCAGCGGCTGCCCCAGGGCGTCGGCGATGAAGATCGAAGCCATGGTCAGGTAGATGGCGGTGCCGTCGAGATTGAAGGAATAGCCGGTCGGTACGACCACGCCGACGGTGGTGCGTTCCACCCCCATATGTTCCATCTTCGCGATCAGGCGCGGCAGCGCCGACTCCGACGAAGACGTGGCCACGATGAGCAGATATTCACGCGCGAGGTAACGGCACAGTTTGAAGATCGACACTCGCGAAACCAGCCGCAACAGCACTCCGAGAACCCCGAAGACGAACAGCAGGCAGGTCAGATAGAACGCGATCATCAGTGTCGCCAGTTGGAGCACGGCATTCAGGCCGGTGCGGCCGACCACATCGGCCATCGCGCCGAAGGCCCCGATCGGAGCCAGCCAGAGGATCATCACCAGAATCCGGAAGACCAGTTTCTGGACGAGTGCGATACCACGCAGTATCGGCTCACCGGAGGACCCCATCGCCTGTACCCCGAAGCCCACCAGCAGCGCGACGAACAACGCCTGCAGGACACTGCCCGCCGTGAGCGAGGAGACCAGCGTCGTGGGGATGATGCCCTGAACGAATTCCACAGTGCCACCGGCGCCGTGCGCTTCCTCGGCGTACCGCGCGCCCTGGCCGGCCGCATCCTCGAGGTTCATCCCGGTCCCCGGATCGAGCAGGTTGCCGACCAGCAGGCCGATCCCCAGGGCCACGGTCGACATGGCCAGGAAGTATCCGATGGCCAGGCCACCGACCTTGCCCACTGTGGCGGCCGCGCGCACCGAACCGATACCGAGCACGATCGTGCAGAAGATCACCGGTGCGATCATCATCTTGATCAGGTCGACGAACATGGTGCCCAGTGGTGCCAGCGCCCGGCCGGTACCGGGCGCGAGCCAGCCGACGAGTATGCCCGCCAGGACGGCGCCGACAACCGCCAGATAGAGCCAATGGGTGCGATCGCGTCGCGTTCGAGTCCGGTCCACCATGACCTGATCTCCTCCGAATCGTAGTGCCCGGGCGAGGTGAACCCGGCCACCGCGCCCTGTGCAGAATGATGGTCTGATACGTGACATTCGTCACGCTTTCGTGCATTTCGTTCAGTGGAGGAGTTCGTGCGAACCGGCAGATGGTCGCTGGCGGGGCAGGTATTCGCCCTGCAGCTGGTGCTGTTGTCGCTGGTCACCGTCGTATGGGCGGGTTTGGCGGTACTGGATGCCCGCCGCGACGGCGACCGGGCCGCCGCGCAGCTGCCTGTGATCCTCGGCGTCGTGGTCGCGGGTCTGTCGGTCGCTGTCGCCGGCTCGCCGAGGGCGGCATGGTGGACCGGCGCTTCGATTACGGCCGGACGGTCGCCCGAGGACACGCTACCGCTGGCGGGAATCCCCGGGCGGGTGATCCGGATGAACGGGGTTCACGGTGTGGTGAGGGCGTCGACCATCGCGGTGCCGAACTCCAGGTCGTTGCTGCTGGGCAGCACCCGGTAGCTGCCACCGGTTCGTTCGGTGAGAGTGCGCAGCGTATCGCTGCCCGGGCCGCCGATCACGATGACATCGATGCGGACAGGAGTCGCCGGATCACCCGCCTGCTGGATGCCGGCCAGGAGATCCGGCCCGCTGATACCGGACTCCTCGTCGGGTCCGTCGGTGACGAGCAGGACCGAATTGGTGCGGTCGGCGGCGAAGCCGGTCACCGCGCTCCGGTATGCCGCGATGAGCGCCGGATAACATCCGTCCGCTGTGCTGGAGGTGGGCTCGATCGCGCCCAGCGAGCTCATGAGGGTGCCCCGGTGCTCATCGCCGAGCGGGGCCGTCTCGGCGATCACCTCGGACTGTGCTCCGCCCGCACCGCACGTCCGGATACCCAGCCCGAACTCCGGCGGCATCACGGTGAGAGTGGAGGACAGCGCGCCCAGGGTGTTGGTCAGCCGGGTCAGCTCGCCCTCGGTCTCGCCCATGGAGGCGGAGACATCCAGCAGCGCGGTGGCGTGCACCCCGAGTACCGGATTGGTGAGGGCCTTGCGGAGCCGGTCCAGCGCGGCCCGCGGCGGTACCGCCATCGGGGCGGCGGGTGGCGCGGCGAAGCCGGCCGCGGCGAATACGCGCTGCTGTTCCGGTTTGCGCAGATAGTCGGCGAACAGACCGGCGATGAGGTTCTGGGTCTTGTCCACCCAGGGGCCGGACATGAGCGCGGCCGGATAATCGGCGACCGGCGCGGTGCCGGCGGGTACGTAGTAGGTGGTGCCGCCGTTCGCCGCGAGCGAGCGCTGGGTGACCGGCACCGCGTGTACCGGGGCCTCGGCCGGGGCGGCGGCGGACAGCGCCGACATGGCCGAGGGAATATCGGCGGCCGCGGGCGCGGCGGCGGCCAACCCGGAAACGGCCGATATCGCCTGACCGGACGCGACCGCCTCCTCGGTCAGCGGCTCGGTCCCCGAGACCGCCGCCGCCACGGCGGCCGCCACGGCCAGCGAACTGTCTCCCTGGGGCAGGGCCAGCTCCAGGCCGTTCCAGCCCGGCAGGCCGATGGTGTCGAGCGAACCCTGTTGCAGGCGAGGGAGATCCGCCCACGAGGTCTGCGTGGTGGCCAGGGCGTGCCGCAGCACCTCGGGGACGGCCAGCACGATCGGGCTGGACGCGATCGAGCGGGGGGTGCCCTCGACCAGACCGGGAACCCGCATGGATTCGATCTGCCGGCTCGATACCGGGATCCACAGGGCCGGCCGGGGCCCCAGTACCGGATTCCAGGTGGCGTTGGAGGTGAACGCCGCGACCATATCTCCCGAAGAACGCTCGGTCACCGCGACTTTCGCGCAATGGTCCCGGACCACCGGCGCGGTCTCGTTGTAGCGGGCCGCGATGGTGCGGACCGGATCGGCGATCTCGGGATCGACCGTGACATCGAGAATGGCCTCACCCTCCACACACACCCCGGCCGCGGCGGCCGGATCGGCCGAATCCGCGCGGACCAGTGTCCAGGTGAGGGCGGCTGCGATCAGAACCACGACGACCACCGCGGCGATCACCGGCCCCTTGCTGATTTCCCGGGAAGAGCCGGTGCTGCGATGGGTACCCACGAGCAGTCAGTGTAAGGAGGAGGAGAGATTCCGGCGCGCCACGGTCACGACCGTGGGGCCGTATGCACTCATACGGCCCCACGGTCTCGCGCCGGTTTCCCCGCCGGTCATTCACGGATCATCTTTCCCCGGTCGAATTCGTGCCCGCCCCACACACCGGACTGGCCGGTGCGCTCGGCGAAAGCGCGACAGTCCGGCCGGATCGGGCACCGGCCGCACACCTGACGCGCGTACTCGAAGTCCTGCGACGGATACGGAAACCACGCCTCGTGGTTCGGGTCGCCACGGCAGGCGGCGCGATACCAGCCGTGGCTGTCGGATACCGGCAGCAGATCTGCCAGAACTTCGACGGTCATCTCGATCCTCCTTTCGTGGATCGCCTCAGAGTGTCGCGGCGAGTCGTTTCCACACCCGTCGTTGGGCGCGGGCGAGTGGGTCGGGTGCCCCGGGCTCCCAGAGCAGTCGCATACCTGCCTCCTCAGGGGTCCGATCGGCTTTACCGGTGTTGCAGGCCACGCAGCAGGCGATGAGGTTCTCCCAGGTGTTGGGCCCGCCCCGGCTGCGCGGCCGGATGTGGTCGACGGTGTGGGCCCGATCGCCGCAGTAGCCGCACCGGTTCCCGTCGCGCCGCAGCACAGCGGCGTGCGTGGCCCGGCCACCGGGTGTGTGGACGGCTGTATGGGCGAGGTACCGGTAGCGAACCAGCCGGATCGTCTCGGGCAGCATGATCTCGAGGTGCTGCGAGCGGATCGGGAAATGCGGCCGCCGGACCTCGACCGCTTCGGCGATACCGCTGGTCAGCAGCACGATCGCACGGTCGGCGAGAATTTCGTCGAGCGCCTCGTAGCTGGCGTTGAGCACCAGTACGCGTGTGTGTATCCAATTGTCCGGTGTGAGCGTCGCCGTAGTGGCGGCAGCGGGTATCGACATGGCAGTTACCAGGTTTCGACGGCCGGGGTATCCCGGGAACGAGCGGAGAAGAAGACGCGGACGGTCAGCGCCACTGCGGGAGGAGCCGGTCGATCCCGCGTGCGCCGCCGGGTTTCGCCGAGCACAGCGATTCGCCGAAGACGTTCATCGACCGGGGCCCCGCGTAGTGCGTGCGCACGCCGGGCGACCGATCGGTATCGGCCGGTGCTATCGGATACAAGACCACTCCTCCCTTCTGTATCTCGTCGAACTGCCGCCGCGGCGGCTCGGATGGAATACATGGTGGCACAGTGCCCCAGCGATTGTCGGCTCATTTTCCGCCCGCCGGCCGGGGTGGGCGGACGCGCTCTGCCCGGGTTCCGCGAGCCGGTGGGGGGTGAAACGCGACCACCGGATCGACGCGGGGACGCCGCCGGCGACGGGTAGAGTCCGGGCCGTGGCCTCGACGCGGCCGACGCGCTCACCCGGCGATCGGAGCAGCGCTACCGATCGGTAACATAAGCATCGACTTTCCACCCGGTCTTCGCGGAAGTGAGGCAAGTAGATGACAGAGCGGAAACAGGTCGGCGGGCTCGCGGTTGCCACCGTTCTCCACGACTTCGTAGAGAACGAAGCGCTCCCCGGTACCGGCGTCGATTCCGCCGCGTTCTGGGCCGGTGCCGAGCGGATCATCACCGAGTTCGCTCCGCGCAATCGGGCCCTGCTGGCCGAACGCGACGAAATCCAGGGCAAACTCGATGCCTGGCACAGTGAGCACCCCGGCGCGAACTACGACAAGGCGGCCTACAAGAAGTTCCTCACCGAGATCGGTTATCTCCAGCCCGAGCCCGGCGATTTCACCATCGGCACCAGTGATGTCGATGAGGAGATCAGCACGACGGCCGGCCCGCAGCTGGTGGTGCCGGTGAGCAACGCCCGCTTCGCGATCAACGCCGCCAACGCGCGCTGGGGCTCGCTGTACGACGCGCTCTACGGCACCGATGCCATTCCGGAGACCGGCGGCGCGGAAAAGGGCACCGGATACAACAAGGTGCGCGGTGACAAGGTCATCGAATGGGCCCGCAACTTCCTCGACGATGCGGTCACCCTGATCACCGGCTCGCATATCGGCTCGACCTCCTACGCGATCGTCGACGGCGAGCTCGAGGTCGGGCTGGAGGACGGCACCACCATCGGGCTGGCCGATGCCGATCAGCTGGTCGGTTATCGCGGTGACCCGGCCGCGCCCAGTGCGGTCCTGCTGAAGCACAACGGCCTGCACATCGAGATCCAGATCGATCCGGACTCGCCGATCGGCAGTACCGATACCGCGGGTGTCAAAGATGTGGTGATCGAATCCGCGGTCACCACCATCATGGACTTCGAGGACTCGGTCGCGGCGGTCGACGCCGACGACAAGACCCTCTGCTACCGCAACTGGCTCGGCTTGATGAAAGGTGATCTCGCCGAGGAGGTCACCAAGGACGGCAAGACCTTCACCCGCACCATGAACCCCGACCGGGTCTACACCGGCCTCGACGGTTCGGAGGTGGTCCTGCACGGCCGGTCGCTGCTGTTCGTGCGCAATGTGGGCCATCTGATGACCAGCGACGCCATCCTCGACGCCGAGGGCAACGAGGTGCCCGAGGGCATCATGGACGGTTTGCTCACCTCGCTCATCGCCAAGCATTCGCTGCGCAGCGATGTGGCGCTGACCAACAGCCGGACCGGGTCCGTCTACATCGTCAAGCCGAAGATGCACGGCCCCGACGAGGTGGCGTTCACCAATGATCTGTTCGCCGCCGTAGAGGACGTCCTGGACCTGCCGCGCAACACCCTCAAGGTCGGCATCATGGACGAGGAGCGGCGTACCACGGTCAACCTCAAGGCCTGTATCAGGGCCGCCGCCGACCGGGTGGTGTTCATCAACACCGGTTTCCTGGACCGCACCGGCGACGAGATCCACACCTCCATGGAGGCGGGTCCGATGATCCGCAAGGCCGAGATGAAGACCCAGCGCTGGATCCTGGCCTACGAGGATTGGAACGTCGATACCGGTCTCGCGACCGGTCTGGCCGGTAAGGCGCAGATCGGCAAGGGTATGTGGGCCATGCCGGACCTGATGGCCGGGATGCTCGAACAGAAGCTCGGTCACCCGAAGGCAGGTGCCAACACCGCCTGGGTGCCGTCTCCCACGGCGGCCACGCTGCACGCCACCCACTACCACCGGGTGGATGTCTTCCGGCGGCAGGCCGAGATCGCCAAGGGCGGTGCGCGCGCGAGTGTGGACGATATCCTGCAGATCCCGCTGGCCGCCGATACCGGATGGAGCGAGGCCGAAAAGCAGCAGGAGCTGGACAACAACGCGCAGTCCATCCTCGGGTACGTGGTGCGCTGGATCGACCAGGGCGTCGGTTGCTCCAAGGTCCCCGATATCTCCGATATCGCGCTGATGGAGGACCGCGCCACCCTGCGTATCTCCAGCCAGTTGATGGCCAACTGGCTGCGCCACGGCGTGGTGACCGCCGACGAGGTGGTGGCCAGCCTGGAACGGATGGCTCCCGTGGTGGACCGGCAGAACGCCGGGGATCCCGGCTACCGCCCGATGGCCCCCGATTTCGCGGGCAGTGTGGCGTTCCAGGCCGCCAAGGAGCTCATCCTCGAGGGCACCGCGCAGCCCAACGGGTACACCGAGCCGATCCTGCACCGCCGCCGCCGCGAAGCCAAGGCCAAGTACAAGTGAGTGATGTTCGGTGAATGAAAAGTAGCTTCGGGCAGCTCTTTTCGAACGGAGGCCCCTCACCTGGAACACCAGGTGAGGGGCCTCTGTAATCAGTGGAGATCAGGTTGGATACCGGCCCGCCACGCTCGAAACGGTCACAAAAACCGTCACACGTCGGGCAGCCCAAAGCGGCCCCGGCCCGTGACGGTGCGCTGGTCGTTCCGGTGCGGTATTGATCACCGACCGCCATGTGATGCTCGCTCCGCCCAGACTACGGAGGTGTCGCTGGCCCGTTCACGGTGGCGGCGATATCGCCGGTCGCGGCCGGCGAGCGGGCAGCGTGGGCTGATCTTTTCGGCCGCTCAGCTCAGCCGGCTCGCTGCGTGAGCTCCGGCGATCCGTCCGAAGACGATCGCATCTGCGATATGGAATCCGCCGTCCTTGGCCCAGCTGTAGGTCGAGCTCACAGTGCCGGCTGCGTACAGCCCGTCGATCGCGTCGCCCGCCCGGGTCAGTACTCGCGCGTGGTGGTCTCTGCGTGGCCCGCCATTGGTCCACGCCAGGACGGGTGCGCTGTGGTATGCGTAGAATGGCGGCTCGGTGAGCGGAATCAGGGTGGCGGGGTTGCGGCCGAAGAGTTCGTCGCTTCCCGCGACGCAGGCGCGGTTGTATCGTTCGACGGTGGCGGTCAGGGTCGCCGGGTCCACGCCTATCCGGCCGGCCAGCTCCCCGAGGGTGTCGGCACGATAGATCCATCCGGCAGCGATTTCCGCGCTGTTGTCCGTGCTCCATCGGTAGCCGTCCGTCAGCACGTTCCAGCCGACGGCCATGACATCCGCGTTCGGGCTGATCGGTCCGGCCATCCGCGTGCGCTCGTCGAACAGGACGTGCATCGGTCGCCTGGGATGCAGTTGGTAGCGGCCGTCGATGAGCGCTTGACCGTGACCGCTGGGAACACATTCGTCGACGAATCGGCGTCCGTTCCCATCGACCCAGACATAGCCGCGGGCATACAGGAACATGGCGAAGAATCCGTGCCTGGAGCCCGGACGTGATATTCCGTTGACGGCCATCATGTTGTCCATATGCCACAGGTCTGCGCCGACCCGCTCCGCCATGCGCAATCCGTCGCCGGTCGCGGCCGTGCTGCCCCAGACCGGTACATTGTTCAACCCCAGATGAGTGCGCACGAGCTCCGGATCGCCCTCGAAACCGCCGGTTGCCAAGATGACGCCGCCGCGGGCCCGGACCCGTCGGCCACCGGCGGTGACAACGCCGGTCACCGCACCGGTAGCGGGGTCGGTCATCAGTTCGACCGCCGGTGTGTCGTAATGGATTTCGATTCCGCGCTCGGCGAGCGCCCGCGTGAGAACGGCGAACAGCCGGCCTTCGCCGAGTACACCGTCGACGCTGCGGTAGCCGCCGTAGCAGTCGCTGCCGTCCAGTTCCGGGTATTCGGCGGTGTACGAGCCGTTCGGCAGAACTCGTGCTCCGATCGACTCCATCCATGGCGAGACCTCGCGGGTGCCGGCCGCCCATGCCTGCACCACGGGCTCGGGAACCGGCCGGTCACCGCATAGAGAGCGAAGGTAAACAGCCGCGCGGTCGGGATCGCCGTGGTGGAACCATGCGCCGCCGGAGACCCGGGTGTTCCCACCCGCCTCCTCGGGCCCGGTCTTCTCCAGGACTACTACGGTGGCACCGGCTGCGTGCGCGGACAGCGCGGCCGCGCACCCGGCGGCACCCATACCCACCACGATGACGTCGACCTCGTGGATATTGCCGTGATCGTCTGCGAACCGGTCGCTTTCCCGGCCAGGGGTGGAATGCATCTATCGTCTCCTCGTCAGGTCACCGACAGTTCACCCGATGGGTTCGTGCCGGAGCCGGTCGGACAGTATTCGCCGGCGCGGGCAGCGGAAACGTCTTCTTCCACTCACCGGGAACTGCTCGTTCTCGAGTGTGGGCGCTGTCAGTAGTGGCCCGAATCGGGCAAACCGACCCGTAGCCCTGTGGGCGCCGCAAGTGGATGCTGTGGAGGTTCGGTGAGTACCCACCATCAGTTCTGTTCACTGATAATGGGCGAATATCAGAGCGGCCGCTCAGTCCCGCTGCGGCGCACCACAGAGGTCGCTGCGACCTCCTTCCTCGGCTTCCGAACGCGCTTTGTCCTCGTGTTTCTCGCTGTGTGGGAGTGGCGATGGTCCCTTTTGCGGAGACGACTTAACGTCGATATCGAATCGTCCCGGAATGGTCATTCCGCCGGACTTCGAAACCGGTTGCGCGTGGAGGGCCTGCCGGACGCCGCCGAACTCCGTGCAGGCGCGAAAGAAGGGAACATCATCACCGAAGCCCAATCCTTTCAACTCGCATAATGTGTATCCGCCGCTTCCCGGACCCCGGGCAGCGGAACTTCGCCACGGCCCGATGGCCGGCGCGGAGGTGGAGCCGCATCTATTACACCGATCGCCGAATGGATCTCCGCTCGGTGGATCGAAGTAGCTTCGTAGCCCGGATTCCGAGTCTCCCGGAGTTTTGCGTGCCCGTTATTCGAGCCATTCGCACACCATGCGGCGGAGTGAGTTGTCCATAATCTTCCGGTCACACCCGGAAAGGTAATGCCGTCTTCGGCATGTCTTGATCGATATTAGGGTCGACAGATGAAAGCAAATATCCGACGCCGGCCGTCTGCGCGCGGCGTCCGTTGCGGTATGCGACTGGGCGGAATAAGCGCGGTATTCGCGGCCGTCGGAATGCCGGCCGCCGGCCACGCCACGGCCGATACTTTCGTACCGCTTCCGGACGGCCGGGAGATCGCCCCCGGAGCGACGATCACCCGTACGGCCGAACATGCCGTGGTATCCCCGTCGATGTCCGCCAACGGTGTAGGGCGGGTGGTGTGGGTGTCCGGCACCGTCACCGCCTGCTGGACCTGGAAGCTCCCGACGCCTTCGGTGCGGAGTCGCATCGGCCCTTCTCCTCCCATACCAGCACACACGGGAGCGTGAGCTGGCATAACAGCACCATCGGGCTCTCCGGTTGTGCCGGTTACGCGCAGGCCCGCGCGTTCGCCGAGGTGGAGGTCGAAACAGCCAGTGCCAAGGAGGTTGTCGCCGTCTGGGGCCAGCCGTTCAGCATCGGCTGAACTCGCCGGAACCCGAGTCCTGCCCGCGGCGGGACTCGGGTTCCGTGGTGACGGCGCTCGATCGATAGGGCCGATATCACCGGGAGCCGGCGAGGTTCACAATCATCTTGCCCTGGTTCTGCCCGGACAGCAGGCGGGTCAGCCCTTCAGGGGCCGTGTCCAGGCCGTGCAGCGTTTCGTAGCGGTACCGCACCGACCCACCCCGGCGCAGCTCCTGCATCTCGGACCGGAAAACCCCGTACTCGGGGTAGTGGTCGTAAACGACGAAGCCCTCCAACCGAAGCCGCTTGCGCAGCATCGGCCGCAACGGTGGACCGACACTGGACTCCGGACCGTTGTACTCGGCGGCCATCCCGCAGATGATGTACCGACCGTGTTCACGGAGACGGTCGAACGCGGCCGTCCCGGTGTCGCCACCGACGTTGTCGAAGTAGGCGTCGATTCCTTCCGGGCAGTGCTCGTCGAGGCCGTCCGCCACCGCGGTCGTGCTGCGGTCGACGCAGGCATCGAAGCCGAGCTCGTGCACCACGTATTCCGCTTTTTCGCCGCTGGCGATGCCGACCACCCGCGCACCCGCCGCCTTACCCAGTTGTCCCGCCACCATGCCGATGGCGCCGCCGGCCGCGGAGACGACCAGGGTTTCACCCGGACGTACCGCGGCGATACGCATACCGCACCAGGCCACCAGTCCGGGCCCGCCCAGGACGCCCAATTCGTCGAGAGGGTCGGCGTCCTGCGGGATTTTCGCCAGCGAAGTACCCGGCACCACGTGATGGGTCTGCCAGAGGTGGCCACCCCGGACCCGGTCCCCGGCGGCGAAGTCCGAGTGCCGTGATTCCAGCACCGTCCCGACGAACGCGCCCGACAGTGCGTGCGCCGGCGGTGGGGGAGCCGCCCTCGCGATATCACCGACTCGCGCCGTGCCGCCGATCGGGCGGGGCGCGTCGTCCGGGCCGGGGAGGTAGCGCCGCATCACGGGATCCAGCGACATATGTGTCGCCTCGAAGAGCACGTCACCTTCCGTCAATCGGGGTATCGGCCGCGAGACGAGCTCGAAATCCTCGGCCGACGGTAACCCCTTCGGCGGCCGGACGACGCGGACGGCGTGATTCGTCGGACTCATAGCACGACCCGCAATTCTGCCAGGCCGCGAATGAACGGGGTACTCGTCCATTTCGTGTCGGTATCGGCGAGCGTCATCTTCGGTGAGTTTTCGAGCAGGGCCTTCAAAACGGTTTTCAGCTCCAGCCGCGCGAGCCAGGCGCCGAGGCAGGCATGCGCGCCGTGGCCGAAGGCGATGTGCTCCCGGGCATCCGGCCGGGTGATATCGAGTTGCCCGGCGGTCGGCCCGAATCGACGCTCGTCGCGATTCGCCGAAGCAATCCAGGCGATGAGGTGATTCCCGGCTGGGATCACACTGCCGGCCACCGCGAAATCCTCCTTGGTGATCCGGATCATCAGTTGCGCTGTGGATTCGAATCTGAGAAGCTCTTCCATCGCGTTGTCCAGAAGTGCCGGGTCGTCGACGAGTTTCTCCCACTGGTCCCTGTGCCGCATCAGGGCCAGCACGCTGATCCCGAGCTGGTTGACAGTGGTGTCGAAACCGGCGACGAACAAGGTATGGATGGTGGCCGCCACCTCATCCGGCCCGATCACCGTGCCTTCGTCACCTGCGCAGATGAATCCTGAAAGCAGATCGTCAGCGAGATTGCTACGTTTCCATCGATCACGTCCAATTCGTCGCCGGGGCCGTAGCCGGCCAGTTGTTCTGCGACGATCTGTTCCGCCCGGGCCGCGTACTGTTCGACGTTCTTCGGTGTGAACGGCCGGGCCAGCAGTTTACGCAGGGGTGCGTGGTCCGGCTGGTCCAGTTTCGACAGCGACGGGCGCAGGAGATAATCGTTGTCCGCACCCGCCGCCTCGAGCCGTAGATTGCGTGGCGAATCCAATGCATAGGCCTCCGATGAACTCAGCGCCGGATCGCTCAGTGCGCGTTTGACATCGGTGTAGCGGAACAGCATATGCACACTACCGCCGGGATGGAACTGCACGGGAGCGTGTTCGCGTGCCGATGCGAAATGCGGGTACGGATCCACGAGGTAGCCGGGCGCGGTGGGATCGACCGATCCTGGGGCGTCGTGCGGGCTGTCGCCCGAAAAGGCTTGTACGGAGCGTCGTCGAGGTCCATCCGGGTTGAGACGGTTGTCCATGAGCTCCATGGTTTCGCGGTTCGCGGTTTTCGGGACCTCGAAATTTCGATGAGCGGGAAAGTGGTCGGTATCGCACCGTAGCGTCTCTTCGGGGAGGACGAGGGCTCGGTCGTCCGCCGGACTTCGCCTCGCCGAGACGGCGGGGCTCCCATTCGGCGGGAAGCCATGCCGTGGCCGATGGTTCGCGAAACTACCGTGGTGTGGGCGCCGGATCGGCTCGCGATCAGGTGTTTCCCGAATCTCGGTAAGGAGTCTTCATGCCCGAGGCCGTCATCGTCTCTGCCGCGCGTTCCCCGATCGGCCGGGCCCGTAAAGGTTCGCTCGCCGGAATGCGGCCCGACGATCTGGCCGTTCAGATCGTGCGTGCCGCCTTGGACAAGGTGCCGGCGCTCGATCCCGCCGCCATCGACGACCTGATTTTGGGCTGTGGGTCCCCGGCAGGGGAACAGGGGTTCAACATCGCCCGCAATGTCGCGGTCATGCTGGGACACGATCAGGTACCGGGGACCACCGTGCACCGATACTGCGCCTCCTCGCTGCAGTCGACCCGGATGGCGTTCCACGCGATCAAAGCGGGGGAGGGCGAGGTATTCGTCTCGGCCGGTGTGGAGACGGTGTCGCGGTATGTCAACGGCTCCGCCGACCGCTGGCCCGATACGCAGAACCCGCTGTTCGCGCCGGCGCAGGCCCGTACCGCGGCCGCTGCGGAGGGCGGGGCGGGCGTGTGGCACGATCCGCGCGAGGACGGGTCGCTCCCCGATGTCTACATCGCGATGGGGCAGACCGCGGAGAACGTGGCCACTCTCACCGGCATCACCCGCGAAGAACAGGACCGCTGGGGTGTGCGCTCGCAGAACCGCGCCGAGCGGGCCATCGCCGACGGCTTCTTCGAGCGGGAGATCACCCCGGTCACCCTGCCCGACGGCACCGTCGTCTCCGCCGACGACGGACCGCGCGCCGGTGTCACCTATGACTCAGTCTCCCAGCTGAAGCCGGTGTTCCGCCCGGACGGAACCGTCACTGCCGCCAACTGCTGCCCGCTCAACGACGGCGCCGCCGCCCTGGTCGTCATGAGTGATACCAAGGCCCGCGAAGTCGGTCTGACTCCACTGGCGCGGATCGTGTCCACCGGTGTATCGGGTCTGTCGCCGGAGATCATGGGGCTCGGGCCGGTCGAAGCCTGTCGCCGCGCGCTCGCGCTGGCGGGCAAAACGATCGAGGATATCGATTTGGTCGAGATCAACGAGGCCTTCGCGGTCCAGGTGCTCGGGTCGGCGCGGGAACTGAAAATCGACGAAGACAAGCTGAACGTCTCGGGTGGAGCGATCGCGCTGGGCCACCCGTTCGGGATGACCGGTGCCCGCATCGCCACCACCCTCATCAACAATCTGCAGACCCACGACAAGCAGTTCGGTCTGGAGACCATGTGCGTCGGTGGTGGTCAGGGTATGGCGATGATCCTCGAACGCCTCAGCTGATCCGGGCCGCCGGACTCGTGGCCGGTGCATGGTGTTCCGGTTGCCGGGAAGCGCCGGGAGACCGCCACCGCGGTGGAGCATGATGGGGTGAAAGCTCGCTCCGCCGCGAGGCGTGGCGGGGTGGATGTCGTCACCCAGGAGGCCTCTCCGGTATGCGTGGAATCAACCATGTTGTCCTGTACGTCTCGGACCTCGCGCGCAGCCTCGACTTCTACGAGCGGGTGCTCGGGTTCCAGCGGCTGCCCGGCGGGTTCCCCGGTGGCGCGTTCCTCCGGCACGCCGGTTCGGCCAACGACCATGATCTGGGGTTGTTCGAGTCCCGGTGTGCGGTGGTGCCGGCACCTGGATCGGTCGGGCTTTATCACGTGGCCTGGGAAATGGACACGCTGGCCGAGCTGGCGGCGGCGCGGCGGAATCTCGCCGATGCCGGGGCGCTGACGGGCGCGGGAGATCACGGATCCACCAAGGCGCTCTACGGGCGCGACCCCGACGGTATCGAGTTCGAGGTGTGCTGGCTCGTCCCCGACGAACATGTCGAGGAGGCGCTCCGGGGTGCCGCGATGACCGCGCCGCTGGACCTCGGGGCCGAGATCGAGCGATACGGTGCGGATACTCCGGGCGGACCGCGGACGGACCCGGCGGTATGGGCCAGGGTCGCGGCCGCGCATTCCGCTCAGCGCTGAGCCGGGTGTGCCGGTGAGATCCGGCCGTCGGTACCGGGCCTCATCCGGTTGCGCCGGGCGCGCCGCAGCGCGGTTCACCTGCGGGCCGCCCGAAGCTACTTGCACGTGATAGTTGGACTGAGGGGAGATCGATGAGCCGGAGGTAATCCATGACCCTTTCCGAGCTCGGCCGACGTCCCGAGCCCCACGACTGGTAGGTGCGGACCGCTTCCGGCTGCTCTCCGGCATGAACTTCTGGCAGACCCGCGACTCCCCGCGGCTCGGTATCCGTTCGGTACAGATGGCCGACGGGCCGCACAGCCTGCGGGTACAGGGGCCGGCCAACGGCCATCTCGGCCTGGCCCCGTCCATTCCCGCCACCTGTTTCCCGACCGCGATCACGCCGGCCTCGAGCTGCGACCCCGAACTCGTGGCCGAGGTCGGTGCCGCGTTGGACCGAGAACGGGTGCAGTAACGACCGGCGGGTGTCTCGCCGGTTCGGGCGACCACGGTTTCGACGCGGCCATTCGGCGGGCAGGCGTCCAGCCTGGTAAGCGGTGGCTTCACGCATAACCGGCGCCTCGGCTCTCTGGTGTCGAGGCGGTGGTGATGCCCGTGGGAAAAACCGTGTACTCCCCCTCGAGTGGTCGAGCAAGCCCATTCAGTGGGAGCTCGCGCCGCGAAAACGGTTATCGCTCCTAACCTGGACAGCGGATTTGCAGGCAACAGTGCGCACGTACGGTGGTCGGAATACCGGCCGGATCGGCCTGGACAAGGAGATATACGTGGATTTGCAGAAGTACGGGCCCTGGACCGTCATTGCGGGAGGATCCGAAGGAGTCGGGGCCGAGTTCGCGGTGCAGCTCGCCGAGCAGGGCATGAACCTGGTCTTGCTGGCGCGCAAGCCGGAACCGCTGCAGGCGACCGCCGAGACCTGTCGTGCCCACGGTGTCGAGGTGCGCACGCTGTCGGTGGATCTGCTCGCCGAGGATGCCTTCGACCGTATCCGGGAGCTCACCGACGATCTCGTTGTCGGGCTGTTCATCTACAACGCCGGTGCCAACACCTACGGTCATGAATTCGTCACCGGCGACCTCGACCGCTTCCAGGCGGTCATCGATCTCAACATCACCGCTCAGTTGAAACTGGTGCAGCATTTCGGCGCCCTCATGCGGGACCGGCGGCGCGGCGGAATTCTGCTCGCCGGCTCGCTCAGTGGTTTCCTGGGATCGGCTCAGATCAGTGTCTATTCGGCGGTCAAGGCGTTCTGCCGTATCTTCGCCGAAGGCCTGTGGCTCGAGATGCAGGACCACAATGTCGATGTCCTGGAGCTGGTGCTGGGACTGACCCGCACGCCTGCCATGGACCGCGCGGGCCTGAAGATGGATACACCCGGCCTGCAGATCTCCGAACCGCGCGATGTCGCGGCACAGGGTCTGGCGAATCTCGCCAACGGGCCCGTTGTCGTAGTGAAACAGTTCGAGGCGGCCGCCGAGAAGAACAGCGGGCACAATAGGGCAGAGCTGCTGCTGGCGGCGCGTGCGTCGGCACGGAAGCTTCTCCCGCCGCCGACCGAATAGTAATGCGGACGGACCCGCCCACGACCCGTAAGAAGAGGGTCACAGTGGAATTCGAGCGGTCGGCCGCGTGGCGGCGAACGAATGGGCCGCTTCCCTCGTCGAGCCACCCGAGGTCGATCGGACTACTGCCCGCCGCCCGATCCGGGCCGCCGCCCGATCCGCTCTCAGTACATGGTGGTCACCCCGACTCCCCGCCGGAATACTGCGGAAGCTGTCACGAAAGCAGGTCGGTCGGCTGCGCCGTCCGGGTAGTGGTTACCAGTGGGCAACGGGTGCCGGTGAAGATACTCGCCGCGCAGAGGTTGCAGTGGATGCACAGCGACTCCGTCGAGGACTCCGCCCGGATACGGTTGATCAGGTCGGGTTCCCGCAGCAGTGCGCGCGCCATCGCCACGAACTCGAACCCGTCGTCCATCGCGGCATTCATGCCGGCGAGGTCGGTGATTCCGCCGAGCAGCACCAGCGGAAGGTTCACCGCGTCACGGAACTGGCGCGCGTAGTCGCGGAAATAGAGCGGTTCGTAGGGGTAGTGCGAGAACACCAGGCGGCCGAACAGCTTCATACCCAATTTGACGATGCCGCTTTGGGTTTCGGCCATTTCGCGAATCGGGACATCGCCGCGGAACAGGTACATCGGGTTGAGCAGTGAGGAGCCGCCGGTCAGCTCGAGCGCGTCGACATGGCCATCTTGTTCGAGCATCTGCGCGAAGAGCAGCGATTCGTCGAGCCACAATCCGCCGGGCACACCGTCGGCCATGTTCATCTTCGCCAGCACCGCGATCCGCCCGTCGGCGGCCTCGCCCACGGCTTGCAGAATGCGCCGGGCGAACTCCGCGCGGCGTTCCAGCGGTCCACCCCAGGAGTCCTTGCGGCGGTTGATCTTCGGGCTCAAGAACGAGCTGGCCAGATAGTTGTGCCCCAGATGTACTTCGACCGCGTCGAAACCCACCTCTATCGCGTACCGCGTGGCCCGGGCGTGGTCGTCGATGATCCGCCGGATATCGGCCTCGGAGGCCGCGCGATCCAAACTCATCGACAGCGGATTGGGTCTGGTCGACGGGGACAGCGACGGCAGACCGTTCGAGCGCGAGTTGGCCACCGGGCCGGCATGCCCGATCTGTGCCGAGACAGCGGCCCCGGTGGCGTGCACCGCTTCGGTGAGCCGGCGCAGTCCCGGGAGTGCCTCGGGTCGCCAGTAGACCTGGTCGCGTTCGGTGCGCCCCTCGGGCGATACCGCCAGATAAGCGACGGTCGTCATACCGGCGCCACCGGCGCCGACCGCGACGTGGAAGTCGATCAGTGCGTCGGTGACCAGCGCGCCGGTGGTGACTCCTTCGAAGGTCGCGGATTTGATCACGCGGTTGCGCAACCGGACCGGGCCGAGGTCGGCCGGCGCCAGCGGGTCCGGCCGGGTGGCCGGGGAAACGGTGGAGGCGGTCATGGTGGAACTCCTTGTCAGGGCTGACGAGTGGGGAGAGCGGTGGGGTCGCGCCGGTCGGCGACGGGGGCATGGATATCCATCCAGCGCAACATCTCGTCGACCATGTCGGCGCAGTCGCCGTGCGCGCCGGCCTCGGCCCATTCGACGAGAGCGGCGAAGGCCGCCGCCTGATAAGCGGTGGCCAGTGCGCGGCAGATCGCCGTGGGTGCGTCGGGAAGACGACGGGAGATGAAGTCCGCGAGAGTATCGATCCAGGGGCGATAGGCCAGCGGCGCGGTGGCGGCGAGTTCCGGCTCGGCAGAGATCAGGCGCAGCCAATCGGGTGCCACCCGATTGATTCGGGGGTCGTGGGAGACCGAGTCGACGACGGCCGAGCGGATGGCTGCCGACAGGTCGCCTTCGCGGGGAGCGTCGGCCAGAGCTTCGCGGAGCCTGGTCGTGGCGGGCTCGACGCCGAGATAGGCGATATCCGCCCGCGATGAGAAGTGTCGTAGCAGTGTCCTGGTGCTGACCCCGGTCGCATCGGCCAGATCGCTCCAGCTCGTCGTCGTGTAGCCCCGTTCGGACCACAGCCGCAGCGCGCCCGCGGCGATCGCCGGGGCGTCGAGAACGGAGGGCCGGCCGCGTCTGCGTGGAGCTGTGTCGTTCGAGGGCACGGGCCCAGCCCATCATTTTTGGCGAAGTGTGTCAATATTGCGGTAGTGCAGGAACTCGGCTGGTGACAGCGGAAAGTAGGCGAACGATGGGTGTCTATGTGGTGACCGGATCGGCCTCGGGAATGGGCCGGGCCGTGGTCGGCAAGCTGCGTCAGGACGGTCACACCGTGGTCGGAGTCGACCAGCGGGATGCGGAAATCGTCGCCGATCTGTCCACCCCGCAGGGGCGGCGTGCGGCAATCGACGGGGTGCTCGCCGCGGTGGACGGGCAGCTCGACGGCGCGGTTCTCGCGGCCGGCGTGGGGCCTGCCCCCGGCGCGGAACGCCCGCGCCTGATCTTCGAGGTGAACTATCGCGGCGTGGTGGACTTGCTCGAGGGCTGGCGGCCCGCACTGGCGACGGCCACCGAGCCGAAAGTGGTCGTCTTCGGTAGTAACGCGACGACCACCACGCCGGCGGTGCCCGGCCGGGCGATCCGCGCCCTGCTGGCCGGGGATATCGACAAGGCGTTGAAAACGGTCCGGATCTTCGGCCGCACCGCGCCCTCGATCGCCTACGGTGCATCGAAGATCGCGGTGAGCCGCTGGGTCCGGCGCCACGCGGTGACCGCGGACTGGGCGGGCGCGGGAATCCGGCTGAATCTGCTCGCCCCCGGCGCCGTCCTGACGCCGCTGCTGGAGCGACAACTCGCCACACCCGCCGAAGCGGCCGCTATTCGCCGGTTCCCGGTACCGATCGGCGGTTTCGGGGACGCCGGCGATCTGGCGGAATGGGTGGTTTTCATGCTGTCCGATGCCGCGCGCTTCCTCTGCGGCAGTGTCGTGTTCGTCGACGGCGGCAGCGACGCCTATTTCCGCGCCGACGACTGGCCGCGCGCGGTCCCGCTGCGGCGGCTACCTGCCTACCTGCGGCTTTTCCGCAGCTCGGGCGCCGGGTGATGCGTGTAGCGAACCCGGTGAAACCCGGTCACGATTATCCCGGTGAATGGGAAGTGACCGTCTGAGCCGGGTCGGACATGAGCCCATAATTCTCCGCCGCATCGATAAGTGATGTGGACCACGCGAGGACGTTGTGTGTATCGGGAACCACCCGGTGCGGCCTCGCCTTCGGAGAGGAGAACCCGACCATGGGACTTGGTGGTCTGAGCCGACACCGGCGAGCCGTCGCCGGTATGGGCGCCGCGGCGCTGGCGATCGCGCTCGCCGCGTCGGGGTGTGCCGGTGGCGACGAAACGAACAACAGCGCGGTGGCCGGGGCATCGACCACCGCGCTCCCCGACGAACCGGCCACCGGGACGCCGGTGCGGATCGGCTTCGTATCCACCGAGGGTGGTGCGGTGGTGTCGCTCCCGGAGATGCGTGCGGGCGCGGAGGCCGCCGTCGAGTACGTGAACAAGAACGCCGGCGGGATCGCGGGCCACCCGGTCGAACTCGTGGTGTGCAAGCAGCAGGAGGAGCCGACCTCGGCCACCAAGTGCGCCAACGAATTCGTCGAGCAGAAGGTGACAGCTGTGCTGTCCCCGGGCACCTCACAGGGTGGCACCATCCTCCCGATCGTCGCCGGCGCCGGTATCCCCTACATCACCCTCAACGGCGTCTCACAGCTCGAGCTGACCTCGCCGGATTCCGCGGCGCTGTCGGCGGGCCTGCCCGGCACCATCACCGCGATGGCCGCGGCGGCCGAGGACAAGGGTATGAGCACCTTCACGCTCTTCGCGAGTGACGGCGGCGGCCTCGGCGCCTTGGCCAACGCGATGGGTGCGCCGGTGTTCCAGGCGGCGGGGGTGGAACTGAACGTGGTGCCGATCCCGCTGGGCGTGCCGGACCCCACTCCGCTGGTGACTTCGGGGCTCTCCGATAAGCCGCAGGGCGTGAGTGTGATCGCCGACGCGGCCACCTGCGCCTCGGTCTACAAGGCGATCCAGACCACCGACCCGGCGGTCCAGCGCGTCTACATCCCGACCTGCCTGGCCCCCGATGTCATCGACATCCTGGGCGTGGAGTCCATCGAGGGCAGTATCGGCATCACCGCGACCGACTATCTGTCGGATCGCCCCGATTCGGTGCTCTACCGCTCCGTTCTGCAGACCTACGCCCCCGAGGCGGCGGTGGCAGGTGCCGCCTCTTCCGGCTACCAGGTCGTCATGGCGCTGGCCGCGGCCACCGGCAACCTTCAGGGAGACGTCACGCCGGCGAGCATCAAGGAGGCGCTGCGCACCGCGAAGGCCGTGGAGATGCCCGCGGGCGGCGGTATCACCTTCACCTGCGACGGCACCGCTGTACCGCAGATGCCGTCGATCTGCTCGCGCCAGATGCTGATCGGTGAGATCAACGACCAGGGTGTGCCGGTGAACCTGAAAGTGACCGGATAACCCGCCCCGGCGGTATCCGGCCAGGGAGATCAGCCATGACAGATCACCTTTCGTATCTCGTGCTCGGCCTCGGCAACGGGGCGGTGTACGCCGCTCTCGGGCTCGCGCTCGTGATGACCTTCAAGAGTTCGGGGGTCGTGAACTTCGCGACCGGTACGGTGGCGCTCTACGCCGCCTACACCTACGCCCTGTCGCGGACCGGTGAGTTGCTGGTGCCGATACCGGGATTGCCCCCGACGATCGACCTCGGTGGGCCGCTCGGTGTGGCACCCGCCATGGCGATCTCCCTGGCTGCCGCCGGTGTCCTCGGCGTGCTGTGTTACGCCCTGGTCTTCCGGCCCATGCGTACTGCCCCGGTGGTGGCCAAGGCCGTCGCCTCCATCGGGTTGATGATCGTGATCCAGGCCGTGATCGCACAACGAGTGGGAACGGGCCTGGTCTCGGTCAAACCGATTTTCGCGCTCGACACCTTCTCGCTGGGTGACCGCCTGGTGCCCACCGATCGAGTGCTCCTGGCGGTTTCCATCATCGGTCTCGCGATCGTGGCCACCCTCGTCTTCCGCTACACCCGGTTCGGTACGGCCACCGAGGCGGCGGCGGAATCCGAGAAGGGCGCCTACCTCACCGGCTTGTCGCCGGACCGGATCGCCTTCGCCAACTGGGCGTTGTCGTCGGTGGTCGCGGGGCTCGGCGGCATTCTCATCGCGCCGCTGGTGGCGCTCAATCCCGTGGCGTATTCCCTGTTCATCGTGCCGGCGCTGGCGGCCACGCTGGTGGGTAACTTCGCGTCGATCTGGTTGACCGTGGCCGCAGGTATCGTCATCGGCGCCCTGCAAGCGGAAGCCACCAATTTGCAGGGACTCTATGATTGGTGGCCGAGATCCGGTACAGCGGAGGCCATCTCGCTGCTGTTGATCCTGATCTTCTTGGTGGTCAAGGGACGCCCGCTGCCCGATCGCGGTTCGGTGATCCACCGGACGCTCGGGCGGGCGCCCCGTCCCGACCGTATCCTCATGCCGGCATTGATCTCGGTTGCTGTGGCCGTGGTCGCTCTGCTGGCCACAACCGGCAGTTTTCGTGCCGCGCTCGTCAGCAGCATCGTTTTCGGGATCCTCGGGCTCTCGCAGGTCATCGTCACCGGCTACGCGGGCCAGGTATCGCTGGCACAGCTCACGCTGGCAGGGGTTTCGGCCTACGCGTTGAGCGTGCTGAACCAGCACCTCGGCATTCCGTTCCCGTTCGCGCCGATCATCGCGGCGCTGTTCGCGACCGTGGTCGGGGTCGTCGTGGGACTGCCCGCGCTGCGGGTACGCGGGCTGCCACTGACGGTGGTGACGCTCGCCCTCGCGGTGTTCGTGGAGGCGTTCTGGTTCCGCAACCCCGAGCTCAACGGTGGTGTGCAGGGCGCTCCGATCGATACACCCCGCTTGTTCGGGATCGACCTCGGCATCGGGGCGGGCGAAGCGTACCCACGCATCGCGTTCGGCCTGCTGTGCCTTGTTGTCCTCAGCGCCGTCGGGCTCGGTGTGGCGTGGCTGCGGCGCAGCAGCCTCGGCACCGCCATGCTCGCGGTGCGGGCCAACGAGCGTTCGGCGGCGGCCGCGGGTATCGATGTGTCCCGTACCAAACTGATCACTTTCGCCCTCGGCGCGTTCGTCGCCGGCCTCGGTGGTGCCCTGCTCGGATATCAGCAGATGCTCGCCACGCCGGAACCATACGCGGTGTTCCTCGGGATCTCGCTGTTCGCCGTCGTCTACGTCGCGGGCATCACCTCCATCACCGGCGGCATTCTCGCCGGTGTGATGGCGCCCGGTGGGATTCTGTACCTCCTGGTCGACCGGTTCCTGCACGTGGGTGATTACTACGCGGTGCTGAGCGGCATTCTGCTGGTGGTCACCGTGCTGGCCAACCCCGACGGGATCGCGAGCAAACTGCCGCGGATCCCGTGGCCGGCTCTTCCGCGTCGCGGGGCGGCGTCCGGCGAGAGGCCGGAGCCGGTGGCCGCCCGGGCGGTGGCCGGCCGTTCCGAACCGCTCCTCTCGGTCGAGGGTGTGAGTGTCACCTACGGTGTGGTGAAGGCCGCCACCGATGTCGCGTTCGAGGTGCGGCCCGGCGAGATCGTCGGCCTGATCGGACCCAACGGCGCCGGTAAGACGACCGTTATCGACGCGATCACCGGATTCGCTCCGGCCACCGGGTCGGTGACGCTGTCGGGCCGGTCGCTCACCGGGCAGCCTCCGCACGCCCGCAGCCGGGCCGGACTGGGGCGCAGCTTCCAGGACGTAGAGCTCTACGACGATCTCACCGTCGCCGAGAACATCGGGGTGGGCGCGGCCCGGTCCGGCTCGGAGCTGCCCGTCACACGGCGGGTGAGCAGGACACTGGCCGTCCTCGGCCTGAGCGAACTGGCGGACCGGGAGGCGGGTTTGCTGTCCCAGGGACAGCGGCAGCTGGTCTCGATGGCGCGGGTTCTCGCGGCCGACCCCGCGGTCGCTCTGCTCGACGAACCGGCCGCGGGTTTGGACAGCGCCGAAAGCCGTTGGCTGGGTGAGAAACTGCGCGTGGTTGCCGACGACGGCACCGGTGTGTTGCTGGTCGACCACGATATGGAACTCGTGCTCACAATCTCCGATCGGGTCATCGTGCTCGATCTCGGAACGGTGATCGCCACCGGTACGCCCGCGGAGATCCGCGCGAACCCGGAGGTACTTCGCGCCTATCTCGGCGTACCGGTCGGCTCGGACGGTCTCGACGCGGAGGCTGTCCCGGAACTGCATGCCCGGCCGCTCACTTCCCCGGAGGTATCGCGATGAAAGCGCTGGAATGCCGGGGCCTGACCGCCGGCTACCTGAAAGAACGCCCGTGCGTACGCGACGTCGACCTGACTTTGCGGGCCGGCGAGATCACCTGTCTACTCGGGCCGAACGGCGCGGGTAAGACGACACTGCTGATGACGCTGGCCGGGTTGCTTCCGCGTATCGAGGGCGAGGTCGTCGTCGCCGGTCGGGCGGTGCGCGGCGGGCGTCCCCGGGACGCGGTCCGTTCCGGGCTGGTGCTGGTGCCCGACGACCGGGCCCTGTTCCGTCAGCTGAGCACGAAGCAAAATCTCATGCTCGCGGTCGCGCAACGCGCGCGGCGAAAAGCCGGTCTACGCGAGGTGCTCGAGTATTTTCCGGCGTTGGAGAAGCGGCTGCCGGTTGCCGCCGGCCGGCTGTCCGGCGGTGAGCAGCAGATGCTCGCCATCGGGCGGGCGATCCTGCAGCGGCCGGCGGTGCTGGTGATCGACGAGCTGAGTATGGGATTGGCTCCCGTGATCGTGACCGAGATCCTGGATGTGCTGAAGAAGCTTGCGGCCACGGAGGGCACCAGCGTGCTGCTGGTGGAACAGCATGTCCATCTGGCTCTGGGGGTCGCGGACCAAGCCGCGGTCCTGGTCCACGGACGGATCGCCGACCGGGGGAGTGCCGCGGAGCTGCGGGACGATCCGGAACGGGTCGAGCGCGCGTACCTGGGCGCGGAGGCGGTCACACGCTGACCGGAATACCCGAACGGAGCACGTAGGCGAGTCGTCGCGGCCGCGACGACTCGCCGATTCGTTCGTGCCCGGATCAGCTGGGCGTCGAACCTTGCTGCTGGGCCCGCGCGCACCATTCGAGTTCGGCCGCGCTGAGCGTGCCCAACTCCATCGCCCGTCCGATCCAGGCGGGCACGAGTTCGTTGAATTCCGCGGGATCGTAGATGTCCTCCTCTTTGGAGAACTTCCCGTTTCCGGCGTAGGTGAGGATGCTGATGTTGTCCGCCCCCATCCGGGTGCCGTCACCGGGGTCGCGCATCAGGTTGTTCAGCTTCACCACGATCACACCGTTGACATCGTCGATCAGGTGCCAATGGACGGGGAACGAGGTCATCGCGGATCCGGGGAACTGGGCGAGGGTCGGTTCCACCCACGCCCAGATGGCATCGTGGCCTTTCAATACGCCGACCATCTGCTCGTGGTACTCGGCGTCGGGTGTGAACAGATCGACGAATTCACGCCAGCTGTCTTCGCCGGCGGCGGCTCGCGCGACCGTTGTCTGCCACGTCCGGAACGCCGTTTCGAGCTCTTCTCTGGGCCAGGGTTTATTCATACACGGACGCTAGCGAGGTGATCGTCCGGGAAGCGCCGGAGATGTCCACTCAGCGGAATTTCCGGCCGCTGGGCCCGAAATGGTACCGCCGCCGCCCGGCAGATCGTGAGGAAGGTCGGCTCACCGCGGGGGTGTGGCGGCATCGATACCGGTGAACAGCATCCGCATACCGCGCAGCAGGAGACGTTCCACTTCTGCGAAATCGCCGGAGTGTCCGGCGTCGACCCAGTGGATATAGGCCTGACGCATGGTCTGCATCGCCAGTTCCGCGGGAAGCCGGCGGAGAAACGGATCCTGGCCGAGTTCGAAATGCTTGTCGAGGTAGCGGGTGATCTCCCCGCACAGTCCCTCGCCCCATTCCAGCCACCGCAACCGGTACGGCGGCGTATTGATCATCAGCTCCATGAACTTCCGGTCGAATTCGGGTACCTGGCGCCGGTGAACCTCGGTGGTGAAGGCATGGGCGAGCACCTCGACGGGATCCGCCTTGTCGGATGCCGTCCGGAGAATTTCGACGATGAGTTCTTCGCTCTGCCGGAACAAGGGGGAGAGGACGTCCTCTTTCACCGGGAAATGACGGTGGAAGGTGCGCGGGGAGATGCCGACGATCTCGCAGATCTGCTCGACGGTGGCCGAGGTGTTGCCGTCGGCGATGAACAGGTCCCGTGCGGTGAGGGCGATGGTCCGCCGCAGTTCCTCCGCCCGGCGCTCGGTGAGGGTGGGGCGAGCCGACTTGGCCACCGGACCTCCCTTTCCTGCTGTCGTGCGGGTTCGGCGCCGATGCGGTTCGGGGCAGCGGCTCACGATCAATACCGTCACGATATGACATTACGGCAGAACCTGCCAAAGGTGGAGGAAAGGAGTCGGGACTCCCGGTCAACGGAATGCGGCCCCGTCGGCCGGTCCGTCACCTGATTTCATGCCACCGTAGCGCTGGTATCCGTTCGATACGAAGTGTCGGGCGAGTCTGCAGGTCGGAATGCGATTCCACGAACGAGAGGTCGACAGATGAACCATGAAGAGTCACTCGCCGGACTGATGGCGCGGGTCCAGCGACTGGAAGACGAACTGGCCATCATCCGGAAGCTGACCGCCTATGGGCCGCTCGTCGACGCGGGGGAGGCCGACGCTGTCGCGGCGCTGTGGACCGAGGACGGCGAGTACGACGTCGAGGGATGGCGGATGGTCGGACGCGCCGACCTCCGGGACATGGTGCGGTCCGAAGCGCACCAGGACATCATCACCGGCGGCAGCTCCCACTTCTTCGGTCCCGCGCATATCGAGCGTATCGACGGCGACGAGGCCACGGCGGTATGCGAATCGATCCTGGTCCGCAACGAGGACGGCAAATTCTACATCTGGCGCGCGGGTGCCCATCGGATCGAGTTGCGCCGGACCGACGAGGGCTGGTGCGTGTCCCGGCGGGTCACCCGGCCGTTGAACGGCAGCCTCGAAGGGCGCCGGCTCCTGACCGGGATGCCGGCTTCGACCGTCGGGGCGGGGACGGATCGGCCCGGGCGGTGACGGCATTGCGGATAGGCCTCAACACCCCTGTGGTGACCCGTTTCCCCGGTGCGCACCAGCCGTGGGAGAGCGCGGCGGGAATCGACGAACTCGCCCGGATCGCGGTGGCCGCGGACCGCGCGGGATTTCACCACCTCACCTGCAGTGAGCATGTGGCCGTCCCGGCGCCGGTGGCCGAGGTCCGCGGCGGGACCTACTGGGACCCGTTGGCGACACTGGGTTTCCTGGCGGCCCGCACCGAGCGGATCCGGCTCGCGACGCAGGTCCTGGTTCTCGGCTACCACCACCCATTGGAGATCGCGAAACGGTACGGCACGCTCGACGCCGTCAGCGGCGGACGGTTGATCCTGGGAACGGGAGTCGGCTCGTTGCGGGAGGAATTCGAATTGTTGGACGTTCCGTTCGACGATCGGGGCGCCCGGGCCGACGATGCGCTGCGGGCGTTGCGTGCCGCGCTCTCCGATCGGCAACCGCGGTACAGCGGTGCGTATTACGAGTTCTCGGACGTGATCGTCGAACCACATGCGGTGCAGCCGCGGGTGCCGCTATGGGTTGGTGGCCGTACCCAGCGGTCGCTGCGCCGGGCCTGTGATCTGGCGGACGGCTGGGTTCCGTTCGGGCTGAGCCTCGGCGAGCTGGGCGTGATGCTGAACCGGTGCCCGCTGCCGGATGGTTTCGACGTTGTGCTGTCCGCGGGAAACGTGGATCCACTCGGTGACGCCGACGGGACGCGAAGGACACTCGAGCAGCTGGTGCGGGCCGGAGCGACGATAATCGGTGCCGGTGTGGAGGCGATCTCGGTCGATCACTACTGTGAACAGCTGGGGGCACTGGCCGAAATCCGTACTCGTGAATTCGTGGAGGCCGAGTAGGACTGATCGCGAACGATCCTGGCGCCCGGATGTGGTGAAACCTTTTCGCCGCACCCGCCGGGATCGGCGCGGGACGACGGCCGAACTGGTAAGTCCACTGGGTGAGATGCTGCGCGGAACGGTAACGACGGGCTCGCGGCGGCTCAGCCGAAGGGCAGGGGATTGGCGAACTTGGCGCGTAGCAGGCCGCCGATTTCGGCTATCGCGAGCGTTGCCCGGGCCGAATTCTCCGGCCGCATGAGAAAGCCGTGCAGCACGCCGGGGTACCGCGTAACGGTGGTCTGCACCCGCGCATTCCGCAACCGGGCGGCGTACCGCTCGCCCCAGTCCCGGATCGGGTCGGCTTCGGCGGTCACCACGATCGCCTGGGGAAGGCCGGACAGGTCTTCGGCATAGGCCGCGATTCGATAGCAGTCGTGGGGTCCGTCCGCGCCGCTGTCCGCGAGTTCGTGCATATAGGTGATGTCGTCGCGGAGCAGCATCGGAGCGTCGGGCATGGAGATGATCGACGACGCGCCCATATCGCGGTCCAGCCCTGGATACATCAGCACCTGCCCGTAGAGAGCGGGCCCACCCCGGTCTCTGGCCAGTAGCGCGACGCCGGCCGCGAGACCGCCGCCGGCGCTGTCGCCGAGCACCACCAGGCGGCCGGAGTCGATCCGGAGGCGGTCCGCGTTCGCCGCGACCCACGCGGTGGCCGCGTAGGACTCCTCGATCTGCACCGGCGCTCCCCACTCCGGCGCCAGCCGGTAATCGACGCCGATCACCGTCGCTCCGGCGGCGGTCGCGATCTGCCGGGCGAGCGGTTCGAAGGACGCGTTGGAACCCATTGTGAGACCGCCTCCGTGTAGATGCACGACGGCCGGGGCGGCGGAGTCGGCGGTGGGCCGGTACACGCGTAGCGGAATGGGCCCGTACGGTCCGGGAACGGTGAGGTCCTCGACTTCGGCCATCGGAAGTGTCTCGGCGGGGGGTTGCATCGCCTCGACCCCGGCGCGGACCTGCTCGATACCCCGGGAACGCATCGACGGTATTGGTCCGAGGGCGTCGACGCGCGCTTGGACATCGGGATCGAGCGGGGGAACGGGCACGGTCATCTCCTCGGAGTTCACAAACGGGATACGGGGCCGGCGAGGTGGCGATGATCGGCGACATCGGTGGGAACGCCGAGTACTTCGCCGAGCGTGGACAACTCGGTGACCGCGTTCTCCAGATCGCCGGCATCGTTGTCGGCGATGACGACCGCGACCCGGCCCTTCAAGTCACGCACGGTTCACTTCACTCGTGTGGTGACGACATCGGCCGGGCTCCAGTACGCGCGTGTACTGGTGATCAGCCCCTCGTCGTTGAACGTCATCACATCGATCGGCTCGATGGTGACGACCTCTTCCGGCGTCGTGGTGACAACCCGCATATGGAACGCCGCGCTGTTTCCGGCAACCCGGACAGCGATGAGGTCGGCGGTGGTGCTGACGTTGTCGAGAGCGCTGTAGAACGCCGTGATCTCCGCGCGTCCGCTCCTGGTCCCGCCGCCGACAGGGTCTTCCAGGGTGGCGGATTCGTCGTACAGGGCGCCGATCTCTTTCGCGGTGCCGTTACCCAGCAGGGATATGTATTCGGAAACCACTGCGGTCATCTGAGTGGGGGATGGCATGGGAGTCCTTTCCCGACGGCACCGTCGGCCGCCTCGACTGCCCCATGGGACCGCATCGGGGCATACTTCGGGGACCGGCGTTCCGTCAAATGGGATAGGTGATCGAGCGAGGTTGCGCGCCGACCCGGCGGTAGGCGTGATTTCCCGCTGAACGGAAACGCGACGGTCGGCAATCCGGCGCGGACCTTATCGTCCGTTGTACCGGCTGTCGGTGACCTACATCACGAAGCCTGCCCTTCGGTCCGCGTCGTGACGCGGCACCCGGTGCCGGTGCAGTTTTCCGCGGTGCCGTAGGTCCGCCGGGTTCTGCCGCCGACTCCCGGCCGAGGATGATCACCGTGCTTTTTCGTCCCATGAGCACGGGTCCGGGATTGCCTGCGATGGATACCACGGGTCCGGCGCATCATTTCTCCTCGACCGAGGAGTATCTGGCCGTCTCGGGTGGGGCGAATCGCCGCCCGGACGCGAAACTCTCGGACTTCGTCGCGCCGGTGTTCCGTGGCTACCTCGCCAAAGAGGGCGTGGCCTTCTACGACGAGATCCGCGATATCTACCTGAGCCGGACCCTGCTGGAGCACGCCAAGAGCGTGCACGGTGCCCGCTACGGAATGGCGCATCACATGCTGTTCAACATGGCGGTACCGTCGCACAGTTTCGACGCGGGCCATTTCGACAGCGGCAACTGGCGGGGGATGAGTTCGGTGGACACCCCGATCTGGTTGCTCAGTGTGATGGCCAAATCGGGCCTGTTCGATGCGTGGGAGGTCAAGACCTCGCAGGTGATCACCTACTTCTACGATTCCGACCTCGATGGCGGGTTCACCTACTGGCCCGACGGCCCCGACCGCGCACCGCAGCGGCTGGCCGCGCCGTTCTGGAATACCGCTGTGTTGTCGGACAACTCGAAGATGTATCACCGGCGCGAGGCCAACGGTCCGCGGGATCGCCGCGATATGCCGGAACTGGAGATGCATACGCGGCTGCACGGCGAGGACGGTGCCTGGGTGGTGCGCAACGGTGGTACGGAAATAGGGCGGTACACCGACGGTGACGTCCGGACCCTCTTCCATTACACCGCGCTCGTCTTCGACGACCGGCGCGACGCCGACCGCTACCTCGATCACATCGACGACCTCACCGCCGACAAGGTTTTCGATATCCTCGGTGACGATTTGACCCGCCGCGGGATCGAATTCGAGTTCCCGGCCGATCCCATGACCGACCGCGATTTCATCGCGTTGCTCACGCACACCTACGCTATGGCGCCCGCCGAGTACCCGGCCGACGCCCCGCTCGACGTCGGCTGATCTGCCGGCGAGGCCATCTCACGTCGCCGGCCGCCGTGCCCGAACCGCGGAACGTTGCCATCCTCGCCGGGCGCTACGGTGGCGATATCGCTTTCCCGGGGTCGTTCGTCGTCGAGACGGCCCTGGTATCGCTGCCGGTGTGGACATCCTTCGTGCTGTGAGGACCGGGCCGGGCCGGCGCACCGGCCGGAGGCTCTCCCGCTCGGCGGGAACGGGGCGTTCGCGACGGGAACCCGGCCTTACTCTTCCGCCTACCCGAACCCGCGTGCTCATCCGGGACGAGACCCGCGCACGGGCAGGACGCCACCTCTTACTGGATCAGGTGGCGGAATCGAACGAAAGGGAAATCGTGTTCGAATTGGACGGGCGTATCGCTCTGGTCACCGGTGCGGGGCAGAGTGTGGGCGAAGGAATCGCGACAGTGCTCGCGCGTCAAGGGGCGACGGTCGTGGTGAACGATCTGTTCGCCGATCGTGCGGAACGGGTCGCCGCGGGAATCGTCGCGGAAGGAAACAAGGCCGTCGCCCGGGCTTTCGACGTGACCGACTACCAAGCGACCGTCGATGCCGTGCGATCGGCCGAGGCCGAACTCGGCCATCATGTCGACATCCTGGTCAACAACGCGGGGATCGCCGAGGAACGGGTCATCAAGCCCTTCCGCGAACTGGATCCCGACCAGTGGCCGCCGTCGATCGACCTGAATATCTACGGCGCGCTGAACTGCATCAAAGCGGTCATCGACGGTATGTGCGACGACGGGTGGGGCCGGATCGTGCAGATCTCGTCAGGGGCGGCGCGCACCGGGCAGAACATCAACTATTCGATGTACGCGACCGGTAAAAGCGGTATCGAGGGGTTCATCCGTCATCTGGCCGCCGAAACCGGCCGGTACGGGGTGACCGCCAATATCGTCGCACTGGGTCTGCAGGCCAATCTGGTGCACAAGATGCCACCGGAGCAGATCGAGCAGCTGATCGCGGGAATCCCGATCGGCCGGCTGGGCGACCCGCTCGAGGTGGGGGCGTTCTGCGCATATCTGGCGTCGCACGAGTCCGGTGGGATGACCGGGCAGACGCTGGACTTCAACGGCGGGTCGCAGACCAGATGACCCCGATCGGGTGACCGCTCCCGCTGAATGGGAGGCCCGCGTCACTGCCCCGACCGGGGCTTTATCGTCCTCGCAGACCAAGTCGTTGTGACCCAGTTCACGCGAGCCTCCTGCGCTCGCGAAGTCCGGTTTCCGCTGTCGGCGGAACCGGCGAGACCGTTCGACATTTCCCGGAAGGCCCCACACCATGACGAATCCAGTCGAGACCGTTGCCGCCGCCGTCACCGCCGCCGGCGCTCCGACCTACGAGGCCCGCAAGATCTCGAGCGGATACTCCTGGCCGGAGTGCCCGCGGTGGCACGAGGGCACCTTCTGGTTCTCCGATATGTACACCGGCACACTGAAAACGCTGGACGCCGACGGCACTGCGACGGTGGTGGTGGACGCGACCGGGCGCGCCGCCGATACCGACGTTCCGATCGTGCTCGGCGGCTTCGGCTGGTTGCCGGACGGGCGGCTGATCGTGGTGTCGATGCACGAGAAGCTCGTGCTGGTGCACGGTGGCGGCGCACCGGACGATCTGAGCGTGTACGCCGATATCTCGCAGTACACCCTGGCAGCAGCCAACGATATGGTGGTCGACGCCGACGGCCGGGCCTACATCACCCAGCTCGGATTCGATATTTTCAAAGGTGACGAGCCGGTGGCCTCTCCGCTGATCGTGGTGGAGCCGGACGGCACGGTCTCGACCCCGGAGAAGATCGATCCCCTGATGTGCGCCAATGGGATTGTCATCAGCGAGGACGGCACCAAGGTGTACACGGCCGAAGTGATGGCCTCCAAGATCACGGTGATCGATCGCGCCGCGGACGGCACGCTGTCGAACGCGCGAGAATTCGCCACCTGCCCGTTCATGCCCGACGGGATCGGTCTCGACGCCGACGGCGGAGTGTGGGCGGCCATGCCCGGCGGTGGTTATGTCGCGCGCTTCACCGACCAGGGGCTCACCCACGCGGTGCCGCTGCCGCTGGAGGAGGGGATCGCGTCCGCCTGCCTGCTCGGCGGCCCGGACCGTAAAACCCTGTACATCACGGCCGGATTCGAGGTTTTCGACTTCGCGAAATCGGCCCGGGAAGCGCAGGGGACCATCTGGGTGGCCGATGTCGAGCATTCCGGTGGCGCCACCCGCCCCTGACCCGTTCGCAACGTAGAGAAACTCTGAGGAAATCATGGCAACACTGGACTTCTCCGGCCGCGTCGTCATCGTCACCGGAGCCGGCCGCGGTATCGGCCGCGCCCACGCCCTGCTGCTCGCCTCGCGCGGTGCCTCGGTCGTGGTCGGCGATCTCGGCGCCCGTATCGACGGCTCCGGAGTCGACGGCGACAACCCGGCCGCCGAGGTCGTCGCCGAGATCACCGCCGCCGGTGGCAAGGCCGTCGCCTGCACCGGCGACGTGTCCACCGAAGAAGGCGCTCGTGCGCTGGTCGATGCGGCGGTCACCGCCTTCGGCGGGCTGACCTCGGTCGTCAACAACGCCGGGATCGTGCGGGCGGCCCCGTTCGCCGAGGTTCCGGACGAGGAGTATCAGCGACATCTCGACGTCCACTACTTCGGGTCCCTGCGGGTCATCCGCGCCGCCTGGCCCCATCTGCTGCAGGCGGAGTCGCCGCGAATCGTGAACACCATTTCCCAGGCGATGCTCGGAAATCCGGGAATGTCGCACTACGGCGGTTCCAAAGGCGCGCTGTTCGGTCTCACCCGCAACCTCGCGCTCGAGGGCCTGGAGGCGGGTATCAAGGTCAACGCGATCGCGCCCGGTGCCGGTACCCGGATGGCCGAGGCCGCCGCGGACACCCTGTCCCCGGAGGTCATGGAGTACATGCGCACGGCCTTGCTGCCCGAGCACGTCGCGCCCGTGGTCGCCTACCTGCTGCACCCGTCCTGCGAGGTCACCGGTGAGGTGTTCAACGTGGCGGGTGGCATCGTGAACCGGTTGGCCCTGGTGAACACCGTGGGTATCCACGATCCCGGTCTCACCGTGGAAACCGTGGCCGACCGGTTCGACACCATCATGGCGATAACCCCGGAAGCGATCCCGCAGCTGGTCGCGCCGGCGCAGCTGCCGGCCTCCTGACCCACCCTCCACAGCCCCCATTGGAGTGAGCCGATGAGCACAACCGAGACGGCCGGAAAAGCCGTGAGCACCGAGTATCCCTTCGCACCGGTGCCGCCGGCCGAGGCGCTGAACCGCTACCACGCCATCGCGGCCGAGCGGCCGATGACCAAGATGACCATGCCGTTCGGTGGCGATGTCTGGGTGATCCACCGCAACGCCGCCGCCCGGGAAATGCTGAGCGACGGCCGGTTCGTGCGCGAACCGTTCCGGACCGGCGAACGGGTGGTGCCGTATTTCGTCGAGTTCCCCGACTTCCTGAAAACCACCCTGCAGTTCGAGGACCCGCCGCATCACACCAAACTGCGGAAACTGGTGCAGCGCTCCATTTCCCCGAAACGGGTCAAGGCCATGCGGGATTCCGCGGTGGAATTCGCCAACCACCTCATCGACGAGATGGTTGCCAAAGGCGCGCCGACGAACCTGGTGCACGACTATGCGGTCGCCCTACCGATCCAGATGCTGGCGAACCTGCTGGGCGTGCCGCCCGAGGACCGGCCGAAGTTCCAGAAGTGGAGTTCCTCGACGCTCGCGGTGGCGAATATGCCCGAGGAAGAGGTCGTGGCCAACATGACCGAACTGGTCGTCTATATGATGGGCCTGATCGAGGAACGCCGTAAGGAACCGCGCGAGGACCTGCTCAGCGATCTGGCCAACGCCCGTGACAAGGACGACAGCCTCACCGACGGTGAGATCCTGCCGATCGCATTGGTGCTGATCATCGGCGGATTCGACAACACCGCGAACTTCATCTGTGCGGGCGTACACGCACTGCTGAAGAACCCCGATCAGCTCGAGCTCTTCCTCGCCGATCCCGATGGTGTGGCCCCGACCGCGGTGGAGGAAATCCTGCGGCACGGACGGATGGCCGTCGGATCCACCGTAGCCGGCGGCGGTGGACTGGTGCCGTTCGTCGCGACCGAGGATGTGGAACTGGACGGGCATGTCATCGCGGAAGGTGAGGCCGTATTGGTGGATCCGGCCGCAGTGAACCACGACGGTGTGGTCGTCGAGAACGACGGGGTGTTCGATATCCGGCGGGAGAACAACCCGCATCTCACCCTGAGCTACGGTCTGCACCACTGCCTCGGGGCGCCGCTGGCCCGGATGGAGATGCAGGTCGGACTCGCCGAACTGTTCAAACGCCTGCCGGATCTGCGACTCGAGGGCGAAGCCGTGATCGATATGGACAACCTCACGCAGGCGGTCACCGACCTGCCCGTGTCCTGGTAGGAGCGCCCCATGCCGAAAGTTTTCTACACCCAGCCCGACGGGGCGGTGAAGGTGATCGACGGCGCCGTGGGCGATTCCGTGATGTCCACGGCCGTGAAGAACGGTGTGAAAGGCATTGTCGGCCAATGCGGCGGCACGCTGTCGTGCGCGACCTGTCATGTGTACGTCGACCGTGCCGAGCTGGGCAATTTCCCCGATCCCAGTGAGGACGAGGACGATATGCTCGAATGCACCGCCTCCGACCGCGAAGACAATTCCCGGTTGTCCTGCCAGCTGACCTTGGCCGAGGGCATAGATCTGCACGTGACCGTTCCGGATGAGCAGGTCTGACCGGTGACCGAATCGGAAACCGTGCCGGGCACCGGAACACCGCCGCGCCGCATCGTGGTGGTGGGTGCCTCGCACGCCGGTGTCCATCTCGCGGATCGTCTGCGGGATACGGGCTACGACGGTGCGATCACCCTCGTCTCCCATGAGCCGCGGCTTCCGTATCAACGGCCGCCGCTGTCCAAAGCCTGGTTGAAAGGAGAGGCGACCAGCGAATCGCTGCTGCTCCGCGAACCGGCGCACTACGCGGACAAGGAGATCGAACTGCTCACCGGTGTACGGGTCGAACGGGTGGCCCGCACACCGGCGGGTGCCCGGATCGAGTTCGCCGGCGGGGACGGTTCGCGCCCGAGGGAATTCGACCGGTTGGTCCTGGCCACCGGAGCGCGAGCCCGGGCCCTGGCTCTGCCCGGATCCGATCATCCCGATGTGGTGCGATTACGCGATCTCGACCATGCCTCCGTACTGGCGGAGCGGATCCGTAAGGGCCCGATCGTGGTGATCGGTGGCGGCTTCGTCGGCCTCGAGGTAGCGGCCACCGCGCGGACATCGGGTGCGGAAGTGACCGTGATCGAGGCCGGAGCGCGGCTCCTGGGGCGTGCGGTGGGTGAGGTCACCGCGACGGCGCTGCTTGCGGCGCATCGGGCGATGCAGACCGAAATCCTTCTGGATGCGCAGCCGACGGCGATCATGGCCACAGATGACGGTGTTCGCGGTGTCCGGTTGACCGACGGCCGAGAGATCCCGGCAGCGACGGTCTTGGTCGGAATCGGGGCCGAGCCGCGCATCGAACTGGCTGCCCAACTCGGCCTGCACTGTGCGGGTGGTGTGGTGGTCGACGACCGGTGCACGGCCTCCGACGGCTGGACGCTGGCCATCGGTGACTGCACCACCCGCGTCTCACCCACCACCGGCCGCCACTACCGGCTGGAATCGGTGGACAACGCCACCACACAGGCCGAGGTCGCGGCTGCGGCACTGGTGGGGAGTGCCGCACCACCCTCGGCCGCACCGTGGTTCTGGTCCGATCAGGGTGATCAGAAACTCCAGATCGTCGGCCTCATCGGCGATGACACGTCGGTGGTGGTCCGTAGCGATCCCGACAAGCCGCGACGCAAGGTTGCTCTGTACTTCGGCGACGAGGGCTTGGTCGCCGCGGAATGCCTGAACGCGCCGGCGGATTTCGTGGCATTGCGAGCGGCGCTGGGACGTGGCCACCGGCCCGGGCCGGAAGTGCTGTCCGACAGCAGTATCCCGCTCAAGAAACTGCTGACACCAGTCCGCGGCTGACCTGGCTGTGTTGACGGCTTCCCTCGCGCCCGCAGTTCGATATCGGCGTTGTCCGCGCGCGGGGTACCGGCAGGCCGCGTAGGGCGAAATTCTGGGTCGGCGGTCCCGGTCCGGCCGGGATGGTTCGCGATGCCGGCACTTCCGTGAACCCGGCCGCGCCGTCGAGACCGTCTCGAGTGCGCGCACAGATTGTAGGCGGGATACACGACCTTCTCGGTGAGCGGAATTTTCCGGATCCGGATCGGTGACGGCCGTCGACACTGGATCCATCGCGACGGCAGACACACGACCGATAGACCTGTCGGTTCCACGCTCTGCCGGTCGGTGCTGCACCATGACCGACTGCTCCCTCGAGTCGGTCCGATTTTACGGAACAGGAGAACCAATGCCGAATGTGGATGTTCATCCCGAGCGGCTCGCCGAGAGCACCGAATGGGACTACGAAGCCGACGTCGTAGTAGTCGGCTACGGGGTCGCGGGTGCGAGCGCGGCGATCGAGGCCGCTCGCGCGGGCGCCGAGGTACTCGTACTGGAGCGCACCGGGGGCTGGGGTGGCGCGGCGGCGCTGTCCGGTGGATTCATCTACCTCGGCGGTGGCACGGCCCTGCAGAAAGCCCTCGGCTTCGAGGACACGCCGGAGAACATGGAACGCTTCCTGATGGCCGCGCTCGGTCCGGGCGCCGACGAGGCCAAGATCCACGATTACTGCCAGGGCAGTGTGGAGCATTTCGAGTGGCTCGTCGCGCAAGGTGTTCCGTTCAAAGAGGAGTTCTGGGGTGAGCCCGGCTGGGAACCGCCGGCCGATCAGGGCCTGATGTTCTCCGGCGGTGAGAACGCCGCACCGTACAACACCCTCGCCACTCCGGCGCCGCGTGGTCATCTCCCGCAGATGGCCGACAAGCACACGAGCGAGAAGGGTGGCGGGTTCATGTTGATGAAACCACTCACCGATACCGCCGAGGCGCTGGGCGTCCGTGCCGAATACGATGTGCGGCTGCAGCGCCTGATCGTCGACGAGTCCGGTCGCGTCGCCGGGGTGGTGGCCAAACGCTATGGCAAACCCGTGTATGTCCGCGCACGCCGGGGCGTGGTACTGGCCACCGGTAGCTTCGCCTACAACCAGCAGATGGTCGAGGCCTACACGCCGCTGCTGATCAACCGGCCCGCGGCCGCCATCGAGGAACACGACGGTATCGGCATCCTGGTGGCGCAGGCCCTGGGCGCCCAGCTGGCGCATATGGACGCCATCGAGGTCGCGATCTTCGCCGATCCGCAGATGATCGCGCGCGGAATCCTCGTCAACGGGCGCGGTCAGCGCTACATTCCCGAGGATTCCTATCCCAGCCATATCGGGCAGTCGACGCTGATCCGCCAGAACAACGAAGCCTTCCTGATCATCGACGAAGCCGCTCTCGAGGAGGCGAACAAGAGCGTCTCCAGCAGTGCGGCGATGCGCAGTGTGCCACCCACCTGGGTCGCGGAATCGGTGGCGGAATTGGAGTCGGATATCGGCCTCCCCGCCGGGGTCCTGCAGGCCACCGTCGAGGTCTACAACCGGCACGCGAAGGACGGCGCGGACCCCGTGCTGGGCAAGAAAACCCAGTGGGTGAAACCGATCGGCACACCACTGGCAGCCTACGATCTACGCAATCGCACGGGCGGGTTCACGCTCGGCGGCCTCCGTACCGACCTCGATTCCCGGGTAATGCACGTCTCCGGCGACCCGATCCCGGGCCTCTTCGCCGCGGGCCGCTGCACCTCCGGAATCAGCGCCGGCGGCTATGTCAGTGGCGCGTCCCTGGGCGACGGTAGCTTCTACGGCCGCCGCGCCGGCCGGACCGCCGCCGGATCCTGACGCCCACCGAATCGCTACCGGAACCGCGCTGCCGCGAGGGCCCCGATCTCCGAGATCGCCGCCCGCGCCCGCGCCACCGACGGCGCCTGCACGGCGAACCCGTGGCCCATACCCGGGTAGCGCAACTGGGCGGTGGGGACGCCGGCCGCGCGGAGCCGGTCGCCGTAGGCTTCCACGGCGTCGCGTAGCGGGTCGCCGTATCCGACGGCGAGGATCGCCGGGGGGAGGCCGGCGAGGGATTCGGCCAGTGCCGGGACACCGTAGGCGTCGTCGGACGCCGGGTCGTCGCCGAGGTAGAGGTTCTTCATCCAGTCGATATCCTCGGCGGTGAGGAACGGGGAATCACCGAACTCGCGCATGGAGGGGCGGTCGGTGCGGCGTTCGATACCGGGATAGAACAGCACCTGCTGGGCGATGGCCGGGCCGTTCTCGTCGCGGCTGCGCAGGGTGGTCGCGGTGGCGAGACTGCCGCCGGCGCTGTCACCGCCGACACCGATACGGGCGGGATCCACACCCCAGCCGGCGGCGTTGTCGGTGAGCCACAGCAGGGCAGCGTAGGCCTCGTCGTTGGCGACGGGGTAGCGGTGTTCGGGGGCGAGGCGGTAGTCGACATTGCAGACGACGGCGCCGGTGGCGTCGGCGATATCGCGGGCCAGGCGATCGAACGAGCGCAATGACCCCATGATCATGCCGCCGCCGTGGAACCAGACCAGGGCCGGTGCGTTCTCCGGCGGGGCGGCGGCCGGCCGGTAGATACGCACCGGGATCGGGCCGTGCGGGCCGGCGACGGTGGCGTCGCGTACCGACTGCATCTGCGGGCCGGCCGGACGTTCGATCGACTCGAGCGCCCGGCGGGCGGCCTCGACGCCGAGCCGGTGCAGCGGACCGGTCCGGTTCGCCCGCGCCCGCTCGACGATCACGGCCACATCCGGATCCCAGATCGCCTGTGGCGCGGCGGTGTTGTCGGTGGGTGTGGCCATGGTGTTCTCCTAGGGGCCGGCAGGGCCGGGCGGCCTGGTGGCGCGCAGCATCGTCCCGGCGCTGGTTTCACCGCCCTGGCGGTGCAGATTCATCAGTTCGTCGAGGCGGTCGTTGTCGTGTTCGGCGAGCGCCTCGATCATCTGGTCGTGTTCGGCGAGAACCCGGGCACGGGCGGCCGGGTCGTACAGGTAGGTTGCGTGATAAGGCATCGCCAGTGTCCACAGTCGCCGCACCTCACCGACCACGAGATTCAGCGGGGACTGTTCGAAGATGGCGAAGTGGAAGGCGTGGTTGTGTAGCCGCATCTCCAGCAGATCACCGCGTTCGGCGGCCTCGACCACCAGATCGCCGAGCCGCCGGACCTCGGTCAGCACTTCGTCGGTGAACCGGGGCAGCGTGGCGATGATCTCCCGTTCGAGCGCGGCCCGCATCAGGTAGATCTGGTCGAAATCCGATTGCCGCAGCCGCGCGACGGTGTATCCCACATTGTGTTCGTGGTCGACCAGGCCGGCGGCGGCGAGCTGGCGCAGAGCCTCCCGGATGGGCAGCCGGCTGACGCCGAGGCGTTCGGCCATCAGCACCTGACGGATCGGCTGCCCGGGCAGCAGTTCGCCGGTGACGATGAGTCGTTCGATCTCCTCGACCACCCGTGCCGCCGCTCGTTCGCCGTCGCGCCCGCGGTCGGCGGGCGCGGAGCCTGCGCTGGATCTGCTCACGGGTTCCCGAAGATACCAGCCGCGCGCAGTTCCTCGATGCGATCGGTGCCGTATCCCATCGCGGCGAGGACGGCGGTGGTGTCGGAGCCCAGGGCTACCGCGGGGCGTGGACGGCGGTGTCCGGATCGGCCCAGGGCGATCGGCACACCGATCCCGCGGTAATCATCGTCCTCGATGAACAGGCCGCGGTGTCGTACCTGCGCGGACTGCAACGCTTCGTCGACGGTGTGCACCGGGCTCGCGGGTACGCCGGCTTCTTCGAGGCGGCGCCCCAGGTCCTCGCGCGAGTATCGGGCGATACGCTCACCCAGCAGCGCGGCGAGTTCTTCCCGGTGGGCGTAGCGATCGCCGTTGGAGACGAACCGGGGATCGTCGGCGAGCCCGTGCAGTCCGAGAGTTTCGGTGAGCGAACGGAATTGCCGGTTGTTGGCCGCGCTGACGAAGAAATCGCCGTCGGCGGCCCGGAACACCTGGTACGGCGCCACCGTGGGATGGAAATCCCCGGTCCGCTGTGGCACTTGGCCGCCGGCCATCCAGTTGGCCGCGTGCGGGTGCAGGATGGAGATGACGGAGTCGAGCAGCGTGATATCGATCAGCTGGCCCTGCCCGCTGCGGCCGCGTTCCAGCATCGCCAGCAGGATGCCGCTCACCGCCATATTGGCGGCGACGATATCGACGATGGGGATCCCGACCCGCAGTGGGTTGCCGTCGGGATAGCCGTTGACGCTCATCAGGCCGCCGAAGGACTGGAGCACGGCGTCGTAGCCGGGCAATCCGCCCATCGGGCCGTCTACGCCGAAACCGGTGATCCGGCAGTAGATCATCCCGGGATGGCGTTCGCTGAGCACGGATTCGTAATCGAAACCCCAGCGCGCCATGGTGCCCGCCTTGAAGTTCTCTATCACGATATCGGCGCCCGCCAGCAGGTGCGCGAGGATTTCCCGGCCGGCGTCGGTGCGCAGGTCCAGGCTGATGTTGTCCTTGCTGTGGTTGAGGCTCGCATAGTAGGCGCTGCTCGCACCGGACTCGAGGAAAGGCGGACCCCAGCCGCGGGTTTCGTCACCGGTGGGGGCCTCCACCTTGATGACCTCGGCGCCGTGATCGGCCAGGATCTGGGCGGTGTAGGGACCGGCGAGTACGCGGCTCAGGTCCAGGACCCGCACCCCGGTGAGCACACCGTTGCCGGTGGCGGTGTCCGCGGCCCGCCATGCGGCGCGACCGTCGATGGCGGGCGTGGCGGGATGGTGTTCGGTCCGGGTGGTGACGGTCATCGATTGTTCCCTTCGGTCGCCGCACCGGTCGTCGTTTCGTCCTCGAAGCCGGTCACGAGATCCCAGACGTCGGCTCCGCCGTCGAGGATCCGGCCGGCGAGGACACCGGCCCAGTAGCGCTCCGAGCCGTATCGTTCCCGCCAGGCCAGCAGGGCGGTGGTGGATCGGCCGAGCGGATGTTCGGCGGTGAAACCGATGGCGCCGTGGAGCTGGTGGCCCGCGGCGGCGATCTCCCGTGCCGAGGAGGAGGTCACCACTTTCGCGGCGGCGATGGCGGTCCGGGCCCTGTCGGCGCTCGTGCCGGCGTTCTCGGCCACGGCGGTTTCGGTGGCCGTTTCCATGAGGCCGGTGAGTGCGGCCATCCCGGCGAGCCGCTGCTGCGCGGCCTGGAACTTGCTCAGCGGTCGGCCGAATTGGGTGCGTTGTCCCGCGTATTCGACCGTCCGGTCGCAGACCGCGCGCGCTGCGGCGGCGAGCGCGACCGCGTAGGCAAGCGCGCCCCGTTCCCGGAGCTCGGTTTCGCCGACGGGGGATACGGCATACGACTCGACCGCGGCGGCATCGAAGTCGTAGTCGGTCACGGCGGCACCGAGGAGATCGGTGCCGGGCCGGGCGCTCACACCGGCACCGGTGGGGGAGAGGATCGCGACCGCCGGGCCGCGGTCCGCGGCGCCCGGGTCGAGCAGGACGACCAGGCGATCGGCGTCGGCTCCGTGCACCACCGCCCGCGCCGAACCGTGCAGCACCCGCCCGCCGTCTCCGGTTTCGCGGACCCCGGCACCGGGCTCCGCGTGGGCGATCGTCGCGGTCCGGGTGCCGAGGTTGATACCGCAGCGCGCCGCGAGCCAGCCGGCGAGCACCATGTGTTCGATGAGCATGGTGAGGGCACCGCCGGTGACCACCGCCGAGACCACGGCCAATGCCTCGGCGAGCGTGCCACCGCTGCCGTCGTGGTCCTCGGGGATACCGATCCCGGTGAAGTCGGCCTCGGTGAGTGCCGACCAGACGGCACTGTCGATACCCGTGGCGGGAGTAGTGGTGTCGACACCTGCCCGCGCGATCATCGCCTCGGTCGCCGCGCGTAGTTCGGAATTCGGGTCGGTCATTGAGAAAGCTCCGAGGAAACCCCCGCCTTCAGCCGTGGGGAGGAATCGGAGTGCCTTTCACAGGTTGCGCTGTTTTTTGACATATTTCTTGACGACCTCCAAGGTTGCGCCGCCGAGCGTGGCGACGAAATAGCTGTTCGTCCACAATGTGGGATGTTTCGATTTGAGCCCCGGGAACTCTTGGCGCAGCAGTCGGGACAACCGACCTTTGATCTGTTTGACGAGCCGATAGATTCCGTACGGTGGGTCGACGGAGACGAGCAGGTGTATGTGGTCGGGCATCGTGTCGAGTTCGATGATGTGCGCCCGTCGTTCGGTGCAGACCTCTGCGATGATGTGTTCGAGGTGTTCATCCATGCGTCCCCCGATGACGGGCCCGCCGGTATTCGGGCACCACGTTCGTACGGCTCTCGAAGATGCTCACCGACGCGCGCAGCCGTAACTCCTGGTTGCGTGCGGGTTCCCAAGTGGCGCAACAGCAGATGCTGCGCACCTACTCCCAAGCGCTCGTCTGCTCGTTCAAGGTGAAGGCGCGCGGCAAACCGGCGGTCAAATCCCGGAAGAAGGCGTTGCCGTCGCTGGAATACACGACCCGTGGGTTCTCGATCAAGGATCGACGCCTTCGGTTGCCGGGCAAGGTGTCCGTTCCTGTCGTGTGGTCTCGTGAACTGCCGTCCGCACCGACCTCGGTTCGGATCTATCGGGACAGTCTCGGGCACTGGTACGCCTCGTTCGTGGTGCGGCGTGAGACCGAACCGTTCCCGGATGCGGTCGGGGAGATCGGGATCGACTGGGGTGTGAGCACGACCTCGACGGCTACCGATCCCGCCTACGATCTGCCTTACCTCGGGCACCGGAGGCGCTGCGCCGCCGAACTGGCGAAAGCACAGCGCGCTATGTCCCGGCGTCGCCGCCCACGCGGGCACGCCCCGTCCAAGGGCTACCAGCGGGCGAAACTCCAGGCCGCACGGCTGTACAAGAAAGCGGCCCGGCAGAACGTGCACGACGCTCGCGTGTGGGCGCGTCGCGTCGTCGCCGATCACGCTGTGATCGCCGTGGAGGACTTCAAACCGGTATTCTTGTCCCGCTCGACCATGGCCCGCAAGTCTGCGGATGCAGCGATCGGGGCAGCGAAACGAGAACTGATCGCATGTGGCACGCGGGCGGGCCGGAAGGTGGTGTTGGTGCCGCCCGCCTACACCACCATGACCTGCTCGCAGTGCAGTACGAGAACCAAGGAACGCCTGCGGCTGGCCGAACGTATCTTCCGGTGCGGACATTGCGGATACACCGCAGACCGTGACCGGAACGCCGCCAGAACGATTCTGGCCACGGTAGAGCTCGACCGTGCCAATGCTGACGATGTCAGACACTGTTCACCTCCTTCCGAGGGTGTGAATGGTGCTGTCCGAGTTGGAAATCCCCCGGCTTCAGCCGTGGGGAAGGGTTAACGCAATCCCATTCCGCGAGCGACGATTCCGCGAAGGATCTCGTTCGTCCCGCCCCGTAGTGTGAATGCCGGAATATGCAGCATGCTGCCTGCCAGCAGGCGGGCGAACGGATCGCCGCCGGTGCGCCGGGGATCGGTATCGCAGGCCGCCCGCACCGCCTCCACGAGATCGCCTTCGAATGCCGAGCCGAGGTCTTTCACCATCGCCGCCCGCACATCGGGCCGGCGGCCCGCGGCCAGTTCCGCGGCCACCGACAGCGACATCCGGCGCAACGCCCAGGCCCGTGCCGTGAGCGCACCGAGGGTCACCCGCTGTTCCTCGGTCGCACCCGAACGGCGCAGTTCGTCGGCCCACGCGCGTAGCAGGGGCATCGTGGACAGATAGCGTTCGGGGCCCGAGCGTTCGTACGCGAGTTCGCTCATCACCTGTGCCCAGCCCGCACCGCGCCGGCCCAGCAGGGCCTCCGGCCCGACATGCGCGTCGTGGAAGATCACCTCGTTGAAATGCGCCTCGCCGTCGATACTGCGCAGTGGCCGCACCTCGATATCGGGGTGGGACAGATCCACCAGGAACTGGGAGAGTCCGGCCTGCCGGTCGCCGGGTTCGCCGTCGCTGCGGGCGAGCAGCACCATGGCATGCGCCATATGTGCGCCCGTGGTCCACACCTTGGTGCCGCTGATGGTCCAGGAGCCGTCGTCGTGGGCCAGGGCCCGGGTACGGACGGCGGCGAGATCCGAGCCGGCGTCGGGTTCACTCATTCCGATCGCGAAGAACAGCGTCCCGGCGGCTATTCCGGGAAGATAACGCTGCTTCTGTTCCTCGGTCCCGTTGGCGAGGATGCCCGGAGCCATCTGCCGGTCCGAGATCCAGTGCGCGGCAACGGGTGCACCGTGCGCGAGCAGTTCTTCGGTGACCACGAAACGTTCGACCGGGGACCGGCCGTGGCCACCGTATGCCGTCGGTAGCGTCATCCCGAGCCAGCCCCGCTGTCCGAGCCGGGCACTGAATTCGGGATCGAATCCGCTCATCCAATTGTCCACGGCCGGAACGAAAGTACCTGCCTCGAGCTGTTCGGTCAGAAACGTACGGACCTCGGCCCGCAAGGTGTGCAGGTCCGCGCTCTCGGCCACCGGCGTACCGGCTTCGACGGCGGTCATCGGCCCGGGCCCCGCGAGGACCAGGACGCCTGGCCCTTACGCGACATCGACCACATCTGCACACCACGCTCGATTTCGAGCGCCGACGACCAGCTCACCGCCGGTGGCCCGAGTTCCAGGCGAGCGCTGGTCATGATCCGCCGGCTGAGTTCGGGATCGGCGGCAGGAGTCGTGGTCAGTTCGGTGATGAGCGAATCGAGTTCTGCTTCGGGGGCGGCGGCGTAGGCGAGGCCGCAGTCGACGGCCTCGGCGCCGGTCATGGGGCGCCCGCAGGCGGCAAGCGCCACTGTGCGCGACCAGCCGACCGCGCGACCGAGCAGCGACAGGTGGCCGCCGCCCGGATGAATGTTGCGGGCGAGGAATCCGCTGTCGAGTACCGACTCCGGGGTCACCACCATGATGTCGGCGGCCAGCGCCAGGTTCATTCCGGCGCCGACGGCGCCGCCGACGACCCTGGCGATGGTGGGAACCGGTAGGGATCCGATGCGCACGAAGGCGCCGTAGACCGCCGAGGTCCGCCGGACTGCCTCGGGCGAGGCCGGATCGGCGGAGGAAGTCGCGAGGTCCCGGGTATCCGCACCGCTGCAGAAGTACGTGCCGGCGGAGCGCACGACGACAGCGCCGATACCGGGGTCGTTCTCCACCCGATCGCAGAATTCCCCGATGAGCGCGGCCATCTCCAGCGTGATCGCGTTCTTGCGGCGGGGGTTGTCGAGGGTCAGCTGCGCAACACCACCGGCGAACTCGGTCAGAACCGAGGCCTCCGGCAGAGCGCCGACCGAATCGTCTGGCGTCATGAAGCATGACCGTAGCAGATTGGATCCAAAATAAGATCCAATATTGATTGACAATCTAGGGGGCTCGCCCGGAGAGTGGCAGCAGCGAAGAGCGTCCCCGGGCTCTCCGGGTGGCGGGTGGAGAGGAGTACTCGTGTTCGAGTTGAACGGGCGGACAGCCCTGGTATCCGGGGCTGGTCAGAGTGTGGGAGAGGGGATTGCGACCGTGCTCGCGCGCCAGGGCGCCGCGGTGATCGTGAACGATCTGTTCGCCGAGCGGGCCGATCGGGTGGCCGCGAAAATCGTCGCACTCGGACACCAGGCCAACCTGGCGGACAAGATGCCCCCGGAGATGATCGACCAGATCATCTCGACCATCCCGATCGGCCGGCTCGGCGATCCGATCGAGGTCGGCGCTTTCTGTGCGTATCCGGCCTCCGACGAATCCGGCGGGATGACCGGTCGGACCCTGGACTTCAACGGCGGGTCGCAGACCCGATGAGCGGCGAACCGGCACCCGCTGCAACAACCCTGTCACTCAGCGCCCTCCGGGTCACCGACCTCGCGAAATCGACGGAGTTCTACACGGCGGGATGTGGATTCGAGGTGGAGCGCGAGTTCGCCACGGCTCGCTTCGACGCGGTGATTCTGCGCGCCGGTCCGGCCGGTATCGAGCTCATCGCACCGCGCGATGACCCGCAACCCCCGCAACTCGGCAACATGTTCGCCAAGCTCGTCCTCAACACCGTGGACGTTCCCGGGCTCCTGGCCCGCGCCTGCCGGTACGGCGGTACCGAGGAGACCCCCGCGACCGTACTCTCGGAATTCGGTGGGATCACCATCGCGATACTCCGCGACCCCGACGGTTACCGTATCGAATTGGTCGGGCGGCCGGTCGAATCGGTGTGACCACTGAGCGGGAGCCGCCCCGCTCGCCGCCGCACCACTCCCTTAACGTCGCGGCGTCTCACCCGGAACGGATACAGGGAGTGCAGTCGACGATGACCTGGGACAAAACCTATGACGTAGTAGTGGTGGGCTCCGGCGGCGCCGCGCTCGCCGGAGCGCTGGCCGCGGCTCACCGCGGTCTGTCGACCTGCGTGCTCGAGAAAACGGACCGCTTCGGCGGGACCTCGGCCTATTCGGGCGGCAGCGTATGGCTGCCGGGCAACCACGTACTGGCCCGGCAGGGCGTGGACGACTCCGTCGAGAAGGGGTTGACCTACTTCCGTGCCGTGGTCGGCGACCGGACGCGGCCGGAAGTGCAGCAGGCATACCTGGAAACCGGTCCGGTGGTCGCCGACTTCCTCGAGAACACCGTGGGTATCCCGCTGGACCACCGGCCGTTCCCGGACTACTTCGACGCACCGGGGCGCAGCGATAACGGCCGCAGTATTTTCGCCGGGCCCATCGCTGCCGACGAGGTCGGCGACCGGTTGTCCGATGTGCGGCCGATGGTGGCCGCCGACCAGTTCGGCGCCACCGTCGACCGGTCCACGCTGGACGGCGGTCAAGCCTGGATCGCCCGGATGGTGCTCGCGCTGGACGCGACCGGCCGCGCCGATCTGCTGTTGTCGACCGGTGTCGACAGCCTGGCGCAGGACGAATCCGGTGCGGTGACGGGCGTCGTGGCCACCGGGCCCGACGGCACGGAGACGCGGATCCGGGCGCGCGCGGGGGTCCTGCTCGCCGCGGGCGGATTCGAGCGTTCGGCACAGTTGCGCAAACGCTGGCAGAACATGCCGACCGCCGACTGGTCGTCGTCGCATCCCGGCACCGGGTCCGGGGACGCGGTCGCGATGCTGGAAACCGCCGGTGCCGCGCTCGATCTGCTGGATCAGTCGTGGTGGTGCCCCGCGACTCTGTTTCCCAACGGGCACGCCGCCTTCACCCTCGGCATGCGTTCCGGGATCATCGTCGACGGGAACGGCCGTCGGTTCGCCAACGAGATGCTGCCCTACGATCAGATGGGGCGCGCGATGCGCGCGCAGATGGCGGCCGGCAGCGAGGAATTCTGGTTCGTCTTCGACGACAGTTCCGGTGACCGGCTCCCGGCCATCTGCGTCCCCGAACCCGACCGCGCCGAGATGACGGCAGCCGGCCTGTGGCATACCGCCGAGACCGTCGCGGACCTCGCCCGGTCGTTGGATATCGATCCGGCCGCATTGGCGGCGACGGTCGGCCGATTCAACGAACTGGCCGAGCGTGGTGCGGACGAGGATTTCCACCGTGGTGAGGATCCGTTCGGCCGATTCTTTGTCGGTGCGAGCGAACCGGCGCAGTGCCTGCGGCCGCTCGGCGGTGCTCGGCTGCACGCAGTGCGGCTGGTTCTCGGCGATCTCGGCACGAAAGGCGGCGCGGTGATCGATCGTGACGGTGCGGTGCAGCGGCCGGACGGTTCGGCGATTACCGGTCTGTACGCGGCCGGCAACTCCGCTGCCTCGATCTCCGGTGAGGCCTACCCCGGCCCCGGCGTACCGCTGGGTTCCGGGATGGTGATGGCCTACCGAGCGGTGGCCGATATGGCAGCGCGTCTCGATGAGACGAAGGTCGTGGCAACCTCCTGATCCGGAGAATCCGACTGTGGGCCGCGGCACCGATTCGGTGCCGAGTCCCGGCGCGGCAGCGGGTGCCGTCGCGGCTAATGGGACGCGAGGTCCGCCGCCACGCACCGATCCCAGATCTCCCGGGCCGCCACGCGCACCTGACCTACCAGCGTGCGGTAGTCGAGCGAGGTGACCGGCGCGCACACGGAGATCCCGGCCAGGTTTCCGTAGATGTGATCGGGCGGCCCCAGGGAGACACCCACGCAACCGAGGCCGGCGAACGCCTCGCCACGATCGAACGCCGCGCCCCGGTCGCGGACTGCCGCCAGATCGTCGGCGAGCTGGGCTTCGCTTGTCACGCTCTGCGGAGTCTGCCGTACCAGCGCGCCGTCGGCGGTCCGTCGGAGTTCATCGAAGACCGGTCGCCGGCCCGACTGATCGGCGAACGCCAGCTGTGCCTTACCCACGGCGGTGAGGTGCCCGGGTACCCGCTGCCCGACAGCGGTCGGGGTGGGGCCGGAGGAGCGTCCGTTGACCTTGGCCAGGTAGACGGTATCGCCGCGGCTGAGGACGGCGAGCTGAATGGTGAATCCGGTGCGATGCGCGAACGTCTGCATGATCGGCCGCGCGCCGTGCAACAGGCGGTTCTGGTTCAGCGCGGCCTGGCCCATCTCGTAGGCCTTGACGCCCAGTTCGTAGGTCTGCTCGGGGGACCGTGCGAGCCAGCCCGTGTTCGTGAGCTGCTCCAGCAGTCGATGGACCGACGAGCGGGGCAGGCCGGTGCGCGCGGTGACCTGAGCGAGGGTGAGGGGCCCGGACCCGTTGAAAGTCTCCAGAACGAGGGATATCCGCTCGACCACCGATACCGGCACCCCGGCAGGTCTTGATGTTCTCATTCGGCCTCCCAGCGCGCATCACAACTCTGTGACAGGAATCACGGTACTACCGCGTGTGGGTGCAGCTCAAAGGACCGTGTCCGGCGTCGCCACCGACGATGGCATCCAACACCCCGCGCTGCCGAGCGAGTCTCCCGATCAGCGAGACGTCGGCCCGAACTACCGGGATCCGGACCGTAGCCTGCCGGAGACCCGAACCGCCCATGACGCCGCGGGCGGGATGCGAGTGATCAGGAGAGCGGATGCCCACGAAGACCGGTGCCGACCCGACGGTGCAGACCGGTGCCGCCGCGACGGAGTCGCGTGCACGCCGCGTCCGAGTGGTCGAGGTGATCGAGGAGACCGCGGACGCCAGGTCGTTTGTTGTCGAGCCCGGTCTCGGGGATGCGGGGTCCTTCGACTACCGGCCCGGCCAGTTCCTGACCGTCCGCGTGCCGGATATCGGCAGTGGATCCGGCCGCTGCTATTCACTGTCGAGTTCGCCGCATACCGATATCCCGCTGAAATTCACGGTCAAACGGGTCGCGGGTGGGCACGGCTCCAATTGGCTCTGCGATTCGGTATCGGCGGGCGACGAGCTCGAGGTGTTACCGCCTGCGGGTACGTTCACGCCGGGTTCGCTCGACGACCCGGTGGTGCTGATCGCGGGTGGCAGTGGGATCACTCCGGTGATCGCCATCGCGAAGTCCATCCTGTTCGGCGGCACCGGCGATGTCGTGCTCGTCTACGCGAATCGGGACGAGGCGGCGGTGATCTTCGCCGAGGAGTTGCGGACGCTGGAATCGCGATTCGGTGACCGGTTCCACGTCGTGCACGTGCTCGAGTCGGTGCAGGGCTACCCCAGCCGTCGGCTGTTGTCCACGCTCCTCGCGCCGCACACGGAGCGAGCTGTGTACCTCTGCGGCCCGGGCCCCCTGATGGATCTCGCCGCCCAGGTGTGTTCGGAGGTGGGGTTTCCGGCGGCTCGTGTCCATTCGGAGCGCTTTCTCTCACTACGCAGGGACCCGTTCGCCGACGAGCCGGACCCGGCGGGTGTTGATCCGGCGGACGCCGGGGAGGTCGTCTGCCGGGTGCAGGTCTGCCTCTACGGCGCCGACCATCGGGTGCCGTGGACAGCCGGCCGCAAACTTCTCGACGCGCTTCTCGACGCCGGTCTCGAAGCTCCTTATTCGTGCCGGGAAGGCGCCTGTAGTGCCTGCGTCTGCTCGCTGAAGGCAGGCCGGGTGAACCTGGCGCACAACGAGATCCTCACCGCGGACGATCTCGCCGAGGGCTACATCCTGGCCTGTCAGGCCGAGCCGGTGAGCGACGAGATCACGATCGAGTACTGAGTTCGGGCACACGTTGGCGTGAGCACGGAAATACTGCCGGAAAGCCCCTCTTTTTGTGCGCGGTTTGTCCGCGCTGCCGTGCGTGTCCGGCCTGGCCGGAAAACGATCCCACTCAGCAGGAGATCCGCGTCACACCGGGTTTTCGGCTGCGAAGGTGGACACATTGCGACGAGTTCCGCGGTCGCAATCATTTGACCAGGAGGTATCGTGAGTCCCACGACCGACACCGGCAAAGAGGTCCGTGTCATCGACACCGGCGCGCCGCCCGCGCGTTACGCGCGGGGCTGGCACTGCCTGGGTCTGACCCGTGATTTCGCAGATGGCCGGCCCCACCAGATCGCCGCGTTCGGCACCGAACTCGTCGTCTTCCGTGGCGAGGACGGGAAAATCAATGTTCTCAACGCGTTCTGTCCGCATATGGGTGGCAATCTCGCCCACGGCACCGTGAAGGGCAACGATATCGCCTGCCCCTTCCACGACTGGCGGTGGCGCGGGGACGGCAAATGCGCCGCCATCCCGTATGCCCGACGGGTTCCCCCGCTTGCCCGCACCAAGGCATGGCCGACCATGGAGGTCAGCGGGCAGTTGTTCGTCTGGAACGATCCACAGGGGAGTAAGCCGCCCGCCGAGCTGGCGATCCCGGCGATCCCCACCTACGGCGATCCCGGGTGGACGGACTGGGTGTGGAATTCGATCGACGTCGAGGGTTCGCACTGCCGCGAGATCGTGGACAACGTCGTCGATATGGCGCATTTCTTCTACGTCCACTACGGCATGCCGACCTATTTCCGGAACGTCTTCGAGGGGCATACCGCGACCCAGATCATGCGGTCCCGCCCGCGTGCCGATGCGGTCGGAGTCAGTACCAGTACGAACTACAGCACCGAAAGCCAGTCGGACGCTACGTATTTCGGTCCTTCGTACATGGTGGACAAGCTCTGGAGCGGCGGCCGGGCCGGTGTCGGTGAGCCGAATATCTACCTGATCAACTGCCATTACCCGATCACCCCGACCTCGTTCCGGCTGCAGTACGGCGTAATGGTGGAGAAGCCGACCGGAATGGACGATGCCGCGGCCGAGCAGGTCGCCGTCGCCGTGGCGAAGGGCGTCGCGATCGGCTTCGAACAAGACGTCGAGATCTGGAAGAACAAATCACGGATCGACAACCCACTGCTGTGCGAGGAAGACGGCCCGGTGTACCAGCTGCGCCGCTGGTACGAACAGTTCTACGTCGATGTCGAGGACATCAAGCCGGAGATGGTCAACCGGTTCGAGTTCGAAATCGATACCGAACGAGCCCTGCAGAACTGGCAGGCCGAGGTCGACGCGAACCTGGCAGCCGGACGCAGCGCTATTCCGGCGCACCGTCAGGCCGCGTCCGCGACCTCCTGACCACCCCTCAACCCCTTCGGTAACCAGGACCAGGAGTCCCGATGTCCTACGAAGTACTCGACAAGATCGTCGCCCTCGCCGACGAGATCCGGGCCGGCGCCGAGGAGGGGGAAACCCTCGGCCGCCTGCCCGACGATATGGCCAAAGGCCTCGAGGATGCCGGGATCATCCGGCTGTTGCAGCGCAAGAAGTACAACGGCTACGAAGCGCATCCGCGCGAATTCGCCGAAACCGTCATGAAGACCGCGAGTATCTACGGTTCCGCCGGCTGGGTCGGTGGCATCGTGGGGGTGCATCCGTGGCAGCTCGCCTTCGCCGACCCCGAGGTGCAGGAGGAGATTCTCGGGGAAGACAGCGATACCTGGCAGGCCTCACCGTACATGCCCGGCGGGGTCGCGGTGCCGGCCGACGGCGGCTACGTGATGAACGGCCGCTGGCAGTTCTCGTCGGGCACCGACCACTGCGACTGGATCTTCCTGGGCGCGATGGTGGGCGGCGCGGCCGGCAAACCACTGATGCCGCCGCAGGGTCTGCACGTGATCCTGCCCCGCTCCGATTACGAGATCGTGGCGGATTCCTGGGACGTCGTCGGTCTGCGCGGAACCGGTAGCAAGGACATCATCGTCAAGGATGCCTTCATTCCCGAGTACCGGGTGATGGATTCGGCGAAGGTGATGGACGGGACGGCCGCCAAGGAATACGGCGTCACCGAAACCCTGTACAAAATGCCCTGGTCCACCATGTTCCCGCTGGGTATCACCTCAGCGACCATCGGTATCTGTGAAGGCGTTCTCGCGGCGGGTGTCGATTATCAGCGCAACCGGGTGGGCGCGACGGGAACTCTCGTCAAGGACGATCCGTACGTGCTGCACGCACTCGGGGAGGCGGCGTCGGAGATCGACGCCGCGCGCCAGCAGTTGCTGGCCAATGTCGACCGTATCTTCGATCTGGTCGACCGGGGCGAGGAGATCGACTTCGAAATGCGTGCCGCGGTGCGCCGGGATCAGGCCCGTGCCGCCTGGCGGGCGGTCCGTGCGGCCGACGAGATCTTCGACCGCGCCGGTGGCAACGCGCTGCGGATGGACAACCCGTTGCAGCGGTTCTGGCGTGACGCGCACGCCGGTCTACACCACGCCATCCACGTCACCAGCACCACCTATCACGCGGCCGCCATGGCTTCGCTCGGTGTAGAGGTCCCGCAGGGGCCGCTGCGCGTGATGATCTGACAGCCCGGAAGGAAGACCGACAACGATGACGGAAATCAAAGCACTCGGCTATGTACGAGTGCAGGCTACGGATATGGACCGCTGGCGCGAACTCGGTTTCGAGGTGCTGGGTTTCGCGCCTGGATTCGGCGACGAAACCGACGCCCTGCACTTCCGGATGGACGAGCGACCCTCGCGCATCACCGTCGAACGAGGGGATGTCGACCGGGTGACCGCGGTCGGCTGGGAGGTCCGCGACGCGCCCGCGCTGCGCCGGCTGACCGCGATCTTGGACGAGGCCGGGTTCGCGTACACGCCCATGTCGCAGGAACTGGCCGACCGGCGCAAGGTGGAGGCCGGTATCTGCATGAAGGATCCAGGCGGGACACCCTTGGAGTTCTTCTACGGGCCGGTGCTCGAGCACAGCCCGGTGATCACCAAGTACGGCCAGAAGTTCATCACCGGCGAACAGGGCCTGGGGCATGTGGTGATGCCGACGACCAACTTCGACGAATCGTTCGCCTTCTACACCGAGACGCTGGGCTTCCTGTCGCGGGGCGCTTTCCGGATGCCGGCACCGCCGGAAGCGGGCCCGCTGCGGATCCGGTTCATGGGTGTGAACCAGCGTCATCACAGCCTGGCGATCATGCCGAGCATGGAGGGTCGCGATCCGGGGCTGATCCACGTGATGGTGGAAGTGGACGAACTCGACGCGGTGGGCCGCGCCTACGACCAGGTGATGGCCCGCGACTTCCCCGTGTCCTCGACACTCGGCCGGCATACGAACGACAAGATGATCTCGTTCTATGTGCGGGTGCCCGGCGGCTGGGATATCGAATACGGCACCGGGGGCCGGCCCGTCGACGAAACCTATTACACGGCCGAGGAGATCACCGCCGATAGCTACTGGGGCCACGAATGGATGTGGGCCCGGGAGATGAAGGAAGCACAGCGCGCCGCGGAAGCCGGCAACGGGGAACCGGCGCGAGCCTGAAGTTCAGCGGTGACACATCGGCCGCAGGAGTCGGTGGTGGTCGCAGCAGTGCACAGCCGCACCACAGGTGCGGTTGTGCACGCCGGAAACAGCCGGTTGCCGGGTCTCGGCGAGCCGGCCCGAAAGTGTGGCAGACGGAAGCAGTGCCGCAGTGCCCGGTACCCGACTGTCGAGCCGAACGGATTCGACCAGCGGGCCGCCAGGCTGCGGCCGTCGAATCCCGGCACGTGGCTGCACGGCCATCACAGCCCTGGGGGCGAGGCGGGGAATGCGACCGGCGGGTTCTAGCCCCGGCAACGGCAGGACTCGAATTGGTGGACCGCTGGGTGGGAACGAGCGCTCGACTCGTGCCGCAGGGCCCTTAATTTGACTTCGAACACAGGTACCTCAGCGAGGGAAGTGAATGTTGTGACAACCCAGGACAGCGATTTCGATGCCGTCGTTGTGGGTGCCGGGATCTCCGGCCTGTACGCGGTGTACAAGTTCCGCAAGCGCGGGATGCGCGTGCACGGCTTCGAATCCGCCGAGGGAGTGGGTGGCACCTGGTATCACAATCGGTATCCGGGGGCGCGGTGCGATGTCGAGAGTATCGACTACTCTTACTCGTTCGACGAAGAGTTGCAGCAGGAATGGACCTGGACCGAACGGTTCGCCACCCAGGAGGAGATCCTGCGCTACCTCGAGCACGTGGCGGCTCGCCATGATCTGCGGTCGGCCTACGATTTCCTGACCCGGGTTACCTCGGCTGTCTACGACGAGCCGGCCGGCCGGTGGACCATTACGACCGATACCGGGAAAACCGTGACGGCCCGCTACTGCATTATGGCGACCGGTGTCCTGTCGGCCACCAACAAACCGGATATCCCCGGCCGCGACACCTTCGCCGGCGAGACCTACCACACCGGTGAATGGCCGCACGAGCCGGTGGAATTCGCCGGTAAGCGAGTAGGCGTCATCGGCACCGGATCCTCCGGGATCCAGGCCATTCCGATCATCGCCGAAGAGGCCGATCAGGTGGTCGTATTCCAGCGCAGCCCCAATTACTCGATCCCCGCGGGTAACCGGCGGCTGTCCGACGAATTCCTGGCCGAGGTGAAGGCCAATTATGCCGAGCGGCGCCGGTTGTCCCGGATCAGCGGTGGCGGTACCCCGAACAGCCCGCATCCCAAGGGCGCGTTGGAGGTCGACGAGGCCGAGCGCCTCCGGGTGTACGACGAATGGTGGCAGCGCGGCGGCTATCTGTTCACCAAGGCCTTCCCCGATCAGATGGTCAGCAAGGCAGCCAACGACACCGCGCGCGAATACGTCGAAGCCAAGATCCGGGAGATGGTCGAGGATCCGGAGACGGCCGATCAATTGATCCCTACCGACCATCCCATCGGTACCAAGCGCATTGTCACCGATACCGGATATTTCCAGACCTATAACCGCGACAACGTAACGCTGGTGAACTTGCGGCGCACCCCGATCACCGAGATCACCGAATCCGGTGTGCGCACCGACGCGGCCTCTTATGAGCTGGATATTCTGATCTTCGCGACCGGTTTCGACGCGATGACCGGTTCGCTGGCACGGATCGATATCCGCGGCCGGGGAGGCCGCGAACTGCGGGCCGAATGGTCGGCGGGACCCCGGACCTATCTCGGGCTGGCTGTCGACGGTTTCCCGAATATGTTCATCCTCTCCGGCCCCGGCAGCCCCAGTGTGCTCGCGAATATGGTCCTGATGGCCGAGCAGCACGTCGACTGGATTGCGGACTGTATGGACCATCTGGACGCGCACGGGATCGCCACGATCGAAGCGACCCGGGAAGCGGCCGACGAGTGGGTGGCCGAATGCAACGCCAAAGCCGCGGGCACCCTGTTCCCGTCCGCGAATTCCTGGTACATGGGCGCGAATATTCCCGGTAAACCACGCGTATTCATGCCCTATATCGGGGGCTTCGGAAACTACAACGCCCTCTGCGCCGAGGTGGCGGAAGCCGGATACAAGGGTTTCGCGCTCGACGGCCGGACCGTCGGCAACTGAGCTTCCGCATCGAATACCGCGGCACGAGGGTGCCTTTCCCGTACGACGAAATGTGAGGACGTGGTCGAGATGGGCGGACAACGAAGGTCCGACCTGCATCCGGATGTCGAGGCGATGCTCTCGGCACTGGAATCGTTTCCGGATGTCACCCAGCACACGGCGGCGGAGCTACGCGAGATCATCGCCGCGCGTCGCGCACCGTTGACCCGCGAGCCGCAGATGCGAATCGCGCAGGACCGGACGATCGGCGGACCGGGCGGTGACCTGGCCGTTCGCGTCTACGTACCGCACGGCGGCACCGAGCCGCGGCCGGTGGTGGTCTTCGCCCACGGCGGTGGCTTCGTCTTCTGCGATCTCGACAGTCACGACGAATTCTGCCGGTCGATGGCGGCGGCGGTCGATGTCGTGGTCGTCTCGGTCGATTACCGGCGGGCGCCCGAGCATCCCGGGCCGGCGGCACTGGAGGATATGTACGCCGCGGTGCGCTGGACGGCCGAACACGCCGCGGAGTTCGGCGGCGACGCGGCCCGGCTGGTGGTGGCCGGGGACAGCGCCGGCGGCAATCTGGCGGCGACGGTGAGCCTGGCCGCCCGCGACCGCGGCGGCCCGGCGATCGCCGCGCAGGTCCTGCTCTACCCCGTGATCGACGACGATTTCACCACCGAGTCCTACCGGCTCTACGGCGAGAACTACTACAACACCACCAAGGCCATGCGCTGGTACTGGCAGCAGTACGCCCCGCACGGAACCGACAGCCCGTATCTCGTCCCGACCCGCGCCGAATCACTGGCCGGATTGCCCCGGGCGATCGTCGCGACGGCCGAACTCGACCCGCCGTGCTCGGCGGGTGACGACTACGCCCGGCGGCTCGCCGAGGCCGGGGTTCCGGTCACCGCGCACCGGTTCGACGGTCTGTTCCACGGTTTCCTGACCTTCCCGTCGCTCTCGCTCACCGGCCCGGCCCGCGAGAAACTCTGGCAACTGATGCGGGATGTCCTCGTGGCGTCCGAGAACTCGCCGGCCACCGATACGAGCGGAGTGGCCGGATGACGGCCACCGGACGGCGGCTACCGAACCGGATGCGAAACCGATGAGTACGGAGAGGACCATGACGCAGCGATTGGCGGGCCGGACAGCCCTGGTGACCGGCAGCAGCCGTGGAATAGGCCGCGCGATCGCGCAGCGGCTGGCGGCGGAAGGCGCGACCGTCGTGGCCACCGCCCGGTCGGCCGCGGCACCGACACCGTCGGTCCGGGACGGCGAGACCCATCTGCTGTCCGGTTCGCTCAACGAGACCGTTCAGGCGATCGAAAGCGCCGGCGGTAAGGCGATCGCGATCCCTGCCGACCTCGAGAACGCCGAGCAGCGTGCCGGGTTGATCGACAAGGTCGTCGAGGCGGCCGGCGGTATCGACATTCTCGTCAACAACGCGGGATTCGCCGACTACAGCTCGATCGCCGAGATGAGCGATGAGACCTTCGATCGCACGATCGAGCACTATCTGAAAGTCCCGTTCGTGCTCAGCCGTGCCGCGATCCCGCATATGCGCCGGCGTGGTGCGGGCTGGATCGTCAATATCGGGTCCTCGACCGGGCTCGACCCCATCCGGCCGTTCCGCGAGTACAACAAGACCTCCGGCGATGTCGTCTACGCTTCCGCGAAAGCCGGTCTGCACCGGCTGACCCAGGGGCTGGCCGCGGAAGTCCTCGACGACGGTATCGCGGTCAACGCGGTCGGTCCGTCGACGGCCATCATGACACCGGGCGCGGCGGCGCTACTGCCGGCCGGCTACGACACCGAACCGGTCGAATACCTCGTGCAGACGGTGCTGGAGATGTGCACGATGCCGGCGGCCGAGCGCACCGGGCTGGTTGCCTTCAGTCTGCACTATCCGTATGCGACGAACACTCCCGTCATGTCGCTCGACGGAGGCACCGAATTGCCGCGGCGTGAGCCGCCGGCGTGGGCGAACCCGAACATCAGGCCGGAGGGCATCTGATGGCCACCACCGCGAAGGAACGGTTCGGGCAGGGGACCGCCGTGGTCACCGGTGCCGCGGCGGGGATCGGAAAGGGGCTGGCGCAGCGGCTCGGCGAGTACGGAATGTTCGTCGTCGTCGCCGATATCGATACCGGACGCGCTGCGGAGGTCGCGGCGCAGATCGCCGAAAGTGGCGGCCGCGCGGAAGGTTTCGGCGTCGATGTCGCGGACCTCGCGCAAGTCGAGGCGCTGGCGGCGACGGTCTTCGAGCGCTACGGCAGCGTGGAGCTCTTGGTCAACAATGCCGGTGTCGAATCGTCCGGCCTGCTGTGGGATATCGATCCGCAGCGATGGCAACGGGTGATGCAGATCAATGTGGACGGCGTTTTCTACTGCCTGAAATCGTTCGTGCCGCGGATGATCGACGCCGGTACACCGGCCTGTATCGCCAACCTGTCCTCGGTCGGTGGCCTCAATACCGTCGCGGTGCAATCGCCCTATATCGTCAGCAAATTCGCGGTACAGGCGATGACCGAATGCCTGCACCAGGATCTATCCATCGTGGGCGCGCCGATCCAGGTCAGCGCGGTCGTCCCGCATTCCATCCGCAGCGAGATATTCCTCGCCGCGCAGCGCGAGGCCCCCACGGACAACCCGACCGCGAACGCCGTTTTCGCGGCCATGCAACGCGACAACGTCGAGAAAGGGCTCGATCCGCTCGACGCGGCCGCCCATATGCTCGAACAGATCGCCCGCGGCGATTTCTGGGTCTTCTCCGACGACGAGATGTGCACCGCGGCGGCGACCCGGCGCGGCCGGCAGCTCATCGATCAGAACCCGCCCTCGAACCCACGCGATATGCTCGCCCGGATGGGCGTGCCGTTTCCGGAAGGCAGCTCATGACAGACATCATCGACGCCGGTATCGACGCCACCACGGATCCGGAAACTCTGCTGCACAACGCAATAGCGATAGCCGACCCGGCGCCGTTGCTGATGTCGATGGTGCACGCGACCGGTGATATCGGTCTGCTCGAGGAATTCGGTGCGCGGTTGACGATCACCGAACCCGGCAACCATTACCGCACCGGTACCCGCCCGACCACTCCGCCCGGGACCTATCCCGAAGACGTGGTGGCCGATATCCGTGCCCGCGCCCACGAACTCCTCACTCCCGGGCTCGAACCGAAGCTGGGTGTGCCCGACGAGGAACTGTTCGGCCGGATGGCCACCGTGTGCACCTCGGAACGAGTGGACACCGAGTTCCTTCCGCTGCTGCTGGAACAGGCGGGCTTCGCGAAGGACCGGCGCCATGTGCCGGTGACCACCGCGCCGCCCGCCGATTTCGAGGTCATCGTGATCGGTGCCGGAATGGTCGGAATCAACGCCGGAATCAAACTGGGCGAAGCCGGATTCCCGTTCACCATTTTCGAGGAACGCGACGATATCGGCGGGACCTGGCATCGCAATACCTATCCCGGTGCGGCTGTCGATACACCCAGCCACTACTACTCGTACTCGTTCGAACTGAATCCGCACTGGTCGAAGTACTACCCGACCGGCGTCGAATACCAGAACTATCTGCTCGCCGTGGTCGAGAAGTACCGGTTGCGCGAGAATATCCGGTTCGGCACGCGCGTGCGGTCGGCCACCTGGTCGAACGAGGAGAACCGGTGGGAGGTGGTGACCGAGGACCGTACCGGCGCTGTGCGCCACCATCGGGCACGTGCGGTCGTCACCGCACTCGGCATGCTCAACGCCCCGAATATCCCCGACGTACCGGGTATGGACACGTTCGCCGGCACGATCACCCACACTGCCGAATGGGATACCGATCTCGACCTGCGCGGCAAGCGTGTGGTCGTCCTGGGAACCGGCTGCACCGCGGTGCAGGTGGTGGCCGATATCGTGGACGAGGTCGAATCGCTGGACGTGGTGGTCCGCAGCCCGCACTGGCTCGTCCCGGAGAAAACCGTGGGCGGGGAGGTGCCCGGCGGCGAGAAGTGGGCGATGGCCAACCTGCCGTTCTACGACCGCTGGTTCCGGCTGCGGACGTACTGGTTTGCCTCGGACAACCTCTACGTACTGCCTCGTATCGACAAAGAGTGGGCGGCTACCCATCGATCGGCCTCGCCGGCCAACGATATGGTGCTGAACACGGCGCTGGAGTATCTGCAGAAGAGCTTCCCGGACCGCCCCGATCTGATCGAGAAACTCACCCCCGACTTCCGGCCGTATTCGAAGCGGATCGTGAAGGACCCCGGATTCTTCGCGGCGCTGAACCGGGAACATGTGAATCTGCACCGGGCCGCCTTCCGGGAGATCACCCCGGACGGTGTCGTCACGACAGAAGGAACGTTCATCCCCGCGGACGTGATCGTGCTCGCCACCGGATTCCGGCTCCAGTTCACCACCGCGATCGAGATCACCGGCCGGGACGGCCGTACCCTGGCCGAGCTCTGGAAGGGCGGCGAGGACCCGCGGGCCTATCGGGGCGTGCAGGTATCGGGTTTCCCGAACCTGTTCATCACCGCCGGACCCAACTCGGCTCCGAACCACGGCGCCGGCCACAACATCACCGGCGAGGAGCAGGTCCACTACGTCATCGAATGCCTGCAGTACCTGCTCGAGAACGAACACGCCGCCATGGACGTAACCCAGTCGGCGCAGGACGAGTACAACCGGCGAGTCGACGAAGCACTCGACGAGACCGTATGGGTACATCCCGGCGCGGAGACCAACGGGTACTACCGCAACAGCTCCGGCCGGGCCGTCGTGCCCTGTCCGTGGCGCCTGGTCGACTACTGGACCATGATGCGGGAACCGCAGCCGGAGGACCTGATATTCATCTCGAAAGGTAGTGCTGGAGAATGACCGGCTGTTCCGGTCATCGGGAGGCGCAGGTCCTGCCGGGGGGAGCCGATACGGTCGCACCGAGAGCATACCGAGCAGGAGGAGTGGTCTTATGACAGGTGAACCCAGTGAAAAGGGGTGGAAGCGATGACCATGCGACCGCTCGCCTGCGAGAGATGTGGCAACCGAGTGCTGGTGGAAAAGTTCAGCCCCGTCCACACCGCGGTGCAATGGACCTCCGATCCCCAGGAATGCCCGGTGATCGCGGCCCGCAGCCTGGGTATCGGTGACCGGGAACGCGAATGCGAGGTACTGCATCGCAGTATCGATCGCGCGGTGCGTGAGCGTGTACTGCCCGAATCGCGGATCGAGCTGCCACACGGCGAAGCAATTCCCAGACTGCACTGACCTGTCCTGACCTGCACCGTCGTGAAATTCTGTGGCCCTGCGCTCCGTCGCGGCGGTAGTGCTGGGAACGTCGTGGCCGGCCGCGACTCGCTGTGCCGCTCACCGGGAGCATGCGCCGATACAGCCCCACGCCGGTGGCAGGCTCGGTAGCCATGAGTACCCCAGTCGATACCCGAACTGTTCCCGAATTGCGTGAACTGACCACCGAGCGCGGCGTCCTGCGTTACCGCGAGGCCGGCGACGGCCCGCCCCTGCTTCTGCTGCACGGATCCGGTCCCGGCGTCACCGGATGGCGGAACTTCGGCGGCAACTTCCCCACCTTCGCCGAGCACTACCGGACCCTGGTACTGGAACTGCCCGGATTCGGTGTCAGTGACGATTTCGGTGCGGTGCACCCGATGGTGTCCGCCCAGCAGGCGGTCACCGCATTCCTCGACGGGCTCGGGCTCGACCGGGTCCGCATCATCGGCAACTCGATGGGTGGTTTCGTGGCCACCGATTTCGCGCTCACATCACCCGACCGGGTCGAGCGGCTGGTCACGATCGGTGGTATCGGTACACCGGTGTTCAGCCCGCAGCCGGGCGAGGGGATCATCCGGCTCAGCGAGTTCGTCGACAACCCCACCCGTGAAGCGTTGGTGGCGTGGCTGCGCTCGATGGTGTTCGACCAGTCCCTGGTGACCGAGCAACTGATCGAGGAACGCTGGCAGCAGGCTACCGACCCGGCGACGCTGGAGAACTCGCGCCGTATGTACAGCAGTGCGGCGCTGGCGCGGATGGCCGCGGCCGCCCGCAGTGTGGACACCACTCCGAACTGGGCCAAACTGGGCGGGCTCGCGGTACCCACACTCGTCACCTGGGGACGTGACGATCGGGTCAGCCCGGTCGATATGGCGCTGCTCCCGATGCGCACCCTCCGCAACGGTGAGGTGCACATCTTCCCCCACTGCGGCCACTGGGTGATGATCGAGCAGAAGGAAGCCTGGGAGGCTACCGTCCTAGCCTTCCTCCGCCGCTGACTCGGGATCGCGCTGCGCTGACGACGCGGATTCCGGAGCCGGTTCTATCACCGGCTCCGGGATCGCGCAGAAACTGTGGCAGATACGGTCTTTGACGATTTGATCGGGGTTCTCGGGATCGAACCACTGGTCCACCAGAGCCCAGTGCACGGGATGGTTCATATAGGGGCCGAGCAAGCCGTCGACATCGGCGAATTCCTGCTCCCAGACATGCGTCCACTGGGAGGTGCCCGTAGCTCGCTCGACGCGGCTGAGTTGCCACGCCTGGATGGCCGGTATGTGTCGCGGCATCTGCAGGGTCGCGCGTTCGAACCGCGCGATTTCCGCCGGTGTGGCAGCGTCGTCCACGCGCAGAAGCAGGGTGCGGTAGACCGTCGACGGGCTCGCGTCGCTGCGGCGGCCGGTGCGGCCGTCGCCGGCATGGCCACCGGAATACTCGGCGGAGTCGACATGGTCGATGGCCGGGCATGTCATGGTTTCGTGGACCGCCTCGCGAACCGGCAGCCACTCGGATTTCGAGGCGAACCGGAAATGCGCGAGAAGATCGCCGCCATTGCGCACTCCCGGCAGCGTCCGGGCGACCAACGGTCGCTGCGCCCCCGCGCCTTCCGCGGCCGCGATGATGCGTTTGACGGTCATCTCCGTGGTCATGGTGTCGGCGGGATCCGCGAGGTGTAGCAGACACGTCACCTTATACATCGCACAGTCCTTCCACATCCTCGGCGCGGCTCGCCATCGACCGGGTTCGTTCGACGATCATCGGCGCCATCGATTCCCACCACCGGGCCGGTTCGGGGTCGTGGCGGGCATCGACCGCCGCCGCCCACCAGGCTCTCGGACCCGGGACTGTCCAGGTGGCGGTGACGGTGTTCTGCTCACCGTCGATCCAGGCCGGCGGGCTCACCAGAATCCGATCGAGCGTCAGCCCCCGTTCGCGTGCCCGCGGTACATAGCCGCTGAGATAGGCGTCGATGAAGGCGCGTGCGCTACCGGGCGTGAGCACGATCCGATCGATGATGAAGATGGTGCGGTCGTCCATGTTCCGAACCTAAGCGCTACCGTCTGGGCCGGTGCCGGTGTCTCCCGGTGGCCGGGAGTTCTGACCGTGGGATGCCTTGTAGGCTGCACGATCATGGCCGCCGACCCTGATTCCTACCCCACCCTGCCCGCGACCAGTTGGGCCGTCCTGGGCATGTTGTCCTTCGGTGAGGAGCTGACCGGCAACGATCTGAAGAAATGGGCGGATTGGAGTATCGGGTTCTTCTATTGGAGCCCGTCGGTGAGTCAGGTCTACGGCGCGCTGGAAAAGCTCGAGGAACTCGAGTTGGTGCAGTCCCATGTGGTCGCCGATGAGGGGGTGCGCGGCCGGCGACTCTATGGGATCACCGATCTCGGCCTGCGCGCGTTGCGGAACTGGTCGCGTGATGCCGAGGTCGATATGCCGGTGCTCAAACACGGTGTGATGCTTCGGCTCTGGATGGGTCATCTGCACGACCCCGATCAGTTGAAGACGATCGTGCGCAGGCATATCGAGAACCTGCGAGACCGGGCCCAGCAGGCGCAGGTGCACGCCGACCACTCCGAACCGGAACCCGGCTGGGCCTTCACCCAGATGAGCCTGCGCTGGTCGCAACGGTACTTCGCGGCAGAAATACAACTGGCCGAGCAGCTGCTGGCCGAGATCGATGATGTGGCCGCCCGGTATCGCGAATCGGCGGTGCGCGACGACAACGATATGCCGGTGCCGCGGCAGCCGGGTAGATGGCGCACGGTCGGCGAGGGTTCTTCCCACGACTCGTGACAACCATGCGGCGGTTCACCCCTCGGCGAGGACGCTCGGCGCGGTGGGTAGCGCCCGCAATATGTTGCGGCGCTGAAGCGTCGGAGTGACGCGTACCCCGGCGGAGACGCTGCGCCAGATTGCGTTGGCGGCGAGTTGGACGGGGCTGGTCATTCGGCTGTCGAAGGTCAGCTTCGTCAACGGCCCGCAGATCGACACCGCGGTCGTCGCTTCGCCGATCGGGCCGATCGGCGCGGCGATACACCCGAAGCCGTGTAGGGCGTCGGTGCGATCGGTGGCGTAGCCGAGCTCGCGGATGCGTGCATGCTCCGGGCCGCTGCCGCCGTTGGAGGCCAGTAGCGCCTTGCCGAGCGCTGTGCGCGCGGCGGGCAGCCGGCCACCCACCCGCGTCGGCACATGCGCGGCGAGCCGGCCCCCGAGCTTGTCGAGATACACGACGTCGTTGCCGTCGAGGACGGCGAGGTGCACAACCATGCCGGTGGCTCGGTAGAGGTGGTGGAGGTGTTCGGCGGACGCGGCGTGGATTCGGTCTTGGTGCACGGCGAGTGAGCCGAGTTCGACCAGCCGGATACCGAGACTGTAGCTGCGGCCTTCGCGGCGCAACCAGCGCAACTGGACGAGTCGGTCCAGCATTCGGTGGGCGGAGGACCGGGGCAGGCCGGTGCGGAGGACGATCTCGGACAATCCGAGGCTCTCTCGACCGTTGAAGGCGTCCAGAACGAGCGAGATGCGGTCGAGGATGGCGCTGGGGGTCGCGGCCGTACCGGTGTGCATCTCCTGGGTAGTGATTGTCATGCTGGCTCCCTTGCCTACCTGCGCCATCGCCCTGACATGGCTATTTCTATTAGAAATAGTGCCATAGACCCGGCGGTATGTGAAGCAGCTCACGAAGATGCGAGGTCGGGCGAGCTTCCCGCTCAATGGAAAATCCGGCCGAGGCACCGGTTCGGGCGGCTTACGTTTACCTGCACTTGTCGTCCCGATCGGAATGTGGAGCCCGGACCAGATGGTGAAGAAAATGCCCCCGCTAGTACCTGCCCACGACACGATCGTCGACCTTCTCGTCATCGGTTCGGGCACCGGTATGTCGGCCGCGCTCGCCGCGCACGAACTGGGATTGTCGGTGGTGATCGCCGAGAAGACGGCGTATGTCGGCGGGTCGACCGCGCGGTCGGGCGGTGCCTTCTGGATTCCGGGAAGTTCGATCCTTCCGGAGCCGCACGAACAGGGCGTGGCGGAAGCCGGAACCTACCTACGCGCTGTTGTCGGAGAATCGGCCCCTGCCGAACGCGGCACCGCCTTCCTCGATCACGGCGCCGACACGGTGGCGATGCTGGAGCGGACCACGCCGATGCGGTTCTTCTGGGCCGAAGGCTATTCCGATTACCACCCCGAAAAACCCGGTGGCCGCGCCGTTGGCCGCACCTGCGAATGCCGTCCGTTCAACGCCTCGGTACTCGGTGATCAGCGCCCGCGGCTGCGGCCGGGCGTGATGGAGGCGCCGGTGCCGATGCCCGTGACGGGCGCGGACTACAAGTGGATGAACCTCGTGGCGCGCAAACCGCTGAAGGCCCTGCCACGCATTCTGCGCCGGGCCGCGGTCGGTATCGGTGGCATGCTCATCGGACGGGAATACCTGGCCGGCGGGCAGGCGCTGGCGGCGGGCCTGTTCGCAGGTGTCCTGCGCGCGGGGGTGCCGGTATGGACCGAGACGAGCCTGGTGCGGCTGGTACACGACGGGTGCCGGGTCTCGGGTGCTGTGCTACGACAGGGCGCACGTGAGGTCACGGTGCGGGCCCGCCGTGGTGTCGTGCTGGCGGCAGGCGGTTTCGACCACGATATCGACGCCCGGCACAAGTACCAGTCCCCGGCGCTCATCCCGCACGCGAGCCTCGGCTCCGAAGGCAATACCGGCGACGCCATCGACGCGGCGCAGGAACTCGGCGCCGGTACCGTCTCCATGGATCAGGCCTGGTGGTTCCCCGCATTCGCACCGCTGCCCGGTGGGGCGCCGGCCGTGATGCTCGCGGAACGCTCCCTGCCGGGTTCGTTCATCGTGGATCAGTCCGGCCGGCGGTTCATCAACGAAGCCACCGACTACATGACCTTCGGACAGCTTGTCCTGGCCCGCGAACGGTCCGGGAACCCGGTTACCGAGATGTGGCTGGTCTTCGACCAGCGCTACCGCAACAGCTATATCATGGCCGGCGGTATCTTCCCGCGGCAGCCGATCCCGAAGACCTGGTTCGACGCGGGCATCGCCCACCGTGCCGAGGACCCGGCCGCCCTCGCGCAGGCCATCGGTGTGCCGGTCGATACGTTCACCGCGACATTCACTCGGTTCAACGACTGTTCCGAGACCGGGTCCGATCCCGACTTCCAGCGTGGCGCCAGTGCTTACGACCGTTACTACGGTGATCCCACGGTGCGCCCGAACCCGAACCTGTCCGCCCTGCGCAAGGCACCGTACTACGCGGTGAAGATGGTCCTCAGCGACCTCGGGACCTGCGGTGGTGTCGTCGCCGACGAGCACGCCCGGGTGCTCCGGGAGGACGGAAGCCTCATCGAGGGTCTGTACGCCATCGGCAACACGGCGGGCAACGCCTTCGGCGCGTCCTATCCCGGCGCCGGCGCCACCATCGGGCAAGGCCTGGTCTACGGCTACATCGCCGCTCGGCATGCCGCGGCAAGTTCTGCTGCGGAAGCCGGAACGCCTACATCCGGCGAGTAGCCGGCCGTTGCAGGACAGCGAAGTGAGCCGGAGGCGTGCTGCTCCGGCCCACTCGCGAACAGTGCAGGGGTCAGCGCGTCACATATGCGAGCCGCCGTCGACCCGGACCTCTGTCCCGGTGACGAAGTAGGCGTCCGGTGAACCGAGCATGGCTACCACTGCGGCCACGGCATCGGGACCGGCGAAGATGGCTCCGCCGTCGAGCGGGAGCGCGGGGGAAGCCTTGGCGAACATCCCGAAGTCCACGTCCGCGGGCAGTCCGGGGCCGATGCTCTGTTTGGCTTCGCCGGTGCCATCGGTCATCCCGGAGGAGATGGACCCGGGCTGCACGGAGTTGAACCGGATCCCCTGTTTGCTGAACTCCAGGGCCAGGGCGTGGGTCATCGCCTGGATACCGCCCTTGGACGCGGCGTAGGCGGACATATAGGGATGGGCGAAGGCGGCCGAGGTCGAACTGAAGTTCACCACCGCCGGTCCCACGCCGTCGCGCAACGCGGCGATCGACTCCCGGGTTACCAGGAAGGTGCCGACGAGGTTGATGCGCAGTACCTGTTCGAAATCGGCAAGCGTGGTCTGCTCGAAATGGGCCGAGCGCAACACACCGGCCGCGTTGACGAGGGTGTCCAACCCGCCGAGCCGCTGGACGGCTTCGGCGACACCCGCCCGCACCGACTCCTCGTCGGCGATATCCATGGTCAGGGTGCTCAGCGCGGTGGAGTTCGCCTTGTCGGTGGTATCTGCCAATCCGGCCTCGCTGATATCCGCGGCGACCACCTGCCCGCCTTCTTCCAGGATTCGCAATACGCTGGCCTGGCCGATACCCGACCCGCCCCCGGTGATCAGTACCCGGCGGCCGCTATACCGCTGGAGAACGCCCATATCGGTTTGCTCCTGTGCTCAGGGGCGGAATTCACTGGCGGTGCCGCCCGGACTGCCGAGACTGGCACAGCTTGGCCGGCCTCCGGCGAGATGCTTCCGCTCAGTGGGCGCTGACGGCCCGGCAGCCGGACCCGCGGAGTGTTTCGATGAGCGGACACTCGGGAGCGGAAAGATCGGGCGTATCGGAGGATCGGAGCATGAGACATGTTGTTCCGACAGCCGAGCAGATCCGTGAGATCCCGGCCGCGCTCTCCGCGGCGGTGACCGCGCGCCAGATCGACGACAACGGCCATATGAACGTGCTGCACTACCTGGATCTCAGCTCACAGGCCGCGGACGTGCTGATGCGTGAGCTGGGAGTGGACGAGAGCTACCGGGGAGAGCGCCGGCTGGGCGTGTTCACCGCCGAACATCATCTCGTCTACTACAGCGAACTACGTGCGGGCGATCCGTTCACCGTGCACGTGAGGGTTCTGGACCGCAGTGATAAAGCGATGCATCTGATGACGTTCCTGGTGGACGACGAACGTGACGTGTTGTCCAATACGCTCGAGATCATGCTGGTGCACGTCGATCTGGAAGAGCGGCGCGCGAGCCCGGTACCGGATGATCTTGCGGCGGCGCTCGATCGCAAGATCGCGGCCGGTAATGCGCTGACCTGGCCGGCGCCGGTCTGCGGTTCGCTGCGCATCCGACGCTGAGACCGGCGGAAGCCGCGGGCCGGGGGACACGCGCCGGGCACGCCGGCGGCCGGCGTGCCCGACGATGTGGTCAGGCCGGGGTGTGCTCCACGACCGGCAGCTTGCCGGAGGTGGCGGCATCCCGGATCGTCTCCTGCAACTGTGAGCACCCCGCCAGGGACGGCCCCGGCATCGGCGCCGCGCCCAGTTCCCGGCAGGTCGCCAACGCCTCGGCGTTCCACTGCACGCTGGTCTGGTGCCAGCTGCTCTTACGAACCAGCAGCTCGGCGGCGCACGCCCGGCAGCGCAGTGGCTGCATGGGGGTATCGAGCAGGCGATTGTCGGTACGGGCGGCGGTCATGTCGCCGAACCCGTCGCATCGGCCTGCCGCGCGAGATTCTCCTCGATCTCCCGATTCCATGCCTCCAGCGGGCGGGTGGTATCGAGTTCGAACTCGAAACGATCCACCATTTCGGGCCGGATATCGGCGACATCGACGTAGAACTGTTCGTACCAGCGCCGAAGCTGATACACAGGGCCGTCTTCCTCGCACAGCAGCGGGTTGTCGATACGCGCCTTGTTCTTCCAGATCTCGACATCTTGCTCGAAGCCGATCTTCACCCAGTCGCCGAGTGCGACGGCGGCGCGCATCGCCTCCTCGTCGGGCAGGCCCGCGGATTTCTCGACGATGATGCCGTACTGCAGCACGAACGATTCGGAGTCGATCGGGTAGTGGCAGTTGAGCAGTACGGTCCGCTGGTCGCCCTGCTCGTAGTGGTAGGTGAGATCGTCGATCATGAACGAGGGGCCGTAGTAGGAGGCCACCGACGAGGTGCCTAGCATTTTCGGCTGTCCCTCGGGCGCCGGGAAGTCCGCCCGCGAACCGCTCTTGAAGTACTGCGTGGCGATCGGACCCTCGAAAACGTTCTTGAAATACGTCGGCAGCGACCCATGGATATAGAAGAAATGGGCCATATCGACGACATTGTCGATGATCTCGCGGCAGTTCGTGTTCACCACCGTGGTGTACCAGTGCCAGTCGGTCCACCCGTCGCTGCCCGCGCCCTCGATGCGCGGAATGGCGACGTCCTCGGTCGGTGGTTTGCCCTCTGGGTCGTTCCAGACGAACAGCATGCCGTCCTGTTCGAGCGTGGTCCACGCCCGGGTACGCGCCAGCGGCGGGACACGGCGGGCATAGGGAATCTGCTTACAGCGACCGTCCCCGCCCCAGCGCCAATCATGGAACGGGCACGCGATCTCGTTGCCCTTGACCTCGCCCTGGCTGAGATCACCGCCCATATGCCGGCAGTACGCGTCCAGAACGTTGAGGGTGCCGTCGGTGCCGCGGAAGATCACGAGCTTGGTCCCGAAGGCCTGTATGGTGTGCGGTTTTCCGGCGGGGAAGTCACGAAGCAGACCCAGACAGTGCCAGCCGCGGGCGAACCGCGTGGGCACGGCTCCGGCTTCGATCTGCCGGACGTCCTGATCCGGTTGCGTCGTTGTCATAGCGGACTCTCCTCGAGCAATGGTGTGGAAGCGGGCTGAGGCACCGGTGAAACGGCGGCTTCCACTACTCCTCGGTTGTATCAACCGCCGAGGCGGTGAACGGGGTCACATTTCACTGACCGGACACCTCGTTTCGCGTAGGTATCTCGGTGAACGGAATGGTGGCCTACCGTGGGTCCGTATTGCTGCCACCATCGTCGGGTCCGGAAATGAGCAATGCACCGATCACCGCCGTGCGGGCCGCCACCCGAGCGGCGACCGGGGCTCATCGGTTGTGGTGAGAAAGGGTAACCCCATGAGCTGGGTGGATTCAGCGGTCGAATGGGACGAACGATGCGAGGTGCTGGTGCTCGGTTCGGGCGGTGGCGGGCTGACCGGCGCCTACACCGCCGGGCGTGAGGGATTGCAGGTGATCGTCGCCGAGGCCACCGACCGGTTCGGTGGCACCACGGCGTATTCCGGCGGCGGGATGTGGTTTCCGGGCAACCCGGTGCTGCGGCGCGCGGGCGACGACGATACGGCCGAGAATGCGCTGGAGTACTTCCGGGCCGTGGTGGGCGACCGGACGCCGGCCGAACTCCAGCGGGCTTTCGTGACCGGTGGCGCACCACTCGTGGAGTACCTCGAGCAGGATCCGGCGCTGCGGTTCCAAGTGCTGCCCTGGCCCGATTACTTCGGCAAAGCACCGCATGCGCGGTCGACGGGTCGCCACATCATTCCGGTCCCGCTGCACGCGGACGCGCTGGGGGAGCTGGCGGCCGAGGTACGGGCACCGTTGGCCACCGATCGCCGGTCGGCGCCGGTACCCGATCAGCTGGAAGGCGGCCGTGCCCTGATCGGCCGACTGCTACTGGCATTGCGGGCGCTGCCGACCGTGGAGTTGAAACGACGCACGGCATGCCGGGAGCTGATCCGGCTGGACGGCCGGGTGGTGGGGGCGTCGGTATCGACGCCCCAGGGGCTGCGGCGAATCCGGGCCACTCGTGGAGTGCTGGTCGCGGCGGGCGGGTTCGAGCGGAACAACCGGATGCGCACCACCTTCGGGGTCCCGAACTTCGCCCGCGATTCGATGTCGCCGTCGGGTAATACCGGCGCGGCGATCGAAGCGGCGATGGGTGTGGGGGCCGACGTGGATCTGATGAACGAGGCATGGTGGGCTCCGGGCCTGACCCATCCCGACGGTAGCTCGACCTTCTCGATGTGGTTCACCGGCGGCATTCTCGTCGACAGTGAAGGCCGCCGCTTCACCAACGAATCCGCACCCTACGACCGCGTCGGCCGGGACGTGCTCGCCGCTATGGATTCGGGCCGGATCGAATTGCCCTACTGGATGATCTACAGCGGCACCCCGGATCTCGCGCCGCCGGTCCTGTTCGCCGGAATCCCGCTGGATGATCACGAGGCATACCGTGCGGCCGGGCTGTGGCATCGCGCCGATACTCTCGCGGAACTGGCCGAGCTCATCGGGGTACCGGCGCAGGCGCTGACCGAGACCGTGCGGCGTTTCAATGCCGCGGTGGACGCGGGAACGGATCCGGATTTCGACCGCGGCGGCGAACCCTACGACCGGTCGGTACCGGGCTGCCCGAACCCGCTGGTGCGGATCGACGGCGGCCCCTACTGTGCCGCGGCGTTCGGCCTGTCGGACCTCGGTACCAAGGGCGGCCTGCGGACCGATACCGCAGCCCGCGTACTGGACTCCACCGGTGCGGTCATCCCCGGTCTGTACGCCGCGGGGAACTCGATGGCGGCGGTGAGTGGCACCGCCTACCCGGGTGGGGGTAACCCGATCGGTGCCTCGATGGTGTTCGCCCATCTCGCCGCATTGGATATGGCGGCCGCGACCGGGCTGCCGGGGATACCCGCTACCCCACGGTCCGAACCCACACCCGGCGAGTTCAAATCGGCGCTGAGCCGGTTCTGTTCCGGGGTCACCATCGTGACGGCGATCGGTGAGGAGGGTCCGGTCGGGTTCAGCTGCCAGTCGTTCTCGTCGCTGTCGCTGGAGCCGCCGTACGTGAGTTTCTGTCCGGCGGTGACCTCGACCTCGTGGCCCCGGATCCGGGCGGCCGGCCGATTCTGTGTGAATATCCTCGCCGCCGACCAGGACGAGGTCTGCCGTGCCTTCGCCCGCAGCGGCACCGACAAGTTCGCCGGTGTGGAGTGGGCGCCGGGCGGTAACGGTGCCCCCGCCCTGGCAGGATCGCTGGTCTCGCTGGAATGCACCCTCGAGGAGGAGCTGCCCGGTGGGGACCACACGATCGTGATCGCGCGGGTCACCGCCGTCGGGCCGATTCGGGAAGCCGCCCCGCTGCTGTTCTATCGGTCGTCGTTCCGGGAACTGGCATCGGAACCGGTGGCCGCCGGGGCGTACGGCGCGGATACCTGGCGCTGGGGCTGACCGGCTCGGTGGCGAGCCCGTAACCACATTTCACCCAGAAGGGTTTGCCGCTGCCGGCGCGGATACCGGCAGCGGCAAACCCTTCATCGGGACGATGGATTCAATCGGTGGCGGGTGCGTAACGGCGAGCGAATTCGTGAACCCGGGCCACCACGTGATCGAGTTCTTCGGCGGTCATGCCGTGGCTCATACCCAGCGACATGCCCCGTTCGAACACCTCGTCGGCGTTGGGCAGGCCGCCCTCGGGCACCCGGTATTCGACCCCGCGCATCATCGGATGCCGGGTGACGTTGCCGCTCCACACAGTGCGGGTATCGATCCCCGCGGCCTCCAGGTGGTCCTGCAGGTCGGCCCGGGCGAATCCGGCGTCTTCACGGATGGTGACCGGGTAGCACAGCCAGGCGGTGTGGAATTCGGGGTTCTGCCGGGGCAGCCGGAACAGCGACGGGTAGGCGCCGAAGGCGCCGTTGAACGCGTCGAAGATTTCCGCGCGGCGCTGATAGTTCTTGTCGAGCTTGGACAGCTGGACCAGGCCGAAGGCGGCACCGAGCTCCGACGGCTCGAAGTTCCAGGGCAGGACATCGAAGATGAAGTCGTTGTCGTAGGCGACGCCGTCGAGATCCTCGCGGAAGACCCGGCCGGTGCGGGCGGCCTGCGACCCGAAGAGGTGGGGTTCGGAGCGCCGGCCCCAGCGGCGCAGCATGAGGCCCTTGTCGCGGAGCTGCTCGTCGTCGACACAGACCATGCCGCCGTTGCCCGCGCAGGTGATGATGTGTGACATCGCGAAACTGGTGACAGTGATATCGGAACGGCTGCCGGTTTTGGTGCCGCGCAGGGTGGTGCCGATGCAATCGCAGGAGTCTTCGATGACCTTCAGGCCGTGGCGGTCGGCGATATCGCGGATGGCGTCCCAGTCGGGTGCGTTTCCGGCCAGGTTCGGCAGCAGGATCGCCTTGGTCCTATCGGTGACCAGCGCCTCGATGGCCGCGGGATCGGCGTTGTAGGTATCGGGTTCGACGTCGACGAATACGGGGATCCAGCCGCCGCGGACGATGGGGGAGACGTCGGTGGAGAAGGTCAGCGGTGAGGTGATGACCTCCGAGCCTTTCGGCAGGTCGAGTAGTTCGAGCGCGAGGTAGAGCGCCGAAGAACCGGAGTTGCACATCAGTCCGAGCTTCTTGCCGTAGAGGTCGGCGACCCGGGCTTCCATCTCGGCGACATTCTTGCCGATCTTCAGTGCGTACGGCCCGCCCCGCAATACCTCCAGGCAGGCATTGATCTCGGCCTCGTCGTGGACGCTGCGTGCGTAGATGACCCTGGTCACGATAGATCTCCTCGTAGTGAAATCGGAAATGGAAACGTCGCCTGGTATGGCGTTCGTGGTGATGTGCACTGGTGAGTGCGTCATTCGTCTGCGAGATGATCACGCAAGGTGTCACCCCGGTACCTCTTTCGCAGCAGACCGCGGTCCTGCAGCCGGGGCACGACTTCGTCCACGAACTCGTCGAGCCCGAGCGGCAGGTCGGCGGGAAGCACGATGAATCCGTCGGCGGCCCCGGCGGCGAACCACCGCTGCAGGTCGTCGGCGACCGTATCGGGCGAACCGACGAGCGTACGGTGACCGATACTGAGCCCCACCCGCTGTGCGAGCCGGCGCACGGTCAGCTTCTCCCGCAGGGCGACTTCGGTGAGTAGGGTAGGTCTGCCCACACTGGCATTGCGGGGCAACGAATCCCGCAAATCCGGGAAGGGCTCGTCGAGGTCGAACTGGGACAGATCGATCCCGCCGAAGGTCTGGTTCAGGAATTTCAGGGTGGTCTGTTCGCTGATCAACGACCCCAATTCGATCGCCAGCTCGCGGGCTTGTTCGTCGGTACGGCCGATGATCGGGGTAACGCCCGGCAGCACCTTGACCGCCGAACGATCCCGGCCCGCTGCTTCGGCCAGACTGCGCATACCCTCGGCGAATTCGAGCGAGGACTCGATCGAATGCTGTGTCGCGAACACCAGATCCGCCACGCGGGCACCGAGTTGCATCCCGGTCGGCGACGAGCCGGCCTGCGCAAGCGGGATCAGGCCCTGCGGAGAACGGGGGATGGTGAGCGGTCCCGCGACATCGAAGAACTGCCCGTGATAGTCGATACGGTGCAGTTTCGCCCGGTCGGCCCAGATACCCGCTTCCCGGTCGGCGACGATGGCATCCGGATCCCAGCCCTCCCAGAGCGCCCGGACCACGTCGACGAATTCTTCACCGCGCGCATAGCGGTCCGCGTGGTCGGGCAGCCCGGCCGAGCCATAGTTCTCGGCGGCGGCCGGGATCGCGGTGGTCACCACATTCCAGCCGGCCCGGCCGTTGCTGAGGTGATCCAGGGTGGCGAACTGCCGCGCGACCGTGAACGGATCGTTGTAGGTGGTCGAACTGGTGCCGATCAACCCGATGCGGTCGGTGACCACCGACAGCGCGGAGAGGATCGGTAGCGGATCGGGACGATCGGTGGCGTCGGTTTCGATCGCGGTCGACAGATTCAGTGCGTCCGCGATGAAGAACGCGTCGAAGCAGCCGCGTTCGGCGGCCCGGGCGAGATGTGCCCAGTGGTCGAACGAGTGCATGCGTTCCGGGGCGGTGCGGGGCGACCGCCAGACCGATTGGCCGACGCCGACTCCCTGTGCGAATACCGCCAGGTGCATAAGTCTGCTCATGGGATCGGTCTCCTTTCTGCGATTGCGGGCTGCCGGTGAGGTTCCGGTGCTCGTGTGGGCTCGCGAAATCGGTTCGACAGCCGGAGCCCGGTCAGGAGCCGGGTTCTTCCGGTGCGTCGAGCAGGGCCAGTTCCTCGGCCGTCAGCATCAGCGATGCTGCGGCAACGGAATCCAGGACCGATTCGGGACGTGAGGCACCGGGGATCGGGATGACGGCCGGTGACCGATGCAGCTGCCAGGCCAGCGCGACCTGGTGGATACTCACACCGCGCGCGCGGGCGACGTCGGCGAAGGGCGACCCGCCGGCGCCGAGGTTCTCGGCCTGCCGCATACCGCCGAACGGTCCCCACGACAGGAACGTGAGTCCATGCTTCTCGCATGCGCGGATCTCCTTCTCGGCCGTCCGCACAGCCGGTGAGTATTCGTTCTGCACCGACACGAGCGCATCGCCCAGGATGGATCTGGCCATATCGATCCGTTCGACATCGACGTTGGAGATCCCGACCCGGGCGATGAGGCCTTCGTCGTGCAGTGCCCGGAGAGCGGACAGGGACTGCTCGTAGGGCAGCTGGGGGTCGGGCCGATGGTGGTGGTACAGCGGTATCGGCTCGAGTCCGAGTCGCCGGATCGACGCCGTGCAGGCGCGGCGCAGATGTTCGTAGCTGCCGTTCGTCCACCACGTATCGGTCTCGGGGAAACGGAGATGGCCGCCCTTCGTGGCCACGATGATGTCGTCGGTGGCACCGGGCCAGGAACGCAGCGCGTCCATGAGTGCCAGTTCGTTGACGCCATCCCCGCTCCCGGCCGGTCCGTAGACGTCCGCGGTGTCGAACAGTCGTATGCCGGCGTCGAGGGCGGCGTGGACAGTGCGCCGACCGCGGTCGATATCGTAGCCGGCCACCTGGGTGATCGTCATGGCACCGAAACCGATGGCCGGGACCGTGAGGTCGCCGAGTTTCCGGTGTGGCAACGAAGTCGCGCTCATTTGCCGACCGTCGTCCAGCCACCGTCGACCGGGAGACAGACGCCGGTCACGAAGGTGGCATCGAGGGCGAGATGTTCGATCGATCGAGCCATTTCATCCGGAGAGCACAGGCGGCCCAGCGGTGTCCGGGCTTCCGTGGCGGAGATGTCGTAGCCGTTGTCGATCAGGTCCTGCACCATCGGGGTTCGCGTATGGCCGGGCGCGACGCTGGTCACGCGGATCAGTGGCGCCCATTCCACGGCGAGGTTGGCGGTGAGCTGGCGCACCGCGGCTTTGGCGGTGCCGTAATCGGCCTGCCGATGCCAGCCGCCGTACGCGGTGGTCGACGAGATCGTGACGACCGATCCATTCTTGCCATCCGCGAGCAGTGGCCGCGCGAAAGCGGAAGCGACGAGAAACGTCCCGAGGACGTGGACGTCGAAGAGGCGCCGGATTCGGTCGGGGTCGAGTTCCAGGGCCGGGACGAAAGCCCCACGAATACCGTGACTGGTCACCAGTACATCGGGAGCCGGTGATCCGGCGGAGGCCTGCGCGAGTGCCGACTCCACCACGCTGCGATCCGTCACGTCCACCTGGTAGTAGTCCACGCCCTCGCGAGATCGTGTGGGCGCGCCGAGGTCGAAAACGCTGACCTTCAGATTTCGTTCGAGGAATCGTTCTACGACTGCGGCACCTATTCCGCTGGCCCCGCCGGTGACGACGGCATGGTGTGCGACCACAATGACTCTCCTCGAGGTTAAAAGCGTTTCAGCGCAGGGTTTTCGGATATCACGAAAAAACATTCGCCGCGCTTGGGTGCCGATCCGGGGCTCGGACTCGTCTGCGGCAACAGTTGCGTTTCGCGTTGGTGAACCGGCTTTCAGGGCACCGGCGGGAACCCGGTACCGGGCGGCCCCTTCGGCGGTCGCTGGACGGATCGAACGTATTGCCGGTCGAGAAGCTCGGCAAGCGAAGTGTCCACAAGGCGGAACGCCGATATCGTCCGATCCCGGATCGGGAACGCGACTTTCAGCGTGGGCGCAGCAGCAGTGGAAATCCGAAAAACCGGGATCGGCCGCCGCGGCGCCTGTCATGTGGATACAGGGAGCCGTGGCGGCCGGTCGGGTGGTTGCCTGTTCCGGCTTACCGTGCGGGTACGGCGATCGTGTCGCGGAGATCCTGACCGCTGGTCTCCTCGAGGCGGTAGATGGAGACGATCGTGACCAGTCCGCAGCACATCGCGAGGATGATCAGCGGGACGCTGGTCGGACCACCGGCCAGCAGCGCGCTCGCGAGGAGCGGCGTGAAACCACCACCGATCAATGCTGCCAGCTGGTAGCCCATGGAGGCGCCGGTGTAGCGCACCGACGTACCGAACATCTCCGACAACAGCGCGCCGAGCGGGGCGAACATCGCGGATTGGACCACCTGGCCCAGCACCATGGCCAGGATCAGCAGTGGCACCGAACCGGTATCGACGAGCGCGTACATCGGCCAGGCCAATACCACGATGGCGACCGCTCCCGTCAGCACCACCGGCCGCCGCCCGACACGATCGGACAGGGCGGAGAACAGCGGAATGGCGATGAGCGCGGTGCTCGCGGTGAACAGGAGACCGGTGACAGCACTGGACCGTTCGTAGCCGGTCGAGGTGGCGTAGCTGATCATGTACGTACTGATCAGTGCGGTGAGCGCGAAGGGGCCGATACCGACGCCGCAGGCCAGCAGCAGGTTACCCGGCCGGCGCAGGACCGATAGCAACGGGATCTGTGGCTTCGCGTCAGTGTCCTCGGCTGCACGGAATACCGGGCTCTCGGTGACACCGATCCGCGTGTACAGGCCCGCCGCCAGCAAAACGATGCTGGCCAGGAACGGGATTCGCCAGCCCCACGACAGCAGGTCTTGCTCGGGAAGCATGGCCACCACGGCCACGACCGCGCTGGAGAGCAACGAGCCGATCGGCGAGCCCATCTGCATGACGCCGTTCCAGAAGCCACGCCTGGACGGTTCGGCGTGCTCGGTAACCATCAGGGTGGCCCCGCCCCATTCGCCGCCGATCGCAATGCCCTGGACGACGCGCAGTAACACCAGCAGCAGGGGTGCGATGATGCCGACAGCCTGGTAGGTGGGTAGAACACCGATGAGGAAGCTCGCGACACCCATCATCGCCATGGTCAGTACGAGCATCTTCTTACGACCGATACGGTCGCCGAAATGCCCGAACACGATGCCACCGATCGGCCGGGCGACATAGCCGGCGGCCAGTGTGCCGAAGGCGGCGATCGTACCCAGCGCCGGGTTCGAGTCCGGGAAGAACACTTTGTTGAACACCAGTGCGGTCATCGTGCTGTAGAGCAGGAAATCGTAGTACTCGATAGCGGTGCCGAGCAGGCTGGAAGCCGCGACCCTGCGCAGCTGCGTGGGGTCGGTGGAAACGGATTCCGGACCGGGTGCCGAACTCATGGAGGGTCCTTCCTCGGAAGTGATCAGGGCCTCATCCTGAACGGCGAAATCAGAGACGTCTGCGTTCTTTCCTGGTCAGTGGAATTCGCATTCGGCCGAGACAGGTGAGAGCGCATTCCCTGCAACGTTCCGGTGGTTGAGATACTCGCCCGCCGTCCGGCGTGACCGGGCTTATCGTGCTTCGGCACAGCGTGGGGCGCGTATACCAGGTGACCGGGCGGAGCCGAGGCTGTACGCCCACATCATTGCCAAGCGGATCAGGAAGAACAGACTCATGAGCAACGAGATACTCGATCGGGTCCGGCCGCTGCTGCCGGCGATCCGGGAGCGTGCCGCCGAAGCCGACCGGCAGCGGCGGGTACCCGCCGAGACCATTCGCGAACTACAGGACGCCGGTGTTTTCACACTGCTGCAACCCAAACGGTACGGCGGGTACGAAAGCAATCCGGCGGACCTGTACGCGGTGGTGCGCGAGGTGGCCGCGGCCTGCCCGTCCACCGGCTGGGTGGCCTCTGTCGTCGGGGTCCATCCCTGGCAGATCTCGTTGTTCGACGAAGCGGCCCAGGACGATGTGTGGAAGGAAACGCCGGATGCGCTGGTGTCGTCTTCCTATGCCCCGACCGGCACGCTGACCGAAGTCGAGGGCGGCTATCGGCTGACCGGCCGGTGGAGTTTCTCCAGCGGTAGCGACCACTGCCAGTGGGTACTGCTCGGCACGCTGTGTCCGGGTAAGAACGGCGCGCCGCCGGAGTACCTCACCGCACTCGTACCGCGCGGCGACTATGCGGTCGAGGACGTCTGGAATGTGGTCGGCCTCTCCGGCACCGGAAGCAACGATATCGTCATCCAGGATGCGTTCGTGCCCGAGCATCGCGCCTACAGCTCGCTCGAGCAGAACGAACTGCGAGGTCCGGGTCAGCAGGTCAATACCGCCCCGTTGTACAAGTTGCCGTTCGGAATGGTGTTCTCCTACGCGATCACCAATGCCATCATCGGTTGTGCCGAAGGCGCTTATACCGCCCACGTCGAGCGGATGAAGGAACGAGTACGACTCTCCTACGGTGGGCAGAAAGTGTCCGGGGATCCGTTCGCGCATGTCCGGGTCGCCCGGGCCGCCGGTGAGATCGAAGCCGCCGCGCTCATGCTGGACCACAACCTCGCCGAGCAGACCCGCTATGTCGAAGCCGGCGAGGAGATCCCCGAACGGGTGCGGTTACGCGCCCGGCGTGACCAGGTATTGGGTACCGAACGCTCGTTGCACGCGATCGAGATGCTGTTCGAGAACTCGGGCGGGCATTCGCTCGAGCGGGACAACCCGATCGAACGGCACTGGCGGGACGCACACGCCGGAAGCGTGCACGTGATCAACGATGTCGAGCGCGCGCTGGCAATGTACGGGCGCGGGGAGTTCGGCGTGCCGATCGACGAGGGAATGTACTGATCATGGGCTACGACCTCGCCCAACTCCATCACGTCGGGATCGTGGTCGACGACCTCGAGGAATCGGCCGCGGCGCTGCGCAAACTCTACGGAGCGGACGTCGAACTCTTCGTGGAGGGCCACTACCCCTGCCTGATCGACGGGGTCCGGTACGACCCGGTGCAGCGCATGGGCCTGTCCGCGGGGCCCCCGTTCGTCGAACTGATTCGCACGGTGCCGGATTCACCGGTTTGGCGGCCGCGGCCCGGTATCCACCATCTGGGTTTCGTGGTCGACGATCTGGTCGCCGCGTCGGCGGACCTGGCCGCGCGCGGTGCCCCGCTGTGGATGTCCGGTGGACACGACGGGGTATCCCCTGGAAGCGCTGTCTACCACCGGGATCCGCTCGGCCAGGTGATCGAACTGCTGGACCGGGCGACCGCGGACCGTCTCGCCGCTCGGCGGGCGTTTGCGGAGTCGGGCGGTCGGCACCGCGCCGAATAGCGCACCGAAAGTCAGAAGGGCTCGCCGTTTCGTCGCGAAAACGGCGAGCCCTTCTGACTGCGGCAGATCGGGAGGGTCGGTGAGGCAGCTATTTCCGCTGACCGGAAAACCTGGGTGAAGGAAGGGCGTTCCCCGTTCCACACTCACGGTGTCGGCTCGAACGGAAGGAATTACCGCATGCGGGAAGTCGGAGGAGATCTGCTCGATCTCAGTACGAAGGTTGTACTCGTGACCGGGGCGGCACACGGTCAAGGCGCCGCGCATGCACGGCAGTTGTCGGCGCTCGGTGCGGCGGTGGTGCTCGCCGACCTCGATACGGCGGCGCTCGCGCGGACCGCGGCAGACCTGACCGGGCCCCGGTTATCGGTCGAGTTGGATGTCCGGGACGCCGGGGCATGGCGTGCGGCCGTGGACGCGGCGGTGAACCGGTTCGGGCGGGTCGATGTGCTGGTGAACAATGCCGGCGTGCTGCGTAAGGCGCCGCTCGCGGAACTGTCGGAGGCCGACCTGCGATTCGTCCTGGATGTCGACCTGATCGGTTCGGTCCTGGGTATGCAGGCCGTGCTACCCGCGATGGGGGCCGGTGGTTCGATCATCAACATTGCTTCCACGGCGGCGCTGACCGGCTACGGGGACGCGCCGGCCTATGCCGCGGCGAAATGGGGATTGCGGGGCGTGACGCGGTCGGTGGCGAAAGAGCTGGGCAGCCGCGGGATTCGGGTGAACACCATCTGTCCCGGTGCGATCGACACGGCCATGGTGTCGGAGGAGACCCGCAGGGGCCGGGGCGCAGTGGAGCGGTTGCCGATCGCCCGGGTGGGGCGTCCCGAGGAAGTCTCCGCGCTGGTTGCCTACCTGGCCGGCGATGCCAGCGGTTACTGCACGGGACAGGACTTCGTGATCGACGGTGGGCAGACCGCGTAGTTCGGTTATGTCTCCGCTGCGGCTGTGAGCTGCTTTACAGCTGCGTGATCCTGTGGTTACAATCACACCTGTCATGATCTGACAGATAGACAGAAGCTGACCCAGTCGGCTGGAGGTGTGCATGGCAACGGCGCGAATCGGCGAAACCCCCACGGCGATGATCGACCGAGTGGCGTCGATACTGGAAACCTTCGTCGGGCAGCGGCCCTTGACCTTGGCGGAGGTCGCGCGCTGTTCGGGCCTGCCGAGGTCCTCGGCACATCGCATCCTGCAACGCCTCGTCGAGCTCGGCTGGGTGGAGCGCAACGAGTTCAAATACGCGCTGGGGCACCGCATGTTCGAGCTGGGTACACAGTTCACGCGACAGCGCAGTGTGCACCGTGCGGCGTTACCGGTGATGACCGAACTGCATCGCCGGACCGGCCTCACCGCTCATCTGAGCATGCTGACCGGCGCGGAGATTCTTCACCTCGACCGTGTCGGTGTGTGGCCGGGCGACGCCGGCGAATGGGGTGTGGGGGCGCGGCAACCCGCCGCCCGCACCGCTGCGGGGCGGGCGCTGCTGGCCGCTGTCCCCGAGGACGAATGGCCGGGTATCGACTTCGGTACGGCTCCCACCTGCTACACCGTGTGTTCGCCCGTCCAGCTCGACCGCGACCTGAACCGAACGCGGGATCGTGGCGGAGTGGCGGTAGACGCGCAAGGGTGCGCACTGGGCGTGACAGTGGTGGCGGCGCCGATCGCCACCGGCGAGGGCGGGTACTTCGCTCTGTCTCTGTGTGGCCCGACCAAATCTGTCCGGATCGAGACGGTGATCTCCGATGTGCGGCGCGCCGCGGGGGTGGTGTGGCGCAATGCCTCCGGAATGCCACCGCTGCGCGTCCGCCCCACCGAGGGCCGGACGGTCGCATCCTTCACGCGGACACCGCGGCCCGCCGGGACGGCATGGTCCCCGGATATCGCACCTCTCGTCGGCTGATCCGCGGAGCGGCGTGATCCTTCGGCTGTACTGATTGTGTAAGTATCGGTTCGCGTAGTGGAATATTCGCGGGCAACGACCCGCCGGCCGGGGCGCGTAGTACTTCTGATCACCTACCAGGTAGCGCATACGACAACCGGCCCAGGCTCGACGAACGAATGTCGGCATACCGACCAGCGCGAGACCGATCACCAGTGTTCCGATGCTGGGTTCCAGCACCGCGACCAAGGCGATGAGCAGGATCAGTGGCGGAAACGCGAGGATGGTATTGGTGCCGATATCGAACGTGATGTCGACGCTGCGGCGGAAGAAACCGGCGGTCACACCGAGTACGGTTCCCACGGTCAGCGCCAGCAGTGTCGCGCCGATTGCCACGGAAAGCGAGATCTGGGCGCCGTGGACCACCCGGCTCAGCAGATCCCGCCCGAGCGGATCGGTCCCCAATATGTGGGCGGCCTGCCGGAACGGAGGTATCGAGTACTGGTCGGTGATCTTCGCCGGATCCGGCAGCGGGAGCACCGGCGCCGCGACAGCCGCCAGCGTGATCGCGGCGAGCCAGGACGCACCGGCCAGGGCACCGAATCCGCGCCGCCGCTTGTGACGAGCGGGCGGCACTCCCGTGGCCGGCCGGCCCGGTGTGGTACTGCCGGAAACGACCGCCTTCTCGGTGGTGGTACTCATGACGTTCTCACTCTCGGGTCGAGCACGGGGTATGCCAGGTCGACCAGCGCGTTGATCAGGACATAGCCCACGGCGACCACCAGAACGATGCCCTGGACCAGCAGATAGTCCCGGGAATTGATCGCGGTGAGGACCAGCGACCCCAGACCCGGGAGCGCGAACAGGGATTCGACGATCACCGTGCCACCGATCAAGCGGCCCATCGAGACACCGAGCACGGTCAGCAGCGAAAAGGCCGACGGGCGCAACGCGTGGACGAACAGGATCCGGGCGGTGGGGATACCGCGGGCCCGCGCCGACAGGACGAAGTCCTGCTGCAGCGTGGCGACCATATCGTTGCGCAGCAGGCGGATGAAGGCGACAGCTTCGATGGCGGCCAGCGTCGCGACCGGCAATATCAGACCGCTCAGATGCCGGCCGAGGCCCTCGGACAGCGGTGTCCAGACCAGTACCGGGAGTGCCTGCAGGGTCACGGCGAACACGAAGACGAGCAGCACGCCGAGCAGGAAGCTGGGAATCGAGAGGGTCACCGAGCACAGGAAGGTCGTGACCCGATCCGCGATCCCGCCCGGCCGGTACCCCGCCCAGACGCCGACGGGGACGGCAACGAGCAGCGCCACGAGTATCGACAGACCGGCGAGTTCCACGGTGACCGGCAGCTGCGATTGCATCGAGCGGCCGAGGTCGCCTTGTAACGCGGACCCCAGCCACTCGACATACCGCTCCGGCAAGGGTCCGTCGAGACCGAAGCGTTCGGCGGCCGCCGCACGCATCTCCGGAGTGGCGCCCTCGGGCAACAAGGTGGCCAGCGGATCTCCCGGGGTCATCTCCAGCAGCAAGAATGTCGAAATACTGACCAGAAGCAGCACGGCGGCCAGTTTCGCGAGGTACACGGCGAGCACACGTCCGGTCAACGGTCCGCCCACCGAGACTGCCGGGCGCCGCGGGCACAGGTTGTCATGTTGTCCCTCATTCCTGTATCCACGCCAGTTCGGGGCGCATCCAGTACTGATAGGTCGGTTCGACTCCGTAGACGTCCGCGCGGAGGATCAGACTCGTCACGGCCGGCCGCCAATACCGGTAGGCAGTGGTGGCCACCAGCTCCCGGATCGCCGTCTTGTAGGCCTCGTCGGCCACCGCCGGATCGCTGGCGGACTGGGCCTGTTCCAGTGCCCGGTCCACGATCGGGTTCGAATAGTGGGCCGTGTTGCCGGAACCCTTTGTGTGGAACACCCGGTACAGATTCTCGGGGTGCGCGCCACCGAGCGCGTTGAGGATCAGGTCGTACTTTCCGGAAACCAGTGCGCCGGCGAATCCGGCGCCGTCGAGTGCCTTGATCTCGAGCTCGGGTCCGTCCGCCTGCTGGAGTTGAGCCTGGAGAACTTCGGCGACGCGGGTGAGTACCGGACTTCCGGCGGTGGTGACATAGGAGAGGACCGCCTTCCCTCCACCATGCCGGGCACGGAAGCCGTCGATGAGTCGCTGTGCGCCGGCGATATCCTTTTCGGGCCATTTCGCGGCCTCGTCGAACAGCGGCCGGCCCTCGGCGACGAAGTATTCGGCACCCTGTTCGCCGGGAACGGCGGCCGCACGTATCTGTTCGTTGTCGATCAGTTTTGCGATCGCGGTGCGCAAATCGGGATCGGCGAGAGCGCCCCTACTGTTCAACCGCACTCCGTTCCCGCCGAGCTGTGCGTATTGGACGACCTCCAGGCCGGCGGCACGGGCACGGCCGGCATATCTATCGCTGACCACCACCATCACATCGACCTCGCCGGCCTGTGATGCGTTGTAGCGCTGGTCGTCGGCCGGGATCGTCTTGTACACGAACCTGTCGATATAGGGGCGGGGGCTGTCCCAGTAGCCGGGGTTACGCTCGAGGACCATTTCGGTGCCGCGCGCCCAAGAACGGAAGACGAAGGGGCCGGCGCCGACCGGCGACGTGGCGAAGTCCGCGCCTTTGCGCTGAATGGCCGTGGGCGAACCGATGAATGCCAGGGGCTCGGTGAGCTGGTAGGGGAGCTGGTAGTTCACCGCGGGAGAAGTCACCCGCAACGTTGTCGTGTCGACAACCTGCCAGCTGATCATCCGCGCCGCGGCCCTGCTCGGGGAGAGCCGGCTCGGGTCCAGCGCGCGCTGCCAATTGAAGGCCACGGCAGCGGCGTCGAACGGCGTGCCGTCGGTGAACGTCACACCCGCACGCAGCTTCAGCGTCCACGCCTTGCCGTCTTTGCTGGTGAACGATTCCGCCATGCCGGGAACGATCTGCCGCGTCGCGGCGTCGTAGTAGAGCAGTGCGCCGTAGATCGCCTGGCAGGGGCCTACGCCGATACCGATCGCGCAGGTCACCGGATCCACCGACTGCGCTTCGGTATTCCACGCCAGCGTCACCGTCCCCCCGCGACGCGGTTCTCCGGCCGGTTCGCGTTCCACGGGGGCCACCCCGGCGCACGAGGTGAGCAGCAGAGTTGCGGCGGCCACCGCGCCCAGTGCAGAAGCCATGCGGTCTCGGATTCGCAAGGGCCGACTCCTTTGTCATGGTGTAGCGGGCGATGCCGCAGATCGTGCGCTGTCGTTCCGGCCGGGTGCGGTGGTTCGGGATCGCGCGGGACGGCCGGGCGCATGAGTGGGACGGATTGCCAGGGTGGCGGCGTCTCAGCTCACAGGAAGTGAGCTGAGAGCATTACGCCATCGGCCGCCGCCGGTGCAGTGCGACGAGGAAGTCCGGGCCCGGGGATATCCGCTGCCCATTCAGTGGAAAGGCGGACAGACGCACCACCCTCGCACACGCCATGATCGACCGCGGTGAGGTATCGCCCGATGGTGTGCCGTCTGTACGGTCGGCGGCCGGTGAAGTGATACCGCCGGCGCGGGCCGCCGGAAACCATCCGGAAACTGTTCATCGAATCGGATCGGCAGGCTATATGTTCTCGGAACGCGCGTTCTTCTCCTTCATCGATCTCACCGACCCCGGTGTGCACCGCGAATACAACGAATGGCATCAGCTCGACCACCGTCCGGAGAATCTGCTGCTGCCGGGGGTCGCCTGGGGTGATCGGTGGGCGCGGCCGGCCGAATACACCGCGCTGGACCGGTCCTCGTCGCAGGATCTCGCCGGTATCGACTACGTGGCGATGTACTGGTTCCGCCCACCCTACGAGGAGAGTGTCGCGGCGTGGACCAAACTGGGCGAAGACTCGTTCCAATGGGGCCGGGGCCCGCAGCTACCAGGCGTCGTGCGGCCGCTGCTCGGATTCTTCACACCCGTCAAGGGGTACGCGGCCCCGCGAATCGGGGTGTCGGCGGATGCACTGCCCTTCCGGCCCAACCGCGGGTTGCATCTCACTGTCACCCATTACCCGGATCCGCACGCGGCCGACGTCCACGAGCAGTTCCGCTGGGACGATCGCGTCGGTATCCCCGCGCTGCTCGACTGTCCCGGAGTGGCGGGTGCGTGGACCTTCTCGCTGCATTCGCTACAGAAACACCCCACCCTGCCGCTCGGCGCCGGGAATCGCGAATACGCGCCGGGCTCGGTCCGTATCCGGATGCTGTACCTCGACGCCGACCCGGCCGAGGTGACTCGTTCGGTGGCGGCATCGGAACACAAGCTCGCCGATACCGGCTCGCCACGGCCGGCGGTGGGGGAGACACTGTTCGACGGCCCGCTGCGGACGATCATTCCCTGGCAGGATTGGTGACCCCGCGCCCGGACCGCCGGCCGGCGATGAGCAGGCCGGCGAGTCCGGCGGCGGCCGCGGTGGTAGCGGCCGCTATCACGAACATCGTGGTGAAAGCCGTCGCCCCGGGATAGTGCTGGGAGCCGACAGCGACGGGCCAGGTACCCGCGGCCGCGGCCATGGTCGCGCTGGCAGTCGAGGTGCCCACCGACTGGAGCAGTGCGCTGATACTGGTGGCCGAAGCCGATCGAGTCACCGGGACCATTGTCATGATGGCAGTGGGTACGGCGGCGATCGTCAGGGACAGGCCGATGCCGACGACAACGGCTCCCGCCAGCATCTGCCACGGTTCCCGGCTGAAGGGGACGCGGAGCGCGAACGCGGCCGACAGTTCGATCGCCGCGACCAGAAGTACCGGTTGCGGGCCGAAACGTGCGATGGCGCGCGCGGCGACCGGCGCCGTGGCTATGCCGACGAGCGCGATGGGCATGAGCCAGAATCCGGCCTCCAGCACGCTCAGTCCCGCGCCGAACCCTGTCGCCGCCGGCAGTTGCAACAGCTGTGTGGTGATCAGGATATTGCTGAACAGTGCGAAGCCGATGAGCAGCGCGCACAGGTTCACCAGTAACAGGGGTGGCCGCGCTGCCACTCGCAGGTTCACCAGCGGGGCGTCGGAGCGGAGCTGCAGGGGTATCCATGCCGCGAAGAGAAGCACGCTCGTTCCGGCGAGAATCAACGTCTCGCGACTGGTCCAGCCCCACTGCCCGCCCTTGGACAGTGGCAGCAGCAGCGTGGTGAGCGCGCCGGCCAGCACGACGGCGCCGGGCAGGTCGAACTTTTCCCGTGCGCGCGGCGGGGACGGGGGAACAACCTTTACGACGATGATCGTCAGCACCGACCCGGCCGAGGCCACCGCCCAGAAGATCCAGTGCCAATCCAGGAATGTGACGATCAGGCCGGACAGCGGCAGGCCCGCGGCGGCGCCGATGGCCATCGATGCGCTCATGGTGGATACCCCGCCGGGGACCCGGTGCGGCGGCAGCACATCGCGCATGGTGGCCATCGCGACGGGAATCAGTGCCAAGCCACATCCTTGGGCGGCCCGGGCGAGCACCAGGGGGAGCAGCGCGTCACTGAGCGCACCGAGCACCGATGCGGACACCACGAGCAACAGCGTCAGGACGATCAGCAGCTTCTTGCCGAACATATCGGCGAGCCGGCCGATCAGTGGTGTGACGACCGCTCCCGTGACCAGGGTGGCGGTCACCAGCCAAGAGGCATTGCTCGCGGAGGTGTTCACCAGGGACGGCAGGGCCGGCAGCAGAGGCAGGACCATGGTCTGCTGGAGCGCCATCAGGTACCCGCAGGCGCCGAGCACCACGACGATCCCGGTCCCGGACCGGGTCGTGGGGGTACGGGTAGGGCCGGAGAGCCGATCGGGCGATATTCCGGTGTCCCGGATGCTCACCATCGGCTCGAGCTCGGTAGCTGCGGGTGGAGGTCGAAGCGGCGGGTCGGTGGCATCGTCCCAGAATCGATCCTGGTGGCGGGCGCCGCAAGGGCAACCACCGCTGAGTGGAAGCCCTGTTTTCGCTGTGCCGCTGAGTGGGAAGCAACCGGGGGCGACGCCGCAGATGTGCCATCTTGTGACCCGGCTCATGGTCGTCGCGTCGGCCTATGAGCTGCGCCAGGGTCCGCGTAAGGGATGGGCAACGGCGACGACGTGGTCGGCGTTGCGCAGAGCCCGACGACGCGTCGGACCGGAAACTCGAGACGCATTCGCTGCGCAACCCGGGTATTCGGTGAGTGCAGCAGGATGGATGGTCGTGACCAGGCACAACGAAGAGAACAGCGCGGGTCTCCGGTATACCCGCGGCCCGGCGATTCCCGGGAGCAGCGCCGATGTGCGCGTGCGAATCCGATTGTTCGGGTGCGCTTTCGAATACGTGATCGCGGCAGCAGCAGTGGGCAATCTGATCGCTGATTGGAAGAGGCAGCGGTGGTGCGGAGCAATCGAGTTATCGCCGGCTCCGACTTCGGGAGTGCCGCGGATACCTTGTGAACGGTTGTACCTGGGGAGTTGACGCGGCCGAGGCAGCGGCTGTCGGCGGATCGGATGCCGGGGAAGCGGTCGGGCCGATTCCGCTCGCTCCCGCAGCACCCGATCCGGGCGGTTCTGTGGTCAGCCGAGGTTAATCGAGGATCCGGTGCCTGCCGTCGTGTGTGCTCAGGGCGATATCCGGGAACACCTGGGTCAGCCCGTCGGCGTCGAAACGGCCGAGCGGACCGAAATCGATATCCGCACCGGCCGCGATGAAGCACGCGTAGGTGGGCGCCACCACCGGGAACTCCGACGGCGCACCGAGCCATTCGCGATAGGAAGGCGGTGCCGAACCGTCGGTATCGGTGATGCCCTACTCGCCCGCGAGCTCCGATCCCCAGTACGTATGTCCGGTGCGCGCCAGCACTGCCGGGTCGCCGGCGAGCGCGGCGATGACCCGCCCGGTCACCGCGGGGGATTCGACACCGGGAAATACGGTTCCCACCAACCGATCGGGATCGAGTCCGCCGCGCAGTGCCGCCAATATGTAGACCAGGTTCGGAGTCCAGCCGGTGAGAGCCGGGAGCGGTGGTGGCCGCAGCGCGAGAGCATCGGGGGCGAGGGCGGCCTGGCCACCTTGTGAATGGCCGGCCGCAACCCAGCGAGTCGACAGGACGAACCGGGTTCCGATCCTGCCTGAACGCCGAGTTCTCGACATCGGTTGCGCCGCTGCGCCTCGGGCATGATCCGGCACGGGGTGCAGCACCCGGCGGCGACCGCCCGTTTACCGAGATCCATCGATCGCGCTGAAAATGCAACCAGGCCGCCCACTCAGTGGAACTGCCCCGTCGACGAAGAGCGTGGGGTCGCAAGGTGTGGCGTACTCCCGGGGGAGTGGTCCATCGAACGGGAATGTGCAGTCGCCGACCTGGAATCGGCGGAAGGATCGGAGGCGATGCGGATGCGCGCCCGTCGTGCTGCCTTGCAGGTGTGGAAGCCGGAGCGAAGCGACCGTGTCACCAAGGAAGCCGAGACGAAGGGAGGTTCCATGAGCACCGCGGAAACGGGTATCGACATGCCGGGGACGGCTTCGGCGGTTGCCGAGCCGTGGACAGTCGATGGGCTCGGTGGGCTCCGTGCGTCGGTAGGGGTGCAACTCGGACCCACGGAGTGGTTGCGGATCGATCAATCACGGATCGATGGTTTCGCCGAGGTGACCGGCGATCATCAGTGGATCCATGTGGATCCGGAGCGGGCGCGGCAGCACTCGCCCTTCGGTACCACGATCGCGCACGGCTACCTCACGTTGTCGCTGTGCAACTTCTTCCTGCCACAGTTGTTGCGCGTCGAGAACGTCAGTATGGGCGTGAACTACGGGGCAAACAAAGTTCGGTTCCCTGCGCCGGTCACGGTCGGATCGCGTATCCGGGGTCATGGCGAAATCCTGGCTTGTGACGATATACCGGGCGGGGTGCAGGCGACCATTCGAATCACGGCAGAAATCGACGGCTCGGCCAAACCGGCCTGTGTCGTGGACACCCTGAACAGGTGGATGGTCTGACAGCGAATGCCGAGTGTGGACACCGCGGTCCATTCTTCGTTCACAGCTTCGGCGAGGGAAGAACGGGTCGTAAGGCCGAGCGGCCCTGCGGTCGTGTGGTCCGCGGCCCGAACCACCGGGACCACACGGCCGAGGCCCGGTGTCGGGGTCATCCGGGCGGGCTCGCGCCCCGCGGCAGACCACCCCAGGAATTCTCGCGCCCGTGGCCCGAGTTGCTCCGGGCATGAAGGTTTTGATCGTGTACGCCCATCCGGAGCCGGATTCGCTCACCGGCGCTTTGAAAGACGTGGCGGTCGAGCAACTGCGGTCGCAGGGTCACGACGTGCGGGTGAGCGACCTCTACGCCATGGGCTGGAAGGCGCATGCCGACGCCGCCGATTTCGGGGCGGTGGCCGAAACGAACTTCATGCTGGCCTCCGGGGAAGCGTTCGAAAACGGGACGCTCGCCGCGGATATCCGGTCCGAGCAGGAGAAACTGCTGTGGTCCGATACCGTGCTCCTGCACTTCCCGCTCTGGTGGTTCTCCATGCCGGCCATCTTGAAGGGCTGGGTGGACCGCGTCTTCACCTGTGGGTTCGCCTACGGAGCGGGGGGAACGGCGATACCGCGTTACGGGGACGGTGCACTGGCGGGCCGGCGGGCCATGCTCGTGGTCGCCGTGGGTGGGCGCGAGCCGTCGTACTCGGAGCGCGGCATCAACGGGCCCATGGACGATCTGTTGTTTCCCATCCAACACGGAATCCTGTACTACCCCGGCATGGACGTATTGCCGCCTTTCGTCGTGCACGGTGCGATCGGAGTCGACGACGAACGGTTCCCTCGCATCGCCGGCGATCTACGCGACCGGTTGGCGAAAATCGAGCAGACGGAACCGATTCGCTACCGGAGGCAGGCGGGGGGTGATTACGATCGCGGTCTGCGGCTCGTTCCCGGACGTGAGGAGCCGGGAACGAGCGGCTTCCGGCTGCACACAGCCTCCTGAGCCCGGCGTGATGGACCACCCTCGGACTGCGTCCGGAACGCGGGGCGGATAGCGTTGTCCGGAGTCGACACGTACCGGGGGCCGAATGATCGGTCCCTGTCCGATGGAGGAAGATCTTGCGCGTCCTGCTGGTCGCCAGTGCATTCAACAGTCTCACCCAGCGCGTCCACACCGAACTGCGGCACCGCGGATACACGGTGGGGGTCGAGTTGGCGCTCGGCGATGAACTGCTGCGGGCCGGAGTGGCCCGGTTCCGCCCCGATCTCATCGTGGCACCGATGCTCACCACGGCCATCCCGGCCGATATCTGGACCGAGCACACCGTCCTCATCGTGCACCCCGGCCCGAAGGGCGATCGTGGGCCCTCCTCACTGGATTGGGCGATCAGCGCGGGAGAGCGGGAGTGGGGTGTGACGGTTCTGCAGGCCGTCGAGGAAATGGATGCCGGGCCGATCTGGTCCTCGGTGCCCTTCCGGGTCGCGGCCTGCGGTAAGAGCGAGCTCTACCGCAACGAGGTCTCCGACGCCGCGGTGACCGCCGTGCTGTCGGCGGTCGAGCGGTTCGCCGCCGGTGATTTCGTCCCGGAACCCCTGGACTACCGCCGCCCCGATGTACGGGGACAGTTGCGGCCCTACCATTCCCAGGAGTACCGCCGGATCGACTGGGCGGCCGACAGCACAGCGGAGGTATTGCGCAAACTGCGGGCCGCCGACTCCCAGCCGGGCGTCCTCGACGAACTGTACGGGCAGGAGTACTTCGTACACGGCGGGCACAACGAGGACCGGCTGCGCGGGGCGCCGGGGGAGGTGATCGCGACCCGGGACGCAGCGATATGCCGGGCCACCGTGGACGGCGCCGTCTGGCTGCCGCAGTTGCGGCGGCGGCGGACGCCCGGCGGACCGCCCACCTTCAAACGTCCCGCGGTCGACGCCCTCGGCGCCGACCTGCCCGCCGGGCTCCCGGAGGACCTGGTCACCCCGGCGGAGGCGGCGGACCGCGATACCTGGTCCGAGCTGCGTTACCGCGAGGCCGGGTCGGTGGGCTACCTGGAATTCTCCTTCGCGGGTGGTGCGATGAGCACCGATCAGTGCCGCCGTTTGCTGGCGGCGTATCAGCAGGCCTGTGCGCGCCCCACCCGGGCGCTGGTGCTCGGCCCGTCCCGTGACTTCTTCTCCAACGGTATCCATCTCAATGTGATCGAGGCGGCTGCCGATCCGGCACAGGAGTCCTGGGACAACATCAACGCGATGAACGATCTGGTCGAGGCGATCCTCACGACCACGGATCGGCTGGTGATCTCCGCGCTGACCGGAAACGCGGCGGCCGGGGGTGTCATGCTGGCGCTGGCGGCCGATGAGGTGTGGTGCCGGGAATCGGTCGTGCTCAACCCGCACTACCGCCTGATGGGCCTGTACGGATCGGAGTACTGGACCTATTCGCTACCGCGCCGGGTCGGTGCGGGTGAGGCCGCCCGGCTCATGCGGGAAACCCTTCCGGTGGGCGCCCATTCGGCCGAGGCGATCGGGCTGGTGGACCGGGTCGCTCCCGGCGGTACCGGTGAGTTCCGCGAATGGGTGCGTCGGGAAGCGGCCGCGCTGGCCGATTCGCCCGAGCTCGAAACGCGGCTGACGAACAAGAAGCGCCGGCGTGAGGCGGACGAGGCGATCAAGCCCTTGGCCGCCTACCGCGCCGAGGAACTGGCACATATGCGCCGGAACTTCTTCGACGACCGGGAGCCCTACCACCGATTGCGCCGCGATTTCGTCTACAACGTGGCGCCGTCCGCGACACCGGCGTACCTGCTGGGCTGATCCGGGCCCTGCCATAGCCCAGTTGTGACATCGACTGGCGAGTACCGGGCCTCCTGAGGTGAAATTTTTACTTCGCAGGCCCCTTGTGGGTGTGTCGAACTACTGTCGACCCGGCCGTGGTTCGGAAATCGACTACCAAAGCGGAGAAAGACGTGCAGCTCGAGCACTTCAGTAACGGGTGGGTGACGCCTGTCCTCGCCTACTTGATGTCCTTCATCGGGTCGGTGCTCGGCCTGCGGTGTGCGCTACGTGCCCGCACCGCGCAACCCGCCTTCGGCTGGCTCGTCGCCGCGGCTGTGGCGCTGGGTGGCGCGGGAATCTGGGTCATGCACTTCACCGCGATGCTCGGGTTCGCCATCGACGGCGCGGTCATCCGCTACGACATGCCGATGACCGTGCTGAGCGCGGTGATCGCGGTCGTCGTCGTCCTGATCGGATTGGCCGTCGTGGTCCGTGGCCACCGGGAGACGATCGCGCTTCCGCTGGGCGGCACCATCACCGGTCTCGGAGTGGCGGCCATGCACTATCTGGGCATGGCCGCGATGAACACCGGGGTCCCCATGGAATACGGCACCGGACTGGTGCTGCTGTCCATCCTGATCGCGGTGGTGGCGGCCACCGCCGCGCTCTGGTTCACGCTGCACGTCCAGGGCTGGGGCAATACCATCGGCGCGGCCGCGATCATGGGTATCGCGGTATGCGGGATGCACTACACCGGTATGGCGGCCATGAGCGCCCAGCACACCGGGCACAGCGAGGTTCCGGAGGGTGCCGCCCCGGTGGAACTGCTCACCCCGCTGCTGACCACCGTCGCCCTGGTGGTCGTCGGCCTGGTCGTCCTGGTGGGTGTGGCCGAACTGGATGTGCGCGGGACCGCGGTCGCGACCACCGACTCCGAGCCGGGCGCGGCCGATACCCTCACCACGGACCCGGCGACGCTGGTCCTCAGCGGCCGGCAATGGCCCCGGCAGCCCTCGGAGCATTAGCGATTCGACGACTCGGTGGGAACACCGGAGCCCGGCCTCCGGTTGTCGTTCCTCCGGCGGGGCCTTATCGTAGGCCCGGCGGCGCCCTGCCCGGGGCCGCCGTATGTGTAATTCGAAACGAGGGTGGGCTCTGATGGGTAGTACCGTGCTCGATATCGCAGTGCTGATCGTGCAGCGAATCGGCAATTTCTGGCATTGGCTGGCCACCGGATCGGCGGGATTCCCGCCGCTGTGAGCCGCTAACCGACCGGATGGGCCGAGCCCGGACGCCCGAGGCGTCCGGGCTCGTCTGTGTCCGCCGCCGGCCGGAAGCCGTTGGGAACCGACGGTGGACCGCTGAGCCGCCGGAGCGGCGTACCCCGATTCGTCACTGTGCCCACTCGGGAAACCCGTTGTCCGAGCGGGTGATGCACAGGTCCTTCCCAGTCGTCCGGTGGTACCCGGTTTCGTGGAACGGTCGCGCTCAGTGGGGCCCGGCCAGCAGGTCCTCGCAGGATCGCAGCAGCCGTTGCCGTAGCACCGCGGCCCGGTCGGCGATCGCGGCTTGCGCGCGAACATATTCGGCCCGGCCGGCGGGAGTTTCGATCCGGACCGGCTCGTAGCCGTGATCACGCAGATCGTAGGGGCTGGCACGCATATCGAGTTCCCGCGCGGACCGGGCCAGCGCGAAACAGTCCAGTAGCAGATCCGAACACAGCAGTGGCGTCAGCTTGAACGCCCACTTGTAGAGATCCATATTCGCGTGCAGGCAGCCCGGTTGTTCGGTATCGACCTGATCCGCGCGGGTGAGCCGGCGATCGTTGCGGCCGGCCGCGGGTGCGGTGAAGAACCGGAACGCGTCGAAATGGCTACACCGCACCGGCATCGACTCCAGTACGGCGTCGGTGCGCGCCGCACCCAGCCGCAGCGGCACCGAATCGTGGCGGACCTCCCCGGTCCGATAAACCATGGCCCATTCGTGCAGACCGAAGCAGGACAGGTGTGCCGGCCGGGCGGCCGTGGCCCGCAGCAGCCCGGCGATGAAGGATACGGTGTCGAGACGGGTACGCAGGAATTCCGGATCCGCGGTGACCACCGGCCCGGAATCGTCCGGGCCGTCGATCCGGTGATAGCCACGCAGACCGGTGTACTCGCGGGCACCCGCCAGCGCGATGCCGTACCCCGGGTGCCAGCGGCGTAGCTGAGCGGGCTTGTACCCGTAGTAGGTGAACAGGAAGTCGAGGACCGGATGCTTCGCACCGGCGGCCCGGCGGCGCAGATACGGTCCGATCAAGGTCTCGACGCGATCCCGGTGCGCCGCGGCCCGGGGCCGCCAGTCGGTTTCGGCGAGTACCGGGCCGGTGACGGCCGCGGTCATTCGGCCACCCGGTGCGTGGTGTCGCGGACGGTACCGACGAATTCCTCGACCAGATCCTCGAGCGCCACGATGCCCACCGTATTGCCGCGCGCGTCCACCACCCGGCCCAGATGGCTGCTGGTCCGCCGGAGCCGGGCCAGTGCCTCGTAGAGGGTGGTGCCCAGCAGTACGGTGGGCAGCGGCCGGATATCCGTGCGCGGGATCTCGGTGTTCGGACCGGCCGTCTCGTCGGATACCTTGTCCAGCACATCCTTGACATGCAGGTACCCCACCAGCGAACCGTCCTCGGCACGTACCGGGTACCGGGAGAAACCGGTTTCCGCGACCGCGGTCTCCATATCCCCGAGGGTGGTGCCGTTCGCCCGCAGCGGCACCGTGCGGGTGCGGTCCAGCGGGACCATGACCTCGGCGACGAACCGTTCGCCGGTACCCAACGCCTGGGTCAGCCGTCGATGCTCCTCCTCGTCCAGTAGGCCTTCCGAGCGCGATTCCCCGATCATCTCGGCGAGTTCGTCGCTGGAGACCGTGGCCTCGAGTTCGTCCTTCGGTTCGATACGCAGCATCCGCAGGGTGAGATTGGCGGCGAAGTTGTAGACCGCGATCAGGGGACGGGCGATACGCAACCAGGCCAGGTGCAGCGGTACCAGCAGCAGGGCGCTGCGTTCCGGACCGGCCAGCGCGATGTTCTTCGGGATCATCTCGCCCAGCAGGATGTGCAGGATCACCACGATGGTCAGTGCCAGCACGAACGACACCGGATGCAGGAGCGAATCCGGGAGACCGGCCAGCTCGAAGGGCTTCTCGAGAAGATGGGCCACCGCGGGTTCACCGACCCGGCCGAGCAGGATCGAGCAGATGGTGATACCCAGCTGCGCCGCGGCCAGCATCATCGACAGATTCTGCCCCGCCCGGATCACGGTGTCGGCATTACGTTTTCCTTGCGCGGCCAGGGCCTCGAGCCGGTCGCGGCGGGCGGAGATCAGCGCGAACTCGGCGGCGACGAAGAAGGCGTTACCGGCCAGCAGCACCGCGGTGAACGCGACAGCGAGCAGATCACCCATGGTGGTACTCCCGTCCCGCGGGCTGCTGTTCCCGCTGCCCGATCGTCTCGGCGTCGACCGGTACCAGCCGGATCCGGTCCACCCGGCGGCCGTCCATCCGCTCGACCCGGGCCAGCCAGCCACCCGGGCCGTTCACCTGGCCCCGATCGTGCCCGCGCCGCTGCGGCAGGACGACGATATCGCCGGCCACCGGTATCCGCCCGAGTCGTGTCAGGACCAGACCGCCCAGGGTTTCGTATTCGCCCTCGGGAGCGGCGTATCCGGTGGCGCGGAACACCTCGTCCACCCGGAGCAGCCCGGAGCAGTCCCAGCCGTCGGCGACCCGGCGGACGTCGCGCTCCTCCTCGTCGTGCTCGTCGCGGACATCGCCGAGGATCTCCTCGATGATGTCCTCCATGGTGACCAGGCCCGCGGTACCGCCGTATTCGTCCACGACCAGCGCGACCTGCATACCGTCGGCGCGGACCCGTTCGAGCACCTCGTCACCGTCCAGGCTCGCCGGTACGACCGGCACGGGCTGTGCGATCTGGGCGAGCCCGACCCCGGCGCGCGTGGGCGCGGGGTGGGTGAAGGCCTGTTTGACGTGCACCACGCCGAGGGTGTTGTCCAGATCGCCGTCGATCACCGGGAAACGGGAGTACCCGGTGCGCGCGGCCGCGGCCAGGAGATCGCCGATGGTGTCGGTCCGATCCAGGGATTCGATCTTGACACGCGGAGTCATGAGTTCCTCGGCGCTGCGCGCGCCGAACTGCAGGGAGCGGTCCAGGATCTGCGCGGTGCGCTGGTCGAGGGCGCCGTGCTGGGCCGAGGTGCGCACCAGCGATCCGAGTTCCTGCGGCGACCGCGCCGAACGCAGTTCCTCCGCCGGTTCCACTCCGAATCGGCGCACCGCCCAGTTGGCCGTGCCGTTGAGGAATTGGATCATCGGTTTGAACACTGCCGAAAAGGCCACCATGGGTCCCGCGGTCGCGCGAGCGGTCGCCATCGGGGTGGCGATGGCGAGGTTCTTGGGAACCAATTCGCCGTAGATCATCGAGAGCGAGGTCGCCAGGATCAGGGCGAGTACCAGAGCGATACCCGTGGCCGCGGAATCCGGGATACCGACCAGGCCGAACAGCGGTCGGAGCAGCCGCGCCAGAACCGGTTCGGCGATATAACCGGTGATCAGCGTGGTGATGGTGATACCGAGCTGGGCGCCGGACAGCTGGAACGAGAGCGTGCGGTGGGCCTGGCGGACCGCACGCGCCCGCACATCGCCGCTGCGGGCGTGCGCCTCGACGGTACTGCGTTCCAGCGCGGTGAGCGAGAACTCCGCCGCCACGAACAGCGCGGTGCCCGCGGTGAGCGCCACGAAGCCGATGAGGCTGAGGACGGTGAGGACGACCGACATATCACCACCTCCCGGCGGGCATCAGTGGTGATGCGGAACGAACCGGGTGAGGGGGTGGGGCTGAACAGGGAGGGGCGCCGGGTCTGTCACCCGGCTCGATAGATGAGCCCTCCTGAGTGGCGCCCTCGGACGCGGGTGACAACTGGTTCCTTTCGTCCTGACGATTTCACAGCCGGCGGCCGCCGACGAGTCTCATGGTACCCGGAGCCCGCGGGTGTACCCAGGGCCCGGTCGGCGGCCACCGCAGGACGATATGTGGTGTGCGGGCAGCGGTCCGGTTCACCAGCCGCCCGGCAGCGGGCGGCCCTCGGCGAAACCGGCGGCCGATTGCACGCCCACCACGGCCCGTTCGTGGAACTCCGCCAGCGTCCGGGCGCCGGCATAGGTGCAGGCACTGCGCACCCCGGAACAGATGTGATCGATGAGATCCTCGACCCCGGGCCGTTCCGGATCGAGGCGCATCCGGGAACTCGAGATACCTTCCTCGAACAATGCCTTGCGGGCCCGGTCGTAGCCGTGATCGGCCGCCGTCCGGGCGGCGACCGCACGTTTGGAAGCCATCCCGAAGCTCTCCTTGTAGGCGTTGCCGTCCCGATCCACCCGCAGATCCCCGGGCGATTCGTAGGTGCCGGCGAACCAGGAGCCGATCATGACATTGGACGCGCCCGCCGCGAGCGCCAGCGCCACGTCGCGGGGGTGCCGCACGCCGCCGTCGGCCCAGACATGGGCGCCGGCCGCCGCGGCCGCGGCAGCGCATTCGGCCACGGCGGAGAACTGCGGACGGCCCACACCGGTCATCATCCGGGTGGTGCACATGGCGCCGGGGCCGACACCGACCTTGACGATATCGGCGCCCGCGGCGATCAGGTCCCGGGTACCCTCCGCCGACACCGTATTACCGGCGGCCAGCGGCACTCCCAGATCCAGGTCGCGGATGGCGCGCAGAGTTTCCAGCATCTTCACCTGGTGCCCGTGGGCGGTATCCACCACCAGCAGATCGGCGCCGGCGTCGACGAGGGCCTTGGCCTTGGCGGGCACATCACCGTTGATCCCGACCGCCGCCGCGATCCGTAGCCGTCCCGCCGTGTCCACAGCGGGGGCGTAGATCCCGTCGCGGACCGCGCCGGTGCGGGTCAGTACTCCGGCGAGGGTGCCGTCCGGTTCCAGGAGAACGGCCAGGTCGGAGTGGGCGGCCTCGAGCCGGTCGAAGATATGGGCGGCGTCCGCGGTCGCGGGGACGGTGACGAAATCCGTGGTGGCCACTTCGTGCAGCCGGGCGAACCGGTCGACATCGGCGCAGGCCGCTTCGGTGACCACACCGACCGGCCGGCCGTCGTCGACCACCACCACCGCGCCGTGTGCCCGCTTGTGGATCAGCGCCATGGCGTCGGATACCGAATGCTCGCGGGTGAGCATGACCGGGGTGTCCCCGATGAGCGAGCGGCTCTTGACGAAAGCGATGGTTTCGGCGGCCGCGCTGTTGGGCAGATCCTGCGGCAACACCACGATCCCGCCGCGCCGGGCCACGGTTTCGGCCATCCGCCGGCCGGCGACCGCGGTCATATTCGCGACGACCAGGGGGATGGTGGTGCCGGAACCGTCGGTGGTGGTGAGGTCGACGTCGAACCGGGAGGCGATATCCGTGCGGTTGGGAACCAGGAAGACATCGTTGTAGGTCAGGTCGTACGGCGGGGTGTGTCCGGGGAGAAACTGCACTGCGCCCATGGTAATCGGCGGCGGGCGGCGGCGGGGGCCATCGCGGGGACGCGCGACCTCATTTCGCCCGGCGGCGGTGCGGGCGACGCGCGGGCGACCGGGCCGCGGTGCGTCCCGCGCGCTCGGCTCCCCGTGGGCGGTGGTCGCGGCCGGTCGGTTCCGGCGCCGCGGCCGGAACGCCCGGCGGTCTGCGGGCGCCCGTCAGCCGTTGGAGTCGCCGGTCTTCGGGCCCGACGGTATGCGTTTCGACCTGAACACCTGCCGCCCGGGTCAGGGCAAGGACCTCGGCGCGCTGATCGGGTGTCACCACGGTGACCACCGTGCCGCTCGCTCCGGCGCGCGCGGTGCGGCCCGCGCGATGGACATAGTCCTTGGGATCGGTGGGCGGGTCGGCGTGCACGACCAGCGATACCGCGTCCACGTGGATACCGCGTGCGGCGACATCGGTGGCGACCAGCGCCGAAATGGCGCCGTCCGCGAACGCCGCGAGGGTCCGCAGTCGCCGGTTCTGCGCCTTGCCGCCGTGCAGGGCCGCCACCGGGAGGCCCTGGTCGCGCAGCCGCCGGGTGAGCTTCTCGGCGCCGTACTGGGTGCGGACGAACAACAGGGTGCGGCCTTCGCGGGCGGCGATCCGGGCCAGTACGGCGGGTTTGTCGGCGGATTCGACGTAGAGCAGGTGATGGAGCGCCACCGCGGCCGCGGGTTCGGGCGCCACACTGTGGGTGACGGGGTCGCGCAGGTACCGGCGGACCAGGTCCTGAACGGATTCGTCGTCGAGGGTCGCGGAGAACAGCAGCCGCTGGCCGTCGCGGGGGACGGCGTCCAGTAGCCGGCGGACCTGCGGCAGGAACCCGAAGTCGGCCATATGGTCGGCTTCATCGATCGCCGTGATCCCGACCGAATCGAGTACCGCGGCGCCCTGATCGACCAGGTCGGTGAGCCGGCCCGGGGTGGCGATCAGCAGGTCCACACCCCGTTGCAGCCGTTCGGCCTGCCGGGCGGTCGGCATTCCACCCACCGCGGTGCCCAGACGCAGCCCCAGGGCGAAGGGTTCCAGGGCTCGTTCGATCTGCAACGCCAGTTCCCGGGTGGGGGCCAGGACGAGACCCCGGGGGGCACGAGGTATGGCCGGCCGTCCGGCGAGCCGGGCCAACATGGGCAGACCGAAGGCGAAGGTTTTGCCCGACCCCGTGGGTGCGCGGCCGAGCACGTCGTGACCGGCCACGGCATCGGGGATGGCGGCCTCCTGGATGGGCAGCGGTTCGGTGACACCTTCCCGGTGCAGGGCCTGGACCGTGAGCACGGGCAGCCCCAGCCGGGCGAACGCGGGCCGGGCGGTTCCGGCGCTCACCGCAGCGGAATCCGGTACCTGCCGGATGCGGGGGGCGACGGGGTCAGGCACGGAAGAGCCGACTCAGCTCGACGAGCCAGGGAATCGCGACGGCCAAGGTGGGTACCACCAGGATGGCGATCGAAGCGAGATAGGCGGCGCCCGCGATCCGGATATCGCCGAGCGGCCCGGCCAAGCGCTGGATCCGGATCAGCGTACTGGGCCCGCCCACCGCGAGAGCGCCCTGTGGAGCGCTGGATTTCGAGCAGGCGACCAACGCGCGCGCCAGGGGTTTGGGACCGGTGACCTTGACCGCGGAATCGTCGGCCAGCAGTTCGATGAGCAATTTCACCGAATCCAGTGCCGATTTGCTGCGGACGAAACGAGGGAAGGCCTCGTGGGCGGCGGTGAACGCCTCCAGCACCAGATCGTGGCGGGCACGCAGATGGGACCGCTCATGGCTGAGAATCGCGGTCAGTTCCTGTTCGTTCAGGTTGTCGAGGGTTCCCGCGCTCACCACCACCCGGCGCCGGAGGCCGGGCAGGCAGTAGGCGATGGGCTCGGCGGACGAGAGCACCCGGATATCGGCGGCCCGGCGTATCGGGCCGCTCTGGTCGAGCAGGTCCACCAGCATGCGGTGGTGGGCCCGGCGGCGACGGGTGTGGATTCCGACCCGGATGGCGGCGTACATCAGCCGGGCGCCGATCAACAGGGTGAGCATGAACACGGAGACATAGGCCAGCCACAGCGGCAAACCCAGCGCATCGATCTCGTCGGTGGGTTTGGTGGTGGGCCGGCCGTCCGGTCCGGGCACCAGGAGTTCCGCGGCGATGGCGAGCCCGGAACTGAAGGCGCTGAGCACGGCGGCCAACGCGATGGCCTGCCAGAGCACGAGGGCGGCGCGGGGAACCCGGTAGGTCCAGGTCGCCCGGCTGAGCGCCTCCGGGACGGGTCCGGCGAGAAGCAAGGCAAGTACGGCGAATGCCGGTGCTGCTGCGTTCATCGACTCTGCTCACTGCGTTGTGGGGCCAGGGTCCGAGGTCACTGTGGTGGTGCGGTGTCCTCGGTTGCTTCGAGCTTAGCGAGCGCATCCCGTAGGGCGGCGGCCTCGTCCTTGCCGACCTGCTCCACGAAGTGCACCAGCGCCGCGGCTCGGCTGCCGGCCTCGTCGGCTTGCTGCAGGGCGTCCATCATGAGACCGGCGACCAGCTCGTCGCGGGTGTGTACGGGAGCGTACCGGTGCGCCCGGTCGTCGCGCCGCTGTACCACCAGATTCTTCTTCGCGAGACGCTGCAGCACGGTCATCACCGTGGTGTACGCGAGTTCGCGGCGCGCCGACAGCGCTTCGTGCACCTGTCGGACCGTTTGTGGTTCATCGGCAGACCACAACTGGTCCATAACCGCTTTCTCGAGTTCACCAAGTCCAGCCATCTCTCGATTTTACGACCTCAACGACACACTGGCGTACTACAGGGTGTCGTAACCTGTGGGATCGGTCATAACTCCGCAATCGCCCGGTGCGGCACCCGCGCGGGAATCGGACGCGGGCGCCGGGCCGGGACCACCGGCGGTTCCGTATACATGCCGGGTACCGATCGGCACGATCATCGGCCGGCCCGAGACCGGATCGGTGAGTACCCGGGCCCGCAGGCCGAAGACTTCGTCGAGCAGTTCCGGGCAGACGATCTCGGCGGGCGCGCCCCGGGCGACGATCCGGCCGTCGCGCAGCACCACCAGGCGGTCGCTGTAGCGGATGGCCAGGTTCAGATCGTGCAGCACCATGACCACGGTGCGGCCGAGGTCGGCGTGCAGCCGATCGACGAGATCGAGCACCTCGAGGGCGTGTGCCAGATCCAGGTAGGTGGTCGGTTCGTCGAGGAGCAGGATATCGGTGCCCTGGGCCAGTGCCATGGATATCCAGGCGCGTTGCCGCTGGCCACCGGACAGTTCGTCGAGGGGACGATCGGCCAGCTCGGCGATACCGGTGCGGTCGAGGGCGGCCCGGACCTCGCTCTCGTCGTCGCCGGACCACTGCTGTAGCCACGATTGGTGCGGATGCCGGCCGCGGGCCACCAGATCGCCGACGGTGAGTCCCTCCGGAGCCACCGGTGTCTGCGGCAGCATACCGACGATCCGGGCCACCTCCTTGGTTCTCATCGTGGCGATCGCCTTGCCGTCCAGCAGGACCCGGCCGGTTCGTGGCCGCAGGAGCCGGGCGAGCGCGCGCAGTACGGTGGACTTACCGCAACCGTTCGGCCCGATGATGGTGGTGACCAGACCCGGTTCGATCTCCAGGTCCAGTTCGCGCACAACCGGGCGGTTCCCGTATCCGAGGGTGAGATCCCGCGCGGTGAGCCGCCGGGCGTCCGGCGTCGTGGATCGTCCGGTCACGGCGTTACCTTCCGGTTGATCGATACGAGCAGTACCAGCAGGAACGGTCCGCCGAGAGCGGCGGTGACGATCCCGACCGGCAGGTCGACGGGCAGTATCACCCGGGCGAGGACATCGGCGCCCAGTACCAGGACGGCACCGGTGAGCGCCGACCCGATGAGTGGTTCCCCCGGTGCGCGCAGCACCCACCGGGCCACCTGGGGCGCGATCAACCCGACGAAGGCGATCGGCCCGACCGCGGCCGTGGCCACCGAGACCGCGACGACCGCGGCGCCGATGAGCAGTACCTGCTGGGATCGCAGGCGTACGCCGAGGGCGCGGGTGGTATCGGCGCCGAGGCGAAGTGCGCCCAGGGTCCGCGCGGAAATCAGGGCGACGGCCCCTACGAGAGCCAGCGCGACGGCCGCGGGGATCAGGACCGGGTAGGTGGTTTCGTCGAGCGAGCCGCTGAGCCAGCGCTGGACACGTGCGGTATCGGTGCCTTCGGAGCGGGCGAGTGCCCAGTTGATCGCCGCCAGCAGCAGGGAGTTCACACCTACGCCTACGAGGACCAGGCGGATCCCGGTGGTATCGGGGCCGCCGGCCCGGCCGCGGCCCCAGGCGAGGACGTAGACGAGCACGGCGGTGCCGAGACCACCGGCCACGGCGGCCAGGGGCGCGCCGACGGACGCGGCGAATCCGGTCGCCGCGCCCCCGGTGCCGGCCACCGCGACCGCGCCGAGCGCGGCGCCGCTGCCGATTCCCAGGACATCGGGTGCGGCGAGCCGGTTGTGCAGGGTGGATTGGGTGAGGGCGCCGGCGAGTCCGAGCGCCGCGCCGACCACCACCCCGGCCAGGGCTCGGGGCAGCCGGGATTCCAGCACGATGAACCGCTGGGAGCGGGTACCGCCGCCGCCGAGTACCTCGACGACCCGGCTCAGCGGCACGGTGGTGCTTCCGGTGGCGATATCGAGGCAGAACATGACGCACAGCACGAGGACGAGCAGGGCGGTAACAGCCAGCATCGCCGGACGCCGGACCAGTGAGACCGGGCCGAGCCGTACCGCTTCCGGCAGCACGGCGGGGGTTTTCGATACGGCTGTCATACGCCCACCGCCTTCCCCCGGCGCACCAGGAGAACGAAGAACGGTGCGCCCAGGATCGAGAGCATCACCCCGGCCTGCAGTTCCCCGGGGCCGGCCACAATCCGTCCCGCGATATCCGTGAGGAGCAGTATCGCCGCGCCGACCAGCGCCGAATACGGCAGCAGCCAGCGCTGATCGGGGCCGGTGGCGATACGGGCCAGATGTGGCGCCAGCAGGCCGAGGAAGGCGATCGGCCCGGCCGCGGCGGTGGCGGCACCGCAGAGCAGCACCACCGCCGCAAGCCCGAGTGCGCGGCTGCGGCCGATATGTACGCCGAGACCGCGCGCGATATCGTCGCCGAGCGCGAGGAGATCGAGAGTGGGGGCGGCGAACAGCGCCAGGGCGGTGCCGGCCGCCAGGAACGGCAGGACCTGCCAGAACACCGACGCGTCCCGGCCGGCGACCTCCCGACGACCCAGAAGCGGTAGGTGTCCAGTGCGTAGGGGTCGAGGTTCACGATGGCGTAGGTGAGCGCCTGGAGCAGGGCGGTCACAGCCGCACCGGCCAGGATGAGCCCGAGCGGGCCGCCACCGGCGCCCCCGAGGCGGGAAACGCCGAAGACCGCCACACCGGTGACGAGGGTGCCCGCGAAGGCGAACCAGATGTACTGCCCGGGTGCGGTGAGGGAGAAGAGATGGATACCCAGTGCACTCAGGAACGCCGCCCCTCCGGTGAGCCCGAGCAGTCCGGCGTCGGCGAGCCGATTGCGGGTGTAGCCCTGGATCAGGGCCCCGGCCAGGCCGAGGGCCAGGCCGGTGATCAGGGCCAGGGCCGTACGCGGGAGCCGTAGTCCGCGCACGATCTCCTCTTCGGCCGAGAGCGCGGCGCAGCGGAACGGGCCGTCCGGACAGGAGAGAGCGTGTCCGAGGGCGTCCAGGGCGGTACCGGGGGCCAGTGTCCGGCTGCCGACGGCGATGCCGGGGACGAGCAGGAGCGCCAGCAGTGCGGCGAGCACGCCGAGCCCGAGCAGGCGCCGGCGGTGCGGGGGGCCGAGTTTCGTCACAGGCCCGTTACTTCCTTGTTCGAGAGAAATGCTTGCTAGGTCTGGTAAGGCTAACCTATCTTTCGATCAGATCGATGCCGCGACGCCGATTTCGAGGAGGTTCGAATGTCCGAACTGGCCACTGTGCGCATCCCCCGTCCTCATGAGGCGCCGTTCGGCTCCGCGTGTTCCCGGTTGCGGGCCCTGCAGCCCGAGCATCCCCGCGTCTACGCCGCCGCGGCCATGGCCGATCAGGGCAAGCGGCGGTGGTGGGCGCTGTCCACCGGGTTGCGCGAGGGGCGTATCGACCTCATGTACCGACGGCACGCGGCGGAGATGATCAGTTCGGCGGCCGCGGCGGAAGTGGTGGCCACCGCGCTCATCCACGCCGTGGTCGGACGGGTCGCGGCCCTGTGGGTCGCCGACGGACGGGCCTGGGATCCGGGACTGGAGAACGTGTGGATCCATACCGACAACGACGGCGGCATCGATTGGGCGGGTCTGACCGATACCACGATCCGCGTGGTGGCCGGTGACCCGATGGCGGGTTCGCCCGGGGTGGTGACACTGCCGTGTGAACGGGCTATGCGGGTGTGGCTGGCGTACCGCTGCGAACCGTCGCTGCTGCTGGTGCAAGGTGCGCTGGCCCGGTGCGCGGGGCTGGGGCAGCGGCGTTTCTGGTCGCTGGTCGCCGAATCCGTTTCCGGCGCCACCACTTATGTGCCCGATCTGGCCGGCACGGATCCGGTGGCGGGCGCCCGCCGCGGTCACGGGTTGCTGACGGCGCTCGAAGATCGCGGTCTGGCGATCCGGCGGGCGCAACGTGTTGCCTAGTTAGGTAAGCCTGTCCTATACTCGGAACCGGCGTACGGATCGCGCGAGTGTCCCGAGGGCTGCGGTGACCCCCGATCCCCTACGCGCGGCGGGTTCCACCTCCGGGTGGGATCCGCCGCTTCATTTCCGCCGCGGTACCGGTCCGTGAGTATCGGCTCCGGGCGCCATGCGATCGTTGAGCCATGACCGAACAGCACACGCGTCCCCCGCAGTCCATGGCCGATCTCAGCGTGGAGGATCTGAACGAGATCAACAAGGCGACGTTCGCGGGTCTGCTCGGTCTGCGGATCACCGAACTGGGACCCGACCGGGTCGTCGGGGAATGGACCGTCACCCCGCAGCACCACCAGCCGGCGGGAATCCAGAACGGCGGCGTGCTCTGCACCGTCGTGGAGACGCTGGCCAGCACCGGCGGCGCCGTCTGGTACGGGGCGCGCGGCACGGTCGTCGGCGTGAACAATTCCACCGATTTCCTCCGCGCGGTCAGCGAAGGCACGTTGACCGGTGCGGCCACGCCGATCCATCGGGGCGGTCTGCAGCAGCTCTGGCAGGTGGTGATCACCGACGCGGACGCACGCCTGATCGCGCGCGGCCAGGTGCGGCTGCAGAACCTGCCCCATCGCTCCTGAACAACCTCTCCGAATGGAAACGGCGGGTCCGGGACAGGCAGTTGCTGTCCCGGACCCGCCGTTTGTTCCCGTAGCGGTTCAGATACCGCCCGTCGACAGCAGCCCGCCGTCGACACGAACCGTCTCGCCGGTGATCCATGCCGCCTGGTCGGACACCAGGAAGGCGATCAGCCGGGCCACATCCTCCGGCGAGCCCAACCGCTTCAGCGGATAGGCCCGGGCGGCGGCCTCCTCGTCCGCGGAGTACAGCGCGTCCGCGAAACTGGTCTTCACCACCCCGGGCGCGACCGCGTTGACCCGGATCTTCGGCCCGAGCTGCCAGGCCAGTTCATCGGTGAGCCGGATCAGGGCGGCCTTGGAGGCCCCATAGGCCGCGATCACCCCGGTGGAGCGGATACCGGCCACACTGGCCACATTGACGACGGCCCCGCCGTGCTCGGCCATGTAGGCCTTGTACGCCTGCTGGAGGTAACCGAGTGCCGCCACCACATTGACGTCGAAGATCTTGCGGACCGCGTCCAGATCGGCCTCCATCAGGGAGCCGTACACCGGGTTGATCCCGGTGTTGTTGATCAGGATGTCCAGCGACCCGAATTCGGTGATCACCCGCTGGACCGCGGACTCGCGCGCTTCGGGATCACCCGAATTACCCGCTACGGCGATGACCTCGCCCCGGTGCCGGAGTTCACGCAGCGCGGTGGCCGCCTCCTCCAGCGGTTCGGGTTTGCGCGCGGTGATCAGCACGTTCGCGCCCCGGCTCAGCAGCTCGGCGGCCACCGCGTAGCCGATACCCCGGCTGGCCCCGGAGACCAGCGCGCTCTTACCCAACAGATCGGTGCTCATAGCGGGGCACGTTACCGTGCACTCCCGAGACGGTCCGCGCCTGCCGGACCGCCTCGCGCGAGCCCGCGCCGGGGCGGTCCGGGTAAAATCGGTGGTTCCGTGTCCGGATACAGCCGATCATGGGCGGACCACCCGCCGCGACGAACCGGGCTCCCTGTTCCCGACCCTTTCCGAGGAGATATCTGTGATCACCGCGACCGACCTCGAGGTCCGGGCCGGCGTCCGTACCCTGCTGTCCGCCCCGGGGCCGGCGTTGCGGGTGCAGGCCGGTGACCGGATCGGCCTGGTCGGGCGCAACGGCGCCGGTAAGACCACCACCCTGCGCATCCTGGCGGGTGAGGGGGAGCCGTACGCCGGCACGATCATGCGGTCGAGTGAGATCGGTTACCTGCCGCAGGATCCCCGCGAGGGCAATCTGGACGTCCTGGCCCGGGACCGGGTCCTATCGGCCCGCGGGCTGGACGCGTTGATCCGGGATATGGAGAAACAACAGGCGTTGATGGCCGAACTGGCCGACGACACCGCACGGGAACGCGCGGTCCGCAAGTACGGGCGGCTCGAGGACCGCTTCTCCGCGCTCGGCGGGTACGTGGCCGAGAGCGAGGCCGCCCGGATCTGCCACAGCCTGGGCCTGCCGGACCGGGTACTGGACCAGCCGCTGCGTACCCTGTCCGGCGGGCAGCGGCGGCGGATCGAACTGGCCCGCATCTTGTTCGCGGCCTCCGACGGCAGCGGTGGCCGCTCCGACACCACCCTGCTGCTGGACGAGCCCACCAACCACCTCGACGCCGATTCGATCACCTGGCTGCGCGGTTTCCTGCAGAACCACGACGGTGGTCTCATCGTCATCAGCCACGATGTGGACCTGCTCGCCGATGTGGTGAACAAGGTGTGGTTCCTCGACGCCGTACGTGGCGAGGCCGACGTCTACAACATGGGTTGGCACAAATACCTCGACGCCCGGGCCACCGACGAACAGCGGCGGCGCCGGGAGCGGGCCAACGCGGAGAAGAAGGCCTCGGCGCTACGCGCCCAGGCCGCCAAACTGGGTGCCAAGGCCACCAAAGCCGTTGCGGCGCAGAACATGGCCAAGCGCGCCGACCGGCTGCTGGCCGAACTCGACGACGTGCGGGTGGCCGACAAGGTCGCGCGGATCAAGTTCCCCGAACCGGCGGCCTGCGGTAAGACCCCGCTGATGGCGGAGAACCTGACCAAGGTCTACGGCTCGCTGGAGATCTTCACCGGCGTGGACCTGGCCATCGACCGGGGGAGCCGGGTGGTGGTGCTGGGTCTCAACGGCGCGGGAAAGACCACACTGCTGCGGCTGCTCGCCGGAGCCGAGGAGCCGACCGCGGGAGGGCTGATACCGGGTCACGGGCTCAAGATCGGGTACTTCGCGCAGGAACACGACACCCTCGACGATGCCGCCACGGTGTGGGAGAACATCCGGCATGCCGCCCCGGACGCGGGCGAACAGGAGTTGCGCGGGCTGCTGGGCGCCTTCATGTTCAGCGGACCGCAGCTCGAGCAGCCCGCCGGCACGCTGTCCGGTGGGGAGAAGACCCGCCTCGCGCTGGCGGGGCTGGTTTCCTCGGCCGCGAATGTCCTCCTGCTGGACGAGCCGACCAACAATCTCGACCCGGTCTCCCGGGAACAGGTCCTCGACGCCTTGCGTACCTACGCGGGGGCGGTCGTCCTGGTGACCCACGATCCGGGTGCCGCCGAGGCGCTGAACCCGGAGCGGGTGATCCTGCTTCCCGACGGCACCGAGGACCACTGGTCGGCGGAGTACCTGGAATTGATTCAGCTCGCGTGAGTTTCATCACAGGAACTCATTGCCGGATGCTCTTCGAATGCTTAGCCTGAGAGTAACGCTGCTCGGCGACTCGGAGGAAGCCATGAGCGACAGGCCGGTACAGAGCAAGAGCACCTTGGGTAAGGGCACCCGCGTCACAGGAAAGTCACGCGACCGCCTACAGACCCAGTTGAAGAAGCAATACGAGGCGGGGGCGAGTATCCGGTCGCTGGCACGTGCGACCGGGCGGTCCTATGGGTTCATCCACAATGTGCTGACGGAGTCGCATGTGCAACTCCGCAGTCGCGGCGGTGCCAATCGCCGCAAATCCCGCTAACCGCACCGTATTCGCAGGCCACGCCGCCGGATCATCGACCGGCGGCGTCGGGTCGGTGTGCCGGGTGCGGACGGCGGAGCGATCACCATCCGGGAACGGCACCGTCGGCGTGCACCAGGAGATTGGCCAGGCTGGCGAAGAGCGGCAGCCCGGTCTTGATCTCGAGATAGGCGAACTGCCCCTGCGGGTTGATCTCGAGGAAATAGTGTTCGCCGTCGAGGCCGACCCGCAGATCGAGGACGCCGAAACTCAGGCCGAGGGCGCCCATCAGCGTCGCCACCGATTTGCCGACGCTCGCGGGGAGCCGGGCGGGGGAGAAGGCGACAGAGGTGTCCAGCCGGGAATCCACCCGGCCCGCACCGGCGCGGGAGTCGATCCGCACCACCCACTCGCGCCCCTCCACCCACACCACGCGCAGATCGCATTCCGGCTCGATATAACGCTGGAAGGTGGTCGGCGCCCAGCGGATCCCGGCGAGCCGGTCCAGATCGCCGGGCAGGAGAAGCCGTGTTTCGGAGAATTCGGCGCGCGAGGTTCCGGTGCGTTTGTAAACCACCGGCCCACCGCAGCTTTCGGCGAATTCGCGGGCCGCGTCCGGATCGTTGGTGACCAATGTCTCCGGAACAGCGCAGCCGGCCCGCAGCGCGGTATCCAGTTGCAGGATCTTACGGTGGGCGATGCGGTCGTGACCGGGTTCGTTGATCCACCGGGCGGGCAGCGACCAGAGCAGCCCCTGGACGAACCCGTCGCATTCGGCCTGCCGGTAGGCGTCGTCGTCGGCGCGCACCCCGGCCGGGACCCGGCACGGGTGCGGTCGCCGCCACCACACCGACCGCACCTCGTCCAGTCCGGTCAGCCCGGCCAGCGACCGGTCGACTCCGGAGCGGTCGAGCCGGAAGCTGCCCGGCTCGCGCGGAAAGTCGCGCAGATCCAGGCGAAGGGGTTCCACACCGTGTTGTTCGCGCAGCGTTGCCGCCATGGCAGCCGCATGCAGATCGTCGTTCTCGGCGACGATGAGGACCGATCCCGGACCGTGGGCGGCCACCGGGCTGCTCAATCGAGACTGTCGGCGTGCATATTGTCGTCGCTGCCGCGAGGGGATCTGGTCTGGGCGCAGGTGAAGGTCGCGGGGTGATCCGGAGCGTCGGCGAGGTCCAGTCGCGCCACCCAGGATTCGGTGAGCCGGCGTAGCTGTGCGTCGCCGAATGTCTCCGACGGCGGTGCCGACAACGTCAGCGGCCGTTCCGCGATATCGATGCGTAGCCGGCGGGTGAAATCGGCGGTCGCGCCCCGCCGAACCGCCACCCGAACCGTTTCGCCGGCTGTGGCGGCCCCACCGCCGAGCCCGCTGAGAGCGCGGATATCACGGCGCCGGAAAGTCCATGTCCCGTCCGCGACCCGCACCCGGATGGCACGGTCGGATTCACCGTCCAGTACACCCGTAAGGGTGGCCACCGCATCGGTTTCCGGTGTGTCGGGGAGGTGCACGGCATCGGTCATCTGGATTCTCCGATCTTGCTGGCGGTATGCCACGATCCGAGCGCGTCCGGATCATAACGCCGTATACGAACTCCGGAAGCCGATATCACCGGATTCGCCCACTGTCTTTCCCGGCCTTGTTCCCCGAGGAATCCCTGCGGTGGAAGATTTCCGGCCTCGAAGGGCGTCCCGGTACCGGAAACAAGTTTGCGGAGTACGACCGGCGGTGGTCAGAGCCCGAGCAGTTCCGGTTCCGCCGCCAATGCGCGAAGCCGGCCGCGGGGATCGGCGAGCAACCGCCGGGCATCCAGATCGAGCAGGCCCCCGGTCACCGTGACCTCGGCCGAGAGCGTGCCATCGGTGCGGACCATTTCCTGCTGGATGCGGTAGGTCTTCCCCGAACCCCAGACGAACGCACAGGTCACCCGGATCTCGTCGCCGCCACGCAGTTCCCGCCGGTACTTGATCGTGCTCTCCAGGACCACCGGCCCGACTCGAGCCGCCAGCAGCTTATCCGGCTGCAGGCCGGCGGCCAGCAGGAATTCCCAGCGGGCGTGTTCGGCGTACTGGTGGTAGACGGCCTGGTTCACATGGCCCTGGACATCGAGTTCGTATCCACGCACGGTGATGGGAACGGAAAAGGTCATATCGGGTCGAACGGACCACTGTCGACGGTTTGTTCCCGCCCACCGCCGGGTCGCCCGCTCAGGGGCGACGGCGCACCGAGGCCTCTACGAGATCCAGTACGGCCGTGAGGTTCTCGTTGGTGTGCCCCGAGGCGATCCGGGCGATGAGGCCGTCGAGGACCAGATCGAGATAGCCGAGCAGGACATCGGTGGGTACGTCGTCACGCAGCGCGCCCGCCGCCTTACGGCGTTCGAGCCGGGCCAGTGTCGCGGCCGTCAGTTCGGCCGAGCGCTGGGTCCAGCCCGCCCGGAATTCCGGATCGGTGCGCAGCCGCCGGGCGATCTCGAGCCGGGTGCCCAGCCAGTTGTACTCCTGCGGGTCGGCGAGCATGTTCCGCATCACCTGCACGATGCCCTGATTCGCCGCTACCTCGGCCATCCGTTCCGCGTCGTCCTGGGCCAGAGCGAAGAACAGGGCGTCCTTGTCGCGGAAATGATGAAAGATCGCGCCGCGGGACAGGCCGATGGCCTCCTCCAGACGGCGCACGGTGGCGCCGTCGTACCCGAACTCGGCGAAACAGCGGCGGGCGCCGTCGAGTATCTGGGTGCGCCGGGCGGCCAGGTGATCGTCGCTGACCTTGGGCATCGGTCTCCTCCAACGGATATACGAACCCCGCGCGGCCCTTCACCACGCGGGGTCTTCACAGTACGAGCGGACGGACAACACCACTGCCCGCATCTGCGCCACCCATGTCGGGAGCGAGGCCTACGAGCGACGTTCGCGCCCGTCTCGTGGTGTGCGTGCCCGAAACGCATGCGCCGAAGGCGCGGTCCCGAACGCGCGAGCACGAGACCTGAGGGTGGTGAACCGCACCGCCGGAGGCGGCGCGGTTCACCACAGCGATCAGGCGCGGATCATGTTCCGCAGCACATACTGCAGGATTCCGCCGTTGCGGTAGTAATCGGCCTCACCGGGGGTATCGATGCGGACCACCGCGTCGAATTCGATCTTCTCCCCGTCCTCCTTGGTGGCGGTGACGTGGACGGTCTCCGGAGTGGTGCCGGAGTTGAGTTCCTCGATACCTTCGATATCGAAGACCTCGGTGCCCGTCAGCCCCAGCGAGGCGGCGGATTCACCGGCCGGGAACTGCAGCGGGATCACGCCCATGCCGATCAGGTTCGAGCGGTGGATACGCTCGAACGATTCGGTGATCACGGCCTTCACGCCCAGCAGCCGGGTGCCCTTGGCCGCCCAGTCGCGGGAGGATCCGGAACCGTACTCCTTACCGCCCAGCACCACCAGCGGAATACCGGCCTTCTGGTAGTTCTGCGAGGCATCGTAGATGAATGCCTGCGGACCGCCCTCCTGGGTGAAGTCACGGGTGTAACCGCCCGAGACATCGTCGAGGAGCTGGTTGCGCAGCCGGATGTTGGCGAAGGTGCCGCGGATCATCACCTCGTGGTTACCGCGCCGCGAACCCAGGGAGTTGTAGTCCTTGCGCGCGACCCCGTGGGAATCGAGGTAATCGGCGGCCGGGGTGCCCGGTTTGATGGCACCGGCGGGGGAGATGTGGTCGGTGGTCACCGAATCGCCCAGCAGGGCCAGCACCCGCGCGCCCTTGATATCGGAGACCGGCTCCGGCTCCATACCCATACCGTCGAAGTACGGCGCCTTGCGAACGTAGGTGGAATCCTCGCTCCATTCGAAGGTGTTGCCCTCCGGGGTGGGCAGGCTGCGCCACCGCTCGTCGCCCTTGAAGACGTCGGCGTAGGACTTGGTGAACATCTCCTGGTTGATCGCCGACTTGATGGTGTCGTCGATCTCCTGGGCGGAGGGCCAGATATCGCGCAGGAAGACCGGGTTGCCCTGCTGATCGGTGCCCAGCGGGTCGGTCTCGAAATCGAAGTCCATGGTGCCCGCGAGCGCGTACGCGATGACCAGCGGTGGCGAGGCCAGGTAGTTCATCTTCACGTCGGGGGAGATGCGGCCCTCGAAGTTGCGGTTACCCGACAGGACCGCCGTGACGGTCAGATCGTTGTCGTTGACCGCCTTGGAGACCTCCTCCGGCAGCGGACCGGTGTTGCCGATGCAGGTGGTGCAGCCGTAACCACCCAGGTGGAAGCCGAGCTTCTCCAGGTAGGGCCACAGGCCGGCCTTCTCGTAGTAGTCGGTGACCACCTGGGAGCCGGGCGCCATATTGGTCTTCACCCACGGCTTGCTGGACAGGCCCTTCTCCACCGCGTTACGCGCCAGCAGCGCCGCGCCGATCATGACCGACGGGTTCGAGGTGTTGGTGCAGGAGGTGATACCCGCGACCGCGACCGCACCGTGGTCCAGGACGAACTCGCCGCGTTCCTCGGAAACCACGCGGATCGGCTTGGAGGGCCGGCCGTACGCGTTGTCCGCCGCGGACTGGACGTCCACGGCGCCGTCGTCGGCGAAGGAGAGGTTCGGGGCCGGATCGGAGGCCGGGAACGTTTCCTCGACCGCCTCGTCCAGCTGGGAGTGCGGGGCGGGGTGCTGCTCCTCCACGTAGTTGTGGATGTCCTTGCGGAACGCGGTCTTCGATTCGCTGAGCAGGATGCGGTCCTGCGGGCGCTTCGGGCCGGCGATGGAGGGCACCACGGTGCTCAGGTCGAGCTCCAGGTACTCGGAGTAGGCCGGTTCCGAGGCCGGGTCGTGCCACATGCCCTGTTCCTTGGCATAGGCCTCGACGAGGGCCAGCTGCTCCTCGCTGCGGCCGGTCAGGCGCAGGTAGTTGATGGTCTCGGCGTCGATCGGGAAGATCGCCGCGGTGGAGCCGAACTCCGGGCTCATATTGCCCAGGGTGGCGCGGTTGGCCAGCGGAACCTCCGCGACGCCCTGGCCGTAGAACTCCACGAACTTACCGACGACACCGTGCTTGCGCAGCATATCGGTGACGGTGAGCACCACGTCGGTGGCGGTGACGCCGGGCTGGATCTCACCGGTGAGCTTGAAGCCGACCACGCGCGGAATCAGCATGGAGACCGGCTGGCCCAGCATGGCGGCCTCGGCTTCGATACCGCCGACACCCCAGCCCAGCACGCCGAGGCCGTTGACCATGGTGGTGTGCGAGTCGGTGCCGACACAGGTGTCCGGGTAGGCCTGGCCGTTGCGGACCATCACGGTGCGGGCCAGGTATTCGATATTGACCTGGTGCACGATACCGGTGCCCGGGGGGACGACCTTGAAATCGTCGAACGCGCCCTGGCCCCAGCGCAGGAACTGGTAACGCTCGCCGTTGCGCTCGTATTCGAGTTCGACATTGCGCTCGAAGGCGTCGGCCCGGCCGAAGACGTCGAGGATGACCGAGTGGTCGATGACCATTTCGGCGGGGGAGAGCGGGTTGACCTTCTCCGGGTCGCCGCCGAGGGCGGCGACCGCCTCACGCATGGTGGCGAGGTCGACCACGCAGGGGACGCCGGTGAAGTCCTGCATCACCACGCGCGCGGGGGTGAACTGGATCTCGATACTGGGCTGGGCGTTCGGGTCCCAGTTCGCCAGCGCGCGGATGTGGTCGGCGGTGATATTGGCGCCGTCCTCGGTGCGCAACAGGTTCTCGGCGAGGACTTTCAGTGCGTACGGGAGTTTCTCGGTGCCGGGTACGGCCGAGAGCCGGAAGATCTCGTAGGAGTTGCTTCCGACCTCGAGGTTGCCCTTGGCGCCGAAAGTATCGATACTTTTCGTCACGTCAGCTCCACTTGTCGGGTGTGGGCGCCGCCGGCGGGGCTGTGCCGGTGGCGATGGGTCTCTGGCATGAGGTGCCGGCCCGGATTGGCGCCGGTTCCCCGCGCTACCAACCTTAACAGTACGCTTGTCCTGTGAAGTTTCGGGGCGGTGGGGAGGTGTTTCCGCGCGGCGCGCCGCCGCCCGGCGTGGCGGGGATGCGGTCACCGTTCGCGCTTCGCGTAATCTGCTCTCGAGCTGGTCCGGTCGCCGGGCGTACCGTCGGGTACTTCCGGAGAACGCGATCGCTCTCGTACTCCCCGCCGCTCGCCCACCGAGGCGGCTCGACCAGACCGGATGGAAGATGACCGTCACCCACACCTCGGCCTTCTCCCTCAAGGCCACCACCCTGCCGGCCGGATTCGACTCGGAGACCATGCAGGAGGTCCGAGCCGATCTCGCCGACAACGGGGTGGCCACCCCCGAGGGGGCGGACCAGGACGACCTGGCCGCAGTCGTCGGCGCGGCCCGGGAGCAGGGCATGCACCTGAGCGTTGTGGTGATCGAAGGTAATCCCGGCCATGATTCCGATCTCCGCGATCTGGCGACCGAGGTCGCCAAGACCGAGCACGGTACGGTTCTGGTTCTCAGTCACGACTGGGTGGGGACCTACAGTGACAGCATCAGCCGGGTACGGCTCGAACTGGCCGAGGATCATGTCCGTGCGGTGCGCCCGGTGGAATCCGTCGATGTCAAGACCCGAACCTTTGTCGAACGTGTGCAGCACGAGGGAACGATCGATCCGACCACCTTCACGATTGTGGTGCTCCTGGGTATCGTCGCCGCCATCGCGGGCCTGGGCTGGGTGAAGTCCCGCCGCGAATCGAGAGACGAACTACGCGAAGGTGATTCGCGTGACGAGCAGCGCGTGGCCGGATAGCGTCCCGTCCCACCGGGTCCGGGAGAACCGGTGGGACGTGGGAATGCCGAACGAGCGAGTCCGGAGCGGCGCAGAAGCCCGACCCGAGCCGAGGAGCCCGTCTGTGACCGCAGACGGGCCCTCGGCCCCGCGCGCGATATCGAGTTGTTACCCGGCCCGCTCCGCGAGCATGCGACCGCACGGACTTTGCGCCTATGGTGGAGCCGGTTACGGCATATACGGCCACCTTTTGGAATAGTTGTGACAGCACGCACAGGACCGAGGCGAAAGCGGGGATGTTGGTGACTTCGACGGACGGTGTCAGCAAGGCGGATTTGGCGAAAGAACCGCCGACGCCTGCTTCGAACACCCTCGAGCGTGACGTCCAGACGCTGGAGAAGGCGATCTACGAGGTCAAGCGGGTCATCGTCGGGCAGGACCGGCTGGTCGAACGGCTGCTCGTGGGGGTGCTGGCCAAGGGGCATGTGCTCCTCGAAGGTGTGCCCGGTATCGCCAAGACGCTCGCGGTCGAAACCTTCGCCAAGGTGGTCGGCGGATCGTTCTCCCGGGTTCAGTTCACCCCCGACCTGGTCCCCACCGACCTCGTGGGTACCCGGATCTACCGGCAGGGCCGGGAGGAGTTCGACACCGAACTCGGCCCGGTCGTGGCGAACTTCGTCCTCGCCGACGAGATCAACCGCGCCCCCGCCAAGGTGCAGTCCGCCCTGCTCGAGGTGATGGCCGAACGGCATGTGTCGATCGGCGGCAAAACCTATCCGATGCCGGACCCGTTCCTGGTCATGGCCACACAGAACCCCATCGAAAGCGAGGGCGTGTACCCGCTGCCGGAGGCGCAGCGTGACCGTTTCCTGTTCAAGGTGGTCGTCGACTACCCCTCCGTGGAGGAGGAGCGGGAGATCATCTACCGCATGGGGGTGACCCCGCCGGAACCCGGGCAGATCCTGGAGCCCGCGGAACTGCTGCGCTTGCAGAAGCTGGCCGCGAACACCTTCGTGCACCACGCGCTGGTCGACTACGTGGTGCGGGTGATCGCCGCGACCCGCGCGCCGGCCGAGTTCGGGATGCACGATGTGGCGAACTGGATCTCCTACGGCGCGTCTCCCCGCGCGAGCCTGGGCATCATCGCTGCCGCGCGTGCCGTCGCGCTGATCCGCGGCCGGGACTATGTGGTTCCGCAAGATGTCATCGAGGTGATCCCCGACGTGCTGCGGCACCGGCTCGTGCTCTCCTACGATGCCCTCGCCGATGAGATCAGCCCCGAGAACGTGATCCAGCGGGTCCTGCAGACCGTCGGCCTGCCGCAGGTGGCTCCGCAGGCGGTGGCTCCCGGTGCGCCGCCGCTCGCCGAGAACGGTAACCGGCCGCCCGTGCCACCGCAGCAGGCTCCGGCGCCCCAGGTACCGCAGACCGCCGGCACCAACCAGTCCCAGTGACCCGGCCGACGGACTCCCGCGCCCGACCGGCCGCCCCCGGCCATGCGCCGCCGTCGTTCCGTTCGGGCGAGCTGACCGATCCGCATCTGTCGGCCGCGCTGAAAACGCTCGAGCTCACCGTGCGCCGCCGCCTCGACGGTGTGCTGCACGGTGACCACCTCGGTCTCATTCCGGGCCCCGGTTCCGAGCCCGGGGAGGCGCGCGCGTACCAACCCGGTGACGACGTGCGGCAGATGGACTGGTCGGTGACCGCCCGCACCACTCATCCGCATGTTCGGCAGATGATCGCCGACCGGGAATTGGAGACCTGGATGGTGGTGGATCTGTCCGCCAGTCTGGACTTCGGTACCGGTGTCTGCCAGAAACGCGATCTGGCCGTCGCGGCGGCCGCGGCGATCACCCATCTCACGATGGGCGGCGGTAACCGGATCGGCGCCGTCGTGGCCACCGGAGAGCGGATGCTGCGCATCCCGGCGCGCAGCGGGCGGGTGCACGCGCAGTCGCTACTGCGTGGTATCGCCACCACCCCGCACCCTCGGGACGGGGTACGCGGGGATCTGCGTGGCGCGATCGAATCGTTGCGCCGGCCCCAGCGCAAACGCGGGCTGGCGGTGATCATCAGCGATTTCCTCGGGGAGATCGACTGGCAGCGGTCGCTGCGCGCCATCTCCGCGCGCCACGATCTGCTGGCCGTCGAGGTGCTCGACCCGCGCGATACCGCGCTACCCGATATCGGTGACGTGGTGCTGCACGATCCGGAAACCGGGCGCACCCGGGAGTTCGACGTCACCCCCCGGTTACGCGCCGACTACGCCGCCGCCGCGCAACAGCACCGGGCCGCGGTGGAGCAGACCCTGCGCAACTGTGGCGCCCCCGTGCTGACCCTCATGACCGACCGGGACTGGATCGCCGATGTGGTCCGGTTCGTCTCCACCCGGCGCCACAGTCTCGGCGCCTCGACCCCACGGATGCCACGCCAGTGAGTATTTCGAATTTCGCCGCACCGATCTGGCTCGGATTCCTTGCTGTCATCCTCTTACTGGCCCTCGGCTATCTGCTGGTCCAGCGCAGCAGGCACCGCCATATGATGCGGTTCACCAATATGGAGCTGCTCGAGAAGGTGGCTCCCAACCGGCCCGGTTTCTGGCGGCATGTACCGATCGCGCTCGTGCTCGTCGGGATGGTGTTCGCGACGATCGGCGCGGCCGGGCCGACCGCGGAGAAGAAGGTCCCCCGCAACCGGGCGACCGTGGTGCTGGTCATGGACGTCTCGTTGTCCATGGAAGCCACCGATGTATCGCCGAACCGGCTACAGGTCGCCCAGGAGGCGGCCAAGAACTTCGCCGAGGGCCTCACCCCGGGGATCAACCTGGGGCTGGTCACCTACGCCGGAACCGCCTCGGTGCTGGTCTCGCCGACCACCGACCGGGGCTCGGTGAAGGCCGCTATCGACAACATCAAGCTCGCCGAGCGAACCGCTACCGGTGAGGGTATTTTCACCGCTCTGCAGTCGGTCGAGACCCTGGCCTCGGTGCTCGGCGGCTCCGAAACGCCGCCGCCCGCGCGGATCGTGCTGATGTCGGACGGGAAGCAAACCGTTCCGGATTTCGAGGACTTCGACAACCCCCGCCACGAGTTCGTCGCCGCACGACTCGCGAAGACCAAGAAGATACCGGTCACGACCATCTCGTTCGGTACGGAATGGGGTGTGGTGGAGATCCCCCGGGAAGAAGGCGGCGCCGACCGGCAGCCTGTTCCGGTGGACGACGAGGCGATGCAGGAGATCGCGAGCCTGTCGGGTGGTGAGTTCTATACGGCATCGAGCCTGCAGGAACTGTCGAGTGTCTACGACACCCTGGAGGAGCAGATCGGGTTCGAGGTGACCAGGGGGGACGCGAGTCGTCCCTGGTGGATCCTCGGTCTGCTCGCCACCCTCGTAGGTGTGGTGGTCGCGCTGGCGCTGCGTCAGCGATTGCCCTGACCGGTAGCGCGAGACGCGTTGACCCCGCCGGGATCCGCCCGGATCCCGGCGGGCGGTGGCCGGCCCCGCGGTACGGCCGTATGCGCCGAAATTCCGTTGACCCGATGATTCGGGGTTGCCTACGCTCGGGATGTCTCGGTCGGAGGAGCGAGACATTCGGGAGGGGTAATTCCATGAAGCATGTGATGCTCACTGCCGCCGTCATCGGCGGAATACTGTTCGGCGGAGCGGGGGCCGCGACCGCCCAGGATCATTTGGCGTTGCTTCCGTTCACGGGGCCGAATGCCGAGGTGCACTGCAAGAACACGCTGGACGCGAAGTATTCCGGTCAGCCTGCCTATTGCGCTCCGATCGGGAAGGCCGATAAGAGCGGTTTCATGATGTGGGGCCTCTACATCACCAAACGGGTGTAGGAGTCGAGACAGAGCTGCGGGCCGGGTGTCACCCGGCCCGCAGCTCTGTCTCCGGGTTGTGCGCGGTGCACAAGTTCGCCGGGGAAATATCGGTGGGCGTCCCATGAGAGACCCGCCGAGGTAGCCAGGTAGGTTTGTCCCCATGTCGAACTTCACAGCACGCTCGGTCCTGGTGACCGGCGGAAATCGCGGGATCGGACTCGCGGTGGCGCAGCGTCTGCACGCCGACGGCCACCGGGTGGCCGTCACCCATCGTGGCTCCGGCGCGCCCGAGGGGCTGCTCGGGGTGAAATGCGATGTCACCGACAGTGAATCGGTGGATCGGGCGTTCGCCGAGGTGGAGGCCCAGCAGGGGCCGGTGGAAGTACTGGTCGCCAATGCGGGTATCACCGATGACACCCTGCTGATGCGCATGAGCGAAGAGCAGTTCACCAAGGTCGTGGACGCCAATCTGGCCGGCGCTTTCCGGTGCGCCAAGCGGGCCAATCGGGCCATGCTGCGTGCCCGGTGGGGCCGGATGATCTTCCTCGGTTCGGTCGTAGGATTCGCCGGCCAGGCCGGGCAGATCAATTACGCCGCCTCGAAGGCCGGTGTCGTGGGCCTCGCGCGTTCGATCACCCGGGAGCTCGGCTCGCGTTCGATCACCGCCAATGTCGTCGCCCCCGGTTTCATCGAGACCGATATGACCAAGGATCTGCCCGAGGATATGCGGGATATGGCGAAGAAGTTCATCCCGTTGCAGCGACTGGGTGCGCCCGAGGACGTCGCGGCGGTGATCAGCTTCCTCGCCTCGGACGACTCGGCCTACGTCTCCGGCGCGGTGATCCCGGTCGATGGCGGTATGGGCATGGGGCACTGAGCGGCGTACCAGCCATCGATCGGCGGCTCCGGCCACCGGGCCGCATTCACCACACACTTCGAATCTTCAGGAGAACCGACAACTCATGGGCGGATTGCTCGAAGGCAAGACGATCCTCGTCACCGGCATCATCACCGATGCCTCCATCGCGTTCCACGCGGCGGCGATCGCGCAGAAGGAGGGGGCCCGGGTGATCATCACCGGCCTCACCGAGCGTTTGCGGTTGATCGACCGGATCGCCAAGCGACTGCCCGAGGAGGTGCCGCCGGCCATCGGGCTCGATGTCACCAGCGACGAGGATCTGAAGAAACTGCCGGATGAACTGCGCCGCCTCGCCCCCGAGGGGATCGACGGGGTCCTGCATTCGATCGCGTTCGCCCCGAAGACACTGATGGGCCCCGATGCCCTGCCGTTCCTCGACGGCCCCAGCGCGGACGCGGCGAAAGCCTTCGAGATCTCGGCATGGAGCTATGCGGCCCTGGCCCGCGCGGTGCTCCCGGTGATGAACGAACGCGGTTCGATCGTGGGTATGGATTTCGACCCCCGGACCGCCATGCCGTTCTACAACTGGATGGGTGTGGCCAAGGCCGCGCTGGAATCGGTGAACCGGTATGTGGCGCGTGAGGTCGGTTACGCGAAGAAGATCCGGTCCAATCTGATCGCCGCCGGACCGGTCAAGACGCTCGCCGCGAAGGCCATCGCCGGTACCGCCACCGACGATGCCAAACAGCTGAAGCAACTGGACACCTACTGGGACGGCGCATCGCCCATCGGCTGGGACGGAGGGCCCGAAGTGGTCGGCAGGTCGATCGTCGCACTGCTGTCGGACTGGCTGCCCGCGACCACCGGTTCGATCATCTATGTCGACGGCGGGGCCAGCCACAACACCTGGTTCCCCGAGAACATGCCGCAGGACTGACGAACCGACCGAGAAGGAGACACCGTGGCCCGCGCGGCCGACGCACTGCTGCTGCTGTCCTTCGGCGGCCCCGAGGGGCCCGAGGACGTGCTGCCGTTCCTGGAGAACGTGACCCGTGGGCGCGGTGTCCCCCCGGAACGTCTCGCCGAGGTCGCCGAGCATTATCTGCACTTCGGTGGGGTGTCCCCGATCAATGCCCTCAACCGCGACATCATCGCCGCGGTGGAGCGGGAACTGACCCGCGCCGGGTTGGACCTGCCGGTGTACTTCGGTAACCGCAACTGGCATCCGATGGTCGAGGACACCCTCGGCCGGATGACGGCCGACGGGGTGCGCTCGGCACTGGTCTTCCCGACCTCGGCCTGGGGTGGTTACTCCGGTTGCCGGCAGTACCACGAGGACATCGTCCGCGCCCGGGCAGCGGTGGGCGACGGGGCCCCGCAGCTGGTGAAGCTACGCCACTACTTCGACCATCCGCTGCTCGTCGCCGCGTTCGCCGATGCCATCCGGACCGCCGCCACCACCCTGCCATCCGGACGCCGGGAAACCACTCGGCTGGTGTTCACCGCGCATTCGGTGCCGGTGGCCGCCGATACCGCGGCGGGCCCCCCGGCCGACGGGGGGCGGCTCTATAGCCGCCAGGTCGCCGAGGCGGCCCGGTTGTGTGCCGCGGCAGCGGGTTTCGCCGATTACGATGTGGTCTGGCAGTCCCGTTCCGGGCCTCCGCAGGTCCCCTGGCTCGAGCCGGATATCGTCGATCATCTGGAAACGTTGCCGGGCAACGGATTCGATGCGGTGATCGTCTGCCCGGTGGGTTTCGTCTCCGATCATCTCGAGGTGATCTGGGATCTGGACAACGAAGCCGCCGAGAAGGCCGCCGAGCTCGATATCGCTTTCGCGCGCGCCGCGACACCGGGTACCGATCCCCGATTCGCGGAACTGGTGGTGGAACTGATCGGAGAACATCTGCGCGAACTGCCTCCGCGCCGCCTCGGCGAAGTGCCCGGCTACGGGTGTACAGCCGACGGTGAACTCTGCGCTCCTGGCTGCTGTGCGCCGGTGCGGCGCCCGGCCGGACGCTAGTGCCCCGTCCAGATAGGTTGCGCTGGTAATCCGGGTGTCGGTTTGAGCTGCTGCTTGTCGTCGGTGATGCTGCTGTTGGAGGTGGCATCGATGGCCCGGAAACCGGAAGTGTTCGTGCGGGAGGTGTCCCCGGAAGAGGGACGCAAATTGCAGAAGATCACCAAGACAAGCCGACAACCGATCAGGACTCGCCGCGCGATCGTGGTGATGGCCTCGGCGCAGCATCAACCGGTGCCGGCGATAGCGCGGTTGATGCAGGTGTCGGAAGCCTATGTGCGCCAGGTAATCCACGATTTCAACGAACGGGGGTTCGAGGCATTGGACCCAAAATGGAGCGGGGGCAGGCCGAGCAAGGTAAATCGGGCGACGCGTGAACGCATCGCCCGCATCGCCCGGTGCTGCCCCCGCGACCTCGGCCGGCCGTTCTCGACGTGGAGCCTGTCGAAACTCCGAGACATGCTTGCCACCAGCAAGATCGCTGATATCAGCCGCGAAACACTGCGCACGATCCTGCGGACCCAGGGGGTGTCTTGGCAGGCCACCAAGACCTGGAAGGGCGGCACCGACCCCGACTTCACCGCCAAGATGAACCGCATCCTCGACCTCTACGATCACCCGCCCGCCGATGGGCGAGTGGTCTGTGTCGACGAGTTCGGTCCGTTGAACCTGCAACCCCGCCCGGGACGTGGCTGGTTCCCGGCCCGCAAACCCAGACGGTTGCGGGCGACCTACCATCGCGACCACGGGGTGCGGCACCTACTCGGTGCGTTGGACCTGGTCACCGGCCGTATTCACTACCGGATCCGGGACCGGAAACGATGGATCGAGTTCCTGGCGTTTTTGAAGACCCTGCGGGCTCGTTGGCCCGGCGAGAAGCTCTACGTCATCGTCGACAACTTCTCCCCGCACAAACGCGTCGAGGTCAGGGCCTGGGCTGCGGCCAACAATGTGGAGCTGGTGTTCCTACCGACCTATTCGTCGTGGCTGAACTGGATCGAATCGGAGTTCGCCGCGTTGCGGTACTTCGCTCTCAACGGCACCGACCACCGCAGCCACACCGAGCAAGACGCTGCGATCGGCGCCTACATCCGCTGGCACAACCAACACGCCCGACCCAAACGAGACTTCGCAGTCAACTCGCCAATCCGCCGCCCGGATTACCTACCCAACGTTGCCTGACAAGGCACTAGCTTCGCGAAAGACCCCGGTGTTCAGCGCGCCTGCGGCGCCGCGGTGTGCACGGCCACCAGGCGGGCGGCGCGAATGGCGTCCCACAGCGGTCGCAGCAGGGACTCGTGCGCCGTGGCGGCGGTGGCCGACGTAGGCGCGGAGGCCGGCTCGCGCTGCGCGACCGTCAGGATGGCCTGTACGTGGTCGGCGGTGTCGAGGATGCGTTTGGCGCGCAGCGGCACGCAGTCCGGATAGGTGTGGCGGGAGTAATCGGCGAGTTCGGCCTCGATGAGTTCGCGCGGATCCGCGTCGCCGGTGCCCAATCCGGTGGTGTGCAGGCGCATGAGCGCGTCGGCGGCATCACGAACGGCTTCGCGCATCGCGTACTCCGCTTCTCCCAGCGACATATCGGAACCCGGAACGCGCGGCATCGGCACGCTGTAGACACTCCACTGCAGGGTGTCCTCGTCGGTGCGGTAGGGGATGAGCCCGGTGCCCTCGGTTTCCGGGACGCCGATGAGAATTCCCTCGCCCGCTTCCACCGCGTCACCGGTGAACGCGGTGCCCGCCGGCAGCCCGCGCAGATCCCCGGGTACCGGTAGTACCAGGCGCAGTTCCGCACCCGGCTCCATCAGGCCCTGACGGATCATCTTGAGCAGCGGCATGACCGCGGTTGCGGGGACGCCCTCCAGCGCGGACCACGGCAGATCGGTGCGCCCGCCGGTGACCGGATCACCCGCGGCCAGAGTGTGCCGGGGTGCCCATGCGTGCAGGGCCTCGAGAACGTCGTCGGGCGCGCTGCGACCCGCGAGCCACGAACCGGCCCACAGGGTGAGGGTGGCACTGGGAGAGCACATAATCATCGAGCATAAAGGGTGCCGGCGCCCGGCGGGCGGCCTCTGCCGAGGCCGTTTCCTGAGGTTAGAATGGTCCCCCCGGGTCGGTGACGAAATCGATCAGGCGTTCCACCGCGCCGAGCAACGGCGCCTCGAGATCCCGGAACGAGTTCACCGCGGCATACACCCGCCGCCAGCCGTCCTGGGGTGTGCCCCAGCCGAGGCGGTGGCACACCCCGGTTTTCCAGTCCTCTCCCCGCGGCACCTCCGGCCACTCCCGGATCCCCAGCGCCGCCGGTTTCACCGCCTGCCACACATCCACATACGGATGCCCGGTGACCAGGACGTACTCGCCGAGGCCGGTCGTGAGGTGCGACTCCTTCGATCCGGTCACCAGATGGTCGACGAGCACGCCGACCCGTTTGCCCGGGCCCGGGCCGAAGCCGGCGAGGCGGGCCGCGAGATTGTCCAGGCCCTCCAGATGCTCGACCACCACCCCTTCCACCCGCAGATCGTGCCCCCAGACGCGTTCCACGAGTGCGGCGTCGTGTACGCCCTCGACCCAGATCCGGCTCGGTGCGGCGACTTTCGCGCGCAGGCCCTCGACCCGGGTGGAACCGGAGGCCGAGCGGGCCGGTGTCACCTGGGCGGACGGTAGGGGCCGGACCAGCGTGACCGGTTCCCCGTCGATCAGGAACGCCGCCTCTCGCAGCGCGAAGAGCCGGACCGTGCCGCGGGCATCGGCCAGTTTCACGAAATCACCGTCATAGCTCCGGTCGAACCCGACCACCGCGCCGCAGAAGCCGCTGGCGGCGTCCTCGACCACCAGATCGGGTTCGGCGACCACCCGCGCAACGGTTCGCCGGGCGGCATGTGGATGGCCGGAGAATATATCGCCGTATCGATCGCTCACCGGGCCGAACGTAGCGCACCGGTCGCTCCGGAACCGGGTGACCGGCCGGGGTGTCGCCGGTCCGGCCCCGTGGAAGCGGTCCTCCCACTAAGCTGGGCTCGTGGCCGCTATTGTCTGGTTGGTCGCCGGGATTCTGCTGGCGGCGGCCGAGATGTTCGTCGGTGAGCTCACGCTGCTGATGCTGGGTTCCGCCGCGCTGCTGACCGCGGGGGTGAGCTTCCTCACCGATACTTCGCCTGTGGTCGACGCGGTGGTGTTCGCCGTGCTGGCCGTGGTGCTGATGCTCGGGGTGCGGCCGGTCCTGTTGCGGCGCTTCGGAACCCCACCGCCCACGCTCACCAATGTGGATGCCCTGACCGGTAAGACCGCCCTGGTCCTCGAACCGGTGGGGGAGCACGGCGGGCAGGTGAAGCTCGGCGGTGAGGTGTGGACCGCGCGCTCCCTGGATCCGGCCGAGGAGTACCCGGAGGGCGCGACCGTGTATGTGATGAAGATCGACGGCGCCACCGCCGTCGTCTGGAAAGGGCCGTAATGGCTGCATTGATAGTCGTCGCCGCGCTGGTGTTGCTGGCGGCGGTGGTGGTGTTCAAATCGATCGCGTTGGTACCGCAGGCCGAGGCCGCGGTGATCGAACGATTGGGCCGGTATTCCCGGACGGTTTCGGGACAGCTGACCTTTCTGGTCCCTTTCGTCGACCGCATTCGCGCCAAGGTCGATCTGCGGGAGCGGGTGGTCTCCTTTCCACCGCAACCGGTGATCACCCAGGACAATCTGACCCTGCAGATCGACTCGGTGGTGTACTTCCAGGTCATGCAGCCGCAGGCGGCGGTCTACGAGATCTCCAACTACATCGCCGCCGTGGAACAGCTCACCGTCACCACACTGCGCAATGTGGTCGGCGGGATGACCCTGGAGGAGACGCTGACCTCCCGGGACCAGATCAACAGCCAGCTGCGGGGTGTACTCGACGAGGCCACCGGACGCTGGGGTCTGCGGGTGGCCCGGGTCGAGCTGAAGGCCATCGATCCGCCGCCCTCCATTCAGGAGTCGATGGAGAAGCAGATGAAGGCGGACCGGGAGAAGCGCGCCATGATCCTCACCGCCGAGGGCACCCGGGAATCGCAGATCAAGACCGCCGAGGGTGCCAAGCAGGCGCAGATCCTGGCCGCCGAGGGTGCCAAACAGTCGGCGATCCTGTCCGCCGAGGGCGAGCGGCAGAGCCGCATCCTGCGGGCCCAGGGCGAACGCGCCGCCTCCTATCTGCAGGCGCAGGGCCAGGCCAAGGCCATCGAGAAGGTGTTCGCCGCGATCAAATCCGGTAAACCCACTCCGGAGCTGCTCGCTTACCAGTACATGCAGACGCTGCCCATGGTCGCCCGGGGGGATGCGAACAAGGTGTGGTTGGTCCCCAGCGATTTCGGTAAGGCGCTGGAGGGCTTCGCGAAGAATTTCGCCACCCGGGGCGAGGACGGGGTGTTCCGGTACGAGCCGCCGGCCGAAGACGTCCCGGACAAACCCGCCGACGACTCCGACGAGGTGGCGGATTGGTTCGATACGAGTACGGATCCGGCAGTGGAGCGGGCGGTGCGGGCGGCGGAGTCGGTGGCGCGCACCCCGGTGGACACCTCGGCCCCGGTCGGCACCACCAAACCGGCCGCTGCGCCACCCCATGCGGCGCTGCCGGAGCAGGCTCCGCAGGCCTTCCCGGTCCAGGCGCCGCAGCAGCAGCCGGGCGTACCGCCGGTGCGGCCTCCACATCAGCAGTGACCGGCCGTCCCCGTCCCGCACCCATCCGGTGCGGGTCGGAATCGGTTCGCCGAACCTCCAGCGCGTGTCGGCTACCTGAGCCATAATCGGAACCCTCTGCCGGACAAGCGCATCGGGGGATCGTGAGGACACGTCGTGCGGTACTTCGGACGGCGGCGGCCGTACCGTTGCTGGCCGCCTGTTCACCGGACGTCCTGCTCGGTGACCGCGATGTCGTACGCATCGCGGTGGCCTGGAGCGGTCTGGAACTCTCGGCTTTCCACACGGTCCTCGGGGCCGCACGGCTGCCGGAACCGGTCGAGGTGGTGCCGCTGGGTGACGAGATCGGTACCGCGCTCACCGCGCGCGGCCGTTCCGCCCCCGATATCGTCATGCTCCCGCAGGCCGGGCAGGTCCGTGATCTCGCCGAATCCGGGCGGATCCGCGAGGTGCGGCCGGAACTGTGGTCCGACGAGGGCGGATCACGATATGCCGAGCAATGGTGGCAGTTGTGTCACCACCGCGGCCGGCCGTACGGGGTGCCGTTCAAGGCCAGTGGGAAATCGCTGGTCTGGTACGACCGGGAAGCGATCGGCGAATACCGGCTCACCGATCCGGCGTCCTGGACGATCGGTGAATGGCTCGGCGGAGTACGCGAATTCGCGGGCCGGCCGCGCCGTCTGCTGGCGCTCGGCGCCGCCGACGGCTGGGTATTGACCGATCTCTTCGAGAACCTGCTGCTGGCCGAATCCCCGGAGGTCTACCGTGCCCTGGGTATCGGTGCGCGGGATTGGGACGTCGCGGCCGTCTACGAGACCTTCTTCCGGCTCGGCGAGCTATGGGGTGTGCGTGCCGGACTGCCGGGTGGGGTGGGTACGGCATTGACCAGGCAGTTCGCCGATTCGGTCCGGGACGTTTTCCAGTATCGGCGGGCGCTGGCCGTGGCCGCCCCGGATTTCGCCGAACCGATCGTGCGGGACGCGCTGCGTCGGGCCGGGCGGCCCGACGAGGCGGCCGCGGTCGTTCCCTTCCCCGCGACGAATCCCGGTCGCGACGGTCCACGCATCGTGGGCGGGGATGTGATGGTGCTGACCCGTGTCGCGGGGCCGCGGGCCGATGCGGTGGTCGCCGCGCTGGCCGAGGCGCAAGCGCCGGTCCCGTGGATCGAGGGGGTGGGCGGCTTCCTCGGACCGCATCGGCGTACCCGCGCTCGGTATTCGAACTGGTCGGCGGTCACCGCCGCGACATTGCCGGATTGGCCGGATTTCGACCTGACCGATCGGATCGGCGCGATCGGCGGCCGGGACGGATTGTGGCGGATGCTCACCGAATTCCTGATCGCCGTCGGAGACAGCGGTAGTGCCGTCCGGGCCGCGGCCGATTCGGCAGTGGCCGCACTGAGCCGGTTCGAACGGGGGTGGAGATGACATCGGCGCCACCGGAATTCGAGGCGCACGGCTTGCGCCTGGAATTGCCCATCGGACGACTGCGCGGGCCGTTGGTGCCCGGCCGCCCACCCCAGCGCGGTACCACCTGGATCGCGTGCCTGCCCGCCGTACTCCTGTTGGGTGTGTTGCTCGTGCCCACCGCCGGGACCGCGATACTGGCGGTGCGCACCCAATTGTGGGTCCTGGTGTCCTGTGCGGTGGCGGCAGCGGCCTTCGTCGTAGCGCTGCGGCCGGCCCGCCGCGGCGCACACCGGGCCCGGTGGGGGGCGCCGATCCTGGTAGCGGTGGTGGCGCTCGGGGCGCTCCATGTCTCGGACGAACCGTACGCGCGCAGCCTGTACTGGATGGCCTTCGCGGCCGCGTTGCTGGTGGTGGCCATGCTGCTGGCCTGGTGGAGTCGTAACACCCGCTGGCTGTGGCTGCCGTTGATCGTGCCGTTCGGTATCTCGGCCTTCGTCTCCGGTGTCGCCTTCCGCCTGATCTTCCAATACACCGGCGCCCGGGTCGGTTTCGACGGTTTCCCGGGCTACCGCGCCTGGTTCGTGGTGATGCTCGGCTCGGCTTTCCTGTGGACCTGGCTCGGTTTCCTGATCGGTGTTTTCCGAGCGGGTATCCGTGTCCTGGAACAGGATCCGGTGCGCTGGACCCTACTGCAGGAGCGGCCCGGTGCGCCGCTGCTGTGGCGGTTGTTCACCCTGCAGCGCCCGGTGGTGCTGGTGGCGGGACTCGTGGTCGGGGTGGCCGCCGCGCGGGTCTTCGACGTGGTGCTCATCGGGGTGCCCGGTTCGGTTCAGTACCAGGTGGACAGCGCCACGGTGTACTGGTGGCGGCTGGCCGCCGATCCGGCTACCGCCGCCGAGGCCGCCGTCTACGCCGTACCGCTGGCGGTACTGCTGGGGGTGGTCGCCTGGACGCTGCAAACCGATCTACGCGACCGGCGTCCCGGCTTCGTTCCGGCCGCCATCCCGGTCCGGCGCCCGGCCCCGGCGCGCCCCGGCGGCACCCTCGCCGCGTATGCGCGGACCGCGGGTCTCGCCACGGTGTCGGTGGCGGCGGCGATACCGCTGATCGTTCTGGTGATCGTGGCGTTCCGCGGTCCCGACGGCTGGTCGGTGGACGCCTTCACCGATGTCTGGCGCGATCGGTCGCTGCTGCGTTCCGTGCAGACGACCTTCTGGGTGGCGGTCCTGACGACGATCATCGTGGTGGCCGCGGCCGCGCCGCTGGCCTACCGGCTCGCCGTGGCGCCCGCGGGCCGGGTGGTCCGCGGACTCGTCACCGCTCTGGTGGTGCTCGCGGTACTACCCGTGCAGGCGTATCTGGGGCCGTTGGACACGTTCATCGACGATCACGGTCTGTCCGGCACCCGAGTCCCCCTGGTTCTGGTTCACGCGGCCGCCGGGTTACCGATCGCGGTACTGATCCTGCGCGGTGCGGTGGTGGCGCCGCCGGGCAGTCCGGCCGCCGACGCGCTGCGCGGGCTGGCGGCTCCGGGCACCATCAGCCGCCGGTTGCTCGCTTCGGGAGGCCCCTCGCTGGTCGCGGTCGCGGTGCTCGAATTCGTGCAGGTCTGGAACGACTTCATCGTCGGACTGCTGATCAGCGGCGCGGGAGCCTCGCCCTGGTCGCTGCTGCTCTGGGGAGAGGCACGACAGTTCGGTGAGAACGCGGCCCAGTTGGCGGCCGGTGCGCTGATCGCCGCGCTGCTGCCGGTGGGGCTCGTTCTGGCGACCTGGCGGCGCTGGATCGTCCCCGGCCTGACCGGTGGGGTGCTGCGATGAAGGGGCGGCGATGAGAGAAACACTGCCGCGCGCCCCGGTCGTATCCGGTGTGCTCAGCGGTCTGTCCGTGCTGGCCTCCGCGCTGCTGCTGGAACTGGGCCGGAGCCTGGTGATGAACTCCTTCGGCGAGAGCGCCGGTGTGCAGCTGGTCGCCTCGGGGCTGCGCTGGCTGGCGGTGCTCATCATGGTGCTGGCCGTGCTGTACACCGCCTATCGGCTGCTGGCGGAGCGGAGGAATCGTAGGAGGCTGGTGCGGCGCCGGCGTCTGCTCACCGATCTGGACGGGCCGCCCCTCACCGGTCCGGTTGTCGCGCGGCCGGACCCGCCGGCGCCCGAGCGGGACCCCCTTCTCGACGGCGATGCGGTGGTCGCGGCCCTGCGGGAGCTCCCGGTAACCGAGTACGACGCCGCCACGCTGTACGCGATCACGACCGCGGTGGGGACGGAGCTGGCGCTGGCGCCGCGGGCACCGGCCGGTGTGGGTGCCGCCGTGGCGGGCGAACCGTGGACCGCGTCCGGCCTGCGGGACCGGTTGGTGGCCGACGGCATCCTGGACTGTTACGAGCCACAGCGCTATCGGCTCGCGCGGGTTCCGGAGTCGCCGGGCCGGAACGAGGTGATCAACGGGACGATCTGGCAGGCGGCCTTGTTCGCGCTGCTGTGCCACCGGGCCGATCTCGCCACCAGTTGGGCGGTCGCTTCCACGACCGTTCCGTTCGGTCCTCGCGCCCGGCGCTGGTTCACCGCGGAGGAACCCGGGCTGCGGCAATTGGTGCGGGTCTGCTGCCGCAGCGGTATCAGCGCAGCTGTTCCACCCGCTACGGCTGCCCAGCTGGTGCGGCTCGGGGATGCGCTCGACACCTGGTACGCCTGCTGCCGGGCCGGGACGGCCGCTACCCGTGAAGTCGCCCGGGATCTCGCCGAACTCGGCGCCACCCGGCTCGGTGGCGCCCACCGCGCGATCATGCTGCGTGCCGGCTTGCAACCGGTCGAACAGCGGCGCCGGTGGCGCCCCTGGTGGTGGGCGACCGGGGTGGGTGCCCGAGCGGAGCACGAGGCGGGACGGCGCCTGCTCTGTACCGCGACGACGCCGGAAGCGCTGGCGGCGGCGGTGGATCGGTTGCGTGCGGCCTGGTGGCGGCTGCCCCGGGAGGACGCGGTGAACCAGGTGCACATCCTGGCCGATCTCGCGGTGGCTCATATCTATCAGGGGCGGTTGGACGCGGCGCAGGATCGGCTCGAGCTGGCCGCGCTCCGAGCGGTCGATGCCGATGATTCCGACGGGTGGGCGCGGGTGCACGAGCTGGCCGGAGTCGTCTGCTGGGCTCGCGGTGAACCGCGCGCCGCCCTGCACTACTGGCAGCATGCCCTGACCACCTACGGGGATCTGGCCGACGATCGCGGCATCGGCCGCTGCCTGCAGCATCTCGGCGCGGCGGTGTTGATCGTGCCCGAACACGGGGATCTCGTGCTCGGTGCGGAGAACGCGCACACCGTTTCCGGGGTGCTGCGGCATGCGCATGCCTGGCTGGCCGAGGCGCGCCGCCGCTATCCGGACGCGGCCTGTGCCGGTTTCTATCTGGATCGGGCCGCGACCCTTCGCGGTGTGGCGGAAGTGCCCGATATGGATCGCCTACCGCTCGAGGTGCGGGAAACATCGGAGAACGGCTCGTCGTGAGGGAGCCCGGAGCGATCGCCCGGCCGGCGCATCGCCGGCACGGCCGAGGCCGGAGTGGTAACGGCCCCGACGTGGTCCGGTCCGCGAGGTTCTGTACCGCGCCCCGTCAGCCGAGTTCGGCGGCCGGTTTCCAGCGCTGATCGACGAGCAGCCCGAGCAGGCCCGCGGCGACGCAGATGATCGAGACCACCACCATGGCCGGATGGGTACCGCCGGTGAGCGCATCGGCCAGTACGACCGTCGCCACGGTACCGGGCAGGATTCCCAGCGCCGTCGCCCCCAGGTAGGGCCGGAAACGCAGGGATGACAGCGCGCAGGAGTAGTTGACCACCGAGAACGGGGCGAAGGCGATGAGCCGCAGGGCCCCCACCGCCAGCCAGCCCCGGCGGCGCAGGCGTTCGTCCACTCCGCGCACCGTGGGATGGTCCAGGTAGCCCGCGACCCGGTCGCGGCCCAGGGCCCGTACCAGGAGGAAGGCCGCCGCGGCGCTGGTCACGGTGGCGGTGACCGCCACCAGCAGCCCGACGACGGGCCCGAACAGCAGGCCCGATGCCACTGTGAACACCGTCCGGGGAACGGGGGCGATGGTGATGAGGGTGTGCGCGGTGAAGAAGAGCAGCGGAAAGTACGGTCCCGCGTCGCGGGCCCAGTCCTGGATCTGCCGGGGACTCGGTAACGGGGTCAGCAGTGCGGCCGCGCACACCAGGGCGGCGCAGCACAGCGCGAGAACCAACCGCCGGTCGCGGAACATACGGGGCACCGGGCGAGGCTACCGGCTCGCGGCCGCAGCACCCGGATCCGGTATCGCAGGTCGTCGCGGGGTGGGCCGCGACTCGGTCCGGGTAGTCCGGCCGTCCGGTTCCGGGTGGGCGGCCGGTGTCGTGGTGATCGCGCGGGGCTCGCCCCCTGAACAGGGGCTTCACCCGGAGGGCCGGTCAGGTTACTCGTTGGTAGTGGTGGCCACGATCACTGCCGTACGGGCGTCCCGCTAGCATCGGAGGGGCGGGCTGAATGCCCGTTAACCAAAGTATTCGCTGAGCTGGGCGGATGCCAGGGTACCCGCGTACACAGGTGGTGCGCTGGTACTGGAACGACAAGAGGGAACAGGGTATGCCGATTGCTGCAGAGCCCGCGGCCGGAGCTGATCCGTCCTCGTCCGCGGTGCCCGAATATCCCGCCTGGCGCAAGGGTGTGGCGGGTGTGCTGGCCAAGGCCCGCAAGGTCGATGCGGCCGAACTCGGTGCGGAACCCGAAAAGCTCCTGGCTCAGTCCACCTACGACGGACTGAGCATCGCACCGCTGTACACCCGGCGCGACGAACTGCCCGAGCAGCCGCTGCCCGGTGCCTACCCGTTCGTCCGTGGTACCGACGCCACCCGGGACGTCCACCGCGGGTGGTACGTGAGCGCCCGGATCGGAGCCACCGATCCCGCGGCCGCCAACCAGGAGATCCTGAGCGGGCTGGAGAACGGCCTCGGGGCTCTCGAACTGGGTGTCGGCGCGCACGGGGTACCGGTGGACGGCCTCGCCACGGCACTGAACGGCCTGCTGTTCGAGCTGGCCCCGCTCACGCTGCGTGCCGGGGCGGCGACCGCCGACGCGGCCGCCGCCGTCTTCGCCGAGCTGGACCGGTATTCGGTACCCGAACGGGCCGATATCCGGATCTCCCTGGGCGCCGCACCGCTCACCAGTGCCTTCGCCGGCACCGAGGATCTCGGCCGCGCCGAGACCGCGCGCCTGGCCGGTGCCGCCGCCCAGCGGCCGGAAACCGTCCGGGCGATCACCGTGGACGGCACCGTCTTCCACGACGCCGGTGCCTCCGACGCCCAAGAGCTGGGCGCCGCCGTGGCCGCCGGACTCGAGTACCTGCGATTGCTGGGCGGGCAGATGCCGGTTCCCACGGCGCTGCGGCAACTGGATTTCCGGTTCGCCGCGACCGACGACCAGTTCGCCACCATCGCCAAATTCCGGGCCGCCCGGCGCCTGTGGGCCCGGGTCGCGCACGTCTGCGGGGCACCGGCCGCCGGCGCCGCTCCCCAGCACGCGGTGACCTCGGCGGCGATGATGAGCCGCCGCGATCCCTGGGTGAATCTGCTGCGCACCACGCTGGCCGCCTTCGGCGCCGGTGTGGGCGGTGCGGATACCGTCACCGTGCTCCCGTTCGACTCGGCGCTGCCGGCCGGGGAACTCGAGGTCTCGACGGCGTTCTCCGAGCGGATGGCCCGCAATATCCAGTTGCTGTTGCTCGAGGAGTCCCACCTCGGCCATGTCCGCGATCCGGGTGCGGGATCCTGGTACGTCGAGCGGTACACCGCCGACCTCGCCGAGGCCGCATGGGCGTTCATGCAGGAGCTCGAGGCCGCCGGTGGTTACTGCGCCGCCCTGGATTCCGGGCTGCTGGCCACGAAGATCGGCGAGACCGCGGACCGTCGCGCCGCCGATATCGCCCACCGTCGTACCGCGGTGACCGGGGTGAACGAGTTCCCGAACCTCGCCGAGCCCCCACTGTCGGAAGCCGCGCGCGCGGCGGGCCCGGGCCGGCGCTACGGCGCCGCGTTCGAGGCGCTGCGGGATCGGTCGGACGCTCATCTGGCCGCTCACGGTGCCCGGCCGCAGGCGTTGCTGGTTCCGCTGGGTACCGTGGCCGAGCACAACGTCCGGGTCACCTTCATCGCCAACCTGCTGGCTTCCGGCGGTATCGAATCGATCGACCCGGGGCCGCTGGCCGGTGATGGTATCGCCGCGGCGGCGCGGGAATCCGGCGCGAAGATCGCGGTGCTGTGCGGTACCGACGCTCGCTACGGCACCGAAGCCGCCGAGGCGGTGGCGCAACTGCGCGGTGCGGGTGTGGAGACCGTACTGCTGGCCGGGCCGGAGAAGGTGCTGGCCGGTATCGACGAGGCGCGGCGTCCGGACGGGGTCCTGGCGGCCCGGATCGACGCGATCGCCGCCCTGACCGCCCTGCTGGAGAAGGTGGGAGCCTGATGACGACACAGCGAATCGAGCAGGTGGTCGGCAACTTCGCCGAGGTCCCGCTCACCGAACCGGGTTTCACTCCCGACGAAGCCGGCGCCGCCGCGCGCGAGGCCTTCGTCCGGGAGGCGGCCGCGGCCAACCACTACACTCCCGAGCAGCTGGTGTGGTCGACGCCGGAGGGGATCGACGTACCGCCGGTCTTCACCGAAGCGGACCGGGACGCCGTCGCCGCGGCCGGATTCCCGCTCGACAGCGTCCCCGGAGTCGCGCCGTTCGTGCGCGGCCCGTACCCGACGATGTATGTGAACCAGCCGTGGACCATCCGCCAGTACGCGGGTTTCTCCACCGCCGCGGATTCCAACGCCTTCTACCGCCGCAATCTGCAGGCCGGGCAGAAGGGCCTGTCGGTGGCGTTCGACCTGGCCACCCATCGGGGCTACGACTCCGACCACCCGCGCGTCCAGGGCGATGTCGGAATGGCCGGGGTCGCGATCGACTCCATCCTGGATATGCGCCAGCTCTTCGATCAGATCCCGCTGGACCAGGTCAGCGTCTCGATGACCATGAACGGCGCGGTGCTGCCGATCCTGGCGTTGTACGTGGTGGCCGCCGAAGAGCAGGGAGTGGCGCCGGAACAGCTGGCCGGAACGATTCAGAACGATATTCTGAAGGAGTTCATGGTCCGTAACACCTACATCTATCCGCCCAAACCGTCGATGCGGATCATCTCCGACATCTTCGCCTACACCAGCGCGAAGATGCCGAAGTTCAACTCGATCTCCATCTCCGGCTACCACATCCAGGAAGCCGGCGCGACGGCCGATCTCGAGCTCGCCTACACCCTCGCCGACGGCGTGGAATACCTGCGTGCCGGGATCGACGCGGGTATGGAGATCGACAAGTTCGCCCCCCGCCTGTCGTTCTTCTGGGCCATCGGGATGAACTTCTTCATGGAGGTCGCCAAACTCCGCGCGGGCCGGCTGCTGTGGAGCGAACTGGTGGCGAAGTTCGATCCCAAGAACCCGAAATCACTGTCGCTGCGGACTCATTCGCAGACTTCGGGCTGGTCGCTGACCGCGCAGGACGCCTACAACAACGTGGCCCGCACTTGCATCGAGGCCATGGCCGCGACCCAGGGACACACCCAGTCCCTGCACACCAACGCCCTCGACGAAGCGCTCGCGTTGCCCACGGATTTCTCGGCCCGTATCGCCCGCAACACCCAGCTGCTCATCCAGCAGGAGTCCAACACCACCCGGCCGATCGACCCGTGGGGCGGCTCCTACTACGTCGAATGGCTCACCCACCAGCTCGCCGAACGCGCTCGCGCGCATATCGCCGAGGTGGAGGCGCACGGTGGGATGGCCCAGGCGATCGGCGAGGGTATCCCGAAGCTGCGTATCGAGGAGGCCGCCGCTCGGACCCAGGCGCGGATCGATACCGGTCAGCAGCCGGTGATCGGTGTCAACAAGTACCAGGTCGCCGAGGACCACGAAGTCGAGGTGCTCAAGGTCGAGAACTCGCGGGTGCGCGCCGAACAGCTCGAGAAGCTGCGCCGGCTGCGGGCCGACCGCGACCAGGACGCCGTGGACCGCGCGCTGGCCGAATTGACCCGGGCCGCCGCCTCGTCCGAAGGCGGTATGGAGAACAACCTGCTGGCGCTGGCGATCGATGCCGCCCGCGCCAAAGCCACCGTGGGGGAGATCTCCGACGCGCTGGAGAAGGTCTACGGTCGTCATCAGGCGGAGATCCGTACGCTGTCCGGTGTGTATCGCGACGAAGCCGGTAAGGTCACCAACATCACGACCGCCGGGGAGCTGGTGGACGAGTTCGCCGAGGCCGAAGGCCGGCGCCCGCGCATCCTGGTCGCGAAGATGGGCCAGGACGGCCACGACCGCGGACAGAAGGTGATCGCCACGGCCTTCGCCGATCTGGGGTTCGACGTCGATGTGGGCCCGCTGTTCCAGACCCCCGAGGAGGTGGCGCGGCAGGCGGCGGACAACGACGTACACGTCGTCGGGGTGTCCTCGCTGGCCGCCGGTCACCTCACGCTGGTGCCCGCCCTGCGGCAGGCACTGGCCGATGTCGGCCGGCCCGACATCATGGTCATCGTCGGCGGGGTCATCCCGCCCGGTGACTTCGCCGAACTGTACGAGGCGGGTGCGGCGGCGATCTTCCCGCCGGGCACGGTGATCGCGGATGCCGCGATCGACCTGCTGCGCAAGCTCGGTGCCGCACTGGGGCACGAGCTCGGTGCCGCGGACACCGGATCCGGGGCGTAAGCGCGAGGATGAGCAGGCGTGTCATCGATGTGGACGCGCTCGCCCGGGCGGTCCGCTCCGGCGAGCGGGCCGCCTTGGCGCGGGCCATCACCCTGGTCGAATCGACTCGGTCCGATCATCGCGATCAGGCACAGCAACTCCTGTTGCGGCTGACCCCGGAAAACGGTGCCGCCCTGTCGAATCGGGTCGGGATCACCGGAGTACCCGGAGTGGGGAAATCGACCTTCATCGATTCGCTCGGTATGCACCTGATCGGACAGGGACACCGGGTGGCGGTACTGGCGGTGGACCCCTCGTCCACCCGGACCGGTGGTTCGATCCTCGGGGACAAGACGCGGATGGCGCGGCTGGCGGTGGAGGCGAACGCCTTCATCCGCCCGTCCCCGACGGCGGGCACGCTGGGCGGGGTGGCCAAGGCGACCCGGGAGACCATCGTGCTGCTCGAGGCCGCGGGATACGACGTCATCCTGGTGGAGACCGTCGGCGTCGGCCAGTCCGAAGTGACCGTGGCCGGTATGGTCGACGTGTTCTGCTTCCTCACCCTGGCCCGGACCGGCGACCAGTTGCAGGGCATCAAAAAGGGTGTGCTCGAACTGGCGGATCTGGTGGCGGTGAACAAAGCCGACGGTAAGCACGAGATGGAGGCCAGGTCCGCGGCCCGGGAGCTGGCGGGTGCGCTCCGGCTGATCCACCCGCACGACGCGCTGTGGCGTCCCCCGGTACTGACCATGAGCGGTCTGGAGGGGATCGGGCTGGAGAAGTTCTGGCAGACCGTGCTGGAACATCGCCGGGTGCTCACCGAGGCCGGTGAGTTCGCCGAGAAACGCCGCCGCCAGCAGGTCGACTGGACGTGGACGATGGTGCACGATCAACTGTTGCGCCGGCTCGCCGATCATCCCCGGGTGAAGGCCATCCGCGGCGAGGTCGAACGCGAGGTCCGCGACGGCAGCCTCACCGCGGCGCTGGCCGCCGCGAAACTGCTGGACGCCTTCGACAGCTGAATACCGGCCGGAGCCGGTGCGGACGAGCCGGTCCCGCTGTCCGCACCGGTAGGCGTCAGCCGATGCCGAACAGTGCGGCCGCGTTGTGGTAACACACCCGGCGCAGCCAATCGTCGCCGAGCTCGAGCCGCTCCAGCGCGTGGACAGCGTGCCGGTACGGGTACGGGATATTGGGGAAATCGCTGCCGAACAGAATCCGTTCGCCCAGATCCGTGAGCCGGGCGCGGTCGGCACGGGGGAACGGGGCATCGTCCTCGGCGAAATCGGTGAACGCCATCGTGGTGTCGAGGTGGACCCGCCGGTACCGTTCGGCGAGATCGAGGAATTCCCGGTACTCCGGCATACCCATATGCGCGACGATCAACGGTAATCGGGGAAAACGCCGGAGTACCTCGGTGATCGGGCCCGGCCCGGTGAACGCACCCGGCGCCGGTCCGGAACCGCAGTGGATCACGGTGGGTATCTCCGCGTCGGTCAGTACGCCCCAGACCGGGTCCAGGAGAGGATCGCGGGGATCGTAGGCACCGACCTGGATATGTGCCTTGAACACGCGCGCACCGTGTTCGAGGGCGGTCGTCACGTACCCGGCGGCGGCCGGCTCGGGGTAGAAGGTCGCGGTATGCAGGCATTCCGGTACGTCTGCGGCGAATTTCGCGGTCCACTCGTTGAGCCAGGCCGCCATATCCGGGCGGTGGGGGTAGACCAGGGCCGTGAACGCGCGAATACCGAAGCGCCGCAGAGTGTCCACCCGCACCGGTTCCGTATCGCGGTAGGTGATCGGCCACGGACGTCCGGTGAGCGGCCCGACGGTATCGAAGTACGCCCAGACCTTGCGTAATACCCGGTGCGGCATGAAATGTGTGTGCACATCGATCATGCCGGGCAGGTCCAGCCGCTGCCGCAGATCCGCCAGATAGCTCGCGTCGGCCGGGATCCCGGCCGCCTCGGACAGGTCGGTCACGCGCGTTATCTCCTCGAAGGGTCGGGTGGTGGGTGCCGCGGCGCTCACCCCGCTTCGGTCACGACCGCCGCCGGATCGGCCTGCGCCGGATACCGGGTGCGGGCGAAATCGCCGATTCGGGCGATCATGCGATCGAAGAACCGTGCCGGATCGGTGGCCACGACGATATCGGCGTTGGGTTCCCGACCCCACATTCCCGTCCAGTCGGCCACGGTGGCGCCGCGGGTGAGGGTGCCGACGAGTTCGACATCCACCGTCGCGGGCCGGGTCCGGGCCAGCGCCGGGTCCAGCGCCACGGCCGCCGCGAACGGGTCGTGCATATGGGCCAGGTAGCCGAGGTCGTAACTGTGGTGGAAATCGAAATAGAAACGGACGGCGTCGATGAGGTGCCGGATGATCGGATTGGCCGCCGTGGAGCGGGGGCCGGGCGGATCGGCCGGTGACATCGTCTCGATCGGCCCGGTCCCGGCTCGTTCGGCCAGCCGGGCCAGATGAACAGGCCGCATTTCGATGGTTTCGGTGATATCGAGGCCGCAGACCACCGGTCGCCGGTCCGGGGGCGCCGCGGAGAACGCGTCGAAGACGATTTTGGCGGCCTCGGGATCGACGTGGATGTTCCACTCGGTGGTGGGGGTGGTGTTACCCGGGTGAGCGAACGCTCCACCCATGATCACCAGCCGGCGCAGCAACCGGGGGAGTTCCGGTTCCGCACGCAGTGCCAGTGCCAGATTGGTGAGCGGCCCGGTGCACAACCCGATGAGCTCACCGGGATGTTGCCGTGCCAGCTCGGCCCACATCCGGGCCGCGCTGCGCGCGGAGATCCGCCGACTGGGCGTGGGAAGCTCGGCATAGCCCACTCCGCAGGGGCCGTGCGTATCCTCGGTGGTGCGCAACGGGATCTCCAGCGGCTCCGCCGCGCCGAGTGCCACCTCGATCTCCGGCGCTCCGGTCAGTTCGAGCCAGGCCAGGTTGTTGACCGCGACCTGTGCCGCGGGCACGTTACCGGCCGTGGCGGCGATACCGGCGATGTCCGCCTCCGGACTGGCGAGCAGGTAGAGCAGGGCGAGGGAATCGTCCACTCCGGTGTCCACGTCCACGATCATCGGCTGCCGCACGGCACGAGCCTATCGAGGTGGATGAGCGGCGCGGCATGTGCCACCGGCCCGATCGTCGTGCCCCGGTGGTAGGCGTCCGGATGAGACCGGCTTCCTACTCGCGGGTCGGCCAGTAGTTGTCGCTGGCCGGGCGCCGGGTCAAGGGGGCCGTGCCCCCCACTTCGGTGAGTCCGAGGTGGAACAGCATGCCCACGGTCAGCAGGCTGACGCTGACGATCAAGGGGGTGAGCAGCTGGGCGGCGCCCGCTCCGGACGGCGGCATATGGCTCTGGTGCTCCCCGACGTGCATGGCGTACATGCCGGTGTAGTGCATACCCGCGACGGCCACTCCCATCACCAGTGCGGCGCCGATGGTGGACAGCGTGCCGCGGACATTGAGAGTGAACCAGAGGGCGGCGGTGGCGGCGATCACCGCGATCACCATGGACAGCGCGACGGTCGGCGGGTCGTAGCCGATTTCGGCATCCGTTTTCATGGCATACATTCCGGCGTAGTGCATGGCGCCCACCCCGAGGCCGGTGACCACACCGCCGACGAGCAGGCCGCGGTTGCCCAGTTTCCGCTGCTGGGCCAGACACAGTCCGAGCCACACCACCACCATGGCGATGGCCGCGCTGATCAATGTGACGGGCACGTCGTATCTGATGGCCGCGCCCTCGATCCGGAAGCCCAGCATGGCGATGAAATGCATGACCCAGATACCGGTACCACCGATGGCGACCGAGGCGGCGATGAGCCATCCATCGAACGGCGAGCCGCTGCGCACACGACTCATACAGCGTAGCCCGAGCAACGAACCGGTGAACGACATGACATAGGCGACCACGGGGGTGAGCCAGCCGTGGCTGAAGTGGTCGATCTCCACCGGTGGACCTCCTCGCTGGGTGGAACCGCGACTCCGCGGACAGCGGAACGCTGATATTCCGGAATGGTGAACCTGCAGGAAGTGAATTTAGAGGAGATGTGTCCTAAAAAACAAGCGAGGGTGGAAACGGTGGCAGCGCACCTGTGACAGCCGGAGTCGGTGGGTAGCCGCCGCCGTTGTGCGCCTGCGGAATCGGGAAGGTGCGGCCGGTCCCGGCTATCCATCGGCATCGCCGCGACCGATGCTCATTATGCATGATTCGGTGACAGCGGGGCGTGCGATTCCTCCCGGTCAGGTGGTGGATCGTCAAGGGGAGCCCCGAACGGCGCCCGAGCCGCGCGATGTTCGCGGTTGCGCTGTGCGTGCCCGATTCGCGGCGTAGGCTTCGAGCAACTCGAAGGAGACCCATGCCCGGCACATCCAGCCACCCCACATCCGTCGATCACGATATCTCCGAGGCCGAACTGGTCGAATTCGCCGAGATCCGCAGCGCCGAACGGGCCGAGGCGGCACGCCGCAGCGCCGTTGCCGCCCGGATCGTCGCCGGCCACGCCACCGATGCCGCCGACTGCCGGAATCTGCTGGCGATGCTCGGCCTCGACGCCGAAGCGGGCAAACTCGCCGGCGTCCGGACCTGACCTCACACTCGTCTCCTGTTCCGCCCCGGCGGTAACAGGACCAACGAGGCAGTGGCGGGTACCCACGCTCCGGGGTTACGGGCTCCGGGGCACGTACGCTCGGGGTATGCCCGATACGGCCGTGCCGACAGACTCCCGCCCGGCGCCCGCCACCGGCTCGCTCGACGATCTGGTCGAGGTGATCGGTGGCCGGCGCATGGTCGTACTCACCGGCGCCGGGATCTCCACCGACAGCGGGATCCCGGACTACCGTGGTCCCGGTTCGCCGCCGCGTAATCCGATGACCTACCAGCAGTTCGTCGGCGATCCGGTGTTCCGCCGGCATTACTGGGCCCGCAATCATGTGGGCTGGCGGCATATGGACGCGGCCCGGCCGAATGCCGGACACCGCGCGCTGGCCGAATTGGAACGCCGGGGCCTGGTCGCCGGGGTGATCACCCAGAATGTCGACCTGTTGCACACCAAGGCGGGTAGCCGCCGGGTGATCGACCTGCACGGCAGCTACGCCCAGGTGCGCTGCCTCGTCTGTGACGTGCTGCTGTCCCGCATGGCGCTGGCCGAACGGCTCGAACATGTCAATCCGGGTTTCGCGGCGCGGTCGGGAACCGGTCTCGAAGTGGCCCCCGACGCGGATGCCGTGGTGGCGGATACGAGCACTTTCCGCATGGTGGACTGCGCCCGCTGTGGCGGGATGCTCAAACCCGATATCGTCTATTTCGGGGAGAGTGTCCCGCCCGAGCGGGTCGCCGCCGCCTACGCGCTGGTGGATTCGGCGGAGGTGATCCTGGTGGTGGGATCCAGTCTGACGGTGCTGTCGGGCCGCCGGTTCGTACACCGGGTCGCCCGTAACGGCGGTACCGTCCTCATCGTCAATCGCGGTCCCACTCGCAGTGACGGTATCGCGACCCGGAAATTGGACGCGAGTTGTTCGGTGGTCCTGTCCGGTCTCGCCGAACGCTGTGCGGGGGTGGCTCCGGCCGGGGTGTGACCGGACCTCGGAGACCCGTCGAGAGCCGGTGTGCCTTCCGGCGCCTGGTCGGTGCTGCCCGGGAAGCCGCGTACACTCCGGATATGCGCAGCGCAGTCATTGCCGTGCGAACCGGCCGGACCGAAGTGGTTCGTGATATCACACCCGAATGCGCGGACTTCGTGAACGAATCCGGTGGGGACGGGCTCCTGCACATTTTCGTCCCGCACGCCACCGCCGGGGTCGCGATCCTCGAACTCGGTGCCCACAGTGACGAGGATCTGCTGGCGGCCCTGCGGGATCTGCTGCCGGCCGACGATCGATGGCGGCACGCGCACGGCTCACGGGGGCACGGGCGTTCCCATGTGCTGCCGGCCCTGATCGCGCCGTATGCGAGCGTTCCCGTTGTGGGCGGGAAAATCGCCCTGGGGACCTGGCAGTCCATCGCCCTGGTGGATGTGAACATCGACAATCCCGATCGGCAGGTGCGGCTGTCGTTCCTGACCTCCGCCGGATGAGTGCCGCTCGGTGGGTGAGGCCGTCGCCATGAGCAGTCTCGGAGTCGCGATCATCGGGTACGGGACGGCCGGTGCGGTTTTCCACGCCCCGCTCATCGCCGCCGAACCCCGGCTACGGCTGGCTGCCGTGGTGACCGGTTCCCCGGATCGGGCCCGGCAGGCGCGGACCGAGCATCCCGAAGCCCGGGTATTGCCGGATACCGAGAGTCTGTTCGCCGATCTCTCCGGGATCGACCTGGTGGTCGTCGCCGCACCGAACCGGACCCACGCCGAGTTGGCGCGGCGGGCGCTGTCGGCCGGAGTCGCGGTGGTGGTGGACAAACCGTTCGCGGTGACCGCCGCCGAGGGTGCGGCGGTCGTGCGCCTCGCCGAGGACAGCGGCCGGCTGCTGACGGTGTTCCAGAACCGTCGCTGGGACGGTGATTTCCGCACCGTGAGACAGCTGATCGAGGCGGGCGAGCTGGGAAGGGTGCGGCGCTTCGAATCCCGGTTCGAGCGCTGGCGGCCCGTACCCGGGAGCAGCTGGCGCGAACTCGGTACCGCTGCCGATGCCGCCGGTATCCTCTACGATCTGGGCAGCCATCTCGTGGATCAGGCGCTCACACTCTTCGGCCCCCCGGAAACCGTCTACTGCGAGCTGGACGTCCGGCGTGCCGGTGTCCGCACCGCCGACGATATGTTCCTCGCGACGACCCATCCCGGTGGTATCCGCTCCCATCTGTGGGCCAGCGCGGTGGCACCGCGCCTCGGTCCCCGGTTCCGGGTGCTCGGGGATCGCGCCGGATACGAGGTGTACGGGCTGGATCCGCAGGAGGCTGCGTTGCGCGCGGGTCGCCGCCCCGGCGACGGTGAAACCTGGGGCACGGTGGCACCCGACCGGTACGGCGTGCTCGGTGCCGAACCGGAGATGTCCGCGGTGCCGACTCTGCCCGGCGACTATCTCGCCTTCTACACCGCACTCGCCGCCGCGCTCCTCGACGGCGCCCCGGTGCCGGTCGACCCGCACGACGCTCTCGCGGGCCTGCGGGTCCTGGAGGCCGCTCGGGAATCCGCCGCCTCCGGCGCGGTGGTGCGCTGCTGAAGCGCCGGCCGGGCGAGTCGACTGAGGGCGGGGCGCCGCAGTTTCCCGCCGGATCCTGTGGAACCGGGGGTGGGCGGTACCACACGCCGTCATGATGGAGACATGGCCACCTCTATGCCCCCATCCCGGAACCTGCTGCGCACCTGTCCGCTGTGCGAGGCGGTCTGTGGTCTGGAGCTGACCCTGGATGCCGAGGATCGGGTCACCGCCGTGCGCGGTGACCCGGACGATCCGTTCAGTGCCGGTTTCCTCTGCCCGAAGGGCGCCAGCTTCGGCCGGCTCGACAGCGATCCGGACCGGCTCACCGAACCCATGATCCGCGATCGCGCCACCGGCCGCCTGCGTCCCGCGGGATGGGACGAGGCCTTCGATCTGATCGCCGCGCGTATTCCGGCGATCAGGTCTACGCACGGCAATCAGGCGGTCGCCCTCTATCTGGGCAATCCGAACGCCCACACGATCGCCGGTACGCTCTACGCTCCGGCGCTGATCCGTGCGCTCGGCACCAAGAACCTGTTCTCCGCCAGCACCGCGGACCAGATGCCCAAACAGCTGGCCTGCGGTCTGCTCTTCGGTGACCCGCTGGCGGTGCCGGTGCCCGATCTGGACCGCACCGACTATCTGCTGATGCTGGGTGCCAATCCGCTGGAATCCAACGGTTCGGTCTGTACCGCCCCGGATTTCCCCGGCCGCCTGCGGGCCCTGCGGGCGCGTGGCGGCCGGTTGGTCGTGGTGGACCCGCGCCGGACCCGGACCGCGGATATGGCCGACGAACATCTCTTCGTACGGCCGGGTACCGACGCCTACCTGCTGTTCGCCATCGTGCACACCCTCTTCGCCGAAGAGCTCACCGATATCTCCGTCGCGGTGCGCGGGCTGGCGGAGGTGCGGGCCGTCGCGGCGGAGTTCACGCCGGAGCGCGTGGCCGGCCGTACCGGCGTATCCGCGGAAACCGTCCGGCGCCTGGCGCGGGAACTGGCCGGCGCGCCGACCGCTGCGGTGTACGCCCGGATCGGTACCTGTACGGCGGAATTCGGCACATTGACGCAGTGGCTGGTGGATGTGATCAATGTGCTCACCGGCAACCTCGACCGGGCCGGCGGCGTCATGTTCGCCACCGCCGCCGCGCGCGGTATCGTGCGCACGAAACCGTTCCGGCCCGGCCGGTGGCGTAGCCGGGTGCGGGAGCTCCCGGAGGTGATGGGTGAACTACCGGTCGCCACACTGGCCGACGAGATCACCACCCCGGGCGAGGGGCAGGTACGCGCACTGATCACTGTCGCGGGTAATCCGGTACTGTCCGCGCCCAGCGGTACCCGGCTGGACGATGCCTTCGCCGGGCTGGAGTTCATGGTGAGCGTCGACCGCTACCTGAACGAGACCACCCGGCACGCCGATGTGATTCTCCCGCCGCCCCGCCCGGTGCAGTCCCCGCACTACGATGTGGCCCTGCTGCAGTTCGCGGTGCGCAACTACGCACGATATTCACCACCGCTGGTCCCGCTGGGGCAGCGGCCGTCCGAGCCGGCCGTGTACGTGCGGCTGGGCGCGGCGGTGAGCGGACAGCCCCATAATCCGACCGCGGATTTCGATCCCCTCACGGCATTCGACGAATTCGTCATCGGCGATACGCTGCACCGTGCCGGGCTCGCCGACCGCCGTCTCGAATTGCTGGGCGAGACGAGCACCGAACAGCGTCTGGACCTGATGTTGCGTCTGGGGCCCTATGGCGCGTGGAACGGCGGGGAGTTGACACTGCGTACGCTGCTGGACAATCCGCACGGTATCGATCTGGGCCCGCTGCGCCCGCGATTGCGGGAGGTCCTGCGCACCGCGTCCGGCGCGGTCGAACTGGCACCGGAGACGCTGTTGGCCGATGTGCCGCGCCTGCGTGCCGGTTTATCGGCCGCGACGCCGGATCTGGTGTTGATCGGGCGCCGCCATCTGCGCTCCAACAACAGCTGGATGCACAATATGCCGCGGCTGGTCACCGGGACCAATCGCTGTACGCTGCAGATACACCCCGTGGATATCGCCCGGCTGGGTCTCGGCGACCATGCGGTCGTCGAATCCGCGGCGGGCTCGCTCACCGTCCCCCTGGAGCCGACCGAAACCATCATGCCCGGCGTGGTCAGCCTGCCACACGGGTGGGGTCACGGTGGCAGTACGCAGGAGGTAGCGGCGGCCCACGCGGGTGTCAATGCCAATGCGCTGACCGATGATTCGGTCCTCGATGTGCCGTCGGGAAATGCCGTGTTCAACGGTGTGCCGGTGGTATTGAGTCCGGTGTGATCCAGCGCTGATAGCGAGTCGGCCACCTACGTATCAGCGCATCGGTGTCGTGCCTGCGATGCATTGGGCGCGCCGCTCGGCCCTGTGTCAAGAGCTCATAGCACTTCCCGAATGTCGAATGCGCTGTGGAGAACCAGTTTGCTCCGCCGCGGCCCGGAATCGATCGGCTCGGAATCGACGGTAGGTATTGATAGTCTGATGAAGAAATCGCTATCACCGATCCCGGTTGCCGCGATATGCCTGCCGCGCTGGAGTGCGCATTCCCTGCGCTAGGAGTCGTCATGTTCCAGGCTCGTGTCCCCTCGGCCGGACGAACCGTGGCGGGCGGATCCGGCCGCAATGCGCGGACCCTCGGCCGGTGGTCCGCTTCGGTGGGCGGCGCTCCCGGACCGGAAAGCGCTCCCGGGCGCACCGGCGCCACCCGCTGACCCCGCGTTTGTCGTTGTGACAGCACCGAACCCACCAGAGGAGAAGAATATGACCACCGCACGCGATATCCGGGCTCGTACCGAGACGCATCCGCAGGGGGAGGAGCCGCTCGAGCTGGTCCCCCCGGATTCCCTCACCGCCGAAATGGTGGGGCACTGGACGTATCTGATGATGGAGGGCGCGGCCTTCGCGATGCAGGGGCTGCATCCGGTGATCCGGGAGGTCACCGACAGGTACTCCATCGCCGGAACCGATCCGGTGGGCCGGGCGGTCCGCTCGGTCGATTCGGTGCTGCGCTGGACCTACGGCGGCCTCGAAGCCATTCAGGACGGGCGCCGGTTGCGGTCCTTGCACGCCCCGCTGACCATGAAGAGCTCCGAAGGTAAACAGATCAGCGCCCTCAATCCCGGTGCGTACCAGTGGGTGATCGCCACCGCGTACGTGACCACCGCCAAGGCCGGCCCACTGCTGAGGGGCCGGGAATTCACCGACGACGAACTCGAAGAGCTACTGCGCGACAATATTCGCCTGGCCCGGATCCTGCAGGTGCCGATGAAGGGGTATCCCCGCACCCGCGCCGAATTCGACGAATACTACGAACATATGATCACCGAGGTCCTGACCGCGGACGACGACGTGCGCGAACAATACCGGCAGTTGCGCACCGGGGATCTGGAACAGTTCCGGGAGATGGGTTTCCCGGCCGGCCCGATCGCGCGGCGGCTGGCCCGGCCGCTGATCCGGTTCAACTATCTGTCCATCGTCGGGTTGCTCGACCCCCGGTTGCGTGAGTTGATCGGCGTGGCGTGGAGTGAGGGCGAACAGCGGACGCTGGAACGTGTGTACGGACTCATCCGCCTTGCCTACCGGGTGCTTCCGGACCGGCTCACCTATTTCCCGATCGCCTATCACGCCCGCAAACACCATCAGCAGATCCAGAAGATGAAGAAGCGGGAACTCGCCTCGGCCGCGTACACCGTGCGGCCACGACAGGAGACCCCGCGCACGCCGATCACCGTCATCCCCGGGTAGTGCCGGTGCGCCGAATACTCAGGCGCCGCCGGGATGCGGGAACAACAGCGGCGCGAGGTAGCGCCGGGCGAATTCGCGGGCGGCGTCGGCATCGTCGAGCGGAAGTACGCCGCGCGGGTTGGCGATGAACGACATGGTGAGCCGGACGAAGAGTTCGGCCACCACTTCCGGATCGAAGCTGCCGAGTTCTCCGCGCTCCTGCCAGTAGGACAGGAAACGCGCCACCAGCGCGCGTCCCTGTGCGACCGCCTCGTCGCCGGTGAGGAAATCGGTGAGCTGATTCGCCGCCCCCGAGACCCGCAGGCTGCGGGTGAGCAGGCGGGGTGCGGTGGCCTCACCGACGAACGCGGCGAACATATCCGCCAGGGCGCCGACCGGCCCGGCCGAACGGTGCACGGCGTCGGCCACGATCGTCGATACCCGCTGCGATTCGACCATCAGCGCGTAACGCACGATGGCCGATTTGGTGCCGAAGCGGCGGTATACCGTGGCCACACCCACCCCGGCGACCTCGGCGATGCGCACCATGGTGGTGTTCTCGAAGCCATTGGCGGCGAAGCACTCCCGGGCCGCGTCGACGATCGCCCGTGATTTGGCGTCGAGCTGCTGCAATTCGTTCCACGGCGCAGCGGTCGTCTCCATTCGGCCCAGCCTACCGGCTTGCCGCCGGGGCCGAAGCAGGCTCGGAGCGGGCACGTCTGTAGTGCCGAACGCGCTGTGGTGATAGGATGATAATGGAAAACTATCATTTCCTCTTTCTGTCCGAGGTGACGAGATGGCGACCAACGCAACGGTGCGCAACGCCGAATCCGCCGACCCCTGTATCCGGCCCGAAGCGCTGCGGGAGTTCCGTAAGCATTCCGGCAGTATCTTGGCCGGCGCCTTCGCCGGCGCGGCTTTCGATCAGGTGGCGTTGGTTCCGGTCGCCGCGGCGGTGGACCGGACCGGCCGGTTCGAGGAGAACTTCGCCGATCGCGGCGTCCGCAGCGGCGCCTCCGCGATGATCGCGTTGTGGGGTGATTCCGACGACCGCCGGGCCGAATCCGAATGGCTCAAACTGCGGCACCGTGATGTGCGCGGTACCGGCTCGGCGGAATTCGGCGAGGTGAAATACAGTGCGCTGAGCCCGTATACCTGGAAGTGGATCGCGGTCAGCGGGATATTCGTGGTGCTCGACACCTTCACCTATTGCACAGGTCTTGAGCTGCGTCCCGAAGAAGAGGAAGCCGCCTACCAGATGTTGCGCGCGTCCTTCGCGAACCTCGAATTACCCAGCGCGGCCGGCAAACTCCCGGCCGATCTCGCCGAGGCGCGGGAATACTACGACACCATGGCCACCGAGGAACTGGCCACGAATCCGTTTCTCGTGGAGAAGTTCGCCGGCCTGACCCGACTGCCCTTACCGACCTTGGGGCTGCCGCCACTGGCCCGCCGGGCCCTGACCCCACTGTGGCTGGTGATCCGGCCGGTCGCCGGGCATGTGATCCAGGTGTGTTCGTCCAAGGCTATGCATCCGGCGGTGCAGGAGCTGACCGGTTTCGAGTGGAAACCGCGCCACGATCGGGAATTCGCGGTCTATGTCCGCTTGCTGCGGTGGGCCTGGCACAACCTGCCCGACCGATTGTTGTTGCAACCGCTGGCCTACAACCGTTTCCAGTACGAGAAACTCGTCCACGCGCTACGCGGGTACGGGCTCGACTCGTTCGCGGTCCCCGAAGACCGGCGCTGAGCGAGCGACGGGCAAAAGGTGCACGGCCTTGTGTCTGTGTACTCCGGCTTCCCGAGCCGGCGGTAGCTATCGATCGGCGGGCGCGCTCACCGGCCCGCCACCGTCGCCTCGGTCCTGGAACGGCACCGCACCACGGGCCCGGTGATCGAACTCGGCCACCACCCCAGGGCTCCATCGCCGGAACTACGCCTCCCACCCGCGCGGGGAACATTCCCACGGTCCCGTCGGCTGCCTTGCTGATCCTGAGTGCCGGCGAGGCTGTCCGCCGCCGGTGCCGCGGACTCTCCTGGGTATCGACCGCCCGGGCGAGCGTGCCCGGCGGTTCGGCCGGGGTGGCGGCGGTGCGGCCACCTACTCGGGCGGGGCAGGGCCGGGTGCCCGCTGCCGGGCCTCGGTGAGGCCCGCCTCCGGCGCTGACGGACCGAAGAGCGCAGAGCCGGGTATAGTGCCACGGCAATTGCGGTGATAAAATCACGCTGAAAATCATTTCTTCTTCCTGTCCGAAGTGACGAGGTAGCGAAATGACAACTCACGCAACGGCGCGCGCCGCCGAATCCGCCGACTCTCGTATTCGGCCCGAAGTGCTGCGGGAATTTCGCAAACATTCCGGCAGTATCTTGGCCGGCGCCTTCGCCGGCACGGCTTTCGACGAGGTGGCGTTGGTTCCGGTCGCCGCGGCGGTGGACCGGACCGGCCGGTTCGAGGAGAATTTCACCGACCGCACCATCCGTGGTGGCGCCTCCGCGATGATCGCGTTGTGGGGTGATTCCGATGACCGCCGGGCCGAATCCGAATGGCTCAAACTACGGCACCGTGATGTGCGCGGTACCGGCTCGGCGGAATTCGGCGAGGTGGAATACAGTGCACTGAGCCCGTATACCTGGAAATGGGTCGCGCTCAGTGGGGTATTCGTGGTGCTCAATACCTTCACCTATTGCACCGGTACCGAGTTGCTTCCGGAAGAAGAGGAAGCCGCCTATCAGACACTACGCAAGACTTTCGTGGATCTCGAACTGCCCAGCGCTGTCGGGAAGTTCCCGGTCACTCTCGCCGAGGCGCGGGAATACTACGACACCATGGCCACCGAGGAACTGGCCGCGAACCCGTTTCTCGTGGAGAAGTTCGCCGGCCTGACCCGACTACCGTTGCCGACGCTGCGGTTGCCGCCGCTGGCCCGCCGGCTCTTGACCCCGTTGTGGCTGGTGCTGCGCCCGGTGGTCGGGCATGTGATCCAGGTGTGTTCGTCCAAGGCGATGCATCCGGCGGTGCAGGAGCTGACCGGTTTCGAGTGGAAACCGCGCCACGATCGGGAATTCGCGGTCTATGTCCGCTTGTTGCGGTGGGCCTGGCATCATCTGCCCGACCGATTGTTGTTGCAACCGCTGGCCTACAACCGTTTACAGTACGAGGAACTCGTGCACACCCTGCGTGGTTTCGGGCTCGATTCGTTCGCGATCCCGGAAGACAGGCGCTGACCGGCCCTCCGGGTCAGCGCTGTCCCGCCCGGAGGAATCGGCCCGTTCGCTCGGTGCCGAGAACCGGGTCGGCGGTTCCACTGCCGAAAACGTAACGACCGCCGATATAGACGGCGGTCACCGCGGCGTCGTTGCGGTTCACCATCCGGGAGAGATTGCCGTACTGGGCGACGGGGCTCTCCGCGTAGGCGTCCAGCGAATCGTCGAGGGCCTCCGGGTCGATGACGACGAGGTCGGCACGGTCACCCTCACGCAAATGCCCGGCATCGATGTCGTACCAGTCGGCGAGTTCACCGGTGAGCCGGTGCACCGCGTGCTCCAGCGGAATCACCGGTGTGCCCGCCTGCTCGGCGCGATACATCCGGCGCAGGAACCGCAGCCCGAAGTTGTAGAAGGCCATGTTCCGCAGATGGGCGCCCGCGTCGGAGAACCCGAGTTGGATACCGGGATGCGCGGCGAAACGATCCAGGATTTCCGGGCGGTGATTGGAGATGGTGGTGCGCCAGCGCAGTTTGGTCCCGTGCTCGAGCACCAGGTCCAAGAATGCATCCACCGGGTGCACCCCGCCGCGGTCGAGGCCTACCTGGCCGAAGGTTTTGCCGATGACGCCCTCGTCCGGGCAATCGACGATCTCCGCATCGAAGAAGTCGCGGTGCCAGACCCGCAGGCCGAATTTGGCCTCGTAGTCCTTGCGGAACCGGCGGCGATAGGACTCGTCGGCGAGCAGCGCGTCGCGTTCCACCCGATCGGCCAGATGTAGTGCCGCCGCCCCGGAACCGAATTCCTCGAAGATCACCAGGTCGATCCCGTCGGCGTACACCTCGAACGGGACGGGCAGATGCTGCCAGCGGAAATCCGCGCCCAAACCGTTCACCAGCCGCGCCAGGACGTCGATCAGCACGACCGCGAGCGGGTTGGCCTTGATATCGGCGGCGGACAGCAGGGTGGTCTTGAGTCGTTTGCGCACGATGCCCAGGCTGCTGAAGATCATCGCCCCCAGGCTGCGCGGGGAGGTGATATCCGGGCCGCCCTGCAGGATCCGGTTGCGGCGGCGCAGGATCGCGTTGAGCCGGCGGCGTTCCCGGGCCCGGGCGTAGGTCGAGGGCAGGGTGCGGGAGCGGCAGGTCTGCCCGTCGACCTTGTCGAACAGCAGCTGCTGGGCCGACATTCCGACGAATCCGGCGTCGAGTGCCTCATGGAGATCGGCCTCCATGGCCGCCAGTTCCGCCCGGGTGGGCCGCACCTCTTTGCGGGTTGCCCGGTCCAGGCCCAGATGCGCGGTCCGGATATCGGAATGACCCAGCATCGCCGCGATATTGGGCCCCAGCGGGAGTTGTTCGAGCGCGGTGACGTACTCGCTCGCCGAGTTCCAGCTCTTGATCTCCTCGAGGGTCTCGATGACGTGACGGCGCGGGATGGCTTCGACGCGCCCGAAGATATCGCCCGCCCCCGTGGGGTCGATATGCACGGTGGACAGCGAACACGAGCCGAGCAGCACCGTGGTGATCCCGTGCCGGACCGATTCGGACAGCGACGGGGTCTTCAGCACCTCGATGTCGTAGTGGGTGTGGATATCGATCATCCCCGGTAACACCCATTGACCCCGGGCGTCCACCACATCGGGGCAGCCGGTTTCGTCGAGGGGGGTCGCGGAGACGGTCACGACCCGGTCGCCGCGTAACCCGAGATGGCGAACCGCCGAGGCGGCGCCGGTTCCGTCGAACCAGCGGCCGCCTTTGATGATCGTGTCGTAGCTCACAGCCCCATTGCAACTGGTCGCATGCCCAGAGTCAAGAGGGGCGGCGGATCGCGCCGGGCGGAGCCCGCCCGGCGCGACACGGTCAATCCGCCCGGACCTCGGACCTGTCCTCGCTCCACAGGGTGTGGTACTTCCCCTCGGCATCCACCCGCTCGTAGGTGTGCGCGCCGAAGAAATCGCGCTGGGCCTGGGTGAGGGCCGCCGGGAGACGGTCCGCACGCAGCGCGTCGTAGTAGGAGAGCGAAGAGGCGAAGGCGGGTACCGGGATACCCAGCAGTGTCGCGGTGGCCACTACCCGCCGCCAGCTGTCGATCGCGGTTTCGATCGCCTCGCGGAAGTAGGGTGCCAGGATCAGGCTCGGCAGCGCCGGATCGGTTTCGTAGGCCTCTTTGATCCGGTTCAGGAAGCGGGCGCGGATGATGCAGCCGCCGCGCCAGATGGTGGCCAGATCACCCGGGGTGAGGTCCCAGCCGTATTCGGCGCTGCCCGCGGCGATCTGATCGAAGCCCTGGGCATAGGCGACCACTTTGGATGCGTAGAGGGCCTGGCGGATATCCTCGGTGAACCCGGCGATATCGGTGGGCTTGGCGGCCAGCTCACCGGAGGCGAGCCCCGTAGCGGCAGCCCGCTGCCCCCGGGAACCCGACAGAGCACGGGCGAACACCGCCTCGGCGATACCGGTCACCGGAATACCCAGGTCCAGCGCCGATTTCACCGTCCAGCGGCCGGTGCCCTTCTGTTCGGCGGCATCGACGATCACATCGACCAGCGGCTTCCCGGTCTTGGCGTCCACCTGGTTCAGTACCTCGGCGGTGATCTCCACGAGATAACTTTCCAGATCACCGGAGTTCCACTGGGTGAAGATATCGGCGATCTGCTTCGGATCCAGATCCAGCGCCGCCCGGAAGAGGTGGTAGGCCTCACCGATCAACTGCATATCGGCGTATTCGATACCGTTGTGCACCATCTTGACGAAATGCCCGGACCCGTCCGGGCCGATATGGGTGCAGCACGGGGTACCGTCCACCTGCGCGGCGATGGACTCCAGCAGCGGCCCGAGCGATTCGTAGGACTCGGCGGGACCACCGGGCATGATGGAGGGGCCGTTGAGCGCGCCTTCCTCGCCCCCGGAGATTCCGGCTCCGACGAAGTTCAGGCCGCGGGCACGTAGCGCCGCTTCGCGGCGGATGGTGTCGGTGTAGAGGGCGTTGCCGCCGTCGATGATGATATCGCCCGGTTCCATGGCATCGGCCAGCTCTTCGATCACCGCGTCGGTGGGCTCGCCGGCTTTGACCATGATGAGCACCCGGCGGGGCTTCTCCAGTACCGCGACGAACTCCGCGATCGTTTCGGTGCGGATGAAATCACCGTCGTCGCCGTGCGCGGCGAGCAGCGCATCGGTTTTGGCGACGCTGCGGTTGTGCAGGGCCACGGTGTAGCCGTGCCTGGCGAAGTTGCGGGCGATATTGCTACCCATCACCGCCAGGCCGGTGACCCCGATCTGTGCACGCGCTGAGGAGGACGCCATGAACCAGCTCTTTCGTTCGACAATGTCAACAGTATCGGCGGCTCGGGTACCGAGTCCCGGTCGGGACGACCGGCCGGGAAGCGATGGCCACCTCTGCTCTTTCTACCGGGTGGCCTCCGGTGCGTTCGCGCAGACCCGCCGATAACGATGTAGCGGCCCGATCGGATACGGACGGAACCGTGGGTGGCGGTCCGGACACGCCTCCGCGCACATTCCGTGATGATCTTGTTATGGACGAGGACCGTTCTCGCGCAACGGAAATGACTCGAACGGTATCACTGGCAAAGGGGATACTTCCGCAGGAATGGGTACAGGAGGTATGTGCGGTATACAAGTGTGCTCGCGATGATGAGTGCGGCGATCGTCGCCGCGGTGTCCCTTCTCGCCGCCCCCGCGGCGACTGCCGCGCCGGGCCCGCGCGTGGACGCGGAGAGGCCACTCGGTGGGCGGGCGATCCAGCTGGATGTGTTCTCGCCCGCTATGGACACGGTGGTGACCAACCGGGTGATCCCGGCGGCCGGCGGCCCGGCGCCGACCGTGTACCTGCTCACCGGTATCGGTGGCGGGGCCGACGGTATCTCGTGGTGGGACGATACCGACGTCCGGCAGTTCTTCGCGGACAAGAACGTGAACGTGGTGATGCCGGTGGGCGGCGCCTACACCATGTACACCGATTGGCACGCCGACGACGCGGCGCTGGGCCGTGCCCGCTGGCAGACCTATCTCACCCGGGAGCTGCCCTCGGTGATCGATGCCCGGTTCGGCACCACCGGCCGCAACGCGGTAGCCGGGGTGTCCATGAGCGGCGGTTCCGCGGTGGACCTCGCCATCCAGGCGCCCGAACGCTACCAGGCCGTGGCCTCCTACAGCGGCTGCCCGTGGTCGGCGGACGCGGCGGGGATCGCGATGGTCAGCGCGCAGGTGGTGCGCGGTGGCGGGAACCCCGGCAATATGTGGGGCCCGCCCGGGTCCGTGGGCTGGCAGGCACACGACGCGTTCCTGCACGCTCCCCGGCTGGCCGGTAAGACGGTCTATCTGTCGGCGGCGTCGGGTATGCCCGGCGCGATCGACCGCGGCTGGGGTTTTCCTCCCGTGGAGGCCATCGCCAGCGCCTGTACCTCGGCTTTCGCCGGGCGGCTGACGCAACTCGGGATCGGTGCCGTGCACATCGACCGCCCCGCTGGTGCGCATACCTGGGGGCAGTTCGAATACGACCTGCACGATTCCTGGCCGCACCTCGCGCGGGCGATCGGGGCCTGACCACGGCGGCCCTCCGCGCGGTCCACCCGCACGGGAACGAGTGGCCGCATCGGTGGGCGCCCGGTGCGAACCACCGTCACCACGGCGGGCGTGGTGAACGCGGTCCACGGCGGGCGGCCCGGCGGGCCGCGGAGCGCAGCGAGTCCGTCATCCGCCGGGCGAGTAGGTGCGATCCCGCTTTCCCGCCACCGGGGCCGGCAATGCCGGGCTATGGACAGATGACTGGACAGGTGTAACTATCGGTGTGCAGCTGGCCAGCGGGCTGTGCCGATCGACGGGAGGACCATACCCATGGACGATTCTGCGGACCGCGAGCACACGGGGGTGAGCGGCGATGAGCGTATTACGTCCCTGTGAGCGGGTAGGCCTCGAGTTCCTCGACAATGCGCCGGTGCGAGTCAGCAACAGCGTGGACCTGGCGATCACACCGGAGCAATTGTTCGAGGTTCTGGCCGACGCCGAATCCTGGCCGCACTGGGCCTCGGTGATCACCAAGGTCACCTGGACCACTCCCGAACCCCGGGGAGTCGGTACCACGCGGCTCGTCGATATGCGCGCAGGACTTGTCGGTGACGAGGAATTCCTGGCCTGGGAGCCGTACACCCGGATGGCTTTCCGGTTCAACAGTTGCTCGACCGGCGCGGTGGCAGCGTTCGCCGAGGACTATCGGATCGAACCGACGGCCCAGGGATGCCGGCTCACCTGGACACTCGCGCAACGCCTGGCCGGACCGGCCCGCTTCACCGCGTTCCTCGCGGTCCCGTTCATGAATCTGGCGTTCCGCCGGTTCCTGGCGAATCTGCGCCGCTACACCGACCGGCGTTTCGCGCCCGCGGCGCAACTGTGACCCATCCGCCGCCGCGACCGTACCGGTCGCAGCGGCGGGCCGGGTCAGCCCATCAGCAGCGAGCCCGCCAGCCAGGCCGCCAGTACCAGTCCCACCCCGATCAATGCGCCGGGGTAGAGGGAGCGGCCACTGCGGGCCGCGTTGAGCGATGTCGCCGCACCCAGCAGGAAGCCGAAGCAGCCACCGAGGACGATGATCCAGTTACCGATACTCGGATCGGTGCTACAACCGGTACGCCCTTCGCAGACCCCCATGGCGAGCAGGAACCACGGCGATATCGCGACGGAAACGATCGCCAGGGTGGCCAGCAGGAACCACAGCAATGCGGTGATCACCAGATCCGGTTCACGCGGTGCCGGGATCGGCGCCCCCCGGCCGTAGACGTCGTCCGGGATGGGGGAAACCGGGTACTGGGTAGAAGTCTGATCAGGGAACATACGCCTCGCGATCGCTCGAGCCGACAGGGCCGCGGAAGGGTGTTTCGAGAACCTTTCCTGTGCCGCAACTGATCCGGCACGCGCGCGACACTACACTGCCTGCCGTTGCGCGGCGCGGGTTCTCCGGGCCGCGCTCCGCGCAACCGGGTCCGATACGTACGACGCCGGGGCGGAGACGGCGGGCACTAGCGCTGCGCGGTATCGGATCCGTCCGCGCCGGGATCATCGTCCGCTCCGCCACCGGCCTGCTCGGCAGTCGCTCGGGTGGTGCCGGCCCCCGCTCCGGTATGTGGCGGGGGAGCGGAATGCTGCTCGCCGGTCGTTGTTCCCGTGATGGGGGACTTCCGGGCCGCCCCGCTCCTCACGACATGCTCCGCGCCGGCCTCGCGAGATATGCTGATCCGCCACGGGATCCGCGGCCGCGAGCTCCGGGGCAGGGTGGCCAATGCGACCACCGCGGAACCGACCGAGATGATGACCGCGGCGATGGCCGCGGTCGTGAGGGTACCGCTGGCGACGTATTCGACCTGATTCAAACCGGCTACGGGTTTCGAGCCGTCGTTGACCGCCCAGTTGATCCAGGAGCCGACCTGGCCGCCGAGGTCCCAGCGGCGGTTGGTCATACTCTTGAGCTGCTTCTGCCGGGAGGTGAGATACAGCAGGTTCACGATCACCAGCAGGGCGGTGAGTGCGGCCCCGCCGGTCGCGATCCGGGCGAATCGTGCGGAGTCGGTGGTGATGTGGATCGCCACCGCCGCGATGGTGAGGGCGATGACGGAGCTGGTGGCCACCGCCCACGAACCCGTGAGATCGGCGGCAGGTGGCGGGCCCGCGGAGGACCATACGCTGAGATACCGGGTGGTGGAGTCGACCTGGCCGAACGGCGTTGCCGCGGCCATACCGTCCGGGCCGTTCGCCACCATCCAGTGCTGGAACATCAGGACGAAGGTGACGACTCCGCCGAGGGCGGTGAACACATACCCCCATTTACCGCTCATGAGCGGTGAACTACGAATCTCCTCGGCACGTTCCCGGGCCTGGCGGAGACCGGCGCGAGCGACCGCACGCCGATGCTCCCACTGTTCGTTCCGGTCATGCGTGGGAGGCGCCGCGGCCTTCGAGCCGGACGGTTCGGCGCCGGTGTCTCCGCTCGTTCCCCACGGACTCGCCTTGACCATCGAACCAGTCTAAATCTGCGCCCAGCAGTGGGAAGAGCGCGGCGATTCGCCCGGGGCCGTAGCGCTCAGGCCATGTCCGGATGGTTCGCCCGGCCGTTGGCCACCAGGTCCACCACCATGTCACGCAGGACGGCGCGGAGCCGTATCGCGTTCTCCCGCAAAGCCGGCGTGACCGCTCCGGTATCCGGGCCGGTATCGGCGAGGTCCACGAGCTCGTCGGCGATATGGCAGAGCGCGATCAGGCGTCGCACCGTGTTCCGCCGCTCGGCCGGCGGCAGCGCTTCCGTGTCCACGGTGAGGTTATCTCCCCTGGTCCGCAATTTGTTTCATGCTTACGTATTTACTGGAAAAGGGTCGCTGACCCGAGGAAACCGCCCTTCGGGCAAACAGTAAGTTATCCGCTGCGGTGGTGCCGCCGGCTATCGCGGAATGCGGATGGGCCCTCCGCGGACCCCGGGTCAACCGCACCCGGCGCTCCGGGTGGAATCCGTCGTTCCGGGGTGCCCTTCCGTCCCGACCACGCACCCCGGGCATCGCTCACGGACGCGGTGCGGCATCGTTGACGGCGGGTCCCCACCGGACCGAATCCACCACCCCCGGAAGGAACGGTGAGCAGTGCGCCGGGTGTTGCTGTCGATCATGAGTGTGCTCTGCCTGACGGCTGCCGCGTGCGGTGGCGGGCAGGAAACCCCGGCTGTCGAACCGGCCGGCCGCGGCGATCTCGTCTCCGCGACCCCCGTCCTGGAGATGACGGGTCCGGAGACCAGCGGCTACCTCGAAGAATGGACGTACCCGGTGCCCGCGGCCCACGGTGTCACCGCCTACCGAGTGGTCTATGGAACCGTCGCACCGGACGGAGCGCCCACCACCGCCAGTGGCCTGGTGGTGGTGCCCGAGACCGAGACGCGACGGTTGCGGCTGGTCTCCTACGCCCACGGCACGACGGTGCGCCGGGACGAGGCGCCCTCTACCGACGGGGAAACCGAGCGCGCCCGCACGGTGATGTTCGCCGCCGCCGGGTACGCCGCCGTCGCCCCGGACTATCTCGGCCTCGGCGAGGGACCCGGGCCGCATCCGTATGCCCACGCCCCGACCGAGGCGTCTGCGTCGGCGGATCTGCTGACGGCCGCCCGTACCCTGCTCGCGGACCAGGGCCGTGAGCTCGATCCCGCTGTTCTGGTGACCGGTTTCTCCCAGGGTGCCCAGGCGGCACTGGCGCTCGGGGCGGAATTGAGCGCCGGGACCGTCCCGGAATTCGGCTCGGCCGCGCTGGCGGCGGTGAGTGGCGCCTACGCTGTCCAGGAGGTTCAGGCGCCGGCCGCCCTGGACGGGCGGGTCGAGGCCCGTCGAGCGGTGCTCTATCTGGGGTACTGGATCACCGCGATGAACCGGATCCATCACCTCTACGACGATCCGGCCGAGGCGTTCCGGGCGCCCTACAATCAACGGATCGAGGATCTGTTCGACGGTTATCACGATCTGCTCGCGGTTTCTTCGGGCCTGCCGGATACCCCGCAGGAATTACTCACCCCGCAGTACCTGGCGCTGGCGCAGAACCCTTCCGGCGCTGCCCTGCGCGCCATGGCCGAGAGCGATACCGTCTGCGACTGGACCCCGGACGTTCCGGTGCGGCTCTATGCCGCCTCGGGCGATCGCAGCGTTCCCTTCGAGAATTCACAACGGTGCACGAAAGCCGAACTGGGTGCGAGCACCGAGCTCGTCGACCTGGGCGATATGGATCACGGCGCCACGGTGCGCGCCGCGCTCCCGCGGATCCTCGACTGGTTCCGGGAAATAGCACCGCCCGCCTGAGCTCCGAGCTCGGGCGGGCGGTGCGGAGTGAGCGGAATCAGTGCATGAGCACCGGCGCCGGTTTCTCCGAATCGGATGCGGGTACGGCACTCGCCTTGCGCGGCAGCAGCAGCGAGAAGACGACGGTGACGAGGCACAGCGCGAACGCCACCCAGAAGCTGCTGGTGTAGGCCGCTGTCATCTCGTTCAGTACGAGGGACTCGAACTTGTCGCCCAGGCTCATGATGTACTGCAGTGCCGACGGGTCGGGCGGTGTCCCGGTCCGCTCGGCCTCCATCAGTGCCTGGCCGGCCGATACCGCCTCGGAATCCTGCATCCGGTTGGTGAGTACCACCGAGATGACCGCGACACCTACCGAGCTGGCGATCTGCTGAATGATGTTGAGCAGGGTGGAGCCGCGAGCGACCTGGGCCTCCTTGAGGGTGCGCAGCGCGGCCGTCATGAGCGGCATCATGGTGAGGCCCATACCGAGGCCCATCACGAACAGGACGCCGAGCACATAGAAGTAGGAGCTGTCGGCCTCGATCTGGGTCAGCCCGAACATGGTCGCGGTGAGGATCGTCAGACCCACCGGCACGACCCGGCCCACGGGGACCTTGTCCACCAGCATGCCGGCGATGGGCATGGTGAGCAGCGAGCCGAGCCCCTGCGGTGCCACCAGCAAGCCTGCCATCAGTGCGCTTTCGGCACGGACCTGCTGGAAGTAGGTCGGGATGAGCAACAGGCCGCCGAAGAACGAGGCGGAGAACAGGAACATGGTGATGGTGGCGACGGTCAGATCGCGGTTCTGGAACAGCCGCAGATCCAGCAGCGGATTCGTGGGCTTGAAGGAGTAGAAGACGAACGCGATCACCAGCACGCCACCGACCAGCATGGTCGCCCACACCTTCGGGGTGTTGACGGTGCCCTCCTCCGGGATGGAGGAGATGCCGTAGAGGAAGAGCGCCAGACCGGGGGACAGCATCAGCATGCCGATGAAGTCGAATGATTCACCGGGATGCGCTTCGTCTTTGGGGAGGACGAACCAGGCGTACACGAGAGCGATCGCGCCCAGCGGCAGGTTGATCAGGAAGATCCAGTGCCAGGAGGCATCCTCGATGAGCCAGCCACCCAGGATCGGGCCGAGAATCGGACCCAGCAGCATCGGCACGCCCAGGATCGCCATCAGCCGGCCCATCCGCTCCGGCCCGGCCGCTTTGGTCATGATGGTCATACCCAGCGGCATGAGCATGCCGCCGCCGAGACCCTGGATCACCCGGAATCCGATGAGCGCACCGATGTTCCAGGACAGCGCGCACAGCACCGAACCGACGGTGAACAGCACCAGGGCCGTCATGTAGAGCCGTTTGGTGCCGAACCGGTCGGCCGCCCAGCCGGTCAGTGGAATGACGGTGGCCAGGGCGAGCGTGTAGGCGGTGACCGTCCAGGCCACCGTGGAATAGTTGGCGACATCGAATTCGGCCTGGAACGTCGGCATGGCCACGTTCACCACCGTGATGTCCAGAATGGACATGATGGCGCCCAGAACGACGACACCGGCCAGTTTCAGGACCGAGGCGTCGATTCTGTCCGGAGCCCCCGCATCGGCCGCGGGGGCGGGGCTTGCATTCACGAATTGTCTCCTGACGATGCTGGGGGGCACGCCACGACGTTGTGTATGGCCCCGGACTCGAGGACTGCGGTGAGGACCTTCTGGAGATCGGCACGTAGAGCATCGGGCAGACGGTGCGCGATACCGTCGATCGTCGCACGGTGGACCGCGATCTGATCCCAGGCGAGGCGCTGCCCGTGTTCGGTGGGGCCGACGAGTTTGACACGCCGGTCGGTGCGGCTTTCCTCCCGGGTGAGCAGTCCCAGACGCACCAGCCGGTCGATATTGCGCCCGGCGGCGGTCATCGACAGGCCGAGCTCATCGGCGATGATGTGGATCGGCTGGGGTTCGCTGTGCCGGACCACAGTGAACAGCACCCGGGCCTGTGACAGCGTCAGATCCAGTTCCGCGAGCCGGTCGACCCCTCGCCACCGCCCCGGATCGCAGACGGCGAGTACGAAGCGCTCGATCAGGGTGCTCGTCTCCGACTCATTTGCCACCGCGCGATCATATGGTTCTTCGAAATAGTCGCGAAAGCGGGAATATTTCGTTTGTGACCGGAAACATAGCGGTGTCGACCCGGGTATGGCCCCGGGAATTCACCTGGACGGCGGCCGGAGCTACAGAAAGTACGCGGAGGGTCCCGTCTCGGTGCCGGGAGCCCCGGGTTTACGGGGCTCGGCCCTCGATGAGGAACCCACCGACCGACTCCGCGACGGCGGTGGGCCGCTCCAAGTGCAGGAAGTGCCCCGCCCCGGCCAGCGTTCCGGCGAAGCCGCCCGCCGGGGCCAGCGTTTCGGCCGCGCCCGCGGTGAACGCGGGATGCAGGGTGGTATCGGCCGAACCGTGCAGATAGAGCATGGGCACCCGCGGCGCCTGATCCCAGTAGCGGTGCCAGTCCGTGTGGGGAGCGCCGGGGGCCGACAGCCGGGCGAACGCGCGATAGTAGGAGAGCGCGGCCGTGCGGTGGGCAGTGGTGGGCAGCGCGGCGAGGGTATGGGCGATATCGGTCTCCGCAGCGTACCCGGGCGACCAATCGTGCCAGAGCCGGGGCACCAGCCGGTCCAGGGCGCGTTCCGCGATTCCCGGCACCTGGTTGAACAGGATGTACCAGCTGTACCGCAGCTGCCGCAGATACGCTCCGGCCGAACGTATCCCACCTCCACGCCGGGGCCTCATCGCCGGCACCGGGGGAACCGCCAGGGAAACTACGCGCGGGAACGGGCAATCCGGGTGTGCGGCAATCGTATTGACTGTCAGCGCACCCCAGTCGTGACCGATGAGCGCCGCGTCGTCCGGTGCGCCGAGTTCGCGATGGAGCGCGATCGTATCGAAGGCCAGCGCACCGAGGTGGTAGTCGCCGTCCTCGGGTACGGCCGTGGGAGCGTATCCGCGGGTGAACGGGGCGATCACGCGGAAACCCCGCGCGGCGAGCGCGGGACCGAGATGACGCCAGGTCCAGGCGCTGTCCGGAAAACCGTGCAGGCAGAGCGCGAGACGCCCGCCCAGGTCGCCCCAGGCGAGGGCGGTCATCGTCAGATGCGGCAGCCGGAATTCGAGGGTTTCCGGCTGTTCGGCCGGGTGTGTGTCCATCCGGTCGCTCCTTTCTGGTCCTCGCCACGGTGACCGCCGTGCCGTGCTGTCACTGCCCCGGCGATATCGCATGTGCCGACAGCGGTATGCTCGGTTCTCCCGGACGATATCGCTGTGCCGGTGCTGCGGGCGGGCCCGGTTCCACACAGCCGCGGGGTAGTTGAGGTCGTATCTGGCAAGGTATCTGGGGATCGGAGGAGTAAGCCCATGGCGCGCAAGGTCGTCATCAGCTTGATCGATGACCTCGACGGCGAATCACCCGCGGCCGAGACGGTGGTGTTCGCGTTCGAGGGCGTAACGTACGAGATAGACCTGACCGAAGCCAACGCGACGGAATTACGCGCGGTCTTCGGCAAATGGACCCCGTTCGCCCGGAAGGTGGGCCGGGCAGGCCGGACGAAGCGGGAACGGCCGGGCCGGTCGGTCTCGGCGAAAGCGATCCGGGAATGGGCCCTGCGCAACGGTCACGAGGTCGCGGCGCGCGGCCGGATACCCTCCGGGGTTCTCACGGCCTTCCGGCGGTCCGAGGGCCGGTGAGGCCCCCGGACCGGCGGCGACCGCTCAATCGCGGTCGTCCACCGGTTTGTAGGCGACCCCGCCGACCATGACCCGTTCCTCGGGAAACCGTTCCCGCAGGGCCGGTCCGGCGGGCCACCAGTCGTCCAACTGCACCAGGCCGGGTTCGATCAACTCCAACCCGCAGAAGTATTCGAGTATCTGCTGGGTGGTGCGATACCAGCCCGAACCCAGCCCCTTTTCGGTGAACCGCCGCTCGAGTTCCTTGGCCAGTACATGCAATTCCGGCTCCGCGGGGCCCGGATCGTGGAAATGACTGATGGCGACGTAGGAGCCCGGTGGAAGTAGATCCACGTAGTTGCGCACGAGTCCGGCAGGGTCGAGTTCATCGTCCACGTGGTGCAGGAGCCCGCACAGGATGAGCCCGATGGGCCGGTCCATATCCAGGTACCGGGTGACGGCCGGATGGCGCAGCAGTGTGCCCGCTTCGAGAAGATCCGAGGGTACGAAATGGGTGTTCTCGTTCTGCTCCAACAAGACCCGCCCATGCGCATTGCATACCGGATCGTTGTCGACGTACACCACCTGTGCGTCGGGATTCTGCTGCTGGGCGACCTCATGGGTATTCGCCACGGTCGGCAGGCCCGCGCCGATATCGAGGAATTGATCTATTCCCGCGGGGCCGGCCAGATGCCGCGTGACCCGGTGCAACCAACGCCGGTTCATGATCGAGACATCGCCTTGTCGCGGGGCGACCTCGAGAATGGCGGCATACGCCGCTCGGTCGACGTCGTAATTGTCCTTACCGCCCAGGCTGTAATCGTAGACACGGGCGATACTTGCGCGGGTGGTATCCACTCCGACAGGCTTACGTACGCCGGTCCGGGGAGCCGGTTCGGCCATGTCGACCTCTCTCTGTACGAAAGAAATTGAAGAATATGTGAATCAGGTCACCTAGCGTAGAGCGCGGGGACGAGGCAGGCAATCGGCGCCGAAAGAATTGTCCGGCAATGGATCACCGTGCTCGCCGGATGGCATCACCTCGTCGTGGCCGACCGCGAGTAGGGAAAGAAATCTGTGGGGCAGTGGAATACGCGCGAGGGGATGGTCCGACGCCGACGGCTGATCCGGCGCCGAACCCCTGGATCGGCTAGCGGTCGGCCTTCACGCTGTGTAGCCGGGCACCACCGGTGGGTCGTTTGTACCCGACACCACCGAGGACCACCTGTTCCTCCGGCAGACGGGGCCGGGCCGGCGGTCCGGCCGGCCACCAGTCCTCCAGCTCCACGAGCCCTGGTGGTATGAATTCCAGCCCGTCGAAGTACTCGAGTTGCTGCTTCCGGGTGCGGTACCACCCCGAACCCAGCCCCATTTCGGTGAACGCCCGTTCCAGGCTCTTCGCGAGTTCGTGGAGTTCGGGATTCTCCTCGGCGGGGTCCCAGAAGTTGGTGATCGCCACATACGATCCTTCGGGCAGTCGCGCGATGTACTCGCGCATCACACCCGCGGGATCGAGCTCGTCGTCGAGATGGTGCAATAGCCCGCACAGCACCATACCGATGGGGCGGTCGAGATCGAGATACTGGAGAACGTTCTTGTTCTCCAGCAGGGTGTTCTCCTCGAGCAGGTCGGCGGAGACGAAATGGGTGTTCTCGTTCTGCTCGAGCAGCACCCGCCCGTGCGCGTTGCACACGGGATCGTTGTCGACGTAGACGACCTTGGCTTCCGGATTCTCCTGCTGGGCGATCTGATGGGTGTTGCCGACGGTCGGGAGACCCGCGCCGATATCGAGGAACTGGTCGATACCGGCGGGGCCGGCCAGATACCGGACCACCCGGTGCAGCCAGCGCCGGTTCATCCGGGAGACATCACCCTGGCGCGGTGCGATCCGCTGGATTTTCTCGAAGGCCGCGCGGTCCACCTCGTAGTTGTCCTTGCCGCCGAGGCTGTAGTCGTAGACGCGGGCGATACTGGGCCGGGTGGTGTCCACTCCGACCGGTACGCGAACCCCTGTCCGAGGAGCCGGCTCGGCCATGAATACCTCTCTCTACGTTAGGAATCGAACAGGGCGATGGTATGCCGTGCCCGCGGTGGCGTTCCGTCAGGCTCGGGTATCGCGTTCGAGCGTCTTGCCCGGCAGCCAGCCCCCACCCAGATGAGTCACGCGCCACCAGTCGATATCGATGACAACGGCCGTGACGGGAGTGGCGAGGAACGGCTCGACCTGGGGTTCCTTGCGCAGCAGAGCCTGAAAGGTCTCGTCTCGGTCGGCGTCGTCGAGCAGGGTCGCCGTGCCCAGTCCCTGTGCGAAAGGATCGGCGATACTTCCCGGTACGACCTTGACGCCCGCGTTCGGATTGGCTGCCAACTGGTTCAGGGTCCGGCCCCGGTTCTCCAGGATCAGGGTGAGGCGGAACGGATCATCGTCGAGGTTGGCGAAAAAGGCGCTGGTGGCCCAGTTGACACCCTCTTTGGAGGTGGCCAGGTCGATAGTGGAGTGGGTGAGGACTTCGGTGAGCTTCTTGCGGATCTCGAGGGTGGTGACATCGTCGGCCATGGTGCTCTCCAAGCGTTTTCGGTGTGCTGGGTGGTGCGGGGTCGCGAACTCCGGAAGCGGAGATCTTCGGACACGATCCGGCCCGCGCGGTTCCCCGATGCGCGGCCCGGGGGAGAGGTCGCGCCGGGACCCGGAATCGAACACACCGGCCGGTACGTCGGCGCGGGGCGGGGGGACGCACGGTATGCTGGGAACCGCTCCAGCGATACTCACTGCGTCTGCCGATGCCCTCATCGGTGTCGTCTCCCCAGGTTTTCGAGGTAATGGTGGGCCGGTGAGTCGTGTCCCGGGGAGTCTACGCAAGGAAAACCGATACCGCGTGCGAACGCGAAGAAGCTACGTGCAAGCGGCGCTGTAGGATTCGATTTCCGGATTACAGCGGAGTTTGCCAGGGAGAAGCCGGTCCCGTCCGCGGTGCGTGTATTGCCGGAAATATCACGTACCGGAGAGTAGGATCGCTCGCCGACCGGTGCGGTTCGTCGGTGGCGGGCGCCGTACGATGCAGCACAGCACGAACTGGCCAGAGGCGATCATGACACACCAGCAGGACTATTCCGATATCCCGGATCAGGCGGAAGCCGATCGGGGGCCGACCGTATTGCGTATATCGCTCGGTAGCAGATTGCGGCGTTTGCGGGAGGCGTGCGGAATCAGCCGTGAGGATGCCGGTGAGCACATTCGCGGCTCGCATGCCAAGATCAGCCGGCTCGAGCTGGGTCGCACCCGGTTCCGGGAACGGGATCTGCTGGACCTGTTGAAGCTGTACGGAGTCGACGATCCGGACAAGCTCGCGGTGTATCTGGACCTCATGAAGAAGGCGAACGATCCGGGGTGGTGGCAGCCCTTCAACGATGTTCTACCGAACTGGTTCGAAACCTATATCGGCCTGGAGCAGGCCGCTACCACGATCCGTACCTATGAGGCGCAGTTCGTTCCCGGTCTGCTGCAGACGGAGGCCTATGCCCGCTCGATCATCACGCTCGGTAACGACGACGAGACCGAGCGCCGGGTCGGCATGCGGATGCGCCGCCAGGACATCTTGAGCCGCGCGGCGGCGCCCACGCTGTGGGCCGTGGTGGACGAGAACGCCCTACGCCGCCCCTTCGGCGGGTATCCCGTACTTCGCGGGCAGATCGAGCATCTCATCGCGGTCGCCGAGCGCCCGAACATCAAAATCCAGGTGCTGCCGTACTCCGTGGGCGGGCATCCCGCGGCCGGCGGGTCCTTCAGTATCCTCCGGTTCCCGGAGCCCGAGTTGCCGGATATGGTCTACATGGAGCAGCTCACCACCTCGCACTATTTGGAGAAGAAACCGGATGTGGAGGTGTACATGACCGTGATGAACAAACTCAGCGTTATCGCCCTCACCCCCGGCGAGAGCCGCGACTATCTGCGTCAGGTGCTGTCCGAAACCCCCATGGAGTAAGAGCTCCCGCGATGCCGGGACGGGGGAGAGGGGGCTGTGGTCGCTCCGGTGCCGAAACGCGGAACCGGAGGAGCCCGAGGCTTACGCCGCGAGCCGCGGATCCCGTGCTGAGGGATCATCCGGCGAGAATTCCTGCCGACGCTCCACGGGACCCGCCACTACTCACTTAAAAAATATTCATACGTAGATATGCGCATCTAACTATGTATCCCTTCCATCACACCGAAAGACCGAAAAGGAACAAAGAAGCCCTCAATGGTAGGAAAGAAGCGTGGCCGCTACAGGTGATAACTCGGTGCCCGCTCGTTCACGTGCCGTCTCCGAGGTGGTCGAGCTGGTCAGTGCGCTGATCCGCTTCGATACCTCCAATACCGGCGACCCGGCCACCACCAAGGTGGAACGGGAATGTGCCGAGTGGGTGGCCCGGCAACTGGAGGATGCCGGGTACACCACGGAGTACGTCGAATCCGGCGCCTCCGGACGAGGAAATGTGTTCGCCCGATTGCCCGGAGCCGATCCGAGCCGAGGTGCGCTGATGATCCACGGGCACCTCGATGTGGTGCCGGCGCAGGCGGCGGACTGGAGCGTGCACCCCTTCTCGGGCGCCGTCCGGGACGGTTATGTGTGGGGCCGGGGCGCGGTCGATATGAAGGATATGGTGGGGATGATGCTGGCGGTGGCTCGCCAGTTCAAGATCGAGGGCACGGTCCCGCCGCGGGATCTGGTGTTCGCCTTCCTCGCCGACGAGGAGAACGGCGGTAAGTGGGGGTCGCAGTGGCTGGCGCGGAATCGACCCGACCTGTTCGAAGGAGTCACCGAGGCGGTAGGGGAGGTGGGCGGTTTCTCGCTGACGGTTCCACGCCCGGACGGTGGTGAGCGGCGGTTGTATCTGGTGGAAACCGCGGAGAAGGGTCTGGGCTGGATGCGGTTGCGGGCGAAAGCCCGCGCGGGGCACGGATCTTTTCTGCACGAGGACAATGCGGTGACGATCCTGGCGGCTGCCGTGGCGCGCCTGGGTACCCATACGTTCCCCCTGGTGCTCTCCGATTCGGTCGCCGAGTTCCTGGCCGCCGTTTCGGAAGAGTCCGGACTGGAGTTCGATCCGGGGGGCCCCGATATCGAGGGGACCCTCGCGAAACTCGGTTCCATTTCCCGGATCATCGGTGCGACCCTTCGGGATACGGCCAACCCCACCATGCTGAACGCCGGCTACAAGGCGAATGTCATCCCGCAGACGGCGGAAGCGGTGGTGGATTGCCGTGTCCTTCCGGGCCGTCTCGCGGCCTTCGAGCGCGAAGTGGACGAGCTGATCGGCCCCGATGTGGAGCGCGAGTGGGTAACCGAACTCGGTTCGTACGAGACGACCTTCGACGGCCACCTGGTGGATGCGATGAACGACGCGATCTTGGCCCACGATCCGCAGGGGCGTACGGTGCCGTACATGCTCTCCGGGGGCACGGACGCGAAGGCCTTTGCGGATCTGGGCATCCGCTGCTTCGGTTTCGCGCCGCTGCGGCTCCCACCGGAGCTGGATTTCGCGGCACTGTTCCATGGTGTCGACGAGCGCGTTCCGGTCGAGGCGCTCGAATTCGGCACCGATGTGCTGGAACACTTCCTGTTGCACAGCTGATCCGATTCGAAAGAGGAGTAATGACCGACAACCCTTATGACGCTTTGCCCGCGGTACCGTCGTTCACCCTGACTTCCGCCGATGTGACCGACGGTGCGCCGTTGGGCAACGATCAGGTCAGCGGTGTGTTCGGTGCGGGTGGCCGGGATGTGTCGCCGCAGCTGAGCTGGTCGGGTTTTCCGCCGGAAACCAGGAGTTTCGCGGTAACGGTCTACGATCCCGACGCCCCGACCGCCTCCGGTTTCTGGCATTGGGCGGTGGCCGATATTCCGGCTTCGGTGACCGAGCTGGCGGCGGGGGCCGGTAGCGAGGGTGGACAGTTGCCGGCGGGCGCGGTGACCCTGCGCAACGATGCCGGTTTCCCCGGTTTCGTCGGCGCGGCGCCACCTGCCGGACACGGGCCGCATCGCTACTACATCGTGGTGCACGCGGTGGATGTGGATTCGCTGGGTGTGCCCCCGGAGGCCACGCCCGCTTTCCTGGGCTTCAACCTGTTCACGCATACGTTGGCTCGCGCGATCCTGGTCGGTACATACGAGCAGTGACGAGTCGTGCCCGAGCACTGTGGCCCCGGTACACCACCGGGGCCACAGTGCTGCTTCAGCCGCGTATGTCGAACACGTTCTCGGGCACCGGATCTCGGTAGAGCGCCGTAATCTGCGTGGCGTACTTATCGGCGATCGGTACACGTTTGAGCGACATCTTCGGGGTGAGTTCGTCACCGCCCGGTTCCCAGACGGTGTCGACGATGGTGAACCGTTTGATCTGTTCGGCCCGGGAGAGTTTGGTGTTTCCGGCCACGACCGCGGCGCGGACGTCCTCGACGATACGGGGGTGGTGGGCGAGGGCGGCGATATCGGCGTCGGTGGCGTCGATATCCTTGGCGCGTACGGCGGCCATATCGGGGTCGAGCATGACGAGTGCGGTGATGTACGGTTTGCCCTCGCCGATCGCGACGACCTGACCCACGAGTGACGAGGCGGCCTTGACGGCGTTCTCGATATTGCTCGGGGCGATGTTCTTACCGCTCTCGTTGATGATGAGTTCTTTTTTGCGGTCGATGATCCGCAGATAGCCGTCGGGGTCGAGGCTGCCGACATCGCCGGTGTGCAACCAGCCGTCGGGGTCGAGAGCTTCGGCCGTCTTGTCGGGCATACCGCGATAGCCGTGGGTGATGATATCGCCGCGGACGAGAATTTCGCCGTCCTCGGCCAGGCGGAGTTCGAGCCCGTCCACGGGCCGGCCGACGGATCCGGGCCGGGGTTTGTCGAGTTCGGTGTAGGTGGCTACTCCGGTGGTTTCGGACATGCCCCACACCTCGGATACGCAGAAGCCGAGGCCGAGAAAGAATTCGAGGGTTTCCGGCGGTATGGGTGCGGCGCCGGACGAGGCGACGCGGAGGGCGTCCAGTCCGAGTGCGGCGCGTACCTTGGCGAGGAGCAGTTTTTCGGCGAGGGCGTGCTGGATGCCGAGGAACGGGCCGCGGCCGGTGCCGGCCAGGTCTGCTTTGGCGGCGGCGATGCCGGTGGCGACGGCCCAGGTGGCGATGGCTTTTTTCGCACCGGTTTCGGCGCCCAGTTTGGCTTCCACGCCGCCTTTGATCTTCTGCCACACCCGGGGAACGCCGAAGAAGACGGTGGGGCGGGCGTCCGGAAGGGCGGCGGCGATCTCGCGCGGATCGGCAACGGTGGTGATCTGGATACCGGTGACGAGGTTGATGGCGTGCCCGGAGATGCGGTCGGCGACATGTGCGGCGGGTAGATAGGACACGGCACGGTCGTCGATACCGACGTCGAGTGGACCGCTGGCGAGCGCGACGATCTGGGCGAGGATATTGCGGTGGGTGAGTTCCACGCCCTTGGAGGGGCCGGTGGTTCCCGAGGTGTAGATGAGGGTGGCGAGGTCGCCGGGTTCGACGGCCTGCCAGGCGGCGTCGAAGTCGAAGCCGGGGTCGGGGTTGTTCTCCAGGTCGGTGAGGGTGGTGGCGCCTTCGGCGGGCCCGTCCACGACGACGAGGTGTTCGATGGGTATGCCGGCGGCGCGGATGGTGGGGAGGAATTGCTGTTCGGTGATCACGACCTTGTTGCCGGCGTTGGTGAAGACATGCGCGATCTGCTTCGGGGAGCAGGTGTTGTAGACGGAGAACGGGGTCGCGCCGATATGGAGTGCCGCGGTATCGATCAGGTTGAATTCCGGGCGGTTGGTGAGCATCACACCGACGGTGTCGCCGCGCCGGACTCCGAGGGCGGAGAGTCCGGCGGCGAGGACTCGGACCCGTTCGCCGTATTCGCGCCAGGTGATCTCCTGGGTGCCGCCGACGGTGCGTAGGGCGACAGCGTCCGGCCGGAGGGTGAGGGTTTGCTGAAAAGCCGCGGGCACCGTGTGGACGATGGTGCCGGTGCGGTGCGCGTAGGCGATTTCTGTTGTCATGGTCCGCTTCCCGAGGTGCTGGGTGTGCCGCGGCTCTCTGGGGGTGGCGCTGCTGAACGGGCACCGACCGGCCGCGCAAGTGACACAGATCACCAATACTAGCCGGGAATCGGATGAAGCGATGCGTTTCTGTCCGGGCCGGTGGACGATGCTGTATGAGACTACCGCCCGCGCCGAGGAGATCCCGACGCTCGATGTTGACGATCTCGACCCGGTCAACCGCTGCGCCACCGTGGTCCGCAAGGGCGGTGCCCGCGATGTCGTCTACTGGCAGACCGGGCTACTACCGCGGATGATCGCGGGCCGTCGAGGTGGCCCGCTGTTTCTCACCGACCGCAAGGCGAAGCTGTCGGTGGCGCTCACCGATGTCGACCCGGCCAGCACGTTCGCGGCGGCGGCGAGATGCCCGGTGCGGGTGTAGGCGGCGAGGTCGATTCCGGCGTAGCCGCGGATCATCACATCTTCCGGCCGGCGGACAGCAGGGCGAGAGCGGCGGCGCGTGCCTCGTCGCCGACGGTCGTTGAAGGTTGGTGCGCGGCGACGATGGTCGCCCCCTCGACGAGCATGAGGAGTTGGCCGGCCAGTCGCGCCGGGTCGGCGGCTCCCGCGCGGGTCGCGATGCCGGTGAGCAGGTCGCGATAGCCGGCCAGGTGCTGGGCGGTGATGGACAAGACGGCTTCGTCGCGGTGCTGGGCGGCGGCATTCACCATCGCGCAACCGCGAAATGCGGGTTCGGCATACCACCGGCCGAGGGCGTCGAACACGGCGGTCAATTGCTCGGCCGGGTCTCCGCCCGCAGAGTCGACTGCTTCGGTCAGCCACGTGATCACCTTGTCGCTGCGTGCCTGCAGTACAGCGTGCACGAGCCCGTCTTTGGTGCCGAAATGCCGGTACAGGGTCTCTTTCGAAATGCCCAGCCTGACACATAGTTCCGCCACGCCGAGGCCGTCGATTCCTCGCTCGTACAGGAGTGGAGCCGCCGCTTCGATGATGGTGGAGCGGGTGCGGGCGGGGTCGATAGTCGAACCTTTGGCAACGGGCACACCTAGATGGTACCGATAGGTTCGATGGCATGCTAGCGTTTGATGGTACCGATCAGTTCCATCTAGAGGATGTCATGTCGAAGATCGCCCGAATCGGCGTACACATGGGCTGCGCACATCACCATCACCCCACGGCAGGCACCGGTACGCGGCGGTCGCTCGGATGGTCGTAGCAACCGAACAGCTCAGGCCGACATGGCAAGCCGCTCGCCTTGCTCTCGGCACCGCCAACGGTTTCGGATACCTTGTCGGCGCGTTGGCGACCACGGCTGTCGCTGCTCGACTGGGAACTGCGACCACCTTCCGGGGCGCCATGATCCTGACCGCCGTGGCGCTGGCCGCCTCGGCCGTGTATGGCAACCAGCTATTCCTACTCGCCACCAGGGCAATAGCGGGTGCGGCAGGCGCGGCGGTCTTCATCAGCGGCGGAGTGATCGCATCGCGTCTGTCCGTCCGAAGCTCATCCGGTACGCCCATCACCGTGTACTTCGCCGGCGCCGGACTGGGCATCATCGCAAGTGGTGCAACCCTTCCCGTATTGCAGGACAACTGGCGAGCAGGCTGGATCGTCCTGGGAATCGCGGCGGTAATCGCCACAGTGGTGAGTTGGTCGGCTGCCATCGGCGACGGCGATACACCGGATCCCGGCGCTACCGGCCGGGCACAACTGCGGCCACTGGGCCCGACACTGCTCGCGTACCTGTTGTTCGCGGCGGGTTATATCACCTACATCACCTTTCTCTCCGCCTATCTCGCCGATAATGACGCCCCGATCGCCCGAATCATCACCGTATGGGTGACCTTGGGGCTGGCGGTTGTCGTAGCTCCGCTGGTCTGGCGACAGGCGATTTCGCGTTGGCCGACCAACAGAACGCTTGCCACGGTGTTGTCCACTCTCGGCGGCGGCGCGGCGCTCACACTGGTGGCGCCCACCCCCGCGATGGTCATCGGCTCCGCCGCCATCTATGGCGCGACATTCATGATGGTTCCCGCAGTGGTCACCACCCTCGTCAAGAACACTGTCCCACAGTCCGGCTGGACCGCCACGCTCGCGGCCTGCACCACCGTATTCGCAGCTGGGCAGACCGCAGGTCCGTGGGTCGCAGGCATCGTCGCCGATCACACCGGCACCGCCACAACGCTGGCCTGGACCGCGATTCTCTGCGCCGCCGCAGCAGCAATGGCGGCGGCCCAACCCATCACAACGTCCCGATCACCACAAGGAGCTCGACCATGACGACGTTCGTTCTGATCCCCGGCATGTGCCATGGTGGCTGGTGCTTCGACCAGCTCACCGACGAACTCCACCGGCACGGTCATCGGGTCATACCGTTGACGCTGACCGGAATCGCCGAGCGCCACCATCTGCGGCACACCCTCGTAAACCTCGACACCCACATCCAGGACGTCACCGCCGTACTGGAAGCCGAGAACATCCGCAACGCGGTGCTCGTCGGCCACAGCTATGGGGGCATGGTCATCGCCGGTGCCGCCGACCGCGCACCCGAGCGGGTCAGCTCGCTGGTCTATGTGGACGCGATGGTTCCCGGGCACGGCGACTCCTGCTTCGGCCTCGTCTCCGACGCCGAAAGGCAGTGGTACCTCGATGTCGACGACACCGGCGCCGCCACCCGCCCGCTCCCGTTCTTCGATGCGCGAGCCACACCGCATCCCCTGGCCGCGCTCCTCCAACCCCTGCGCCTCGAGTCCGACCTCGCCCACATCCGGCGCAGAACCTACATCTACGCCGCCGGCTGGGAAACTCCCTCCCCGTTCACCTCCGTCTATGAACGCCTGCGCTCAGACCCCGACTGGTCCACCCACGCACTGAACGGGGGACACAACTTGATGCGCGATGCCCCCGACGACCTGCTACGGATCCTGCTCGACCGTGTGCCCCCGGACCCGAACGCCCAGCGCCGAACTGATACTCCCGGACCAGCGCTGGGGGAGAGTCTGTTCAGGTAACTGCTCCGCGCGAACGCGCAACCACACCGGGCTCATACGAGATCCGATGCACAGCTGCCACCACTCTGTGCCTGCTCTACCTCGGGGTTCAATGCCGGGTTCGAGTCTGCCCCCCCGGCGGTCCTACTCGAGGGCAGGGTCGTCGGGGTCACGCAGCGGCCGGACCTGCCCCCCCCCAGGTCGGGCAGTACGAAGCTGTAGTGCTCGGCCAATCCGAGACCGAGACATGAAATCACCTCTACAGCCCAACACCCGCTCAGGGAACGACCGTCACGGCGCTTAGCACCGGATTTCGGCCGGGTGCTCCTCTAGTGCCTGTTCTGCCCTGTGGGATCAGTGCTTTTCGGCGGTGAGCCGGATGATCCGGTCCACCTCGTCGACTGTCGGCATCGTGCCGGGGATATCGCCGGCGAAGGATTGGGTGGCGACCATTGCGGCCGTAGCCCAGGCGAAATCGTGTTCGTCCGCGAATTTACGGGCCGCGGCTGTATCGCGGTCGCGGGTTGCCGACAGGAGGCGGTAGATGAGCGCGCCGACGAAAGCGGACCGGGAACCGGGGATATCGGTGAGGGCTGCTGCCTGCATACGGGGGATATCGAGGGTCAGGCGGTCGGAGCGTACTGTGCACCCGAAATCTTCGATGACGCATACGGCCGGCGCGCCGAGCATCCGCAGTTGCTCGGCGATATGAGGTCCCGAGCGGGCCGGCACCTCGGGGATGAGGTAGTCCAGTTCGCGGGTGGAGCCGATGAGGTAGTCGACCGAACCGAGGTAGCGATAGAGGATCTGCGGTGTTTCGACCTTTGCCGAGGTCACCAGGACCGGCGGTCGATCGGGTAGTGCCTGGAGCATGGCCAGGGCCTGCTCGATGACCGGGAGTGGTGGTTCGAGCGTGAAGAGGACGGCATCGGAGCCGGTTACAGCGGACCGGATGGTGGGGCCGGTGAGCTCGGTGTCCGTGAGCCGGATCCGGTCGTCGGTGCACGCGATGGTGCCGGTGACTCCGGTCCGGCTCACGAGGAGGGCGGTGATCGGTGTGGCCGCGTTCGGCACCACCTTCACCATGGAGGTGTCTATGTTCTCGGAGCGTAGATAGTCGACGATGCGGTGCCCGCCCTCGTCGTCGCCGACCGAGGTGACGAACCGGACGTCGAGTCCCAGGCGGGCTGCCGCGACCACGCAGTTGAGGCCTTTGCCGCCCGGATTGGCCGTGAAACGGCCGCGGGCGAAGCCGCGGGCCTCGGGGATGGTGTCCACCTGGTAGACGTGGTCGATGACGGCGTCGCCGACGACCGTGAGGGTTCCGGTGTGCGCGCGGCGGCCGGCGGTGCGGCCGTGCCGATCGTCGGTGTGGACGGCGCCGGTGACCAGTAGGGCGGCGAGCGCGGTGAAGGCGCGGCGTTCGGGAGTGGCCCGCAGGGACCGTACGGTGGGGGTGGGGGGTATGGGATCGGCGTCGGCGATTTCGTGTAGCCGCCGCCAGTTCGCGGCGAGGTATTCGCGGCGAGTGCCCAGGTCTTGTGAGTAGAGCGCGCTCGGGTCGATCTCGGTTCGGCCGGTATCGCGCAGCAGTCCCAGGGAGAGTTCCGCGTCGGCGATCACCCGGTGCGTTGCGGGTAGCTTACGCGCGTGCTCGCGCACGACGGGTAGGACGGCTCGGATCCGGGTGGTGGCGTGGGTTTCGGCATACCGCCGGACGGCGGGCAGGTCGAGCAGGGGGGTTATGTCTATCTCGGTGGTGTGCAACCGGTCCAGGCTCAGGCCGGAGCGTTTGCAGAGCCGGGTGAGGATATCGCGGATGGCGACGATGGCCGTGTCGTCGTGAGGGGCCATTCGGTGCACCTTTCTGCTGTTTCCCGTCGCCCGGGCCGTGGTCGGCCTGCTGTCGGCAATAACCATAGTTCAAACGGCTTTTGACATGACAGTTGACCCGGTAGACTGTCAAATGACACTCTAAGAGTAGCTTTTTCCCCTCAGGGAACGGGAGGGCTTGTGATGACACTGAGGACAGTCCTGGGTCTCGGGCGTCGTGTGGAACCGCGCCGGGGAGCGGACCGCGCCAAAACGGATCCGGAGCCATCCTCTGCGAAGGCGCGCTGAGCGCCCGCGAGTCATTTCCCTCGACGGCAGCGATGCCGTGCCGGCCGATCGGTTCCCGGCCCGGTCTCGGTGCCGAGCTCCCTGAGGAGGCAGCTGTGACCATCCATCTCACCCACTGGCTGATGACCAGTGGTATCTCCCCCGAATTCGCCGAGCGTGTGCAGACCCGGCACGGCTCCTGGTGGCGGCTGAGCTGGCTGCCGGAGCGTGACCTGTCCTTCGAGCAAGCGTGTGCCGGTATGGAAGTGGACGAGATCCTGTCCGATCCCGCTCTCGTGAACGACGAGGCGGCGCTCGCCTATGCGGCCCAGCAGGTGGATCTGCTGGGGCTGGTCTGGGAGCAGGTCGTGCATCTGCTGGCGAACAGGGTGCAGGCGCGTTTGCTGGAGGCCGAGTTCTTCGACGACCGGGTGCCCGCGGGCCCGTCGGTGCACGGGCCCGGCCCCATCCGCAGCGGATCGGCCGCCTGATTCACGCGGTGCCGGTCAGCGGTGCGCCGCGTGACCGGCACCGACGGCGTCGGCGAGGCTGCGGTACCCGCCGGCGCGGAGCCGGTCGGCTATACCCCGGTGGATACGGCGGGCCCACAGCGGACCGCCGTAGATGAACCCGGTGTATCCCTGGAGGAGCGACGCGCCGGCGAGAATCCTCTCCCAGGCCTGTTCGGGGGTTTCGATACCGCCGACGGAGACCAGGGTCAGCCGGTCGCCGACCCGGGCGTAGAGCCGGCGCAGCACTTCCAGCGAACGGTCGGCCACCGGCGGCCCGGACAGCCCGCCGGCGCCGAGGGCGGCGACTTCCGCCGGATCGCTGGCCAGCCCGGTGCGCCCGATGGTCGTATTGGTGGCCACGATCCCGGCCAGGCCCAGTTCCACGGCGAGGTCGGCCACGGCGTCGATATCCTCGTCGGACAGATCGGGCGCGATCTTGACGAGCACGGGGACCCGCACACTGTCGAGTACCGCGGTCAGCACCGGCCGCAGTGATTGCACGGCCTGCAGGTCCCGGAGGCCGGGGGTGTTGGGGGAGCTGACGTTGACGACCACGAAATCGGCGAGAGGGCCGAGCAGGCGGGCGCTGGTGGCGTAGTCCTCGGCGGCGCGGTCGGCCGCGACGACCTTCGTCTTGCCGATGTTCGCGCCGATCGGCACGCTGGGCACGCGGCCGTGCAGCCGGGCGGCGGCGGCCGCCGCACCGTGGTTGTTGAAGCCCATCCGGTTGATCAATGCCCGGTCGGCAGGCAGCCGGAACAGCCGGGGCCGCGGGTTGCCGGGCTGGGCGGCGGCGGTGACGGTGCCGATTTCGGCGAATCCGAACCCCAGGGGCCCCCACGCGTTCACTCCCGCGGCGTCTTTGTCGAATCCCGCGGCGAGTCCGAGGGGCGCGGGGAATTCGACGCCGAACGCGGTGGTGCGCAGGATCGGATCGTCGACTGCGAAGAAGCGGCGCAGCAGTGCCCGGCCGGGCGCCAGGGCGGTGGCGGCGCGGATCACGCCGAATACGAGGCCGTGAATACGTTCGGGTGGAACCAGGAACATCAGGCGGAGCAGTAATCGGTACAGCACTGTGGTCATAGCTCCGTGGCGTGCCCCGCAGGGCTGGTGAGTGCGGTTTTGCGGCGGCGCAGCAGGACGCGGCGGCTGCCGTCGGTGTAGGCGCGGACACGGGACAGTTCCCAGCCGCCGAATTCGGCTTGGATGGCCAGTCTCATGGACGCGGTGACGCGGGTGACATCGGGTGGTAGACGCAGCGGTATGTACTCGTAGTCGTCGCTGCTTGTTTCCCAGGTGGGCGGGAGCGCGGTACGCGGGGTCACTGCACGTGGAGTGGATGCCATCATTGCCCTTCCTTGCGCTGGTCCGCGGTGATCCGCTGCAGACCTGGTTCGGTGGCGGAGCCGATGTAGAGATCGCCGGTTGCGTCGTCGACGGTCACCGCATCGGGCTGTCGCACGGTGGGGTAGCGGCCCACCTCGTCCGGTGTTCCCGTCGACAGGTCGTAGCCGACGATCTCGTTGCTCTGCGTGCACGTCACCCATACGGTGTCAGAACGCCGGTCGTAGGCGAGTGCGTAAGGCGACGATCCTACCGGGTAACGCTGTCGCAGGACGAGGGGATCGGTGGTGAACACCAGGAGCTGCCCGCTGTCGGGATCGGTGACGATCACCCGGTCGAAGGATGCTTCGACCAGATTCGCGGCGCCGGTGCCGGCCCGCAGGGCCAGCCCGAGGTGATCCTCTCCGGGTTCGATTTCGGTGAGCAGGGTCTGCCGGCGGTCCAGTACGGCGAGGGTGTCGCCGGTGAGCGCGAGGGCGTCGGCTGAGGCGAGGCCGGTCACGGTGCGCTGGATCGTGCCGTCGCGCCCCAGGAGGTGGACGCGGCCGTCGGCGGTACCGGCCACGAGGGTTCCGTCCGGGCGGGCCCGGACGGAGCGTAGGTCGCCGTCGACGGGGATCTCGGTTATTTCGCGTGTGCCCGCGTCGATACGCAGGATCATTCCGTCGGCGGCGGCGAGAATCTCGCCGGGGGCGCCGGGGGCGATGGCGGCGACCGGCGCGGGTAGCCGCACCTGACGACCGGTGGGAGATTCGGAGCCGGAGGCGAGCAGGGTGAGGGTGGTTCCGCCGGTGTCGAGCCCGGCAAGGTTCCCGCTGCCGGGTTCGGTGATCAGGGCGGTCAGCGGCGCCGCGACCGGCAGGACCTGTCCGGCCGGGGCGGTCGCGACGGGAGGGGAGACGGCCGGGGTGGCCGGTTCCCGGGTGGGTGCGTCCCCGGCCCCGGTGTCGGATCCGGTGGAGCAGCCGGCCAGCAGGAGGGCGGCGGCGACTGCCGCGGCGACGGCGCCGCCGCGTGGCCGCCGGTGCCGAACCCTTCGCGCTGTGCCCGGAAACGCCCGATACTGCATTCGGTTATCTGACCATGAGCGGGTAGAGCGGGATGTCAGCGGGGTATACGGGGGTGTTGGCAGCGGTGTCCGGGAAGACCGGATTACCGTATGTATCGGGTGGTGCGGAGGTCAGGAGCAGACGATGCACGAGGTGTCGGGTTTTTCCGCCGACGAGGTGACAACGGGACCGTTCGCACACGGATTCGGCCGCACCGGTGACGGCAGGTCGTTCGCTTTCCGCACGGTGAAGGCGACGCTGCAGTTGGAGGTCTACCGGCCGGACCTCGATACGGAAGTGCCCGGGCCGGAGGATGTGGTGGCGGTCGCGGAGGCTTCGGTGAGCGATATCGATCTCGACGACGAGCGCAGCGTGGTGGCCCTCGTGCGGGATCTGCTACCGGCGGTGGCCACGCCGCCGGGTGGCCGTAATGTTCCGACGGTGCGGGCATTACTGGCGCGCATCGGGTCGGTGATCGAAGGTATGCAGTGAACGGTGGTATGCGGGACGTGATGCGGTACACCTCTGTTTCCCGGTCGGCGTGGGCCGGTGTCGTCGCGGTGACGGCGGTGGTTCTGGTCGCCGGCTGCGATTCCGGTGCCGATTCGGATGCGGTGGCGGCGGCGCGCTCGTCGGCCAAGGCCGCCCTGTCGTCCTCGGCGGCGGCGACCTCGCAGGAGCTGGCGACGCGCGGGTTGCCGACGGCGGCTGATCTGGACGCGCAGATCAAGCGGGCGCTGGATCCGGCGCTGCCCGATTCGGAGCGTACGGCGCTGATCGAGGACGGGGAGGCTTTCCGGGACGCGATTCCGGATATGTACAAGGCGTTGCAGGACAATCCGCGTGCGGTCTACGGGGTCACCGATCCGGTGTTCGACAATCACGACGGGACGGTGACCGCGACATTGCGGCTGGACAAGGACGGTACGGGGACCGCGGTCCGGACGACGGTGGTGCATTTCGTCTATCTGGACGGTGCGTGGAAGCTGTCGCGGACGGATCTGTGCGGGATTCTGCGGTCGGCGGATTACCGTACGGCCGCCTGCGGGTAGGTAGCGGGCTTCGTCGATGGTCACCGCGGGAACCCACCGGTGGGGTCGTTTCGTGTACCGGCATCGGGTGGCGGTGCTCGCGGTTTTCGCGTTCGTGGTCGCGATATCGGGTGTGTACGGACGGGATCTGTCGGATCGGTTGACGCAGGAGGGCTGGTTCGACGAGTCCAGCGAATCGGTGGCCGCGTCGGAACTGGCGGATGCGACGTTCGGCCGGGACACCGATAGCGATGTGATCGCCCTCTACACCGCGCCCGCCGGTACGACCGTCGACGATCCACAGGTGCGGGACGCGGTGACCGCGCAGCTGGACGGTTTGCTGCGGGAGCATCCCGACCGGGTGTTGCGTATCGATAGCTATTGGGACAGCGCGCTGTCGGGCGCGTTCGCCGATGATTCGCGGACGTACGCGTTCGCGAGTATCGGCCTGCGCGGTGAGGGCACCGCGACGGTGGAGAACTATATGGCGATCGCCGGGGAGTTGGACGCGGACGGTCCGGGGGCGGGTCCGGCGGGGACGACGGTGGAACTGGCCGGGTTGCAGCCGGTGGTCGAAGGTATCAACACCGGTATGCAGGACGATATCCGGCGGGCGGAGATGATCGCGTTACCGTTGGTGGCGATCCTGCTGTATTTCGTGTTCGGCGGGGTGGTGGCGGCGCTGCTGCCGGTGCTGGTGGGTGGGATGACCATTCTGGGCAGTCAGGGCATCATGCGGCTGCTCACCGGCCTCATCGAGGTGAACGTGTTCGCCAGCGCGGTGGTGACGCTGGTGAGTCTGGGATTGGCGATCGATTACGGCCTGTTCACGGTGACCCGGTTCCGGGAGGAGCTCGCGGCGGGCCGGACGGTGGAGGAGGCGGTGGTCGCGACCGTCGCGACGGCCGGTCGCACGGTGTTGTTCTCGGCGGCGATCATCGCGGTGAGTCTGGGGGCGCTGTTGATCTACCCGAACGGGGTGCTGCGTTCGGTGCCGTACGGGGGGATCAGTTCGGTGCTGCTGGCGGCGGTGCTGTCGGTGACCGCGTTGCCGGCGATGCTGGCGATCGCGGGTGAGCGTATCGATCTGTGGCAGTGGCGGCGTTTCGCCCGGGCCAGTACGGAGACCGAGATCGATCGCGGGATCTTCTCCCGGCTGGCGGTGTGGGCGATGGCGCGGCCGTGGGCGGTGATCGTGCCGGTGGTGCTGGGATTGCTGATGCTGATGGTGCCGTTCCGGCATATCGAGTTCGGGGGGCTCAGCGAACGGTATCTGGCGCAGGACAATCCTGCGCGGGTGGCGCAGGAGAAGTTCGACGCCCTGTTCCCGGGTTTCCGCACCGAGCCGTTGCGGTTGGTGGTCACGGGCGCGGATCCGGTGCAGTTGAGCGATATCCGGTTGCAGGCGAACGCGACGCCCGGGCTGACGGGACCGTTCGAACCGGCCGCGCCCACCCGTGACGGGATCAATGTGCTGGAGGCGGGGCTGGTGGACGAGCGGTCCGCGGATACGGCGATCGCGGTGCTGCGCAGCATCGAGGAGCCCGCGGGGGTGCGGGTCATGGTGGCGGGGGTGCCGGCACTGGAGCGCGACAGTATCCACGGGTTGCTGGCGGGGCTGCCGTTGCTGGTGTCGCTGTTGGTGGTGGCGGCGGTGGCGCTGATGTACGCGGCGTTCCGGTCGCTGATCCTGGCGGTGAAGGCGGTGGCCATGTCGGCGCTGGGGCTGGGCGCCACTCTCGGTATCTTGACCTGGATCTTCGTGGAGGGGCACGGGGCGGATCTGTTCGAGTTCACGCCGGGTCCGCTGATGTTCGCGGTGCTGGTGCTGATTGTGACGGTGGTGTTCGGGTTGTCCACCGATTACGAGGTGTTCCTGCTGTCGCGGGTGGCGGAGGCGCGGTCGGAGGGGGCCGAGGCGCCGGAGGCGATCCGGTACGGTATCGCGCACACCGGCGGTGTGATCACGTCGGCGGCGGCCATTCTGATCGTGGTGACGGGCGCGTTCGGTTTCTCGGAGCTGGTGATGATGAAGTACATCGCCTACGGGATGATCGCCGCGCTGGTGCTGGATGCGACGGTGATCCGGATGCTGCTGACTCCGGCGGTGCTCAAACTGATCTGGCGGTGAATGCTCAGCGGCGTACCTTCGGCCGGGCGGGCAGCACCAGTTGCGCCCCGGTTTCGGGGTGGTCGAGGACTTCGACGGGATACCGGTACACGCGGCTGAGCAGATCGCCGGTGAGGACGTCACGTGGAGGCCCGGCGGCTGCCAGTCGCCCGCCGTCGAGGACGGCGACCCGATCGGCGTAGGCGGCGGCGGAGGCCAGATCGTGGAGGACCACCACGACCGCGGCGCCGCGGTCGGCGCGGTCGGCGGCCAGGGTGAGTACGGCCTCCTGGTGGCCGAGGTCCAGCGCGGCGGTCGGTTCGTCCAGCAGCAGGGTGGCGGTGTCCTGGGCCAGTACCCGGGCCAGGGCGACGCGGGCGCGTTCGCCGCCGGACAGGCTCGGGAAGGCGCGGCCGGCGAGGTGGGTGCTGTCGGTGGCGGCCATGGCGGCCGCGATCACCGCGTCGTCGGCGTCGGCGCGGGTGGTGCGCTGCCAGGGCGCGCGGCCCATGGCGATCACTTCGGCGGCAGTGAACGGGAATCCGACGGTATGGGACTGGGGTAGGACCGCGCGCCGGCGGGCCATATCGAGCGGGGTCCAGTGGGTGAGAGTGCGGCCGTCGAGTTCGACGTGGCCGCGTCCGGGGGCGAGTTCACCGGCGAGGACGGCGAGCAGGGTGGATTTACCCGCACCGTTGGGGCCGACCAGCGCCACGACTTCGCCGGCGGTCACCTCGAAGTCGATATCGTCGAGCACTCGTCGTGTGCCGCCGCCACCGCCGTGCCGGTCCAGGCCGACTCCGTGGGCGCGGAGTGTAACGGTCCCGGGTTCGGGTGGGGCGGGCAGTTCGTGGGCGCGGTGCCAGAGCCGGGGCAGGCCGCCGCGCAGCGGGGTGCCGATCATGCCCAGCCTCCTGCCCGGGCGCGGGTGCGGCGCAGCAGCCAGAAGAAGAACGGTCCTCCGATCAGGGAGGTGAGCATGCCGAGCGGCAGGTCGGCGTTGTCGACCAGGGAACGGGCGGCGACGTCGGCGGCGAGCAGGACCACGGCCCCGGTGACGGCGCTGACCGGGATCAGTGCCCGGTGTCCGGGGCCGACGAGCATGCGCACCACATGCGGCACGATCAATCCGACGAACAGGATGATGCCGGTGAACGCGACTCCGGCGGTGGTGAGGACGGCGACGATCACGATCACCGTGCGCCGTAGCTGTTCCACGTCCACGCCGAGGTGGCGTGCCGCGGATTCGCCGAGGGACAGCAGGTCGAGGCGGGGTGCGACGGCCACGGCCGCGGTGATTCCGGCGGTGGTGAGGGCCGCGACCACCGCGACCGAGTCCCAGGTGGCGCCGTTGAGGCTGCCCAGTTGCCAGAACACGATCTGGTCGCGGGCGGCGGGGGAGGCGACGAACAGCAGGAACGCGATGAGGCCACCGGCGAAGGCATTGATCGCGACGCCGGTGAGTACGAGGGTGACCACTTCGGTGCGGCCGTTCGCGCGCGACAGCACATACACCAGTGCGGTGGTGAGCAGCCCGGCGGCGAAGGCGGCCGCGGCCACCGACCAGGCGGCGACGAACGCACCGCCGAACACGATGACGGCTCCGGCGCCGACCGCGGCGCCGGAGGACACCCCGATGACGCCGGGTTCGGCGAGGGGGTTGGCGAAGACACCTTGCAGCAGCGCTCCGGCGGTGGCGAGGGCGGCGCCTACCAGCACGGCCAGCAGCACCCGGGGGAACCGGACCTCCCACAGGGTTACTTCGCCGGCGGGGTGGGCCGGTAGCGGACCCCAGTCCAGGCCCATGCGGTGGGCGATACTGCCGGCGACTTCGGCGGGCCCGGTGGGAACCTGCCCGATCGCGGCGGAGGCGATCGCCAGCGCGATCAGCGCCGCGGTGGCGGCGGTGAACGCGAGGACGGCGCGGCGGTGCGGGTGGCCGAGGGCCGGTGGCGCGGGGTGTTCGTCCAGATCGGCCGTCATGCGCCGGTGGGACCGTAGACGGCCTCGGACAGGGCGGAGATGACGCGGCCGGTGTTGGGGCCGAAGGACAGCAGGACGGCATCGGACATGTCGACGATGCGCTTGTTGCGGCCCGCCGGGGTCTGCGCGATACCCGGTATCTGCACGATCCCGTCGACCCCGCCGAGTGATTTCATCCCGTCGGTCATGACCAGCAGCACATCGGGTGCCGCGGCGATCATGGCTTCACTGGTGATGGCGGTGAACGGTTCGGTGAGGTCGGCTACTGCGCCGGCGTCCTCGGCGCCGAGGGCGGCGATGAGGGCGTCGGCGCCGGAACCGGGTCCGGCGAGCATGGTGATGGCACTGGAGCGCAGGTAGAGGAACGCGATCCGCAGTCGTGGGTCCTGGGCGGGAACGGCGGCGGAGGCGGCGGTGATTTCGTCGCTGGTGCGCTGGGCGAGTTCCCGGCCGCGGTCGGGTACGCCGAGGGCGGCGGCGACGGCCTCGATCTGCGGTACCACCCCGTCCATGGTGCGTTCGGGGTCGAAGTAGACGACCGTGATCCCGGTGGCGCGTAGTTGTTCGCGTACGGCCGGGGAAGCGCTGGTGGTGTCGGTGAGGAAGACGCTGGGGCGCAGCGCCAGGATCGATTCCACGTTCAGCGCGCCGTTGCCGCCGGTGACGTTCGGCAGGCCGGCCACGGCGGGGAACGAGGCGGCGGTGCTGCGGCCGACCAGGTTCTCGCCGAGACCGAGCGCCCACACGATCTGGGCGAGGGTGCCGTACCGGTCGGCGGCGACGATACGGGAGGCGTCGGTGACGGTGACGTCGGTTCCGTCGAAGGAGCGGACGGTGGCCGGCAGTGCGGGGGTGGGTGGTGGGGTGAGCGGCACCGGGTCCAGGTTCTCCAGGACGGCGGTCGCCGGGCCTCGCTGTCCGGCGGCGCCGGCGGGTTCGGGGCTGTCGCAGGCGGCGGTGAGTACGAGCAGGCCGGTGGCCAGTACCGCCAGGAGCGCGCGTGCCCGTCCGGATCGGGCCCGGGGATACCTCATGGAGGCAAGGCTAATCCGTCCCGGCGGGCGGGGTCGCCGCCCGCCCCGGTCTAGGGGGTGGAGCTCACATCGTCGAGGGCGGCGGCGATAGCGCGCGGCAGTTCCAGGGTTTCCGCGGCCAGTATCCCGGTGAGCTGGCCCATATCGCGGGCCCCGACGAGCATGCTGGCGACCCCGGGCCGGTCGCGCACCCAGGCCAGCGCGACGGCGAGCGGGGAGGTGGCGAGCCCGTCGGCGGCGGTGACGAGCGCGTCGACGACGGCGGTGGCGCGGTCGTCGTCGAGGCGGCCGCGGATCTCGGCGGCGCCGGCTTCGTCGGCGGCGCGGGAGTCGGCGGGTACGCCGTCGCGGTATTTGCCGGTGAGGATGCCACCGGCCAGGGGGGCGGTGGCGATGAGGCCGGCGCCGTGGTGGGCGGCGGCGGGTACGGTGTCGTCCTCGGCGCCGCGGGTGAGCAGTGAGTAGGGGGCCTGGACAGCGGTGAGGGGGGTGATCGCGGCCAGGCTCGCCAGCTGCCAGGCGGTGAAACCGCGGGCGCCGGCGTAGCGGACGCGACCGGAGGTGACGGCGTGGTCGAGGGCTGCGGCGATCTCGTCGAGCGGGGTGTTCGGATCCCAGGCGGTGACCTGCCACAGGTCGAGGTGGTCGGTGCCCAGTTCGAGCAGGGTGCGGTCGAGCTGTCGCAGCAGGGTGCGGCGGGAGCAGTCGATGGTGATACGGGCCTGGTCGGGGGCCGGGGGTTCGCTGCCGGCCGGTACGGCGGGCAGATACGGCACCTGGCCCGCCCCGGCGCACAGGACGAGTTCGTCGCGGGACACCAGATCGCCGAGGAGGTCGGCGAGGATGCGCTGGGCGGCTCCGCCGCCGTAGGCGGGGGAGGTGTCGACGAGGGTGCCACCGGATTCGGCGAACGCGATCAGTTGGGCGGCGGCGGTCTCGGGGTCGGTGCGGCTACCCCAGGTGTGGGTGGCCAGCCCGATCCGGGAGACCCGCAGTCCACTGCGGCCGACGGTGCGCTGTTCCATCACCGGGTCTCCGTGTCCGGCACGGTTGCACATTTCCTCACGGCGCCCAGCCTAGAGCGTGACGGCGCGATGGCGGTTCGCGGCGAACTCCTGCGCGGCGTGTCCACCGGTGGACACGGCCGCCGCGCGCGGTCCGGGACCGGCACTGTAGGGTCGCTGCCGTCGATCGCCGGGGCCGCGCCGCGGCCGGGTTGCCGTAAGAGCGCAGGCGGAGCGGGTTTTCGGCATGGTTCAGGAGGATGTGTGGTTGGCGAGTCGATGACCTGGGTGCAGGCGTTGGTGCTCGGGTTGGTGCAGGGTCTGACGGAGTTTCTGCCGATTTCGTCGTCGGGGCATATGCGGATCGTGTCGTCGGTGTTCTTCGGTGCGGACGCGGGTGCGTCGTTCACCGCCGTCACCCAGCTCGGTACCGAAGCCGCGGTGCTGCTGTTCTTCGCCAAGGACATCTGGCGCATCGTGCGCGTGTGGTGCAGTACCGTGTTCGAGAAGCTGACCGCGCGTTCCCGGGAGACGGTGCCGCTCAGCGAACAGGTCACCACCAAACTTCCGGTTGTCACCGGCTCCGGCCCGGTCGGTTACGACCCCGATGCCGAGGCGCAGCGCGCACTCGATTACCGGATGGGCTGGTATGTGATCATCGCCACCATCCCGATCGGGGTGCTGGGGTTCGTCTTCAAGGACCAGATCCGTACGGGCGCACGCAATCTGTGGCTGGTCGCGATCATGTTGATCGTTTTCGCGCTGGTGATCGCGGCGGCCGAGCATTTCGGCCCGAAAGAGCGCCCGCTGGAGGAGATCACCACCCGCGACGGTCTGGTGATGGGTTTCGCGCAGTGCCTGGCGCTGATTCCCGGGGTGTCGCGGTCGGGTGCCACCTCCAGCGCCGGCCTGTTCTGCGGGCTGAAACGGGAGGCGGCGGTGCGGTTCTCGTTCCTGCTGGCGATTCCCGCGGTCACCGCGTCGGGTCTGTTCAGCCTTCCGGATGCTTTCGAGCCGGCCGGTGAAGGGCTGAATGCGTCGGGGGTGCAACTGCTGGTGGCGACGCTGCTGTCGTTCGTGGTGGGGTACGCGTCGGTGGCGTGGCTGCTGCGGTTCGTGGAGAAGCATTCGCTGTACTGGTTCGTCGGATATCGGATCGTGCTGGGCGCGGTGATTCTGGGTCTGCTCGCCGGTGGGGTCGTTTCGGCCACATGATCCACACGGGCCGGGCGGCCGGGGTACCGCCGCGGAGTGGGCCTCGGGGCGCGGCCGCGGCCATTAGGCTGGCAGCATGACGGTGATCCTGCTGCGACACGGTGTGTCGACGTCCAATACCGGTGGCACTCTGGCGGGCCGCAGCCCGGGCGTGGAACTCACCGATCGCGGCGGCGAGCAGGCACGCGCCGTCGCGGCGCGGCTGGCGGGTCTGCCGATCACCCGGATCGTCACCTCGCCGATGCTGCGCTGCCAGCGCACGGTTTCGCCGCTGGCCGCCGATCTGGAGCTGGAACCGGTGATCGACGAGCGGCTCGCGGAGGTCGATTACGGGGAGTGGACCGGTCGCCGGATCAAGGATCTGCTGGCCGAGCCGCTGTGGCAGGTGGTGCAGCGGCACGCCTCGGCGGCGGTGTTCCCCGGCGGGGAAGGTCTGGCGCAGGTGCAGGCGCGGGCGGTGTCGGCGATCCGGGAACACGATCGGGCCCTGGCGGAGTTACACGACGGGGACCGGTTGTGGGTGGCCTGCACGCACGGTGATGTGATCAAGGCGGTACTCGCCGACGCGCTCGGTATCCACCTGGACGGATTCCAGCGGATCATGGTCGAGCCCGCGTCCCTCAGCGTTGTCCGCTACACCCGTACCGCGCCGTTCGTCACCCGGATGAACGACACGGGCTCGGACCTCTCCGGCCTGGTGCCTCCGCAGTCGGTCGAGTCCGGCGCGGCCGGCCCGGTACCCGGTGGGGAGATCGGGGCGGGAAGGAAGGACGGATAATGGGTATGTCCGGAACCGGCGGGCATGCTACCTCTCGGCATCGGGCGGATCGACGCCCGCGTCGGGAGACGGCGCAGCGGGGTACCGCAGCCGAACAGGGTCACGTATCAGGAGGTGCATGTGTCACGAGCAATCCATGTTTTCCGCACCCCCGAACGTTTCGTCGCCGGAACCGTCGGTGAGCCGGGCGATCGCGCGTTCTACCTGCAGGCAGTGGAGGAACCCCGGGTGGTGAGCGTGCTGCTGGAGAAGCAGCAGGTCAAGGTTCTCGCCGACCGGATGGGGCTGCTGCTGGACGAGGTGGCGCGCCGATTCGGCGCCGAGGTGCCGCCGCAGGCCGAGCAGGTCAACGACAACGCACCGCTGGTGACCCCGATCGATGCCGAGTTCCGGGTCGGCACCATGGGGCTGGGCTGGGATGCCGACGCCGGTGCGGTCGTGGTGGAGTTGCTGGCGATCACCGAGACCGAGGTCGACGAATCGGTGGTGCTCGACGATACCGACGAGGGGCCGGACGCGGTGCGGGTTTTCCTCACTCCCGGGCAGGCGCGGGAATTCGCGTTGCGTTCCACGCGGGTCATCGCGGCCGGGCGGCCGCCGTGTCCGTTGTGTGGTGAGCCGTTGTCCGCGCGGGGGCATATGTGTGTGCGCACCAACGGGTACAAACGGGGCGAGCTGTTCGGCGCGGGCGACCTGGAGGAATGAGCGTGCCCGATACCGGGGACGCGTTGTCCACCGGTGAGCTGACGGTGCTGGGCCGGGTGGGAGTCGCCAGCAACGTGACCCTGGTGTGTGAGCTCGCGACCGGCGCCGAGCCGGTGCGGGTGGTGTACAAACCGGTGCGCGGGGAGCAGCCGCTGTGGGATTTTCCCGACGGTACGCTCGCCGGCCGGGAGGTGGCCTCGTATCTGATCTGCGCGGAGCTGGGCTGGGCGGTGATTCCGGAGACGGTGTTGCGGGACGGGCCGTACGGGCCGGGGATGGTGCAGCGCTGGGTCACCACCCGTGAGCCGCGGGAGCCGGGCGGTGCCCGGATGGATCTGGTGGATCTGTGCCCGCCGGAGCTGGTGCCGGACGGCTACCGGGAGATCCTGCGCGCCGAGGACGGCGCCGGCAACGAGGTATCGCTGGTTCATGCCGATGATCCGCGGTTGCAGCGGATGGCGGTGCTGGATGTGTTGCTGAACAACGCCGACCGTAAAGGTGGGCATGCCCTGGAGGCGGTGGACGGCGGGGTGTACGGCGTGGACCACGGGATCTGCCTGCATCGGGAGAACAAGTTGCGGACGGTGCTGTGGGGGTGGGCCGGGGAGGCGATACCGGCGGACCTGCTCGACGATATCGGCGCGTTCACCGAAGCCCTGCCCGGCGCGCCGGCCGACCGGCTGGCCGAGCATCTCACCGACGCCGAGATCGATGCGCTGCTGCGCCGCGCGAAGCGGTTGCTCGACGAACCGGTGATGCCGTTTCCGGCGTCGGCGCGGCCGATCCCGTGGCCGGCGTTCTGACTCGGCGCGCCGGTGTCCGGCCGGGGATCCGTTCCGCCGGAGGGTAACGGTTGCTTTTCGCCGGCAATCCGGTTCTGCGCAGGTACAGGCCACGCCGGTGGCCGTGGTGCGGGAGTGTGCGGTGGGGTGGGCGGGGACCGGCTCGTCCCGGCCTCTACTCTCGAAGGTATGCAGTCCTGGTCCGATACCCCGATCCCCGCGGTCCCCGGAACAGGGCCACCGTTGCGGTTGTACGACACGGCCGATTCTTGTATCCGCCCGCTCACCCCGGGTGCGACGGCGACCATGTACGTGTGCGGGATCACCCCCTACGACGCCACACATCTCGGTCACGCCGCCACCTATCTGACGTTCGATCTGGTGAACCGGTTGCTGCGCGATGCCGGTCACGAGGTGCACTACGTGCAGAACGTCACCGATGTCGACGATCCGCTGTTCGAGCGGGCGGCGCGGGACGGGGTGGACTGGCGGGAGCTGGGCACCGGTGAGATCGAGTTGTTCCGCGAAGATATGGCGGCGCTGCGGGTGCTGCCGCCGCGGGATTATGTGGGCGCGATCGAATCGGTGGACGAGGTCGTGGAGTTGGTGCGCAAACTACTGGCTTCAGGCGCCGCCTACATCGTCGACGACCCGGATTACCCGGATATCTATTTCCGCACCGACGCCACCGGACAGTTCGGGTACGAGTCGGGTTACGACCGGCCGACGATGGAGCGGTTGTTCGCCGAACGCGGTGGTGATCCCGAGCGGCCCGGGAAACGCGATCCGCTGGACGCGCTGTTGTGGCGTGCCGAACGGGCGGGTGAGCCGTCCTGGCCGGCGCCGTTCGGCGCGGGACGTCCCGGCTGGCATATCGAATGCGCGGCGATCGCGGTGAACCGGCTGGGGGCGGAGTTCGATGTCCAGGGCGGGGGTAGTGATCTGATCTATCCGCATCACGAGTATTCGGCGGCCCATGGGGAGGCGCTGGTGGCGGGGCGTCGTTTCGCTCGCCACTATGTGCACACCGGGATGATCGGGCTGGACGGGGAGAAGATGTCGAAGTCCCGGGGCAATCTCGTGCTGGTGTCGAAATTGCGCGCGGCGGGAGTGGATCCGGCGGCGATCCGGTTGGGGTTGTATGCCGGTCACTACCGCGCCGACCGGATGTGGACCGATAGCGTGCTCACCGATGCCGAGGCTCGGCTGCGGCGCTGGCGCGCGGCCGCCGCGGCCGCGGCCGCTCCGTCGGCGACCGAGACCGTGACCCGTTTGCGCACCCATCTCGCCGATGATCTGGACACTCCGCGGGCGCTGGCGGCTGTGGAGGCTTGGGCGCGGGACACACTCGACTACGGCGGTACGGATCCCGGTGCCGGGGACGAAATCGCCGCGGCCGTGGACGCGCTGCTGGGTGTGCCGCTGCGCTGAACCGGGCGCGGTCCGGTCGTCGGGTGGTCGGTGATCTGCCGGGCGGATTCGTGAACGTTGCCTACATGTAGGTGATTCCGGGCTCCGATGGGGTACTGTTCGATGCTCGAATCCCCTCCCGTTCACCGAAGAGATCGGCGCCGTATGTCTCGTATCGTCAGTAAGGACAACTACTTCGACACCGGCCTGGAGGTTTTGTCCGAGTTGGGTTTCCGGCATCTCAACATCGGCGTGCTGTGCCGGCGACTGGGTGTGACCAGTGGTTCGTTCTATCATCATTTCGGCAGCTGGCAGTCCTATGTCGATGCGCTGCTGGAGCATTGGGAGAACCGGCAGGTGTTGATCCTGCGCACCCTGAGATTCGATCCGTCCACTCCCGATGAGGCGATTCGCGCGCTGTCGGATCTCACGCTGGGCCTGCATCATCGGGCCGAGGCCGCGATCCGGGCGTGGGCGGCCAATGACGAATCGGTGGGTGTGGCGTTGAAGCGGGTGGACGAATCCCGGCGGCGCACCGTGCGCAAGACCATCGCGAGTGTGGTCGGGGACGAGGAGATCGCCGCGGTCGATACCGAACTCGGGATGGCGATGCTGATCGGGTATCAGCAGATGGTGGCCGCCGGCCAGCAGGTGAGCCTGGAGCAGTTGCTCGGGGAGTACGCGCGGCTGGTCTACTCGCATACGCGTCGTCCCGCTGCCTCCGCTTGAGGGCCGCGGTGCGCGGCGGTTCCGCTATTTCAGGACCAGCAGCGCGGCTTTTTCGAGGCGGTCGGCGATATCGGCATACGATTCGTAGCCCATTCCGGCGCGTACCAGCGCTCCCGCGTAGAGCAGTTCCAGTGATTCGACGGTTTCCGGGTCGGCTTCCGGTTCCAGGGCGCGGGTGAGCCGCCGGCGGATCTCCATACCGATGCGGGTGCGCAGGTGCTGTACGTCGGGATCGCGGCCCAGCAGCGCGCTGGTCACGGCGCCGGACAGTTCCGGTTCGTCGGCCACGAGCAGGGCGATACCCCGGAGTTCGGCCAGGACGCGCACCGTGGGGTCGGTGTCCTGGCTGACCGGTGACGGCGAGGACCGGATGCGACGCCAGAAGATTTCCGCGACCAGGTGTTCCTTCGAGGAGAAGTACGTGTAGGCGGTGGCGGTGCCCACGCCGGCGGTTCCGGCGACCATGCGGATGGTGAGTCCGGAGAAACCTTCCCGGGCCAGGACTTCCATCGCGGCTCTGGTGAGTTTGTCGACGGTGTCCGCCTGCTTGCCGCTGAGGCGGCGCCTGGTCGCCTCGAGAATTCTGGAATCGCCTTCGGACATGTGTCTAGATAGTAGTGTCGGTCAGGTGCCGGATCAACTTCCCCCGCCCGCGACCGGCGCGTAATGTCGGTCACCGCCGTGACCCCGGTGCGCTACGGAAGAGGGACCCACCTCGATGGGGCGATCGCTCCGCCGCTGCCACGGACCGCATGTACCCGCTTCGAAGGAGACTCGATGTCCCTCCCGGCTCCCGCCCGGCAGCTGACCGATGAACAGTTGTTCGAGCACGCCCGCCGCGCCACCGGCTTCATGCCGGAGGAGGAGGGCCGCGCGCTGCACGCCGCCGCCGCGGAGTACTGCCACGGCGGCGTCATCACCGAGATCGGCACCTACTGCGGTAAGAGCGCGATCCTGCTCGGTGCCGCCGCCCGGGCCCGCGGCGGGGTCGTGTTCACCGTCGACCACCACCACGGCTCCGAAGAGCACCAACCGGGCTGGGAGTACCACGACACCACCCTGGTGGATCCGGTGACCGGCCTGTTCGACACACTGCCCCGTTTCCGGCACACCATCGACACCGCGGGCCTCGGCGATACCGTGATCGCCGTCGTCGGCACCTCCGCGCGGGTCGCCGCCGCCTGGCGCACGCCGATCGAATTCTTGTTCATCGACGGCGGTCACACCGAGGAGGCCGCCGGCCGCGACTACCGCGGCTGGGCCAAATGGGTGGTACCGGGCGGCGGCCTGGCCATCCACGACGTCTTCCCCGACCCGGCCGACGGCGGGCAGGCGCCCTACGGGATCTACCGCCGTGCCCTGGACAGCGGCGAGTTCCGGGAGGTCTCGGCCACCGATTCCCTGCGCATCCTGGAACGGACCGTCCCGTCCCCCGAACTCCGACCGGGAGGCGCGGACCGTACCCTCCCCGGCACGGACAGGTGATCACTCCGACCGATGATCGGGGGCCCGCCCGGCGGCATATCCGCGTGCCCAGGTGTAATCGGGTTTGCCGCTGGGCGAGCGGGTGATGGCCTCGGCGACCCAGATGGCCCGCGGCACCTTGTACCCGGCGAGATGGCGGCGCACATGGGCCTGGAGATCGGCGAGGTCGAGTTCGCCACCGGCCCCCTCCGCGAGAGCGACCACGGCGGCGACCTGCTGTCCCCACCGCACATGGTCCACCCCGATCACCGTGGCGTCGTAGACGGCGGGATACGCCTTCACCACACCCTCGACCTCCTCGGCGAACACTTTCTCCCCGCCGGTGTTGATCACCATGTTGCCGCGGCCGATGAGGCTGATGGTGCCGTCGTCCTCCAGCCGGGCGCGGTCGTCGGTCACCACGATCCGCCGGCCGTCGACCACCTTGAACAAGGTCGCGGTCCGCGCCTCGTCCTTGTAGTAGCCGAGCGGGACCGCGCCGGTTTTCGCCAGCCAGCCTTCGGCCCCCGGCTCCACCGGGTGCCCCTCGTCGTCGACGACCACCGCGCCTCGCCCGATCGAAACCCGCGGTTTACGGGCCGGATCGTCGTTCTTGCTCGCGAAGCCGATACCACCGAAACCGGTTTCGGAGGAGCCGATGGAATCGGAGACGAACAGACCCGGTATCAGTTCCAGCAGCGCGTTCTTCGTCGGCTGGGTGAGCAGCGCGGCGCCGGAGGCGATCATGAACAGTCCGGTGGTATCGACCGGGCCGGCGCGATAGGAGTCGATCAGCGGCCGGGCCATGGCGTCGCCGGTGATCACCATGACTCCCGGATGTTCGGCGGCCACCGTCCGCCACACATGGGCGGGATCGAACCGGGGCACGAAGATCACACAGTTACCGGACCACAGCGCGATGAAGGTCGGCATCATCGCCGCCAGATGCATCAGCGGCGGCAGGATCAGCCAGGTGGACGGTGCACCGGCCGCTCCGGTGCGGGACTGCTGGTATTCGTCGGTGACCGGTTCGTTGCTGTAGAAATCGATGCCGCCGCCGAGGACCCGCCACATGTCCTCCTGCCGCCACAGCACACCTTTGGGCATACCGGTGGTGCCACCGGTATACATGACGAACAGGTCGTCGGCTGTGCGCGGCACCTCGGGCCGGGTGGTGGGCGCGGCGGCGGTGACCGTGGCGAGGCAGTCCACGTCCGGGTCGGCGGCGGTGCGGTCGTCGGCCGCGCACAACAGATATTTCAATCGCGGTGCGCGGCGGTGCGCGGCACGGACCGCGTCTCCGTAACGCGCGTGGTAGACGAGGTATTCGAGATCGGCGTTGTCGTAGAGGTAGACGAGTTCGTCCGGCCCGTACCGGAAGTTGATGTTGATCGGCACCGCGGCCAGTTTGAAGCAGGCGATCAGCGTCTGCATGGTCTCGATGCTGTTGTGCATCTGGAACCCGACGTGGGTGCCGCGGCCGACGCCCACCGACGCCAGATGGTGGGCGAGCTGGTTGGCGCGTTCGTCCAGCTCCCGGTAGGTGACGCGCCGCCCCTCCTCGATCAACGCGATCCGGTCGGGCATGGCGTCGACCGAGTGTTCGAACAGGTCGGCGAAATTGTTGGCCATATCAATCCTGCGGTGTGCCGATCCTCCACCGGGCGGGGAGGAATCAGAGAACGGTGAGAGGCAGCGGTATCCCGCGATCGGTGAACCGGAAGTCGACGCCGGTGCTGAACCGGGTGATCGCCACCTCCGGGGCTTCGGCGAAAGGTTCGGCGGCGAGCGCGATCTCGGCGGTCCACCCGTGTGCGCCCGTATCGGTGACCCGGCTGTGGAACCGCGCGTCGACCCCGCGCACCAGGGAGTCCAGTGGCCCGAGATGGTCGGGGTCGATCATCGATGCCCAGCCGCGGTCGGTGAGCGCGCCGCTGGTCCGGGGGAAACGTACTCGCAGAACATCGGTACCGGGCTCGACTTCGATACCGGTGTAGTGCCGGGGGTTCAGCGCCGGATGTACGGCCATCACCCGGGCGAGTGCCTCGATATCGTTGCCGAGCCCGAGGCAGGCGCGGATCCGCTCGGAGGCCACCCCGGCGATACCGGTGAACTGTTTGCGCCCGATCTCGAGTGCCGAATCGTCGTCGGTGCGTTCGTGGACCGCGATCATGAACCCGAGTACCAGCAGATGCTGTTGCAGACATACCTCCTCGGCGATCCGTACCAGTGCCGAGCGGGAGAAGTCGGCGAACCGCAGATCGCTGAGCAGTGGCCCGGCGTAATCGCCCCGGCCTTCGTCGGTGCGGTCGATATCGGCGAGTGGTAGCTGTGCCGCCACCGACCCGGCGACCAGCGGTGCGTTACGCGGAACCTGCGGCGGCACATGGGATTCGTCGATGACCACCGTCCACGCGCAGACCGGGTGCCGGTCGGCGGGTTCCCGCGGCGGCCGGTGGATCGGCCGCACCTGAGCGTATTCGTTGGTGGCCAGAGCGGTGGCGTCGAAGGTGGGGTCTTCGATGTCGTGGCACATCGACCGCACATAGTCGGTGCCCATCGGTTCCACATCGGCGAGCGCGCCGCAGTGGTCGAGCCAGAATTCGCCGTGGTGCGCATCGTCGACCCGGAAGCGGAAATCCATGAACTGTGGTGGGGCGCCGATATCGAGCTGCAGACCTTTGAAGATCGTGATCACATCGTCGCCGGTGTATCCCAGGGCCTGCTGCATCCGCCGGGTGTAGACCGGGCTGGACAGCTGCCACTCCTCGATCGCGACCTCGGCCATTCCCTCCCGGCCGAATGCGGAGATGCAGTGCGCCATACCGGACCGGTCGATCAGCTGTCCGCACAGCAGCAGTTCGGGGACCAGCGCGGCCAGCTCCGCCCGGCTCAGCGCGTGGAACCGGCTGGTGGGTACGGTCACCGGGTTCACCACAGGGACGCCGGGGCGGTGCCGATCCTGTACCAGCCGGGCAGCCGGCCGGAGGTGGCCTTCGCGATACGCGCGTTCATCCCGTCCGATATCGCCTTGTCGGTGATCATCTCCAGGAAGAGCGCGGAGACGTTGCCGTAGTCGAAGAAATCACGCTGCCACGACCACTGGTAGTCGCCGCCGTAGCGGAACCAGCTGCCGCCGATACCGTTGACGGTGTATTTGCTGCCGTCGGCGCGAGTGGTGGTCTGGTACTCCTGTTTCCAGAAGCCGATGACATCGCCGCTGTGTTCGTCGATCACGAATTTCTGGTACGGGTACTCCCAGCCTTCCAGGCCTTCCATCTCCTGGCCCAGCGCGAGGTCGCGGATCTCGGCGCGGCCCACCGCCATGAATTCCTCGGTGGGACCGTAGTTCCAGCCGTAGGTGGCGTCCTCGGTGTACATCTCGGCCAGCGGCTTCCAGTCACCGGCCTTCTCGCAGCGTTCGTTCTCCGCCACCCAGCGGCGCACCATCTCGTCGAGTTCGGCGCGATCGAAACCTGTCATCGTGTCCCTTTCGAAAAGAACCAGTCGGGCTGTGTGGAGTCAGTCGTCGGTGTCGTCGGCGACGAGTAGCAGGGCCTGGGTCGGGCAGTAGCGGACGGCGTTGCCGACGTCGGCCGCGTACTGCGGGCCCGGATTCGGATCGAGGATCTGCACCTGGCCGCGTTTGGGGACGGAGAAGAGATCGGGCGCTTCGGCGGCGCAGACGGCGTGTCCCTGGCACAGGTCCAGATCGGCCACGATTTTCATGGTGTGTGCTCCCTCGGCGTCGGATGTGCGGAGCGCGCCGGTGTGCCGGGCATCGCGGACGGGCCGGGCGCGGTGACCGGCGGCCGCGGCGGGGTGGGTTCGCCGAGCCGCCGGAGCGGGTGTCTCCGAGGTGGAACCCACCCGGTCCGAGAACGAGTTCCTCCCCTGTATCGGGGGACCCGACCGCGGGAGAGACACATAGCTGGACATGTGTCTGGACGCTACCACCGACACCTGCGGCCGACAACGATTCAGCAATTTTTCCAGATTTCACGGGGGACGCGGATGAATTCACCGATGTTGCCGTCGATGCGACCGCGCCCGCCGGCGACCGGCCGAACAGGAACATGTTCTTGCGTGCCGGGAAGTGTCCGAATTATATTCCGTACACCTGTCCAGACACTCTCGCCGGATCGCTGCGGCGCGGAAGGAGCAACCATGACCGACTCCACCCCCGGGCCCACCGTGCGCGAGCGGGGACTGGCCAAGATGGCGGAAGTCTACGGATGGGAATTCCGGGACGGCCCCGGCGATCATTTCGCCGTCACCGCCGACCACCTCTTCGCCGATATCTGGTCACGCCCCGGCCTCACCCTGCGCGACCGGCGGCTGCTGCTCCTCGGCGCACTCACCGCGCAGGGCCTGTTCGACGTGGCCGGTATCCAGATCGGTGCCGCACTGCACAACGAAGAGCTCGACGAAACCCAGTTGCGGGAGATCTCCCTGTTCCTCTGCCACTACGTCGGCTGGCCGGCCGGTACCTCCCTCGACCATGTGATCGGCGCCCAGCTCGACCAGCACGCGAAGAAGACGAAGAAAGCCGACCGCAACGGTCGCTGACGACCGCGTTGTCCATCCGCCGGGACGCGCCGCGGCCCGCCGGCCCCCACCACAGACAAGGCCCAGAGGTATGCGTTTCGGCATCGTCCTTTTCACCAGTGACCGCGGGATCACCCCCGCCGCCGCGGCCCGCGCCGCCGAGGAGAACGGATTTTCCTCGTTCTACGTCCCCGAACACACCCATATCCCGGTGAAACGCGAGGCCGCGCACCCGCAGACCGGAGACTCCTCCCTCCCCGACGACCGCTATATGCGCACTCTCGACCCCTGGGTGTCCCTGGCGACCGCGGCCGCGGTCACCGACCGTATCGAACTGGCCACCGCGGTGGCGCTGCCGGTCGAACACGATCCGATCACCCTCGCCAAAACCATCGCCTCCCTCGATCACCTCTCCGGTGGGCGGGTCACCCTGGGCGCCGGTTTCGGCTGGAACACCGACGAGCTCGCCGACCACGGCGTGCCCGGTAACAAACGACGCACCGTACTGCGGGAGTACCTGGAGGCCATGCGGGCCTTGTGGCGGGAGGACGAAGCCTCCTACGACGGTGACTACGTGAGTTTCGGACCGAGCTGGGCCTGGCCCAAACCGGTCGACCGCACGGTGCCGGTACTCGTCGGCGCAGCCGGCACCGAACGCACCTGCGCCTGGATCGCCGCGCACGCCGACGGCTGGATCACCACCCCCGGAGAAACCGATATCTCCGAACGGCTGGCGACATTGAAAAAGGCCTGGGCCGACGCCGGCCGGGAGGGTATGCCGCGCGTGGTGGCCCTGGACGTCAAACCCGACGCCGAACGCCTGGCCGCCTGGGCCGACGCCGGGGTCACCGATGTGCTGTACGGATTGCCCGATAAGCCCGGACCGGAGGTGCGTGCTTATCTCGAACGCTTGGCTGGCAAACTGCGAAGCATGAATTCGATCACCGAGACGGGTGGGGACAGCTAGTGCGGATCGCCTTGTTGTCCTACCGCAGCAAGCCTCATTGCGGTGGGCAGGGGGTCTACGTGCGCCGGCTCAGCGCCGGCCTGGCCGCCCTCGGCCATCAGGTGGAGGTGTTCTCCGGCCAGCCCTACCCGGCCGATCTCGACCCGCGCGTGACCCTGACCGAGGTTCCCAGCCTGGACCTCTATCGTGAGGACGACCCGTTCCGTACCCCGCGTCCCAGTGAGATCCGCGACCGGATAGATCTGCTGGAACTGGCCACCATGTGGACCGCCGGGTTCCCCGAACCCCGCACCTTCAGCCTGCGCGCGGCCCGGCTGCTGCGCGAGCGGGCCCGCGACTTCGACGTGGTCCACGACAACCAGTGCCTCGGCAGCGGGCTGCTCGATATCGCCGCCCGGCTGCCGCTGGTGGCCACCGTGCACCACCCGATCACCAAGGACCGCGAAGTCGACCTGGCCGCCGCGACCCGGCGGCGCAAACCCCTGGTGCGCCGCTGGTACGGATTCCTCGGAATGCAACAGCGCATCGCCCGGCAGATCCCCGATCTGCTCACCGTCTCCTCCTCGTCGGCACACGATATCGCCGCCGACTTCGGGGTCGACCCCGCTCAACTGCAGGTGGTACCCCTCGGCGTGGACACCGCACTCTTCGCGCCACGCGGGCCGCGGGTACCCGGCCGGATCGTCGCCGTCGCCAGCGCCGACAAACCCCTGAAGGGCATCACCCACCTCCTGCGGGCACTCACCCGCCTGCGGATCACCCATCGCGTCGAACTGCAGCTGGTCGCGAAACTGGAACCGAACGGTCCCACCGAGAAACAGATCGCCGAACTCGGATTGTCCGATATCGTCACCGTCCGCTCCGGGCTGACCGATACCGAGCTCGCCGAGGTCCTGGCCTCCGCCGAGCTCGCCTGCATCCCGTCGCTCTACGAGGGCTTCTCCCTGCCCGCCGTGGAAGCGATGGCCTCGGGCACCCCGCTGGTGGTCAGCCGGACCGGGGCCCTGCCGGAGGTCGTGGGCGAACCCGGGGTGTGCGCCGAACTCACCGAACCCGGCGATTCCGCCGCCCTGGCCCGGGTGATCGGGCGTCTGCTGGATTCCCCGCAGACCCGGCAGCGGATGCAGCGCGCCGGCCGCGAACGCGCCGTCTCGGTATTCAGCTGGGAATCGGTGGCCGCCCAGACCGTGCGGGTGTATCAGCGGGCCATCGACCGGCGCGCCGGGAAACCGGTAGAACTCACCACCACAGGAGGACCGTCGTGCTGACCGTCGACTTCGACCGCGCCGGAATCGGCCCCGGAACGCGAGTGATCGATGTGGGCTGCGGCGCCGGCCGGCACTCCTTCGAGGCCTACCGCCGTGGCGCCGATGTGGTCGCCTTCGACCAGGACGCGCCCGAACTCGCGAATGTCGCCACCATGTTCGAGGCGATGGACCGGGCCGGGGAGGTTCCCGCGGGGGCGAAAGCCGAGACCGTGCACGGCGATGCGCTCGACCTGCCCTACGGCGCCGGCGAATTCGAGGTCGTCATCGCCTCGGAGATCCTGGAACACGTCCCCGCCGACGACGCGGCCATCGCCGAACTGGTACGGGTGCTGCGGCCCGGCGGCCGGTTGGTGGTGACCGTGCCCCGCTGGCTGCCCGAACGGGTGTGCTGGGCGCTGTCCGACGAGTACCACGCCAACGAAGGCGGGCATATCCGCATCTACCGGGCCGACGAATTACGCGACAAGATCACCGCGCGTGGTCTGCGGCACACCCACCGCACCCATGTGCACGCCCTGCACTCACCGTACTGGTGGATCAAATGCGCGGTCGGCGTGCACAAGACCGAACATCCGCTGGTCCGCGCCTACCATCGGATGCTGGTGTGGGACATGATGAAACAGCCGCCGCTCACCCGGACGGCCGAGCGGTTGCTCGACCCGTTGATCGGTAAGAGCGTGGCCCTGTACTTCAGTAAACCGGCGGTGACCCGTGCCGCCGGTTGAACTACCGTCGGTACCTTCGGTTCTCACCCGTCGCCAGTGCCTGCGCACCGCGGAAACCATTGCCGCGGCCCAGGAACCGTCCGGTGCCATCCCGTGGTTCCCCGGCGGGCACACCGACCCGTGGGACCATATCGAATCCGCGATGGCGCTCACCGTGGCCGGTCTGCGCGACGAAGCCGTCGCCGCTTACACCTGGTCGGCGCGCACCCAGCGTGCCGACGGGTCCTGGCCCCGGCAGTTCCGTGACGGCGAGGTGGAGGACCCCGCCACCGACGTCAACTTCTGCGCCTATATCGCGACCGGTCTGTGGCACTATCTCGCCGTCACCGGTGACACCGCGTTCGCCGCCGACCTGTGGCCGGTGGTGTCCGCCGCGATCGACCTGGTGATCGACTCCCAGGGCGAGCACGGACAGATCTACTGGTTACGTGACGGCGCGAACGTCCTGCCCGAAGCGCTGGTCACCGGTTCGGCCAGTATGTACCACAGCATCGGCGCCGCACTGGAGCTCGCGCGCCGGTTCGGTGACCCCCGCCCCGACTGGGAGCGTGCCCGGATCCGGCTCGGCACCGCCCTGCGGGAGCATCCCGAGGTGTTCACCCGCAAGGACCGGTACTCGATGGACTGGTACTACCCGGTCCTCGGCGGCGCGCTGCGCGGTCGCGCCGGGTACGCCCGGATCGCGGAGCGCTGGAATACCTTCGTGGTCGGCAATATCGGCATCCGCTGTGTCAGTGACCGGCCGTGGGTCACCGGCGCCGAAACCTGCGAACTCGTCCTGTCCCTGGAAGCGCTCGGTGATCACGACCGCGCCCGCCGGTTGTTCGCCGATATGCAGCATCTACGCGAAACCGACGGCTCCTACTGGACGGGACTGGTGTACGCGGACGGGAAACGCTGGCCGGTGGAACGCACCACCTGGACCGGTGCCGCGGTAATCCTGGCCGCGGACGCACTGTCTCGGTCCAGCGCCGGTAACGGGATATTCCGCGATATGGCCGCCGACGCCGTCGAGGGGCGGGCGGTACCCGTGCGGATCACCGGATAGCGCCCGCCCGGCGCCGCTCAGAGCTCGGCCAGGCGCGGCACCACCGGTGCGAGGGTATCGATCCACCCGGCCGGCGACCCGCCGGGCGGCATGACGATGGCGGTGTGCACCCCGAGCTCGGCGTAGCCGGCCATCTGACGCACGAAGTCGTCGTGCGCACCGGGATCCGGGGTGCCCGCCAGGATGGTTTTACGGATCCGCTCGTAATCGGTGCCGGCCTCGTCGCAGTGGCGGCGCAGCACATCGAGCTTGTGCGCGACCTCCTCCGGCGCGGACGCGAACAGATTGCAGGCGTCGCCGTACCGCGCGACCAGCCGCAGGGTGCGTTTCTCCCCGCCGCCGCCGATCAGCACCGTCGGCCGGTGCAGCGGTTGCGGCGAGCAGATCGTCTCGGCCAGCCGATAGTGCTTGCCTTCGAAGGGGCCGTTGTTCTGCGGATCCCACATCTGCGCGCAGATCCGCAGGGTCTCCTCCAAACGGTCGAACCGCTCGCCGACCGGCGGATACGGCACACCGAGCCCGTGGTGTTCCCGCTCGAACCAGGCGGCACCGATACCCAGGGCGGCCCGGCCCCCGGACAGCACATCCAGCGTGGTGACCGTTTTGGCGAGCAGCCCCGGATGCCGGTAGGTCACGCCGGTCACCAGCAGTCCCAGCTCGATGGTGGAGGTGTGCGCGGCCAGGAACCCGAGGGAGGTGTAACCCTCCAGCATGTTCGCTTCGGCGGGTAGCCCGGTCGGCTCGATCTGGAAGAAATGGTCCATGAACGACAGCCAGGTTCCGCCGGCATTCTCCGCGGCCGCGCCCACGCGGGCGAGTTCCCCGGCGATGGCGCCGGTACCGCCGTCGATTTCGAAAATCGGTATGTGGAAGCCGAGCTCCATCAGGTTTTCTCCCCTTGCCGTAGTGGATGGTCCTCGGCCATACGCTACGACCTGGAGTGCTCTCCAGGTCAAGGCGCGCGGAAGTGTTACCGACGGGCGGCCCGGGCGTACCGCCATGATCGTCGGGGACCGCGTGCCCAGTCGGCGCCGGCAGGAAAACATCATGGGAGACAGAAGCAACGGTGCGCCGGCGCCCGGTGGGGGCTCAGCGTTGGATCAACAGGGCGGTCGGGTTGAGTACGACCCACTCCTTGTTCGACCAGGTATCGGATCCGTCTATGGCGTCCCAGCCGCGCAGAGCACCGTACTGGCCGATATCGGCCAGCGCCAGTTCCTTGTTCAGCAGCGCGTTGTAGCGAGCTCTGTCCGCGGCCGTGTGTTCCGCTGTCACGCGCGCAGCCCGTAGTTCACGCTCGAGGTGCCTCAGGGTGCTGGCACGTTCGGACTCGAGTGCACGCAGAGTGATCGTCTCGGCCTCGGGTCGTAGCGCCATCCGCACCACCCGGTCCTGCCGGGCGGAAGGGTCCTTCGCCTGGGTGGGATCGGCGTAGTGGAGTGCGACCTCCCGCAGCGGCGAGGCATAGGTCCCGGATCCGGTGGGGCCGCGGCCGGGCCGCACCGGGCCGGCGATGAATGCGGGCCGCACCGAGACCGTCGGCGGCTCGCGCGGGCCACACTGCGGCCGCCGCACCGAAGTCCTTGGCCGCCGCGCCGAGCGCACCGCGCACAGACCGCCACACTTCGTCCAGGCCGCCGTCCACAACCGCCACTGTGCCGCACACCCACTCGCGGCACGACACCGCCTCTCTCGTCGAGCACACCGACCGGGAGATCGTTCCCGAACGGATACAGCGAACACCGGCCCGGCTGCGCGGGTCGCCTGCGTGTGGCTCGACCCGTCCGGTCCGACGAGCCGGTGATCGTGCCGTCGATCATTCGAATCGGCCTGATCCCAACCCGGCCGCTCACGTGCCGGGTGGCGCATTGGCCACGAGCCACGGTATCGGTGCTGGTCGCGGCGCGGAGCGACCGGCGAATTCCCGGGGTCGCCCCGAGTATCGGCAGCCGGGGCGGCCAGGGTGGGCCCGCGCCGCCACTATCGTCAGCGTCCATGCAGGTCAGCGAGACGAACACCGAGCGGGCGGGCGGCGCGGCCACCGTCCGGCGGCTGCGCGCCGACCAGGCCCGGCGCATCGCGGATATCCTCCGCCGGCAGATCCACGCGGGCGCCGTCGGCGACACCCTGCCCAGCGAACAGCGGCTGGCCGCAGAACACGAAACCTCCCGTAACACCATCCGGGACGCGCTGGCGTTGCTGCGCGACGAAGGTCTGATCGCCCGCGCCCCCCGGATCGGCACTCGGGTGACCGCGCGTAAATACGATCACGGCCTGGACGCGCTGCTGGGGTTGCAGGAAACACTGGAAGGTCGCGGGACGGTGCGCAACGAAGTCCGGGCCGGCCAGCGCATCACCGCCCCGCCCACGGTGGCGCGCCGTCTCGGGCTCGACCCCGGGCAACAGGTGGTGTACCTGGAACGCCTGCGCTACCTCGGCGACCAGCCGCTGAGCCTGGACCTCACCTATCTGAGCCCCGAAATCGGTGACCGGGTACTGCGACACGACCTCGCGCACACCGACGTGTTCGTCCTGCTCGAACAGCTCAGCGGGCAGTCGCTGGGCTCGGCCGAACTCACCGTGGAGGCGATCCCCGCCGACCGGCACACCGCCGCCACCCTCGACATCCCCGACGGGGCGCCGCTGCTCATGCTCGAACGCCTCACCCACCTCGACGACGGCACCCCCGTCGACCTCGAATACATCCGGATGCGCGGCGACCGGATCACGCTGCGCGGCAGCCTCTCCCGCGGCATCCCCGAATGGAAGGTCCTGTAGATGGCACTGGTGAACCAGCGCACCGATATCCCCGTGACCATCGACGAATCCCTGTGTATCGAGGGATGCACATTGTGCGTCGAAATATGCCCGCTCGACTCGCTGGCCATAAATCCCGACAACGGCAAGGCCTTCATGCACGTCGACGAATGCTGGTACTGCGGTCCCTGCGCCGCCCGCTGCCCGACCGGTGCCGTCACCGTCAACATGCCGTATCTCCTGAGGTAGACCCATCATGTCCATTCCGAAACGCCTGATCGCGTTCCTCGCCGCCGGGGTCCTCGCCCTGAGCGGCTGCTCGCTGGAAGACGCCGCCGGCGGCGATACCGTGCGCGTCGTCATCGGTTATCAGTCCAAGACCATCAACACCGTCACCGCGGGCACCCTCCTCCGCGCCCAGGGCTACCTGGAGCAGCGGCTGCGGCAACTCACCGACAACGGCGGCCCGGCCTACGAAGTCGAATGGCAGGACTACGACACCGGCGCACCGATCACCGCGCAGATGGTGGCGGAGAAAATCGATATCGGTTCGATGGGCGACTATCCGCTGCTGATCAACGGGTCACGCACCCAGGCCGGCGAACGTTCCCGCACCGAATTCATCGCGGTCACCGGCTACAACCCCAAGGGCGCGTTGAACATGGTGGTGGTGCCCCCGGATTCGCCCGCCACCGGACTCCGCGACCTGGCTGGGGCGAAGATCTCCGCCAGTGTCGGGTCCGCCGGGCACGGTACCCTCGTACAAGCGCTGACCCGGGCGGGTATCGACCCGGTCCACGGTGTGGCGGTACTCAACCAGCAGCCGCAGGTCGGCGCATCGGCGCTGGAATCGGGGCAGGTGAGCGCCCTGTCGCAGTTCGTGGCATGGCCGGGTCTGCTGGTGTTCCAGGACAAGGCGAAACTGCTCTACGACGGTGCCGAGCTGAACGTCCCCACCTTCCACGGTGTGGTGGCCCGCAAGGCCTACACCGCCGAACATCCCGAGGTGGTCGACGCGTTCCTGCAGGCACAGCTGGACGCCACCGAATTCCTGTGGCGCGAACCGCTGGAGGCGGCACGTATCGTGGCCGAGGGCTCGGGCTTGCCGCAGGAGGTGGTGTACCTCTACAACGGGCCCGGCGGCACCTCCTTCGACACCACCCTCAAACCGAGCCTGCTCGCGGCGTTCGAAGACGATGTGCGGTATCTGGAATCGATCGGCGACTTCGCCGACCTCGACACCGGTGCCTTCGCCGACGACCGTCTGCTGCGCGCCGCCTACGCCGCCCGCGGCCTCGACTACGACACCGCGGTGGCCGACACCACCAACCACACCGCCGGCTCGGGTACCGAGCTGTGGCTCGACGGACAGGACACCACCCGGCCGGCCGGTAGTCCCACCGAACTGCTGCGCGCCGTCAAGACCGCCCGCGCACAGGGGACGGGGATCCGTGCCGCCTATGTCCTCGATTCCGAACTGGGCACCCGCTGGTTCGCCGACAAAGCGGTATGGCTGCGCGCCGGCGACACCTACCTGGCGTTCACCACCCCGGCCGCCGCGCAACGCCACCGGCAGGCGCATCCCGCCGCCCGGCCGGTGAGCTACGAGCAGGCCGTCGCCGAGGTCCGGTCGTGACCGCGGCCGCCACCGCCGATTCCGGCGCGGCCCTGCACAGCGACCGGGGCCGTACCGGGCACACCACCCGCTCGGTGTGGCCGGGGCGGGCACTGCGGCTGGGGTCGGTGGCCGGGGCGGTCCTGATCTGGCAGCTACTGACCGCCGCGGACGTCCGGTTGTGGCTGCGGTTCGACACCCTGCCCACCGTCACCGATATCGTCACCGCGTTCGGCCGGCAGTTGGGCACCGAGGTCTACTATCTGGACCTCGCCCAATCACTGATCCGCATCCTCACCGGTTTCGGTATCGCTACCGTACTCGGGGTGGCCAGCGGTATCGCCCTGGGCCGGTCGCGGCTGTTCGCCGGAATCCTCGGCCCCCTCACCGAACTGGCGCGGCCGATCCCCGCCATCGCGGTGGTACCCATCGCCATCCTGCTGTTTCCCGACGACGAAGCCGGCATCGTGTTCATCACCGGTCTCGCCGCGTATTTCCCGATCATGGTGAGTACCCGGCACGCGGTACGCGCTCTGCCCACCCTGTGGGAGGACTCGGTGCGCACCCTGGGCGGCAACCGGTGGGATGTGCTGGCGCGAGTGGTGTTCCCGGGGGCGCTGCCCGGTATCTTCGGCGGGCTCTCGGTCGGTATCGGCGTCGCCTGGATCTGCCTGATCTCCGCGGAGATGATCTCCGGCAGGCTCGGCGTGGGCTATCGCACCTGGCAGGCCTACACCATCGTCGATTACCCCGGGGTGTTCGTCGGGATCGTCACCATCGGGGTGCTCGGCTTCGGCACCTCGGCGGCGATCGAACTACTCGGCCGCCGGGTCACCCGCTGGCTCCCCAGGGGAGAGGAGAAGGCCCGATGACCACCACGCTCACCACCCCGGATGCGCGCGCGGACTCCGGTGAGTACGGGATGAGCCTGCGATTGGACGATGTCTGCCTGTCCTACACCGGCGAACCGGTGATCACGGACCTGTCCCTCGCTATCCGCCCCGGTGAGATCCTCGTCCTCACCGGGCCGTCCGGGTGCGGTAAATCCACGGTGCTGCGCGCCCTGGCCGGTCTGCTGGCGCCCGAGGCCGGGCGGGTACTCGCCGACGGTGAACCGGTGACCGGCACTTCCCGTGACCGTGCCGTGGTCTTCCAGGACAACGCGCTGCTGCCGTGGCGTAGTGTCCGCGCCAATATCGAACTCGCGCTGCGGTTGCGCGGCGAACCGAAAGCCGGGCGGCGCGCCGCCGCCGACCGATGGATCGAGGAAGTCGGGCTCACCGGTTTCGGTGATTTCCTGCCCAAGAATCTGTCCGGCGGGATGCGCCAGCGCGTCCAGCTGGCGCGCGGCCTGGCCGGAGCGCCGCGAGCGGTGATGATGGACGAACCGTTCGGCGCGCTGGACACCCAGACCCGCCACACCATGCAGCGCCTGCTGATCGACACCTGGCGCACCCACCCCACCACCATCGTGTTCGTCACCCACGACGTAGACGAGGCGCTGCTGCTGGGTGACCGGGTCGCCGTACTCGGGCGGGCCGGTCGACCATTGCGCGCCCTGATCGATGTCCCGACCCCGCGCGCGGCCGCCGACCGGCAGGCCGATCGTGCCCGACTCGTGGAGGCCCTGTCGTGAACGCCCCTGTTTTCGTGGCGCCTGATCTCGCCGACACCGTCCGTCTCGACTGCGATGTGCTCGTGATCGGCGGCGGCACCGCCGGGACGATGGCCGCGCTCACCGCCGCCGAACAGGGCGCGGAGGTGCTGCTGCTGGAGAAGGCGCACGTCCGGCACTCCGGGGCGCTGGCCATGGGGATGGACGGTGTGAACAACGCGGTCATCCCCGGAAAGGCCGAACCGGAGGACTACGTCGCCGAGATCACCCGCGCCAACGACGGCATCGTCGACCAGCGCACCGTGTATCAGACCGCGACCCGCGGCTTCGCCATGGTGCAGCGGCTGGAACGGTACGGCGTGAAATTCGAGAAGGACGAGTACGGCGACTACGCGGTGCGGCGGGTACACCGCTCCGGTTCCTACGTACTGCCGATGCCCGAGGGCAAAGACGTGAAAAAGGTGCTGTACCGGGTGTTGCGGCAACGTAGGAACCGGGAGCGGATCCGGATCGAGAACCGGCTGATGCCCGTGCGGGTGCTCACCGCGGACGGACGGGCCGTCGGCGCGGCGGCGTTGAACACCCGCACCGGCGAATTCGTCACCGTCGGCGCGAAAGCGGTCGTTCTGGCGACCGGCCCGTGCGGGCGGCTGGGGCTGCCGGCGTCGGGATATCTGTACGGCACCTACGAGAACCCCACCAACGCCGGTGACGGCTACTCGATGGCCTACCACGCCGGCGCGGAACTGAGCGGTATCGAATGTTTCCAGATCAATCCGCTGATCAAGGATTACAACGGTCCCGCCTGTGCCTATGTGGCCAACCCGTTCGGCGGCTACCAGGTGAACGCCCGCGGCGAGCGGTTCGTGGACTCGGACTACTGGTCGGGCCAGATGATGGCGGAGGTCGCACGCGAGATCGATTCGGCACGCGGACCCATCTATTTGAAGGTGTCACATCTGCCGGACGAAACCCTGAGCACCCTCGAAGGGATCCTGCACACCACCGAACGCCCCACCCGCGGCACCTTCCACACCAACCGCGGCCACGACTACCGCACCCACGATATCGAGATGCACATCTCCGAGATCGGTTTGTGCGGCGGCCATTCCGCCTCGGGCGTGTGGGTGGACGAGAACGCGCGGACCACGGTGCCCGGCCTGTACGCCGCCGGTGATCTGGCCTGCGTCCCGCACAATTACATGATCGGTGCCTTCGTATTCGGTGAACTGGCCGGCGCCCATGCCGCGGCGACCCGCGCGGAGGTGGCCGCGCCCGGCGAGTTGCCCGCCGACCAGGTCGCCGCCGCGCACGAACTCGTCTACCGCCCGCTGCGCCATCCCGACGGGCCGCCACAGCCCCAGGTGGAATACAAACTGCGGCGTTTCGTCAACGACTATGTGGCGCCGCCGAAAACCGCGGCGAAACTGTCGCTGGCGGTGGAGACCTTCGAACGAATGCGCGGCGATATCGCGGAAATGGGCGCGCGCACCCCGCACGAGCTCATGCGCGCGGTCGAGGTGTCGTTCATCCGGGATTGCGCCGAAATGGCGGCCCGTAGTTCCCTGACCCGCACCGAATCCCGTTGGGGGCTCTACCACGAGCGCGCCGACCTGCCCGAACGCGACGACCAGCAGTGGCGCTACCACCTCAACCTCCGCAAGGGAGCCGATGGTGGCATGGAGTTCCTCAAACGACCGGTGGCGCCGTATCTGGTGCCCGTGCCCGGCCTGGACGAGCTGCCCTCACCGGGGGAGCCCACCGTGATCGCGCAGCCGGAGCTCGTCGGGCACCGGCGCGCCCCGAATACCGCCGCGTCCGCGAACCGGGCCCCGGTGCCCGCCGGCGCGCCACCCGCATCGCCCCGGCTGGTGACACTGCTCGCCCTCGACGCGCCCACCGCCGCGCAACTCGCCGGATATCTGGCCGATACCGACGAGCGGGTGCGGGTCGCGGCGGTCGCGGCCTTGACCGAGCACACCCCGGAAGGTTTCGCCCCGCTGCTGATGCGTGCGCTCGACGACCCGGCGGTGGTCGTGCGCGGTGCCGCCGCGGCCGCGCTGCGCGAACTGGTGGAGCTCCTGCCCGGCGCCGAGGGGCTCGCGGATCGGTTGGACTCATCCGATCCGGTGGTCCGCGCGGTGGTCGTGGATCTGCTGCGCGCTCTGCGCGCCGGTGCGGCAGCCGACTATCGCGCGGCACTGGAGGATCCCGATCACCGGGTGCGAATCGAAGGAGTGCGGGCACTGGTCTCGGTGAACGAACGCGACGCGATCGCGGCCGCGGCCGCCGACCCCAATCGTGAGGTGCGGATCGCGGCGGCCCAGGGCCTGGCCACCATCGGCGATGGTGGGGCCGAGATCGTCCGGGTCCTGGCCGGCGACCGCGACCCACTGGTACGGGCGGCAGCGCTGGCCGCGTTCGCCGATACCGGGGCCGCCGCGGCCGATATCGAGAGCTGCCTCGCCGCGCTCGGCGATACCGCCTGGCAGGTGCGAGTCGGTGCGGCCCGCGGCCTGGCCGCCGCCGGCCCCGCTGCCGCGGTGCCCGCCCTCACCGCGGCGCTCGCCGATCCGCACCTGGATGTGCGCAAGGCCGCGGTGCTCACCCTCGCCCGCTGGCCCGGGCACGAGCCGGCCCGGCTGGCATTGAAGGGGGCGGTGGACGATTCCGACGCGGATGTCCGCGCCTATGCCCGTCGCGCGCTGGTGGCCTGATCGCTCGGTGTGGCTCCACGCGGCTGTGACGGCTGTGCGGGGCCGGGGGAGCCGGTCGGGAGCTATCCGCTTCGCGATCAGTAGGGCCGCGCCCTCGCCGGTGAGTTGGTCCGGTGCCGGCGGTCCACTCACCGCCGGTGGCCACCAGTCAGCGGCGGCGTCCGGCCCTGCTGCACACACCACTTCGCGACGGACGCTAAGCGTCTCGCACCACTACGGAGGTGGGCAGGACGCTGACCTTCAACGGATAGACGCGGTTACCGAAACGGGCACAGGATCCGGCGACGTCGGCATGTACTTCGCTGGGGTGGACGCCGAGCCTGCGGCCGATATGGTCTTTCATCGCGATCTGCGCCAGCCGGTCGGTACCGTCGAGGGCGTAGATCGCGGCGACGGTCCCGGTGAGCCAGTCGAGTTCGTCGACCTGCGCCCGGGTCACCCGGGTTTCCCCGTTCTCGGTCCGGGACAGGCCGGTGCCGGCGACGAACACCCGGTCCCGCAGGAACGACCGGCGCTCGGCATGGTCGAGGGCGGCCAACGGGCCGGTCGGCACGAGCGCGTCGACGAGGTGGAACGCGACCAGCACCCGGTCCTCCCGGCAGACCTGGACATCGAAGCAGGGATGCCTACGCTCGCCGTCTTCGAAACCGGCGAACCGGGCACGAACGGTCAGCTTTCCCTGCGCCGGTAAGGGCTCGTACAGGTCCAGTGTCGTGATGCGATGCGGGTAGCCGACCAGACCGCGGTCGATATCCGGTGACCAGCGCCAGAGTTCGGCGTGCGGAACGACATGGGTGCACGCGTCGAGGAACCCCTGGTGTAGTTCCCCGCGCGGGACGCCGCCGTGCGCCGCGTCGAGGATACCCACCGCCTCGGTCGCGCCGAACTGCAGCGAGAGTAGGTAACGGAAACGCGGTCCGTGGCTCAGCGCACCCGAGGCGTACGGATCCGGCGCCGGATGCGGGTCGGCGGGGTCCGGCCAGGCGACCGGCGGGGGCGTGCTGGGCTGTGGGAGAAGCACGGCGGTAGCGGTCGGCTCGAACCGCGACAGGACCGGGGTTTTCGCCTCGCGCCACACCGACACCGTCACCGCTAGTCCCGCACCGGTCCGTCGCACCTCGGTGCGCAGCTTCGTCGGGCCGGGGAGCGGGGTCCAGCGTTGCAGCCGCAGGTCCCGCAACGCGCATGCGGTGCCGAGCCGACGTGCGGCCGCGAACATCCGGTCCACGGTGGACATCAGGGGGAGCGCCGGCACGGTCCAGGTGGGACAGTGGTCGGTCACCCAGGTGTCGATACGGGGGTCGAGGAGTTCTTCGGTCCGGTGCGGCTCCGCGGCCACCAGCCGAACCGACAGCGCCGGGACCTCGTAGATCTTGGTGCCGTCGACCCACAGTGCGGCGTCGGCGACGGCCAGGCACGTGGTCTCGCCCCACTCGATACTCGAGACGGTCAGCTCGATCGTCACGAGCTGATTGTCCGGAGTGACCTGCCCGCGGTACTTCCAGGTCAGAGGTTCACCGAGGGCGACCGATTCGAAGCGCATACCGGCGGCCGGTGCCTTGTCCCGGAGTACGAACCGCAGCAGCCGGACCATCGCTTCGACACCGAGCGAACCCGGTTGCACCGGATCCTGGAAGAAATGCGCCCGGAAGTACCATTCGCCCGCGGTGATCTCCTTGGTCGCGACGACGCGGCCCAGCCCGGCCGGCCCCCCATCCGGGTGGTACGCGACGATCCGGTCCCACAGGCGCAATGTCGGTCCGGCCGGCGGTGCGGTGTCCGGTTCGCGCACCGGATCGCCGGTCGCGGCGAGACTCGCGCGTTGCGCCTCGGTCGCCGGGAGCCCGGCCTGCTCGGCGAAAGCCTGCTGCGGAAAGAACCCGAAAACGGTCGATGCGGACAGCACCGGCGCACCATCCGCCTCGCACACCACATCGAATGCGACGATGATCATTCCGGCATGGGTCGAGAGGCTGCGCAGCACCGCTGTCGTCCGCACGATCCGGCTCGCCGGTGTCACCTCGCCCACTACGGTGGCGGTGCCGTCGAGATTGCGGAACAGCACATCCTCGTCGGTGGACAGCGCGCACCCGGTGTAGGACGCCAGCCAGCCACACGGCTGGAGCGCGACTTCCATCAGCACCGACACCGGCATCACCGGATAGCCGTTCTCCTCCCAGTACCACGCTCGCTGCGGCACGTCGTACTCCGCGACCACCCGGGCACCCGGCCGCATCGTCGCCGGCGGTGTGTCGACCGAGACGATCCGGGAAACGAAGAGGTAGGGCGGGCCCGGCAGGCGCGCCGCGCGCCGGGGCCCGTCGAACGGCACGTACATCGCTCCGAATGCCGCGCTGGGCCTCCCCAGCGCCGAGGCCAGCAGCGCCGACCGATCGGCCACGAGCGGACCGGGATCCCGATTCCCGGCCACGGCGGGCGCGATACCGGCCAGCGGCCAGTCCGGTACGAGACGGAGTCCGACCCGGCGAGCGTGGAACGCCTTGACTCCGTCGACGGTGCACAGCACATCGGCTGTCAGGGTGGGCACGGCACCACCGGAGACCTCCGCGACGAACACCTCGTACACGATCTCCCGGCTGCGCGGAGTGACCTGGCCGCGACACCGCATCGGCACCGTCCGGCCGGTCACCGGCTCGAAACGGTATCCGTCGGCGTCGATCGTATGGCCGAGCGCGGACAGATAGAAGGCCATCGCCTGCAGGCAGCCTTCGAGCATCAGGGTGCCGGGCATGCACGGGTCACCCTGGAAATGCCCGTCGAAATACCAGTCGTCCGGCGATACCGGAGCCGTGGCCCGCAGATATCCGCGCCGCCACGGCCCGCCGCCGGGCGCGAACTCGGTGATCTCACGCAGGAACAGCATGCGGCCGTCGGCGATACGCGGCGTGCGGACATGTGCCCGGGTACGCCGCCATCCGGGGCCGAAACACCTATCGGGCCGTCCGCTCGCGAACGCGGCGATCTGCTCGGCGGTGAACGCGCGGTGCGCGCTGTCGCGGACCGGCGGGTCGCAGGGGCGGGCCGAGTCCGGGGCGTCCGCGGCCGGATCCCACAGCACGCCGCTGGTGGCGGCGAGTTCCGCGTCGGTGAAGAAGCCGGCCTGACCGCTGCGCACACTGAGCCGGAGACTGCCGTTCACGTGGCAGTCGTAGCGGAAGAAGCACAGGCGCGTACCACCGTGTTCCCCGTGGCCGTCGATATGGATGTCGAAGGTCAGGGTCTCTCCGGGTTCCGGTGGGCTGCCGTGGAAGGTGACCTCACAGCCGAGCAGCCGGTACACCCGCTCGCCGCGGTTGAGCAGGTCGATACCCATCCAGCTGATCAGCAGCAGATCCGCCTGCCCTGCTTCGATCATCAGGCCGGCGGGCATCCGTCCGGCCGGATCGAGGTACCAGCCCTCGGCGGTGACGTCGGTCTGGGTGTGGATCGTTCCGGTGCCCAGGCGCCCCGGTTCGGCGTCGATACCGGTGACCCGGTCGGCGAGCAGCATCGGTGGTGCCGGCATGCGCACCTGCCGGCGGAAGCCGTCCTGGGCCCGGAACAACGGGCCGAACACGGCCGAGACGGGTCCGGTGGCCAGGGCTTCCAGCTGGGCCCGGTCGAACGAGGGCAGCCGCCGCGACGTCACCGGGGCGGCGCTCGGCGCTGCCGGCCCGGCGGTTCCGGCAGCAGAACCGGCCGCGGTGGAAACGCTCCTTTCCGGAGGAATACTCGGCGGCACCGGAACGCCCGGTCCGGCGCCGCGTGGCGTCCGGCGCAACAATAGATTCTGGGTGTATCCGGTCACTGCCAGATAGCGCCGGTGCGCTGCGGCGCGCTCTTCGAGGTGCTGTCGATGCACGCGCGCGACCTCGGCGAGCAGGACGTTCGCCGGGATATCGGGGACCGGCCCCGGCAGGACGCGCGTGGTCGGCGGCGCCGCGTCGACCGGAGCGACCGGGGAGACAACGCGAGTGGGGAGAGGCACCGGTGGCAGAGCCGGAGCGGGTGCCATCGTCTCGGCGGGCAACAGCTCGGGCAGGGTGATCGGCGGCGGGTGCGCGGCGACACGAACGCACCGATCCGTCTGCGAGGCCGTGGTATCCAGGGCGCCCAGCCGCTCGAGGAGGTCGGTGTAGTGCGCCTCGACACCGGCCGCACGGAGTTCACCGAGCGCGCGGACCAGGCTGCGCTGCGCGCGGCCGTCCGCGGAGTCCAGCGCGACGGCCACATGGTCGCGGTCACCGAGGATCCGGGAGATCCAGCCGGTACACAGGGCACGCGGACCGTGTTCGATGAACACCCGGACCCCATCGGCCCACGCCTTCTCCACCGTGGCCACGAAATCGATCGTGCCCACCGCCTGCTCGGTGATCGCGTCGGCGGCGGCCTTGCGCGACACGGTGTAGGACGATGCGCTCGCGCAGGAATAGAAGCGGATCCCGGGCACGTCGGTAGTCGGCCGGTCGTGCAGCCGCCACCAGGGGTCCCGCACCTGTTCGACTTCCGGGATATGGACGGCGATGTCGTAGCCGAGCGGCAGAGCGGGCACCCCGTCGAGCCTGGACAGCACGCGGGCGCAGCCCTCGGCTTCCCCGCCGATGACGCACGCTTCGGGGGCGCTGATCGCCATGAGCGCAACGGTGGGCTCCCCGGACAACGCCGCGCGCACGGTTTCGGCGTCGGCGCTGAGGAGGTAACTCGACCACCGGCCGTCCGCGATCCCGTGTTCGCGCCAGGACCGGCGCACGATATCGAGGTCGCCGGCCACCTCCCGGGTGAACAGTGGTGACCGTTGGGCGTCGGCGACCAGCCGCGGCACCTCGTCCCATGCGCCCATCGCCACGAGGGAAGTGGTTTCGCCGGACGAGTAACCCAGCACCGCCGCCGGTTCGAGGCCGAGAATGCCGCGGGTCAACTCCGTATGGAACTGGCCGAGCAGGGACGCGCCCCAGATCTGATCGAGCACATGAGTCGCGTCGGCGCCGGTGCCCGTGTAGGCCCAGCCGGCGAAATCACGGAGCGGACCACAGCGGCGTGCCAATCGGCCGACGATTTCCGGGAAGGCCAGCAGGACATCTCGGCCCATGCGGGGATAGCATGCGGAACCGTTGGTGTAGACGAACGCGACCTCGCCGTCGGTCGGCCGGTCCCGGAAGGAGACACCCTCCGGGCGTACTCCGCGTTTGCCGAGCCAGCGGGCCGCGCCCGCGAGGCGGGCCGCGAGCTGGTCCGCGTCCGCGGCCGCGACGACCAGCCGAGCGGGACCGTGGTCCCCTTCGGCTCCGGCGCGGGCGGCGGCGAGCGCGTCGTGCGCATCGGCGCCGGAGTACACGTAGTGGCGCACCGCTGGTTCCGTGGTCCACGGCACGACCTCGGCAGCGGTCAGCGTGGTTTCGGCGGGGGTGGTGCCGAGTGTTCGGACGGCAACGGTGGCCTGCCGGATGCCGAGCGCCGGATCGGCGGTACGGCCCGCCCGGGGTACGGCACCATGGCGTAACGCGACGGTCGCGCAGGCAACCGCCAGCAGCCCCTTCGCCGCATGCGGGGCACCGAAGAGCGCGGCCGGGTCGAACCGTTCGCTTTCCCCGCCCTCGGCCGGCGGTGCATCCCCGACGACCAGACCACCCGCCGCGCCGGAGTCCGCGACGACGGCGAGTAGCTCATCGCCGTCGCGGCGGGCATCGGCGGCTCGTTTGAGCACGAGCACGACCGCCGCATCACCGGGTTCGGTGTCGATACCCATCTCGCGCGCCGCGCTGCGATGGACCGGTTCGTGCGAGAGGTCCACCGCCCCCACGAGCACCGCGTCCGCCGAACCGTCGCGCAGTGCCCGGCAACCCAGCTCCAAGGCGACGAGGCCGGACGCTTCCTCGGCCGAGACCGTGAAGCCGGGCCCGGACAGATCGAGATGGGAGTTGATCCGGTTGGCGACGATATTGGGCATTGTGCCCAGTACCGCGGGGGCCGCCAGCGGCGCGGCGAAGGCATCGGCGACACGATCGCGCGCACCGGCTTCCGCGCAGTGCGCGGCCACCCGCACCCGGGCCGGATGGCGGGCGACCTCGGCATCGCAGCCCATTCCGATCAGTACCGTCGTCCGCTCCCGGGGCAGAGCGACGCGGCCGGCGGCCTCCCGGGCGGCTTCCAGCACGGCGATCTGCTGCCCGAGCGTCTGCCGCAGGTCGGCCGGCGGGGTGCGCAGACCGTCCAACTCCACGTCGTACTCCGTGACCGGCTCGCGGCGGCGCACTCCGCCCAGCAGGCTTTCGCGGAATTCCGCGTAGTCGCGGCAGGGCCCGACCCGTGCGCCGATCGCGACGATCACCACCTCCGCCTCCGCCTCGGCCTCGTGCGCCGGGCTCGCGAGGCGTGGCGGGACAAGTGCCGCGGCGCTGTCACCCGGGCCCGGATCGAGTACGAGGTGGGCGTTGTTGCCGCCGAAACCGAAAGCACTGATGCCCGCACGGCGCGGCCCGTCCCAGGGTTCGGCTTCGCGCAGCAACCGCAGGGGGGTACCGGCCAGGGCCGCGATCGGTTCGTCGGCCTGAAGTGTCGGCGGCCGGATACCTGTTTCGAAAGCACCCAGCACCTTCAGCAGCCCGGCCATGCCGGCAGCGGTGACGAGATGCCCTGTATTGGATTTGACCGAACCGATCGGCAGATCGGGTGCCGCCCCGAACACCTCCGCCATACTGTGCGCCTCGGTTTCGTCGCCGAGCGAGGTGCCGGTGGCGTGGCATTCGAGCAGTGATACCGACTCGGGTGCGATTCCGGCCGTCGCGTAGGCGGATCGGATCGCCCGGAGCTGACCGGCACGGGAGGGGACGAGAAGGCCGGCGCCCCGACCGTCGTTGGACAAACCGATCCCGCGGATCACCCCGAATACCCGCACATCCGCCACCAGCGCGTCGGACAGGCGCATGAGTGCCACGAATCCACCGCCCTCGGCGGGGACCAGCCCATCGGCGTCCCGGTGGAACGGCCTGCTGCGCCCGGTGGGGCTCAGCGCTCCGAGAGCACTGAACGCCAAATGCACCGCGAGGTCGTCGACGCGGTTCACCGCGCCGGCCACCATCATGTCCGCGGTACCGGCATGCAGCCGGTCGCAGGCGAGTTCGATCGCGTACAGCGCGGAGGCACACGCCGCGTCGAGCGCGAACGCGCCACCACCGAGCCCCAGCGCGGCGGCGGCGAAGTGCGCGGGCATGGCCGAGGAGAACCGGTTCAGCGCGGCCGGTGTGTCCGGGAGCAGCGTCGGCAACTCCTCGCGTTGTCCGGCCAGCCAGATGTGCTCCGCGTACCGCGACAACCCGTCGGTGGGCATGGACAGATTGCCGAGGACCAGACCGGTCCGCTCGCGCGGCCTGTCCTCGCCGGCTTCCCGCAGGGCTTCGCGGACACCGTGCAGCACCCAGTGGAACGACGGGTCGAGCCCGGCGATCTCATCGCGCCCGACCCGGAACCCGTCCGGCCGGAAGACGGTGTCGAAGCCGTGCACATAGCCACCGGCGACGCTGCGCACCGGAGCCGGCGCCGGCCCGACGACCTGCGCCATCGCGGCGTCCGGCAATCGCCACCGGGCCGGGGTCGCGGTCGAGATACTGAGCCGGCCGGTGACGATGTTGTGCCAGAACGCCTCGGGTGTGAGCGCATCGGGCAGTACACACCCCCGGCCGACCACCGCGATGGGCTCGAACACTGTGGCTCCTCCTAACCGGCGATATCGGGCCGGGCGATGAGCCGGACCCCACCCAGTTCGAACAGCGGGTGTCCATCCGTCGTGTGGACCTGGACATCGCAGTGGGCTTCGCTGTGTCCCACTGTCCGGCCGGCGCGCACGATCACGCGCGCCGCGCCGTCGAGCGGACCGGGGACGAACAGCCGGAACTCCGCGACTCCCATGGGCAACACGGCGGTCCCGAGCACGTGCTCGGCCCACAGCGTCGCCAATTGCAGCGCCCCGTCGACCGCGGCCGGGTCGGTATGCCGGTGGGCCCGCGGCCAGTTCCGGTCGCGGGTGCCGGTCACCACGCCTGCCGCGCCGGCCGGGGCGACACCGTCGACACCGGTGAGAACCTGGAACGCGGGTCCGTGGAAGAGCACTTTCCCGTCGTAGATGTCCCGGCCCAGCGGGTGCAGGCCGGTCGGTTCGGTCCACCGCTGCGGCGCGGTGCCGGATACGGTGGCCCGCGCCCGGAAATGCGGGCGTCCCTCCCGGCCGGATACGGTGAGCAGCAGCGGGCCCGCCGGGTCCGGACGGTCGGCCACCAGCCGCACGAGCGTGGCGCGTACCGCGAAATCGTCGAGCGCGATCTTGCTCAGCACTTCGAGACCGGACACGGTGAGAATGCCGCCCGCCAGGGCCGCCCGCGCGACACCGGCGAACCACTCGAGTACCAGTGCCACCGGCACCACCGGCACCCCGCCGATCCGGTGATCGACAAGGTACTCGTGGTCGCGGGCCGTCACGGCCAGGTCTCCGCCGGTGCCGCGAGCCTCGGCCGAGGCCGGGACCGGGTGTCCCGCCGCCCGCACCACACAGCCGGGGCCGCCCTTTTCGCTCAGCTCCTCGACGAAGGCCGCGGCACCATCCGCCAGTGATATCAAGGGAATACCCGCGGCGTCGAAGTGCGCGGCGAGCGTTCGGTCCACCATGCCGCCGTCCCAGGGGCCCCAGGCGATGGCCCGCACCGAGCAGCCCGCCCGCCGGTGCTGTTGGATCGCGGCGAGTTGGGTGATCACCTCGTTCGCCATGGCGTAATCGCTCTGACCGGCGTTGCCGTAGCACGCCGACACCGAGGAGAACACGCACAGCAGTTCGAGCGGATCGTCGTCGACCGCGGCGAGCAACGAACGCAGTCCACCGACCTTCGTCTCGAAGACCCGGTCGAACTGCTCATCGCTCTTGTCGCCGATCGCTTTGTCGGCGAGCACACCCGCGCCGTGCACGAGCCCGGTGACGGGTCCCCATTCGGCGCGGATACCGGCCAGGGCGGTGCGCACGGCTTCGGTGTCGGTCACGTCCACGGCCACATAACGCACCGGGGAGCCGGCGGTTTCCACCGCGCGGAGCGTTTCGCGGATCTCCCGGGCCGCCAGGGCCGCGCCGACCTCGGCCCGGATGCGCCGGGGATCGGGCGTGGTTCCCTCGGCCCGCAGCCGCGCTATGACGGCGTCCCGGACCGCTGTCTCCTCGGATGCCGCGGACAGCCAGTCGGGTTCGTCGGTGAGCGGTGTCCGGCCGAGGAGGACCAACTTCGGCGCAGCGGCCCGGGCGAGTGCCCGGACGGCCGCGGCGGTGACCCCGCGTGCCCCACCACTCACCACGATCACCGAATCCGGCCCGACTGCCGTTGCGGGTGCCCGGTCCGGCGTGACCGGGACGGTTTCCAGTACGGTCCGCGTACCGTCCACGGCCAGGCCGACGTCGGTCTCGGTACCGCCACCGAGCAGTTCTCCCGCGATCATCCGCGCGATCTCGGCGTCGGTGCCGCCGCGGGTATCGCAGTCGATCGCCTTCACGGTGACGTCGGGCCACTCCCGCCCGGCCGTCCGCGCCAGAGCGGCCAGACCGGTCGGGGCCGGTGCGATACCGGACAGGCCGAAGTCGCCTCCGGTGTCCTGGACGGTGACGAAGAACGCGGGCCCGGCGCTCCGCTCGGCGACGAAGGACCGCGCCAGCCGGAAAGCATCCCGGTCGGCGGTGAGCGCCGCGTCCACAGTGGGTGTCGTGCCGAGCGTGCCGAGGTGGATCAGGCCATGGATATCGGCGGTGGGCCCGGCGGCGACGCGGGCGTCCACTCCGGATTCGACGAGTTCTTTCGCGAGCAGATCCGCGATACCGGGCGTACCGCCGGTGACGGCCACCCGGCTGCCGAGCAGACCGGGCAGTGCGAGCCCCGGCGCTACGCGCGGGGCCGGCCGGACCGTCAGCCGCAGCGGCGGCATACCGGCGTCGTCGAGGAAGGTTTCCGCCGGCAACGCGCCGGCCATGGGTAGGGGCGGTGCCGGGAGATCGCCCGGCGGTGGTTCGCCCGCCGGAACGGCCGCCTCCGGCGAGTCCTCGGCACCGAGCAATCCGGCGACCTGCGCCAGGGTTCGCGCCGAGCCCAGTGTGACCGCATCCACCTCACGGATACCGGGGAAACGCTCCCGCACCGACGACAGGATCTCCACCCGCTTGATCGAATCGATACCCAGATCCGATTCCAGCTCCATATCCACATCGAGCACATCTGCGGGATAGCCGGTCTTTTCCGCCACCACCGCCAGCAGACCGGCCACATCCACCGAGGTGGGGGAGTCCGGTGCCGGCGCATCGGCCGGCGACGGCTGCGGGTCACGGATCTCGGGTGCGGCGGGAGGGATAGCGGGAGCGGCCGGCATCGGCTCGCCCTGCGGTAGTGCGCGGGCGATCGCGGCAGGTCCGGGGGCGCCGTTCGCCGTCGGCGGGCGGTGGTCCGGCGCGGCGGTTCGGTATGCCACCGAAGGATGATGGTCCGGCGCGGCGGTTCCGTATACCGCCGCGGGATGGTGAGCCGGCGCGCTCGTCGGGTGCCGGTGATCCGGCGGCGCGGCCGCCGGTGGCGGAAACGCCGAGGGGGGTGTTCCGCCGGCGAGCTGGACCAGCGCGGCTTCCGACATACGCAGAGCGGCTTCCGACATACGCAGAAACGCCAGATGCGATTCCGTCATCGTCTGCTGGTAGGCGCTGTGGGCTTCGCTGGCGAGCCGTTGTGTTTCGCGGAGTGCATCGAGCCATTCGGAACCGGTCGCGGCCGGCCGGCTCGACGGGGGTGCCGCGGTCGCCGGTACGAGCCCATTGCTCGCGGGCGGCGAGACGAATCCGTCGCGGTATGCCGTCGATACCGATCCGTCCCGGGGCGCCTGCGGCGCGGTCCACTCGCCGGCGAACCCGGTGTCTGCGGGCACCGGGTGTTCGTGACCGGCCGGCGGGGCGGACGCGGGCGGGTTCGGTGGTGGCACAGCGGCCGAGCCGCCCGCCGGTGGGTAGGGCTTGCCGTAATTGGTGCCGAGCAAGTTCACGGCTGCCGGAGACGGCTCGCTGCTCACTTTTTCCTCCTCCGGTTGTAGGTCGTAGGCGCTCCACAATGCTTCGAAGTCCATGCGCAGACCCCCGACGGCCAACCGCGCCAAAGCATCGTGCAGGTTGTCGGCCCCCCGGGCCGCGCGGTCGAGGCTCACCACCAGGTGCTCGCGTCCGGCAAGGACCTCACCCACCAGCCGGGTGAGCGTCGCACCCGCACCGACCTCGATGAACGTCCGGATCCCGGCCGTGTACATGGCTTCGATCTGATCGACGAAGCGGACCGGGACCGCGAGCTGCTCGGCCAGACCGGCCCGCACCGCGTCCGGATCGGCCGGGTACGGTTCGCTGCGGGCGTTGCCGTACACCGGAATTCGCGGGGCCCGCACGGCAACCGCGTCGAGGGTTTCCCGCAACGGCGCGGCCGCGGCGGCGACGAGCGGGGTGTGGAACGCGCCCGCCGCCGCGACGCGGCGTACGGTGTGCCCGGCCGCGGTCGCCTGCTGTTCGAACGCGGCCACCGCGCGCACCGCACCGGATACGACGACCTGTCCGGGTGCGTTGTGGTTGGCCACCCACACTCGGTTGTCCGCGGCGGATTCGACCAACGCCCGAACTTCCGCGAGGGTGCCGAGCACCGCGATCATGGCACCCGGCTCGGTCGCGGTGTCCCGCATCAGTTCGCCCCGCCGCCGGGCCAGCTTCAGCAATGTCGCGGTGTCGAAGCACCCCGCCGCGTGCAAGGCGACCAGTTCGCCGAAACTGTGCCCGCCCAGAGCCTCCGGCCGCACGCCGAGCGTATCCAGGACCGCGAGTGCGGCCAGGCTCTGCGCGGCGAGCGCCGGTTGCGCCCATTCGGTCCGTGTGAGCCGGGCCTGCTGCGCCGCGCGTTCCTCCGCGGTGAACGCCGGCGGCGGGAATACGACCCGATGCAGCGGCTCCGCGCCGGAGCGGTCCAGGGCCGCGACCGCATCCCAGCTCTCCCGCGCGGCCGGCAACGTCATGGCCAGTTCGGCGCCCATCCCGATGTACTGGCTTCCCTGACCGGAGAACAGGAACCCGACCGGCCCGGGTTCGGCGACCTGCGCGCCGTAGTACATCCCACCGGGGCCCGCGAACGATTCCGCGGGTCGCGCCGCGATCCGGTCGGCCACAGCATCCAGTGTCGCCGCGAGATCGTCGCCGGTGACGACGACGCCGAGGCGTGCGGCTGCCGCCGGGTCGAAGGTCTGCTGGGTCCTTCGTGCTACGGCGACCACTCCGTCCGTCGTGTCGGCGAGCGCGCGGGCCGCGGCCACCAGCGCGGCCGGTGAATCCGCGGACAGCAGTACCAGTTCGCTCCCGGCCGCGCGCATGCGCGCGGCCGGGCGTGCCGACCCTGTCGACGGCACGTATTCCTCGAGCGTGACGTGAAAGTTCGTGCCGCCGAACCCGAAACTGGACACACCGGCCCGCCGAGGGTGGCTGCCGTCACTGATCCACGGGCGTGCCGTCGTGTTCAGATAGAACGGGCTGTCGCGCAGTCCGAGCGCCGGGTTGGGCCGATCCACTTTGATGGTCGGCGGCAGGACTTTGTGGTGCAGTGCCAGCGCCGCCTTGAGCAGCCCGGCCGCGCCCGCGGCGTTCTTGGTATGCCCGACCTGCGATTTCACCGATCCCAGCGCACACCATCCGGTGTCGGCGCGGCCGGTCTCACCGAATACCGTCCGCAGGGCGGCGACCTCGGCCGCGTCCCCCGCGGCGGTGCCGGTTCCGTGCGCTTCGACCAGCTCGACCGTGTCCGGGCCGTAGCCGGCCATCGCGTAGGCACGCCGCAGCGCCCGCGCCTGCCCGGTGGACCGGGGCGCGTAGATGGCGCCACCACGTCCGTCGGACGCCGTACCGATACCCCGGATCACCGCGTAGACCCGGTCGCCGTCGCGTTCGGCGTCGGCCAGCCGCCGCAGCGCGAACATCACCACGCCCTCGCCGAGGATCATGCCGTCGGCGTCCGCGGAAAAGGGGCGGCAGTCCCCGGTCGGTGAGAGGGCAGGGGTCTTGCTGAACGAGGTATAGGTGACCGGATCGTTCAGGGTGTCCACCCCACCGGTCACCACGAGATCGGCCTGCCCCAGCGCGAGCTCGTTGATCCCGCTCGACAGCGCCGCCAGGGAACTCGCACAGGCGGCGTCGGTGGTGTAGTTGCTGCCGTGCAGGTCGAACCGGTTCGCGATCCGGCCGGCGACGACATTGCTGAGCATGCCGGGCAGGCTTGCCTCCTGCCACGGCACGTAGTGCTCGGCGATCCGGTCGCAGATCTGCTGGGCCCGGTCCTCGGGGATACCGCTCTCGCGCAGCGCGGCGAGCCACACCGGACGCTCCATCCGCGCGGCCATCGTGGTCAACAACTCCAACGCGGAGGTGCCGAGGACAACGCTGACCCGTTCCCGGTCCACACCGGACATCCGGTGCGGTTCGAGCGAGGAGAGCAGGCGTTCGGCCACGACCAGCGCCAGCAGCTGACTGGTATCGGTGGCCTCGATCGCCTTCGGCGGAATACCGAAGGCCAGCGGATCGAACGGCACCGGCGAGAGGAAAGCCCCGCGCCGGGCGTAGGTTTTGTCGGCCGCCGCCGGGTCGGGGTGGAAGTAGTCGTCGACGAGCCAGTGTGTCGCCGGGATATCGCTCACTCGATCGGCGCCGGAGACGACCGTTCGCCAGAACCCGTCCGCGCCGGGCTCGCCCGGGAGTACAGCGCTGACACCCACGATGGCGACCGGCGGTACGGTCCTGGCAGCACTTTCGGACATGGTCGGGCTTCTTTCGGTCGAGCTTTCGTTACACGAGTCGTCGGGGCGCGAAATCGAACGCGGTCGACGGCACCGGCACCCCGTACGTACGTAGCTGGTGCGCCCTGGTGAGTACGGCCGCGCCCTCCAGCAGATTGCGGGCGACCTGCACGGCGTGGCGCTGCGCGGGGTCGGCCAGGAAACTGCCCGCCACCCAGTCGTTGAACGCGCCGACCGCCGGCCCGCACCACAGCTGGTAGTCGGCGCACCGGGAGTCGTCCCCTTCGATCGCCCACCAACTGGACCGGCCCAGGTACCAGCGGAAAACCAGTGCCATGCGGTGCTTCGGTTCGGTGTCGGCGCGAGCGACCTCGGCGGGATCACGGTCGAGCCAGTAACGGCGCGTTCGCTCCCAGATCTCGGTGAGCGGCGCCCGGAAGATCGTCCGCTCCAATTTGTCGCGTTCCGGTGCGGGAATCGCTTCGAGTGACTCGAAGTCCCGATAGAGCTCGTAGAGCAGGTTGGCGCGGTTACCGAAGAGTGTCCCGCGGCGCAGCACCTGCACTTTCACGCCGAGTTCGAACATATCCGACGCCGGCGCCATGATCACATCCGCGATATCCGCCTGCGCGAGTAGCTGTTTGGCCGCCGCGGAAACCCCTGCCTCGACACAGGTCTGGTTGACCGATCCGGTCACGACGTAGGCGGCCCCGGCCGCGAACGCCGCCGCCACACTGTGGGGGGTGCCGATACCGCCGGCCACGCCGATCCGCACGAGGCGCCGGTACCCGGCTCGTGCGGCGACCCGCGCCGCGAGCGCGAGTATCCGCGGCAGCAGCGATACCAGCGGCCGGTTGTCGGTGTGCCCGCCGCTGTCGGCCTCGACGGTCAGGTCCTCGGCCACCGGAACGTGCGCGGCCAACTCCGCCTCGGTGGCGGTGAGCCGGCCCTGCGCGCACAGCATGGCCAGTATCCCCGGAGGTGGCGGCGAGAGGAACTTCTCGGCGACCTCGGGCCGGGAAACCTTGGCGAATACCTGCCGGGGGCGGACGATACGGCCGTCCCCGGCGCGGCGCAGGCCACTCGTGGCGAGTTGCACCACCGGCGGCGTCAGATCCATGAACGCGGACGCGGATACGGTGGGAACGTTTTCGCGGATGAGCAGATCCGCCATACCCTGTTCCCATTCCGGATGCTGGGGTGCGTGGATGAGGTTCACACCCCAGTTGGTCCGGCTGCCCAGAGCCGCCCGGATGGTGGTGATGGCCTGCTCCACCCGAGGCAGGGGCAGGCCCGCCGCACCGAAAAAGCCCAGCATATCGGCCTTGCCCATGGCGACGACCAGCTCCGCTGTCGCGATCCCGTTGGCCATTTCCCCCGCCACATACGGAAAACGAGTGCCGTGCCGTTCGTTGAACGACCGGTCGCCCAGCCATTCGGGGTACAGCGGGGGCAGGGTGGCGAGCACCCGATGCCCCTCGGGCTCGCCCGTCACCGCGGTGATCCCACCCGTGGGCTCGGCCACGACGTGCACATGTTCCCGTATCCGCCGAACGACCTGGTCGAGCGTTATCGCGGGTACCGACGCGGTCATGACGCCGTCTCCGGCAGCGCCCGGCCGTAGGTAGGCATCGCGCACGCCTCCGCGGTTCCGGTTTCGAAACGGAAAGCGTCGTGGTTGCCGGGTCGTGGTCTCGGGTTGCGGGGTGCCGTCACCGGGTGGTCTCCGATAGTGCCCACCGCCGGTCCGTGAGCACCTCGCGCAGTGCGTCGGCCAACTCGCCCACCCGGGTCTCGGAGAGGATGGTGAAATGGTTGCCGGGCACATCCACGACCCGGAACCGGCCGGTCCGCACCGTATCCCAGCCCTGGGTCGGGTCGCCGAGCGGTACCCGGGGGCCGCGCTCCGGGCCGAAGACGATCGGAAACGCGCCCTCGGCCCGCAGCAGGGTGACGGGCAGATCTGAGCGCGGTGGCCGGTAGCCGATGTTCGCTTCGAGGTTCGCCTGGTACACCCGCAGGATGAACTCCAATTGACGGCGGGCGCCGCTGCCCCGGCTTCTGGTCAACTCCTGACATACCGCGTCGCGCCGCTGTTCGAGCGGCAGCTCCGGATCGAGGACCAGCTCGTTCCCCGACGCACCGGCCGCTGCCCGCACCATCGCCGCAAGCTCGTCCAAGGCGGCCCGCTCGTCCCAGGGGGGTGTGGATTGGCCGGCCAGCGGAACGTAGGTGTCGATCAGCACGACCTCGCCGACCTCCTCCCCGGCAGCACGCAGCCGGCAGGCGATCTCGTAGGCGATCAACCCGCCCAGCGAATATCCACCGAGCAGATACGGCCCGTGTGGCTGCGCCGCGCGGATATCCCGGAGGTAGCGCTGCGCAAGCGCCTCCACCGTGTTCAGGGTCGGCTCCGCCCCGTCGTGACCGGGTGCCCGCAGCGCGGTGAACGGCCACCACGGGCCGAGGGCAGCGGCCAGTGTCCGGAACTGGTAGGCGATACCGTTCACCCCGGGTATGCAGAAGAAGGGGCGTGGCGGCGTCAACGGAACGGCCAGCAGCGGGACCGGCGCCGGAGCCGAGGCGGTGCTCGGCGCGGCGGGCACCGCCTCGGCCAGCCGTCGCGCCGCGTCCTCGATCGTCGGGTTCTCCAGCAGGATCGTGGGGTGCACCCGGCAGCCGAGCCAGGCGGAGAGATCCAGGTGCAGCGCGGCGACGGCCAGCGAATCGAGGGGGAAATCATCGAGTGAGGCCGCTGGGTCGATCTCGGTTTCCGCCAGGTCGAATTCCCTGGCCAACCGGCCGACCAGCCATGCGCTGATCTCCGCGGCAGTGCGACCGGGGACGGGGGCGGACCCATCGTCCGGGCCCGACACCTCCTCGGAATCTCCGGGGGCGAAATGCTCGGCGACCAGGTCGCGTGCGTGCGCGATCGTCGTTTCGATCATCTCGAAGCCGAGCAGCCCGCCCACATGGTAGGTCCGGCGAACGCCCTGCCGTCCCTCGAACTTCTCGTAGACACCTTCGGCCAGATCCGCACTCGCGAAATGCGGGAAGTACGGCCAGCGCCGCACCAGTAGCACCTCGGTCACCGCGCCACCGAAGCCGATCACATCGTCGCGCAGGTTCGCCACGATATCGTCGGGTCCCAGACCGTCGGCACCGTAGGAGTAGCAGATGTAGACATCGGTCCCGGGGTAGCGGTGATGGAAGGAAACGCAATGCCCCGGTCCGGGGCTGGCGTCCCCGGACCGCACGGTGTAGTGGCCGTTGCGGGGTAACCCGGTGATCCGGCACAGCACGGTGTAGAAGTCCAGGCGCCGGATCTTGCGGGCGAGCGCGCGCTCGGCCAGCGACATGTCCAGCACCCCGTCGAGCCGGTCGAGGGGGACGGCCAGCACGAGGTCGTCGGCATGAACGATCCCGCCGTCCGCGAGTTGTACGGCCACGCTGTCACCGCGGCGGTCGATCGCGGTGATCTCGACACCGGTCCGCACATCGGCCAGCTTCGCCGCGATACGTTCCCACAGCGCGCCGAGGCCACCGGCGATCGTGAACGCGTTGGCGTGGCGGGTACGGGTCGGCTCGACCGACAGCTGACTCACCGTCTCCGAGACCTTGAGGAAATACAGGGCGGGCAGATCGTCGGTGAGATAGCCGTATCCCGCCGAGGTGTACACGGCTCCGAGGGAGGTGCCCATCGCCTCGAGATCGTTGTCGCGCAGCCACTCTCGTGTCGGCGCGGCCAGGGCCCGGGCGGAGTGCGCCAAACCCGGACGGCCGATATCGGGAAAGGTTTCGGCGCGCAGCCGCATATATCGTCCGACGACGTCACGGGTGGCGAACGCCGTCCTGGGCATCGCGGCCGTGAAGGTCCGGGTATCGAAGATATGCGGGGCGATGATGTCCTCGGTGTCCAGGCCGAACTCGTCGGCGAGGGCGATCACGTGCTCGTACCGGTCGTTACACAGGTGCGCGCCGAGATCATAGGCCCGCCCGTCGACCTCCACCGAGACCGATTTACCGCCCACCACCGGCTCCCGCTCGAGCACCACCACGGTGTGCCCGAGCCGCTCGAACTCGTGCGCGGCGGCCAGACCGCCCGGCCCGGCGCCGATCACACACACGGTCCGGCCGCCTTCGGCGCCGTTCGCGACGCGCGGGGCGGACAGCGCGGGTGAACCGGTACCGACGGGTTCGGGCCGGAAGGTACGCGCGGCGTATCCGGCGCGGTAGACGAGGGCGCGGGCGTGATTCATCGACGCCGCTTCGAAAGGAGAACGAGCGAGCGCGATACCGAGGCCCGGCGGGGCGTCCGCCGGATCGAACGGTGACTCGGCGGCGGGATCCTCCTCCGCCACCAGATCCAGACGCAGCTCACCGATCGTCCGGAACGGATAGGACGCCGCCGACCAGTCTGCCGACGGCGACAGCGCGGCCTGATTCGCCGCGGCGTCGTCACCGAGCGGATGCAGCTGGATCTGGAACAACCCGCGGAGGGAACCCTCCGCTGCCATGCGGCGAACCTCGTCACGTAACAAGGTCGACGACCGTCGTTCACCCGGCGCCCGCATCAACCGTTCGATCGGTGGCACCACCCATCCCCGGGGCGTGTGGTGGCCGATATCGGGCATATCCTCCCCGGGCACCAGCCGGTACCGCACCAGCCAGGGCCGGCCCGTCCCGTCGACGTACTGCTGCGGCACCTGCGAGTTGAGGTGATAGCGGTGGTACGGATGCGGATCCCGGATCGCGTCCAGCGCCGGCGCCAACGCTCCGGGGGTGGCGCGAACGAGCTCTTCGCGCGCCGCGTCGTCGCGGAGCATGAAGAACTTCATGAACGTCCACGCGTTCGGGGCGAATACGCGATAACCCGTGTTGAACGTCAGGTTGAACGGCGAATCGCCGGACCCGTCCGGATCGAACCAGCGCAGCGACAGCCCGCGGATTCCCGGGGCGAGGTCGTCGCTCGAGACACCGTTGCTGTACCGCGCCAGTACCGGGTACCGCCTGCCTCCGGCGAAGAACGGGTGCACCGGCGTACCCGGGGTGTCGAAGAAATCGATATGGCCGCGAACCACGATCCCGGGTGCGTGGAAGGTCCGGGTGCGCGTCAGCTTCCCCATCGCCGTCACCTGCGCGAACTCCGCCAGCAGCTGCTGGAAGTCGTCGTCGATATCGGCGAGCCGAGGATCGTTCGCGCCGGCGGAGAAGGTCAGGCCACGACTCATCGGGTGACCGCCGCGATGGGCCGGTCCTCGTTCTCCCGGCGCAGGAACTCCGCGCGGCACACGGCACGGCGGACCTTTCCGCTGGTCGTCTTCTGCACCAGTTTCGGGCCGACGAGCACCTCATGGCAGGCGAGGCCGTGGTCGTCGCGCACCCGGCGGCGGACCGCGCGACGGATATCGGCGGCGGTGTCCTCGTCGAGTTCGGCGCCGGTGGTCTCGACGAGCACGATCAGCCGCTCCGAGGCCGCACCGGGCAGCGGTGGTACCGAGAAGGCGGCGATCCCGCCGGGACGGATCCGAGAATGAGCGGAGCGGACACTGGCCTCGATATCCTGCGGCGCGTAGTTGCGGCCGTGGACGATGACCAGATCCTTCAGCCGGCCGGTGACGAACAATTCACCCTCGTGCAGGAAACCGAGGTCGCCGGTACGCAGGTAACGACGCGGGTCACCGTCACCGACCACAGCGTGGAACGTTTCGCGGGTCTGTTCCGCGCGTGACCAGTAGCCGCGGGCCTTGGTGGGTGAATCGACCCAGATCTCCCCGATTTCCCCGGGCGCGCACGGTTGTCCGGTCTCCGGGTCGACGATGCGTACCCGAGCGTCCGGTTTGGTGACCCGGCCGCTGCCGTACAGAAGCACGGGTTCGCGGCCGTCGGTGGCGGTGGCGGGCACGGCCCGGCCCTGCTCGAGTTGATCACGGTCGAAGGCCACCGCGCCCCCGCTGCCGACGGTGACACTGAGCGTGTGCTCGGCGAGCCCGTAGCCGGGGTGGAATGCCTGCCGGGACGCGTCGCTGCTTTCGAAAGCCGCGAAGAACGCCTCGACCGTCGATACGAGGACGGTTTCCCCCGCGGTGCCGAATCTGCGTACCGAACTGAGGTCCCAGCCGGCGCGCTGTTGCGGAGTCGTCTTGCGGACGATGAGGTCGTAGGCGAAGTTCGGCGCGGTGGTATGTGTGCCGCCGACCCGGGAGAGCACCTCGAACCAGATCGCCGGCCGCTGCAAGAAGTGCAGCGGTGAGATCAGATAGGTGCGATCGGCGTTTCCGGCCAGCGTGTTGAGCAGGACGCAGACCAGTCCGAGGTCATGGAAATGTGGCAGCCAGCTGACCGCGACGGTGTCGTCCCCGAGTTCGAAGTCGGCGGCGAGGGCGGCGAGTTCGTGGTGGATATTGCGATGGGTGACCACGACCCCCTTCGGGGAGCCCGTCGATCCCGAGGTGTACTGCAGGAAGGCCGGTTCGTCCGGATCGGCGGGCCGGTACCAGGAGCGGGGTGACTCGTCCTGTTGGTCCGAGGCATCACCGGGCCACAGCCAGGGCAGCTCCGGCCACTGTGGTCCTTCCGGTGGAAGCGGTACCGCATCGACCATGGTGCGGTAGGCGGCGTGCGTCAGTATCGCCCGCGCCCCACAGTCGCGCGCGATACCCGATAGCGCGCCGACTTCTTTCGCGAGGGCGAACGGGTTCGGTGGCGGGAGGGGAACCGGAATCACACCGGCGGCCAGGCAGCCGAGGAAAGCGACGATGAAATCCAACGAGGGCAGGTGCAGCAACAGCACCCGATCGCCGGGTTCGATCCCGGACCTCCGCAACAGCGCGCGGACGTCTTGTGCGCGCTCCGCGAGCTGGTGGACGGTGAGGTGTTCACCATCGTGGCCGTGCTCGTCGACGAAGACGAACAATGTGCGCTGCGGGTCTTCGGCATGGAGGGTGGCGAAAGCCGATACGACAGTGATTTCGGGCTCCATCGTGAGCAGATCCTTTCACCACGGCGGCAGGTAGTGCTTGTTCAGCCATGGGCATCCCGCGCGGCGTCAAGTTAACTCGTCGTCTGCTCGAATCTGTTTCCATGCCTGGGAACAGGCCTCGTCCGTCGGTGTTCGATACCGAGGGGATGGCGCCCGAAACCACCGCCGCCGGTAAATCTGCGCACCGCACGGACCGTGCCCGTGCGGAAATTCCGCAAACCAGCAGATCGGATGTGTAACTTCGGGCTAGCTCTCCCGCTGCCTGCGGCGGTACCGCACCTGGCACGGTTGTTGGAGCTGCACCACCATCTTGGAATGGTCGTTGCGGTAGGACTCCGCCGGCTGCGCCATCTCGAATTCCCAGTCCCGCAGCAGGACCGAGAAGATCGCCTTGAGCTGCATCAGCGCGAACGCCGCGCCGACGCAGCGGTGGCGGCCCGCGCCGAAGGGGATCCACGTCCATCGGTTGACCAGGTCTTCCTGGTTGGGGTCGATATAGCGGCCGGGATCGAAACTGTCCGGATTCGGGAAATCCTCGGGTAGCCGGTTGGAGATCGCCGGGGTGGCCGCCACGTGGTCGCCGGGTTCGATCCGCCGCCCGCACACCTCGAACTCACCTCGGGCCACCCGCATCAGGATGATGAGCGGGGGATGTAGCCGTAGCGTCTCCTTCAGGACGGCTTCCAGCCGCGGGATCTGCCGTAGCGCGTGGAAACTCACCTCTCGGCCGTCGGCGTAGAGCTCGTCGAGCTCCTTCACCACCCCCGACAACACCTCCGGATGGCGCAGCAGTTCGATCACCGACCAGGCGGCGGTGCCCGAGGTGGTGTGATGACCGGCGAACATCATCGAGATGAAGATGCCGGTGACCTCGCTGGCGCTGAAATGCGGTGTGCCGTCTTCTTTCTTCACCGAGACCAGTACATCGAGCAGGTCGCGGTCCGCTTTGCCCGCCGGCGGGTTCGCGATCCGCTCGTTCATGATCTCCTGGACGAGTTCCACCAGCTTCGCCCGCGATTCGTCGCGGATCCGGAAACTGTCGATCGGCAGATAGGGGTCCACGTAGGCCAGCGCGTCGGTGCCGCGTTCCAGGTTGTGGTACAGATGCGCGAATCGGCTGTCGAGTTCCTCGCGGAACTTCGTTCCGATCAGGCAGGCCGAGGAGGTGTAGATGGTGAGTTCGGCGAAGAAGTCCAGGAGGTCGATCTCGCCTTCGTCACCCCAGTTCGCGAGCATCCGGCCGACTTCGTGCTCGATGGTGGCCGCGTGGCCGCGCATCTGGTCGCCGCGGAGCGCCGAATTGTGCAGCATCTCCTTGCGTCGTTCCGGGCTGGCGTCGAACACCACGCCTTCGCCGAAGATCGGTTTCATGAACGGGTAGGCGGCGGCCTGGTCGAGATCTTCGTCGGCGGCGCGGAAGAAGAATTCGTTCGCCTCGGCTCCGGAGAGCAGGATGACCTGGCGTCCGGCGAGTTCGAACATGCCCACATCGCCGCATTCCGCGCGGACCCGGCGCATGAGCGCGATCGGGTCGGTGCGGAATTCCTCCAGGTGGCCGTGTTCGTGTTCGCCTCCGGACACTCGCGGCGGTTTCACCGAAGTCATGTGGAAATCCTTCCCCAGATTACTGTCCAGGAACTATGGTAGACACCTGTCCGGACAGTACTACGGGTCATTGCGTGCAGGCAAGGCATGCCCGGTCGCGTGATGCCGCGCTACCGCACCGGCGCGCGTCCGGAATGTCATACTTTCCGGACACCTGTACGGAACAGTGTTCGGCCGAGAGAGGCAAGTGAGAACAGGTCCATGAGCGGAAACCAGACCCTGTGGGGACGCGGCGCCGTGGTCGTCGGCGCCACCAGCGGTATCGGCCACGCCGTCGCGCACGCGCTGGCCGGCCACGGCGCCGGTGTGGTGGTCAACGGACGCAACGCCCCCGCGGTCGAACGCACCGTGAATTCGCTGACCCTCGCCGGTCACCGCGCGGTCGGCGTCGCCGGCAGCGCCGCCGACGAATCCACCGCCACCGAACTCGTCGACACCTGTATTCGCACCTTCGGCGCCGTCGACGTACTCGTCAACTGTGCCGGAATCGCCGAACCCGCCGGCTCCTCCATCCTCGACGTCAGCACCCCCGACTGGCGGGCTCTGCTCGACTCCCACCTCACCACCACGTTCAACACCTGTCGTGCCGCCGCCCCGAAAATGGTCGCCCAGGGCCGCGGCAGCATCATCAACACCAGTTCCTTCGCCTATCTCGGCGACTACGGCGGCACCGGATACGCCGCTGGGAAAGGCGCGGTCAACTCCCTCACTCTGGCCATCGCCGCCGAACTGGCCGAGTACAAGGTCCGCGCCAATGTCGTATGCCCCGGTGCCAAAACCCGGCTCTCCAGCGGCTTCGCCTACGAAGCCAAGATCATGGAGCTCTACCGGCGCGGCATGCTCGACGAGATCAGCAAGGACGCCGCCCTCGACGCGCCACCCGCCGACTACGTCGCCCAGTTGTACCTGTACCTGGCGGGTGCGGCCGCCGAGCGGGTAACCGGCCAGATCTTCGTCGCCGCCGGCGGGTTCGTCGGCCGCTACGACCGGCCCACCCCCAGCATCCTCGGCTTCCGGGACCACCACGACACCCCGCCGTGGTCCCAGGACGAACTGCACCGCATGATCGGCGGCCGAGCGCAGAGCGGCACAGTATGAGCGGGGCAGGCCCGGAAGCGGATCCCGGCCAGGTGGAGCCCTCGGCCACACCGGCTGGGCATCGTGGACCCGAATTTCCCGAGCTCGGCTGCTACGGTCTCGCCGGCCATACCGCCGATCCGCATATCCTGCTCGACGAAGCCCGCGCCGCCGAACGCCTCGGACTCGGCGCCCTGTTCCTGTCCGAACGGTTCAACACCAAAGAAGCGTTCGCCCTGGCCGCCGCCGCGGGCGCGGTCACCACCGACCTCGGTATCTGCACCGCCGCCACCAATCACAACACCCGTCATCCGCTGATCACCGCCTCCGCCGCGGTCACCCTGCACCGGCTCACCCGTGGCCGCTACAGCCTCGGCCTCGGACGCGGATTCGACGCCCTCTTCGACGTCATCGGCCTGCCCCGCATCACCTCCGCACAGCTGCGCGACGCCGTCGAGCTCTACCGGCGCCTCTGGCGCGGCGACACCATCGCGGCACACGACGGACCGGCCGGGAAATACCCGGTCCTGCACCTCGACCCCACCTACGACGAAGCCATCCCGATCACCCTCACCGCGATCGGTGCCAACACCCTGCGCCTGGCCGGGCAGCTCGCCGACGCCGTAGTACTGCACACCTTCTTCACCGACGACACCACCGCTCGCGCGGTGCGCACCGTTCGCGGTGCCGCCGAAGCCGCCGGCCGCGACCCCGCCGCTCTCCGCATCTGGTCGGTGCTGGTCGTCGTGGACGACACCCAGGGCGAGACCGCCCGGCTACGCAAACTCGTCGGCCGCCTCGGCACCTACCTGCAGGGGTACGGCGAGATCCTCGTCCAGGTCAACGGATGGGACGAGCGAGCGCTCGCCGAATTCCGGACGCACCCTCTGGTCACCGGTGCCGGCGGTGCGCTCGACGCGGTCGCCGACCCGGCGACCCTCGCAGCGATCGAAGACCTGCTGCCCGCGGAATGGCTCACCGCCTCCGCCGGCGGTACCCCCGAACAGTGCGCCGCGCGCATCGCCGACCAGTTCGCGACCGGCGTCGACGGCGTCATCCTGCACGGGAACTCGCCCACCGAACTCGCACCCACCCTCGATGCGTGGCGACGGCACCGTAACCCGGCCCGCTTCGCCGAGTTGCCGCCCAACCCCGGCAGGAGCCGTCGATGACCATCCCCACCGGTACCGCCGACCTCACCGCCGAATGGCTCACCGCCGTCCTCGGCCGTCCCGTCCACCATGTCACCGCCGAACCCGTAGGTACCGGCCAGATCGGCACCGTGCACCGGCTCCGGCTCACCGGCGACGCCGTCCCGTCCCGGCTACTGGCCAAACTCCCCGCCGCCGATCCCGGCGTCCGCGGCATGCTGTCCGGTGTCTATCGGCAGGAGGTCCGGTTCTACACCGAGATCGCCCACACCGTCAGCGTCGGCACCCCGCGCTGCCACTACGCCGAGATCCACGACGACGGAGCCGAATTCGTTCTCCTGCTCGAGGATCTCGCCCCGGCCCGCCCCGGCGATCAGATCGGCGGTTGCCCGGTCGAGCACGCACACGCCGCGGTGGCGAACCTCGCCGGCCTGCACGCCCCCCGCTGGTGCGACGAAACCTTGCTCGGTATCGCGGGATTCAGTCGTAACGGTCCCGGCGAGGCCGAGATGCTGCGGGAACTCTACGGCCCCGCCACCGATATCTTCCTCGACCGCCTCGGTGACCGGCTCGCCCCCGAAGATCACGAAACCCTGCGCGCCTGCGGCACGGTGATCGCCGACTGGCTGCTGGCCCGTCCCGAACGTTTCGCGCTCGTACACGGCGACTACCGCCTGGACAACCTGCTGTTCGGCACCGAGGACCCCCCGGTCGTCACCGCTGTCGACTGGCAGACGGTGAACCTGGGCCTGCCCGCCCGCGATCTCGCCTACTTCATCGCCACCAGCCTCGACGCCGGCGTCCGGCGCGCCACCGAGGACGATCTCGTCGCCACCTACCATCAGCGGCTCACCGAACAAGGGGTCAGCGGCTATACCATCGAGGACTGCCGCCAGGACTACCGGTTCGCGACCCTGCAGGTTCCGCTCGTCGCGATTTTCGGCGCCGCGTACGGCACCCCCACCGAACGCGGTGACGCCATGTTCACCGTGATGATCCGCCGCGGGTGTGCCGCCATCCGGGACCTCGATTCGCTGACCGCTCGGCCCGCGCCGATCCGGGCACACACCGATAGAGGCTGACCCGGCTTCGTTTCCGGGACCGCGTTCGTATCGGTATTGCGCGAAGCGCAGACAACACTGCGCAATTCACAACTGGCCCCGCCAGGGCCGTGGGGGAGAAACTCGCTCGTGTATCCGCACCAGCCGTACCCACCACAGCAGAACCCCGGGGACCGGCATATCAGGCCCCGCCCGTACCGGTGCCACTCGATGTCACCTTCGTATCCGGCAACACCACCAGCGGCAAGCTCAGCCGGGTCACCGCCCTGATGACCTGGCGTCTCCCGGCCATCTGGATCTTCCTCGCCATCCTGCCGGTGCTGCTCCTGGGCCGGGGCATCGCGAAATCGTTTTCTCGTAGCGCCGGTGAAGAAGTCGATTCCGGCGAGTTCTTCGGGGCTTTCTTCGTGGTTGTGGCTTTCGAACTGGTGGTATGCGTGCTCCTCACCGGATGGGGGATGCTGCGCGGCAACGCCAATGTCCGCCGGTACACCCGGCCCGGCACCCTCATGGCGGCCCGTTACGGCCACGACGCAGTGCACCTGCGACTGCCCCAGACCGCGTAAGAGCGACGGCACCGGGTTGCCCGTGCCGCGGCAACTGGTCCCGGATCCGGCCCTGGCGCTGATGCGAAACGCCGGCGTGCGGTCGTGACATGAACAGCCGTTGCCGGCCCGGCCCGGGGCCGGCAACGGAATAACCCCCGTGCCCCCGCCGTTCAGGTAGATGCAAACGCATAGAACCTACGGTCGGAGGGACCACACCATGCAGTTCGGAATCTTCTCGGTCAGCGATATCACCCGAGACCCCGTAACCGGCGTGACGCCCAGCGAAGCCGAACGAATCGACGCGATCGTGCAGATCGCACGCAAAACCGAAGAGGTCGGCCTCGACGTCTTCGCCATCGGCGAGCACCACAATCCGCCGTTCTTCTCCTCCTCACCCACCACCCTGCTCGGCCATATCGCGGCCACCACCGAGCGGATAATCCTCACCACGGCGACCACCCTGATCACCACCAACGACCCGGTGAAGATCGCCGAGGACTACGCCATGCTGCAGCACCTGTCCAAGGGCCGCATGGACCTCATGCTCGGCCGCGGCAACACCGGCCCCGTCTACCCCTGGTTCGGCAAGGACATCCGCGCGGGCCTGCCGCTGGCGCTGGAGAACTACAACCTCCTGCACCGGTTGTGGCGCGAGGACGTCGTCGACTGGGAAGGCAACTACCGCACCCCGCTGCAGAGCTTCACCGCCACCCCGCGGCCGCTCGACGGGATTCCACCGTTCGTCTGGCACGGCTCCATCCGCACCCCGGAAATCGCCGAACAGGCCGCCTACTACGGCAACGGTTTCTTCGCCAACCACATCTTCTGGCCCACCGCGCACTCGCTGCGGCTCATCGAGTTCTACCGGCAGCGGTTCGAACACTACGGGCACGGCACCAAGAAACAAGCCATCGTCGGACTCGGCGGCCAGGCCTATATCGCGAAGAAATCCCAGGACGCCTGGAACGAATTCCGCCCCTACTTCAACGAAGCACCCGTCTACGGTCACGGCCCCTCCCTGGAGGACTTCGCCGAAATGACCCCACTGTCGGTGGGCAGCCCCCAGGAGATCATCGACAAAACTCTCACCTTCCACGACACCTTCGGTGACTACCAGCGCCAGCTGTGGCTGATGGACCACGCCGGACTGCCGCTGAAAACCGTGCTGAACCAGCTCGACCTGCTCGGAGCGGAAGTCGTCCCCGTCCTGCGCAAAGAACTGCAGGCACGCCGCGACCCCGAATCCGCGCCCGCCCCCACCCACCGCGCCCGCGTCACCGCCGCATACGGCGACCAGCCGCCACGGCAGGCCCGCCCCAACGCCAACCAGGGCGACAACCTCGCCGGCGCCCACCCCTATCTGGACGCCACCGTATGAACGAGCCGGCACCGGAGGATGTAGCGAAACACGACCAGCGGAGCCCCGGCCGGGAAACCCGAACCAGCAGCAGGCTCGCCAACGACGCCTGGGAAGCACTGCTGACCGCCCACGCCGTACTGATGAAACAGTTCGCGGCCGAGGACGTCTGGCAAGGCCTGACCATGCGGGAATACGACGTCCTCTACACACTGTCGAAATGCGCCGAACCGATCCGGCCCGCCGAACTCAACCGGCACGTACTGCTCACCCAACCGGCGCTCTCGCGGATGGTGGACCGCATGGTCGAACGCGGTTTCGTCCAGCGCACCCGCGACCCACACGACAAACGCGGTATCCGGCTGTCCCTGACCCCCGCGGGCCGCGCCCAGCAGCGCCGGATCGGTGGCCGCCACGCGGTCGGCGTCGCACGGGCCCTGACCTCCGCCCTCACCGACGACGATCTGCGCAACCTCGAACAGATCTGCGGAACACTCGCCGACACCACGAACAGGAAACAGAAATGAACACCAACGAACAGGCCCGCGACCCCTACCGGCTGGTCGTGGTCAGCGCAGGCACCAGCAACCCGTCGTCGACCAGAATGCTGGCCGACCGTATCGCCGGCCGCGTCGGCGCGCTGGTCGGCCGCCGCGGCGCGCAGGTCACCGTCGACGTGATCGACCTACGCGAACTGGCCACCGAGATCACCACCGCCCTGGTCTCCCAGCTCATGGGCCCGAAGATGACGGCGGCCATCGAGAAACTGGGCGCCGCCGACGGATTGATCGTCGCCGCCCCCGTCTACAAGGCCGCTCCGAGTGGACTGCTCACCTCCTTCTTCCACGTCCTCGACAACGATCTGCTGATCGCCGCACCGGTGATCCTGGCCGCTACCGCCGGCACCGCACGCCACGCCCTGGTCGTCGACGAACAGATGCGCGCCCTGTTCGCGTTCCTGCGCACCATGACCGTGCCCACCTCACTGTTCGCCGCCGCGGAGGACTGGAACGATCCCGAGCTGAACAAGCGGATCGACCGCGCGGCCTTCGAACTGATCCTGCTGATGGAAAGCGGGTTCGCCCACCAGATCAGAGACGAATCCTGGAACAACTATCAGCACACCTTCGGCAGCGCCGGCGGGAACGTCACCGCTATCGACCTCGACACCGATCTGATGCGGCTCGCCGCCGGCGGGGGAGCGCAGCGATAACGGGAGCGGGGAAGCGGTGAGCGTCCCCACCCCGAACCGAGCGCGCGGAACACCGGCCGCCGACCGTGTTAGTTTGCTGCGGTGACCGCCTCCATCGACACCATCGACCAGGTCACGCGATATCTGGATCTCGCCGGTGTCCTGGCCTGCGCCATGCTCGGCGGCGCTGTTTCCCGCAGCGAAGGGCTCGACCTGTTCGGATTTCTCGTGGTGGGGATCGTATCCGGGCTCGGCGGCGGCATCATCCGCGACACCCTGCTCCAGCAGGGCCCACCCGTCGCCCTCACCGACTACGCCTATCTGCCCACCGCCGTCGCCGGCACTCTGATCTCCTTCGCCATCCACCTCAGCGAACACGCCTGGGACCGCCTGTTCACCGCGCTCGACGCCGCCGTTATCGGTTTCTGGGCGGTCACCGGCGCCCAGAAAACACTCGCCGCCGGTCTCGGCTGGCTACCCGCGATACTCCTGGGCATCACCACCGCCGTCGGCGGCGGCGCCACCCGCGACGTCCTCCTCCGCCGGGTACCGGCGGTATTCGGCGGCAACGGCCTGTACGCGACCGTCGCCGCGGTCGTGGCGGGAACCATGGTCGTCTGCACCTATCTGGGCTACCCCGCACTCGGAATCGTGCTCGGCATCGTCTGCTCCCTGCTGTTGCGGCTGGCCGCCATCCGGTTCGGCTGGGGTCTACCCAACGGCCTGGAATGGCAGCCACACACCCGCCTGGCCGCCGCCTTCCGCGGGCGGCCCCCGCGGCGTAGACGACGTCGCCGCACCCGTGGTCCCGGAACAGAAGAAAGCAGCTGATCACCGTACCAACCGGCCCAGCCGCCTATGCCGCCGAACTCACTTGGCCCGGCACCTGAACAGACGGTACGTTGGCTCTCTCCGCCCGAAGGCGGATACCGCGCGCCCCGAAAGGAAAACGTTGCCCGCCGGTCCCGTCGCGACGAAACTGTCCCGCCGTCGGCTGCTGGTCGCGGCGGCGGCCGCCCCGCTGTTCACCGCCTGCGCATCCAGCGGTGACACCACCCCCGCAGCCCCCACCGGCGCTCGGCACGTCCCACTCGAGGAGCTGGAGAAGACATACGGTGCGCGACTGGGCATCTACGCGCACACCATGGGCAGAGCGCCCGTCGAGCATCGCGCCGACGAAAGATTCGCCTTCTGCTCCACCTTCAAAACCATCGCCGCGGCCGCCGTCCTGCAACGGACAACCATCCCCGATCTCGACACCGTCCGTATCACGATCACCCCCGCGGACCTCATGAAGAGCTCGGTGATCACCAGCAAGCACCTGGCCTCCGGTATGACACTGCGGCAACTGTGCGACGCCGCGATCCGATACAGCGACGGAACCGCCGGCAACCTGCTGCTGCGGCGGATCGGCGGACCCGCCGCGCTCACCGCCTTCACCCGGACCCTCGGCGACGACGTCACCCGAATGGACCGCGCGGAGCCGGATATCGTCTCCGCCGTCCCCGGCGACCTCCGCGATACCAGCACCCCACGGGCACTGGGCCGCACCTACGAAACCCTGGTTCTCGGCGACACCCTGCCACCGGGCAAACGCGAGATCCTGGTCGACCTGCTGCGCGGCAACAAAGCCGGCGCCGGCCGCATCCGGGCCGGCGTCCCCGCCGGCTGGACCGTCGGCAACAGAACCGGCACCGGCGACTACGGAACCCTGAACGATATCGCCGTCCTGTGGCCACCCGACCCCGCACGAGCACCGCTTCTGCTCGCGATCATGTCCAGCAAACCCGTACCCGACGCCCCCTACACCGAGGAACTGATCGCCGAAGCCGCCCGGTACTGCCTCGAAAGCCTCACCTGACACCGCGGCGACCGGCTCACCGCACTGGGCAACCCTGCTCCGATATGGCACGATTTCCCGGGTGACCCGCCAACCCGCCGCGACCCCCCATCTCCGCGATCTCGCACGGTTGCGCCGGGTCCGCGACCGGATCGACCGCGACTACGCCCGTCCCCTGGACGTCGAAGCGCTCGCCCGCGGAGTCAACATGTCGGCCGGGCACCTCAGCCGCCAGTTCCGGCTCGCCTACGGTGAATCGCCCTACGGCTATCTGATGACACGCCGGATCGAGCGGGCCATGGCGCTACTGCGGCGCGGCGATATGAGCGTCACCGACGTCTGCTTCGAGGTGGGCTGCTCGTCCCTGGGGACCTTCAGTACCCGATTCACCGAACTCGTCGGCGTACCTCCCAGCACATACCGGCGCCAGGCCGCGGGCGAGGTCGCCGGTATGCCCTCGTGCGTAGCGAAACAGGTGACCCGGCCGATCAGGAATCGAGAAGCGCGCAGCGCCCACCCGCAGTTAGCGTGATCGCCATGGACATCACCATTCATTCGAGCTTCCTTCCCCAGGACGATCCGGACGCCGCCCTCGCCTTCTACCGCGACACCCTGGGTTTCGAGGTCCGTAACGACGTCGGATACAACGGGCTGCGCTGGATCACCGTCGGCCCGCCCGGACAGCCCGGCACCTCCATCGTGTTGCACCCACCGGCGGTCGACCCCGGTATCACCGAGGAGGAACGCCGCACCATCACCGAGATGATGGCCAAGGGCACCTACGGCGGCATCAACCTCGCCACCGACGACCTCGACGGCACCTTCGAGCGGCTGCAGGCCGGCGACGTCGAAATCGTGCAGGAACCGATCGAACAACCGTACGGCGTCCGCGACTTCGCCGTCCGCGACCCCGCCGGCAATATGATCCGTATCCAGCAGGTGAACTGAGCTCGTCCGGGACGGGACCCCGCATCCCACCGGCGGGCCCGGACACAGCCCGATACGCCGCGAACAGAAGGACTCCGCTCCGGCGTGGGCGCCCCACCGCTGGAACGGGATTGTCGTGCCCAACTGGTTGGATCGACCGGCGAGGCCGGCGAAGATCGCGCAGGCGGCCCGCGTAACAGAGGGAGACACCATGACCATGGCCACGAAGACCGGAACCCGGTCAGCCGAAGCGCATCCCGCGGACAGCCACGACCTGATCCGCGTATACGGCGCCCGCGAGAACAACCTCGGAAATATCAGCGTCGAAATTCCCAAACGCCGGCTCACCGTATTCACCGGCGTCTCCGGATCCGGTAAGAGCTCGCTGGTTTTCGCCACCATCGCCGCGGAATCGCAGCGGATGATCAACGAAACCTACAGCGCCTTCGTCCAAGGCTTCATGCCGACGCTCGCCCGCCCCGAGGTCGATGTTCTCGAAGGACTCACCACCGCGATCATCGTCGACCAGGAGCGGATGGGCGCCAACCCCCGCTCCACCGTCGGAACCGCCACCGACGCCAACGCCATGCTGCGCATCCTCTTCAGCCGCCTCGGCCGACCGCATATCGGCTCTCCCCAGGCCTTCTCCTTCAACGTCGCCTCCATCAGCGGCGCGGGAGCCGTCACAGTGACGAAATCCGGGAAGTCCGTGCGGGAAAGACGCGACTTCAACATCACCGGCGGCATGTGCCCGCGCTGTGAAGGTATGGGCAACGTCTCCGATTTCGACCTCACCCAACTCTACGACGACAGCAAATCGCTCGCCGAGGGCGCACTCACCATCCCCGGCTACACCATGGACGGCTGGTACGGCCGCATCTTCATGGGCTCCGGCTTCCTCGACCCCGACAAACCCATCCGCGAATACACCGAGCGCGAACTGAACGACCTCCTCTACAAGGAAGCCACCCGGATCAAAGTCGACGGTATCAACGTCACCTACGAAGGCCTGATCCCCAAAATCCAGAAATCGTTCCTGTCCAAGGACCGGGAAGCGATGCAGCCACATATCCGGGCCTTCGTGGACCGCGCCATCACCTTCAGCGCATGCCCCGAATGCGAGGGCACCCGGCTCAGCGAGGCGGCACGGTCCTCGAAGATCAACGGCATCAGCATCGCCGACGCCTGCGCCATGCAGATCAGCGACCTCGCCGAATGGGTCCGCGAACTGGACGAGCCATCGCTGGCGCCGTTACTGGAAACCCTGAGCCAAACCCTCGACGGCTTCGTCGAAATCGGACTCGGCTACCTTTCGCTGGACCGGCCCTCGGGCACCCTCTCCGGCGGCGAGGCGCAGCGCACCAAAATGATCCGGCACCTCGGCTCCGCACTCACCGATGTCACCTACGTCTTCGACGAGCCCACCATCGGCCTGCACCCGCACGATATCCAACGGATGAACGACCTGCTGCTGCGATTGCGCGACAAAGGCAACACGGTGCTGGTGGTCGAACACAAACCGGAAACCATCCTGATCGCCGACCACGTGGTCGATCTCGGCCCCGGCGCCGGCACCCAGGGCGGCACCATCTGCTACGAAGGCGACATCGCCGGCCTGCGCGCCTCCGACACCCGCACCGGCCGCCACCTCGGCTATACGGCCGAACTCAAGAAAACGGTGCGCACGCCCACCGGCGCACTGGAAATCCGCGGCGCCCAGCAGAACAACCTCCGCAACGTCGACGTGGACATCCCCACCGGCGTCCTCACCGTCCTCACCGGCGTCGCGGGCTCCGGTAAGAGCTCGCTGATCCATGGCAACCTCGCCCGCCGCGACGGGGTGGTCGTGGTGGACCAAACCGCCATCAAAGGCTCACGCCGCTCCAACCCCGCCACCTACACCGGTCTCCTCGACCCGATCCGCAAAGCGTTCGCCAAGGCCAACGGCGTGAAACCGGCCCTGTTCAGCCCCAACTCCGAAGGCGCCTGTCCCACCTGCAACGGTGCCGGTGTCATCTTCACCGACCTGGCCATGATGGCCGGTGTCGCCACCACCTGTGAGCTGTGCGAAGGCAAACGTTTCCAGGCCGAAGTGCTGGAATACAGGTTCGGCGGCCGCGATATCAGCGAGGTACTCGCCATGCCGGTGGCCGAGGCGGAGGAGTTCTTCGGCGCCGGACAAGCCCGCACCCCGGCCGCGCACAAGATCCTGAACCGCCTCGTCGACGTGGGGCTCGGCTACCTCGCACTCGGCCAGCCGCTCACCACCCTCTCCGGTGGCGAACGCCAGCGGCTCAAGCTGGCAACCCATATGGGCGAAAAAGGCGGCGTCTACATCCTCGACGAGCCCACCACCGGCCTGCACCTCGCCGACGTCGACCAACTCCTCGGTCTGCTCGATCGGCTCGTCGACTCCGGTAAATCGGTGATCGTCATCGAACACCACCAAGCGGTCATGGCACACGCCGACTGGATCATCGACCTGGGACCGGGCGCCGGACACGACGGCGGCCGGATCGTCTTCGAAGGCACTCCCGCCGAACTCGTCGCCGACCGATCCACCCTGACCGGCGAACACCTCGCGGCCTACGTGGGCGCCTGACCATCGACCACCGGCCCGCGGCGCCCCCGCCCGGGCCGGGTCCGGTTCAGCGTGTGAATGTGCCGCGGCCCGCGCCATCGTAGAATTCCAGCCACAATCGGTCGCCGTCGAAACGAGCCTGCGACACCGTCCCCGGATTCGCGCTCTCACCGACGGGGGAGAACACGAAGGTGTCGCCGTCCCAGTGCCGCAGCGGCATCGTCACGTTCGCGGGTCCCAAGGTCACCGCCAACCCGGTGCCCGTCACCGTCACCTCCGCCGGCCCGAAATAGTCGTTGCCGTAGACGCCCGCGTAATCCTCCAGCGGCCCCGCCGGAGCCGGGTCGGGCGGTGAGGATTTGCCCACGAGAGCGCCGAGAGGGGCGTTCACCTGCTCGAACGCCTTCCGGTACAGCTCCCACCAATCCTGGCGCACCTCGCCGAACTGCACCAGATCGGCGAATTCCGCGTTCAAGGTCTCCGGCACCCCGATCGGCGCCGCGTTGGTCAGCGTCACGATGCCCACATGCGCCGAAGGGATCAAGGTGAACGCCGTCGCGGCGCCCTGGTCGAACGCCCCGGAATGGCTCCACACCACCCGGCCCGCCGGGGAAGTGCCCACGTTGAAACCGAAACCGTACTCGCCGGCGCGGGCCTGCGGTGTCGTTGGCGGGGCGGATACGGCCTGCGGCGATACGGCGGGTAGCAGCGCGTCCGGAGCCACCACCTGCTTTCCCCCGTACGAACCGTCGGCCAGGACCATGGTCATCCAGCGCGCCATATCCGAGGCCGACGAACTGACGCCGCCCGCGGGGGACTGGGCATCCGGGCGGCGTCCCGGTTCGGCGCGCCGGTAGGCGCCGTCCACCAGGACATGACCGGAGGCCCGGTTGCCGGCGGCGAGGAAATCGGCGTACCGAGAGCTGGTTGCCGTCATTCCCAGGGGGTCGTAGATCGCCTGCTCCGACAAGGACGCCCAATCCGTTCCCGCCGCCTGCGCGACCGCCACCGCGGCGGCGGTCAAGCCGAAGTTCGTATACGCGTAGGTGTCGCGGAACGATGCCAACGGCAGCATCCGCAACCGTTGCAGCACCTGCTCCTGTTCGAATCCCAGATCTTCCAACCGGTCACCGGCGTGTTCGGGCAGTCCGGATCGATGGGCGTAGAGATCTCCGACGGTGACGTGGTCGCTCACATACGGGTCGTTCAACGCGAACCACGGTGCCGGCTCGCGGACCGGTGTATCCCACCGCACCCGGCCCGCTTCCACTTGCCGCGCAACCACCGTCGCGCCGATCGGTTTGGACAGTGACGCCAGTTGGAAGACCGTATCGGGGCTCACCGGCTGCTTTTCCTGCACATCCCGCACACCGAAACCCTTTTGATACACAACCTCGCCTTTATATACAACAGCGATTGCCATGCCCGGAATATCCGTCGTCTCCATCAACGCGTCCGCGCGCTGGTCGAGCATGTCGAGAATATGCTCGACCCGGCCACCCGGAATGGCCACGCCGGCCGCCTCGGCGGGCCCCGGCGCCGCACTCGTACTCGCGGTGGGGGAGGAGGGTGACGGCTCCCCGTTGCCGCAACCCGTGATCAGCCCCGCAACGGCTACCGCCGCGGCACCGAGAACTACCGGTCGATGTCTGCGCATGGCTCGCCTCCGGAGGTCGTCGCTGACTCGAACTCGGTCGATCCGAGCCTAGTGCCGCCGGCGCCGGAGCGGTGTCAGGCCGACCGGTGCGGCTATGACCCACATTCGCGGAGTGTGGCGCGCAGTTCGTCCTTCGAGACGTCAGGCCAGAATTCTGGATGCCGGGACATTTGTGAGTGGTACCAGTCGGCCCAGCCGTCGGCCCGGCCCGGATCGGCAGATATCTGGCGAGGCATGAGCTCTCCTGTGTACATCGTCATCTGTCGCCAATCTTCCAGCCTCTGGTACATGCCGAGGGTTGCGCCGGTGTCGACCGAAGAGTTCGCGGGCATTATCCGCTCGAGCCACATATCGGTTGCCCGGGCGCGAGCCACATCGTCGACGTCCGACGACATACGTGCGAGGAAGAGCCCTGCGTTGTAGAGCGGATCACCGGGTCCGGCGGTTTCCCAATCCAGCATCCACAGCTTCCCTCGATCATCGAGCCGGAGGTTTCCGTAATAGAGGTCGTTGTGGGCGAAGACGGTCGGCTCTCCCGCGCGGCTGAGGTCGGGCTGGATATAGTGCGACAGTGGACCGATTCCGAGTCGGTCCAGCCTCGACCGGTGCTCCGGTGGCAGGTTGTGAAAGGCGTCGTCGGCGTGCTGGATCATCTGCCGCTGCCACTCCGGAATATCGAGATCCATACCCGACGGTAGAGGGCGAGAGGACAGCAACTGCACCTGGTCCAGGAGATCGGGCAGCCAGTTCAGCAGTTCGGGATCGTCCGTCTCCCGTGTTACACCGGGAACGTACCGCATGAGCGTGAATTCCCTGCCGGTCGACAGGTCCTTTCCGGCATAGAGGATCTCGGGTGTTCGTACGCCGCACGCGAGCGCGTACCTGATCGCCGTGTTCTCCGGCATCCACTTCTTCAGCATGGTCACGGCCGGTCGTTCCACTGCGAACCTGATCACCGCCGGGCCGGCGGTGGTCTCGACGAGGTTCACCCGGTTGCCGGTTCCCGCGGCATCCGGCTCTCGATTCAGGACCTGCGCATACCGCTCCCGGGCCTCTTCTGCGGATACTTCGGATCGGTCGCGGCGGCCACGGGGCGCGTGCTCGGCCGCGCCGATTCGGTGGATTTCGGCTGCCGACCGCCCCGCGCAATGCGTGGTTCGGTCGAGGCCGTACCGCATTCTGTGCGGGAATTGCTGGTGCGCTTCACTCACTCGCGGGGCAAGTTTTTCGGCGATCGTGTCAGCGAGGCGTTTGGTCGCCTCCAGCATTTTCGCGGCGATCTCGCCGCTGTGCTCAAGCGGCATCGAAGGGGGAGTAGCCGACCTCCGTCGGGGGCAGGTGGGACCGACGGATGGTATCGGTGATGCCGAGAACGATTCGAGAGATATCCGGGTCGGTCGACGGGGCGCTGGACTCGATCAGCTTCTCCTGGCTCTCGGGATGTCGTCGATGCTCACTCGTGGGCGGCACTCCCGCTGATCGTGTCCCGAATCTCGGTAGTTGTCCCGCGAGCCGGGCGTGCGGAGCGAAAGCATCCTATGCCATCGAATCGGGGGGCGAGTACGCCGAATTTCTCAGAAGCGGTAAACGCCGATTCGGGATCGCAGCGCCCACCTATCGAGCGGCAGCGGCTGGGATCATCGAACTCGGGCATGGATGGTGAGCGGCCTGGGTGCCTTGCCGCACATTATGTCATGTGACGAATTGCGAGGTGCTGTTGTATCCCTTGCTGTGGCGTGAACCGATAAGTCCGACAGTGGAAGTCCGGCGGGCATTACAGGCGGGCGGATACTTCCGGCGTCTCACCGAGGCCGACGGGACGCGATAGTCGCAGCGCTCGACGGCGGGTCGCGCTGCCGAAAACCCCTGGTGGCCGAAACGCCGATAATCTACATTATGTCAAGTAGTCTCGGCGTAAGCTCCGGCGGCCCCCTCCTCCGGCCGAGGTGTCGGCGTCAAGGGTTCACCCGGTAGCTCTTGCCTGCGCGATCTATCTCGACTGCTTGGATCGCTATCACACCGCCATGATCGAAGCGCTCGCGGATCGACCCGACGGCAGAGAAGGTGTCCGCCGTAGCGCAGCGCCAATCGGAGTCTGCGGCAAAATATCGAAGCCTGGCGCGCACCGCTCGTCGACGCCGGATACATGCATCCGCTGACCTCATAGGCGGAAACGCGCCCGCGTTCACCGGACGGTGGCCAGTACTGCCGCAAGGCCTTCTCGCAGGTCCTCGACGAAATACTCGGGAACCTCGAGTGACGGGAAATGTCCTCCGCTTTCGGGTGCCCTCCATCGGACGATCTGTCGGTATCGCTCCCCCGCCCAGGGGCGCGGGCACTTCTCGATGTCGCGGGGATACATAGTGATCGCCGACGGTACGTCGACCCGAAGTTCGGGGTCCAGCGAGTTGTGGCTTTCGTAGTAGATGCGAGCCGCCGATGCGCCGGTCCGCGTCAGCCAATAGAGGGTGATGTTGTCGAGAACGCGGTCCAGGGAAATCGTCTCGAACGGGCTGTCTTCGGTATCTGTCCACTCGGCGAACTTGTCGAGGATCCAGGCAAGAAGCCCGACCGGTGAGTCGACGAGCGAATAGCCGATGGTCTGTGGCCGGGTCGCTTGCTGCTTCGCGTATGCCGCCCGGTGGCGCCAGAAATGGCGGGTTTCCTCGGCCCACTTGCGCTCGACCGCCGTCGACCCCTCTGGGGTCGACCCCGGCAGCGGCGCCGCGAACGTCGTGTGGATGCCGAGAACGTGCGCCGGGAACCTTGCCGCCGAGAACCGTGGTGATATTGCCTCCCCAGTCGCCGCCGTGGGCTGCAGCGAGGGAGCTACGACGTGGAATGCCGGCGCGTCCGCATCTTTCGGTTCTGCCAGCTCGTCAGCGGTTACCGAGACGCTGGTGTCGGTGGACTGCTTCGCCGGCAGGACCGTCGACGCGAAGCGAAGCCTCTAGTCCGCGCCGCGCCCAGCCCGTTGGACGGCACCGTCGATGCCGCGACCAGGTCGAGTCCGCCGGGTGCCACGGCGATATCGGTGGCGGGCACGATGAGCTGTTCGGCGTAGGTACCGAAGTCGGGGTCGAAACCGACGACGACGCCGGCGACCCGGGTACTGGCCGCGAGATCGACTCCGGGTACCTCGATCCCGGCCGGTGGTCCCTCGGTAGCTCGCCGCCGCGCTCCGGAACGGAGCGCGGCGGCGTACCGTTCATCGTCCGAGCCGTGGGTTGAGGACCCGGGCGATCTGGGCCACCGCCTGCGGTTCGGTCATGGCGAGGTGGGTGCTCTCGATATCGAAGTTCGCGATCTGCCCACGTACCACCGGTGCCCACCCCCGATGACCCCTCGCGTCCGATCGCCTGTCGACGGTCGCGGTGAAGTACAGCATATCGCCGTCCAGGACCGGCGGCCGCCAGTCGCTCGCCGCGCGCATCGACACGTTGTAGGCGTGGGTCATGCGTTCGATCATCGCGGCGTCGACGCCGAGACTGCCGCCGAGATGCTGCTCGATCAGCTCGGCCGCTTCCGCGGCGGTCGCGTCGGCGTCCACGAAATCGATACCCAGGACCGGGCCGAGATTACTGATCAGCTCCCCGGCCGTGACCTCGGTGACCGCGGAGGCGTCGAAACCGTCCGCTTCGGCGTCCAACAACGCCAGCAACGCGACCTCCTCCCCGGCAGCGCGCATCTCGACGGCGACGGCGTGGGCGATCGTTCCGCCCAGCGACCAGCCCAGGAGATGGTACGGGCCGTGTGGCTGCACCGTGCGGATCTCGTCGAAGTAGCGCCGCGCGGTTTCCGCGATCGTCTCCGGGCCGGGCTCTTCCCCGCCGATCTGCGGAGCTTGGAGCCCGTAGATCGGCCGGTCGGCGGCGAGGTATTCGTCGAGCGGGCGATAGCACCAGGCCAGGCCCGACGCCGGATGGATACAGAACAGCGGTGGCAGATCGCCGCCGGTCCGGATCGGGAGCAGGACGTCGAAGCCGAGGGCGGTGTGGCCGGTGTCGACCTGACCGGAGCGCAGACCGGATTCGATACGCCGGGCGAGATCGGCCGGCCGCGGATCCGACAGCATCCAGCTGACCGGCACCTCGTAGTCGAGCTCCTTCTTCAGCTCGCTCACCACCTGCACCGAGCGCAGCGAGTTACCGCCCAGCGCATAGAAGTCGTCGTCGGCGCCCACCCGGTCCACTCCGAGTACCTGCTCGAAGGTCCGGGCTATCTCTTCTTCCAGCCACGAGGACGGTGCCCGGTACTCCCCTATCGCGAGCTCCGGCTCCGGTAGCCGCGCGCGGTCCAATTTGCCGGATGCGGTGAGTGGTACCGTGTCCAGCACCATCATCACGGAGGGCACCATGTAGCCGGGTAGTTCGGTGCCGGCGTGTGCCAGCACCGCTTCGGTGTCGACGGTGGCGCCGGCGGCGGGAACGAGGTAGCCGACGAGCTGTTCCCCGGCCGCGGCGGAGCGTACCGCGACGATCGCCCGGCCGACGGTGTGGTGCTCGGCGAGTACCGCTTCGATCTCGCCGAGTTCGATGCGCAGACCGCGGAGTTTCACCTGGGAATCGGTGCGGCCGAGATATTCCAGCTCACCGGTGGGCTGCCGGCGCGCCAGATCTCCGGTGCGGTAGAGGCGGCCGCCGTGGGAGTACGGGTCGGGTACGAACCGTTCCGCGGTCAAGCCCGGGCGCGCCTGGTATCCACGCGCGATCTGGACGCCCGCCAGGTACAGCTCCCCCGCCACCCCGGGTGGTACCGGGCGCAACCGGGCGTCGAGCACGTAGGCGCGGACGTTCCACACCGGCGCGCCCATCGGCACGCTGCCGGTGTCGTCCGCGGTCACCGGGTGCGCTGTCGCGTGCAGGGTGAACTCGGTGGGGCCGTACAGATTGTGCAGCCGGGTCCAGGGCAGTACCCGGCGCGCGGCCGCGACCAGCTCCGCACCGAATGCCTCCCCGCCGACCAGCACCGTGCGCAGCGATCCCAGCGATCCGGCCGGTGCCGCGTCGGTGAAGGCGGCCAGCATCGACGGTACGAAGGAGGTGATCGTGACCCGGTGCTCGGCGATCGCGGCGGCGAGATACGCCGGGTCGCCGTGGCCGTCGGGGCGGGCGATCACCAGTCGCGCGCCGACGGCCAGGGTCGCGAACAGCTCCCATACCGATACGTCGAAGGTGGCGGGGGTCTTCTGCAGCACCACGTCCGCCGGGCTCAATGCGTAGGTGTCGATTATCCACCGCAGCTGGTTCACCACCGCGCTGTGGGGCACGGCCACGCCTTTCGGCCGGCCGGTGGATCCGGAGGTGAAGAGCACGTAGGCGGTGTTGTGCGGCTGCAGTGCCGCGAGACGGTCGCGCTCGGTGACGGGTGTGTCGGCGAAACCGGACAGGTCCAGCTCGTCGAGGGAGGACAGCACCACGGTGGGTGCGGCGGTTTCCAGCATGTACTCGATACGTTCGGCCGGGTGATCCGGGTCGACGGGGACGTATCCGCCGCCGGCGGCGTGCACGGCGTACATGGCCACGACCTGGTCGACGCAGCGCCGCATCTGGAGCGCCACCAGCGATTCCGGGCCTACTCCCTGGGCGATCAGCCAGCGTGCCAGCCGGTTCACGCGCGCCGCGAATTCCGTGTAGGTCAGTGTTCGGTCGCCGGAGACCAGTGCGGTGCGGTCGGCGTGTTCCGGTACGGCGCGGGCGAAGATCGCGGGGAGTGTGTCGTCGCCGGCGAAGGGGTGGTCGGTGGCGTTCCACCGGTTCAGTACGGCTTCCCGTTCGGTACTGTCGAGCAGATCCACATCGTGGATCGGTTGTGCGGGGTCGGTCACCATCGCGTCGAGTACCCGCAGCAGCCGGTCGGCGATCGTGGCTACGCTCGCCGGGTCGAACAGGTCGGTGGCGTAGGTGATTCCGCCGCTGATACCGGCTGGTGCGCCGGTGGAATCGTAGGAATCGGAGACCGTGACCTGCAGGTCGAACAGGGAGGTGCCGGCGTCGGCTTCGACAGCGGAAACCGAGAGGTCGGGAAGTTCGAAATCGGTTGTGGCGAGGTTCTGGAATGCCAGCATCACCTGGAACAGCGGGTGGTGGGCGTGGGTGCGCACCGGGTTCAGTTCCTGCACCAGCCGTTCGAACGGTACGTCGGCGTGCCCGAACGCGGCCAGATCGGTGTTTCGGACGTGGTCGAGCAGTTGGCTGAACGACATACCCGCGGTGGTGCGGGTCCGCAGGACGAGAGTGTTGACGAACATGCCGACCAGATCGTCGAGTTCGGGTTCGCCGCGTCCGGCGTAGGGGGTGCCGATCGCGATGTCGTCGGTGTGGGCGAGCCTGCTCAGGGTGGCTGCCAGTGCCGCATGGAACACCATGAACAGTGTCGTGTTGTGGGCGCGGGCGGTCTGTTCCAGGCGGGTATGGAGTTCGGCGTCGATGGTTATCGGCACGTTCGCGCCGGCATAGGTCTGGGCGGGTGGGCGTGGACGGTCGGTGGGGAGTTCCAGCAGGGCCGGTAGATCCGCCAACTGTGTGGTCCAGTAGTCGATCTGGGCCCGCAGCAGCGAATCGGGGTCCTGCTCGGTGCCCAGGACCGCGCGCTGCCAGATCGCGTAGTCCGCGTACTGCACTGCCAGCGGCGCCCAGGGTGGGGTTTCCTCGCGTAGCCGTGCCGCGTACGCCGTCATCATGTCCCGCGAGAGCGGTCCCAGCGACGAGCCGTCACCGGAGATGTGGTGGATCACCACGGCCAGCACCCAGGTGTCGTGTCCGAGGTCGAACAGCCGCGCCCGGAACGATGTCTCCCGGGTCACGTCGAATCCGGTGGACAGGAACGCCGTGACCTGCTCGGCCAGTTCGGCTTCCGCGATGGGGGTCACGGACATCGGTGGGAGTGTTTCGGCGGCGGGGAGCACCACCTGCGAGGGCTCGCCTCCGGCCTGCGGGTACACGGTTCGCAGTACCTCGTGGCGGGCCACCACATCGGCGATCGCCGCGTGCAGCGCGTCGAGGTCGAGGCGGCCGGACAGCCGGATCACGATCGGGATGCTGTAGGCGGCGGTATCGGGTTCGAATCGGTTCAGGAACCACATCCGCTGCTGTGCGTAGGACAGCGGGATACGGTCCGGGCGCGGTTGGGGGGTCAACGCCACCCGGCCGGGGTCGGCATGGGTTTCGACCCGGACGGCCAGTTTCGCGACGGTCGGCGCCTCGAAGATCATCGCTACCGGGACGTTCGCGTCGAGCGCGGTGCCGATGCGGGCGGCCACGCGGGTGGCCACCAGACTGTTTCCGCCGAGTTCGAAGAAGTCGTCGTCGGCGCCGAGGGCGCGGTCGAGACCGAGCACTTCGGCGAAGACGCCGGCCACGATCTCTTCCACCGGGGAGGCGGGGGCCCGGAATTGCCTGGTCTGCAGGGCTGGTGCGGGTAGCGCCTTGCGGTCGAGTTTCCCGTTCGGGGAGAGCGGGATCTCGTCGAGCACCATCACCGCGGCGGGCACCATGTAGGAGGGCAGCGCCTCGGCTACCGCCGCGGACAGTTCCTCACCGGAGATCGACGCTCCGGCCGCGGGCACCACATAGGACACCAGCATCACCGGGCCGGTACCTTCGCGGCGCGGTATCGTGACGGCGAACGCCACGTCCGCGCGGGCCCCGAGCACCGTGTCGATCTCCCCCAGTTCCACTCGGAAACCGCGGACTTTGACCTGGAAGTCGTTACGGCCTACGAACTCCAGCGTGCCGTCGGTGTTCCATCGGACGATGTCACCGGTGCGGTACATGCGCCGGCCCGGTTCCTCGAACGGGCACGCCACGAAACGTGCGGCGCTGGTGGCGACCCGATGCAGGTATCCGCGGGCCAGCGCCGGCCCGGACAGGTACAGTTCTCCGGCTACTCCCGCGGGCACCGGGTGCAGCCGGGTGTCGAGGACCAGGGCCCGTATCCCGGGCAGCGGGGCGCCGATCGTGGGGTGGTCGCCCGGTTGCAGGGGTGCGGTGGCCGTGGCGACCATGGTGGTTTCGGTGGGCCCGTACAGCACCCGGAATTCGCGGGTTCCGGCGCTGTCGGTGCCGGACCAGCGGGCGACCAGGTCCGCCGGGACCTCGTCGCCGCCGGACAGCACCACGCGGAGGTCGTCGAGCCCTGCGGGGTCCACCGACGCCAGCGCGGCCGGGGTCACGAACGCATGGGTGATCCGCTGGGCCCGGAGGAATTTGGCCAGTTCGACTCCGCCGTATATTCCGGCCGGGGCCACCACGAGGGTGGAGGCGTGGGCGAGGGCCAGCAGGATTTCCAGCAGGGAGGCGTCGAACGAGGGCGAAGCGAAGTGCAGCACCCGGGAGGTGGGGGTGAGTTCGCGGTCGGCGCGCTGCGCGGAGACGAAGTCGGCGATACCGGTGTGGGTTACGGCCACACCTTTCGGTACGCCGGTGGAGCCGGAAGTGAAGACCACGTAGGCCGTATCGGAGACCCGCAGCGGCCGGGGCCGTTGCGTGTCGTCGACCGGGTCGGCGGTCAGCGCGCTCAGCTCGGTGGCCACGGTGGTGTCGTCGAGGACGATCCAGTCCACGGAGGTGGGTAGTTCGTCGCGGGTGGCGGCCGAGACGGTCACGCCCATTCCGGCGCCGGAATCCGAGACCATCTGTTCGATCCGGCCGACGGGGTAGCGGGGATCCACCGGCACGTACGCCGCTCCGGTTTTCACCACCGCCCACCACGCGATTATCGATTCCACCGAGCGTGTGGCGGCTACCAGGACGGTTTTCTCCGGGCCGGCGCCGCGGTGGAGCAGCAACCGGGCCAGCCGGTTGGACTGTTCGTCCAGTTGGGCGTAGGTGAGTGCGGTATCGTCGGCGACCAGGGCGGTTCCGTCGCGGTTGGTTCGTACGGCGGCGGCGAGGACATCCGGTAGCAGTCGCGGCGGCTGCGGTGTTTCCGGGGGCCGCGGGCCCACCCGCGAGACCAGTTCGCGGTGTTCGCCCGGGGCCAGCCACTCGATATCCCCGACAGCTGTCGCGGGGTTCTCGGCTACCGCTTCCAATACCCGGATCAGTCGCTGGACGAAACCGGTCACCGTGGTTTCGTCGAAGAGGTCGCGGGCGTACATCATCATGCCCGACAGGCCCGTACCGTCTTCGACGGCGGAATCGGAGATCATCAGCTGCAGGTCGAACTGGCAGACGCCGGTGTCCACATCCGCTCGGGACACCACGACGCCAGGCAGGGCGATGTTCACGCTGGTCAGGTTCTGGAACGCGAGCGCCACCTGGAACACCGGGTGTTGTGCCGCTGTGCGTTCGGGGTTGAGTTCTTCCACGATCCGCTCGAACGGGACATCCGCGTGTTCGAAGGCCTGCAGGTCCGTTTCTCGTGTGCGCGCCAGCAGTTGTGTGAAAGGTTCACCCGCTGCCACGGGGGTGCGCAGGGCAAGGGTGTTCACGAACATACCGACCAGATCGTCCAGTCCGGGTTCGCCGCGGCCGGCCACCGGGGTGCCGACCACCACGTCGTCGCTGCCGCTGAGCCGGGCCAGTACCGCCGCCAGCGCCGCGTGTACGACCATGAACAGTGACGATCCGCGGGATCGGGCCAGTTCCAGCAGCCGCCGGTGTAGTTCGGGGCCGATCTCCACCGGTACCCGCCCGCCGGACAGGGAGGCCACCGCCGGGCGGGGCCTGTCGGTGGGGAGTTCGATCCGGTCGGGTGCGCCGGCCAGCGTCGCGGTCCAGAATCGCAGCTGGGCCGATATCAGCGAGTCCGGGTCCGCGGCCTCTCCCAGGATCCGCCGCTGCCACAGCGTGTAATCCGCGTATTGCACGGCCAGGGGCTCCCAGGCCGGCGCGTGTCCGGCCACTCGCGCCGCGTATGCCTGCATCACATCGCGGGCCAGCGGGCCCATCGATTGTCCGTCGCCGGCGATGTGGTGGACGACGAGGACGAGCAGGAATTCCGGGGTGGGTCCGGGGTCCGGTGGCGTGATTTCGAACAGCCCCACCCGTATCGGGACGTGGGCGGTCACGTCGAATCCGCGGCGTACGAGTTCGCTCACCACTTCCGCGGCGGAATCCGCGTCCACCCGCACGGGTGCCACCGGCATTTCGGGTGCGTCCAGGATCACCTGCCGTGGTTCCCCGGCAGTGGCCGGGTAGATGGTGCGCAGCACTTCGTGGCGGGCGATGACATCGCCGAGTGCGGCCGCCAGCGCCGCGGTGTCCAACCGGCCCGACAGCCGCAGCATGACCGGAATGTTGTAGGCCGCCGATTCGGGTTCGAACCGGTTGAGGAACCACATCCGTTGCTGTGCCAGGGACAACGGGATGAGTTCGGGGCGGGTACCGGCTGTCAACGGTATCCGGTTTCCACCGGTGAGTGTGCTCGCGTGCTCGGCCAGTCCGGCGACGGTCGGCGTTTCGAACACCGCGCGCACCGGCACCCGGACATCGAGGGCCGCGCTCACGCGGGCCACCACCAGCGACGCGCTCAGCGAATCACCACCGAGGGCGAAGAAATCGTCGTCGGCGCCCACCCGTTCCACGCCGAGCACCTGCTCGAACGCTTCGGCGACCACCACTTCCGGCCAGGAAGCCGGTGCCCGGAATTCACGTGCGGCGAACACCGGCTCCGGTAGCCGGTCACGGTCGAGTTTCGCATTGGCGGTGAGCGGAACCTCGTCCAGGGTCAGGACAGCGGCGGGCACCATATAGGCGGGTAGTTCGGCGGTCAGCGCGGTGCGCAGTTCTTCGCCGGTGACGGTGGATCCGGGTTCCGGCACCACATAGGACACCAGCATCACCGGCCGGTCGTCGCCGCCGCGGGGCACGGTGACGGCGAACGCCACATCCGGGTGCGCCCCGAGTACCGCATCGATTTCGGTCGGCTCGACCCGGGTGCCGCGTACCTTGACCTGGAAATCGTTGCGGCCCAGGAATTCCAGTCGGCCGTCGGGGCGTTGGCGCACCAGGTCGCCGGTGCGGTACATCCGCCGGCCGGGCTGCCCGAACGGGCAGGCGACGAACCGTGCCGCGCTCAGTCCGGTGCGGTCGAGGTATCCGTCGGCCAGTCCTCGGCCGTACAGATACAGTTCGCCCGTGGTGCCCGTGGGCACCGGCCGCAGCCAGGTATCGAGGACCACGGTCGCGACGGGGCCCGCGGGTTCGCCGATCGTGATCGCGGCGCCGGGGGTCAGCGCGCCGTCGGCGGTGGCCCAGATGGTGCATTCGCTGGGACCGTAGAGGTTGATCATGGTGCGGCCGGGCGCCCACCGGTCGACCAGTTCCGGTCCGACCGGTTCCCCGGCCGCGGCCAGCACACGTAGTTCGTCGAGGTCCTCCGACGGGACCGTTGTCAGCGCCGACGGGGTGATCACCGCGTGGGTGACGTGTTCGCGCCGGATGAGTTCGGCGAGATCACGGCCACCGTAGATATCGGGAGGGGCGATGACCAGCCGACCGCCGGAGCCGTGTGCCAGCAGGAGTTCGAACAGTGTGGCGTCGAAGCTGGGTGAGGCGACCTGCAGTACCGTCGCGGCCGGGCCGGCGCCGAGTATGCGGCGCTGTCCGGCGACGACATCGGCCAGGCCGCGATGGCCGACCCGGACACCTTTGGGGATTCCGGTGGACCCGGAGGTGTAGATGACATACGCCGCCTGGTCCTGCCGGATCGGGCCGCCGCGTTCGGTGGCGGACAGCGGTGTCGCGGGTTGAGCGGCGATCGCGCGGCGGGTGTCCTCGTCGTCGAGGGGCAGCCAGTCGACGGTATCGGGCAGGTGTTTCCGGGAGGCGGTGTCGGTGACCCCGAGCGCGGTATGCGAATCCGACAACAGGAATTCGACGCGGTCGACGGGCAGGTTGGGGTCGATCGGCAGGAACGCGGTGCCCGCTTTCGCGGCCGCCCAGATGACGAGGATCGCTTCCAGGGAGCGCGGAAGCGCGGAGGCCAGGACGGTTTCCGGCCCGGCGGCGCGCTGCAGCAGGACGCGGGCGAGACGATTGGATTGTTCGTCGAGCTGCCGGTAGGTGACGCTGTCGGCGCCGTGGACCATGGCTAGGGTGTCGGGTCCGGCGGCGGCTGTGGTGGTGAAAATCTCGTCGAGGGTGGCGGGTTCCACTGGGTCGCCGGCGGGCCGGGAGAAGGACGGTTCGTCGTTCAGGGCCGTCCCACCGAGGGGCAGTTCGGGGTCGGTGGCGATCCGGTCGAGCAGTTCCACGAAGCGGTCGAGGATGCGGCGGGCGCGTGTGGTGTCGAATTCGTCCTGCAGGTACCGGAGGGTGATCCGCAGGCCCTGCGCTTCGCCGTGTTCGGTGTACGCGGGTTCGACGACCAGGCTCAGTGGGTACGGGGTGGCATCGACACCGCTGATCTCCTCGACGCGCAGGCCCGCGGAGTCGACGAGTTGCTGCAGTGCCGGCCGGTCGACGGGGAACGACTGGTATGCGACGGCGGTGTCGAAGAGTTCGGTCACCCCGGCGCTGCGGTGGATATCGGGGAGGCCGACGTAGTGGTGGTCGAGCATAGCGGCGTGCTGCTCCTGGATCCGGGACAGCAGCCGGCCCAGCGACAGTGTGGGCTCGAGCCGGACCCGGACGGGGATCGTGTTCAGGAACATGCCGAGGGTTTGGTCCACCAGCGGTAATTCCGGTGGGCGGCCCGAGACGGCGGAACCGAAGATCACATCGGTTTCCCCGGTCAGTACGCGCAGGTTCAGCGCCCAGGCCGCGGCGATGGTGGTGTTGACGGTCACGGCCGCGCCGGCGGCCACGCGACGGAGTTGTTCGAACCGGGCCGCCGGTAATCGCGCGCCGACTTCCCCGGCAGCCCCGGCGTTCCCGGCCCCGGCGCCGCGCGCCACCCGGGTGGGGGCGTCCACATCCGCATAGGCCCGGGCCCATGCGGCTCTGGAGGCGTCGAGGTCCTGCCGGCGCAACCAGGACAGGTAGTCGCGGTAAGAGGGGGCGGGTCCGAGGTCACCGATATGCTGCGGTGTCCCGTAGTAGTCGAGCAGTTCCCGCATCAGCAGCGGCATGGACCAGCCGTCCAGGATCACATGATGATTCGTGACGAGCAGCCGGAAAGCGCCGGCGCCGGCGCGGATCAAGGTGAACCGGATCAGCGGCGGCTCCGACAGGTCGAAACCGGACGCCGCGTCCGCCGCGGCGATACGATCCATTTCGGCCGGGGCGTCCTCGGCGGCGTGGTCGGCGAGATCGATTTCGCGGAATCGGACGTCCGCGTGGTCCAGCACGATCTGGCACGGTCCGGCAGGGGTTTGCGCGAACGCCGCGCGCAGGATGTCGTGCCGATCGATCACGGCCTGCGCCGCGCGCCGCAGCCGCGGGCCGTCGACCTCTCCGGTGAAGCCGATCATCGTCTGAACGGTGTAGTTGTCGGCGGTGTCCGGGTTGTAGGTCGAATGGAAATGGATCCCGGATTGCATCGGCGACAGCGGCCACACGTCGGTCAATCCGCGATATCGCTGTTCGAGCCGGTCGATATCCGGTGAGGCGAGATCGACGAGCGGGGATTCCGCGGTGGGTCGTTCGGCGTGATGTCCGGCCGGGTCCGCGGGCCGGTCCGCGGCGCGGGCGACGGCGGCCAAGGCGGCGACGGTTCTACCTTCGAAAACGTCGCGGGGGGTGAGGGTCAGTCCGGCGGATTTCGCGAGCGCCACCAGGCGCATGGAGACGATACTGTCGCCGCCGAGGGCGAAGAAGTTGCTGTCGGCCGAGACGTTGTCCAGGTGCAGCACCTCGGCGAAGAGTCGCGCCACGATCCGCTCGGTGTCGGTGGCCGGCGGCCTGCCGGGGGTGGTCTCGAAGGCGACGGTGCGCCGCCGCAGAGCTTTGTGGTCGATCTTGCCGACCGGGGTCAGCGGCATCGAATCGAGTTCCACGATCGCCGCGGGGTTCATATAGTGGGCCAGCGACTGTGCGAGGTCCTCGCGCAGGGCCGCCACATCCAGTGCCCTTTCCGGCGCGGCGACGACATAGGACACCAGCACCGGTTCACCGGCGGGTCCTTCCTGCGCGACGGTGGCGGCACCGGCCACGGCCGGGTGGCGGGCCAGGTGGGCGTCGATCTCCCCCGGTTCGATCCGCAGACCGTGGATCTTGACCTGCTGGTCACCGCGGCCGAGATATTCCAGCGCCGGGCCGGTGCGGCCCCGCACCCAGCGCACGGTGTCGCCGGTGCGGTAGAGCCGTTCGCCGTGCGGCGAGGCCGGATCGGCGACGAAACGGGACGCGGTGGTGCCCGGCCGGCCGAAATAGCCGCGGGCCAGCCCGGGGCCGCCGAGATACAGTTCACCGGACACCCCCACCGGTACCGGCCGTAACCACATATCGAGAACGGCCACCGAGACGCCGCGGATCGGACCGCCGATCGTCACCGGTTCCCCGGGTTCCAAGGCGGGCGACCCGGTTGCCCAGATCGTGCATTCCGTCGGGCCGTAGTGATTCATCAGCCGGCGGCCGGGGGCCCACCGGTTGACGAGATCGGTGCCGGTGGCCTCCCCGACGACAGCGACCGTTCGCAGGGACGGCACACGGGAGGGGTCCATCGTGTTCAGCGCGGAGGGGGTGATGATCGCGTGGGTGACCTGTTGTGCGCGCAGCAGCTCTTCGAGGTCGGTGCCGCCGTACACGTCCGGCGGTGCCGGAACCAGGCAGGCGCCGCGGCTGTGGGCCAGCAGCAGTTCCGACAGGCAGGCATCGAAACCCGGGGACGCGACCTGCAGTACCACCGAGGATGAATTCACCTCGAAGGCCTCGGCCTGTGCGGCGACGAGCCCGGCCAGCCCCCGATGCTCGACGTGCACGGCTTTCGGGGTACCCGTCGACCCGGAGGTGTAGATCATGTACGCGGCGTTGCCGGTCCGCGGCGCGCCGGTCGCGTCCGTGCCGCCGCCCGGCCGGGGCGGCTGCTCGTCCCCGGCGTCGAGGACCGACCAGGTGAGCGTATCGGGAAGTCGCGGCACGACAGCGCCGACCGTCACCCCCAGCGTGCTCCCGGAATCGGACAGCAGCTCCGCGATCCGCTCGGCGGGGTTGCCGGGATCCACCGGTACGAAGGCGGCGCCTGTTTCGGCGACCGCCCAGATCGCCACGACCAGTTCGACGGATCGGGGGACGGCCAGCGCGACCAGCGATTCGGGGCGCGCGCCATGGGCGGCCAACCGGCACGCGAGCTCGTGCGCGCGTGACCGCAGGTCCCGGTAGGTCAGCGCGGTGTCGCCGGAGCGGACAGCGACCGCGTCCGGATGGGTTCGTGCGGTGGTGGCCAGGATCTCCCACATGGTGCGTTCCGCGATGGGTTCGTCCGCGCCGGCCGGGAACAGCTCGGCCCGTTCGCGGTCCGGGCGCGCGGCGACCGCGGCGACCTTCACGGCGGGGTCGGTGACGATCTGGGTCAAGATCAGTTCGAACCGGTCGAGCAGGGTCCGGGCTGCTTCGGTATCGAACCGGTCGGTGGAGAACCGCAGCGTGAGCGCATAGGTACCGGACTCCCCGAGTTCCGGATTCCCGTCACGCGCCGGGCGCGGCGGGGTCACCTGCAGGCTCAGCGGATACGGTGTCGCGTCGTGGGCTTCGATATCGATGAAACGCAGGCCGGCGTCGCGGAGATCACGGGCCAGTCCTTCCCGGTCGAGCGGATAGGATTCGAGCACCGTCACCGTGTCGAACATGTCGGCGATACCGGTCGCCCGCTGTAGTTCCGCCAACCCGATATGGCGATGGTCCAGCATGGCCGCCTGCTCCGACTGCACCCGCACCAGCAGGTCGGCGACGGTTTCGTGGGGATCGAGCCGCACACGTACCGGAAGTGTGTTGATGAACAGGCCGACCATATGTTCGACGCCGAGGATCTGCGGCGGGCGATGGGTCACCGTATTGCCGAACACCACATCCGGTTCGCCGGTCAGGGTGGTGAGCAGCAGCGCCCACGCCACCTGTACGGATGTGTTCGCGGTGACACCGTGGGAGCGGCCGAGGTCGAGAACCGCGGCGGTGGTGGCGGCGTCGAGCCGCACCTCCACGTCACCGTTGTGCGCGGTGACGGTCCGGTCCGCCCCACCGGTGACCCGGGTGGGGCTCTCGATCCCGGCGAGCATCTGCTGCCACGCGGCTGTCGCGGCTTCCCGGTCCTGGGTTTCGAGCCACTGCAGATAGTCCCGGTAGGAGCGGGGTGAGGTCAGTTCGGCCGGATCGCCGTCGGAGCTGTAGAGGACGAGCAGCTGATGGATCAGCAACGGCATCGACCAGCCGTCCAGCACGATGTGATGGTTGGTGACGAGCAGCCGGAACTCGTCGGCGCCGGTGCGTACGAGGTGGAAACGCAGCAGCGGTGGCCGCGCCGGATCGAACGGCGCCGCCGCCGATTCCGCGAGCCGCCGCAGTGCCCGCTCCCGTTCCTCGTCGTCACCGATACCGGTGAGGTCGGTTTCGCGCCAGTCGGCCCGGACGCTGCCCAGAACGAGTTGCCTCGGGCCGCCGCCGCTTTCGACGAACGCGGTCCGCAGGCTGTCGTGCCGGTCGACGAGCGCCTGCGCGGCCTGCCGCATCCGCGTCGGATCCACCTCTCCGCCCAGCGTCAACGCGGCTTGTACGATGTATCCGTCGTCACCGTCGTGGTCGTAGATCGTGTGGAACAGCAACCCGGACTGTAGGGCGGTGAGTGGCCACACATCGGTCAGCGACGGGTATTCCCGCTGCCAGTGGTCGATATCGTCCTGCGAGACCGCGACGAGCGGGAAGTCCGACGGGGTGAATCCACCGGCGGATCCGGAACGCATATGGCCGGTGAGAGCCCGCAGCGCCCGCACCCACAGGCCGGCGAGTTCGTCGACCTCCTCGGCGTCCAGGATTTTCGAGGCGAACTCCCAGGTCGCATCGAGTTCGAGTCCCTCAGGACCCGGTTCGGCGATCGCATTGATATCGAGTACGGCGGGCAACGCCATCCGCGGATCGTTCGTCGCGGTCAGCGACGGGAATTCGGTGGTGGGTGCCCACGCCCCCGAATGCTCGCGGGCACCCACCCGGCCCAGATAGTTGAAACTGATCTGGGGGTCCGGTGCACTCCCGAGCTCCGCGCGGCCCCGGGGATCCAGGCAACGCAGCATCCCATAGCCGATACCGTTGTCCGGCACCGCCCGTAGCTGCTCCTTGACCTGCTTGATCGCCTGTCCCGCGGCCGCGCCGCCGGCGAACGCGTCGTCGAGGTCGACGCCCGCCAGTTCGAGCCGGAGCGGGAAGCGGGTGGTGAACCAGCCCACGGTGGCGCTGAGGTCGGCGCCCGGTACGGCCCGTTCCTCCCGGCCGTGGCCCTCCAGCGATATCAGCTCTTCCCCGGGCGTCATCCCGCGCCGGCGCCGCCATTCGCCCAGCGCCAGGGCCAGGGCCGCCAGCAGCGAATCGTTGGCGCTGCCGTGGAACCGCGCCGGAATGGTGGTGAGCACCGCCTCGGTGATATCGGCCGGGATCCGGAGCCGGACCCGGCTCGCCGTGGACATGACGTCACGATCCGGGTCCAGGCGGCGCGCGCCGAGCAGCCGGTCCCCACCCGCCACGACCCCCTTCCACAGGTCGAGTTCCGCGGCACTTCTGTCCGGCGCCTGCTCGACCAGGCCGTGCACCCAGCGCCGCACCGAGGTGGTTCCCGCAGCCGGTCGGGGTTCGCCGCCCCCGCGAACCTGCGGCCAGGTCTGGGCGAGGTCGGTGAGAAGGATCCGCCACGACACCGCGTCGACGGCGAGATGGTGGATCACCAGCCACATCAGGTCGGGGCCGGCGCCGCTGCCGTCCTGCAGCCACACGACCTGGACGAGCGCGCCGCTGCCGGGATCCAGACGGTCCGCGGCTTCCTGTAGGTGCGCGTCGATGACGTCGGCCGCGCGTTCGTCGAGCCGCACATGGGTCAGCACCGTATCGGCATCGACCGCGCCCGGCGCGCGTACCTCGAGGTGGGGGTCCGCGCCCGGGGTGGCGCCGCGCAGTACCGCACGCAGTATGTCGTGGCGGTCCAGCAGGGACTGCAGCGCCCGCACCAGCTCTACGCGGCGGACCCGCTCGGGGAGTTCGACCAGAGTGGCCTGCGCGAACCTACCGTAGTGGCCGCGGTCCAGCATGGCGTGCACGATCGGCGACAGCGGTATCGGCCCTGTCCCGCCACCGGACAGTTCGGCCAGCTGCGGGACACCACCGGCCTCGGTCGCGATGGCGGCCAGCCCCGCGACGGTCTTGTACTCGAACACATCTTGGGTGGAGAACGCCAACCCCACGGCTTTCGCCCGCGCCACCAGCTGGATCGACAGGATGCTGTCGCCGCCGAGCGCGAAGAAACTGTCGTCCGCCCCGACCTGCCGTACCCCGAGTACCTCGGCGAACAGGCCCGCCACCAGGTTCTCCCGGGGGGTGGCCGGCGCGCGCCCGGCCGGTGCGGCCGTGAAATCGGGTTCGGGTAGCGCGCTGCGATCGAGTTTGCCGAACGCGTTCATCGGCAGACTCTCCAGCGGCAGGATCACGGCCGGGACCATATGCGGGGGCAGGGATTCGCGGGCGAAACGCTGGAGTTCGAGCGGATCGGCCCGGCGGCCGTGAACCGGAACGACATAGGACGCCAGCACCGTCGCACCGGCATTGTTGCGCACCGGGATCGTGGCGGACATTTCCACGTCCGCGTGCGCGGTGAGCGCGGCGTCGATCTCGCCCGGTTCGATGCGGTAGCCGCGGATCTTCACCTGGAAATCGCTGCGCCCCATCAATTCCAGCGTCATCTCCGACTCGTCGCCGGCCCAGCGCGCGAGATCGCCGGTGCGGTACATACGCTGCCCCGGCTCGCCGTACGGGTGGGCGACGAACCGGGCCGCGGTTTCACCGAACCGGTTGCTGTAGCCGCGGGCCAGACCCGGCCCGGCCAGATACAGTTCCCCGACGGTGCCCTTCGGTACCGGCTGCAGCGCCCGGTCCAGCACCATGGCGGAGACGCCGCGGACGGGTCCGCCGACGGTGAGGTCCCGGCCGGGTCGCAGCTCCGCGCCGGAGGCGGTCACGGTGGTTTCGGTGGGACCGTATTCGTTGTACAGAGGCACGGCCTGTGTCCACCGTTCGACAACGTGCGGTGGACACACGTCGCCCCCGACCACCACGGCCCGCAGGTCGGTGAGCGGCCGCGGGTCCACGGTCGCCAGCATCGCCGGGGTCAGTGTCAGATGCGTGACGTGTTCGTCCGCCAGCAGCTGGGTGAGCCGTTCCCCGCCGAGCACCTCGGGTGGCACGATCACCAGCGTGCAACCGCCCGCGAAGCAGGTCAGGAACTGCTCCAGGGAGGCGTCGAAGCTGGGTGAGAGGGCATACGACACCCGCGATCCGGCATCGATGCCGTAGGTTTCGCTGCGGTCGGCGATCAGGTTCGCCAGCCCGGTGTGGGTGACCTGGACACCTTTCGGCGTCCCGGTGGACCCCGACGTGTAGGTCATATAGGCGATGTGCGCGGACCGCAGCGGCCGGGTCCGTTCCGCGTCGGAGATCGGCCCGTCCGCGAGCTCGGCGTACCGGGCGGCGGGATCGTCGAGAACGACCGGCCGCACGGTGTGTGGCAGCCGCTCGCGGTGGGCGTCGAGGGTGATCGCGACCTCCGCGCCGCTGTCGGCGATCATGTGCTCGATACGTTTCGGCGGGTACTCCGGGTCCACCTGCACGATCGCGGCACCGGATTTCGCGACCGCCCAGGTCGCCGTGATCGACTCGGCGGAACGCCGGAGCACGATCGCTACGGCACTGCCCGGTCCACAACCCAGCTCTATCAGCTGCCGGGCCAGGCGGGAGGACGCGCTGTCCAGTGCGCCGTAGCTCGTGGTGTGTCCGTCGGCCACGATCGCGGGCGCCGTGTGGTCGCGGGCCGCGCCGTCGGCCAGGATGTCGGGTAGGAGGCGGGCCGGTAGTCCGCTGGGACCGCGTACGGGTAGCAGCGCGGCGCGCTCCCGGGCTCCCAGGAGAGGTAGTCCGCTGACCCGGTGTTCGGCACCGCCGGCGAGGAACCCGTGCAGGAACATGAGGAAGCGCCGGTGGTGAGCGGCCAGCTCGGCGGGTGTGTAGACGTTGGGGTTGCCCTGGAAGTCGATATGGGTGCTGTCTCTACCCGCTCCCGGATAGATGTTGACGAACAGGTCGGCGGTGGGCCCGGAGGTCAGGACGTGCAGGCGCCCGGTCGTATTGCCGAGCACCACCTCGTTCTCGATCATCATCAGGTTCACGGCCGGACCGAAGGATGCCGTCTCGTCGCGCGCGATCCCCATATCGTGGAAGATGTCCTCTTGGCGATAGCGCTGCCGCCGCAGAGCGCTGGTCAGCTCGCTCTGCGTGGCGTCGATCAATTCGCCGACGCCGAGCGAGGCGACCCGTACCCGCAGCGGGACCACGTTCGCCACCATGCCTCCCGAACGGCGCAGCACAGCCGAGTGCCGTCCCGAAACCGGCAGGCTCAGCAGCACTTCCTCGCTGCCGGTCATCCGGGCGAGGTAGGCGGCGAAGGCCGCGACGACGATCGGGGTCACGCTGGTGCCGCGTTCCAGTACGGCACGGTCCAGCAGGTGCGCGGTCTCGGCCGGTAGCGGCGTGCTGACCAGCTCCGGATGAATGGTGGGTTTGCCGATCCGGCCGGCGAGGCTGACCACGGGCGGGGCGCCCACCAGATGCTCCGTCCAGTACTTCCGGTCGTTCTCGAAGCGGGTGGAGTCCCGGTACGCCAGGTCCTGGTCGACGATTTCCCCCAGGTCCTGTGCCTTCGACGGTGGTGCCTCGTCACCGTTTACCCAAGCGTTGTACAGCTCGGTGATCCGCTGCAGCATCGTGACCGCGGCGAAACCGTCCAGCGCGATGTGGTGGGCGCGCTGATACCACAGGTAGTGGTCGGGGCCGACCTGGAAGACGATGCTGGTCATGAGCCGGTCGGTGAGCAGGTCCAGCGGGGCGGAATAGTCCTGCACCATGAGCTCGTGCGCGGCCGCCACCGGGTCGGCGTGCCGGCGCAGGTCCACCACCGATACGGGGGAGTCCATGGTGTCGTCGACGAATTGGCGTGGTTCGCCGTCGATCTCGATGAGCCGCAGATATCCGGAGCCGAACTCGTGGCCGACGGTATCGCATGCCTCCAGCAGGAGGTCCGTCTTCAGTTCACCGGTGATCTCCACGTACTGGGCCACGGAAATCGGTGACGAACCCGCGAGATGCTGAGCGAACCAGATTCCTCGCTGGGCCGCGGAGAGCGGGAGAACATCGATGGACGCCACATTTGCCGAATCATTACCGTGCGTTCCCGAACCGTTACCGGGAATCGTTCGGCCGGAATAACCGGATGTGCCGTTGTGTGAGGAACCCGGCTGTGTCCGATCGCTCTCGAGGTTGCGCTTGGACTGGGTCACCTGACCTCCCGTTTATTGCGTCATTGCAGGAGTCGGAATGCTCATGGGAACATTCCGGCCACCCAAGGATGTGCATCGCTCGAAATTAAGAAGTCAATTCCCTCGGAAAGAACTTCTAATGGCGCGATCGCATTTCGTTTTCGCGTCGAAGAGTCCTGATCCGGGTTCGAATCGACACCGAACGGAAATGAAGCGGAATAAATGGGGCCCGACGGTGACGAATACCGCGCGCGCGACTGCAGGCCCCGCCTTCCACGGGCGAGGGCCGGCGCAGAGCGTTACGGATCGAGATACCTGCCGTGCACGGCGTGGTTCCGAGGGCTGCCTGGTGGGCCCGGCTCGTACCCGCGTCTCGCAGCGTGCAGTCTCATTACCACCGTCCCCTGGGTGGAAGATATACATATCACCGAAGTCGCTCGGAAGCGAGTCGGGTTCGGTGGGCGGGAATGTTCACAGTTGGAATTCATCGGTTGCACCGAATCGTCTTCTGATACCGAGCTCACCTCTGCACCAGTGTCCGTGTGGATCCGACGACCGCTTCGTCGCCGAATTCCCTCTGGATTCTCCCCATCCCCGACAAATGAGAGAATCTTCCGTCTTGCCGACCCGCCGTAATGGCAATCGGTTCGGCAGTCGCCAGTATATTCGCGATCCAGACGACCAGCTTGAGAAAGCAATACTAATCGAGCCGTGGCAAGGTCCGCAACGGGCTATTGCCGGCGCTGCTCTCATCGGCCGCTACAGGGGCGGAATTCGGTGGTGCGACATGCGGAGCAAAAGGGTGGCGGAGGTCCGGGACGGCCGGCCGGACCCCTACCGATGTGCCGGCGCCGGGGAGGGGTCGAGGGCTCGCCCCGGCGGACCGGTGTGCTCGGAGGTGTGGGGCCGGCTCGTTCACGTGATCGGCGGGCCGGCGGCCACAGGGTGGGAACGACCTGGTTACCATGTGGAAACAAAGCGTTTTCGATGGCCGGATCCCGCTAGAATTAGTGGGATGACCTTGTGAAAACCCTTGCTGCTCAACGAGAAGTGCCTCGCTGCCAACCGCTTCTGTGTAGGGTCGTCGGCGGGCCGGTGGTTCGCGGAATCACCGGCTCTATCAGCCGGGCGACAGAAGAGTTACGTATGAGTCGGTATGTACATTTTGTAGGCAGCCTCCCACCGGAACTGATGGCAGACGGCGACCGCGCCGCTCTGGAGTGGTTCGTCGATCACAGTGGCGGCAAACCGCTGACCGCGGTGCCCTGCGATCTGGACCCGGACTGGATCCTGGACTACCTCCGGGCCCGCCGCGAACATGCCGATGTCCTCGAACTGGTCAGCGGCGGCGAGTTCGCGGACTACAGCGACTTCCCCAGCTACGGCATCCGATCCGGGCGGAAACTCGAGCCCGGACATGTCTCGATGGATCGGATCGACCGGATCGATGAGGTGATGGCCGCTTTCGAATCCCTGCAGCGGGACAGGCCGGAATTGGCCGGGGCGAAACTGCAGATCAGCCAACCCAGCCCACTGGACCTGGCGATGTTCGTCTTCGCCGGCGCCGCGGTCTCCGGTGGGTTGCCCACCGGGCGCGCTCTGCGGCGTTCGAACCTGGTACTGGCCGCACTACGGCATCTGCCGGTGTTCACCGACGCCGTCCTGCGGGAGATGACGGAAATCGCTCGCCGCCACGGCGACCGGATCCTCTGGCAGATCGAATCACCCCTGGCCCTGCTGAGCGTGGTCAAAGCGCAGGACCTGCGCATGCTGTGGGCGATGGCGCCGATGGTCGCGCGTCAGCTCGCCGGGTTCCTGGAACAGGTGCACCGTATCGAAGGCGGAAACGACACCATCGTGCACCTGTGCTACGGCGACTACCAGCACCAGAGCCTGCTGAGCCCGCGTGACCTGACACCGGCGACAACCCTGCTGCGCCACACCGGCACTCTGCTCCGGCAGCGGAAGATACCCCTGCCCCCGGTGCACCTTCCGTGTGCCTACGGTTCCCACCCGGCACCCGTGGATCCCGCCTTCTACGCCCCGCTGCGCTCCCTCGATCCCGAGTGGCGCCTGATCGCCGGCGTCGCCTCCCCCGATACGGCCGAGGGCGGTGCCCGCGCGCTGTCTCTCTTCGAGCAGGCGGCCGGTCGCGCCTACGGCATCTCCGCCGCGTGTGGCCTGGGCCGGCACAGTGCCGAGGAGGCGCGGGTGTGCGCGGCGGGCATCGTCGCACTCGCGGACGCCGAGGGGCCCGCGGAGCCGGACCGGGACACCCATCACAGCAAAGATCCGGTCTCCGGGTGAATTCGGAGCACCGGTGTGGTGGGTGATGCCCGCATCACCCACCACACCGGTGCTCGACGCGGCGTGCTCCACCGAGTGGACGCACCTCACCGGACTCCGCCACGGCAATGTCTCGCGACCACCTGCGCAGTGGCCGGTGAGCCCTGAGGTACAAACCAGTGCGCGGAAGTTCGCAGGAACGGCCGCGCCGTAATCGTCCTCGTCCGAGTCCCGTAACTGGAGTCCCTTTCTTGACCACGCCACACCGTTTCCCGATGTCCCGGCTTCCGGCAGCGGGAGCCCACCCTGTCGCGCCCGGGCCGGTCGCCGAAATCCCCGGGCCGCGTTTCCCGATGTACACGCAGGAGTTCGCCGCGGACCCGCATCGCGTGTACGAGGAGATGCGAGCGCGGCACGGGTCGCTGGTGCCGGTGGAACTGGCACCCGGGGTACCGGCCACGCTGGTGATCGGTCACAAGATCGCCGTGCAGATCCTCAACGACCCCGATCATTTCCCGGCCGACCCGCGGTACTGGCAGGAAACCGTACCGCAGAATTCCCCGGTTCTGCCGATGATGAAGTGGTTTCCGGCCGCCCGGTACAACGTCGGCGAGTTGCACGCCCGCTATCGGCAGGCGTCCTCCGCCGGTATCGACGGTGTCGATCTCAATTCGCTGCCCCACACCGTCGAGCGGATCGCGACCCCGCTGATCAACACATTCTGCGAGCACGGCACCGCGGATCTGATGAGCCAGTACGCTTTCCCGCTCGCCCTCGAGATCATCAACCACATCTGCGGCTGCCCGGACGATATCGGTCTGCGGGTCGCGGCGGGTATGGCCGCTCGTTTCGATACGGTCCGGGCCGAAGAAGGGATGGGGATACTCAGATCCGCGCTCATGGAGTTGATCCATCTCAAACGTGATCGCCCCGGCGACGATGCCACCTCACGATTGGTCGGGCACGGTAACGCGCTCGACGATATCGAGGTGTTCGCGCAGCTGATGAGCTTCTACGGCGCGGGTTTCGAGGCTCAGCGCAACCTGATCACCAATGCGCTGCTGCTGATCATCACCGAGCCGCAGTACGGGGCGGGAAACAGCTTCGGCGGTAACCTCTCGACCGACGACGCCATCGACAACGTCCTTTTCAACGACCCACCGATGGCGAACTTCTGCACCACCTACCCGCGTCAGCCCATACCGGTCGAGGGAATCTGGCTGCCCGCGCATCAGCCGGTGGTCATCAGCCTTTCCGCCTGTAACAACGATCCCGAGATCCGCAGCGGATCCGATTCTCCCGGCGGCAGCTTCGTCGGAAACCGCTCACATCTGGCCTGGAGCGTCGGGCCGCACGCCTGCCCGGCCCAGTCGCTGGCACGTACCGCGGTGCGCAGCGCGATCGATGTCCTCCTCAACGCCATCCCCGATCTCCATCTCGATACCCGGCAGGCATTGGTGTGGCGCCCGGGCCCCTTCCATCGGGCGCTGGCCGGGCTGCCCGTGTATTTCGAGCCCGCCCCGCCGTTGAGCGTTCCGTGAACCACCCGGGTGGCGCGGAGCCGCTCGTGCCGCCCGGATCCGACGCGCGCTGCGCGATGGTGTGCTTCACCGACGTCGGCGGAGCACACCCCGACGGGATCGGCGCGGATCCACCTCGGTTCTCACCGTATGGGCGGGAAGTATCCGCTCCGGGGGGCGGGAATGTCAGGCGGTGGGGCGGAGACTGGACAGCACGCGGATGGCGTCCGACAGGGGGATCATCCGTTCCGGTTGTTCGCCGGACAATCCCAGTTCGATGTATTGGCGGATGAGTACCGACGGTGTGACGCAGTGCGCCGCGGCCACCTCACGGATGCGGTCGCGCAGATCCGCGGGCATCTTGAGCGAGGTGGTGACCATACCGCGTTCGATCTCGTCGGTGGCGGGCGGCAGCGGCGGCCTGTCGGCGGTGTCGTCGAAGGTCAGCTCGTCCAGGAACCGTTCGGCTTCGGCGGCGCTGCGCGGGTAACCGGGTTCGTTATTCATTTCGAGTCGCCTCCCATGCAGTGAACTCGGCGAGCTGGTGGGTTCCCATGGGCGCGGCCATGAGGATCTGCCAGCAATCGGGATACGAACGAGGCTGCCGCAACACCACCACCAGTGGCCGCCCGGCGTCGGTGCGGCCCCATACGGTGAGTACCGGTAACCCCTGGCGGGTGGTCGCCGGCCGCGGCCAGCGCCGCGGCGAGAACAGTACCTCCATCACTTCCCAGGTCGCGATTTCGAAGTGCTGAAGGAGCGGTTCGCTGGACGCATGCCATTCGTACTCCACAACTCAGCACAATAATACCCCGGTATTACCCGGTGCGGACCTCACCGGACGCCGGAAGGTGGAGGGCGTGGGAAGTGGGCCGGGCACGCTCCACCGCGCCGGGTCGTTGCCCGTTCGCCGCGCCGGTTCGCCGGCGAACGAGGCGAGTGTGGCAATTCCCCTGCGGCCGAACGGGGATCGCGGATATCGTGCTCCTCCTGAGCGCAACGGAACGTTCACGATGTCGTCGACGCGGGAGCGCATACTACCGGCCCACCGGCTGTCGCGGGGGCTAATTTGGAATTAAACCAATACTTGATTGATTCCAGAAAACGGGTAGGCTGCGGTTCGTGCCCACTACCGTCGAATTCGAGAACATGCTGCGCGACGCCGAACTGCGGGTGACCGCGCCGCGGCTCGCGGTGCTGCGCGTGGTGCACGACAACCCCCATTCCGATACCGACTCCATCAGCGGCCGGGTCCGGGAAACGCTGGGCGCGGTGTCCCACCAGGCCGTATACGACGTGCTGCGGGCATTGACCACCGCGGGCCTGCTGCGGCGTATCCAGCCCGTCGGCTCGGTCGCCCGATACGAGACCCGGGTCGCCGACAACCACCACCATCTCGTCTGCCGGTCCTGCGGCGTGATCGCCGACGTCGACTGCGCCACCGGCCCCGCCCCCTGCCTGACCGCCTCCGACGACCACGGCTTCACCATCGAGACCGCCGAGGTCACCTATTGGGGCCTGTGCCCCACCTGCTCTTCGTCCCCCAGCTAGAACACCCTCCCTACCGGAAGGAACGCAGTGTCCGAGACCACCACTGGCCAGTGCCCGTTCGCGGCCAAACACCCCACCACCGGTGCCGGCAACCGGGACTGGTGGCCGAACCAGCTCAACCTGAAGATCCTGCGGAAGAACGCCCCGGCGTCGGACCCGATGAACCCGGACTTCGATTACGCCGCCGAGTTCGCGACCCTGGACCTGAACGAGGTCCGCAAGGACATCACCGCAGTACTCACCACCTCACAGGACTGGTGGCCCGCCGATTTCGGCCACTACGGTCCGCTGATGGTCCGGATGGCCTGGCACAGCGCCGGCACCTATCGCACCACCGACGGCCGGGGTGGCGCGGGCGGCGGTATGCAGCGTTTCGCGCCGTTGAACAGCTGGCCCGACAACGCGAACCTGGACAAGGCGCGCCGGCTGCTGTGGCCGGTGAAGAAGAAGTACGGCAGGAAACTGTCCTGGGCCGACCTCATGATCTTCGCCGGCAATGTGGCACTGGAATCCATGGGCTTCCAGACCTTCGGTTTCGCCGGTGGCCGCGCCGATCTGTGGGAACCGGACGAGGATGTGTACTGGGGCCCGGAGGCGACCTGGCTGGGCGACGAACGCTACAGCGGCGAACGAGATCTGGAGAACCCGCTGGGCGCCGTCCAGATGGGACTGATCTACGTGAACCCAGAAGGCCCGAACGGCAACCCGGATCCGCTGGCCGCGGCCGTGGACATCAAGGAGACCTTCGGCCGGATGGCCATGGATCTGGAAGAGACCGTCGCGCTGATCGCGGGCGGGCATACCTTCGGGAAAACCCACGGCGCCGGCGATGCCGCACTGGTCGGCGCCGAGCCGGAGGCCGGGTCGATCGAGCAGCAGGGCCTGGGCTGGAAGAGTGCCCACGGCGCCGGTAAGGCCGCAGACGCGATCACCAGTGGCCTGGAAGTCACCTGGACCACCAAGCCCGCGCAGTGGACCAACGACTTCTTCGAAATCCTGTTCGGCTACGAATGGGAGCTCACCAAGAGCCCGGCGGGCGCCCACCAGTGGGTGGCCCAGGGCGCCGAGGACATCATCCCGGACGCGCACGACCCGGCGAAGCGCAAGAAGCCGACGATGCTGACCACCGATCTGTCGCTGCGGGTCGATCCGGAGTTCGGGCCGATCTCCCGTCGCTTCCTGGAGAACCCGGACCAGTTCGCCGACGCGTTCGCCCGCGCCTGGTACAAGCTGACCCACCGCGATATGGGTCCCATCGAGCGCTACCTGGGTCCGGAGGTTCCCGCCGAGATCCAGATCTGGCAGGACCCGATCCCGGCCGTGGACTTCGAGGTGGTCGACGAGGCGGATATCGCCGCTCTCAAGGAGCAGGTGCTGGCGTCCGGGCTGACGGTACCGCAGCTGGTGTCCACCGCCTGGGCCTCGGCGTCGACGTTCCGCTCCAGTGACAAGCGCGGTGGCGCCAACGGCGCCCGTATCCGCCTGGAGCCGCAGAAGAGCTGGGACGTCAACGAACCCGAACAGCTGTCCGCCGTACTGAGCGCGCTGGAGAAGATCCAGGAATCGTTCAACGCCGCCCAGTCCGGGGGCAAGAAGGTATCGCTGGCCGACCTGATCGTGATCGCCGGTGCCGCCGGTGTCGAACAGGCCGCGAAAGCCGCCGGTGTGGCCGTTACCGTGCCGGTGACACCGGGCCGTAACGACGCACTGCAGGAGCAGACCGATGTGGATTCCTTCGCCGTGCTCGAACCACGGGCCGACGGTTTCCGCAACTACATCGGCAAGGGGCACCGGCTGCCGTCGGAACATCTGCTGATCGACCGCGCGAATCTGCTGGGCCTCACCGCGCCGGAGATGACCGTACTGCTCGGCGGGCTGCGCGTGCTGGGCGCGAACTACCGGCAGTCGGAACAGGGTGTGTTCACCGAGAACGTCGGCACATTGTCGAACGATTTCTTCGTGAACCTGCTCGATATGGGGATCGAGTGGAAATCCACCGACGAGTCCCAGGAGACCTTCGAGGCGCGTGATATCGCGACCGGCGAGGTCAAATGGACCGGTACCCGCTACGACCTGGTGTTCGGTTCCAACTCCGAACTGCGCGCGGTCGCCGAGGTCTACGCCTGCGACGACGCGAAGGAGAAGTTCGTTCACGACTTCGTCGCGGCCTGGCACAAGGTGATGAACGCGGATCGTTTCGACCTGGCCTGATATCGGCCCCTCCGGCCGGGCCGGGTGGGTGGTCTCCGGTTGCCCGGGCACCGTACGGTGCCCGGGCAACCGGCTTTCCGGGCCGGTGCCGTGTGCTCAACGGCGCCAGAAGAAATGGTGGACGACGCCGCTGGGGCTGGGGACCTTCTCCAGGTGGAATCGGTCGAGCAGTTCCTCGGGGCTGTTCCAGAGCCGTTCACCGGCGCCGAGCTCGTGGGGCGCGACGGCGATGTGCAGGGTGTCCACGAGATCGGCGGCGAGGAAGTCGCGCACCGTGGCCACTCCCCCGCCGATACGCACATCACGGCCGTCGGCTGCCGTAAAAGCCTGTTCGGGAGTGGCATCCAGGAAGTGGAAGGTGGTCTCTCCCAGCGAGAACGTCGGCCGGCGCGTTGATAAAGGGCATCGCCTCCGATATCCTCACCGCCGCCTATCTGGAAGCGTCCGCCGGCCGGGGTGCGAACGCTCACGAAGCCCCGGCGCGCAGGGAGGTCAGAGCGGCCGACAGGAGAGCGTCGGCGTAGGCGGGAGTGAGCCCACCCAGGCCGAGTGACCACCGGGTTTGGATGGGACCGAGCAGAAGATCGGTGGCGAGTTCGAGGTCGAGATCGCGGCGTAGTTCACCGGCGTCCACCGCGGCCGCGAGACGGCCGGCCACGGCGGCGCGCTGCGGTAGCAGCAGGCGCTCACGGTAGGTGGCGGCGAGTTCGGGATCCTGCTGGATCTCGATGAACACGGCGCGTAGGAACGCCTCGGTATGCGGATCGGTCAGGGTTTCGATCGACCCGTGCAGCAGTGCGCCCAGATCGGTGGCGATATCGCCGGTATCCGGTAGGGCCGGGCCCTGGGGGCCGGTGCTGGATTCCAGCATGGCTTCGAAGATCACGGCGCCTTTGGAGGGCCACCACCGATAGATCGTCTGCTTTCCCACCCCGGCGCGCGCGGCGATCGCTTCGATGGTGAGTTTGCCGTAGGGCATTTCACGGATGAGCGCCGCGGCGGCGGTGAGGATCGCGTCGCGGGAACGTTTGCTGCGGCGGGCGGCGGCGGGGGTGTCTGCCATGGCCCCCATGATAACTGTAATGAGACGAACCGTCTCGTCTTGACAAGCGCGGAGGCGGACTGCCACCCTTGACGAGACGCAACGTCTCGTAGCGAAAGGCTTGTCTTGACCAGAACCTGGTTCGTCACCGGCGCCAACCGCGGCCTGGGCCGTGCCTTCACCGAGGCGGCACTCGCACACGGTGATCATGTGGTGGCCACCGCCCGCAACCCGCACACCATGCAGGACCTCGTCCACGACCGCCTGACCGTCCTCCCCCTCGACATCCGGGACCGGGAGAACGTCCGCACCGCGGTACGCCAGGCGTTCACCGTCACCGGGACCGTCGACGTCATCGTCAACAACGCCGGATACGGGCTCGTCGGCGCGGTCGAAGAATTCAGCGAAACCGAGATCCGTGACCAGATGGACACCAACTTCTACGGCGCGGTGTGGGTTTCCCAGGCCGCGCTCCCGCACCTACGCGCCCAGGGCCACGGGCATATCGTGCAGATCTCGACCGTCGGAGCGGTCGGCAGCATGCCGCTGTTCGGCATGTACAACGCCGGTAAATGGGCCCTGGAAGGGTTCAGTGCCGCCCTCGCCGACGAAATGCGCCCCTTCGGAATCGCGGTTACCATCGCCCAACTGGGTGGTTTCGATACCGACTGGGCGAAAACCAGTATGCGATTCGCTACCGCGAACCCCGCCTACGCGCAACTGCGCACCGCCGTACTCGGCACACCGGACTACCCCGGCCCGCACACGCGGCCCGAACCCGAAGCCCCGCAACCCGCCGGGGAACCCGAGTGGGTCGACGCCGACCCGGCCGTCGCGGCCGCGGCACTGCTGGAACTGGTGGAACTACCCGATCCCCCGCTGCGCCGGATCATCGGCCCGGGCGCCCACCAGATGGTGTCGATGGCATTGGACCAGCGACGGCTCGACTACACCACCGATCCCGAATTCAGCTGGCCCGCAGGAACGGACCCGGCGCGGACCTGAGCCGCCGGGTACCGAGGCTTCTGGCTGGATCTGCGCAACGCCGCCGACCGCGGCTGAACCGGAGAATCGACAAGCGCCACCCGGTACGGAGATGATCACCGGTATGGCAGCTACGCACCACTACGAATGCCGCACCGACTGGACCGGGGCGGGTGACCACGGCACGGTCGACTACCGGTCCTACGACCGCTCCTATGTGACACGGGCGGCCGGGCGCCCCGACCTGGCCGGATCGGCGGATCCGGCCTTCCGGGGCGATAGGCGACGCTGGAATCCCGAACTGCTGCTCGTGGCCGCCCTGAGTCAATGCCATCTCCTGTGGTATCTGCATCTCTGCGCGACCGGTGGTGTCACGGTGCTCGGCTACCGTGACGATGCGCGGGGAGTCATGGCCGAGGACAGCGAAGGCGGTGGCCGCTTCACCGAGGTCGAACTACGGCCGGTGGTCACCGTCGCCTCCGCCGGGATGGTCGACCGCGCCCGGGAACTGCACCGTGAGGCCGCGGCCGAATGCTTCATCGCCGCCTCGGTGAACTTCCCGGTGACCCATTCCCCGCGTATCGAGGTCGCGGGGTGATCGGCGCGGCCCCGGTCACCGCTGCCGGGGAGCATATGCGGCCAAGGCGGCGGCCACCCGATCCATCACCTGGTGCCAGTGGGTTCGCTGGCGTTCCCGTTCGGCCGCGCTGGACATCCGCTCCTGGTGGAAGCGGAGCACCGTCGTATTCGCGGTCGCGGCGGTGGTGGTGACCTGCACCGTGGTCGTGCCGTGGGTCAGGCGGATTCGCTCACCCGGGCGGTAGCTGCGGATCTCACCGCCTGCACCGGATTCGGTCCGGTAGGTGGCGCCCGGCTCCGGGAGCGGCGCGGCTCCGGCACCGAGCCAGGCGGTGATACCGGCGGGACTGGTCAGGTAGTTCCAGACCGTGTCCCGCGCATGCGGCAGGGTCCGGGATACGCCGATCTGCCAGCCTGCGTCCTTCGTGAGTCCGGTGGGCACAGTGATCATCCTTCTTTCTCGGTGTGACGGGAGCGGTGCGCGCGCACCTTGTGCCGGTTGCCGCAATGCTCCATGGAGCACCAGCGCCGCCGGCCCGGGCGGGAGGTATCGACGTACATCAGCTGGCAGTCGGCTGCCGCGCAGACCCGGATCCGCTGGGCGTAGGGGCCGGTGAGCAGCTCGATGGCGTCGCGGGCGAGGGTGGACAGCAGTTGGGTGCCCGTGCCGGGCTCCTGCCAGCCGCGGGCGCCGTCCGCGGTGACAGTGGGAACCAGTGGCGGCCGGGCGGCGGTCTGGTTCACGGTTTCCAGATCCGCGGAGTCCGGGGGTTCGCCACGGGTGTGCGCCCGGACGACGGCGAACAATGCGTCCCGGAAGTGGCGGGCGGTGGTGAGTTCGGCCGCGGTGATCTCCAGTTCCGGAGTGGGGGTGAGACGGCTGCGTGCGGCCCATGCGGCCACATCGCCGGGTTCGTGCAACACCTCGTAGACCCGGTACGGGCCGGGACCGCCGGTGAGCAGCAGTTCCAGGCACAACGCGCCGGGATCGAACAGGTAGGTGCCACCGGTATGGGAACGCAGGATGAGCCCCGGGTGTGGACCAGCAGTCATGTAACCACTATAACTAGTTACATGACTCTCGGTTGGAAACTCGTCATCGACAGCGCAGACGCACCCGTGATCGCGGACTTCTGGGCTGCCGCCCTGGAATACGTACCGGAAGACCAGACCACCCTGATCGACCAACTGCTCGCCGCCGGTCACCTCGATCCCGCCGCCGTCACCGAACACGGCGGCCGCAAACTCTTCCGCGGCCTTGCCGCCGTCCGTCACCCCGACGATCCGTTCGACCCGGTCACCGGTATCGGAAAAGGACGCCGCCTCCTGTTCCAGGACGTCCCCGAACCGAAAACAGCGAAGAACCGCCTGCACATCGATATCCACAGCGCCCCCGGCGGTCTCGACGAACTGGTCACCCGCCTGGAACAACTCGGCGCCACCCGGGTCCGGGAAGTGGATCAGGGGCCCGCCGGGCACTGGTGGGTCATGCTGGATCCGGAAGGCAACGAATTCTGCGCCTCCTGAGCGAAGTCACCACACCAAGGTCAATTCCGGGATCCGCACCCGGCCGAAGAAACGTTTGGCGATATCGCTGCCGTCGAAGTTGTAGCCGTTCATGATCTCGGCCAACTCGGTCGCCAGCTCCTGCAACCGGGGACTGACCCGCTCGATACCGTCCTCGACCACCCAGCCCCACTCACGCGGCACATTCTCGATCGTGATGTCGATACAACCGTGATGGGGCAGATCGACCGAAATATCGATCTGTACCGGCGCGTCCCCCAGCGGATCGCGGACGGCGGGCTCACCCAACCGGGTCTGCGGCGCGAACATGACGCGCGCCAACGCGATATCCGCGCGGATCATCTCGGCCACCGCCGGCAGATCGGCGTGCTTACCCACCCGATGATGGCGGTTGCCGTAGGTGCGGTCACCGGTCGGTACACAACCGGAACGATCCAGCAACCGGTCGAGCATGCGTTGCGCGGTCGCGCGTTCGCCCTCGCCGGTATTGGGGTGCTCGATGAGAGCACGCAGGCGCATGATCCGATGGCTCGCCGTGGTCGCCATACCAAGGAAGAGTAGCGAAACCGGAACCGATTCGACGCCTCAGCCGCGGGTGCGTCCGCCGGAACCCTCCGCATTCGCGATCACCGAGCTCACCTGCTGATCCGTCGTCAGCGCCTCGCCCTCCGCCGCCCCCAGCGCGGTCCGGATCTCCAGCACCCCGAAAACCGTCATACAGCAGCCCGCGACCACCGCCAGCGTCTGGATATCCTCGAACGGCGCGATCGCGACCACCAGCCCCGCGGTCAGCGTCAACAACCCGAACACTTCCTGTTTACCGCCTCCGGTGAGATCATCGTCATCCCACACCCCGGCCACCGCGTGCGCGATCCCCCGAACCGCCCACGCCAACCCCAGCCACATCGCCAGCAACAGCGTCCAGTTCCCCGCCCGGAAACACAGTGTCGCGGTCACCAGTGAACACAGCGCGGCGACAAAGAGGAGAGCACGCGGAAAACGGCCCAGCCGGCTCCCGAAAGCCACCACCGCCAAGGTCACCGTGCCGCACAGCAGCGAGAACATGAAAAGATTGCCCACCGCACCCAGCGATTTACCCGGCCAGGCCACCGTCGCGACCCCGAGCACCACCGAACAGACACCCATCGACAGCACCGTCCGGCGGACACCGCGACCGAACACCGGAGCGGCCTCCGCTTCCTCGTAGGTCGGCATAGCTGAATGATATGGGTTCGCAATCCGAATTGCCGCACGGTTGCCGGAGTGTCCCCGCGCTCTCCGCGGACGGACGCTGGTTTACGCAGGCAAAACATTTCACCCCTGCGTTAACGAAATGGGAACATCACGGGTAACAGCAGGGAAACACGGCGGTCAGACCATCATCTGGCAGGTTCGTATGCCGGTACGGATCCGCGAGTCACACCTTTGATGAGGCACACGCGGGGTGTAACTCGACCTCACTCGCTGTGCAACACAAAGGCTATAGACAGATGCAAACACGCCGGTACATCGCCGCTTCCCTGCTCGCTGTCGCCACACTCGGCGCCGCCACCACCACCGCATACGCCGCCCCGGTCCCCACCGCACCCGACGACGGCACCACCCTGCAGACCGATATCCTGCCCGGTATCCACTACACCGCCAGCATCGTCGACAGCTCGGTCGTCCTGCGAACCGACGGCGGCTCGCTCACCATCCAGGGCAGCCAATTCCAGGTACTCGACGACCAGGGCCGGCTCGTCGCGGGCCTGCCCCTCACCTACCTCAAAGACGGAAAGGAATGGCCGATCGCCGCCCAGGTCGACGGCAATACCGCCACCTTCACCCCCAGCACCGACCCGGCACAGGCCCGGCCCGCCACCATGCTGCAACCAGTGGGCATGGAAGACTTCGACAGCGCCCTCGGCATGGCAGCCACCCAATTCGGCCTCGCTACCGGTATCGGCACCCTGCTGGGCAGCCTCATCGGCGGCGCGCTGGGCTGCGTCGCGGGAGCAGCCATCGGCGCACCGCTGGTGGTCCCGACATTCTTCGCCGGCCCCATCGGGCTCTGCCTCACCGGCGCGGCCGCCGGTGTCACCCTCGGTGTCGCCGCCGGAGTGGTTCTCATCGGAGTCCCGGTGGGAATCGCGGCCGCACTGCAGTTCTACGACACGGTGTATGTGAAGTAGACACCTCACACCAGGGGCCCGGGAACATTCCCGGGCCCCTGGTGTGAGATCCGAACCGCTTGCTCCGGTCACCCACGAGCAGGTTTCTCCGCGGCATACAGCCATCCCCGCGCGGGAATCCGCACGAGGTCGGTCTCGTACGGCCGCAACGCCGCCGCGACGGCACTCCCGGCTCTACGCACGGCGGTCACATCGGCGCCCCCGATGAACGAACGAAGCTGGGCATCGAACAGGAATTCGGTGGCGTCGCGGCAGTCGCGGCCGAGGACGGTAGAAACCTCGAAACCGGCTGCGGTAACCGCGGTGAGGCCCGCGCCGGTCAGCACATCGCGAACCAGATCGGGGTCGGAGAAGTCGGCGACCCTGGGGTCGAGGTCGGCGGAATCAGAAATCGGCAGGTGTTCGGCCAGCGCCGCGAAGATCGCCGCAACGGCTTCGCCCGGCTCTCGATGACAGGTGAACACGAGCCGGCCACCCGGCTTCAGGGCGGTGGCGATATTGGCGAACGCGGCGACGGGATCGGCGAAGAACATCACCCCCGCGCGGCTGATCACCGTATCGAAACGAGCCCTGAGGAGCGGGTGGACTTCCGCATCACTCTGCTCGAACTCGACATTGGTGAGCTTCTCGGATTCGGCGATCTGTCGTGCGCGGGTGAGCATCGGCTCCGAAAGGTCGAGCCCGACCACTCGCCCGTGGACGGCCACCCGAGCGGCGATGCGGGTGGTTTGCCCGGTCCCACAGCCGATATCGAGCACCTGGCTGTGCCCGGTGAGTGCGGCGGCTTCGAAAAGAGGCTTGTCGTAACCGCAACCCATGGCGTCGTATCGGGCATGGTGTTCGGCCCAGTGGTGTCCGTCTTCTCCGTTCCATACCCGGAACTGTTCGATGTTGCGAATGGGCGCCATAGCGATTCTCCCTGTGCGGAATGGTCGTTGCGCCCGACCGTTCCCCGCGACCCTGCCGAATCGGTGCCGGATACCTGTCATCGCCCCGAGGGTCTCCGGGAGAATCACGGTGTGCGCATCGAGGTTCTGGGACCGCTGCGAGTTGTCGTCGACAACCGGAGCGTAGGGGTGGGCGGCGTGCGCGCACGTGCGCTACTGGCACGGCTGGCCCTGGAAGCGGACCACGTGGTGTCCACCCGGACGCTGGTGGAAACAGTATGGCCGGAAGAAACTCCGCACCATCCCGACGCGGCCCTCCATTCACTGGTGTCGCGGTTACGGCGAGCACTCCCGGAACCGGCGAAACTGCTCACGGCGCCGGCGGGATACCGGTTGGACGTCCCGGCCGACGCGGTCGATGCCACACGATTCGAACGGCTGGCCGAAGAAGGACGTCGAGCTCTCCGCGCCGGACGCCCCGGCGCGGCCCGGGAACTCCTCACCGAGGCGCTGGGATTGTGGCGGGGCGAGCCGCTGTCCGATATCGCGCACCTACCGTTCGCGGCCGCGGCGGCCACCCGGCTGGAAGAACTGCGCTTGAACGCCACCGAAGACCGCATCGAGGCGGCGCTGACCGGGGCTTCTCCGGAGCGGGCCCGGATCCCGGCCGAACTGAACCAGTTGATCGCCACGCACCCGTTGCGGGAACGATTGCGCGAACTTCTCATCCGCGCATTCATCGCCGACGGCAGGCAAACCGAAGCACTGTCCACCTACGAGGACTACCGTGTCCTGCTCGCAACGGAATTGGGTACCGACCCCGGGCCGCAACTGCGCGAGCTGCATCTACGAGTACTACGCGGGGACACCGAGCGAGCACACTACCGCGGGAACCTGCGCGCCCCGTTGACCAGTTTCGTCGGCCGCGACGCCGAGCGGCGGCGCGTAGGCCGACAGTTCCTGGACAATCGGCTGGTGACACTGGTCGGTCCCGGAGGGGTGGGAAAAACCCGCCTCGCCACCACGGTGGGCGCCGAACTGGATATCCCGGTCCGGCTGGTCGAACTCGTATCGGTGACACGCTCCGACGAGGTGGCTCATACGGTGGCGGCGACCCTCGGCCTGCAGGACTCGGCAGATGCCCTGTCCCGTCTGGTCGAGGCTCTGGCGAACCGTGAGACCGCCATCATCCTCGATGGCTGCGAGCATGTGATCGGCCCGGCGGCGCAACTGACAGCGGAACTACTCGGCCGTTGCCCCCGGCTCCGGGTGCTGGCCACCAGCCGGGAACCACTGGGCATCACCGGCGAGGTGCTGTTCCCGGTAACACCGCTGGCAGCGGGGCCCGCGGCCCGGCTGTTCACCGATCGGGCGCGAGCCGTACAACCCGATTTCGTACCGACCGACGACGTCGAGCGGATATGCCTCCGATTGGACTGTTTACCGCTGGCCATCGAGCTGGCAGCCGTTCGCCTGCGGTCCATGCCGATCGGAACACTCGCCGCCCGCTTGGACGACCGGTTCCGGCTCCTGACCGTCGGCAGCCGCGCCGCCCCTGCCCGGCACCGGACCTTGCGGGCCGTGGTGGAATGGAGTTGGGACCTGCTCACCGACACCGAACGCGACGCGGCGGACCGGGCAGCCGTCTTCCCGGTGAAATTCACCGGCGAGGCAGCAGAACACCTCGGCCTCACCACCGAGGACCTGCATGCTCTGGTCGACAAGTCGCTGCTGGAATACGCGCACGGCACATACCGGATGCTCGACACGATCCGCGAGTTCGGTCTGGAGCGACTGAAGGCAACCGGCCGCCTGGCCGCTACGCGTACCGCCTACACCGCCCACTTCCTCGAACTGGCCGAACGCGCCGAACCGCACCTCCGCAGCGCCGGCCAGATCTCCTGGCTCGCCCGACTCGAGACCGAACGCGACAATCTGACCGCGGCGCTCACCGTCGCCGTGGACAGCGACGACACCGGTACGGCCGTCCGGCTGGGTGCCGCGCTCGGCCAGTTCTGGACCGTCCACGGCGATCACGCGGAAGCCACCAGGAAACTACGCGAGGTGCTCTCGATGCCCGGTGCGGCGCCGCTCGACGCACGACAGCGCGCGACCGC